>NZ_CP040094.1:2105000-3527500 GCF_013343235.1 Nostoc sp. TCL240-02 | reverse complement strand
CGAGTCAGGTAACGGAGGTGTCCACATCTCGCGTGTTTGAGAATACTGGTACTAGCACACAATTGCAGTTGTCAGTAAATGCTCCCTCAATCATCGATCAGAGATTAGTGGAAGTGCCTTCCCCAATGGTGGGAACGTTTTATCGTGCTCCTGCGCCTGGGGAAGCGGCATTTGTGGAAGTTGGCGATCGCATCCGCAAGGGTCAAACCGTCTGTATCATTGAGGCCATGAAGCTGATGAATGAAATCGAAGCCGAAGTCTCTGGACAGGTGATGGAAATTCTTCTCCAAAATGGTGACGCTGTAGAATATGGTCAACCTTTGATGCGAATTAACCCCGATTAAGTATTAATCTATATATCAAATGAGTCATCTAAAATGAGTCATCGTTAAAACTTCAGTCCTTGCGGGTTAATCCTGATGAAACAAACGTTGCCTTTACCGCCAGAAGTGGTGCAACAAGTAGCTGAATACTTCAGCCTGTTAAGTGAGCCGATGCGCTTGCGGCTGCTCCACTTATTACGGGATGAAGAAAAATGCGTGCAAGAGTTGGTAGAGGCAACACAGACTTCTCAGGCAAATGTGTCAAAACACCTGAAGGTAATGTGGCAAGCAGGTATCCTTAGCCGCCGCAGTGAAGGAACTTGCGCCTATTACCGGGTGGAAGATGAAATGATTTTTGATTTGTGTAATCGGGTTTGCGATCGCCTGGCCACAAGGTTAGAGGAGCAAGCCCGTAATTTTCGTGTGTTAAATAGCAAACGTTAGGTCTTTTGTCCTTTGTCCTTTGCTAATGACCAATAACTAAAGCTGATAATTTTTCTCAAAGCTTTCACGAGTTAGTGGTTGTTGTAACTCTACGCCTTCACCACCTAAAACATCCAATGGTTTGCCGTTCACGTCAATGTAAACCTTGGCTTTAGGATTTAAACTTGTCGCGGTATAAACAACTTGTCCGACGCGACCCATCATTGATGTGCTACCACCACCACTGGTAAAATCTTCAGATAAATTAACGTGAACTTCGTCATTTTCTGATTTCAGTCCCAACAGCTTAGTTCCTTTGGGGATAGTTGTGGAATCTGTTCCTTCTGTCGGCCCTGCCAACAAACTTTGGAAAGCTGCTTCTAAAGGCTGGCTGGCTCGTATAGAAGCGACTTTAACCGGTTGGGGAACCAAAGCAACACTTTTATCTTTTGGTCTGAGCCAATAAACATTAGGGCTTTGCTCATTAGCTGGCTGCCTAGTTGATGGCTGTGCTGGTTGAGCGATAGGCCCAGAGGGGTTTGATGGTGTGGGAGGATTGCTGGAGTGTGTAGTAAACCAAGCCACACCGCCACCCACCGCTACAACCACTGCTGAAACGGCTGCAATTGCGCCTGAAGAAATGCGATTAGATCCTTGTTGGTCTTTCATGTTCAAAACCTTCCTGACTGAGGGCTGATATGGTAGTTATGTGAGGAGCAGCCTGGTTAAAGACGATACTTACAAGTAGAGAGTTTCCCGAAACCTGGAGGAGACTTTATGCCTCAAAAGGCGATTATTTTTAATTTCGCAAGTCTCTTTTTCAATTTTAGAATTTATATTTCTAATCCGTCACCTACCAAATTATGTAAATTTCATTCTTTTTGGAGATGATTAAATTTACAATTCAGTCGTAGATGCTTTTGCAGCTTGCCGCAGGCTGGAAAACGCAGAGGAACACAAAGTAAAGTATTTATTCCTCTGCGGAAGTTTTAGTGTTTAATTATTTACATTAATTGCGGCGGTAATCCATTGTTGGAGTGTAGTGGTAACTTCATTAATGACTATTTCTTGAGATTTACGGGTGGCTCTTTCTACAACTTCGACTTTGCCATTAGTGATCGCCCGCCCGGTTACAATCCTATATGGGATACCAATCAAGTCAGCATCTTTAAATTTCACTCCCGCCCGTTCGTCGCGGTCATCTAGTAAAGTTTCAATTCCGGCTTGATTGAGTTCTGTGTAAAGTTTTTGGGCGATTTCGACTTGTTGAGCATCCTTAATGTTGGGAATTGTCACAATCGCGTGGTAGGGTGCGATCGCAACTGGCCAAATAATCCCATCTTTATCGTAAAATTGCTCTACGGCAGCTTGTGCTAACCGCGACACACCCACACCAAAACAACCCATAAATAGCGGCTTTTCTTCACCCTGTTCATTTGTATAAGTTGCTCCCATCGCTTGGGAATATTTAGTGCCTAATTGGAATATATGACCGGCTTCAATTCCACGGGCGCTTTGTAAGGTTTGTTCTGGGTTATGGATGGCGCGATCGCCTGGTCTTGCCTTACGAATATCTACTACTCGTGGTAACTTAAATTGCTCACCCCAATTAGCACCAACTACGTGATAACCAGCTTCATTCGCGCCTGTAACAAAGTTTTTTAAATCAACGGCTGTTTGATCCACTAAGCGCAAAAACTTGGGATGAATCTGTTTATTAGCAGCAATATACTCATCTGCAATGTCTGGCGCAATGTAGCCTAAAGGTAGAGATTTCGCTGTCCATGTTTGCTGGGCTTCTACATTTGGTACATTCAAACTAATAATAGTTTTAGCGCCATATTCAGAAGCTAATTTAGTCAGTTCATTTTGCAACTTGACTTCATTAACTTCCTGATCGCCTCGGATATTTACCAAAACCAACACCGTTATACCATTATCATAAACTGTCTGATAAAGGACATTTTTCACCAATTGAGTAGGAGAACAGTTGAGGAGTTGGCAGACCTTTTCAATCGTTTCTGTTCCAGGTGTATCGCGTTTTTCGTAGGTTGTAAACCGTGAGCTTTCCGCGTCAATTGGTAAAGAAACAGCCTTTTCTACGTTAGCGGCGTATTTGCCATCCTCAGTGTAGAGAACTTCGTCTTCCCCAGCTTCCGCTAAAATCATAAATTCTGTGGAACCAGAACCACCAATTGCACCAGAATCAGCTTCTACTGCCCGAAAAGCTAAACCAGAACGCCGTAGCATATTGCTGTAGGCTTTATACATATCCTGGTAAGTTTCTTTGAGGCTGGCTTCATCGGCATGGAACGAGTAGCCGTCTTTCATGATAAATTCTCGTCCACGCATCAAACCAAAGCGGGGACGAATTTCATCGCGGAACTTGGTTTGAATTTGGTAGAGATGTAGAGGTAGTTGACGATACGAGCGAATCATATCACGAGCGATCGCTGTAATTACTTCCTCATGAGTTGGGCCTAATCCTAATTGTTGCTCGCGGCGGTCAATTAGGGAAAACATAATTCCCTCAGCTTTGGTGTAAGTGTCCCAGCGTCCCGATTCCTTCCATAATTCCGCAGGTTGTAATTGTGGTAACAGACATTCTTGTGCGCCTGTAGCGTTCATTTCTTCCCGCACAATCTGGGAAACTTTTTGCAGTACCCGCCACATTAGCGGCAGATAAGCATAGATACCACTACCGATGCGACGAATGTAACCTGCACGGAGTAATAATTTATGGCTGGGAATCTCAGCATCAGCTGGATCATCCCGCAGTGTAACGAATAACATTTGTGAAAGTCGCATCGTTTATTCCCTTTCCAGAATCACTAATTTCTATGTCAACTAAAGTATGAAGTATTAAGGATGAAGTACAAAGTACACAGCGTTATTTATTTTTCATTTTTACTTATAGCCTTCCGCCCTTTTTTATCGTAACTTCAGGAGAAAAATACCTTGGCAGATGTAATTTATCAAGCACAGCCACCCTTAGAATTTATTCCTCCGGCGTTTAACCCCTTATTTCTACGAGTTGTCCATCTGTTGCTACCCAGTTGGATAAACTGGCAAACATCTATTACCCAAATTGAAGCAGACAACGTAGAGGTTCTAGTGGATCTCTATCGCCAGTTTCAGGAGGGTAAGATCCGTTTTATGCTGGCATTTCGCCATCCGAAAACAGACGATCCGTTTTGTTTGGCCTACTTGTTGTCTCAACTTGTACCAAAGATAGCGCGATCGCAGGACACAACACTACAACTTCCAATTCACGCTCATTTTATCTACGATCGCGGCATTCCTCTCTGGGCAGGTTCCTACGTTGGTTGGATTGCTTCTCGTTTAGGTGGGACTCCGATTCAGCGAGGTAAGGCTGACTGGACGGGATTACGTTCGGCGCGTGACTTGTTCGCCAATGGGAAATTCCCGATGGCGGCTGCGCCAGAGGGTGCAACCAATGGTTTATCGGAGAATATCAGCCCCCTGGAACCTGGTATCGCCCAATTAGGCTTTTGGTGTGCTGAAGATTTACACAAAGCTGAACGCCCCGAACAGGTTCTAATTGTACCAGTTGGGATTAAATATAGTTACGTTGATGCTCCTTGGGATGCGATCGCCAATCTTTTAACTGAATTGGAAGCAGCTAGTGGTTTACCTGTAAATTCGGCAGAAAATGCTTCTATAGAATCGCTTTATCCTCGGTTGTTGACTTTAGCAGAACATTTACTTTCGCTGATGGAAAAATTTTACACGCGATTTTATCATCTCAAGCTGCCAGATATCAAAACAGTAGTAGGAGAAATTGAAGATAGAAATGAAGCGCTAGCAGTTCGTTTGCAAGCTTTGTTGAATGCAGCGTTACTAATATCAGAACAGTATTTTGATTTGCAGTCAAAAGGTACATTAAGTGATCGATGTCGGCGAGTAGAACAAGCAGGGTGGAATTATATATTTAGAGAAGATTTTAAGGATGCAAAAGGAGTATCTGCTGTCGAAAGAGCTTTAGGCGGTCGCGTTGCAGAAGAAGCGAATGCGCGGATGTGGCACATGCGTTTAGTAGAAAGTTTTGTCGCAGTTTCTGGTAATTATATTCGTGAGAAACCGACCGTAGAAAGGTTTGCTGAAACGACTTTAATTTTATGGCAAATGATTACTAAAATCAAAGGCGCTAAAGGTATACAACGTCCACAATTGGGTAAGCAAAAAGTCAAAATTAATGTGGGTGAACCCATATCTATTTCTGAGCGTTACCCGACATATCAGGAAAATCGGTTGTCTGCTAGACAAGCTGTTGCTGATGTTACTAATGATTTGCAACACGCATTGGAAGGATTGATTTGATTCAGAGGGTGGCATCTTTAGCTAGGAACCAAAATAAAGGTGTCAGCCATCAGGAGGCTTATTGATTTTGATCTCTGGCTTTTAACTTTCTTGACTAGCAAGAGTGCAATGTAAATGCCCAAGTGTTCATCCAAATCAGAGCAGACAAAAAACTTTTAGCGATCGCACATTTAAATGCTCTGTACGTAGATACTGACGGAGTATGGTTTATTAAGCTTACACAAACCCAAAAGTTTTTCAAAACTGTCTAAGTACAATGCATGTAAAAAACTGTAGGCTACTAGACCTGCCTGGCTTTGCTTCAATTTCTGCTTTCAAACAATCGGTTAGATAAAAGCAATCTTATCTAAATATGTCATTTGTTATTTGAGTTTTATAAAACTATCGTTAAGTTATCCAAATTATATTTTCAGAAGAATCACGCTTTTATGTTTTTGTAATTCAAATTACAAATAAATAAGTCCAGGAAGTTGTGATTCTCTAAATCAAGTTATAAATAATGAAAACTCAAAAACTATTCAATTTACTGAAGGTTGGTATTGCTACTTTTGGAATTTTCTTTGTGGCTGGTCAAGGAGCGTATGCCTCCGACTTAAAGGGAACAGCATTTAGCATATCTTTGGAGTGTATGAATGACACAGCTGGTCTTCTCATGGGTCAAAACTCCACCGATGCTAATGGCTGGCAGTATGCATTTGATTCAAACACAGATGGGATGAACGGAAATTACTGGGTTGGTGCTGCGCCAGGGAAAGTAAATCCCTACGATATCTCTGGTATGGCTATCAAAGAAACTGCTACCAGCGTTATTGTGGCAATCAATGGCAATATGAAGTTAACAGGAGAGGCTGAACAGGGTGCTGCGGGCGGTCAGATTGGATATGGTGATTTGTTCTTCAATATGGCTGGTAAGACCTTTGAAAATGCTATGAGCAGTGGGGATTTGTTTGGTATTCATTTCTCCTCAGTTAATGCTTCAGGGGTACAACAACTAGGTGTTTATAGTGGTGTTCAAGCAAAGACAGTTGCTGATAGCAAAGAGGGCTACAGTGTTGGATATGGTGGTTTGGCAGGAGATGGATGGATTTCTTACGAAACTCAGGTACAACAAGGTGGTGGTGTTGTTGGTTATGGTGATTTGACTAGTAGTTACTTTACCAATAATGGCAAGGACAAAACATTTAATCTCAATGTCATCGACTCTGGAAATTACCTAAATGGAATCTCGTTCTTAGCGCAGGGTGATATAACGCAGCAGTTGCTAACTACTGGTTATGATGCCAACAAATTCAATGGTACACAAACCATTGCATTTGAATTTAAGAAATCTGGTATTGTCCAACCCACTCCTGAGCCTGCTAGTCTTGCTGGTTTAGGAATTGTCGGTCTGGCACTAGTTGGCAGCAAACGGCGCAAGAAATTAGCGTAGCCATTGGGTGGGGACTATTTGCAATAAGGCTTGATTTATCTTCAGTGAGTAATGCCATTTTGGATAAAGCTTAAGTGAAAAGTATCCCAAACTGTGTAGATTTAGCCATTACATAATAAATAAAGTTAAATGCCTTTACTTTTTAGTCAGGGCATTTATTTTTTTTAAACACCATCATATAGGGTAATATAGCGCGTCTACTCACGATAATAAAGTTGAGCGATCGCGTTTTATATTTTAACCTGGAAATACCTTAGATAAATCCACAACTAAATCAGGTAGACAGGGCAGATTAACTAATTCATTTGGCAGATAAATCAACTTGCGACGATAACCAAATTTACCTTGTAAACCTTGATAAGGTTCGCCATAGCACTCTAGATAATTATCTACTAAATTAAATATCCAATAATCAGAAATACCTGCTTCGGCATAAATAGGTAGCTTTTCCTCTTGGTCATATTTTAAGGATGAATCGGCAATCTCAATTAAGAGTAAAATATCAGATGGGCTGGGATGATTCGCTAGATAGTCATCATCTCTATTTTTTGCAATTACTCTATCTGGTTCAGGCTCACTGTTATTAGACAAAGTAATTGGTTGTTGTCCTCGCAGGGTTGCGCGATCACCTACTAGCTTATATAATTCTCTCTCTAGGCGTGTTTCACAAACAGAGTGCGGTGTACCTTTTGCTGCCATCTGAATTATTTCACCCTTAATTAGTTCAACTCGCTCATCTTCCTCAAAGAAGCCGAGTTCAGCTAGACGGTGATATTCAGCTATAGTAAAGCGTTTAGCAGTGGTAAGGCTCATAACAACTACGAGAATGCAGAGTTATTTTTATCTTAATAGACAAGGGAGCTACACAGACGATACCAACAACAAATAGGGGTAAAAGTTTTACCCCTACAAACTTGCGTATTATTTGAAGAATAGCTAGAGAATATTATTACTCTGTTAAGTGACTTTCTAGTAAAGATGCGATCGCGTCAGGATGAATATTCTTGTATTTCTTTTTACCAAGGTGTAAAACACAGTTGGGAGCGCTGCTACAGCATTTTTGGCAGCTAGTATGTTCAATGGTAACTTTGTCTAACAAACCGCGATCGCACAAAGTTTTTTCTAACTCTGATAATAACCCTTTCCCACCACGTTTCAGACAACCGCCCTTTTGACATACCATAATCCTCGCTTTGATTTGAGGTGGTAAATCTTGCTTTGGACACCCATTAATTGGTGTTACTTGATAGGCTTTAATTTTAATTTCACTTGTACGCGAATCTATCTTACTATAACCACAAACGCGAACTTGCTGACCAGGAACTAAGGATGAACTTAGAGAACGGCGCAACTCTTTAGACAGTTTAACTTCCACATTTCCAGATGGAATTGCCAATTGCAAGTATTTATATTTTCCAGATTCACCACCAACAAAACCTAGTAACTGTCCCTCAAGGTTCAATTCTGATAACGTCAAATGTTTGTCACCCATGATTGATAAAAAGTTATTGGGGATTGGGAATTGGGAATTGGGAATTGGGAATTGAGAATTGAGAATTGGAAAAGTATTGCTAAATATTTATTCCCCAGTCCCCAGTCCCCAATCCCCAGTCCCCAGAACCATTACGCGAGGCGTTTAGCTTCTACTGTTTGAGGTAAATTTGCTGTGTCTGGCAAATCACGAAATTCCAATTCCCAACCATTTGCTAGGGTGAGAATCTTGCCATCATTTCCATCAGTTTGTCTGACTACTTCTTCTTCAAGGTCTTTTTTAGCAACGTAGACTACTAAAGTACCGGCATCATTCATGCGTAGCATTACTTTCATGAGATTCCTCAACAGATTCTAGTTCTTTTTTCTTACAGCCGACGACGAATCCTGTTTCCAAGAAATGCACAGCATATATATAGGAAGTCTGCAAATATGTTCCTATACTGGCTATGTAGCCGATATCTCCTTTGTTCACTAAAACTTGCCCGACTTCTTTACCAGGGAAAGTACCATCGTTCTTGAGCAGTTTCCGAACTCTGACTTTTTCACCAATTTCAAAAGCAGGTGGCAAGTTTAGCTCTAATTCATCGCGTTGCATGAGAGTACCTCTGTTCTCTGACCAAATTCAATAGTTCTTCTGTCGTCAGGCTGCGTTTTTTCTGTACCGATTGATGGCGCACTGCGTCTAAAACAGATTGGGTTTCTTGGGAGTTCAAGAAAATTCCATGCTGTTCTAGCAAGTTTGAAACCAAATGCCGTCCAGAATGTTTACCTAATACTAAACGCCGTTCCCAACCCACCTCTTCGGGGGCAAATGGTTCGTAGGTAATGGGATTCTGCAATACCCCGTGAGCATGGATGCCAGATTCGTGAGCAAAGGTATTTTCGCCAACGATCGCTTTCCAAGGTGGTACGCTAGCTCCTGATGCGGCTGCAACTAGTTGAGACAGTTCCAGCAAACCGGGTGTGTCAATGCCCAAATCAACGCCGTAGATGCGTTTAATCGCCATGACAACTTCTTCTAAAGCTGCATTTCCCGCTCTTTCACCTAATCCATTGACTGTGGTATTCACTGATAAGGCTCCGGCTTTGATACCCGCAAGAGCGTTGGCTGTTGCCATCCCAAAATCATTGTGGGTGTGGATTTCTAGGGGAATCATCAAAGCTGAAACCAGCCGTTTAACCTTGGTGTAGGTGGTGAAAGGATCGAGAACTCCTACGGTGTCGCAGAAGCGGAACCGGGATGCACCCCATTCTTGGGCATAAAGCGCTACATCTAAGAGGAAGTTTTCATCAGCCCTGGAAGAATCTTCTCCGCCGACTGCTACCCAAAGACCTTGATCGACGGCGAAGCTGATACAGTCTTTGAGTTTTTGCAAACTGACTCGCCATTGACCGTGGAATTTAGCGGCGATTTGGATACCAGAGACGGGAATGGCGATATGCACCCGGTTCAGTCCGCAAGCAATAGAAGCCTTAATATCTGAGATAACAGCGCGGTTCCAGCCGAGGAGTTTTGCTTGTAAACCCAAGTCAGAAATTGCGGCGATCGCCCGGGTTTCTTCATCACCCATTGCTGGGATACCCACTTCTAATTCGGGAATACCAATGGAATCAAGAAACTTAGCGATCGCAACCTTTTCTTCTAGGGTAAAAGCAACACCTGCTGCCTGTTCGCCATCACGTAGTGTAGTGTCATTAATTATGATTTGATTCATTGCAAATATCCCTCTCTTGGAAGTATTCTTAATATCCTTTCTCTCTACAATCCCCAGCGATGGCAAATGCTAAAAATATCACAATTCATAATGTAGGATACATGATCCTTAATTATTGACCTATTAGCAGCATCACATCTGTATGACAGGGAACTAAAACAATGTATAAATTACAAATCGTTTTTACCGATGTCAGTTGATTTCTGTTCGAGTAGCAATGAACTAATATAACTATTAGCAAATCCTGAACAAAGTAAAACACAGAAACCAGCAATTAAGGATGTAATCATCTTAGTAACCTCATATTTTCTAGAGCATTAGTGTGTACTTTCGGCAGGTAATGGGACTGGGAGCTACAGGATACAAATTCGCTAACTGTGTTCTGCTAGCCAATCAAAAATCTTTCCTAGCTGCTCCAAATCAACTAAACCATACTGCCAGAGGAGCATCGGTAGTGGCCCATTTTCTAATTCACGGTGTCGCAGAGCTACAGCAATATCGGCATTTGAAAGTTCAAGTTCGTTGTGCAAAAAAGTGAGGAGTCTTATATCTCTATTCCGAGTCGCCATAAATGATTGAACTTTCAATTTCTAATTTGGGAAAAACTTAAAAATTAGAAATCCCAATTTATATTTAGGAATTTCGCCTTTTTAATTGTTGCTATTTGTCAGGAAAAATTTAGATTTACTAGAATAAATAAAATCTAAATCCCATCTAATCCATCTCAGTCTGCAATAAATTCTGCAAGCATACAGTAGCTTCAAACTCTAAACCTATTTGAGCTTTGTGCATCTATGAACAAAAGGGATAAAGTGCAGCGATTTCGTCCTGAATTCAAGATTAATAGACGCGATTAATCTCTGTAATGCCAGCAACGCTCTAGCCATTCTAATAATTCCTGACGAGAACCAAGAAGTTGCATAACTGTACTGCGAATTAGAATTGCTTCCAGTAAATTGTTCACTTGCACTCGTAAAGAACCATCAGGGGGACAGCAACTCTGAATTTTTAACTCTTGTAGTCGGTGATAAATTCGCCAGCGATCGCCTAGAGGTATCTGCAAAACGTGATTTGTCATTTGTCCTTTGTCCCTTGTACTGAGCGGAGTCGTTGGCATAGCCTCTCGTTAGAGAAGTATTTGTCAGTTGTCAGTTGTCCTTTGTCCTTTGCTAATGACCAATGACTAATGACTCTTAACGCCTAGAGTTTGCAGTTGTTTTTCTAATTGCTCAACGCGCGAGAGCAAAGAACGAATCACGGTTGCTTCCATATCGGGTAGCTTTCCATGTTCTAAAGGAGAAAGGCTGGCGTTTTGATTTCGGGAAATAATTCGACCGGGAACGCCCACAACTGTGCAATCATTGGGGATATCCCGCAAGACAATGGAACCTGCACCAATACGGACGCGATCGCCAATTTGCAGATTACCCAAAACTTTCGCACCCGCCCCAATCACTGCATTTTTGCCCACTGTGGGATGACGCTTACCAGTTTCTTTACCAGTTCCGCCAAGGGTAACGCCCTGGTAAATCAGTGTGTAGTCACCGACGATCGCTGTTTCGCCAATGACAACACCCATTCCGTGGTCGATAAACACGCCCTGACCAATCTCTGCACCTGGGTGAATTTCAATTCCCGTCAAAAATCTCCCCAAGTGGGAAATGAAACGGGGGATAAAACCCACTCCTCGACCATGTAACCAGTGAGCAAGACGATGCAAACAGAGTGCGTGCAATCCGGGGTAGCAAAACACCACCTCTAGCCAATTCCGTGCTGCGGGATCGCGCTCAAAAATAATGCGAAAATCACTCAATAATGGCTCAAAAAAAACGCCTGAGAGTAAATTTTTCAGCATGGATCTATGTGCAGAATCCTGCATTTTGGTACTGGGGGGATCGCTAATACTGTCTAAAGACTGTTGCATCGGTAATGTCTATCTGGTAAAAGATTCATCTGCTATTTTTATGCTTATATCAGGTGACTTCTAACTCGATAGCAAACCCAATGCTGATTGGATTTATTGGATTGATTACAGTTGTACTCAAACGCCAAAACCCCGACTTAACATAAAGTTAAAATTTGTCTGGGGTTAGGGGCGCTAGTATTTAACGATAGGGGTACTAGTATTTTTAGGGCGGGGGTTAAGAATTTCTGTTCACGCTACAAGAAACTTTACCTGTAAGCCTTTGCTAAGATTTCGTCAAGATATTTTGCAATATATTAAGTTGTACTCAGATGCACTCAAATATGAGTTATGTGAAGCTATAAATGCATTTTTTGTATATGCTACTACTATTAGTATCCTATTATTTGGTTGGGCGAAAGACAGGTTTCTTTATTTTCTTTTAGGATTTGCTGTCTGTATGCAGATATACGTTTCAAAATATAGTTATAGCTCGTAGCGACTGTTTTCTTATTATATAGATGTGTGGGAATAGCCAACACAAAATCTTAGAGCGGCATAATAGGTAGATATTCTCATAGCAGTTAAATAATTGCTGATTGCTGTAGCGGCGTAAAGCTATGCTACCCTAGCCACGAAACTTGTAGAGGCTTACTAATGGAGTTCAAAGGCTCATTAATGGAGTTCAAATACTCATTAATGGAGTTCAAATACTCTTTAATTGAGTTTAAATACTCATTAACGGAGTTTAAATACTCTTTAATTGAGTTTAAAGGCTCATTATAGCGGTTATCAGTCTACTTCAGTACAGTAGGAGAGAGCAATTCTACTGATAATTGGTGGTGATGAAAGCCTACTCTCTCGACTTGCGTCAAAAAATAGTTGATGCTTATGCCTGCGGTGACATTTCCCAACGAAAACTGGCTAAAAACTTTGGTGTCACCTTAAGTTTTGTGCAAAATTTACTCAAACGCCATCGAGAATTGGGGATGATAGGCCCCAAGGTGCGGACTGAGCAGACAGCAACAAAGTTGAATGCTGAACAGTTAGAAATCCTGCGCCAACTCGTCATAGCACAGCCCGATGCGACGTTAAGCGAATTGCGGGAACGACTTTACGAGAAAACAGAGGTCTTAATTGGGGTAGCTACGGTGAATCGGATGGTTCGCTGGAAACTTCACCTCAACCTCAAAAAAAAAGTCTCCACCTCACAAAAAAAGGTAGTGATGAAGTCCAACTAGCCCGATTTGAGTACTGGAAACTCTTGAGGGGGATACCCGTCGAAGAGCTGATTTTCTTAGATGAATCGGGAGTTAATCTGTCCTTCATCCGCAAATGTGCCCGCGCCTTGCCTGGCCTTCGGGCCTATGCTCAAAAGCCCAACCGCAAAGGGAAAAATGTCTCGGTAATTGGTGCAATTAGCTTGAAAGGACTGCTCACCCAATGGAGTGGCTTAGGTTCTATCGATGCTTTGACTTTTGATGCCTTCATCGCCCAAAAGCTCGTACCCAAACTTTGGCCTGGTGCAGTGGTGATCATGGATAACTGCTCAATCCATAAAAGTGATGAACTTGAAGCTTTGCTCATCGCTGCTGGCGCTCATCTCATTTATCTCCCCCCCTATTCTCCCGATTTTTCACCGATTGAGAATTGTTGGTCCAAGATTAAGAACATTCTCCGTCGCATCGGTGCAAGGACATACCCTGATTTACTCCAGGCATTAGATACGGCATTCGCAGAAGTGACAATAGAGAATTTGCTGGGTTGGTTTACTCACTGCTGCTACTGTACCTCACAAGACTGATAACCGCTATAACGAGTATTAAAGGCTCATTAATGAATATCAAAGGCTCATTAATGAGTATCAAAGACTCATTAATGGAGTTCAAAGGCTCATTAATGAGTATCAAAGACTCAATAACCAGATGCAGCTTTAGTAGGTCTACCTTTGATAGCCTTAAAGCGTTTGCCTAACTGTTCAGCCACAGTCTTTAAACCGGGAGTCTTTTCCGATGCAGTCTTGACGTAATTATAAACAGTCAAACTGCTAATCATCGCTTTACTAACAACAGCCATTAGGGTATATCTACCTGTTTGGTGAGTTGCTCATCAGCAACCCTGTCGAGCGGAAAAACGTAATTTATACAGTATTTTGCAGTTTCTACCAGAAGTAAGTCGTGCTTAAGCGATAACTTCTCTGCGAAACGCTACGCGTAGCTTGTTTCCCCGTAGGGGTACGTTAAACTCCGCTAACGCCGGAATAATTGCCGCGATCGCAGATTAAATAAGATTATCTGAATCTATCTCATCTTAGTTTTATGATAGAAACAAACCACTCTATGGTTTAATATATGTCTTCCCCTGTCCTGGAAAAACCTTCGACTTCTGAGACTTCCTACGTTCTTCTGTACAATGTCAGTTGGGAACAGTTAGAACAGCTTGATGTCGCCCTTGCAGGAACAAGCGCACGACTAACTTATTTAGATGGGATTCTCGAAATTATGTCCCCACTTTCTGACGACCATGAGGATCATAAAAAAACTCTGGCGATGTTGCTGGAAGTCTATCTGCGGGCAAAGAATATCCGCTTTTATGGACGGGGAAGTGCAACTATAGGTAAACAGGAAGACAAAACTCGACGAGAACCAGATGAGTCTTATAATTTAGGCACAAAAAAACCTATCCCCGATTTAATTTTGGAAATAACTGTCACGAGTGGCGGAATTAATAAGCTAGAAATTTATCGGCGGTTGCGAGTACCTGAAGTTTGGTTTTGGGAAGATGGTTTATTATCAGTTTATTGTTTGCAAGGTGACAGCTATACAAAAGTCTCTAAAAGTACTTTATTGCCTGATTTGGATTTGGATTTATTAGCAAAATATGCGCTAATGACTGACCAATATGATGCTGTGACTGAATATAGTCAGATAATAACTAAAGTAACCTGAACTAAAGTTATTAGCAGTAAATTTGCAACTGCCAAGACTCCTTAATGGAGTTCAAAGGCTCATTAATGGGGTTCAAAAACTCATTAATGGGGTTCAAAGGCTTATTAATGGAGTTCTAAGACTCATTAATGGGGTTCAAAGGCTCATTAATGGAGTTCCAAGACTCATTAATGAGTATCAAAGACTCATTAATGGAGTCCAAAGGTTCATTAATGGAGTTCCAAGACTCATTAATGGAGTTCAAAGGCTTATTAATGAGTATCAAAGACTCAAGAACCAGATGCAGCTTTAGTAGGTCTACCTTTGATAGCTTTAAAGCGTTCGCCCAACTGTTCAGCGACAATCTTTAAACCTGGAGTCTTTTTCGATGCAGTCTTGACGTAATCATAAACAGTCAAACTGCTAGTCATAGCTTCACTACCGACAGCCATTAGGGTATCATCTACCTGTTCGGTGAGTTGCTGCATTGAAGTTAAAAGTTCGGTCAGTGCTGCGGCTAATTGATAATCTCGGACAAGTTCTTCGACATCAAAAGTGGCTGGAAGGATTTCGCGGTTCGATTGAGCAGCAGTGATGCTATTGTTTACAAAAGCTAGGCTTTTATCGCCCATTTTTACTAACTTACGCCGTTCTTCAGTGCTGAGAGTAATCAGAAAGGGCATCTTTCTTTGGATTGTCTGTAGCGCGGCTTTAATTTCTTGGATATCTTGTGGCGAAAGGGTGGCTGCGATATTTTGATAGGCCATTATATATTTACCTTGGGAGTTCTAATGGTGAGGTAGCAATAGTTGCTAAGTATATAATTCCCATTGGTAGATGCGATCGCACATTTTGTTGTAATTTTTAGTTTAGTAGGGTGTGTTAGCGCAGCGTAACGCACACAATACAACTAGCTAATTGATTATCCCGAATAATTTCTTCTAGCGATGTCTACGACGGGCTTCGCAGAGATTATCTGGTGTTGTAGCGCCGCCGTTTTTGACACTGATTATATGGTCAACTTGGCAACCCGACGATCTATCTACTTCGGAGATAAGACAGTACTCGCAAATATGCTCGGCGCGATCGCAAACTAAACGCCGCAGTTCTGCATTAATATATAGACGAGACACTTTGAATATTCACTTAAGGTTAATGTACTGATTAGCTCTTGCTTTTGCTAACCTCATAATATGCTCTAGCGTGAGGAAATGATCTAACTCTAGCTGGTCACTTCCAGTAAGACCTTCAGTTTTTGCCCGATAAACTAAATCCTCTAAACGGTCTTTAGCCGCATCTGATAGTTTGAAATCGATAACACTTTGGGGAGTGGTTCCAGCAGCAATAAACTCTATAATTTCATCGTAGACTTTGGCTGTATTTACAGATGTAGTCATGAGATTACCTATTTTTATTTAATTTTACTAATTTACAACGCTACTTTTAACGACTTTCCTAGCGTTTTAGGCTCTAGTAGAGTTTCACCGTCAGCTAAAGATGATTCAATCAGCATTTCTAAAACTTCTTGAGCATTTTTCAAAGCTTCTTCATAAGTCTCTCCGTGAGTACAAGGCTACATTATATAGGTAAACTCAGGTAGCAAAACTACATAACATTGGTCTTCTTCTGACCATTAAATAATAATTGTATATTTCATATAACAATCCTATTTGATTTGTGAAAATCACAAGACTCAGATCCCCGACTTCTCTAAGAAGTCGGGGATTTCGTTGTTCATGAAGGATTTAGGCAACTTCTGTATTGTTCATAATTTTTAGCCCATCTTTTATTCTTAACTTTGAGAATCTTGCTTGCTTTGATTTGCTTGCTCAATACGTTGTCTAATTGCTTCTTCTGCAATGCGAATATTTTCTTCTATTGGCGTACCGTCTTCAGCTACCATTGGCCCATACCATGTTGCTTCTGAGTCAGGAGTGCGGCGGCCATACAAAACACGCAAAGGCTCGACATCTTCCCGGTGTGCAAGTGCGTAAGCTATTAGTTCTTTGTTAGTCATTGCTTCAAAATTCGGTCGCATTTAAAAACCTCCAGTTTCCATTAGCGGGTACAATGATTTGGAGTTCTTCATTGACAAAGATAAATACAACTCCGGTTTGGTCATCAAAGCGAAATAGCTCAATACTCCGATAGGTGTTTGACAACATCTGGCAGACACGGAGACAGGCTAAGGCTTGTTCGTTAGTTGGGTTGATCGTCTGTTCCTCAATTGTGACATGGATAATAGTAAGCCTTTCTTTTGCGGTTTGTACTGTGAATAGTAAATCAGCTTACATTTACCCTTCCAACTGCTTTAACTTCTTCTGAGCAAATTCCCGCACTTGCTCATCTGGATCATTCTCGGCGCGATCGCGCAACAGTGGTAAAGTCTGGTCATGCTGAGGAAATTGCTTGAGAATTATTTCTAGTGCAATGCGCCGAGGATTAGTTTCATCCTCTTCCTTGCGCTCAAAGGGGTCATTAACAGCACAGTTGTGGTAGATGTTAAACAACTCAAGCTGATATTTAAAGTATTTACCTAATTCTTGGACTGCTGCACGTCGCATATCCCAGTTATCATCATGGGTAGCGCATTCTTTGAGGATGGATTTGGTGTCGGGGTCATCTTTGAAGTTGTCCGCTAATCCTTGGACTGCTATATATCGCACAAGGTTATCATCATGGGTAGCGCATTCTTTGAGGATGGATTTGGTGTCGGGGTCATCTTTGAAGTTGTCCGCTAATCCTTGGACTGCTGCACATCGTACATAGTTGTCATCATTCTCGGTAGCGCGTTCTTTGAGCCAGATTTTGATATCGGGGTTATCTTTGAAGTGATTCGCTAATTCTTGGACTGCTATATATCGCACAAGGTTATCATCATGGGTAGCGCATTCTTTGAGCCAAGTTTTGATGTCGGGGTCATCTTTGAAGTGATTCACTAATTTTTGGACTGCTACATATCGCACATAGTAGTAATCATCCTGGGTAGCGCATTCTTTGAGAATGGATTTGGTTTCGGGGTCATCTTTGAAGTGATTCGCTAATTCTTGCACTGCTACATATCGCACATAGTAGTAATCATCTCGGGTAGCGCATTCTTTGAGAATGGATTTGGTGTCGGGGTCATCTTTGAAGTAATTCGCTAATTCTCGGACTGCTGCAATCCGCACATCATTGTCATCATCCTTGGTAGCGCGTTCTTTGAGGATGGATTTGGTTTCGGGGTCATCTTTGAAGTAATTTGCTAATTCTCGGACTGCTGCAATTCGCACATCATTGTTATCATCCTGGGTAGCGTATTCTTTGAGAATGGATTTGGTGTCGGGGTCATCTTTGAAGTGATTCGCTAATTCTTGGACTGCTGTACGTCGCACATCCCAATTATCATCTTGGGTAGCGTGTTCTTTGAGAATGGATTTGGTGTCGGGGTCATCTTTGAAATTCTTCGCTAATTCTTGGACTGCTGTACGTCGCACATCCCAATTATCATCTTGGGTAGCGTGTTCTTTGAGAATGGATTTGGTGTCGGGGTCATCTTTGAAATTCTTCGCTAATTCTTGGACTGCTATATATCGCACAAGGTTATCATCATTCTGTGTAGCGCGTTCTTTGAGCCAGGTTTTGGTGTCAGGGTCATCTTTGAAATTCTTCGCTAATTCTTGGACTGCTGTATATCGCACATCATTGTCATCATCCTGAGTAGCGCGTTCTTTGAGCCAGGTTTTGGTGTCGGGGTCATCTTTGAAGTGATTCGCTAATTCTTGGACTGCTGTATATCGCACATAGTAGTAATCATCCTGGGTAGCGCGTTCTTTGAGCCAGGTTTTGGTGTTAGGAGATTCTTGCCAGGTCGTTGCAATTGCTGTGACTGCTTGAGTGCAAATTTTCTGTACTAGCTTAGTTTCTTCTCCATTAAGTGGCTGAGGGTTGTAATAGTACCAGAGGTCATATTTAGTTAGGTCTTGTAGCTTGTTAAATAATTTAGTAGCAGTTGACGCGATCGCCGAGCGATTTCTCACCTCTGCAAGACAATTAGCCGCTAAAAAGAGATTGACAAACTTTTCCTCTTCGCCATCTTGTGCCATTAAATAATCAAGAATCTCGCCAACGAATCTTGGCTCAATCATTCCCGCAATTAGCAGCAAGACTTCATGCCAACTTTCATCTTGCCAGTGTTTGCCAAAAACTTCATTCTTAAGTTTCTCAATAGTCAGCGTTTGCGTTTCTTTAAACTGCCAAACAAACTCCCAAGCACAGAAATATTCTAAAAATGTCCGATGCACAAAAGCATAATAATCCGCACCCACGAAACATAACATAAAGTTGCGAGTCCGCAGTTGATTAATCATCACCTTTGCAACTTCTCTGGGTTTATCAAATTCTATGGTTTTGAGATAATCAGTCAGAACTTTGACTAAATCATTTTCATTAATCAAATTACCAGTCAAACCTTTATCACCAGTTTGCATCAGAAAAGCAACCTGACGCAGCATCGCTTGCTTATCTTTATAATCAATAGTCTTAGGGTCTAACCTCTTATCTTCAATCAAAACGCGCTCCACATCCCATTGATGTAGCAGTACCCGCGATGCTTGATTATAAAGCTCGGCTCTATCTCTTGGTAGCTCTTGATTCCGATTAAGAATTGCCATCATCGTCAACAGCAGAGGATTTCCCGCCAATTCTGCAATAGATTTGGAAGCTGCAATTCCTCTTTTTAGCCGTTCCCGTTTTCTGACTTTATCTACAGCATCGGTAAAAGTTAACTGATGCCAACGGTAGATAAAATCCTGAATTTGTTCTGAGTCTAAATCTTGTAAGATAAAGTGGCGAAACTCAGCATTAAGCAATCGTTGCGGTTTATAGCCAATAATCCGAGAAGTGACAATTACCTGCACATCAGGATAGTCATTAGTAAAGCGATGAATATCAGTAATTACATCCTCTCGCTTACCAGGGTCAAATACCTCATCTAAACCATCAAACATCACTAAGGCATTACCAGCTTTTAATTGTTTATCTACTTCAAGCTGATTAAGATGATGAATTGCACCACTACATTGATGGAAGAATTCGAGAAAATTATTGCACTCTTTATCTTCCCGTCGCCGCATATAAGTGCGTAACTCAATTAGCAAGGGAATTGGTAAAGACATAACATTATCCAGTGGTGACTCAGCCCAATTCAAAGCCATAAATTGCAACAATGTAGACTTACCGGAACCAGGATCGCCCAAAATGACAATATATTTATAATCTTGCTTTTTATTGACAACATCTAAAACAGAATGGAGCGGCTGTTCAATATAAACCCGTTTGTGGCGTTCTAATTCTTCTAATTCAACAGCTTCTACTTGGTCGTTTTCTCGTAGCCGTCTCAGATGTTCTTTAGGCAGTTCGTGAACTTGTGCTAAAACTTGATGAGTTTCCCGGACATTTTGAGCAGTAAAAATCCGCCATAATTTCAGTTCATTATAGGCATAACCGCTAGTATCTAAACTATCTAACTTGAGATTGCCATAGCGTTCGCGGATTCCTTCTTGATATTTAACTAAATCAAATGTGGTAATTTTCTGAGCATTGCCTTCTAAGATGTCTTTGATTTTATCCAGATTTTGGGAATCGTGAATATCTCTGAGTTCAGGAATACCTTGAATAATCTCTTTAACCTTTTGCAGATATTTCTTCGCAACCCGCTTCCAGTTAAAATCATCTGGTAACGGATTTGAAACATTAAGTTTATCCCAAATTTCTTGTAATCTATTAGTATCTATAGCTGGATTATTATCTTTAAAGGCATTTCCCAAAATTTCTTTGACTTCTTGAACTTTGAGAAATTGCTTTATCGGCTGCGTATACTTTTTGATTTCATCTTCAGAAAGTTCTCCACCTTTTAAATCTTCCTGCACCAGTTGTAAAAATTCTTTTAAAGCTTTCCCAGCAGCGATTTCTATGTCTTCTTTCTTAAGTTTCTCTAAAATATTGCCAGGGATGCCTTTTAATAAATCTTTAGCCCAATCTTTAGCAGCATCCTTGGCTAAGTCTTCCAAAATGGGTTTAAAAATCAACCCGGCGGCCTGAGTTACACCCCAAATAACTAAGAAGTTTGGCATAATACTCGCTTCTGTTGAGATTTTGATTACGAGTATATACAGTAACTTAAGTAATGTTTCCAGATTTCAGGGTTATTGCGGAAATATTACAGGTATTTGAAGAACCTCTCTCTAAATCTCTCTCCTTTTAGGAGAGAGACTTTGAATTTTCCCCGTTTCCGCATAAGGAAGGGGATTAGGTTTCGTATTAGTTTTTTAGATCAATTGCTAACTGCGATGTTTACGACGGGTCGCACCTAGGCAATTTTCCCCACTGCACATTCACTCTCGCTATAACCACGAGCTGCCACTAATTATACCAAGGGATATGTGCGCTCAATCACCAAACGGATTTTACCAGGTTCAATCAATTCTTTGAGAAAACCAAGTCTTGAACGCTTACTGTTTTTCAAACACCAATTTAGTTTATTGATAGGGGAATAATGCTGTAAGACTGTCTATACAAGGTTTTTTGGCTATGTGCAATGATGATAATTCCGTTGGTTTTGAGGACTATTTTAGTTGAAAAGAGCGATCGCTATGCCTTTCTTTGCAACTCTTGGTTCACCCATTTTTTGATGAGTTAGGAAAGATAACAGTATATGCACTATATAAAGATATTTAACGAAGTGTTTTCAAAAACAAGTACCCTGAGTAATCTTTGTTTTGACTCTCGGAAAAATCGGCTAGCCGAGAGTTACGTGTGAGATACATCACTACCAGGCTAGAGAAAAGTTAAGAATGGTTATGTTTTCCCTAAACCAAATACCAATGCTCGGACGCATATTATCTGCGTCGCTAGTTAGTTTGATCCCTTCAGTTGCGAGTTTAATATCCCTGGAGGTTTTTTCCCCCGCAGCGTTGGCCCAACCGCCTGCTGCGTCTGTTGAAATCAAGCTGAAAGTGCCTAGTAGCATGAACTATGCACCTTTCAATATTAACCGTTACTTGAAAATACCCCCCAACTTCTCCATCGCTGTTTATGCTCGTATAAACAAAGCTCGCTTTATGGCAGTTGCTCCCAATGGGGATCTTCTAGTATCACAACCCAGTGAGAATAAAGTATTAATTGTCCGGTCAAATGGCAGCAAAGACCCAATTATTTCTGACTTCGTAACGGGTCTACGCAAACCACACGACATTGTGTTTCATAAGATAAACAACACCACATACGTTTATATCTCTGAAACTCATCAAATTAACCGCTTTATCTACAACTCTGGAGATTTAACCGCAAAAAATCGTCAAATTGTTGTAACTGGTTTACCCGACAGCAGCACAGGGGAACTTAAAGGCGCTTATGGTCACGAACTGAAAAACATCGCCCTTGATGCCAATCACAAACTGTATGTGTCCATTGCCTCTACCTGCAATGCCTGCAAAGAAGATACTATCAGTAACCCAGTGCGTGGTGCAGTTTACCAATACAACGCAGACGGAGGCAATCGGCGGCTGTTTGCCCAAGGCTTACGTAATGCCGAAGGATTAGCATTCTTGCCTAACACAAATGACCTTTGGGTAGTTGTTAATAATCGAGATAACATCGCCTATCCTTTCAACGATGGCAGTGGCAATTACGGTAAGATTATCCCTTCCTACGTGGACAACCACCCACCAGAGGAGTTTACGCGAGTCCGAGATGGTGGTAACTACGGTTGGCCTTTTTGCAACCCCAATCCTGATACTTCAAATGGCGTGAACAATATGCCCTTTGACCGCGACTATGAGTTCAATGCTAATGGCAAGGTCAATTGCAATGCAATGGACAGGATTAGCAAGGGTATCCAAGCCCATTCCGCTCCCTTGGGACTAACATTCCTACAAAATACTAACTTTCCCAGCCAGTACTCAAATGGGGCAGTGGCGGGGCTGCATGGTTCATGGAATCGACAGAAGAAAACGGGCTACAAAATAGCTTACTTTCCCTGGAACAATAGCACAAAGGCTCCAGAGCAGGAGATGGATTTAGTCAACGGTTGGCTAGTTCCAGGAACACAAGAAATCTGGGGGCGACCCGTAGATATGGTAGTCGATCAACAAGGTAATTTGTTAATTTCGGATGATTATAGCGGCACCATCTACAAGCTCTCCTACACGCCGTCAGCAAAGGTGGTTAAGGTCTACAGAGATGCTAATTTTGCTGGAGTTTCCCAGTCTTTTTCTACAACTCCAGGAGTATACAAAGCCAACCAAGGTGACTTAAAGGTTGTGGGAAATGACGCTATAAGCTCGTTAAGTGTACCATCAGGTACCATAGTACGTGTCTGCCAACATGAAACTGGTGGTCGATGCCGTGAGTTTAGCGCTGGTGATTATAAATCCGTTGGGGCTGACTTCGATAACATAATCTCGTTTATAGAGGTCAAGTAGCACCACTTGCCGGATTTTAAATTTTCCCCCTTCCCGTTTTGGGAAGGGGGTTTTCGTTAAGGTTTGTAGTGAGCAATTCAGAAAATTCATTGCGATCGCTCAATCATGTTAGATTATAGTTTGTTGTTTCTCTTAAACACAAAATCCAACAGTTTCTTACCCATCTCCTCATTGTGGGAATGAAAAAAAAGAGTTAAAAGTTAAGTTTTTTGAAAATGATATGCAGCAACACACCTATTTTCATTACCTCACATCGCTTATCAGACAAGACTTAGAACCACAATTGAATATGATTGTCAAAGCAAAAATTAAATAAATATGAATTGCATTTTTACCCTCAAAAAAATGATATGTTAGATACAGAATTGAATTTCGCACGTTTCTGGAGTAGAACGATGTAGACTACTCCAGTTTTTCACCCTCAACCCCTTGGCATATCTTGCTTTTGACGGAAATTGAGGGCGATCTGAGTACACATTTTAATAACTCAAATCCAGTTAGAATTAGATTAAATTCCTTGCTGAGATTGAGTTTTAGCTGAGTACAAAGAAATCCTGAACCCCTATCTATAAACACTAGAACCCCAACCAAAAAATACTAGAACCCCTACCTGAAAAAAACTTTTTTAATTCTTGTAATGCTTGAAGAATTAGGGTTTTTAGTATTTGAGTACAAAAGTAATAAATCCAATAAATTCTATCCTAGAGAGACGCAACATCTGGCTGGGAGATAGCTGCTATAAATCTTATATCGCCAATCACCTAACGCTCTGAAACAAAACAAAGCGAAGGGTGAGTGGAGGGATGACATAGCACCATGCCTGAAGTGAAGAGAAGTCGCGGCTGTAAGCACAAATTCTACCCAAGAACCGAACGTTGACACACACCAGCCGAACATCAGATATCTATCGTCTGCCTGACTTGAAAACAAGTCGCCCTCACCCAAGGGTTTGCAGGCAGTGTGGAAGACGCGACTTCAATTCTGGGCATGAAAGAGTAGCAACAGCATCTCCCACAGTGGCAGCCAAGTCCACCGACCTTTTGCGAAACTCAATGACATCACCGTCTACACGACTCCTCAACTCCAACGCTACGGAATCGCCAACCCAAGCAAAATCAGGTGGTTGCGGCTGCGATAGCACCACCAGCACCACCGTGGAAAGGGACGAAAAGCTCCAAGAACGCATTGCTAAACATCCCTGCTACAGCGAAGACGCTCATCACCACTATGCCCGGATGCACGTTGCAGTTGCTCCTGCTTGCAACATTCAATGCAACTATTGCAACCGCAAATATGATTGCGCTAACGAAAGCCGTCCTGGAGTAGTTAGCGAATTGCTAACACCAGAAGAAGCTGCACACAAAGCTTTGGTCATTGGTGGCAAGATTCCCCAAATGACAGTCGTGGGAATTGCTGGCCCTGGCGACCCATTGGCGAACCCAGAAAAAACCTTCCGCACATTTGAGTTGATTGCAGAGCAAGCACCAGATATTAAGCTGTGCTTATCAACCAATGGTTTAATGCTGCCTGACTACATCGATCGCATTAAACAATTAAATATAGATCACGTGACGATCACCATTAACATGGTAGATCCAGAGATCGGTGCTAAGATTTATCCTTGGGTTCACTACAGACGCAAGCGTTACAGAGGTCTTGAAGGTGCGAAAATCCTCCATGAAAGACAGATGGAAGGATTGCAAGCCCTGAAAGATGCTGATATCTTGTGCAAAGTTAACTCCGTGATGATTCCCGGAATTAATGACCAGCACTTAGTCGAAGTGAATCGAGTCATCCGTGAGAAAGGTGCATTCTTGCACAACATCATGCCATTGATTTCTGCACCAGAACATGGTACACACTTCGGTTTAACCGGTCAACGCGGCCCCACACCTAAAGAACTCAAAGAAGTTCAAGATAACTGCTCTGGTAACATGAAAATGATGCGTCACTGTCGCCAGTGCCGTGCCGATGCAGTCGGATTATTGGGAGAAGACCGCAGTCAAGAGTTTTCCAAAGAGAAATTCTTGGAAATGGCTCCCGAATATGACATGGAACAACGCGCTACTGTTCACGAAGGAATTGAGAAGTTTAAAGAAGAACTTAAAGTAGCTAAAGATAAGGCACTAGCTGGTAAGAAAATTGCCAATAGTCCAAAAGTTTTAGTTGCAGTAGCAACCAAAGGCGGCGGATTGGTTAACCAACACTTCGGTCATGCGAAAGAATTCCAAATTTACGAAGTGGGTGGAAACGAAGTTCGCTTTGTCAGCCATCGCAAAATTGACCAATACTGCCAAGGTGGATACGGCGAAGAAGCTTCCTTTGAGCATATTATGAAAGCGATCGCAGATTGCAAAGCAGTTTTAGTTTCCAAGATTGGTAACTGTCCTCAAGAAAAATTGCAAGAAGCTGGAATCAAGACTGTTGAAGCTTACGACGTAATTGAGAAGGTTGCTTTAGAGTTTTACGAGCAATACGTTAAGGAATTAGGGAATTAGAGATTAGGGACTGGGGATTAGGGACTGGGAATTAAGAAAGAATTTTCCCAGTACCCAGTACCCAATACCCAGTACCCAATACCCAATCCCAAAAAAGGAGAATAAATCATGGCTTACAAAATTCTTACTAGCCAGTGTATTTCCTGCAATCTCTGTCTATCTGTATGTCCCACAAATGCAGTTAAAGTAGTTGACGGACAGCACTGGATTGACCCTGAACTTTGTACAAATTGTGTTGGTAGCATTCATACCGTGCCTCAGTGTAAAGCTGGTTGTCCCACCTGCGACGGTTGCGTTAAGCAGCCTAGCGATTACTGGGAAGGCTGGTTTGCTAATTACAACCGCGTAGTCGCTAAATTAACAAATAAACAAGATTACTGGGAACGTTGGTTTAACTGTTATTCGCAGAAATACTCCGAACAGTTGCAAAAGCGCCAACCCCAAACAATGGGTGCGGAAGCTTATGGGACTTCCAAATAAAAAACACCCAACTTTTCTTGTGGGGTGGGCGTCTCGCCCGCCCGTGACTAAAGGCGGACAAGATGTCCACCCCACAAGATTGGATAATTTATTTCTTGGTAATCCCTAAATAATTCTTAATTCGTAATTGAAGACAACAATGCAAAATAACTGCATCTATCTCGATAATAATGCCACCACTAAGGTAGACCCAGAAGTTATAGAGGTAATGCTACCTTACCTGACGGATTATTACGGCAATCCCTCCAGTATGCATACCTTTGGTGGGCAAGTCGGTAAAGCAGTGAGAACCGCAAGAGAACAACTTGCAGCCATCCTGGGAGCCGATGAGTCAGAAATTGTCTATACAAGTTGTGGAACTGAGGGAGATAACGCGGCGATTCGAGCCGCACTGTTAGCGCAACCAGAAAAGCGACATATCGTCACTACCCAAGTTGAACATCCAGCAGTACTCAATGTCTGCAAACAATTAGAAACCCAAGGTTATAGTGTTACCTATCTATCAGTAAATAATCAAGGGCAGCTGGATCTAGATGAACTAGAAGCTTCCTTGACGGGTAACACCGCCTTGGTGACAATTATGTATGCTAATAACGAAACCGGCACGGTTTTCCCGATTGAGCAAATTGGGTTACGCGTCAAAGAATATGGCGCTATCTTCCATGTGGATGCGGTGCAAGCAGTGGGAAAAATCCCTCTGAATATGAAGACTAGCACGGTGGATATGTTAACCCTGTCTGGTCACAAGTTGCACGGGCCAAAAGGAATTGGTGCTTTATATATCCGGCGCGGGGTTCGGTTCCGTCCTTTTATTCTTGGGGGACACCAAGAACGCGGACGTAGAGCGGGAACAGAGAATGTTCCAGCAATTATCGCCTTGGGCAAAGCTGCGGAACTAGAACTGTTACACTTAGAAGAAGCGACAGCCAGAGAAAGAAAGCTGCGCGATCGCCTCGAACAAACTTTACTAGCTAAAATTCCCGATTGTGTCGTTAACGGCGACGTTACGCAGAGATTGCCAAACACAACCAATATCGGCTTCAAGTACATCGAAGGTGAAGCAATTCTACTGTTATTGAACAAATACGGTATCTGTGCATCATCCGGTTCTGCTTGCACCTCCGGTTCTCTAGAACCCTCCCACGTCCTGCGGGCAATGGGCTTACCCTACACAACTTTGCACGGTTCAATTCGCTTCAGTCTTTGTCGCTACACCACAGAAGCCGAAATCGATCGAGTGATAGAGGTAATGCCCAGTATTGTAGAACGTTTACGCGCCCTCTCACCCTTCAAAAATGATGATGCAGGTTGGTTGCAAGGACAAGAACAAGCACTAGCTCATCGTTAGGGAGTAGGGACTGGGGACTGGGGACTAGGGATTAGGTAAGAATTTTCCCAGTACCCAGTACCCAATCCCCCAATCTAAAATCCAAAATCTAAAATCTAAAATTCATTATGTGGGACTACACTGATAAAGTATTAGAACTGTTTTACGATCCCAAGAATCAGGGAGAAATTGAAGAAACGGGCGAAACTGGAGTTAAGGTTGCAACGGGTGAAATCGGCAGCATTGCTTGCGGTGATGCTCTGAGATTGCACCTGAAAGTGGAAGTAGAATCTGATAAGATTCTAGATGCTCGGTTTCAAACCTTTGGCTGTACTAGTGCGATCGCATCTTCTAGTGCATTAACTGAAATGGTTAAAGGTTTAACCTTAGATGAAGCCCTGAAAGTGTCCAATAAAGACATTGCAGATTACCTTGGTGGTTTGCCAGAAGCAAAGATGCATTGCTCTGTGATGGGACAAGAAGCCCTAGAAGCCGCTATCTACAATTATCGTGGCATTCCTCTAGCTACCCACGATGATGACGATGAAGGTGCATTAGTTTGCAGTTGCTTTGGCATCAGCGAGTCTAAGATTCGTCGCGTGATTCTAGAAAATCATCTCACGGATGCTGAACAAGTAACAAATTATGTAAAAGCTGGTGGCGGATGCGGTTCCTGTCTGGCGAACATTGATGATATTATTAGATCAGTTCAACAGGAATACGCCTCACCTGCTCTCAACAATTACGGCGTAAAAGTTGCCACAGAAATTGTTACATCTAAAGAGCGATCGCTAACAAACGTCCAAAAGATTGCTCTAATTCAAAAGGTTCTTGATGAAGAAGTCAGACCCGTACTCATTGCAGACGGGGGAGATGTAGAACTCTATGATGTAGAAGGCGATCGCGTTAAAGTTGTACTGCAAGGTGCTTGCGGTTCCTGTTCAAGTAGTACAGCAACTCTGAAAATTGCGATCGAAGCCAGATTACAAGATCGTGTCAGCAAGAGCCTTGTAGTCGAAGCAGTTTAGGAATTGCTGTAGGACTTAACGTATTCTACAAATACGCCCTAATATGCATTCAGCCAGGAACAGAAAGTAGGATTTGAATTGAATCATTGTCTCCACTCAATGCTTCATACCAATTCGCCAAAAGAAAGATACAGATTGAAATCTAACTTATCTTTTTTACGAATTACGTATACACCCGAAGGATCGCTCCCCCCAAGGTATTACGAACTTGTACTGAGCGTAGCCGAAGTATTACGAATTGGTATCAGTCCTATCACTATTACGGCTAACAGCATATAGGCAAAGAAATTAAGCGCCTACTTGCGAATTTCATCATCTAACTCGCTTCAAAGGAACAGGATATGAGTACATTGTACGACAACATTGGTGGACAACCAGCTATTGAACAAGTAGTAGATGAACTCCACAAACGCATTGCCACTGACAGCCTCCTCAGTCCCGTTTTTGCTGGTACAGACATGGCAAAGCAACGCAATCATCTAGTTGCTTTCTTAGCTCAAATATTTGAAGGGCCAAAGCAATACGGCGGTCGTCCAATGGACAAAACCCACGCAGGATTGAATTTACAGCAACCACACTTCGATGCGATCGCCAAGCATCTCAGTGAAGCAATGGCTGTGCGTGGAGTGTCAGCAGATGACACCAAAGCTGCACTAGATCGCGTCACAAATATGAAGGGCGCTATTTTGAACAAGTAATAGGACTTATGCATTGATTGTTGACAAATAACAACATCAAGTCCTATTGAATCTTGCAAGCTGAAACACATTATGACGTATTTGTAAATTGCGTATTTTTCTTTGTTCTTTGTCAAAACAAATGACAAAGGACAAAGGACAAAAAACCAAAAGAAAAAAATTTTAACGAGGAAGATCCATGAACTTACTGTCAATAATTTTGGCTGTGGAGCGATCGCCCCCAGCAGGCATTTATGCCAACGCTACCAACGATGCTCTACACGCGCTCACTACTGTCGCTCAACTGGCGTGAACGCAACTGACAAACGCACAGACCCACCAACCAACCAATTGCAGGGAAACACGAACAATGACAGAAGAAAACATAAGACAGATAGCTTTCTACGGTAAAGGCGGTATCGGTAAATCTACCACTTCCCAAAATACCTTAGCAGCTATGGCAGAAATGGGTCAACGCATCCTCATCGTCGGTTGCGACCCTAAAGCTGACTCTACCCGTTTGATGCTACACAGCAAAGCTCAAACAACCGTTCTTCACCTCGCCGCAGAACGTGGTGCAGTAGAAGATATCGAAATTGAAGAAGTAATGTTAACCG
The DNA here is from genome assembly GCF_013343235.1 of Nostoc sp. TCL240-02. Lineage (GTDB taxonomy): Bacteria > Cyanobacteriota > Cyanobacteriia > Cyanobacteriales > Nostocaceae > Nostoc. The sequence continues at coordinate 3,497,856 of NZ_CP040094.1, read as the reverse complement.
GTTTCCGTAACGTTCGTTGCGTAGAATCTGGTGGTCCAGAACCCGGTGTAGGTTGCGCTGGTCGTGGTATCATCACCGCCATCAACTTCTTAGAAGAAAATGGTGCTTACCAAGACCTAGACTTCGTATCTTACGACGTATTAGGTGACGTTGTGTGTGGTGGTTTTGCAATGCCTATCCGCGAAGGTAAGGCACAAGAAATCTACATCGTTACATCTGGTGAAATGATGGCGATGTACGCTGCTAACAACATCGCTCGTGGTGTTCTTAAGTATGCTCACACCGGTGGCGTGCGCTTGGGTGGTTTGATTTGTAACAGCCGTAACACAGACCGAGAAATCGAATTGATCGAAACCTTGGCAAAACGGTTGAACACCCAAATGATTCACTACGTACCCCGCGACAACATTGTTCAACACGCAGAATTGCGCCGGATGACTGTTAACGAGTACGCTCCAGAAAGCAACCAAGCTAACGAATATCGGATTTTGGCTCAGAAAATTATCGACAACAAAAATCTAGCTATTCCTACACCCATCGAAATGGAAGAACTAGAAGAATTGTTGATTGAATTCGGTATTCTCGAAAGCGACGAAAATGCTGCCAAATTAGTTGGTAAGACTGCTGCTGAAGCTCCTGTAAGCTAAGTTGCTGCTAAGAAATAACGCTTTAGCACAAGGAAAAAGGAAAAAGGAAGAATTTCATATTTGACCTTGGACCTTTTACCTTTCCCTCTAATCTCCCCCTAACCTTAGAGGGGACTCCTAGTCCCCCTATGCCCCGATCCTTACGAGTCACAGAGGCTAAATATGACACCTCCAGAAAATCAAAACATCATCGAAGAAAGAAAAGAACTAATTAAAGAAGTTCTCAGTGCTTACCCAGAAAAAGCTGCTAAAAAGCGCGAAAAGCACTTAGGCGTATACGAAGAAGGTAAGTCCGATTGCGGCGTTAAGTCTAACATTAAATCCCTTCCTGGGGTAATGACCGCTCGTGGTTGTGCTTATGCTGGTTCTAAAGGTGTGGTCTGGGGTCCTATTAAGGACATGATCCACATCAGCCACGGGCCTGTAGGTTGCGGTTACTGGTCTTGGTCTGGTCGTCGTAACTACTACATCGGCACCACAGGTATTGATACCTTTGGTACCATGCACTTCACCTCTGACTTCCAAGAAAGAGATATCGTGTTCGGTGGTGACAAGAAACTTGTTAAGCTCATCCAAGAACTAGATGTACTTTTCCCCCTCAACCGTGGTGTTTCCATTCAATCTGAATGTCCCATCGGTCTAATCGGGGATGACATCGAAGCTGTCGCTCGGAAGACATCGAAAGAAATTGGTAAGCCAGTTGTACCTGTGCGTTGCGAAGGCTTCCGGGGTGTTTCCCAATCTTTGGGACACCACATTGCTAACGACATGGTTCGTGACTGGGTTTTCACCAGATCCGACCAAGCGAAAAAAGACGGTACACTCAAGTTTGAAGGTACTCCTTATGATGTAGCCATCATTGGTGACTACAACATCGGTGGAGATGCTTGGGCTAGCCGCATCCTGTTAGAAGAAATCGGCTTGCGCGTAGTCGCTCAGTGGTCAGGTGATGGCACCATCAACGAAATGTTGATGACCCCCAATGTGAAGATGAACCTCATCCACTGTTACCGGTCGATGAACTACATCAGCCGTCACATGGAAGAAGCTTATGGTATACCCTGGCTTGAGTATAATTTCTTCGGCCCCACCAAGATTGCTGAATCTTTACGGGAAATCGCTTCCAAGTTTGACGAAACAATCCAAGCAAACGCTGAGAAGGTTATCGCCAAGTATCAACCCACAATGGATGCGGTAGTTGCTAAGTACCGCCCCCGCTTGGATGGTAAGACCGTTGCCATCATGGTTGGTGGTCTACGTCCTCGCCACGTTGTGCCAGCTTTCCAAGACTTGGGCATGAAGATGATTGGTACAGGTTATGAGTTCGCTCATAACGATGACTACAAACGTACCACTCACTACATCGAAAACGGCACCATCGTTTATGACGACGTTACCGCTTACGAATTCGAGGAATTTATCAAAGCGCTGAAGCCTGATTTGGTAGCTTCTGGTGTGAAAGAGAAGTACGTCTTCCAAAAGATGGGTCTTCCTTTCCGTCAAATGCACTCTTGGGATTACTCCGGCCCTTATCACGGTTATGACGGCTTCGCCATCTTCGCACGTGACATGGACTTGGCACTCAACAGCCCAACCTGGGGATTAATTGGCGCTCCTTGGAATGAAAAAGCTCAGGCTAAGAAGGCTGAAGCTAAGGCTAAGGCTGCCGTTTAGGGAAATGGGAGAGAGAGATAACTAAGGATAACCTGGGGCTAAAACCCCAGGGGGGAGTTGGGAATCCAAAATTCAAAATTGAAAGATTAAAAATTCGTTTTGATTTTTGCATTTTGAATTTTGAATCATATTCTCACTCCCGCCTTAAATCTTCATTCCTCGATTAGTAAAGAATTCAGTAAGCTTGGAGATCCGAAAATGCCTCAGAATCCCGAAAAAATTCAAGATCACGTCGAGTTATTCCACCAACCAGAGTACCAACAGCTATTTGAAAACAAAAAGCAGTTTGAAAACGGTCACGACCCTGAAGAAGTAACACGGGTTGCAGAGTGGACAAAAGGTTGGGATTATCGTGAAAAGAACTTCGCTCGTGAAGCTTTAACCGTTAACCCTGCTAAAGGTTGTCAACCATTGGGAGCAATTTTTGCTGCTGTTGGTTTTGAAGGTACTCTACCTTTCGTTCAAGGTTCTCAAGGTTGCGTTGCTTATTTCCGCACCCACTTAACCCGTCACTACAAAGAGCCATTCTCTGGTGTATCTTCTTCAATGACTGAAGATGCAGCCGTATTTGGTGGTCTGCAAAACATGATCGACGGTTTGGCGAACTCTTACCAACTGTACAAGCCCAAGATGATCGCTGTCTGCACCACTTGTATGGCAGAAGTAATTGGTGATGACTTACAAGCCTTCATCAACAACGCTAAGAGTGCTGGTTCAGTTCCTCAAGATTTCCCAGTACCTTACGCTCACACTCCTAGCTTTGTCGGTTCCCACATCACTGGTTACGACAACATGATGAAGGGAATTCTTTCTAACCTGACCGCAGGTCATAAGAAAGAAACCAGCAATGGTAAAATCAACTTCATCCCAGGTTTTGACACCTACGTAGGCAACAACCGCGAAATCAAGCGGATTGCTTCGCTGTTCGGCTTTGACTACACAATTCTAGCCGACAACAGCGACTACTTGGATTCACCTAACACAGGTGAGTTCGATATGTACCCAGGTGGTACAAAGCTAGAAGATGCAGCAGATTCAATCAATGCGAAAGCTACAATCGCACTGCAAGCACACTCTACACCCAAAACCCGCGAGTACATCGAGAAAGAATGGAAGCAACCAACCTCAGTTTCCCGTCCTTGGGGCATTAAGGGTACTGATGAGTTCTTGATGAAACTCAGCGAATTGAGCGGTATCCCCATTCCCGAACAATTGGAAATTGAACGCGGTCAGGCAGTTGATGCCATGACTGACTCCCACTCATGGATTCACGGCAAGCGTTTTGCTATCTACGGCGAACCAGATTTAGTATACAGCGTAGTTGGCTTTATGCTAGAAATGGGTGCTGAACCTGTGCATATCTTGGTTCACAACACCAACGAAGTATTTGAAGCAGAAATGAAAGAACTGCTTGCTTCTAGCCCCTTCGGTAGCAATGCAACTGTTTGGGGTGGTAAAGACTTGTGGCACATGCGTTCTTTGTTGTTCACCGAACCAGTAGACTTCTTAGTTGGTAACACCTACGGTAAGTACCTGTGGCGCGACACCAAGATTCCCCTCGTGAGAATCGGCTACCCCATCATGGATCGCCACCACTTACACCGTTACTCCACCATTGGTTATCAAGGTGTGATCAACCTACTCAACTGGACTGTAAACACCCTGTTTGAAGAAATCGATCGCAACACCAACATTCCTTCTAAGACAGATATTTCCTACGACTTGATTCGTTAGAAATTGCGTAGAAACACAACGTGTTAATTAAAGGGTAAAGAAGGGGAATAGGGAATAGGGAATAGGGAATAGGGAAATATCCAAACCCAATGCCCGATGCCCAATCCCCCATCCCCAACTTTCCTTTTTCTTGATAGCATTTACCCAAGGAATTGATAAATGGAAACCATCAATCACACTCACGAACATACTCACACTCATCCTCATCCTAATTACCATCCACCTAATCAGAAAAAACGAGGGTGGTTCAACAATCTTCTGAATCCGTTGCGTGGTGTAGTGGATGGAATTCAGGTTAAAAATAATCGCATCGCTCATCTAATTTGCCAAACAATTCCTTGTTGTTGTCCTTTTGAGCGACAAATTAAATTATTTGGGAAGTGTATTGATATTCCACCACTATGTAAACTCAATCCTTTATATGACGAATTTGTAGGATTGCGTTTCCGCGCTCTATCTTACCTGACCGATGTCTGTGGAGAGGATGTCACAAAATACATTTGTTAGTCATTGGTCACTCGTACTGAGCGAAGCCGAAGTATTGGTCATTGGTCATTAGTTGTTAGTTATCCAAATGACAAATGACAAAGGACAATTAACAATTAAGAGAAGAGAGATGAAAAGCACCCAAGGTAAAATCAACGAGCTGCTGACTGAGACAGGATGCGAGCATAATCAGCACAAACAAGCCCAAAAGAAAAACAAATCATGCGCTCAACAGGCACAACCTGGCGCGGCTCAAGGGGGCTGTGCCTTTGATGGTGCAATGATTTCTCTAGTACCGATCGTAGATTCAGCGCATTTAGTCCACGGGCCGATCGCCTGTGCTGGTAATTCCTGGGGCAGTCGTGGTAGTCTGTCGTCTGGCCCTCTACTCTACAAAATGGGCTTTACGACTGACTTGGGTGAGAATGATGTCATCTTCGGTGGCGAAAAGAAACTCTATAAAGCGATTCTGGAACTCAAAGAGCGCTACCAACCAGCAGCAGTATTTGTTTACGCCACTTGCGTTACAGCCTTAATTGGCGATGATATGGATGCTGTCTGCAAAGCTGCGGCTGAGAAAATTGGTATTCCTGTTGTTCCAGTCATTGCCCCAGGATTCATTGGCAGTAAAAATCTGGGCAACCGTTTTGGCGGTGAAGCTTTGTTAGAATATGTTGTCGGAACAGCAGAACCGGAACATACAACGCCCTATGATATTAACTTAATCGGTGAATACAATATCGCCGGTGAGATGTGGGGAGTAACACCACTATTAAAAAAATTAGGCATCCGTATTTTGTCTAAAATTACGGGCGATGCTCGCTACGATGAAATTCGCTACGCCCACCGCGCAAAGCTCAACGTCATGATCTGCTCACGAGCGTTGCTGAATATGGCGAGAAAGATGGAGGAGCGTTACAACATCCCTTACATTGAAGAGTCTTTTTACGGCATCGATGATATGAATCGCTGTCTGCGAAATATCGCTGCTAAATTAGGCGATCGCGATCTACAAGAACGGACAGAAAAGCTAATTGCAGATGAAACGGCTGCTTTAGATTTGGCACTAGCTCCCTATCGCGCTCGACTCAAAGGTAAGCGCGTTGTTTTGTATACAGGTGGTGTCAAGAGTTGGTCGATTATTTCGGCTGCTAGAGACTTAGGCATTGAAGTTGTTGCTACTAGTACTCGCAAAAGTACTGAAGAAGATAAAGCCAAAATCAAGAAGTTGATTGGCAACGATGGCATCATGTTGGAGAAAGGCAACGCTCAAGAATTGCTACAACTGGTTAAAGACACTCGCGCAGATATGCTGATTGCTGGTGGACGTAACCAATACACAGCTTTGAAAGCTCGAATTCCTTTCCTTGATATCAACCAAGAACGCCACCATCCTTATGCAGGTTATGTAGGAATGATTGAGATGGCGCGGGAATTGTACGAAGCTTTGTATAGCCCGATTTGGGAACAAATACGCAAACCCGCTCCTTGGGAAGAAGAGGAGGAAGTTTAATGGCGATCGTTACCGCTTCTAACAAAGCACTGACAGTTAATCCCCTCAAGCAAAGTCAAGCTTTGGGCGCAACCTTAGCCTTTTTGGGATTGAAAGGGACGATGCCCTTATTCCACGGTTCTCAAGGTTGTACTGCTTTCGCCAAAGTTGTCTTAGTGCGGCATTTCCGGGAAGCGATTCCCCTTGCTACGACGGCGATGACGGAAGTCACTACTATTTTGGGTGGTGAAGAGAATGTGGAGCAAGCAATTCTCACTCTGGTAGAAAAAGCTAATCCAGAAATTATTGGTTTATGTAGTACTGGGTTAACGGAAACTAGAGGCGATGACATTGAAGGTTTTCTGAAGGAAATCCGCGATCGCCATCCCGAATTGAATGATTTAGCGATCGTTTTTGCGCCTACCCCAGATTTTAAAGGTGCGTTGCAAGATGGTTTTGCTGTCGCTGTCGAAAGCATAGTTAAGGAAATTCCTCGCGCGGGTGGACTCAGAACTGAACAAGTCACGATTTTGGCGGGTTCTGCTTTCACACCTGGGGATGTACAGGAAATCAAAGAGATAATCACATCTTTTGGATTAGTGCCGATCTTTGTACCTGATCTTGGTGCTTCTCTAGATGGACATTTAGAGGATAATTATAGTGCGGTTACAGTCAGTGGGACTACCTTAAAACAGCTACGAGAAGTCGGTAGTTCTGCCTTTACCCTGGCATTGGGTGAAAGTATGCGGGGGGCTGCCAAGATTCTCGAAGAACGCTTTGGCACACCTTATGAGGTGTTTGGCGAACTGACAGGATTGGAACCAGTAGATGAGTTTATCCAAGCATTGGCGATTCTGAGCGGTAATAGCGTACCGGAAAAATACCGCCGCCAACGCCGTCAGTTGCAAGATGCAATGTTGGACACTCACTTTTACTTTGGTGCAAAACGAGTTTCCTTAGCGCTGGAACCTGATTTGTTGTGGTCAACAGTGCATTTTCTGCAATCAATGGGAGCGCAAATTCATGCTGTGGTGACAACCACGCGATCGCACCTCTTGGAAAAACTCCCGGTTAAAAGTATCACCATCGGCGACTTAGAAGACTTTGATAGTTTAGCAGGTGGTTCTGATTTGCTGATTGGTAACTCGAATGTGGGTGCGATCGCAAAACGCCTTTCGATTCCTCTTTATCGTTTAGGATTGCCCATTTATGACCGCTTAGGTAATGGTCAATTTACCAAAGTTGGCTATCGAGGCACGATGGAACTTTTGTTTGGCATCGGCAACCTGTTTTTAGAGGCAGAAGAAGCGAGAGTTAAACAGTTCCAAGAGTTCGGAACTGTGAGCGCTGAGTTTTGAATTCACACTTGAAAATTCAAAACAGTTCAGTTAAGAATTGATCCTCCCTAACCCTCCTTTTTAAGGCGTGTATACACAAGTCGAATTACCCCCCTTAAGAAGGGGGGAAATAATAAATCTAGTTCCCTCCCCTTTATAAGGGGAGGGTTAGGGTGGGGTAAAACCTTGGTTAATCAGCTATTTCAGACTTGTGTATACACCGCAGCTTTTTAAGGGGGATCTTCCAAGGCTAAATATCACTAACTGAACCGTATTGCTTCAAAATTCAAAACTTTAGAGAGGAGAATTACAATGAAAATTGCCTTTACGACAAGTGACGGAGTTCATATTAATACTCACTTTGGAGGCTCAGAACAAATTGATATTTATGAAATTTCAGATGAAGGATATCAATTTGTAGAAAGCCTCAAATTTAATTATGAAATCCAAGAAGAGAATAATGAGGGTAAACTCGCACCAAAAATTGAAGCATTAGGTGACTGCACAATTATTTATGTTTTCGCAATTGGTGGTAGTGCTGCCGCTCGGTTAATCAAGAAAGGTGTCACGCCAGTGAAGGCGCGATCGGAAGAAGAAGAAATTAGTGAAGTGCTAAATAAGCTAGTGAAAACCCTCAAAGGTAATCCTCCACCTTGGTTGCGTAAAGCTTTGCAGCCAAAAACCACAAACTTTGCTGATGAAATTGAAGACGAAGCAACAGTATGACCGCAAATAATAGTGTTAACGGAACCGCTACAACTGAAGTCTTGAACTCACCTTTCCTGAAGGTATTAATCAAACAAATCCGTGGTCAAGACAGTTATGGAGTTTATCGTACTTGGTCGGATGAATTGATTCTCAAACCCTTTATTGTCACCAAACAAAAGAAACGGGAAATCTCCGTTGAGGGCGAAGTCGATCCGATCACACAAGCACGAATTATGGCATTTTTTCGGGCTGTAGCGGCTGGAATTGAACAAGAAACAGGCTTGATATCCCAGGTTGTAGTTGATTTGAGTCATGAAGGATTTGGCTGGGCGCTAGTTTTTTCTGGTCGTCTCTTGCTAGCTGTGAAAACCTTGCGAGATGCTCATCGCTTTGGCTTTGACTCAGTAGAGAAATTAGCAGAAGAGGGAGAAAACTACGTCAAAAAAGGTCTTGATTTGGCGAAACGCTTTCCTGAAGTTGGCAAACTTTAAGAGTGCTGAGTGCTGAGTGAAGAGTTAAGAGTAAATAGTGAAAAGTGATAAATTATAAAATATAAATTATATAATTTATAACTTCTAACTCATAACTTATAACTCATAACTCAGCACGGGCTAAACGCCCCGCTACCGCTAACAGCACTGAAAAAGGAGTGGCTGATTGTGCAAGCAGAAGAAACGAGTATTGAGGAACTACAAGGACAAATCCGACGGCTCAACAGCAAAGCAGGTCAAATGAAAATGGATCTGCATGATTTAGCTGAAGGACTGCCAACAGATTACACACAACTTATGGATGTTGCCGCCGCAACTTATGAAATCTATCGCCAGTTAGATGAACTTAAGCAACATCTGAAACAATTGGAGAATGCGAAATGACTGGAACAATTGATGAATTCAAGAAGCTCGTAGATGCAGAAGAATTTTTTCAATTCTTTAATATGCCCTACGATTTAGAAGTTGTGAATGTGCATCGTCTACATATTCTGAAAAAGTTTTCTCAACACATCCAGGAAATTGATGATAATTCTCCTGACTTGAGCGAAGAAGAGAAATTAAATCAATATTCTTTGGCTTTGCAAAAAGCTTATCAGTTATTTACCGAATCGACAGCTTACGAACAAAAGCTGTTCAAAGTGTTTAACGACAAGCCGAAAAATGTAGTCACACTGACAGAAATCACTTCTGATTAGGAGGTATAAATTGGTTAACCTAACGCCTACCGAATTAGAACGCTATCGTCGCCAAATGATGCTTCCGAATTTTGGCGAAACAGCACAGAAACGCCTGAAGTCAGCGACAGTTTTGGTTACAGGTGTGGGGGGATTAGGCGGTACGGCGGCGCTTTACTTAGCAGTAGCGGGCGTTGGGCGGCTAATCCTAGTCCGGGGTGGTGACTTACGGCTAGATGATATGAATCGTCAGGTTCTCATGACTGATGATTGGGTAGGTAAGCCAAGGGTATTCAAAGCTAAAGAAACTCTGGATGCGATTAATCCTGATGTCCAAGTGGAAGCTGTTCATGATTACATCACCCCGGAAAATGTAGATTCGTTAGTGCAGTCGGCTGATATGGCTCTTGATTGCGCCCACAACTTTACAGAGCGCAATTTGTTAAATGAAGCCTGTGTGCGATCGCGTAAGCCAATGGTAGAAGCCGCAATGAATGGAATGGAGGCTTACCTGACGACGATTATTCCTGGTGTGACTCCTTGTTTATCTTGTCTGTTTCCAGAAAAGCCTGAGTGGGATCAGCGCGGTTTTTCAGTTATAGGCGCTGTTTCTGGAACCCTAGCTTGTCTAACAGCACTGGAAGCTATCAAGCTGATCACTGGGTTTAGTCAGCCTCTATTGTCACAATTGCTGACAATTGACCTAAATCGGATGGAATTTGCTAAACGCCGTTCTTACCGCGATCGCTCTTGTCCAGTATGCGGCAATAGTGCGCCTTGGAGACACGCGCAATCTAATTCGATGGAACCCACAGGTATTACACAAAATAGTCATTAGTCATTGGTCATTAGTAAATAACAAATGACAACTGACAAATAACAACCCACACCTGAAATCAGAACAACTAATCGCTACAAATCAGGAGACTTAATGGCCGTTATTTTATCAGAAAAAGCAGAATTTCATCTGCGGGCATTTCTTAAAGGTTCCGCACCCGACGCTAATGGCGCAACTAAAGGTGTCCGCATCTCTGTAAAAGATGGTGGTTGCAGTGGCTATGAATATGCAATTGATATCACCAGCAAACCCCAACCAGATGATTTGGTAAGTCACCAAGGCAAAGTGGTAGTTTACGTTGATGCCAAAAGCGCGCCGTTATTAGACGGAGTTATCGTTGACTTCGTTGAGGGAGTGATGGAAAGCGGTTTTAAATTCATCAACCCCAACGCAACTGATACCTGCGGTTGTGGAAAGTCCTTCAAAACAGACGACGGTACGCCTACTGGTGTACCTTGCAGCTAACATCATTCCGTTAGCGCCAAGTTTGATCGTAGAGGCTTCCCATAGATGCGGTAAGCGTTCGCGGAGCGTCTCTAAGAGTTGCCGTCGCAGGCTTATCCCCTTGCCTTGAGGCAGCTTCTCGTTCGCGTTGCATCCCTTACCTCTATAGAGAAGCCAACTAAACTTTGCATCTCCGCAAGAAAGAGGGGAGCAAAAAGTAGGATAGGTTGCTCAAAAACTTCGGAAATTAAACCAACTGTATAACGTTTGAGGAGAATCGGAAAATGGCTTCCTACCAAGTTAGATTAATCAACAAAAAAGAAGACCTCGACACCACAATCGAAGTTGAAGAAGACACTACCATCTTAGAAGCAGCAGAAGAAAATGGTATTGAGTTGCCCTTTTCATGTCATGCAGGCTCTTGCTCTAGCTGTGTTGGTAAAGTTGTCGAAGGTGAAGTTAATCAAGACGATCAAAACTTCCTGGATGACGATCAGGTTTCTAAAGGATACGCTCTACTTTGTGTAACTTATCCTCGTTCTAATTGCACAATCAAAACACATCAAGAAGCGTATCTCGTATAAAGTATTACTTTGGCTGCTGTCTTTGGCAACCAAATAAAGCATGAAGGATGAAGGATGAAGGATGAAAATATACCTTCCTTCTTCCCTTCAAAATTATTAATTTATAATTCAAATGTTTACCCCTTTTAGTATTACTGGCTGTTCATTAGAATTATTGAAAACAGGAGAGCGAGGAATCGTCACCTTTTGTAAAAGTCAGGATGAAAGCATCTTAAACAGACTGATATCAATAGGGATAACTCCCGAAGCCACTATTACTTTAGAACAAAACTTTCCATCATTCCTTATTAAAATATAAAACACATCTTTAGCACTAGATACAGAAACCATCCAAGCTATTTATATCCACATTCTTGATAATTGAATTCATTTAAATGTACAATAAATAATATTTTCATGAACAAAAATTTTTGACTCCTAATTAAGACCATACATAGCAATTACGAATTACGTTAGCGCAACGTTAGCGAGTCTTGCCTACAGCACGCCAAGGGCGAACGAGCGTCATTACGAATTACGAATTAAATTGACCTCACTCCTATATTAATTTAAGGAGTGAGGTCATTAAATTGAGAGATATAAATGCAATTCGGTATTAGAGATAGAGCCGCTTGCAATAAAAGGCAACTTGCCTATTTTTACTCAACAGCAACTATCACATCTGATGATTTAATCACGGCATAAGCTTCCTTGCCTTCTGCAAGTCCCAGCTTTTCTGCTGATGATTTTGTGATTATTGACACTAACTCTACTCCTGGTGCAATTTCTAAAATTACCTCAGTGTTAACTGTACCAGGCACAACTTTTTTTACAGTACCTTTAAGAGAATTACGAGCGCTAATTTCCATGTTTTGTATGTGTTTTACTTATTTATACTTAAATAAGTTAGCAAATTTGGCTTGAAAAAAGAAAATGTTTTAAATTTCTTAATAAGTCTTAGATGTATAAAGTAAATCTCAACATCATAAGTCAGTTTTATTAAACACAAGATTTAATGGAAAAGTGGCATCAAATTTTAGCAAGACAATGGGCTTAAAATCATTGTTAAAACTAGGGAAACTTACACAAAAATCTACTATTTAGGCAAAGATTCTATCTGCTATTAGTCTAGATAATGAAATTAGATTGTAAAATATACTGCATTTTAATTGTTTTTAAATATTTTTTCCTAGATATATCTAGGGATCTTTATAAATGATTCATAATTCCAAATTATGAGAGTGATAATATATAACTAAGCTAAATTGTTGCTAGTTAACTTAGTACTCAAGCAAACCAAAATAAAATTGCTGGATGAGGGCAAAGAGTAGTAAGTGGGGAAAAATTTTTTCGTTTTATCAAACTTTTAAATACCTAGCAAAGTTACTTTGGCAAACAACTAGACTTTAGCTACTCGTATAAAATTTTAAAATAATGGTGGATAATGCCTACCATTAAGTTTTCCAAGCATAAAATTGCTTAAAAAATACTTAATCGTGTGAGGTTAAAAGAATAATCATGAGTCAATTAAATAGACAAGACTTGAGTGAAGCAACAACTCAATGGCTAGTAGCAAAAGGCTATAACCCTGGGGATTTAAATCAGCCAGGAGAAAATGGCGATACAGCTTTGATGAAAGCTACAAGAGAGGGAGTTTATGCAGTCGTTAAAGAACTCATTGATGCAGGCGCGGATATCAATGCTCTAAATAGCGATCGCAACAATGCTTTGTGGTTTGCTTGTTTTGGTAATCACTACGATTTAATTAATTTACTGCTTGCTAGCAAGATTAACATTAACAACCAAAATGATAACGGTGCAACAGTTTTAATGTACGCAGCTTCAGCCGGAAAGACAGAAGTAGTCAAGCTACTTTTACAACATCATCCTAATTTATATTTAAAAAACTTAGATGACTATAAAGCGATAGATTTTGCTAGCAACGTAGAAGTTTTAAGGATACTTAAAAATGCCATCAAGTCAGATGTCGGGCAAAGCCTATCATGACGCTACCAAGCATTCTTACTTATCGGTACAACTTGACCCAAATTATGTAGATGCTTCAACACAGCCATCTGCATTTAAAGTTTATCCCAAGTTTTATCGGAGAGTGAAATTAAATCTCAATAATCCTGTTCATGCTTTTATCTCATTAAGCAGTGCGATCACCCTGGAAAAGGTGTATAAAGATGGCCCATTAAAACTGCGGGTAAATCCATCAGCAGGCGCTCTGTATCCTACAGAAGTTTACGTACAGGTTCGTGGGGTTGAGGGAATAGTAAACGGTGTATACCATCTAGAAGTTGAGAATAATTGTCTAACTCTCATATACGAATTAATTGATGATGGGTTAGAGAATTATATTATACCGGGTAAAAGTATCAACGGATTCATCTTTTTAATTAGTTGTGTTTATTATAGGTCTAGCTGGAAATATCAAAATAGAAGCATCAGGTATTGCTTCTTAGATAGCGGACACCATTTAGGTGCAGTTGCAGCTTCAGCTTTTCTCCACAACCGAGATATACAACTAATTTTTGACTTTGATAAACTCACTCTCAGTTCAGATTTGGGATTTGAGAATAAAGAGTTTATTACTGCTTGCGCGGTGTCAGGAGAAATACAAGACAAGAAAATCAGAAGCTTAAGGCTGAAAGTTCCTTTTGTCTCTGGTACTGATTATTTTGAATCTAATCAATTTATTGAAGATGCCTATCAAGCAACTACTCTACAAAATAGTAACCAGCAGAAATTAGAGTATCCTCAATTTGACTTTGACAAGGATAAACTTTATCAAGTTGTTTGGAATAGACGTTCTATTAGACGTTTCCGGAAAGAAGCTATTTCTCAAGAAGATTATCTATATGTAGTACAACAACTTCAGCAGTCAATACCGACAGAAAACTATGAGAACATAGAAATTTACTCAGTGGTGCATCGAGTAGAGGGAATGACACCTGGGTTATATAAAGGTACGTATCTGGTTAAAGCGGGTAACTTTAGTGAAAAGACAGGTTACTTATGTATTAATCAAGCTATTGCTAGAGATGGCGCTGTAACTTTATTTTTTGTGTCAGATTATTTAAACTATCAAACTGCTATGCAAATAGCTGGTTTTCTTGGACAAAGGCTTTATTTAACTAGTAATTATTTGGGGATTCAGTGTAGTGGTATTGGTGCTTATTATGATGACGAAACCCAAGAATTATTAGAAACAAATAAAGATGTACTTTATGGAATGGTGATTGGAATATAAGCAGGAAGCGAAAGAGAGATGGCTAGAAAGATGTATTACTTAAATGGTGATGACTCACATCCAATACAACCGACATCGGCAGATATTATACTGCGTCAGCAACTAGAGTATTCTATTAGTAGATACTTTTATGAAGCTTGCGATCGCACAATCCAAAATCTGTTATCTAATTGTCGGTGGTATGTCACAACCCATGCTAATGCTCTAACATTGGTAATTGAATGTCCCGATCAAGTTACTAATTGGCGTGTTCTGCAAAAAATCGTGCCAATGGGGACATTGCTACATGGTATTGTTAGCAGTGCTAAAATCCGTGTTTGTCCACCAGAAAGTCAAGGTGTACCTTTTGAAATGAGAGTAGATGAACTTTCTGTTTATCGGGATTGGGCGTGATTTGATTTTGGATTTTGTGTTAGTTAATATTCTGCGTGATAAGTGCAGCTACCTCTTCAAAAACTAAATCAGCAGAATGTTTGATAGCAGGGCTTAATTCCAGTCCCAAAGCAAGATTTGCCGCCTCAATTAAATAAACTGTCACATCTTCGGGAAAGTCATTGTGAAAGATTTTCCGTCCGGCGGCTAAAGCATTATCCCAACGAAAATCGTGCAAGTTATAACTAGGTTCGGGCATTGCTTCCAGTTCTTTTCCTGGAACTTTAAACACAGCACCCGGTTCAGAACCAGTTGAACTTGCATCAATAATTACTAATTGTTTACTACCTCTAGCTTGAAACATTACTTCCATCCCTGCGGTGCCACAGTCATAAACTCGCACATGAGGATGAGGGTTTTCAGCTAGATATTTTTGTAAGCGTTGGGCAATGATTACGCCTACTGCGTCGTCACTGCGATTGAGATTGCCGCAACCAATAATAGTGAGCATGGGATGAGATTTAAAAGTTTTAAGCGGTTGCAAATTCAGTCAAAGCGCGTAGTTTACCGCCGTAGGCATCGCTTGGAGGATGGAAAGCTAACACAATATCAGTTTGAGGAACACCTGCGTCTAATAATTCTGTGGCGATACCCTCTTCAGTCCAATCTTCTTCAATCCAAATTTTGTTATTTTTAATCCGAATATGTATAGTAGTGCCTTTAATTCGACGATTTTTTTGCCAGCCAACCTGGAACCATAGATATTGATCGCGTTCATTATCAAGTGATAAAAGGCTCTCTAGGTCGTCATCAGGTGAGCTATTGCAGAGGCGGTCATATTCTATGAGAATATTTTTAATGATATTTCTATAGTGATTTAGTTTATCCATTGAACTATTACCTCACTTTCTACATCTACAACTATGTATTACTATAATCAAGTAATTTATGATAGACAGAAGCTTTGTTTGCGACGAATGATATTCGCAAACAAAGCTTTTTGTCTAAAATTCAAAATATAGACAAAGCCTCTGAAAAACTAAATTATCAGCAGGAAACTAGAACTCAACACCATGTTTCTTGGCAATTTCATTCAGTTTATCATACTGATCTTGTGACACTTTAGTTAATATCTCTTCAGCTTGTTCTTTAGTACTTCCCTCTTTAGGAATTAAATACTTAATATAAAGAGACACAAAATCGGCTGCGATCGCTAAACCGGATAAAGCGTGTTTATCAGCTTCTTTGCCTGCGATCGCAGCTACTAAACCAGCTTTAATTGGGTCTGGTTTAACTTTCATGAACTGCTCGACAAGTTTAGGAACATAGTCTTCTGGTGGCAAATTATCTAACTTACTTCTATCAGGAGTAAAGTTACATTCTGCGGCTTTTGCTTGCTCTAAAACACACCATTCTATGTATTCTTGCAATGCTGCATCGGGAACGCGAGGGAGATAATTATGTAGCGCTAAATCAGACACAAGCTTACCGTGTAAATTGCTGTTTTATGCAAATGCATTAAGGCAAGCCTAACCCACTATTTCTATAAGTTTTAGTGTGGTACGCTACGAGTTTTGAATATAAGGCATTGGGAATAGGACATTTAGGACATTGGGAATAGGTTATTTCTCCTTCATTTTCCCTAAATTTATCTTTTGGGCGATCGCTTAGGTAGATGGCTAATCCAGTAAGCTGTAATTAACACTAGTTTGAGAAATGGAGCGCGAAACATGACACTCACTGAGCTACTTCCTGCTGTCAGGAAACTCTCTATATCAGAAAAAATTAAGCTAATCCGTATTTTGGCGGAAGAATTGGATACCAACAAAGATATTTCACCTCTCGAACCATTTAAAACCTATGATTTGCCTACACCCTACAATTCGTTTGGTGCAGGTGAAATTCTCATGCAAGCCTTGAAACAGGAAGATTAGGTCTGACCACATGCGATTCAAATACTCGACCACTGACCCTTCCCAAAATGAGTTTGACAGTTTGCCACGGATTCCACTTTGTCTTCGTCAGGGTGATCAAGCTGTTGAAGCTCTTGGAAGTGTTAATGCAAAAAAACTTCCGCACCCTTAATTGTAAAGTAATGTTGTAATCAGCCCAGGGTAAGTCTGCTAAGAAGCGTTCATAGCGACTATGAATTTTATGAGTTGGTTGGTTACAAACTGGACAATTAACTACTCTATTGATGGCGGAAACAATCAACTTTATCTGAGTTTTTATCTCGTCAAGTTGGCAATTCTCAAGTTTCAGATTGTTTGAATCTGGTAAGAGGTGAGTTAGCACCGACATAGGGCTTGCTGAGCCTTATCCCTCAAATGTTTGATGGAGTGAAGTTTGAAGTATCTCAATTATATCTTTCTGACTTCCGACTTCTGCCTTCTGCCCTCTGCCTTCCCCAACCAAGATCACCAAAAGTTGCCAAGAACCAAATTATGCTTTAAAAAGTTCGATGGTTAGAAAAAGACAAAAAGCTTTGTAAGATTTGTCCTAAAGCATTGAGTTTCATCCAGCCGTAGATATACTTCGCTCCTCATTCTGCCCTTATGCTCTCTCCATAGAGATTTTTTTTTGAAGTCAACAAGACGCGCTAAATTTACACTTAGTAGTCCACTAGACTAACTTTGATAGATAAATAAGTTCATAATAAGGACTTTAGTTCTTAATTTGAGCGCTAAAGTACTCACTACGAACCTTGTAAACTTGACTTGATAGACTCTAGCTATGTTGTGCGATCGCATTAGCTTGAGTACATAAGTTAAATTAATAAAAAAGCTTGTATCGATGAATCAAAGCCTAAGTGTTGCTCCCAGCCTGGAAGAACACACTCATGAAAATCCTGTTGTCAACAAACAACAGGTATTTACGAAGCAACTAATTGTCCTCGTCTTGGAAATGCTTCTGGCATTACCTCTGGGTTTACTCCTCGCCAAGTTCCAAATTGGCAGGATTGCCTGGATATTTGGCGGGATTGCTGCTGGTACGGTAGTTCTTCAAGGGTGTCGAATTTTTTATCAATATTCTCCCCAGCCTAATCGCACTGCCAGAAAAGTGGGAATGGCACTTGTAGGCTTAACTGTCGGCGCTTCCAATACCCACGGTAATCTAGCTAGTGTTGCTTCTGGTATTCCCATATTTATTTTTCTGACCTTGTTTCTCCTGCTGAGTGGAAGTTGTATTGGTTATATGTATGCCCGCCTCAGCAAAACCAACCTATTAACAGCAATGCTGGCTACTGTTCCTGGTGGTGTCGGAATTATGGCAGCGATCGCAGCCGATTACAATAAAAATGTCAGCTTAGTTGCCCTAGTTCAGGCGATTCGCGTCACTTCAGTAGTTGTTTTGATCCCCTTCATCGCTAAGACATCAGCCAGTAATTACTACCCGCAAACGCTCCCAATCAACCCTGATTGGCTCAATCTCGATCCATCTCAACTAGAATTACTCTTGTTAATACTCCTAATCACTGCATTAGTAGTTTATCCAGCTATATTATTTAAAATTCCCGCAGGCGATTTCTTTGGTGCATTGTTGATTGGTATCGGGTTTAATCCTTTGCTACATTGGCTGCCTTTTGTGGGTGATATTAGTTTTAGTCCGCCGCCTTTAATTAACTTATTGGGTCAAATGCTCCTGGGAATTACTATTGGTGAGTATTGGGGAGACAAACCCAACTTTCAGAAGCGGACTGTCGGCTATGCCTTGATGTCTGTAGGGATGACCCTCATCGCCGGAGCGATCGCTGCTATACTTGCGATGCAATTCACCTCTTGGGATTGGTTAACCTGTTTGCTAGTCACAGCACCAGGAGGATCGGCAGAAATGATCTTGGTTTCCCTGGCATTAAATCATAATGTTGAAATTGTGACAACTGGTCATTTAGTGCGACTAATTGCGATTAATAGTTCCCTACCTCTTTGGGTATTTTTGTTTCGCCGTCTAGATGAGCAACTTTCTGAATCAGTTTAATTGATGAAGGTATTGGGAATTGGGAATTGGGAATTAGGCACTGGTACTGAGCGCAGTCGTACTCCTTTGGAGAAGCATAGCCTCTCGTAGAGAAGTATGGGGCATTAGTTTTTGACAAATGACAAATGACAAAAATGCAACTTGAATGCTGGTTAGCTTATCCTTTTGTTATCCAAACACTAAGGATGCTTTAGATGGTTGCTCAAATCCAAGAACTTGAAGCGCAGCACTGGGTTAAAACTCGTTCTTCCCTCGACCCTAGCGAATCAACTTTCCTGATTTGGAAAGGTAAGATTTATGCCTTTATCCCCGGCGAGAAAAGACAACTCCTATTTAAAATCCTGGGATTGAGTGTTAGCCGATGTATTCCCACAGCAGAGGGTAGCTGGGATTTTACTTCTAGAGAACTGACTTACTACCTCAACCCAAAAACAGATGAAATCTTACGCAAATGGGAGAATCCTTGGACAAGCGAGACAGTTCCAGTAATTCACGTTGCCAATAATCCAGTGCAGGGGAAGTTTGAGGGAAATTTCCCCGCACAAGTAGATGGTGACAGCACAACCTTCGTTTTTGACATATTTCCCTATTACCCCAATCCCCTAGCAGACGATCGCAAATTTGCCGAATATAGCCCAAATCCAATTTATCAGGCGGCAGAATTGTTTAAATTGACTGTGCCAACCGCAGATTTATTCAACTCAGCGCTTCCCTCAGTTTCTGAACTCAAACTGAGTTGGGATCGTATTGGTCAATGGCTTCCTTGGATGAAAATGGGCGATCGCCCCGGTCAACTAATCTACAGTGCTGTTGGCAGTAAAGTCAATGGTTTAACAGAACTGCCCTCACTGCTGCAAGACGAAATTAATAACCGTATTCCTCTATATAAACAAGCTCCAAAAGCATTGATAGATGGAGAAGATATGACTTCCTGGTTGTACTTTCAAAAGCACTTTGAGGCTTACTTAGCTGGTGAAATCTTCCCACTTCCCCAAGCAGAAGAGTTGTAAATTACAGCAGTTTTCATATATTTGAAGCACATCTGTCGTAGGGGCAATTCATGAATTGCCCCTACAGCGTGGTCTATTTACCTGAAAATAGCTGTAACTTGAGGACACGCGAAGAGAGATAATTTAGAGTTTGTTGACTATATCTATATATAGATAAACATATAGATAAACGAGAGTTCGATAAACCTTTCCCTGCCTTAACCTTGTGTTCCGATTTTTCCCTCTCCGCCTCGGAGAAGGACAGATTTTGCCTAGCAAAACCAGGGAGAGGTCTTGTTATTAGTCTGATTAGACAGCAACTATATGAACTGTCAAACTGTTCTTCAATCAAATTTCGCCTCTTGTCCTGAACAATCAAATAGATGTAAACCTAACCTTTGGGAAAGTTCTTCACATACCTTCACCCCGCGCACACTATTACCACGCACATCTAGCAGGGGCGAAAAAACCCCAATACCCATCTTATTGGGTACAACGGCGATAATCCCACCACAAACTCCACTTTTTGCCGGAATACCAATTTTATAAGCCCACTCACCTGCAAAGTTGTACATTCCACAGGTATACATCACACTCAGAATATCTTTGATGTAACGCTTATCTACCGCCTGTTCTTTGGTGATGGGGTTCATACCTTTGTTAGCTAGAGTAGCCGCCATCACTGCTAAGTCTTCGCAATTCACTATCACAGCACATTGCTGGAAATAAAGATCCAGCGACTCTTCAATATTCCGGTCAATCATACCAAAGTTGAGCATCAGATGCGCCATTGCACGGTTGCGATGTCCGGTACTGCGTTCTGAGGTAAAAACTGAAATGTCAACGAACACGTCCCGGCCGATATATCGCTTGTACATATCCAGCATTCGGTTAAGACGTTCCGTTGGACCAGAACCTTTGATTAAGCTAGTGGTTGCGATCGCACCAGCGTTTACCATTGGGTTATAAGGTCGCTTCGATTGCTCATCTAAAACGATCGCGTTGAATGCATCGCCCGTCGGTTCTACGCTAACTCTAGTTAAAACGTAATCCAGTCCATGATCTTCTAAGGCAAGTCCATAAGCAAACACTTTGGAAATCGACTGAATGGTAAAGAGTTGGTCGTAATCGCCAACTTTGTAAATCTGACCATCTACTGTGACAATGCAAATGCTGAACAAATCCGGGTTTACCTTGGCCAATTCTGGAATATATTTCGCTACTGCACCCTCTTGCAGTAACTTGTACTGAGAATGCAATTCCTGAAGAACAGCTAATAATGGCGATGAATCTATTTCTAAATCTCTTTGATTTACTTGGCTTGTCATCACGGTGATAGCACTCCCCAAAATACTCACTATATATAGTAGGGGTGCAGCCGTACATACTTACAGCCGCAAAGATTTTGGACAAGATAGCTTGCTCTAAAAAATCATCCTTGAGCAATTACTTAGTACCAAAAATGGCTATTGTTATTTTTGATACCGCTAAAAGTTGATCTACAAGCGATCGCGAAGATTTCCTAATTTTTTCATCATTAATCACAAGAAATATTAAGTTGAGTATACTTCTTTATTTTATACTCAGTAATACGGTAATTGCAAGTTATATTTATCACTCTTCTACGTTTAGTCATGGGGAATAAAAGTCATGATTAATCTAAGTAGAAAAAACATCTTAAACTCAAACTAATTTGCATAATTATTGTAGATGTAACTCATATCACGACTTATTCATGGGGAAATCTAAATATTTTATTAAATAAACGATTTTAAGTATTTATGCCGATGTCATTTAATTAAAGTTATATTATCTTCTTATAGGAAATAGTGAAAATACATGTTATCTAAAATACACGAGTATTAGTGAGCCTTTAGAACAGAAGTCAATAGGGTGTCGTTACTTTGGTGTGCAACAAGCGTAAAGTTTTTTTAAGAAATTTTTGAGTTGCAGAAAAAAGCGTTACATAGCCAAAGTCCGCCTTTGAGAAAGGTTTCAACCTTAAATTTGGAACTTTAATTTGATTAAGTAGTCGATAATTACGCTAAAACCCTGATCCCCAAGCGAAAAGGTTCGTGTTAGTCTGTTGCGAGTTATAAATAACAAAGTGAAAACGGAACGAGTTCGAGTTTTTCAGAAGGGAGATCACTTTTACGAGTGAAAAATCCCGCAATTTATAAAACTTAAAGTTCTACAGTCGCTTTCAAAAACGGACGCATGAATCAAAGACATTTGTGGATTATTGTTGCCCTGTCTATGGCTGTTTTGGGCATACCTTCAGTCGGTTGTACTCAAACCACCAAGGGAAATGCTCTAGCATCCCAAAAATCACCTGCCCCTGATGTGGTTAAGGTGGGAGAGTACCAATCCAGAACAGGGAGACAAACCTTGGATGCTGTGATTACAGAAATTCATCCTCACAACATTAGAGGACGTAAGGCGGCAACCCTTTTTATCCGAAATATACCTGTTCTCACCTTTTTGAGTTCTGTATCAAATACGAATTTTGAATCTAAAAAAGTTGGTGCAATTGGAAATACTGGGGGCGTACAAGGGTACGCCCTTATTGCTGCTAGCAATTCACCAAAGGCACTGAATGCTGACGACGTAACAGATGTGAGTAACCAGATTAGCTCCTCTGACAATGACCCGGTTCAGATGGCTGGTGTAGTAGCAGCTAAGATCAATCAGTTGAATCGGGAAAGTGTAGACGGCAGTAAAATTACCGTCAGTTGGAAAGCAGGGGAAAAATCTAATGCCAATCAAGCACAAAACAAAAGCGCTCCCTCCCAGCAAGATGGCGATCGCTATGTAATCAAAATTAATGGCGAAGAATTGGTCGAAATCAACGAAGCTACACGACTAGCACAGACCAATCCCACCAACAATTTGGCAGAAGATGCATTGCAAGCAACTAATCGCCTGCGGAGACTTCTTGGCAATGCATCTCCCCTAAAAGAAATTGCTAATCTACCAGTCCGTCAACCAGTCTCAATACCAAAGCTGCCTCAACAGATTGCCGTTGGAGTAGTGCAAGCCACTTTGAGAGGCATGGCTTCTTATTACGGCTATGACGGTTCTGGTACTCAGACTGCAAGCGGTCAGAGATTCAACCCAGAAGCAATGACTGCTGCTCATCGCAGCTTACCCTTTGGTACGCAAGTCCGTGTAACCAATACCCGCAACGGTCGTTCTGTAGTGCTGCGAATTAATGACCGAGGCCCATACATTCGGGGTCGAGTCATTGACGTATCTGCTGGCGCGGCTCGAGTTTTGGGAATGATGGGTAGTGGTGTTGCACCAGTACATATTGAAGTTTTGGGAAAATAATTATTAGGGACTGGGGATTGGTGACTGGTGACTAGGACTGAGACTTTGTATAGAAAGAAAAATTATTAAAAAAGTCTCTCATTTTTCAATTCCCAGTTCCCAATTCCCAGTTCCCAATTCCCAGTTCCCAATTCCCAATTCCCAATTCCCAATTCCCAGTTCCGTATCACTTAATTCCCCTAGTTCAATCAACTCTTCCCTCTGTTTCAGATATAAACTAACGGGGGAGGGATCGATAAGAACTAGGGGTATTTTTGTGCGCCTGCTGACAACAGTCGCAGCTTTACGCTGCTATTTAACTAAACGCTGCTCAGAAAACGCGGTTACTGAGGATCTAAGACTAGATGAGATAACTGGCTGGTATCAGACGGCAGTCGGTCTAGTACCAACGATGGGGAATTTGCATCAAGGTCATTTAAGCTTGATCCAACGGGCGCGGCAAGAAAATTCTACGGTGATTGTGAGTATTTTCGTCAATCCCCTGCAATTTGCTCCCAATGAGGATTACCAACGCTACCCCCGGACTTTAGAGCAAGACCAAAAACTTTGCGAACAAGCTGGGGTAGATGCCATTTTTGCACCGACTCCTGAAGAGATGGCAGTTCCCCAGAAGAGTATACAAGAATCAAAGGTTACACAAGTTATACCCCCATCTGCTATGATGACAGGCTTGTGTGGTCGTTCTCGCCTGGGTCACTTTCAAGGTGTGGCTACGATTGTTACCAAGCTTTTCAACTTGGTACAGCCTGACCGTGCCTACTTTGGTCAAAAAGATGGTCAGCAACTGGCAATTATTAAACGCTTAGTAGCTGACTTAAATTTGCCAGTAGAAATTGTTGCTTGTCCAACAGTGCGGGAAGCGTCGGGTCTTGCCTTCAGTTCTCGTAATCAATATTTGACTGCAACGGCAAAAGAACAAGCGGCAGCATTATATCGCGGCTTGCAACGGGCTGAAGCTGCATTTATTGCAGGCGATCGCAATAGTAACAAGTTGATAGCAGTGGTACAGCAAGAAGTGGCAATAGTCAGCACGATTTTAGTGGAATATATTGAATTAGTTGATCCGACTACGTTGATGTCTTTAGAAAAAGTTGAGGAGGAAGGAATGTTGGCGATCGCAGCCCGTCTTGGTTCTACACGTTTGATTGACAATATCATCTTGCGCGATCGTCAACCCATCATCGCCATTGATGGCCCCGCCGGGGCTGGAAAATCTACAGTGGCGCGGCAAGTGGCAGCAAATCTAGGTTTAGTCTATTTAGATACAGGAGCAATGTACCGTGCTGTCACTTGGCTTGTACTGCAAAAGGGGATTGCTATTGATGATGAGTGTGCGATCGCTGAATTAACTAACCTGTGTAAAATTGAACTTACTCCTACCCAGGATTTACAATCGTCTGTGCGGGTTTGGATTAACGGTACTGATGTTACCCAGGTAATTCGCACCATTGAGGTGACATCTCAAGTATCTGCGATCGCAGCCCAAAGCGCTGTCCGTCAAGCACTGGTTAAACAACAACAAAGCTGGGGTAAAAAAGGTGGTTTAGTCGCTGAAGGGCGAGATATTGGTACTCACGTTTTCCCCGATGCCGAAGTCAAAATCTTCTTAACTGCTTCTGTGAGTGAACGCGCCCGTCGCCGCCAGGAAGACTTTCACAAACAAGGTCAATCTGCAATCAATTTAGAGCAGCTAGAACGGGATATTGCCGAACGTGATTGGAAAGATAGCACACGCAAAGTTTCGCCTTTGCAAAAAGCAGCAGATGCCATTGAAGTTCAAACTGATGGTTTGGATGTGTCTGAAGTCACGGCACAAATTGTTAACTATTACCAGCAGTGTTTATCTCAGTGCTAATCACCGCTATTTACTGTTAACTTTTTAGTTTCAAAGGGTGGTGGGTGAGTAATTATTCACTTACCATCCTCAAAACAATATTTAAAAGTAAGATAATTTTATTAGTGATTTATTAAGACCTAGTTTAAGATTATTAGATTATTTAAGTATTAAATCATCTCGCTTTCGACTGATTTACCACATCGAAATTAATCCTACTAAAGATAGAAGTATTAAAACTTTAATTGCTAAATGCTAATTACAGATTGGACTTTCGCTACGAGATATTAGCCATTTTTATTTATAACCGTGAATTCATAGCGATTTGACTTATCGGCGAAGTACTTTGTTCTCATCTTCACTTTATCTTCACTTTGGTAGTAGAATGACGATGTTAAGTTTTATGTTCCATCATTAAAGGCATAAAACCTTAAAAATAAAAGCTGTTAATTTTCCAAGCTTCTGCAATAGCTTGAAACTGGAAACCGGTAAAGAGAGGATTTCACACAATGGTATTTGTACAGCCCCCGCTACCCTTTGACAAGAATGCTCTAGAGCCAAATGGCATGAAAGCTGAAACTTTCGAGTATCACTATGGTAAGCATCACAAAGCTTATGTAGACAACCTCAACAAGCTCACTGAAGGTACAGAACTTGCTGATAAGTCTCTGGAAGAAGTGATCAAAATTTCATTCCAAGACTCCTCTAAGGCAGGGATCTTCAACAACGCTGCTCAAGTTTGGAACCACACCTTCTTCTGGAATTCCTTAAAACCAAATGGTGGCGGCGCACCCACTGGCGATCTTGCAGCCAGAATTGATAAAGATTTTGGTAGCTTCGACAAATTCAAGGAAGAGTTCTCTAACGCAGCTGCAACTCAATTTGGCAGTGGGTGGTCTTGGCTAATTGATGATGGTGGTACGCTGAAGGTGATCAAAACACCAAATGCAGAAAACCCTCTAGCTCATGGTAAGAAGGCACTCCTAACCTTGGATGTTTGGGAACACGCTTACTACATTGACTACAGAAATGCCCGTCCAGCGTTCATCAAGAATTTCCTAGATAACTTGGTTAACTGGGACTTTGCTGCTGAAAACTTGGCTAAAGCTTAATTAATTGCTGGTTTAAACTGAGTGCGATGCCTCTTAGTAAGCTGCTCCATAAGTTAATTTGCAAAAGTTGAAGCAGAAAGTCCACCACAAAAGGGAGAAATTCTTTTTAGTTTCTCCCTTTTCTGTTTTTCAGTAGTGGGATGGGCATCGTCTAAATAAAAGTAGTGGCATCAAAATTAGGAGTTATGTATTGACAGAAACGACTAAATATGGATAGTGTAAAAACTATTTGTTGTAGGGGCAATTCATGAATTGCCCCTACAACGCGGATCTATATTACTATCAAAAAATGATTAATAAAAATCTGAAACCAATTATTTACCTTATACACAACATGATTCTTTTGTACAGCGTGTAATTCCTAAAAATATAAAACATTATGGATAGCAAAGAACTAGCGCAATACATCGAAGCAACGAATAGCATCACTAAACCTTGGGTATTGGTACAACTGCGCCTTAAGAAATTGCAAGAGCGTCGAGCCACCATTACAAACGATGTCTACGCCAAAGAATTAGAAGATATTTACCAAGACTTGATGAATTTGGGTGAATGGTGGCGCGGTATTGAAGATGAGGTATTTTAAAGTGAGGAGTTATGACTTCTCCTAACTTTTAACTCTTGCACAGACGCTATTAATCGCATCTCCATTCCTAACTTAAAACGCAACCTGATGGCTCAAGCTCTCGATCAAGTCGATTACGATACTCTCGATGCCGCAAAAAGACGCTTCATCGATGCTGCAAAACGCACGCTTACCTTTGCAAGCGCCTATGGTACCGTCCCCGCATCAGGTCTTGGAGCAAGTGCTAACGCTTTCAGCTTCAACCTCGCTCCATTTATTCAAGCGGGCACTCCAGAACTTTCTCTAACACTTGTCCCTGAAGGACTAGGAACGGCAGACGATACCCGCCCTGACGACCTTTCCGAAGAAGAACTTCGGCGATTCTGGTGGAATATCGGTATCAAGATCATCTCGTGTTTGACAAACGACGCGGCAACATCAGGGATGCAGACTCTACTTCTTGGTCTTTATCTGCCATCAAGTACTCCTGAAACGATCTTTACCCCCGCTTTTCTTGATGGGTTTCTGGATGGAGTTGTTGAGGGGTGCAAACGAGTGAAATGTGTCTATCTTTCAGGGGAAACGCCTCAACTGAAAACTAAGATGATTCCAGGGCGGCTTGATATTGCAGGTTCGGTTTTTGGCGTGATGCCGCCTGGTGTCGCTCCCATTGATAGTTCGCGCCTGGATGCCGGAAATACTATTGTTCTCGTTGAGAGTTCTGGCCCCCATGAGAACGGCTTTACCCCATTGCGAAAGCTTGCTGAGTCTCTCCCTGATGGCTATAGAACAAAACTTCCAAGTGGGCAAGAGTTTTGGGAAGCGATGAATGCAGCATCATATCTCTACACGCCTCTTGTACAAGCGGTGCTTGGCGAGGGAATTCGCCCCACTGCGATTGAGAATATTACCGGTCATGGTTGGCAAAAGTTGATGCGGTCGGTGAAGCCGCTCCGATATGTCATCGAAACAATGCTCCCAGTGCCGGAGATATTTACTTTTGTCGAGGGTCATCTTGAGGGCGGGGCAGAGACGATGCTTTCCGTGTTCAATTACGGAGCCGGATTTGCATTCTATACGGAATCTAAGCAGGATGCAGAAAGGATTGTCATCCTCGCAAGAGAACATCAGCTAACTGCTGTGATTGTCGGCAAGGTTGAAGCGTCCCTTAGCCGCGAGGTGGTAGTAGAACCGCTTGGGGTGACGTTGAAGGGAGATTCTTTTGGAATTGCGCGGGGAGTATAATCAGCCGCAAGCGTAGGCATAGCCCGTCGTAGACATCGCTAATTTTCTGCGAGCTATTATAAACTCACTCATGCGATGCCTGCGGCGGGCTCCGCCTACGCGGAAGTGATTACTAGATGAAATAAAAACTAGTATAATTACTGAGGTTTATATTTTTTTAATACGTGATATATATTTAAATCTCAGACTGATTAGAGAAAATTATTCTCCTAAGCCTTTAAAATCAAACTACATAGCATAAATAGTATAGGCGTATTTATAAAATTTTATATGCAATATTTTTTACTACTTACATTTAAAGTAGTTCAAACTACCCATGACTACTGAGGTTAAGATTTGCTAACGTAGTCTTAACATATTGAAAAATTGGCTGAAAAAGCTGAGAAAGTAGCCACCAATACACTAACTTACAGTGTTGGAAATTTCTCATCTGTAAATAGGGCGTTTTAGTGTGTTAAGAATATATATTTTTATTCAGAGGGGGTTATGGCTGTAAATTTGGCCCGGACTACTGCTTCGGCAGAACTTTTGAAGCAAGTATTCCAGAACATTGATGCATACAGTTGTCCAAGGTTATTCAACTTTCACATGCACACTGTCCACTCGGATGGCAGGTTGCAGCCGAGTGGATTGATGGAGCAGGCGATCGCGATTGGACTAAAAGGGTTAGCGATCACTGACCATCATGGTATTATGGGCTATCAAGCAGCCCTTGCTTGGTTAGAAGATTGGAAGTGGAGTAATTCTGGTGCAACAACTCCTTACCTGTGGAGTGGCGTGGAAATCAATGCGAACCTTCTGGATATAGAAGTTCACATTTTGGCTTACGCTTTTGCTCCCGAACACCCTAGCATGAAACCCTATCTGCAAAGAAGGCCGACTACAGGTCAAGAATATCAGGCAAGTAACGTGATTGCCGCTATTCACCAGGCTGGGGGATTAGCAGTTCTGGCTCATCCAGCCCGTTATAAGCGATCGCATTTTGACTTAATTCCAGCTGCATCCCAAAAGGGTATCGATGGTGTGGAAACTTTCTACGCCTACAATAACCCTAACCCTTGGCAACCCAGCGTATTGGAATCAGAACAAGTGCAAAAGTTGGCTGATGAATACTTTCTTTTCAATACCTGTGGTACTGACACCCACGGTTTGAGCCTGCTACAACGCTTGTAAAGATGAATCAATTTTTTTGAACTCTCCTGGTTAAATCTGCCAGGAGGTTATTCTATTCTGGGTTTTAGATTTTAGATTCACTTCGAGCCAGTGTGTTG
Organism: Nostoc sp. TCL240-02; assembly: GCF_013343235.1. Lineage (GTDB taxonomy): Bacteria > Cyanobacteriota > Cyanobacteriia > Cyanobacteriales > Nostocaceae > Nostoc. The sequence goes on along the minus strand of NZ_CP040094.1, from coordinate 3,468,813 downwards.
GGACGCTATATTAGAGTTAATTTCAAGAGCTTGAGAAGCTATCATGATTGTCTCTTTAGCAGCTTTTTCTTTACGTTCACTATAGCGGTCTGTGAGATAATCAACTTTGTTACGCAATAGCAAGGTAAATTTGTAAAGTTCTTCCATCACATCGACAACGCGATCGCGATAGGGTGAATCTTTCATAGTCCCGTCTTGATTAAACTCCTCGTATGCTTTAGCCACTGAAGATTGATTCGGGATAGTGAACATCCGCATCCAGCGCCCAAGAATTCTTAATGTGTTGACAGCGTTAAAAGACTGAGATCCGCCACTGACTTGCATGACAGCTAAAGTTCTGCCTTGAGTCGGGCGAACGGCTCCGATACTGAGCGGAATCCAGTCAATTTGGTTTTTCATAATGCCAGAAATCTGACCGTGCAGTTCTGGACTAGACCATACCTGTCCTTCCGACCACAAGCTTAATTGACGCAACTCCTGCACCTTTGGGTGGGTATCAGGTACGCTGCCGTAAATCGGTAGTTCGCGGGGATCGAAAAACTTCACTTCTGCCCCAAATTCTTCAATTATGCGTGCTGCTTCTTCTGCCAAGAGGCGGCTATAGGAACGCTCACGCAAGGAGCCATACAAAAACAAAATTCTGGGCGGATAGTCAAATGTCGTCATGGTAATTGCTTATTTTACTCCAAGTCTCGCAAAAATCTGCTTTGGGCTTCTCGCAATTCAACATCGAAAATTAAGGCAAGAGACGCGATAAATCGCCGTCTCTACAAAGGACTTATTCTTGTAAAGACGGCGATTTATCGCGTCTTTGCGATCTAGAATTTTCGTCAAAAAACCTTATCCGAACTGTATTGAAGTAGGTGTAATTTCTTTATTCACAGACTCAATCAATTGAATCACCCGTTCTTTAATCTCATCGCGGACTCTAGGAAAAATTTCTGGTTGTTCTGCTGGATCGTCTAATTGCCAATCTTCAAATACTTCCCGTGTAACCCACTCTGGCGGTAAATTCACGCCACAGCCACACAAAGAAATCACTACATCAAAGTCTTGTGCTTGGAAATCACTGAGGGGTTTGGAGTGTTGATCGGTAATGTCGATACCAATTTCTTTCATGGTGGCGATCGCTTCTGGCCTGACTTGACTTGCTTCTAAGCCTGAGCTAATCACTTCAATCTTTCCTTTACCAAGGGTTTTAGCAAAGCCTTCCGCCATTTGAGAACGGGCAGAATTCTTTTTGCAGACGAACATTACACGTTTCATAGTTCAACTCCTCCGAATATATTGTGGACTAAACTTATCAGGCTCTCGATTCCGGTGTTGTGAAATAACGTTTTTCAAACCAAAAAGCAACATTAACAAGACCAATTAACACAGGCACTTCCACCAGAGGCCCGACAACGGCGGCAAAAGCAACACCCGAATTAATCCCAAACACTGCGATCGCAACTGCGATCGCAAGTTCAAAATTATTTCCTGCCGATGTAAACGCGACACTTGTTGCTCTAGAATAGTCAGTCTTAACGCGCCAAGCCATGTAAAAGCTGACCAGAAACATGATGATGAAGTAGACGATCAACGGAATTGCAATCTTCACTACATCTATGGGGATCTGAACAATCAAATTCCCTTTCAAGCTGAACATAACGACGATTGTAAATAACAGAGCAATCAGCGTGATTGGGCTGATTTTAGGCACAAATTCCTCATGATACCACTGCTTACTTTTCACCTTTACTAAGAAGAAACGAGTGAAAAATCCAGCTAAAAAGGGAATACCAAGATAGATAAATACACTTTCAGCAATGTCAGCAATGCTGACATTCACAACACTACCTTGTAAGCCAAAAAGTGGGGGTAATACAGTGATGAAAAACCAGGCGTAAGGACTATAAAAGATAACTTGAAAGATGCTGTTGAAGGCAACTAATCCAGCCGTATATTCTGTATTGCCTCGCGCTAAGTCACTCCACACAACTACCATTGCAATACAACGAGCTAATCCAATCAGAATCAATCCTGTCATGTATTCTGGATAACTGTGTAAGAAGATAGCCGCCAGAGCAAACATCAAAATTGGTCCAATGATCCAATTCTGAATTAGTGACACACCAAGAATTTTTCCGTTACGAAATACATCTCCTAACTCTTCGTATCGCACCTTGGCTAAGGGCGGGTACATCATCAGAATTAACCCGATGGCAATTGGTATATTGGTTGCTCCCACCTGGAACTGGTTGATAAACGCTTCTACTCCAGGAAAGAAATAGCCCAAGCCAACACCGATGGCCATTGCTAAAAAAATCCATAAGGTTAGAAAGCGGTCAATAAAAGAGAGGCGTTTTGCAGTTTTTTTGTTCATTACAATTAACCCCATACATGAATGCAGGAGCTTAGAGTAGAAATTTCAGATTATTCAATCCAACATCCAAAATTGAAAATCTAAAATTTGGTGAGTTATATCAAGAGTATATACACATCATTTCAAAAAAAATTGATTTGTCAATGCCTATGAAAGTAAAATTAAACAAAATATTACAAAAAAAATTGATGAATATTTAAGTTTCGCAGGGGGGACGAATAGGCAATATTGGGCTAAAGCGGCGGAATTCTGCTAGATACTGCTCTAGGGCAACAAATTGCGGCAGATTGAGGCTGTAGTAAATCCAGCGCCCTTCTTGACGAGCGCGAACCAAACGCGCTTCTTTCAGGGTTTTGAGGTGAAAAGACAGTTTAGACTGAGTGGTTCCCAGGTGGTCACACAGGTCACAGACGCATAGTTCTTGAGAGCGTAGAAGTTCTAAGACCTGAATTCTTAGGGGATCGGATAGGGCATGAAAGCCAGCAGCGATCGCATCAGGAGTAAAGGTGCTATTTGGAGCCATCAATTTTTTTTGAAGTATTTTTTTATGCTAAAGTCTAAATCATAGGTTAAACGAGACCTTTAGCAAAAAGAAACGTAAGTCTAACTTTTACCAAAATAGCCCAATCAATACGTCGATTTAGTGGGTTGAGGAGATCACAACTTTATAGTCGATTCTTAGTTGGGATCACAATCATTGAGAAATAAGGTACCTTATCTGGATCGACTTCATCCAAGGGTATCATACGTTGCTGTGATGTTGATGCCCGCTCAATGTATCTTGCCCGTGATGCTAGCCCTAATTTATGCAGAATATCCCGTACTTTGGGAAAGTGGCGACCTAGCTTCATAATTGCTGCTGCATCAGTCATCAACAAATGTGTAGTCAGTTCTTCTGCTGGTAATGGGGCGGGTAGAACTGTAAGAATATCGTTGTAGTAAGTGAAAGGTATACCCAAAGCTACCGGACAAGCCATCAGCGAGGAAACTCCGGGGATAACTTCTGTTGGGTACTCTTCAGATAAGCGCGTGAAAACGTACATGAATGAACCATAGAAAAATGGATCTCCCTCGCATAGCACTACCACATCTCGACCTGCGGCTAAATGATTGGCGATTGGTTCAATTTCCTGGTCATAAATAGACTTGGCCTTTTCTGGTTCTAAGGCGCGGGGAAGATGAAATAACACTTCGATTTGATTGCCAGGAAGATATTGCGCCACGATCGCTCTAGCGATACTTTCTTTATCTGTGGCTGATTGATAAGCTACCACAGGAGCCGCACGTAATAGCCGCAGTGCTTTTAGAGTCAATAGTTCGGGATCGCCGGGGCCGACACCAATCCCATAGAGACAACCTTTGGTTTTCATATTCATTCTTCCTCCGTTGCCAGGGCGTTAACTGCGGCGGCTGCGATCGCACTTCCACCGCGCCGACCATGTAATGTTAAAAATGGTACATTCCTGCTATCTGCTGCCAGCGCCGCTTTCGATTCGGCTGCACCGACAAATCCCACTGGAAAGCCTAAGATAATCGCAGGTTTCTTAGCTCCCTCGTCGAGCATTTCTAAGAGTCTAAATAGTGCTGTGGGCGCATTACCAATTGCAATTACCGATCCTTCCAGGTGCGATCGCCATAATTCCAAGGCTGCTGCCGACCTTGTAGTACCTAGACGCTGGGCAATTTCTGGGACTTCTGGCTCGTTGAGGGTACAGATAACTTGATTGTTTGCAGATAACCGTCGCCTAGTAACGCCATCGGCAACCATCCGACAATCGCATAAAATTGGCGCTCCCTCTGCTAGCGCAGCCCTTGCGGATTGCACTGCTGTTGATGAATATCCCAAGTCAGTAACAATATCCGTCATCCCACAGGCATGAATAAGACGCACTGCAACTTTTGCTACATCAGGTGGCAGCATATCTAGGTTTGCTTCTGACCGGATGATTGCAAAAGAATTACGGTAAATTTCGTTGGCATCTCGGATGTAGTCGGGCATTCGATTTTGGATTGATTTGTTTAGCAGGTAGAAGGGAACCTAAGTGTTTATTGAATCACAGTTGTAATTGAGCGATCGCACATCGATTGCTAAATTCTCTAAAGGATTCATCGAGATTCAAGCGTTGAATTTTATATACATCTAGCATCCGCTTTATTAATGCAGGTAGTTCGGCAAAAGTCACATATTGATATATTTGCCGTCCAAATTTATGCGTGCTGTCACCAACATAAACGTGATAGCCTTCTACAGTTCCATTGCCATCCTCAATGCTGACACCGAGCAAAGTAATATCACTCTTGCTATGCTGGGCGCAGGATTTTTCACAGCCAGTGAAGTGGATATTAACAGGGCAATCCAGAGTAACGCGAGTTTCAAGATACTCTGCTAATGCCAACGCATGACTTTTAGTGTCCGTGGCAGAAGAGGCACAACCTTTGTTTCCAGAACAGGCAATTAACGCACTCTTGATGTTAGTTGCTGAGGCATCTAATCCTAAGAAAGCAATTTCACTTTGAACATCAGCAACCCATTGCTGAGGAATATCTGTTAGCAGCAAATTTTGCCAGGGGGTTAACCGAAGAGTGCCTCTACCATATTTTGCTGCTAAATCTGCTAAACCCCTCATCTGCTTACTCTCCAACCGTCCAAGAGGTAATACCGCACCAATGTAAAATAAGCCTTGCTGACGTTGGGGATGGATGCCAATATGCTGATATTTAGCATCTGACCTCTCCCCCAGCCCCTCTCCTTGCAGGAGAGGGGAGAATTCCTCCCCCTTCCCTCGTAGGGGAGGGAGTTGGGGGGTTAGGTCACTGCACAAAAGAGGGAAAGGTAAGCGCTGTTGAACTTCTTGGAGATAATTTTCACAACCTAAAGTATTTAATAACTCTAAGAGACGTAGCCGACGATTATTTGTAGTATTACTATGAGCTAGATAGACCTCTGTTAAAGCCACTAAAACGGGTAAACATTGATCTGGTGTTAACAAAATCCCCGTATCGCTAGGCGGTTGACCCTTTGCGCCGACACTGAGATAGAGGCGGAAGTAAACATCAGCATCGACTAAGACAGCAGCAAATAGGATATCATTTAGGCGATCGCACACCCGAATAATTCCACCACCATCAAAGCAAACGCTAAATTTTGCCGAGAGTCCCGAAAGCGCCGGATGTGCAGCAATATAATTATCCCAATCTTGCACAAACGGGCGAGTGTCGATTAATTCTTGCGGGTCAATACCAGCAGTTGGGCTGGTCATAATATTACGGATATGATCTACAACAGAATTGCGAGAACCCAATCCCATATCCTGTAAATGCTGCAAAACCTCACTATTTATCCCCGTGCGAATTTCGCGGACTTGTAGGTTAGCTCGATTAGTGACATCAACATAGCCACCACCATGCTGGTCTGCTATATCTGCGATCGCACGGCACTGCTGACTACTAATAATTCCACCTGGTATTCTAATGCGAGATAGTATACCATCGGCGGCGGGTGTAGCATAAAACAAGCCAGGACAAGTGGCAAATCCAGAAAGCAAACTTGGAACTCCTTCCCCGTGCAACGCAGGGAGTAGATGGTGAGTGTGACATCTTGAGAGTTGGCATTCTGACTTGGGTGATCCCATCACAGCTGCGGCACAGTCCCGGAATTTCACCGGAGTTTCCCAACATCAAGCTTTAATAAGCTAGCACGAGAAGGTAGTCAGAAAATTTAATAGTTGGAGTAGCGATCGCAAAATCTTGGTCTGTTGTTAGAATAAGCGATCGCTAATTTAGCTATTCAAAAACATAATTTTGAGCCACTTTCCAATAGCGCGAGAACCGTTTCAGGTCAATATATCCATCATAGTCAAAAAATGGTTCGACCTCTAACGTTTCCACTGCTATAGAACCCTCTATTTGATTGCAGATATCATCAAACCGGGGACTGGGACTGTTGGCTGTGACAACTAAATTCGCATCATGTTCTCTCGCAAAAGCTAAAATTTCTTGTCCCACATCGCCACGACGAATAACAACGGGTAACTCTAGCAAGCATTCGTAAATAAACGTGAGGCGTTTAAGACTCAGTTGCCACTCATCTATCAAAGCCTCGTCCCAAACCCATATAGCTGGGGCATCGGGGTATTTTTGTAGTACAGGGTTGTATGGACTGAGGCAGTCTCCATGCACCCAAACAATTGGTTTTGTCATTTGTTATTTGTCAAGAGTTATTATTATCTTTCTCGTCCCCCTTGTCCCCCTCGTCCCCCTCATCCTCCCCCACTCCCCCTACTCCCCTTCCCTTTTTTATCACGTTGCCAACTTTGGCTATTGGCTTGTTTGCTAAATTCTCCTTTGGGAAAAAGTCGCTGTTCTAATTCTTCATAACTGCCTTCAAAATCACAATGACCGTAAAGGGGACATTTTTGACAATAAATGCCTTTAGTGTAGCGTTCTAAGTTCTCACGGTTGAAAAAATATGGTTTCTGACTAAACGTACTGGCAACCCACTGCCAGGACATATTATTACTAGCAGGATCTCCATCTAAAAGGTGTTCGAGAAACCACTCGGCTCCTGCTTGCCAACGACTACGCCGCCAATGGACAATGTAAGCAGCTAGCCACATTCTTGCGTGGTTATGTAAATAGCCAGTTTCTTTTAAGTCACGGCTAAAGCTGTCAATGCAAACCCTGCCTGTGGTTCCTTCTTTGATATCTTGCGGCAATTCAAGTGCATATTCAACCATAGTGTAACCAGTTTTATACTCTTCCTGGTCTTTCCAAATTTTATCCCCTAACTTTACATACAACCGTTGCCAGTAGTCGCGCCAGCCTAACTCGTTAATTAGTTTCGTCGCATCATTTTGGTGCTGTACCCGTTCAAGGATGTAATCTCGAATTTCTCGCAAACTCAAAACGCCATAACGAATGTAAGGCGAAAGTCGCGTGACTGCACCTGTGAAAAAATTACGTGTTTGCGCGTACCGTACTGGGTCGATTTTTTGCAGCGCTTCTTGTGCTGCAATGTGTCCTCCCAGAGTTTCGCTGATGTGGCGATCGCGTTCTGCTACACTTGGGAATTGTTCGCGGAGGTAGGCTACCAACTGATCGCGGTTGGTAAATTCGCGTTGCATATCTTTAGACATTGTAACCAAATTATGAATGGGTTCGGAGGCGTAGCCCGCACTTCGACAAAGCTCAGTGACCACCACAGGCATCGCTCAATAGCTTAACGTTATGTACAATTCTAAAACGATTGCAATCTCTCACACCCATCATGAGCAACATTCCCCAAGTCGGACAACCAGCGCCAGATTTCTCCACTCCTGACCAAAATGGCAATTCAGTCACTCTTGACGACCTCAGCAGTCAGTGGGTTATCCTCTACTTCTATCCCAAAGATGACACACCGGGTTGTACTACCGAAGCGAAAGATTTCACCGAGTTGTATCAAGACTTCAGCGAACTGGGAGCGAAAATCTTAGGTGTGAGTCCAGATTTGGGTAAATCCCATTGTAAATTTATCAGCAAACATAACTTGTCAATCACCCTCTTGAGTGACCCAGAACATATTTTGACAGAAGCTTACGGTGCTTGGCGCTTAAAAAAATTTATGGGAAAAGAATATATGGGTGTTGCTCGTTCAACTTTTCTCATTTCACCTGATAAAATTATTGCCTATGCTTGGCCGAATGTAAAAGCTAAAGGTCATGCTCAGGCAGTTTTAACTAAATTACAGGAATTAACAGCCACGTAAAATTCTCAGTGAGTCTTAAATCAATGTCAGCAAAACTTCAATAAGTGAGGAACTATGGCTATTTGCGTGTAAGTTTGCCAAAAAATGGTCTTGTGTTGTCTATGATTCAAGTCAAAGAGTCTACTCAGAACAAGAATTGTTAACGTTATGCCCAACAGGACTAGGTTTTGTTTAGTTAGATAGTATATAGAGTTGCATAAATTATGGTTCAATTTATCCAAGCACAAAATGTCGGGCTTGCCTATTTGGAGGAAAAATTTAGTTTACAGCTAGCCGAAGATGAGGTATTCTTCACGGAATGGTTTGAAAATTTACCGGAAATTACAGATTTAGAAAAGCAAGATTTAGACAGAATAAAACTTCATTTTCTCCGCTTAGTCAAGCGTCCTCCTTTGTCAGAAGAAACGGTGAAATTAGTAGTTTTATCTCCTTTACTCAATTTAGCCGGATTTTATGATGAGCCTTTTTATATGAGAGGCGAGGAATCAATAGGAATTTCTGCGGAAGATGAAGGAGAAATCATTAGAGGTAGAATTGATGTTTTAGTTATTCAAGAACAATTCTGGTTGTTAGTAATTGAATCTAAAAGGTCTAGCTTTTCTCTTTTAGAAGGCGTACCTCAAGCACTTGTTTATATGTTGGCTAATCCTAATCAAGACAAACCTACTTTTGGATTAGTAACAAATGGTAGTCATTTCATTTTTATAAAACTGACTAAACAAAATATACCAAAGTATGCGTTGTCTGATGAATTTACACTTTTGAAACGGAAAAGTGAACTGTATCAGGTTCTAAGCGTATTAAAAAATTTGAGTCAAAGTTTGAGTTAATAATTATGTCTATTCGCCCTATATATCTTGATTGCCACGCTACTACACCCGTAGATGAACGGGTATTAGCGGCAATGATCCCTTACTTCACAGAAAAGTTTGGCAACGCATCTAGTATTGGTCATGTTTATGGTTGGGAATCAGAAGCTGCTGTCAAACAAACACGAGAGATTTTAGCAGCAGCAATTAATGCCACTCCCGAAGAAATTGTTTTTACAAGTGGTGCCACAGAAGCTAATAATTTAGCTATTAAAGGTGTTGCCGAGGCTTATTTTAAAAAAGGTCAGCATATTATTACTGTTGCCACTGAACATAATGCAGTTCTTGACCCTTGTAATTATTTAAAAACTCTCGGTTTTGAAATTACTATTCTCCCAGTTAAAAAAGATGGACTGATTGATTTAACTGAGTTAAACAAAGCTTTCCGTCCTGAGACAATTTTGGTGTCGGTGATGGCTGCAAATAACGAAATTGGCGTTTTACAGCCAATAGCTGAAATTGGGGAACTATGCCATGCTTACAACATCATTTTTCACACCGATGCAGCTCAAGCTATTGGTAAAACTCCCCTCAATGTGCAAAAGATGAAAATTGATTTGATGGCGCTAACAGCACACAAAGTATTTGGGCCAAAGGGAATTGGGGCGCTGTACGTCCGCAGGCGCGATCCCAGAGTACAACTAGCTCCCCAGCAGCACGGCGGCGGACATGAACGGGGAATGCGTTCTGGGACATTGTATACACCGCAAATTGTCGGCTTTGGGAAAGCTGTAGAAATCGCTTTGGCAGAACAAGCGACAGAAAACCAACGCCTAACCCAGTTAAGACAAAGCTTGTGGTCACAGCTTTCCCAACTTGAAGGAATTCATCTCAACGGCCACCCTCAACAGCGATTGGCGGGAAACTTGAATATCAGTGTTGAGGGGGTGGATGGAGCCGCACTTTTGCTAGGATTGCAGCCAGTAATGGCGGTTTCTTCGGGATCTGCTTGCTCCTCGGCAAATACTGCCCCCTCCAGCGTTCTGACAGCACTGGGAAACCCCCAACAGCTGGCTTATGCTTCAGTGCGGTTTGGCATTGGACGGTTTAATACCCAAGAGGAAATTGATATTGTGGCGAAACATGCGATCGCTACCATTCAAAGTTTACGCCAGCCTTCTTCTATGGATTCTCGCGCAGGAAAGCAGCAATTTGATCTAGCTCCTGCTGATTAAGGCGAAATTCCCCAGCAGCGATGATTCCTTCCACCTGCTTGGGATTGCGTGCGCCAACGATCGCAGCTGTCACCGCCGGATTGTTCAAAGTCCAAGCGATCGCAACTTCACCGGCGGAGCGATCGTGTTGATCACCTATATCCTGCAACACCTCGACTAGCTTCAGGTTACGAGATAGACGTGGTTCCTGAAATTCAGTACTCTGTTTACGCCAATCATCATCTGGTAAATTAGCAACCCGCTCAGATGTCATTTTTCCTGTAAGCAAGCCAGATTGCATTGGTGAATACACAATTACACCGATGTTATTTTCCTTACAGAAAGGCAGAATCTCGTTTTCGACATCACGCTTAACCAGTGAATAAGGCGGTTGCAATGAGGTAACTGGTGCAGTCTCCTGGATACGTTTTAACTGTTCAACATTGAAGTTTGAAACGCCGATATAGCGAACCTTCCCTTCATCTTTGAGCTTGGCGAGAGTCGTCCAGCCTTCTTCAATTTCTGGCGCAGGGTTAGGCCAGTGGATTTGATAGAGATCAATGGTTTCAATGTCGAGTCGGCGCAGACTAGCTTCAACCTCCCGCCGCACAGAATCGGCCTTCAGACTGCGACCAATTTCGCCCTTTTCATCCCAGATCATCGAGCATTTAGTGAAAATATAGGGGCGACTAGTTCGACCTTTGAGCGCCTTAGCAACAACCTCCTCAGAATGTCCCAGCCCATAGATAGCTGCGGTGTCAATCCAATTAACACCGAGATCGAGAGCGCGATCGATTGCTTCAATAGATTCTTGATCTTCCTGCGCTCCCCAACCAAAAGCCCACCCACTTCCACCAATCGCCCAAGCACCAAAGCCAATTGGAGTAATGTGAAGCTCCGAATTGCCAAGTTGTTTAGTTTGCATATCTATATCTATTTAATGATTTTTGAGCCATTTGCTAGTGTAAGCCGCAAATATGTTCTCAACCGCTATCTGCGGTGTGAATCACTACTAGTGGAAAAACGACAGTCAATCACTACTTCTCTAGGATTACTAAATCCTAAATGTTGTGTTGACATACACTACACACACTACATGTACACTAAACTTGCTTAAAGATAGTAAAAATTGTCAGTGTTTATCAAAATAGAGAAACTAAGATGTCAGAAGATTTAAAAGGCAAGGTTGCGCTGATTACAGGTGCAAACAAAGGTATTGGGTATGAAATTGCACGCCAATTAGGTTCTAGAGGTGCTACTGTTCTTGTTGGTTCAAGAGATATAGAACGTGGTGAAGAAGCGGCGAATAAACTTCGTTTAAATGAGATTGATGCCCGAACAATTCAACTTGATGTCATCGATCAAAAAACAATCGATTCTACGGCTCAACAAATCGAGAGTGAATTCGGAAAACTTGACATCCTTGTGAACAATGCCGGGATAGTAAGTGATGGCGATCGCCTTCCACCCAGTCAAGTTGATATTGAAGTACTACGACACACTTATGAAATCAATGTATTTGGAGTGTTTGCAGTTACAAAAGCCCTGCTGCTACTTTTGAAGAAGTCAACAGCAGGGCGAATAGTAAATTTATCAAGTGGTTTAGGTTCTCTGACTCAGAACTCCGATCCAAATTATGAGTTTGCTAATTTTAAGCTTCTTGCCTATAACTCATCAAAGACAGCAGTGAATGCGATTACAGTTCTGTTGGCTGCTGAACTTAAAGACACTCCGATTAAAATTAATGCTGCTGACCCTGGTTTCACAGCAACTGACATTAATCAATACCAAGGATACCGCACCGTTGAGCAAGGAGCGATCGCAGCAGTGAGACTTGCCACACTACCTGATGATAGTTCTAGCGGTGGTTTTTTTGATGAAAATGGCGTAGTTCCCTGGTAAAAGTAAAGGCGCATTGGGCATTGGGCAGGAAGGAGGGCGAGTTAAAACTTAGAAGTTGAGCCTTAGAAGCTCAACTTTCAAGTTTTAACTCCCCATTCCCAATTCCCAATTTCCAAATCAATATGGATTTGAATCAATCCGTCCCCTTTTGACACTCCTGAGATAGTACCCAGAGGTTGGTCTGTTTCTTAAGTTAAAGGTGTCGCCGCTGCGAACTCTCCAAATTTTGTAATTAGAAAAGGTCAAAGGCGTTCGAGGTTCGCATACTTCCGGTATGTGATTACCAAGTACAAAGTACGCTGCCCCCCTACCCATAACTTTCACCAAACCGTTTTTATCCACAAGAACCGATGTACTTTCGCTAACCGCTATGCCTAAAACGCTGCTAGATACACCGTCCTTAATTTGACGGGCAATGAAAGCCATAATTCGACCCATTCTTTCCCGCCTATCGAAGTGCGTATCTACGATAGTTCCTTTTAAATTACTCCAATTGAAAAAGTTGTAGGTAAAGGTGATATCCCGGTAAGGATCTTCAAGTGCGTCTCTAGTCTCAATGCCTTTTTCTGAAGAAGCGCAAGCATCATACACACAATCACTTTGGATCATTGCACCCGCGCTCGTACCACCAACGCCGCCTCCCTTCAGGTAAACTGACTTAACGGCAGCTTCAAGCTTGGTATCTTTCCAATTGCGGATGTACTGACATTGGTCGCCGCCAGCAAAGAAAATCACATCAGCATTTCTGACTTTTTCATAAATATCAGCTTTGTTTGCTTCTTGTCTATTGCGAATCAGAAGAGTTTCCACAGAGTTTACGCCCTTCATGGCAGAAATTAGCCGATTGTAATCGTGATTACCATTCGTGCGGAGAACTACAACATTAACCTTGGTAGCGGTGTTAGTACCTCCCCTAACTTGGTTAATCATCCACTGAATAGCATCATCAACATCGGGACCACCCCCGCCTAAGCTGAGGACTGGGCCAGCTAAGGAAGGGCGGACATCAGAGGAAGGAGAAGGAGAGGGGCGAACATCAACAGTGTCACCCAAGAAGTAGCGTTTCCAGCTTGCAATAAAACGGGTTATTAGGAAGGTTCCCATCTTCAACAACTTGATTCCTGTACTTTTCAAGCGCCTTGCTATGCTTGGGAATGCCTTTGTCATACTAAGCTTCTGGAGCAAACTGCAATTATTGCTAGGCTGTTACGCACTTTAATTGCTTATTTATTCGTGAAATTCGTCCTTTATCATTAGTCATTTATCAGTTGTCTTTTGTCAATAACTAATGACAAATGACAGTTTTAACGAAAAAATGTGCAATTTAGATGCGTACTAGCTTAACTCTGGCACTAGAGAGGGTAGAATTTCCAGCGTACAGGGCTTGTACTGTTTTTTAACGCCATAGCCCAGAGTAATCATTAATTCTCTATCCTAAGTAAGTTATTGTGTATTAAATTTAACATTTGTGATAAAAATCAGGTGTTACTGATTAGATACATGAATCTTGGTATAGAGATGCGAAAACATTACGGTACATTAGCGTAGCCCAGTGCAATTTCGCGTCTCTACAAAAGTTTTGAAATCATTAAATACCGAAAATCGGTTTAAACTGTGACTTTTGAACCGTCAAATTTTGTGAAGGTGAAGCCATTGAATATTTCGTTGTAACCCAGTCTCTCATCCCTGAGAAGGCTAATAGCAATCTCTTCTCCCAAAGCCAAAGCAGCTGAACCATCCGAACGCCAATGAATACCACCGTGACCGCGACCAATAGCATAGTTAGTTGCTAGTTTATTCAACTCTCCACCCACAGTTAGTGGTTGCCCACTATAAGGAATTACTTTTGTGGGATCATTGGGATCGGGTACTACTGGATCGGGGATAACAAAGTTTTCATCAAAAAATGCTTTCAATAGTGTGACATTAACGCCAGCATTAGCAGCCGCACCACCCGTATAGGAGGAATGGGTTGGCGATGCTTCTGGATATGCTTGGGGCAATAGATAAGTGCCGAAGGTGCTAAAGGTCTGAGCCAAAGCTTTGGAATTAAAGACCTCAGAATTAATCGGATATTGAGTTTTATTGACAATGTTGTTGTAAACTAGCCCACCATAAGCTTCCGGGCGCAGAATGCGGTGTAAATAATACTTCTGCCAGTATGACGCTCGAATCACACGTGAACTACCCAAGTTAAGCAAGGCTTGTAAATGTCCTGCTGCAAAGGTTGCATTAGAACCAATTTGAGTATTCGATCTGACGTAGGGATTGCCCGGATTCAAAGGTGTACCGATGCTACCAAGAATCAAGGAGGCTCCAAGGTATGTAGGGCCGCCAATATGGGCATACTCACCTAAATCCCGAACTGTAGCTATATAACGGTTTTTGGGGTCGTATTTAATAGACTTTCCAGAACTACCTCCATTCTGAATAGTCAACCATTCCTGGAAATCGAGTAGAAAATCATTACCAGGAAGAGCAGTACGAATCAGCGGCGAAACAGACTGAGTTCCCCAAGGAATAGTCCGCAACAAAAATTGTGAGATGTAAGGGCCATCTAGTACCCCTGGAGGAATAACATATTTTGTAGTTATACCTGAAGTGTAAAGATTGACGTAGTTGACGCTACCACGAAATAGAGTCTGAGGGGTGACACGCCCATTTTGTTTTGGCCCTCGGAAGGCCGACAGGTTGTTGAGGTCTTCAACAGCTGCTAAGACTTTTGGGTTGTCAGTATTGTTTTGGAGCTTGGAAAGAGGTACATCTCGGAGTAAAGCTTGCCAGTAGAGTTCTACTGCTTCAGCAGCGCGTTCTGCACTAGCTAGAGCCGGTGGTGGTGGCACTGCTATCTGCGCTGCATTGATTCCTTCTAGACTAATTGCCAGGGGACCTTGAGGATTGACCAGCTTTCTGCCGCCACCCAAGATGATATTTTCATAATCATTCGGGTTTTGGGTTGCCAGTGCTTTGGTCAAAGAGTTGTAAGCTTCCAACTTAACTTCTCCAAGCCCATTGTGTGGTAGTCCCCTACTGTCAGAGCCGATTTTGTTGGCATAACGCTCCTCATCACCGTTAGTCGGATGCGGCGGAATGGGAATACTCCGTTCAACTCTGGCTGCTTCAACACGGACTCGATAGGCTTTATCAACAAATCTATTGTAGTCAAACAGTCGATTATACCGCCCATTGATATCTGTGGCTTGTACAACATCTCCTCCTTTCTTTGAGGAGAAGGGTGAACCGAAAACCCCTGCAACAACGCTAGCAGCACTAAATAAACCAGCACGACCGAGAAATGAGCGTCTGCTGGCGTGACTACCAAAAAAACGTTTGCTATTTACACGGGGTTGTTTCAGTTTCTCTATTTCGCTATTAGCCTGAGTATCTTGCTCGGAACCTTGATGAGAATTAGGATCTACTTGCATGAGATGTTCTCCACTGGCAAAAATATAGTCATAAGTGAATACATGAGATGAGCATCGAAAAGCTAGAACAACTAGCCATACATAAGACACCCAACTCCAGAGAAGCAAGGCAATTTAACCAAATTTGAGATGAAATCTGTGGTTACTCTACTGGAAGGTAACTTGCATAGAAGATGATCTCCTGAAAGCCGTATAGACATTCAGTCCTGTTATGATGCCTTGATCAGATGGCTGTTATACTTCTGTACTTGTATTCAGTCTGATAGCATCTTTTCGGGGTTAAAGCACAGCTTACTTCTAGTTGAACCAAAAATACGATAAACCTATCGACTTACAGTGGTTTTTGGATGTTAAATCAGACTTTCTCACAATCGGTAATGAAAATCAAGAGTTTTTACAAGAAATTTAGCAATAGCGTGAAAGCCTTATAGGAAGACATGCACAGTGTTGTCTTTCGCGCTTGAGGCTGAGGATGAAACGCGACACACTGGATTTTGATGAAGTATCAGAGGCGATCGCTGCTTACATATCACCGCTCTAATAATATTAGAAAAGCTTAATGTTAGTAAAACATAAGTTTTGTGTGCTTAGTATTTAAAAAAGATAGAGGCATAGTCAAAACAGTTGTATTAGAAGATACTAGTATACCTGAGGTTTGAGAGGTTTTTGTCCCCCAATTTATCAGCTACGGTGTATACACAAGTCTGAAAATAGCTGAAGAACAAAGGTTTTACCCCACCCTAAGCCTGCCTTTATAGAACCCATTTGACATCTTTTACTGTATTGAAGTAGAGTGACGGCAAAAGCCATATCCAGCAGCCATGCCGTACTCTAGCAGCCTAACAGACGAAGAATGGGAAATTCTCGAACCCCTACTGCCGACTATATTGCCTGCTAAGAAACAGACTAGACCCGCCAACTGGACAAAAAGAGAACTCTTAGATGGCATCTTCTATCAACTAAAGAATGGCTGCAATTGGGAAGACTTACCCAAGGACTTGCCCCCCTACTCGACTGTATATTGGCATTACAAGCAGTGGCGGGCCAAAGGAGTGATAGAAGAATTGATGAGAGTTTTACATGGACGAGTGCGTGAACAGGTAAAAAAAAAGCTAAGTGGACGACGCTGATAATTATCGACTCTCAAGCGGTGAAAAACACCTGTAATGCGAGTATTACATCGAAAGGGTATTGTTTCTACTTTCTCGACAAATGGCATTAAAAGACATCTAGCCGTTGATACCCTGGGGTTTCCCTTCTTTACTCATTGCACTAAAGCAAATGTATCTGATGATAGGGGTTTGATTGAGATGTTGACTAAAAACATTGATTATTTCCAGTCAAAACCCGTCAATATTCCCAAAATCACCATTCTGCTAGACCACGGTTATCACCCTGAGTATTTGAGGGAGGAGCTAGAAAAAGTTTATCCCCAAATGATGACGAAAATCAGGTTTGAACTTTCGGCAAAACCATCAAAACAACAAAACAAAGAATTAGGGAAATCTGGGTTTGTTCCGGTTGCCGCGAGGTGGGTAATTGAACGGTCAAATGCTTGGATTGAGAGATGCAAAATTCTCGTTAAGAACTTTGAGAGAACTCTAGATAATGCAACTGCCAAGGTTAATCTTTGTTTCATTCGGCTAATGCTTCAGAGGCTTGCAGCCTCTTCTTAGATGTCAAATGGGTTCTATAAAGGTGAGGGTACTGGATTTTCCGGTTTTACCCCAAATGCGTCAGGGGATTAAGGGGGTAATTCGACTTGTGTATACACGTTAGCAATTTATCGGGGGTTTAAGGGTATCTAAGACTTTGAGAATACGCCCTAATCCCGATAACTCTAATTTTCTAGCAAAGTTTAAGAATTTTTAGGATCGAACCACTTATCATATAGCGATTGATAAGTGCCATTTTCTTTAAGATTCAACAGAGCCTGATTAATTGGTTTACGGTAGGGACTGTTATTAGGCAGAATAATTCCGTAGCTTTCTTCACGCAAGATACTGCCAACAATCTCTACCTTCCCTTTGCCTTCATTGGCAGCATAAAAGAGGAGTACAGGTGCATCAAACACCACAGCATCAGCTTTTTTTGTTTGCAGAGCATTGTAAGCTTCCTCAATTTTGGGGACTTCTAAAACTGAAATATGATGTTCTTGCAAGTATGTCGCTGCTGTGCTACCCGCAGTTGTAGCCACTACCTTGCCGGGTAAATCGTCTATACTCCTGATATCGCCCTGAAGTTGCTGCACTGTTAATGAAGTAGTCGCACTGGCTGTAAAGTAGGCAACAAAAAGGACTCCGATGAACATCCAGATTATAGCTATTAAACGTCCCAGCACTCCCTTGGGCATTTCATCGGCTTGAGTCGCTAATGTGGCTGCTGCCCACCAACAAGCTTTAAAAATACCAGGAAAGTATGATTCAGAAATCATCCCTTCTTTGTGATTACGCTCGGATAGCCAAATAATGTGGGCTGCTACGACAATTAGCACTAGGGCAATGCCTATTACCTGCAAGAGGCTAGTAGAGAAAAACAATTGCAAAATATTTGGAAAGGCACTGTTTTTACTCTCTAGGTTGCGTACCATAATTTGCAGCCCACCAGCAAAAATGGGTAATGAGAAATCAAAATTTTGCTCGCGTTCGGCTGTAATCGAGATAGCTGCAATTCCCAAGTTGACTTTGTTGTCCTTAATAGCAGAAATCACTTCCGGCACACTGGAATATTCAATAAATTTAGACTCTATACCTATCTGGGTAGCGATGCTGCGCCAGAGGTCGATACTGAATCCCGATAGCTCACCTTTGTTTGATAGCACAAAGGGCGGTATAACTCGTGTAGCTACTAATAACGGTTGTTGGAGTTTTAGGGATTGTTGGGGTTCCGGTTTTTGGGCCAGTCCTGGGGATGCGATTAACAACAATGCCAAAATTGCACTTACTAATCCTATGCAGGTATACAGCGCTATCGAATGCCTAGTTTTGTTTTTGTGGTTATGTCTGTCAAAATAACCTGTCGGGCTTTTTCTTCCAGTTATAAGTTGGCGAAATTTAGTAGCGATCGCATTTATCATCAGAATTATCTTGAGGTTGTATGCAAAGCATATTTATGATGCCCACCCCAGATTAAATATCACATTCATCATCCCTCTAAAAAGAATTTTTTTAGAGGGATGATGAATATGGCTATAGCTAAACTCAAGCCACTTAATGAATCTTGTAATGGCTTACCATTGTCGAGAGTTTCTAGCTGCGCCAACTCATCGATATTCTGCTCATAATTTTTTAGCGCTCAATGGCTTGCAAATACTCCTTGTAGATGATATTGCTAGTAAAAGACCAGAGAAACATAAATGTCTCTCTAGCCTATGGTACGCATAAATCTTATTTAAGGCTTTCAAATAATGCCTGTAATAATACTTAATATATTTATATAACCGTGAAGTTGTTACTTTTGCCGTCTCTGTGTTTCATATTCACAGAATAAGTTTTTTCAACCAGGTTTTGCTTCACCCGATCAGAGTAATTATTGATTACCCAGATGGTTCACCCGATTGGGGGAAGACGATAAGCAACGATCAACTCACATTGATAAGATGAAGAAAAAGTAAATATTTTTGCTATGACTATTTTTGATATTGGTTCTCCCCTAATTACGAGCGCTCAAAAAACCCGCAAAGCCTCAAGTAAACTGGCAATTCTCTCCACTGAGGCAAAAAATCAAGCAATTATTGCGATCGCGAAAGCTTTAGAATCAGCTAGAGATGAAATTTTACAAGCAAATGTTGCTGATTGTGAAGCTGCTACTGCCGAAGGAATTCCGAAACCGCTTTATAAACGCTTGCAGTTGGATGAACATAAATTAAGAGATGCGATCGCTGGAGTCCAAGATGTAGGTAAGCTAGACGATCCAGTTGGTAAAGTCCAGATTCACCGCGAACTTGATACTGGCTTAATTCTCAAACGAATTACTTGTCCTTTAGGTGTTTTAGGGATTATTTTTGAAGCACGTCCAGAGGCGGCGATTCAAATTGCTTCCTTAGCGATCAAATCTGGGAATGGTGTAATTCTCAAATGTGGGAAGGAAGCGGTACGTTCTTGTGAAGCGATAGTTAAAGCAATTAAGCAAGGATTATCACATACTGCTGTTAACCCAGATGCGGTACAACTGCTGACAACTAGAGAAGAAACTCTAGAACTTTTGAAGTTAGATAAATATGTAGATTTAATTATTCCTAGAGGTTCTAATTCCTTTGTCCGGTTTGTTCAAGAAAATACTCGCATTCCTGTATTAGGCCACGCTGATGGTATTTGTCATCTTTATATAGATAAAGCCGCCGATCTTTCAAAAGCAATTCCGATTACAGTAGATGCAAAAGCTCAATATCCTGCTGTTTGTAATGCCATTGAAACTTTGCTAGTTCACCAATCAATTGCTAGCGAATTTTTACCCAAAGTTGCTGAAGCTTTGCAAGAACGCTATGTACAATTGAGAGGTGATAAACGCACTTTGGAAATTTTGCCTAACATTTTAACTGCAACAGAGATAGACTGGGAAACAGAGTACAGCGATTTTATTTTGTCTATTAAGATTGTAGATTCTATAGAAGGTGCGATCGCTCATATTAACGAATACGGTTCTCGTCATACCGATGCCATTATTACTGAAGATTCAACATCTGTTGAAACTTTCTTTGGACTGGTAAATTCAGCCAATATATTCCACAATTGTTCTACCCGCTTTGCTGATGGTTTCCGTTATGGTTTCGGTGCAGAAGTAGGGATTAGTACACAACAAATGCCTCCCCGTGGCCCCGTTGGTTTAGAAGGATTGGTGACATACAAATATCAAATGAGTGGTGATGGTCATATTGTAGCTACTTACACCGGAGCGAATGCTAAAGCTTTTACTCATCAGGATTTTTAGATGAGTTTTTAACTCTGCAATAAGTGCAAAAACAAATCATTTTAAATTATTGTATTTGGCGAGTTTCAAGTACGATTAAAGCCTGCTTTTTGCAAAGAAAGAGGCTTTTTATATAAATAGTTCCACTCACTAATTTTTTATGATTGATTATCGGTAAAAGCACAACAATTGTGTAGCATCAAGTGGATTGTTATACAGACAATCAAAGCGAGTAAAATTGTATTTTTGCGAAATCTCATCAAGAGTTTTCTGAGTTTCAGGAAAATCACTTGAAGAAATATGATTTGCCAACATTAAATACTCTTGGGGAGTAATTAAAGACCAGTCTTTTTGTACGTTATCTAAGTAACATCTCAGATATGTTTCTCGATCTTCTCCTTCTTTACGAACAACATCAATGAGAATAAAAACACCGTTAGATGTGAGGAGATGCTTAAGCTGACCAATAATCGAGTCCTTTTCTTCAAAGCTTAAATGATGGAGAACAAAAGAGCTTAAAATGACATCGAAGCTATTTTGCTGACTTGACATCAATTCAGGAACAAATTGGGAAATATTTCCTTGGGTAAAGGTTGTGTCGCATTGAATCTTTGCCATGTTATCTTTAGCAATCTCTAGCGCAGGTATAGATAAGTCTATCCCTTGGTAGGAAGTAATCGTGCTATTTAACAAAGCTTGGGAAGTAAAGCTAGCATCGCCGCATCCCAATTCAAGCATCTTAAAGGGTTGTTGGAAGTGTCCAAGCAGCAACTCGCGCAGTGTAGAGTAAATTTCACGGTGTCCCATGTAATTGTTATCGAGTATTTTTTGGTAAAGTTTCCACTGCTCGTTAAAAAACTCTTGAGGCGGGAAAAGTTCTTCTTCGCTACTTTTAGAAAGCTTTATATCTAACATATTACTTATTTCCTTAGCATTTATAGTTGATAGGGTTCCGTAAAAAACCACAATATTTTCATATTATCCACTAAGTTGCTGTCTAGTACACTGTTGCTCATAGCATTTTATAGGTAAACGACTGAAGAACCTTAATTTTAAACTAATGCTTTGAGTAAAGCCTGAAGCTTAAGTTGCACCTCTGCAAACTCTTTGTCAGGATCGGAGCCAGCAACGATACCAGCACCAGCATACAATCTCGCGCGATCGCCATCAATCAATGCTGACCGAATTCCCACAATAAACTCGCAGTTACCCTGAGAATCTATCCAACCCAGAGGTGCAGCATACAAACCCCTTTCAAAACTTTCATAATGACGAATTTCGGCACAAGCAACATCTCGTGCTGCACCTGCAACGGCTGGTGTAGGATGCAATTGTCCGACAATTTTTAATGGGTGGATATTCGCTGGAACTACAGCACTTATTGGTGTCCATAAATGCTGGATGTTCGATAATTGTCGCAGCCGTGGTGCTAATATTTGTGGTGACAAACCTAGTTGACGTAGGCGTTGGGTGATAAAATCAAGTACTAGCGAATGTTCGTGCTTTTCTTTTTCACTATTTAGTAAGCGATTGGCATTAGCTGCATCTTCAGCAGGGGTTTTACCTCGTGGTGCAGAACCAGCTAAAGCATCAGTGATTAACTGTTGATTATTAATACTAATTAATCTTTCTGGACTTGCACCAATAAAATTTTGTCCTTTACCATTACTTGTAGAAAAAATATAACAATTGGGATGATTTTGTCTAAGATTATTTAATGATTTAACTAGGCTAAAGTGGTTGCTTGACTTTACATCTAATATATCTGCTAATACAATTTTGCTTAAATGACTAGACCGAATTTTTTCTAAAGCAGATACTACTGAACGTTTAAATTGAGTAGCATTAGTGACAGATTTTTTATATAAGGCTGCTGGGAAGCAATCAATATTAGCAGAGTAATATTCTAAAGATTGGATAAATTCAATTTTATTTTGCAGATTCTCCAACAACCTTTGAATATTTGCATTTTCATTAATAATTATATTTGTTACTAATATACAACGCTGATTTTTAACAGCTACTTGCCAACGTGGAAGAAAAATGGTAGCAGATGGAAATGGATAATCTACTTGGGCGTTGTTATCAAAAAAGCTGAAATAAGAAAAAAAGTGAGGCCCAGAAAAAGGTTGATTAGCGTTACCAAAGTTAATTATATTTTTTAGACAAGATTTGATAAAATATTCAGCTTGAGTAAAACGATCTGCACCATCAATCTGTAATTTTGCTACAGAATCAATTGCTGCGATCGCTTCCCCTTTAGCTCTGTCCTCAAAGTAAAAATTTATTTCATTTGCTTGTGTAAGTTGATCCAATACAAGTAAAGGATCAACTAAATCGATCTCTTGAGAGATACTGACAATTTGCTTGCCATTATTTTGGAGGCACTTTTCTTGGACTGATAGCAGAAATTGATATAAATCTTTGCGCTCTACAAACAAGTTGCTACGACATGGTGAAACTGTCATGGATCTATAGTAAATTTTTTTTAAGTTAACTTCCTAAAGTGTAATTAATCGTGGTCGTATTTTTACAGGTAACATATTAAGTTGCCATTTCACCAGCGTAGGATTTGCTTTGTTTATGGTGTTCCTAGACCATGATAAGACAGTTTCAGCCTAAGACTGCAATGTGAGAGTGAGTGTTAACAACACAAGGTTAACAACCCATAGAAAAAGTGACAATTGTTTGTATATCACTCATCTCTAGCGTCTCTTTAAATCATAAAATCTAAAGTGTGAGTAATATTCCGGTAATTTAATTAATCACAACTGATGACTACCAAGCAAATTTTATATCCAAACACGAAGTTATGGATGGCAGCGATTAAACCGCCAATGTACAGCGTTGCCATTATGCCCATTTGGGTAGGAACAGCAATTGCATTTGCCGAAACTAAAATGTTCAATGGTGCAGTATTTTCTACTTTTGTAACTGCGGCAATTTTAATTCTTGCCTGGGAAAATATCAGTAATGATGTCTTTGATTCCGAAACAGGTATCGATCAAAATAAGCACCATTCTCTGGTGAACTTAACTAGCAATAAGCCATTAGTATTTTGGATAGGAAATTTGTGTTTAGGTTTGGGATTGCTGGGCATACTAGCGATCGCCTTTTGGCAACAAGACCTAACTGTTATCGGTATAATACTACTTTGCTGCGGTTTAGGCTATACGTACCAAGGGCCTCCCTTTCGCTTAGGATATCAGGGTTTAGGCGAGATTATTTGCTTTTTTGCCTTTGGTCCCTTAGCAGTGGAAGCAGCATATTATAGCCAAACCCAAACTTGGTCAATGACCAGTTTAGCAGCCTCAGTAATTGTCGGGATTGCCACAACCTTAATTTTGTTTTGCTCACACTTTCACCAAGTTAAGGATGACATAGCCGCAGGGAAGCGATCGCCTATCGTCCGTCTCGGAACCCAAAAAGGGGCCCAAGTCCTAATTTGGTTCACTGCTAGCATTTATCCCCTCACCTTGCTATTTGTGCTATTGGGAATTTCTCCAGTTTGGACGTTACTTAGTTGGGTGAGTTTACCTTTTGCCTTCAAATTATGCCGCCATGTCCAAGAAAATCACAACCAGCCGGAAAAAGTTAGTAACTGTAAATTCATCGCCGTAGCCGTGCATTTCTGGGCTTGCTTGCTGTTCGGCTTGGGATTTATTCTCCAGGGAATTGGGAATTGAGAATTAGTTAGGACTCATTATTTAACAAATGACAAATGACTTACAGGTTTCAATTTCGTCCCTATCGGCGAAGATTTTTGCGATCGCTTACCACTAATCATGGTAAGTGGGATATTCGTGAAGGTATTATTCTCCGTCTCACCGATGAATCAGGTAAACTCGGTTGGGGAGAAATTGCCCCCATTAGCTGGTTTGGTTCCGAAACCCTAGAACAAGCCTTAGATTTTTGTCGCCAACTCCCAGAAGAAATCACAGACGAGATAATTTTCTCTATTCCAGATAAGTTACCTGCTTGTCAATTTGGCTTTGAGTCAGCGTGGGAGCAGGGGAGCAAGGGAGCAGAGGAGAAGAATTTAAATTTATCCTCTGCGCTCTCCTTCTCCTATAGCGGCTTATTACCATCTGGGGAAGCGGCTTTAAATCAATGGGAAACTCTATGGCAGCAGGGATATCGCACGTTTAAGTGGAAAATTGGTGTGGATGCGATCGCTGATGAACTAAAAATTTTTGAGTCACTGATACACACCTTACCAGCCTTTACCAAACTGCGATTAGATGCCAACGGTGGACTCACCTATGAAGAAGCTAACTTATGGCTGCGGACTTGCGACAATCTCAAGGTAAATGGAACAGTATCCATAGAAATCGAATTTATCGAACAACCGTTACCCGTTGAGCAATTTCAGGGGATGTTGGAATTGAGTAGGAGTTATGAAACTGCGATCGCTTTAGATGAATCTGTCGCCACACTTGGGCAACTCGCCACTTGTTATCAACAAGGTTGGCGAGGGATTTTTGTCATCAAGCCTGGGATAGCGGGATCGCCATCTCATTTGAGAAAGTTTTGCCACCAGCATCAAATTGATACTGTATTTTCATCAGTATTTGAAACTGCGATCGCTAGACTTGCAGCACTCAAACTAGCGGCAGAATTATCCCGAAACAATAGGGCAATTGGTTTTGGCATCGACCATTTTTTTGAACAAGAAGAAACGTGGTTTCAAACTTTATGGAACGACCTTTAGACTGCCTTAATAATCTGACTCAGGATGATTGGCTTATTGGTTATAACAGCCATAAATTTAATCAAATAGCTCAAGAATTATATTTAGAACTAACACAATTATCAGCATTTGGAACACCAATAAAAATTATCTTAGCCGAACGCGAGCCAGTGCGGTTTTTAGCAAGTTTTATTGCCGCTAGTGCAGCGAATTGTCTAGTTTTTCTTTGTAACCCCGACTGGGGAACACAAGAATGGCAACAAGTCTTTGATCTAGTACAACCAGATATTATTTTGGGAATGGAGAATAGAAAATGGGGAATAGGAAATGAAAATAATTCCCCATGCCCAATGCCCAATGCACCATGCCCAACGATTATGATTCCAACAGGTGGTTCATCAGGGCAGATTAAATTTGCTATTCATACTTGGGAAACTCTCACAGCGTCTGTACAAGGATTTAGCGAATATTTTCAACTAAAGCAAGTCAATTCTTTTTGCGTTTTACCGCTATATCACGTTAGCGGTTTAATGCAATTTATGCGCTCTTTTACCACCGGAGGTAAACTAGCTATTCAACCATTTAAAGCCGTAGAATCTAGTCAAAGATTAAATATTAAACAATCAGAATTTTTCATATCTTTAGTACCAACACAGTTACAACGCCTCCTACAAAATCCAGAATTAACTGAATGGCTATTCCAATTTAATACTGTACTTTTGGGAGGTGCGCCAGCATGGAACGAACTACTAGAAAAAGCCAGATTTCATCGCATCCGATTAGCACCTACTTATGGCATGACAGAAACTGCCTCTCAAATTG
Source organism: Nostoc sp. TCL240-02 (assembly GCF_013343235.1). Lineage (GTDB taxonomy): Bacteria > Cyanobacteriota > Cyanobacteriia > Cyanobacteriales > Nostocaceae > Nostoc. The sequence goes on along the minus strand of NZ_CP040094.1, from coordinate 3,442,932 downwards.
CCACTCTTAAACCAGATGATTTTCTCGATGGTAAAATTAGCAGTGGTCAAATTCTTCCCCATGCCAAAGTAACTATTTGCAATCAGCAAGGCGAAATTTTAAATTCTAATCAAATAGGAAATATCACAATTCATGCTCAATCTTTATCTCTTGGTTACTATCCAATAACCAGAGAAAATAAAACTGATTTTCAAGTAGATGATTTAGGCTTTTTAGACGATCAAGGTCATTTAAATATTGTCGGGCGTAATAGCGACAAAATTATTACAGGTGGCGAAAATATTTACCCAGCAGAGATTGAATCAGCTATACAATCAACTCAAATGGTTGCCGATATTTGTGTCATTGGCATTCCAGATAAAGACTGGGGACAAGCCTTAACAGCGATTTACATTCCCAAAAAATCAAATACTTCCGTCTTAAAAATCCAAACCCTACTCAAACACAAACTCAGCAAATTTAAAATCCCTAAATATTGGATTCCCCAGCAAAATTTACCCCGCAACTCTCAAGGTAAAATTAACCGTCAACAGTTACAGCAAATCGCCACAGAATTCCTCCAAAATTCCATTACATAATCTCTCTCGACCTTCTTCTCTCTGCGTCCTCTGCATCTCTGCGGTTCCTCTCCAACCACTGAACTATCTCATCAGGTAATTCCTGCTTATTTCTACTACTCACATCAATACAAACATGACGAGTAATAGCCTTAGCAACTATCACTTCACCCACAGCAATTTCGTAAGTAATTTCAAACTTCTCAACACCTATTTTTTGTGGAATTAAGCTAATCAGCAACTTATTCCCAACAAACATAGGGCGCAAAAAATCCACACTAGTATGAACAATGGGAAACCCCACAGAGGGATTAGTAAAAAAATCTTTGAGATTAATACTTGATGCTTCTAAAGATTCTTCATAAGCTTCATGGCAAATACCCAAAACGTTAGCAAAATAAACTACTCCAGCAGCATCAGTATCTTGAAAGCGAACAGTGCGGTTATAAGTAAAAGGCATTTTTGACAATTGAATATTAAAAAACAGCAGGTTTATCCCCTGCTTTACAAACTAATTTTATTGCAACTAATTAAGTCGGTGATAAAAATTTAATTTCCCCAATTCTGAGCTTGTATCGATTTGTTTAGCCTCATTCAATGCTTTGGGGTTAAATATATGGTGAAGAAAAGCGATCGCTTCTACATTGACTCCAACGGCGGAACCTCAAAGTCATTAAACGAGGAAACATTGTAAGACGAACCAGCTAAAGCCTTTACCAGCTTGCCGTCGAGAGTTAGCAAAGTTGCATCTAGCTGCTGGGAAAGTGCGACATAAGAGCCATCGTAGGCGGAGATTCCATAGTTTAATGCGATCGTAACTGCATCCGCCATCAAATCAGCCGTAGAGACAACACGCAAAGGAAAAGCTTTGAGGGTCGCTAAATCTGTCTGAACCTCAGCAGCAGTGTACATCCTTGCACGGACGTACTTCAATAAGGCGTTGGCACACTCAATGTAAAAGAGGTCTGGAACAAATATTTCCGTCTGTGGATTGGCAAAATGGTCGAAAAGCTGATTAACTTTGGCAGTTAGTGGATCAGCAATAAAATACTTGATACACACACTGGTATCTAACACGCATCTTAGAGGGGTAGTCATCTGTCGCGGTCTTCTCGAATCAGTTGAGTACTATCAGGTAATCCGAAGTCTGCTGGATTCACACGGCGACGCTGGCGACTTTCTTCCAGGACTTTAAGTACATTCTGGCGTTTCTGGTCTTCTATTTGCTGTGCTTCAGTCTTTAAAGCTTGTTCTAACAGAGTTATGACTTGGGCGTTAATTGAACGGTGTTCAGATGCCGCTAACTCTTGCAGCTTGGCATATAAATCATCGGGTAAATTTCTTACATAAAGGGTAGCCATCGCTTTACCTCAGAGTAGGATTTCTCTTTATGCTAGCACGATGCAAGCATTGAGACAGGAGCGATCGCACTTTGTTTGTGAATGCGATCGCTCTATTATCTCTACTACCCACTGTTTCTTAATCCTTCTCTTCTGATTCCTCTGGCAAAGGTTTTAGTGATGTTTTTCGTAAAACCCAATCAAGATAAAGTACAAGAATCTGCATTTTCAGAGAGTTGTTGGCACTTTTGATATTGGCATCACTCAGCACCCATTTACAAAATTTTTCCAGCAGTATTCCAATAACAACTTCAACAGACTTATTTACAACCAAAGGGATTAGTGTTTCTAGCATTGCGATCGCCTCAGTAACTTGACTGAGTTCAATGTCGCAATTTTCTTTTGTAGTTATTTATCTGACTTACCTTGACTTAGCCTGACTTACACTGAATTAACTCCACATTTTGATAAAAACTTTGGCTACACTGGCTTATAAGTAATAGTGGGAGTGGTCAATGTCTATACCAGAGGACTTTCTTAAGCAACTGGAGCAATACAGTGAGTTGTCGCACCGAGAGAAAGAAGTCTTTGTGGAAATATTCGGTCGTAGTAAGAATCGAGTCAACGTAGCTCAAGAATTAAACATTTCCGAAAGTAACCTCGGCACTTGTCTTACAGGCATTTACAAAAAATTTTGCATCACTGGTAATGGCCCTGTTAAAGAAAGTCGCTTACGGGAGTATCTGAGCAAAAGATACTCACAGCAAAAACCCTCTGGCGATTTAACTAAAGATGACATATATGATTCTATTGATACTTTAGTGCAAGAAATCCGCAAACAAATCAAACTCTACATCAAAGAAAAGTGCGGAACCATGCGGGTATTAGATATGCCTAAGCCGATTAAGTTAACAGGAAAACAAGGTATTTACACGAATGTCAATATTCTAGAGGAAATAACAGGACGAACACGACTTAAAGTTGCAGAACTAATACAAAACTGTGACCATGATAACTTTGAGCGGATTGGACTTAGCAGAGTAAAACAGAAACGAGTCTTAGGACTAGACGTTGTACAGCTTTATAGTAAGCTGATGGTTTTAGGCAAACCAGGAGCAGGAAAAACCACTTTTTTAAAATATCTAGCAATGCAATGTATTGAAGGGAGATTTCAAGCAAACAGATTTCCCTTGTTTATCACCTTAAAAGATTTTGCAGAAGCACCTAAACAACCAGATATTTTTCAATTTATTGCTGAACAATTATTAAGCTGTGGTGTAACTTATGCCAGCCTGACAGTAGAGGAACTATTGAGACAGGGGAAGGCATTGGTATTGCTGGATGGCTTAGATGAAGTGCGAGAAGAAGACACTAAGCGTGTCTTACGACAAATTCGGGAATTTTCCGACCTGTTTCATACAAATCAGTTGGTCATTACCTGTCGTATTGCTGCCAAAGAATACACCTTTGAAAATTTCACAGAAGTAGAGATGGCAGATTTTGAAGAAAAACAAATAACCATTTTTGCTCAAAACTGGTTCCAGTTAACTGATCCAGTTAAAGGTAAAAGATTTATTCAAAAACTGAAGGAGAATAAACCAATCCAAGAACTAGCAAGTAGTCCTTTACTGTTAACATTACTGTGTTTGGTATTTGGAAATAGTGGAGATTTCCCAGCAAACCGTTCTGAACTTTATCAAGAAGGATTAGATGTATTGCTGAAAAAATGGGATGCCAAACGCAATATTGAGAGAGAGCAGGTCTATAAAAATCTATCTTCGCAGCGTAAGGAAGACTTGCTGAGTCAAATAGGCTTAACTACCTTTGAGCAGAAAGACTATTTCTTTAAGCAGAAAACTGCTGAAGCATACATTGCTGATTTTATTCGTAACTTACGCAATTCTGACACAGATCTAGAAGTATTGAAACTCGATAGTGAAGCCGTTTTAAAGTCTATTGAAGCACAGCATGGGCTACTAACAGAACGAGCTAAGGGCATCTATTCTTTTTCTCACTTAACGTTTCATGAGTATTTTACAGCAAGAGAAATTGTTGCTAATTCTACTTATAAAAATTTGATTAAGCATATTAATGAAAAACGCTGGCAGGAGGTTTTTTTGCTCACAGCAGAGATGATGAGGAAGGCAGATGATTTGGTGTGGATGATGAAGATAAAAGTTGATGGATTATTGACACAAGATGAGAAATTGCAGCGATTTATGGAATGGGTAAATGACAAGGCAAGTTCGGTTGAAACTACTTATAAATCGGCAGCAGTTCGAGTTTCATACTTTGTATTTACCGATGAAATTATGTATGAATATATGTTTGAGAATAATGACGCTCAATCTAGATTCTTCTCTACTTTAGCTTTAGAAATTGATCAAAACTTAATTCAAAAATATCAAGTTAATGAACTCGTTATTGATATTCTTATATCCATCTTAATTGATGGTATAATGCCAGAAATGTTGAATGCTGATACAAAACTTTACATTATTAGTTACACTAAGTCTCAAAAGCTTAAATTAGTCAGCAAAACATCATCTCCTCAAACCAATGAACATAGCTGATTTTCTGACACATACAAGATTGAAGATAGCGGAATTTATCTAATAGTGTATGTCCCCATTGTTCGGGAATAGATAAAAGCTGTAAAATCAGATAGGCTATCAAGCTCACGTAAATTTGTATGGTAATACCATTGACGTTTTTGGTAATGAGTTTGTCAAGTTTTAAGTGCATCTTTAAAAACTTCCACAACAATTCAACTCCCCAACGTAATCGATAAATATCCCTAATTTCATCATCATGAACAGCTGCATCTCCCGACTCTGGTAAATTAGTCACTAAGCGAAACTCGGTTTTTGTCTCTAAATCACAGAAATTAATTACTCTATAAGCTTGAGCATCATCAGATGCACCAACTTTGACCAATCCATTTGAGCCATCAAATTCTAGTTTCCAATTGTTTTTTATCCGCAAAACAAAATATTTGTTTTCTTGTACTAATTCTTGGATAAATTTTAATCCAGCAAAACCCCTATCCATTACTCCAACAGCATTTATTGGGAGACTAGACATCATTTTGGAACCAAATTTATAATCATGGTCATGTCCAAAATTGATGAAGTTATCTTCTGGGCTTCCTGTGGAGAGATTTAAGGAACTAAACAGCTTGACTTGATGATGACCTAGTACCCATAACAATTTACTTGTGAGAGTAATAATTGTTGAATCTATTGGACAAATTGCATATTTATTGTGTAACTTTTTTTGAACTTTCTTCTGTACTAATTCATTTAATTTTTGGTAAATCTCTTGAAAAGGTTTTTGGCTTCGATGTAAATTTGCTTTAGAGAAAGTAGAAATATCTACCTCAAAACAATTGTTATTTAATCTGTTAAACAAATCTCGCATACTTGTTAAGCTGTTATCCAGGGCATAGGATAGCCAGCACTCAAAAAACAGACGACTGTTCAATACTGGATAATCGTTTTTTGGCAGGCTTTTCAGTATATCTTTGACAATTTTGGGAAATGAATTTATAATCACAATCAAACTAATATATTTTAAGCCTTAGCCCAAAACTACCATATTTTGGGCTATTTTTATCGGATTTTTCTTAACATTCAACACTTCTGGTATAATGCATGTTGATTTTTGTCACAGAATTTTATATTTTCTTATTGAAAATACATCAAATTTAGAGTTTCATGAACAGATTATAGAGATTCAAAACGGACTACCTAGTTTAAGTCAAGATGAAGAATTTATTTCAGAATGGGTAGTTACCGATAGATATATTTGGCTTGAAAAACTTCGTTCTCTAATGATAAAAAATCGGAATATTGGACATAAATGGCAATTTAATAATGTACAAAAGGAATTATTAAGACAGTATTATGATGCAAATAAGCTATTGGTAGATTGCCTGAATAGTGATTGTTCTATTAGCCCAGAAGTTAGGCATGAAATTGAAGATACCTTGTTTTTACCAATTAAAAGTTAATAATTTAGGAAAAGCTGAGAAAATGCCAAACAAAAAGGAGAAAAACAGTGTAGTAATTTATTTTAATTTTTAATGTTTACTAATGAAAAAAGATTTATGCGATCGCACTTTTACATTTTCAGTTCGCATAGTCAAACTGTGCCAGTTTTTAGATGATAAACCAGGAGTAGCGCGAACCCTTGCTCAATAGTTGTTAAGGTCAGGAACATCGATTGGAGCTAATGTAGAAGAAGCACAAGCTGCTCAAAGCAAAGCTGATTTTATCAGCAAGCTCATGATTGCACTAAAAGAATCCCGTGAAACTCGGTATTGGTTAAGGTTGCTCATTGCTACCGAAATAGTACCTCAATCAAAAATTAGTCAACTCCAAACCGAAGCTGAAGAACTAACAAAAATTCTTGGTGCCATAATTATCTCCACCAAAAGCCCCACCTAACCTCTTCAATTTTTAATTTTTAATTTTCAATTTTTAATTCCTAAACGGAGAGGGGGAGATTCGAACTCCCGGAGGTTTTAGCCTCATCCGATTTCAAGTCGGACGCAATCGACCACTCTGCCACCTCTCCAGTAAATCTGTCAAACTTGTGTTTATCCTTGTTTCAGACGCTATTCAGGCGCTTTTGTTGGTTAGCACTAAACTTGACAGATCATACTATACCCTATTATCTACGCAGATTGCACTACTGGATGCGAATGTCTACGACACAATACGCGATCGCTCGTACAAAATTTCCCCCTTAGCCACCTGAAAGTCATTCCCCACCCAAACTAGGGAAACTTGCGAAACCACACCCGCCTCTAAGGAGACAATAGAAAAATTACGCAACTTCTCGCTGTCATTTTCCACAATCCTGGGGACACTAGCCGCATTTAAGTAAATTGTTCCCTCTGGACTTCTAAAGATGGGCTTGCGCTGCACCTTCTTGGTATGGCGTAAATCTCGGTGCATGTGACCAAATGTCACCAGGGGAATGGTTTTACCAGCAGTCAAGGCTTGAGAAATCGCCTCGCCCAAATCTGGATCGCCAAAATCGCCACCAATTGGGTGCCAGTCTTTTCCGCAGGGGTCTTCGGGGCGATCGCCTAACCCACTAGGCCCATTGTGACCCAAAAATATAATTGTCTCGTAAGCGGCGCTTTTAACAGCTTTCACGATGCGATCGGCGGATTCTTCTAAACTCGTCACACCGTAACGTTCTTTACAGATTTCCGCGAATTTCCACTCTGGGCCACCCCAAGTAAAGGGACGACCCCCCACTACAGTTAAATTCCAAGCGGGAAAATCCAGCTTACCGTAACCAACATGGGACGAACCTAATAAATCGAGTTGTTCCTGTACCCAGTCTTCCTTAGAGCGGTCATAAGGAGCCTTTTTGCGTCCCCATTCGGTGGCGGTATACCAGGCATCGTGGTTGCCCATCACGGCTGCTTTGGGAATATCGAGAGAAGCGATCGCTCTGACCACTTCCACCGATTCATTGCCAAAATCCCCGACAAACAGCACTAAGTCAACACCCAAATGCTTGAGTGCAACGCCATCTTCCACTTCCCATTGGTCGTGAATATCTCCAACTACAGCAATTTTGAGGTTTATCGATTGAGTTTTCTGACTGGTCATGCCACTTTCCTTGCCGTCTATCTCCAGGATATGAAACTCAGCCCGATTTGGACACAACCCCAAAATATCAACCGTCCACTATTTTTGGTAAAAACTACTATAATTGAATCCACAGGACATACATTTGCAACATAAAGCACCCCTAAACTGTGTTTACTACTGCATTAGCTCAACGAGAAAACACCCAACTGGGTGAACTACCACTAGATTTGTTTGCCGCGATTCAGAGTCTCAAAAAAGAACTCAACGCCGTTATCCTGGCGCATTATTATCAAGAGCCAGATATTCAGGATATTGCAGACTTTATTGGGGATTCATTACAACTGGCAAGAGCCGCCGAAAAAACCAATGCGGATGTAATTGTTTTTGCTGGCGTTCACTTCATGGCAGAAACAGCAAAGATACTTAATCCCGATAAATTAGTACTTTTACCAGATTTGAATGCTGGTTGTTCTTTAGCAGACAGTTGTCCAGCAGATGAGTTTGCAGCTTTTAAAGCAGCGCATCCGAATCATTTGGTGGTGTCTTACATCAACTGTTCTGCTGATATCAAGGCGATGAGCGATATTATTTGTACTAGCTCCAACGCTGTGAAAATTGTCCAGCAGATACCGAAGGAACAGCCAATTATTTTTGCCCCCGATCGCAATTTGGGGCGGTATGTGATGGAACAGACGGGACGAGATTTGGTGCTATGGCAAGGTAGCTGTGTTGTCCATGAAACCTTTTCGGAAAAGAAAATCGTCCAGTTAAAAATTGCTCACCCAGAAGCAGAGGCGATCGCACATCCAGAATGTGAAAGTAGTGTATTGCGCCACGCCAGCTTTATTGGCTCTACAGCCGCATTACTCAAGTATTGTCAAAACAGCCCCACCAAAGAATTTATCGTTGCGACAGAGCCGGGAATCATTCACCAAATGCAAAAACTAGCTCCTGACAAGCATTTTATTCCTGCACCGCCGATGAATAACTGCGCTTGTAACGAATGTCCGTTTATGCGGTTAAACACCCTAGAAAAGCTCTACTGGGCAATGAAAAATCGCACTCCCGAAATTACCATGTCAGAGGATATTCGCCTTGCTGCACTGCGACCAATGCAACGAATGCTGGAAATGAGCGTGTAAGCAGTATTTTTTATACTGATGGTAGAGACGCAATTTTGTTGCGATCTCTACCTACAAGTTATTTTTTCTAATCACTTGCAATTTCTAAAACATGGTGCTAAGATTTTAAATCGTGAGACAAATCGGGTCGGTGTCCGAGTGGTTAATGGAGACGGACTGTAAATCCGTTGGCTAGCGCCTACGCTGGTTCAAATCCAGCCCGGCCCACCACTTACGAAGTTATAAGTTATAATGTCTGGGTAAGCATCAAAACTCCCAGCATTTTAACTTCTAGCTGAAAAAGCGGAATTATATTTCGCCCGTGTGGCTCAGTGGTAGAGCACACCCTTGGTAAGGGTGAGGTCACGAGTTCAATCCTCGTCACGGGCTTTTTAAATTGACAGTATAATCAACGCAAAACTAACCCTTTCAGGCTTTTTAAGGAATCTGGATGTTGAAAATCTAACTCTTTTCCTTGCATTTTTGACTATGCAGGACAGAATTTTGACTATGATTTGACATAGAAAATAACTACTGTAACTTCAGATACTATTTGTATACTGCATACCGCAATAGAGGAGATATGAATATAGAACATTAGCTGTTTAAGGCTTATCTACGCCAAGTAAGCTGTTCAGGTATCCACTCATGTGAAATAGTAAATATCCATTTATCTTCAAAGGGAGGTTCGTCAGTTCTAACCCTAATAACTATACCTATTCTATTACCTTTTAGTAATTCATTTAGTCCACCATGTGTTTTGTCTGAAGAAAAGTATGTATCAGAAGATACACCAAGATTCCTTTTCTCCTTAGTTAATGTATTTTTATAACTGTAGTCAAGAGCAATTTCTTCATTAGGTGCAATAACCCACCAATCACTTGAAGTATTCCAAAGTTTATATAATTTCATTTTGTATTAAGTTGATTGTACGTAATTAAATTAAGTCAGTATATCAATCAATTTATTATATGGTTGGCTATAACTAGATAAAAAATAAGTTTAATTGGTATTGAATGAACACCAAATAAGCTTAGTGATCGTATTGGCACTATTGAATAGCAGGAAACATATAATGTAAAGTTAATAATGATTTAAGTCAGAAATGTTGAATGCTGATACAAAACTTTACATTATTAGTTACACTAAGTCTCAAAAGCTTAAATTAGTCAGCAAAACATCATCTCCTCAAACCAATGAACATAGCTGATTTTCTGACACATACAAGATTGAAGATAGCGGAATTTATCTAATAGTGTATGTCCCCATTGTTCGGGAATAGATAAAAGCTGTAAAATCAGATAGGCTATCAAGCTCACGTAAATTTGTATGGTAATACCATTGACGTTTTTGGTAATGAGTTTGTCAAGTTTTAAGTGCATCTTTAAAAACTTCCACAACAATTCAACTCCCCAACGTAATCGATAAATATCCCTAATTTCATCATCATGAACAGCTGCATCTCCCGACTCTGGTAAATTAGTCACTAAGCGAAACTCGGTTTTTGTCTCTAAATCACAGAAATTAATTACTCTATAAGCTTGAGCATCATCAGATGCACCAACTTTGACCAATCCATTTGAGCCATCAAATTCTAGTTTCCAATTGTTTTTTATCCGCAAAACAAAATATTTGTTTTCTTGTACTAATTCTTGGATAAATTTTAATCCAGCAAAACCCCTATCCATTACTCCAACAGCATTTATTGGGAGACTAGACATCATTTTGGAACCAAATTTATAATCATGGTCATGTCCAAAATTGATGAAGTTATCTTCTGGGCTTCCTGTGGAGAGATTTAAGGAACTAAACAGCTTGACTTGATGATGACCTAGTACCCATAACAATTTACTTGTGAGAGTAATAATTGTTGAATCTATTGGACAAATTGCATATTTATTGTGTAACTTTTTTTGAACTTTCTTCTGTACTAATTCATTTAATTTTTGGTAAATCTCTTGAAAAGGTTTTTGGCTTCGATGTAAATTTGCTTTAGAGAAAGTAGAAATATCTACCTCAAAACAATTGTTATTTAATCTGTTAAACAAATCTCGCATACTTGTTAAGCTGTTATCCAGGGCATAGGATAGCCAGCACTCAAAAAACAGACGACTGTTCAATACTGGATAATCGTTTTTTGGCAGGCTTTTCAGTATATCTTTGACAATTTTGGGAAATGAATTTATAATCACAATCAAACTAATATATTTTAAGCCTTAGCCCAAAACTACCATATTTTGGGCTATTTTTATCGGATTTTTCTTAACATTCAACACTTCTGGATTTAAGTCTATCACTATCTAAATTTGATCGCTAAGAAGCATTAGTTATTGATGATTTAATATTTTCTACAGGTTCTGTTAACTTTACCTCTACTTTTATATAAGCCTTCTTCACCCAATAACCTCTAGGCGGCTTTTCTATTCCATAAGCCTTACACCACTTCTCTACAGCCTTATCAGACACGCCAAAATCTCTCCCAATTTGTGCGGTTGGCTTTTCCCAAACTAGTTTTCCTAGTTCTTCTTTTGATGGTCTTTCAACTTTTCTAGTATGAATTCTAGAGTCTGGGTTAACCTTTCTAGTTGTTAAGTCAACGCCAAACTCCTTGTAGGTTCGCTTAAGTGCTACTTCAGTTAAATCTATAAAATCTTCCCACCAATAAAAAGGATTGGGTGATTTAGGTGGCGTTGTCCTGATACCGCAACCACCAAACGTGATTGATGGATACACTACTTTGTTTATATCTGGCAAATAAAGGCCATAGAAATCAAAGTCATCAGATTTGTACTTTTTCTCATGACAACCATTCTTGTCTGCCCAATTGCTTTTGTTTTTCAGTGTGCCATCACAACTGTATTTAGCTTGAATTCTGTAACATTTGCCATTTTTGTAGGCAATCAAATCAAAGGGTGCATGTTCAGTTACTACTGGTACAAAAACCGAATATTCTTTCTCGACTAAATCTGCTATCACTTTAGCAGCTGCTAGATCACCTTTATCTTTTGTGTGGTGCATTTATATGAACTCTCAAGCCTATTTGGTAAATTACCATGAAAAGGCTTCTTTAGGGTTCGTATTAAGTTAAAACGAGCGCGGCAGGGTTCGAACCTGCGACCAACGGATTAGAAATCCGTGGCTCTATCCACTGAGCTACGCGCCCAAAACAAAATAATGGCTCCTGAAGGAGTCACCTAAACTATTATATCGTCTTTACTTAGCAAGAAGCAATCAAAAATTGCAGATTTACCACTAGCAAGGCTAAGATGCTAGTCGCTAGCTAGTCAATTTACACTAAAAACGAAACAGATGGAGTATTGGTTTAGATATATTGAGTTGCCAAGAGGTTATTTGCCTGTTAACGCCAATGCCCTCTGGGTGGCTACCTTGGGGAAGAATCTGGCGATCGCTAGGCTCATTTCCACAGTATGCTAGGTAATTTCAGCCTTGGCGATACTGCCAAATGCCATTATATATTCCATATTAAGAGTGCCCCTGTGAGGAGTTATTTGCTAGTGCCATGTTTATTCTCAAACGGCAGGATGTTGAAATATCAAGCATTCAGCACCCAAAAAAGGATCAGCAGGTGCCGATTCTCAATTATCAAGGGCAGACTTTTCGCTTGATTAGTGTTTTCAAAGCTAGTCAAGAAGAAGAAGCTAGAGCCTTATGGAGAGAATTAACGGATAACCGGGGTAAAGCCTGTGTTTTGCTCGAGGAACCCGAACGGTTTAGCGTCTGGGGTAAAATCCGTTTAGAGCAGCTGGATAGTGACACAGGTGGTCATGGCAAAATGGCGATTTTAGTCCAAGCTAGTATTTTGCTGTTACAGGGTGTTTCTATCGACATTGAAGAGTTTTTAGGTGCTAAACAAGCTGCATTATTTGAAAAAGATATTGCGGAAGTATTAAAGCAGAAGCAATTTCCTCAAGCATCTTCCCTAGAAGCAGTTAAATATTTGGTATCTACCAATCCTTTGCCGACCGCCAAAATACCTGATTGGCAAGAAAATCATGTAGTTACTTTGTTACAAGAACTGCATCGATTAGGAAAAGCATATTTTGGCAATGCTAATTTTACCAAACAAGTGATTTATAAGCTAGAAGATATGCCAGAAGCCGAGCGATTGCTATTTATCAATTGGCTAAATCAATCGCCACTGGGTAAACTGTGGCAGTAGCATGGAAATTTTTAACAAAATTCCGGCCACTGGCACTTGCTTTTGCTGTCCGATTGTGTATTACTTGGCAGACACAATGCTAGATATACAGTCTTTTAACTCAAAATACTGCCAGAGTGCATCTACATAGTCAATTCCTATGAATAACTCTTACGAGAATTCGTTCCTTTCTAAATCCATTTTCAATACTCAGAACATTGTCTTAGCTAATATTGGCTGGGCCGTACTAGCACTGCTATACTTTTTGTTGTTTAGTGCCAAAGTTCCCGGAGCCGATGGCATAGAAAGCCGGGCCGAGTGGTATGTAATTGGTACAAATATTTTTGAAGCTTTAGCTTATTTGGGTGCCAGTATCTTATGCTTGAGGAACTGGCTGAGTCCACAAATCGTCAGTGGGCGAAATGTCTGGCTCTTAATTGGCTTAGGTATGCTTTCCTATTTCGTTGGGGGGATAATTTTCGGATATACCGAAATAGTTTTAAAAGATGAACCAGATGTGTCTGTAGGCGATATATTTTTTGTACTGACTTATCTATTACTTGGCGCAGGCATGATTTTAGCTGTGGCTTCCAGGCGAATCAATCTGGAAAAATGGCAGTGGCTAATTGTGTTAGCAATTGCAGTGTTCGGTAGTTTGTTGGCATGGTGGATTTCTATGCAACAGGAAACACCCTCAGAACTGCTAGTCGCTATTTTGAATTGGTTTTACGTAGTTAGCGATGTAGTTTTGTTAATTATTGCTACCACTCTGCTACTAGCCTTTTGGGGGGGAAGAGTTTCCCAGTCTTGGCGAATGATTGCGGCGGCGGCCTTTTCGCTTTACATTGCAGATATGTGGTTTAAATACGCCCAAGGCCCCAACTATCAAAGTGGGGAGATATTAGAAGTGTTTTGGGTGTTTAGTGGGGTGTTATTTGGTATGGGCGCTGTCTTAGAATATGACGCATCACTAAGACGAACGCGGCGTACCAGCGGACGTAAACGAGCTTAGTAAAGATTTTTGGTATCTACCGTGAGAAAACTAACAGACTCTGACAAGCAAGAAATTCTTAAGTTATATCGAGAGACTGCCGAAACAACCTCAACTTTGGCAGAACGCTATGGTGTGAGTAATTCGACAATTAGTCGCCTGCTCAAAAGCACTTTGCCAGAGGATGAGTATGAATACTTAGTCTCTTTAAAGCGGGCTGCGAGAACTCCTGAAGGCAGGGCGCAGGTAAGCTACGAGCAGTTACCATTGCTGACTCAACCTGAGCCGGAGATAGAAGTTCCACCTATTGAAAGCCCACCGTTGGAAGTGACAAAGGTTGAGCCTCAGCCACGTCGGGTAATTCGTGTAGAGCAGGAAGTTTACTCAGAGGAAACGGCAGAATCACTCGCTGCGAGTCGCCGGGTGCGCCGTCGCCCCTCGGCGGCGGAAAAACCGAAGCTCCGAGTTACAGAGAAATTAGAAACTCCAGAGCAAAAGCCGCCGGAAATAGTCAGCATCTCTATTCCACCGCTAAAGGATAAACATCCAGGAGCAGCTGTCATCGCGCAGATGCTGGGCGAAGATTTGCTAGACGAATCGGAGGATTTGGATGATTTAGAAGATGATGATTTAGAGGATGACGACTTTGAGGAAGAAGACTTTGATGATGATGACCTGGATGAGGAAAGACCTTTAGTCACAAAAAGAAGACCAGGTGAAGCATCAGTTCAAGTTTTACCTCTGTCGATAGCCAATTTGCCGAAAACTTGTTATTTGGTAATTGACCGTTCCTCGGAATTAATTACCCGACCCCTCAAGGACTTTGGTGATTTGGGACAAATTCCTAGCCTGGAAACCCAGCAAAGAACTCTGCCGGTGTTTGATAATCATCGCGTCGCCAAGCGCTTTTCTACGAAGCGCGATCGCGTAATTAAAGTTCCTGATAGTAAAATGCTTCATAAGGCTCGTACTCATCTCCAAGCTAAGGGCATCACACGGCTGTTGATTGATGGTCAGGTCTATTCTTTGTCTACGGTTTAGGATTGGGTATGGGGTATTGGGCATTGGGCATTGGTTATTCCCCCCACCCAGTCCCCAGTCCCTTCAACTGTAGACAGCCCTTGCAAAACGCTCTGCCAAATAAATAATGTCCTGTCTACGAGCAATTTGGTTCATCCATTTTTGAGGAATATTTTCCACCCCGTAATAAATTCCTGCTAAACCACCAGTGACGGCGGCGGTTGTATCGGCATCTCCGCCTAAGTTGACAGCTTTCAGTACCGCCTCAGAATAAGACGAGCTATTTAATAAACACCACAGGGACGATTCCAAGGTATCAATCACATAGCCACCAGAATTAATCTCTTCAACTGGTAACTTGGCAATTTCACCACTAAAAATTCTGCCAAAATGCGGCTTTTCTAACAAAAATTCTCGGACAGAATAAATTGTTTGGATATCTTGCAATGCTTGTAGATAAGCTGTTTGTGGGTCAGCCCCTTCTAGGAGCGCCACTGCAATACTAATATAAATTCCACAGGACATTTGCGATCGCGCATGAGCATGGGTAATCGCTGAAACATCATGCACCCGTGCCAGCAATTCACCTAAAGTTAAGTTTCGGTGACAATAAGCCATTGGCAAGATTCTCATCAATGAACCATTGCCATTACTATTTTCAACCTTCCCACCCGCCTGATGGGGAACAACTCCCTGTTTGAGGCGCATAATTGCTGTGTGGGTAGTTTGACCAATATCAAAGACATCGCCGCGAGGAGTCCAGTAAGCCTCCTTGTACCACCGCCAGAAGGAATTAGCTATGGCATCCAACGAATACCCCCTACAAAGGCATTCTGCTAGGCAAAAGCTTAACGAACTATCATCTGACCAAGTTCCTGGTGGTTGATTCCATGTGCCATAACCTTGCATCGTTGTCACTGGAGATTTTACTCGTTCAGCACGGCTAGTAAACTCCACTGGCACACCCAACGCATCACCGACACATAAACCCATCAAGCCAGACAACGTTTTTGCACCGGTTAGCATTATTCAATCTCCACGATAACTGCTCAAAATTAACTTTATAGATTCTCTCTATAGGTTGTTGCAACAAATGCTACAGCCAAGTTTTTCATCCTCTGTGAAAAGCTCGGCAAAAATTGTTAATTGGGTATTTTATTCACTATATTCCGACTTAGTTTTAGTTCCAAATATTGTGCCAGTTTTAAAAGCGTCTATTTTTGGAACAAAGAACCAGGATGAAAAGACATTGAATGTAATTATTACAGCACTATCAGCAATAGTTAGCTTGTAAACGTTATGCATCAATAGCAACATTCATTTAATAAAAATTGGGAAACATTTGGAACATTATTACCCAATTTTCGACTGGAAATATATAAGTAAAAACTACAAATTTTGGTAAAAACTATGAAACGCTTACTCAAGTCTTTTGTCACAATTTCTGCATTATCTTCCTTAATAGTTGCTCCTCTGGTTCTATCAGCTGGTCAAGCTTTTGCTGAAACGAAAAAGGGTACTGACGCTAGTTATATTGGTGCTGGTGTTGCATCTGGCGTTACGAGCGGCGGACAAGGTATCAACGATGCTGCTACATTTGGTGGTAATGTTACAGGCCGCGTGAAATTAGGAACTACGCCATTTTCTGCACGTGGTAATGTTATCTGGAGTGATAAGACAAGTGCTATCATCCCAGAACTTTCTGTGGATGTGCCTATCGCTAATAGAACTAACGCCTATTTAACTGGTGGTTATTCTTTTGTAGAAAAAGATGGCTTACCAACTCCTATAGGTAATAGAGATTCAGTAGTGCTAGGTGCTGGTGTTGAATCGGAAGTTGCTAGCAATTTCCTCGTCTACACTAACGCTAAAGTCGGACTTGGTGCCTACCAAAATAGCGATGCTTCTGCTGTCACCATAAATGGTGGTCTTGGCTATCGCTTCAAATAAAAAAATTATTGAGTCTTTAGTCACTCCATACTTTATTTAACGTAAAGCGGAAGTCCCCACCCTCAACCTAAGCTTGGTAGGTATTGTGAGCGGGTGATGACGATTGCATCCAATATTGATTTTTTACTTATGCAATAAACTTATATTGGATGTATGAGTGTTTCCCCAATTTTTCTGGTAATCTAGTTAAGTCTTGACCATCAATGCCATAAGCGAAAACTAAGCTAATAGGTATATGTTGCAAGAAAATCCAACTCTTGGAGACGCTGCGCGAACGACTTCGCTCAGGGTAAAACATTTGGGTCTTGAGAACCAGGACTCCAGCGAGAGCGAGGGAATGTCAGACCAATAAAGCTACGGAGTTTTAGAGGCTATTTCCAATGAATTGGGAAGTCCCGTCCGTCTTACGGTGGGGTAGTTCACGTACTCAGGACTTAGCACTAAAAACTCACTACTCCCAAAAGCTGGTTTTGTTAAGTGTTACATCACTGACAAACCCGGCTTTTGCCGTGGTAAAATTAAATCATTCCTCATGATTCCGGCCGGATTACCGGGGATAAAGTAGCCGAAAGGTGCTGATTCGGTGTCTACGTAATGCTTTATTGAGAATACTATACAAGTCTAATGGTTAAATCTGCTCCTTCCCCAATCGCTAACCGTAAGCCTTCTAAAGTAGAAGGAATCAAGGAAAATAGTAATTTTTTGCGTGAACCTGTAGCAACTGAAATTCTTCAAGATACTACCCATTTTACCGAAAATGCAGTGCAGCTTTTGAAGTATCACGGTTCTTACCAGCAGGATAACCGCGACAACCGCACCAAGGGACAGGAAAAAGATTACCAGTTTATGCTGCGGACAAAAAATCCGGGTGGTTTAGTACCGCCGCAGCTGTATCTGGCTTTAGATAAAATCGCTGATGAGTATGGCAACCATACGTTACGCGCAACTACCCGTCAAGGTTTCCAACTGCACGGTATTTTAAAGAAGAATCTTAAAGCATCAATTGCCACAATTGTCAAAAATCTGGGTTCGACTTTGGGAGCTTGCGGCGACATCAACCGCAACGTCATGGCACCACCAGTCCCCTTTAAAAATCGCCCAGAGTATCAGTATGCTTGGGAATATGCTCAGAATATTGCTGATTTGCTGTCAGCGCAGACAGGCGCTTATTACGAAATTTGGCTAGATGGGGAAAAAGCAATTAGTGCTGAAGAATACCCAGAGGTTAAGGCAGCCCGACAGCGCAATGGGAATGGCACAATTATTCATGACAACGAAGAACCAATTTATGGCACTCACTATATGCCTCGCAAGTTCAAAATTTGCGTGACTGTGCCAGGGGATAATTCGGTGGATTTGTATTCCCAAGACCTGACTTTGGTCGTAATGACCAATAAAAAGAAACAATTAGAAGGATTTAATATTTTTGCTGGTGGTGGCTTAGGGCGGACACACGGTAAAGAAGAAACTTTCGCTAGGTTGGCAGACCCCATCGGTTATGTTACGAAAGATGATGTTTACGACATTGTGAAAGCAATTGTTGCTACCCAGAGAGATTATGGCGATCGCACCGACCGTCGTCACGCCAGATTAAAATATCTAATCAACGATTGGGGTGTAGATAAATTCCGCACCCAAGTTGAAGAATATTTCGGTAAACCAGTCGAAACCTTCAAACCACTGCCAGAGTTTAAATATTACGACTTCCTCGGCTGGAATGAACAAGGTGATGGCAAGCTATTTTTAGGAATTTCCATTGAAAATGGTCGAGTCAAGGATGAAGGTTCGTTTCAACTGAAAACTGCTTTGCGGGAAATTGTCGAGCAGTTCAACTTACACATCCGTCTAACAGCCAACCACAACCTGATTTTTTACGATATCGAACCAGGTAGCAAGGAAGCTATTCAAGACATTCTTAGCCGTTACGGTGTCGTAGACGACCCCAGTAAAATAGAACCTTTAGTGCGGTATGCAATGGCTTGTCCGGCTTTGCCTACTTGTGGCTTGGCAATTACAGAATCAGAACGGGCAATACCGGGGATTTTGGAACGGGTTCGCACTCTGTTAGATAAAGTTGGTTTACAAAATGAACATTTTGTGGTAAGGATGACCGGATGCCCCAACGGTTGCGCTCGTCCCTACTTAGCAGAATTGGGCTTTGTCGGTAGCGCCCCAGAATCTTACCAATTATGGTTAGGTGGTTCGCCAAATCAGACTCGACTAGCGCAACCTTACATAGAAAAACTGCACCATAATGATTTAGACACCTTCCTAGAGCCGATTTTTGTTTACTTTAAGAAATCTCGGAAATCTAAGGAAAGCTTTGGTGATTTTTGCGATCGCGTTGGTTTTGATGCCATCCGCGAATTTAGCGCCACCTACGAACCCCAAGCAGCCAATGGTGCAAACAAATCGCGCCATCGGGTGAACTTGAAAGAAGAGGTTTATGGCAAATTGAAGGACGTGGCCCAAAGTCAAGGTAAGCCGATGACTCAGTTGGTGACTGAAGCGTTAGAGGCTTACTTCCAGAATCTTTCGTAAGGTGAATAAATAACCAAACCATAAATGGACACAAATGGATTTATTTGTGTCCATTTATGGTTTGATATTCTTGAAATTCTCAACTCCCATGTCTCAACTGCAAAGAATTGCGATCGCACCCTCCCAATTTCAACAAGGGCAAATTTTGCTCACCAAAGAACAGCAACATTATTTGGGGCGGGTGTTACGCTTGCACGAAGGCGATCGCTTTATTGCAATGGATGGTAAGGGAAAATGGTGGTTAGCGCAGCTAGCAGGGGAACAAGCACAGGTTTTAGAAGCGCTTTTGGTAGAAACTGAATTACCTGTATCGATTACGCTGATGGTGGCGTTACCCAAAGGTAATGGGTTTGATGAAGTGGTGCGATGTTGCACAGAATTGGGAGTAACTTGTATTGCACCAGTATTGAGCGATCGCACCTTACTTCATCCTAGTCCTCAAAAGCTCGAACGCTGGCGGCGCATCGCTGCGGAAGCCGCCGAACAATCAGAACGCTCTTTTGTACCAACAATTTTAGAGCCTGTTGCTTTTAATATGGGTTTGTCATTAGTCATGAATCATCTGTCATTTGCAAACAGCCAGCAATATATCTGTGAAGCGCGTGGTGAGTTTCCCCATTTAAAAGATTGCTTACACCACAAAGGACAAATGACAATTGTCATTGCTACTGGCCCAGAGGGAGGATGGACAACACAAGAAATTGAGAATGCGAAGTCAGCTGGATTTCAACCTGTTTCCCTTGGTCGTCGCATCTTGAGAGCAGTTACAGCCCCAGTAGTAGCATTATCCTTAATTACTGCAAGTTGTGAAGTATAAATGATTTATAGCTCAATACAGTTCAGATAAGACCAAAACACTTGTAGAGACGGCGATTTATCGCGTCTCTGAACCGTATTGATTTATAGCTCACGCAAAAGTGATTTTGCGCGAGACATCACTCTAGCGCGTATTTATAAGTGATGATTGAGCAAGTTGCGATCGCCTTTGACCATAAAGATTATCAAACAGCTGCTAAATTACTCAAACAGCTGCTAATAGAATCACCAGACAATCCTTGGGTGCAATTTTATCTTGGTCGCTTGCATGAAGTATCTGGAAAGCATCAGGATGCGAACAAAGTTTATCGGCAACTGCTGCAAGATACGACAAATACCAAAATAATGTCGCTAGCACGTCAAGGTTTGCAACGACTGCAAGAAATTGAGATTGAACAAAGACAAAGAGCCATTTCCCAAGCAAAATCTGAACCTAATAACACTGAACTTGGTGTACTAGTTTTAGAGCCACTCAGTAACGAGATGAAAACAGACGCATCTCGAAAATTTGCCCAGATTATGCAGCTAGATCCCTATACCGCACGGCTATTAATGCCAAGTCGTGGCTGGAGGTTGTACCGTACTGGACAAGTGGGAGAACTAAAATTTTACGGCAAACAGTTACAGCAGGCTGATATTCCTTGCTTTTGGGCATCACTAGCTCAAATTCAGCAAATTCAAGTTTATCAAGTCAAACATTTTCAAGAATCTACACCACAAGCTACTGTTGTTTGCTGTAATGACACAAATCAACTCGGTTCTCTCACCTTTGACTGGTCAGAAGTCACAGCTAGAGTAGTGGGACTATTGCCCATTTTTGAGCAAGTTGTAGATGTCAATGCCCGCCGTAAACTGGAATGGAAAACTCAAACACAAGACTATGCCCAGTTTTGTGATTTACACCTACCTGGTAGACGTTGCATTCTTCGATTTGATGATAACGGCTATGAATTCCAGCAAGGTTTAAAAATCATTCCCCAAGCTAGCCAAAATACAATCAGAATTAATTGGAATAGTTTATCAAGTTGGATTGACCAGCAACTACCTCAAGTTAAAATTTGGTCAGATTTCACATCATTTGCAGATACAACATTAGACCAAACAGAAATGTTGGGTCATATCAAGTCACATATTCATTTGTTTCGCAGGGAACAGACTACTTGGGACTCAGCTTTCCATTTATATAGTGGACTGGTGTTTCTTAAATAATTCATAATTTGTAATTTAGTTATGTATTCTCTAATAAGCGTTATACATTTATTTTCTTTTAGTTGGCGAACAAATAATGATAAATTGCAGGTAAAACATTGGCAGAGTTAATTAATGAAATGTAATTCACCTGAAACTTAATGTTTACTTAATAAATGACCTGTAACTCACAAATAGCAGAAGGTTGGCATGGGAAACTTAATTTAGTCTATGCCGATCGCCAGGGTGCAACCCAGTTAATTTATGATCGCCATCAAGCGCCCCTGAAGGTACAACGCCCATTTTATCCAGAAGGGCAAAAAGTTTGTCATAGCGTCATTTTACATACAGCTGGGGGAATGGTGGGAGGCGATCGCTTATCCTCTAATATCCATCTCCAACCCCAAGCCCAAGCCTTAATCACTACAGCTGCTGCAAGCAAGATATATCGCAGCAATGGCTTACAAGCTAGGCAAACCATCCAAATGCAAATTGACGCTGGCGCTTGTTTAGAGTGGTTGCCGCAAGAGACAATTTTATTTAATGACGCGATTTATCGGCAAGATTTACGGGTAGAATTAGCAACCGGGGCCAGTTGGTTAGGCTGGGAAATTACCCGGTTTGGTCGCAGTGCTAGAGGAGAAAAATTTTACCTTGGAGAATGGCGATCGCACACCGAAATTTGGCAAGAAGATGTTCCTTTATGGATTGATCGGCAATGCTTACGGGGTAGCGAAGACATTTTCCACAGTCCCCACTGCTTGGCTGGAAAACCAATAGTAGGTAGTCTAGTTTGGATTGGTGGTGCAGTTTCAGCAGAAATTGTCGAAAAAACACGAAGTTTATGGAATGGAGAAGGAGAAGCGGGTGTTAGCCGATTACAAAATGGATTATTGTGCCGATATCGCGGTTCTTCTACTTCTGAGGTGAGAAACTGGTTTATTGATGTTTGGCAGTTGCTGCGAGTTTATTTTCTGAATCGTGGTAATTGTATACCAAGAGTTTGGCAAGTTTAAACTAACCGCAGAGGCACAGAGAACACAGAGGAGATAAGAATGCAACTTACCCCGCAGGAAAAAGATAAGCTATTAATTTTTACTGCTGCTTTATTAGCAGAAAGACGTAAAGAAAGGGGTTTAAAACTGAATTATCCTGAAGCCGTTGCTTATATTTCTGCTGCCATTTTAGAAGGAGCGAGAGATGGGCAAACTGTGGCTGAATTGATGAGTTATGGTACAACACTATTAACGCGAGATGATGTCATGGAAGGGATACCAGAAATGGTACATGATGTGCAAGTTGAAGCTACTTTTCCTGATGGCACAAAGTTAGTGACAGTACATAATCCAATTCGTTAATTTTGTAAGTTTGAATTTATTATGATTCCTGGGGAAATTATCACACCAGCAGGTGAAATTGAACTAAATTTTGGTCGTCCAACTATAAAATTACAAGTGTCAAATACAGGCGATCGCCCCATACAAGTAGGTTCCCATTATCACTTTTATGAAGTTAACACCGCCTTAAACTTTGACAGAGAACAAGCTAGAGGAATGCGTCTCGATATCCCCGCCGGAACCGCAGTCCGCTTTGAACCAGGCGATGAAAAAGAAATAACTCTAGTCCCCCTCGTCGGTACTCGCCAAGTCTACGGCTTCAACGCCAAAATCAACGGAAACCTCTAAAAACCCTCTGCGTACCTCTGCGCTTCCCTCCGCGTCCCTTTGCGTTAAAAAAAAGTTATATGCCTTACAGAATGGATCGCCGCGCCTACGCCGAAACCTACGGGCCCACAGTAGGCGATCGCATCCGACTTGCAGACACAGAATTATTTATTGAAGTTGAACAAGATTTCACCAACTACGGCGACGAAGTAAAATTCGGCGGCGGTAAAGTCATCCGAGACGGAATGGGACAATCCCCCATTTCTAACGCCGATGGTGCTGTAGATTTAGTAATTACCAATGCCTTAATTCTCGATTGGTGGGGAATTGTCAAAGCGGATATTGGCATTAAAGATGGCAAGATTTTCAAAATTGGTAAAGCCGGAAATCCTTATATTCAAGACAATGTAGATATTATTATCGGCCCCGGAACCGAAGCCTTAGCTGGTGAAGGAATGATTCTCACTGCTGGCGGGATTGATGCCCATATTCATTTTATTTGCCCCCAACAGATTGAAGTTGCGATCGCTTCCGGTATTACCACCATGATTGGCGGCGGTACTGGCCCGGCTACAGGTACAAATGCCACTACCTGCACCCCCGGCCCTTGGAATATTTACCGAATGCTGCAAGCTGCTGATGCTTTCCCCGTCAACTTAGGATTTTTGGGTAAAGGTAACGCCAGTCAACCCCAAGGACTTATAGAACAAGTAGCCGCCGGTGCAATGGGATTAAAACTCCATGAAGACTGGGGAACCACACCCGCAGCAATTGATACTTGCCTCAGCGTTGCTGATGCTTATGATGTACAAGTAGCGATTCATACTGATACCCTGAACGAAGCCGGATTTGTCGAAGATACGATCGCAGCTTTCAAAAATCGCGTCATCCACACTTACCACACCGAAGGCGCAGGCGGCGGACACGCACCAGATATCATCAAAGTTTGCGGTCAAGCCAACGTTTTACCATCTTCCACTAACCCCACACGCCCTTATACCCTCAACACCTTAGACGAACACCTGGATATGTTGATGGTATGCCATCACCTCGATCCTGCGATCGCTGAAGATGTTGCTTTTGCCGAGTCTCGCATCCGCCGAGAAACCATTGCCGCCGAAGATATTTTGCACGACTTAGGTGCATTTAGCATGATTTCCTCCGACTCTCAGGCAATGGGAAGGGTAGGCGAAGTGATAATTCGCACCTGGCAGACATCTCACAAAATGAAGGTGCAACGGGGAATTCTTAACCCACAGGGAGATGAGCAAAAAGCAGACAATTTTCGAGCAAAAAGGTATGTTGCTAAGTATACAATTAACCCTGCGATCGCTCATGGAATTGCTCAATATGTCGGTTCAGTAGAAGAAGGAAAATTAGCAGATTTATGTTTGTGGCGATCGGCGTTTTTTGGCGTTAAGCCAGAGATAGTGATTAAAGGCGGAATGATTGCATGGTCGCAAATGGGCGATGCTAACGCCAGTATTCCCACACCGCAACCAGTTTATATGCGCCCAATGTTTAGTAGTTTTGCAGGGGCGCGTCATGCCACATCATTAACTTTTGTTTCACAAACAGCTTTAGAGAACGAAATTCCTAGCCAGCTAGGTTTACAAAAGGCAGCAGTAGCCGTTTCTGGAACACGCCAATTGAGCAAGCGTGATATGAAGCTGAATGATGCACTACCCCACATTGAAGTAGATCCCGAAACATACCAAGTCAGGGCAGATAGTGAGTTGTTGATTTGTGAACCTGCGACAGTTTTACCAATGGCGCAAAGGTACTTTTTGTTTTAGTTCATAAGTGAGCAACTTACTGATTACGATAGTCCTTAGAAATCGGTCAGGATTAATTTGGCTCAAGGTTTTTATGGGAAAGTGGAAGTGTGTAGACGCAGCCCGTCGTAGACATCGCTGTAGTTCTAAAAAGCGATACGATAAGAATTAAATCGCTCCAAATAGTAACATCTACATACAATAATGGAAAGATTGCTAAACATCCACATTGAGAAATTACCTGAAGGCGTTTATTTAGCAACATCTGATGAGCTTCAAGGTTTAGTAGCTCAAGGACGGACTGTTGCTGAAACTTTAGAAATTGCCCGTGATGTAGCGCGTAAGTTATTAGAAGAACAATATCAGGATGAAGAACTAGATTATTTGCAACCAATAGCTGAACAATTTAACTATCCTTTAGTTGTAGGTCAGTAGTCAATTAATGGGACGGCTAGCTGGGCTTAGCTACAGAAAGATTATCAAAATCTTAAAAACCTAAAACATTTTTATACCGCACCTCTACGATCCATTTCGAAACCATATACATAGATATCAGCAACCTTATAGCGTTTCTCTTTTTCGCGCCATTCAATAATGCCAATTTCACTTAAAAAAGAAGCAAATTCTTCAAAGTCTGCTATATCATGTGCTGACTCTTGCCATACTGTTTGTAACTGTTCTTTAGATAAGAAGGCTAATTTCCCCTTAAGAGAATCAAAAAATTTAGTCAAATCAGGGTATTCTTCTTTAATTTCTTCACACCGCTTTTGTGATGCTTTTTTCAAACCAAATTCTAAGGATTTCCCTTGAAGTAGGCGGTCTGTACGAAATTTGCTTGATGATTGTCCCTTGTAGCTTAGTTCTTGTTCTTTTGCTCCTTTCAGTAATATACTTAAACTCCGAGGAAAAGTAGTGCTACTTGAGTCTGTTAATCGTTCATAAACCCATCGAGATACATTTTTAGCTCTATTTCCACCTCGGCGACGGCTTCCCCACAGTAATTCTAAGGCTTTATCAATTGCCTCTTCTGTAGCTTGATCAATACTTTCAAAAGCGACAGGAGAAATACGGTCAACCAAATTCTTGAAATCTTCAGATTGTATTGCTTGACGAAGTGCTAATCGTAAAAAATCAATCCTAGTCCACTGTAAGATAATATCCCGTCCAGTAAAATGACTTTTATTGTCGAAACTTAAACGATTCCATATATCTTCTCTCAAGAAAATTTTAAATCTAATTTCTGTTAATCTGTTAGCATCACAAGATTGAACTAATTGAAATAATCCAGTGAGTGCTTGCTGTCTTATTCCTCCTACTTCAGGAAAATCTTCATCTAAATCATCGTAAAGAAACCACAGTTTTTGAGAATTATTTTTGGCTTCTTCATTAAGCAGAATATCTATGGTATCTTTGACGATGAGCCGTAGTTCAGAGTTAGTAGATAATTGTAACAAAACTTGAGTAGATTCAGACTGCCATCTTTCTTTGGGTAAATTATTAATAATTTTTCTCAATTCACTATACTTTGTACTTTTCTTTCCTTTAGGAAAGTTAAACAAATTTTCTTGATGACATCTAAGTAGTAAATAAGCTCTCCAGAAAGCTTCCCATGTGCTTCTATTTTGTTGTAAAGTTTGATGGATGATTTGAAATTCATCACGAGATGGGCGACTTTCCTGAAATCTTCCATGTGCTGACAAAAATACAGTATTATCTAACCGTCCATGAGCTAGTTTTTGAGCAACACTTTTGTGTTTTAGAAAAAGCCAATAAAGTGCAGTTTTTCCTGTGCCTTTTCGCCCTCTAATTAAACAGGTTGTATCGTCTAAAAATCTTTCAAAATCAGTAGTACGCTGAAATAATAGATTCAAATCTTGTCTTGGATCAGCAGCATTTACTTCAGGGAATTGCAGACTTTCAATAATATTCCATCGATGATCTATTGTATTTAAAACATTGCTACGTTTGATCTCATCAGTTTTTTCATCAATTAAGTTAGCAATTTTTATGTAGTAAGATTGTGTCCATTGCCTATTATAAAAGTCAGGGATATCAGGGAAAGCAATTGGTGTAAAGTAAGGAACTACTAAAGGTTCTTCTATTGAAATTTGATAATTGTCTAAATCCAACTCATTTTCATCTGCTTCATCATTTTCATTTGTTTCTGTCTTCATTGTGTTCAGCAATGATTCCCAAATATCAGTTATTTTTGATAAAACAGCTTTATGATCACTATCAAGTACAGGAGAAAAAACAAAATTAATTGATATATTTCTGAGACTTTTTAGGGATTGTAAAAGTACTTCTATTCCCTGTTTGTTTTGCTCATTAGGAAAAAGGAAAATAATTGCTTCATCAGCTGCTTGAATTAATGATAACGCTCCCCATTGATTGATTCCAGTTCTTGAATCAATTAAGATAATATCAGGTTTTAATTGTTCGTAAATTTCACGCTTAAAAACAGACCAAAGACTTTGATCTCCATCAATAACAGTAGTAGCATGGAGATCATCAACCTTAGAAACATAATCAAGATTAAGAAAACCAGCAGGAACAACAAATAATCTCCCTGTAGCATTAGGTATTCTCACTTCACCAAATATTTCTGCAATTGAAATAATCGGTTCTATTCCTTCCGATAAGTAGGAACGCTCATAAAAATAGTCAACAATTCCATATTTTGGTTGTGGCTTGAGATTGAATGCTGTACTTAAGCCTGGTGCTTCTAAATCTAAATCCACAGCTACGATTTTAAGACCACGCATTGCCAAAATTGAAGCAACATGGGTTAATGCAGTAGTTCGACCTACTCCTCCTTTAAAGGAATAAAAGGTTACGGTTCTGGGTAAACTGGGTTCAAGCTGGGGAAGTTGAGTTTTATTTTGCGGATTTGCTGCTTGAATTGCTAAATCTTGCCAAGTTTGTACTGAAGCTGTATTAAAAGCCTGCGGTGCTGAAAGATTTAGTGAATCTGCTTCTTGAGGGGTATATAAGGAAATAAACCCAGGAGATAAATGAGGAACTTGTGATTTAAGTAAATTAAAACTTTGTTCTTTCCTTTGAGGAATAGATAAATTAATAAAGCGATCGCTTACAATAGTCAAATTCAATAAACCTGATGTAGAAATATTTAAATCAACCCATTCTTGTGAATTATGCACATATTGGTTTGCAATTTCTTTCTTTAGCAAAACCTGCCAATTTTCTTGCATTTGACCACCTCTTTAAAGTTGAGTAGCTTGCTTTTGTAACCACCCCTTGAGATTCTGATAAGCTTTTAACCAGCGTTTGTAACTTTCATCATCAGGCTCAAGGCCACAATAACGCATATCTATAAAATTTTGGCTATTTGGATTTTCCACTTCATTAAGCCATTTTCGCACTTCAGGAAAATTAGCAATTCTAGATTTAAGTCGATTGTGCCGATTTAATGCTTCTATGTAACTATGTCCCGGATTAGTAATAGTATGCCCAGGATTAGTAGAATCTGTCTTCCATTCCTGAGTTGCACCCTTTGCTAAGGTAGCAAAAATCATTGCTTTTAATAAACACTCAATGGTTACACCTCCAAAGTGCATAGCGGCTACTCTTCTTTCCGATTCTTTTCTACATAATATTTCAGTATCAAGGTGACGTTGCATAAAAGCGGCTTGGTAATCTTCCATTTTGTTATTTTGTCGTTTGAAACACCTGAATCTTGACACAAAAAAACAGCCGCCTCCACATGGAAGCAGCTGTTTTACAAATTATGCAACTACATATTAGTAATCGAAGTCGCCGCCACCAGCACCAGCGCCAGCAGGAGCGCCGTCTTTTGGTTCAGGCTTGTCAACTATAATACATTCGGTTGTCAACACCATACCAGCGATAGATGCAGCGTTTTGCAGAGCAGAACGAGTCACTTTAGCAGGGTCAACAATACCAGCAGCTAACAAATCGACGAATTCGTTCGTTGCAGCGTTGTAGCCAACACTAAATTCTTTCTCTTTGACGCGTTCAGCGATCACAGCACCATTCTGACCGGCGTTTTCAGCAATCCGCTTCAGAGGTGCAGGTAAGGCGCGAACGACAATCAACGCACCAATCAACTCTTCATCCTTAAGATTGCTCTTTGCCCAAACTTCCAAGTCGGGAGCAAGGTGAGCCAGAGTTGTACCACCGCCAGGAACGATACCTTCTTCCACAGCAGCTTTAGTAGCGTTGATAGCGTCTTCTAGGCGCAGTTTCTTGTCTTTCATTTCGGTTTCAGTCGCTGCACCAACTTTCACGACAGCAACACCACCAGAGAGTTTAGCAAGACGCTCTTGTAATTTCTCTTTGTCGTAAGAAGATTCGGTTTCATCGATTTGACGACGAATCTGTTCGACACGAGCCTTAACAGCAGCTTCGTTACCTTCGGCAACAATTGTAGTGCTGTCCTTGGTGATGGTGATCCGGCGAGCTTTACCCAGGCTATCCAGCTTGGTGTTATCTAGCTTCAGACCAGCATCTTCGGTAATTAGTTGACCACCAGTTAAAACGGCGATATCTTCTAGTAGTGCTTTGCGGCGATCGCCAAAGCCAGGAGCCTTAACAGCAGCCACGTTTAGTACACCGCGTAAACGGTTTACTACCAAGGTTGCCAAAGCTTCTTTTTCAATATCTTCAGCGATAATTACCAAAGGACGACCAGCACGAGCTACTTGCTCTAACACTGGTACAAGGTCTTGTACCAAAGCGATTTTCTTATCGGTCAGCAGTATGAAAGGCTCATCAAAAACCGCTTCCATCCGCTCAGGGTCGGTAGCGAAATAAGGAGAGATGTAGCCTTTGTCAAAGCGCATCCCTTCAGTGATTTCCAACTCGGTAAACATAGATTTCCCTTCTTCTAGGGAAATTACGCCTTCCTTGCCTACCTTGTCCATTGCTTGGGCAATCATCTGACCGACTTCTTCGTCATTACCAGCCGAGATTGCACCAACTTGGGCAATAGCTTTGGAATCTTCCACTGGACGGGCGTGTTCTTTGATTTTGTCTACCAAAAAGGCAGTAGCTTTATCAATACCACGCTTCAGGGAAATTGCATTAGCACCAGCTGCAACGTTCCGCAAGCCTTCTTTGACGATCGCATGAGCTAAAACGGTAGCAGTTGTGGTGCCATCGCCCGCAGCATCGTTGGTTTTAGAAGCAGCCTGACGAATCAAAGCTACGCCAGTGTTTTCAATGTGGTCTTCTAATTCGATTTCTTTAGCGATCGTTACACCGTCATTAACAATTTGCGGTGCGCCAAATTTCTTTTCTAGGACTACGTTACGACCTTTGGGGCCAAGGGTAACAGCTACAGCCTCAGCCAGGATGTCAATGCCTCGTTCTAAGGCGCGACGGGCGTTTTCGTTGTAGATAATGCGCTTTGCCATAATTGTTAGTTGTCCTTTGTCATTTGTCTTTTGTCATTTGTCCGTCGTCATTTGTCCTTCGTCATTTGTCCTTTGTCATTGGCTAATGACTAATGACCAATGACCACTAAACAACAACTGCTAAAATATCTTTTTCAGAAAGCAGTACATATTCTTCGGTGCCGAGCTTAATGTCAGTGCCAGCGTACTTGGAGTACAACACCTTATCGCCGACTTTAATTTCCAATTCCTGACGACTACCGTCTTCGTTACGCTTACCAGGACCAAGGGCAACTACTTCCCCTACCTGGGGCTTTTCCTTGGCGGTATCGGGCAAATACAGACCACCTGCGGTCTTTTCCTCTGAGGCGTTCACTTTCACGAAAACGCGATCGCTCAAAGGTTTAACTGTAGAAACGCTTAAAGATAAAGCTGCCATAATTATTTTCTCCAGAGATTAGCACTCTCAACCCCTGAGTGCTAATTTACCTAAAATTGGCATCCAATGGCAAGAATTCCTTGAGTACGGGTTCCCGAACTAGAAGATCGTTGATGTACTTAAGTATTAATGCCTAATTATTTATATCCTTCGGGTTCTGTTCTGTAAGTTACGTATATTTTTATATGGTCGTAGGGAGTCGGGAGTCGGGAGTCGGGAGTAGTGAAGAGTTTTCCCAATCCCCAATACTTATATTCGAGAGGCTCTGCTCAGTACAAGTTGCCCAATGCCCCATTCTCTTCTCAGTCAACTTTATTTGCAAAGCTTGGAAATTGTTATAGAACTGTAATCAAGGAGCTGCTCGATAAGTAACAATACAGTGATCCAGTCAAGCCATCAAATCCCCAAAGCCACTAATCTAGAATATAAAGCCCTGAGTAATTGTGTAGAAAGTTTTGGACTTGCAAAAATTCAGCGACACATTTTTATTTGCGCTGACCAGACAATTGTTAATTGCTGCTCAAAACGAGCTAGTCTGGAATCCTGGGAATACTTAAAAGAACGACTTAAAGAGTTAAAACTTGATGAGTCGCAACAGAATTATTCCTTATGCGTCTACAGAACTAAAGCCAACTGCTTGCGCGTTTGTTCTTCTAGACCCATAATAGTGGTTTACCTTGATGGTGTCTGGTATCGCCAAGCAAACCTGGAAGTTATTGAGCGGATCATCCAAGAACACTTAACAGGCAATAAGGTGGTAAAAGAATATGCGTTTTTCAACCATCCTTTGCCAGAAACTTCCCTAGTTTCTTGTGAACACCTCATTGAGGCTTAACAACCGAAGGATATGGAACAGCAGTAAGCTTTAAGAAAGTGCGGGTTGGTTTTGAGGTAGGGTCATCTTTAAGCCAATACTTACTTGTGAGTCAGAAGGATTATTATTTAATCAGTGTTTTTTCGCCCGCCACTTTCAATGCGATATATAATAGCGCATTATAGATACTACTGCTATACGTATCCTTGCTGGACTTTTGCTATCGAGCTATTAGTCTCTTGAAAATGCTCGGCATTTTTGAGACTTCGAGACAGCAAAGGCAAGTTAAGTAGGAAAAAGGACAACATCTCGAAATAACCCACCATAGAGGATAAATATTCAAGACTTTGATGGACCGAAGCGCGACAAGTGCCACTGCTATGAAAGAGCCCAGCATGAAAGATCACAAACGACTTCTATTGATTGATGATGACCCTAACCTCATCTTGCTGGTGAAGGATTACTTAGAATTCCGGGGATACGAAGTCATCACCGCCGAGAATGGACGTGAAGCTCTGGAAATTTTAGAGCAAGATGTTCCAGACATGATTATCTGCGATGTGATGATGCCGGAAATGGACGGATATACTTTTGTGGAACAAGTCCGGCAAAACGAACGCACCAGTTGGATTCCGGTTCTTTTCCTTTCAGCTAAGGGACAAAGCGCAGACCGAGTTAAGGGTCTGAATAAAGGTGCTGATGTTTATATGGTCAAGCCCTTTGAACCAGAAGAACTTGTAGCCCAAGTTGAATCCTCGCTGAAACAAACTATCCGTTGGAAAGAACACCAAGCAAAAGGAGGCGAAAACGGTTCCCGCATCCAGGTTCCCTTCGATGTGCAATTAACCCCAACCGAACTGAAAGTAGTCCAGTTTGTCGCTAGGGGTTTAGCTAACCGGGAAATTGCTGAAGAACTAAATGTTAGTCAGCGCACGGTTGAAAGCCATGTGTCCAATATGTTGGGCAAAACCAATCTCCATAACCGCACTGAACTAGCGCGGTGGGCGATTGAAAATCAAATGGCCTAAAATCAGTAACGAGTGCTGAGTGCTGAGTGCTGAGTGTTTTTGATTCAGCACTCATAACTCAGGACTGAGAACTCAATTTACCAACCATCTTCTTCAGGGCTGGATTGGTGCAAAACTTCTAAATCCAGTTCATCTAGGTAAGTTAGGGCACTTTCAATCTGAGAAACAGTACCTCGCAGTTCCAGATCGAAGCAGCTATATTGTGGCACGTTTGCGCTTACCTGAGCATCAGCAATAATAACTGTGATCCCATAGTGAGAAACCAGTCGTGAAATGACTGGTTCCTCATGCAAGTCTTTAGGAATACGAACCTGGATGCGAGTTTGGGTGCGTCTATTCTCTAAAATATCTGTATTAGATTTTACTTCTTTATTTGGAATTGCCATTCGAGCTTCCTACTCGACTTCTAGGATGAGGGTTTTAGTTTGCACGATTTCTTTTAACACTAGCGTCACTTATCCCACGTAGGCAAGCAAGAAAGTATTTACATTTGCAAACCATTAATCTAGATACAAGTAGGTCAATCGCATCTTTTGGCGTGAAACTAGCCAATTCTAGCTAGATTATTCTGATTCCTTGTGTCAAGCCTGATTGAGATCCTCTTACCCTGGAAAAGTTGCCATCATCAATTTTCTGTCTTGGAGTTACGATCAATATTGTAAAACGTTGTATCTGATATACAAAATCATGCTACCTTTTAAGAAAAAAATTGTGACTGATGAAGCCATGCGTCCGGTAGCAGTGTTAATTGATTATCAGGACTGGCAGCAAATTGAGAAGATATTAGAAGCTCATCAATCACAACAAAAACAAGAGTTTTATTTAAACCACTATGCAGGTGTAATTCAACTAACTCAAGACCCTTTGGAATATTAGAAGCAAATTAGGGATGAGTGGTGTTGACACAACCTTTGATTTTTTTAGATACAATAAATTAACACTCCATCAGTGTAAATTGTGTAATGGAAGCGATCGCCTATTTTGGGTTAAGAGTGCGATCGCAATTCCTTCCACAGCAGAATTTCAGCAAGTTTTAGATAATCTCACGTCTGGAGAATGAGCGATCGCTTATTTTGGAGTTACGATAAATTTCTTCGTTACTTAACTTGTTCAAATTTAAACAGATCATCGCTACCTCTAACTACTTTGACAAGAACAGGTTCTTGTTGGCGATCGCCTTTCTTATTAAAACGAAGTGGATACCCTGAAGTTTCGTTTGCTGGAAGAGAAAAATCTTGAGATTTGAGGTTTTTTAAAACCGTTTGATGTGTGGGATTATTAGACATAGATATAGCTTTAATAAAAGCTTGAGTCGCATCATAAGCTGTAGCTGTGCGCCAGCTAATCCTTCCTCCCCACATTCCCTTAGCTTCCTCTGCAAATTTTGTTGACTTTGTTGAGTTTTGCTCTTCTGCAAACCAATCTACAGATATAACCAAACCTTCAAAAGCTTCTGATTTCAAAGTGTCTGGATTATACAAAGAATTTCCTCCTAGCAGAGGCAATTTTTTGCTTCCCTGAGCGCGAGCAATTGCAAGTGCCACCGAAGTTAATTCTGTATTCGGAAACAGAACAATTGCATGTGCTTGATCTTGGTCATTAATTTTTAAAATTTCGGCAGATATATCCAATGAGGCATTAGCCAAATTTATAGTACGTATAACTTCATTATTATTATCTTTAAATGAGCTTACAAACTGTTCTTTTACGTTATTACTATAAGTATCATTAGGATTGTAGAAAATAACTACTCTTTTATAGTCTTGATTGCTAGCATAATTTGCTAACTTGGCGGCATTTACTTTAGCAGAAAGTACTGTTCTAAAAAATACTCTGCTATTTAGTGAGGTACTTGTACTTCCTGGAGATATCATTGCTATACCAGCGCTTTCATACTGAGGTAGTGCCGCTTGACTATTTGGACTAGTATAGTGTCCAATAACTCCTAGAATCTTTTTATTTTGATCTTTAATTAGCTCTCCAGCAACTTTTTGAGCTTGAGTTTTATCGCTGCTATCATTGGCAATTACAATTTTTAAAAATCGCTTATTCACTCCATCTAAACTGTTAAAATTATTTTGTGCCTGTGCAACTCCTCGCAATAGTTCTTTAGAAATATTTGCTTCTTTATTAGTATCTGGTAAAACCACTGCCAGAGTTAGTGGATTACCTTGTTGATCTGCTCTAGCATTGTTGTAATAAATTCGCAACTCTGGATCGTAAGGAAAGGCTTGTCTAGCTTTTTGAAAAAAGTCAACAACTTGAGCTTGGGTATAATCCTTGTTTTGAAAAGCTTCAAAAGCCTGAGTAAGACTTGGATTTTCACTTCTAACAAATAAAGTAAACTTACCTTCGCTAATCAAAGATGGCGATCCTGGCTGTGGCTGTTTTGGTTGTTCCGTTGTTGACGGTGTTGGGACTGGCGGATTGTTAGTAACTGAATTGTTTTCTGATAATTTCCAGTATGACAACCCAAGTACTGAAATTAGTAGTAATGGAGCAAGCCCTAAGACAAGGCGCTGTTGCTTTCGTGTTGCTAATTCTTGGCTAGCATATAAAAATTGATAATCTTCAGCAAGTAACTGTTTATGTTCTGCCCATGCTTGAGCTTGTCGTAATTTCGTCCCCTGCAAGAGATGAGATTTATTCTGACGATTAGACTCTAGCCATGCTTCTAATTCCTTTGCATAAGGTCTCAAATTTGCTAACGCCTGATTAACCCAGTTGTTATCAAAAACAAACTTATAAATGCGGTTATAAACTCTTAACTTGCCATTTTGTTTAACTACCAATCCCGACAGGCGCAATTCTATTTGCCCCGGACTATTATCTTCTTCAATTTCTCCTTTTCGTAAAATTTGTTCATATAATTCAAGCAACAGATCCGCAGGCTGCTTGTTGCTGAAAATGCGATCGCGTATTGTCCTCAAATGCTCTGGATCATCCTGAGATTGCCAATGTTGGACTATCCGCGATTGTACTAATTCTTCTACAGACAATTTTTGCTCATCATCTAAAATAAATTGACAAATTTTTTGGGTAAGAAAAGGTTGTCCACCAGTCCATTCCAAAACCTCTTTTAGCTTTTCTTGGGAATTACTGACTTTACCTACTAATCCCATAGCTAAAGGCTCGGCTTCATCTACATCAAAACCTTTGAGTTCAATGGCTTGACCAATATTAAAAGGTGTACGCTGTTTATCTTGAATCAAATCAGAGGGAGTTGCTACTCCTAAAAGACAAAATGTGAGGCGTTGATATTCTGGCTTATCAGCACGTTGATTATAGCAAGCTCGAATCAAAGCGAAAAAATCTTCAGTCGAAAAACTTAGGCTAAGAACGCTATCAATTTCATCTACAAAAATCACAATTTTTTGATGAATAGCGGTTAGCATTTCCTCTTCAATAAACTTGCCTAATCGCTGTAATGAAGGCAGTACTTTTTGTGCTTTCCACCATTGGTCTAAATCAAAATTATCATTTAGTTTTAAACTCTTAACCAGTCTGTCAATCACACCTGCATACCATTCATCAGGAGTAACATTGTGAGTACCGATCAAAGTAAGATCAATACCAGCACAAGCAGTTCCCTCTTCTTGCAACCTTTGCATGGTTCTTACCCGCAAACTCGATTTACCCATCTGCCGCGAATTTAGGACATAACAGAATTCCCCTGCCTTCAACTTTTTGTATAAGTCCTCATCTGCCTGCCGCGTGACGTAAGTAGGGGAATCAGGAAGTAAAGTACCCCCAACTTGGTATTCATAGTTTGGGTTAGGTGCTGGATTCATGAGTTATTACCAATGCAGTTGCACACTAAATCATTCTCAGGCTTTCCTCTCTGCTTGCAAAGAGGATTTAGGAGAAATTTCTAGGAAATTTTAAATCATCACTAAAAGTCAAAGCGAGCGCGAAAATAAAACCGATACAAATCACACAAGGGCATAACATCATCACCCGTGTATTTTACTAGTCTCATACACCATAATTTATACGCTTTCTCTGGGTCTATTTTGACTGGGGTATTGACAGCAACTACTTGTCTCATAGTTGCAAGTAGTTCTGGATTATCCTGCAATGTTGACCAATGGCGAAGCAGATGATCGCTGTATAAGCCTTCTTGTGTGGGAGCAATTTTCAATAGTTCTTTCAATGTTAGTTCACGCCACGCTATTTTATACAGCGCCTCCTTCACCAGCCAAGGATGCCCACCAACCATCGCCATTAGTTGGGCAACTTGCTCTTCATTCCAAGGGAGTTGGAGGCGCTGTGCTAAATTTTGCACCTGTAGCCGATTTAACTCTGGTATTTCAATACCTTTCCCGACATTTAACGGTGATCTATTCTTATCTCTAGGAATGTAATCTTCTTTAGAATAGGCTATTACCAACCGGAGCTTTTTCCAAATAGGGTTAGTTGTGCGCTTATCATACCAAGCGCGTAGTAATGCAAGAAAGTCACTAGCTATGTGATAAGAGAATATGACATCAATATTATCTAATCCCAAAACTAGCGGACTATTG
Organism: Nostoc sp. TCL240-02; assembly: GCF_013343235.1. GTDB lineage: Bacteria > Cyanobacteriota > Cyanobacteriia > Cyanobacteriales > Nostocaceae > Nostoc. The sequence goes on along the minus strand of NZ_CP040094.1, from coordinate 3,406,019 downwards.
ATTGCTGGCAACAAATATTCTTCAAAGTATTTTGTACAGTCTATGTTGGTGTTCACTGTAACTTTCCACTTCTGAGCTAGTTTCTCTGATAGATTTAATTCTCTGGCTATGCTGGCGCAGAACCATTGCAAGAAAGGCTTTGAAGTATTGAATAATTTTTTTTCTGGCTCTTGAAAGTCTAACCGTACTGTTTTATAGCCTTGCTGAGTTCCATAATCCAAAATCTGGCTCATTAAGTAGGTTTTACCCCATTGCAAAGGCGCTCTCAACCGAATTAATCCCCCTGGCTTCTTCACTTCTTTGTAACAATCAGCATAAAAAGCTTGATCGAAAAACGGAAATTCCAGTTCTGGGGATAGTTCTGGATCTAACAAACCGTTCAAATCAGACGAATTTTCAGCTAAATTCATCTGTCCATCAGGCAATACTGGTTTTGTCACTGGCAAAGGAGGATAAGCAGATGAGGGAATGGGGGAAAATAATTGTTCGCCTCCCAATTCCCCACTCTGGCACTCTGCTAATCTTTCTACATTCCCGTTTGGCACTAAACTAAAAATTTCCTGTAAAATTCTGTGAGTGTCAGCAGCCGACTTCCACTCTTGCTGCTGAATCTGTTGTAAATAACCCCGCAAATCGTAATTCAGTGGCGCACTCCGAGGGAAGTTAACGCGAATAGGCAAAATCACCGGCTTATGCTGATCGCTGCCATCCCGTAACTCTTTAGCCTGTCTCACCTCTTCTGTCACCATCTCGCTAGTTGCCGAACGCTCAGACAACAGCAACAAAAAGTAATCACACTGTTGTAGTTCTTCATCAATGCGCTGAGGCCATTTTTCCCCTAAGCGAATACTCTCGCCTGCCATGAATGCTTCGTGTCCAGCAGCTTTAATAGCTTCATAAAAATCCTTGGCAAGGCTCAAGTCTGGATCTTGGCTGCGGTAGCTAATAAAAAATCTAGCGCTTTGGCTGGGTGCTGGCAAAGTTGGCATAGTCGGATAAATATCCAGAAATTATGACGAATTTGGCTATATTATTGCAATTTACGGAATCGAAGCTAGTTTTTACTTTTTTCTTTTTTCTAAACAACTTACTGGTAGCCGATAACCCGACCTACTGGTACATTTAGTAACTAAAATTTTGCCGCCATTATCTGTATTCAGTTCTAAAATTTGACGAGCCATAATTCAATTAGCTTGTAGCTATCTGCTAAAAAGGTCAGTAAAGTAGTTTTTAAAATACATTTATATAAATTTTTTGGTAAACAATTTTTATTTGGAGGAAGTTTACTTAAGAGAACTATCTCAAAAACTATACCAATAAACCAGTTTCCCTAAAAATTTACTTTTATCCCGTACCTTACATCTATATGACTTCACAATCTTCTCGTTCTGGCAAAATTCTGGTAGTTGATGACTCTCCTGATAACGTGTTTTTGATCAAAACTATTTTGGAGGAAGAAGGTTACACGATTAGCACAGCAGAAAATGGTATTTCGGCTTTAGCAGAATTGAAAGCTTCTCCTTGTGACTTGGTTCTGCTGGATCTGATGATGCCAGATATGGATGGGTACGAAGTTACTAAGCACATTCGTGGAGAGATGAAATTGCCACAATATATCCCTATCCTGCTGATTACTGCCCACGATGCGCCCAACGTTGCTCATGGATTAGATTTGGGTGCTGATGATTTTATCCGCAAACCTGTAACAGTAGATGAATTGCTGGCACGAGTGCGATCGCTCCTACGTTTGAAGCATAGTATGGATGAACGTGATGAAATTGCCCGCCAGCGAGAAGATTTTGTCTCTCGTCTCACCCACGATTTACGCACTCCCTTAGTGGCGGCCGATCGCATGTTGATGCTATTTCAACAAGGTGCATTGGGAACATTATCACCACAAATGCAGGAAGTAATCACCATTATGGCCCGTAGTAATATCAACCTGCTTACTATGGTCAATACCTTATTGGAAGTTTATCGCTTTGAAGCAGGTCGCAAAAGTTTGGCATTTCAACCAGTTAATCTAGGACGTTTGCTAGAGGAAGTGACTGGAGAATTAGCACCTCTAGCTCAAGATAAAACACTGTCGCTAAATTTGGATTTCATTGAAGAGTCAAACACAGTCATGGGTGATCGCTTAGAATTACATCGTCTATTTACAAACCTTATCGGCAATGCAATCAAATTTACCGACTCCGGGTCTGTGACTATTCGTTTTACTTCTCAACGACAGTTAGACAAAAGTAGTCAATCTCAGTTATCTGGAAAATCCAATCCAGTTGCATATATTAGCGTTGCGATCGCGGATACTGGCCCAGGGATTCCCACCGAAGAACAGTCCACCATATTTGAACGATTTCGTCAAGGTAGTCACAAGAGTTCTGGTAGTGGCTTGGGACTCTACCTTGCTCGTCGAATTGTTGATGCACATCAAGGCATTATTTTGCTGAATTCTGAATTGGGGAAAGGTAGTGTATTTATTGTCCTTTTACCCGCCACAACATCATAAAATTAGCAATTATAATTTATGAATTACGGGGCATTTTATCCTAATATTTCATAAATTATAACTTTACTAATATCTCCCAAGAATTTCAAGCAAATATTCTAATTAGAAAGTCAAACGCTAAAAAATGACGAATTAAATATGCTGAGATAGCAACGCCACATTAAAAAAATAGTTTTTGAGGATACCAAAAAATGATTACCACTGAATTATCTAAGATTGGCGATATTATCCAGAATCAGCGAGAGTTTTTTGAAACTGGTAAAACTAAAGATGTTGCTTTTCGCATTGAACAACTTAAAAATCTCAAGCAAGCCATAATTGAGCATGAACAAACAATAGTCGAGGCATTAAAAGCGGATTTACATAAACCAGAATTGGAGATTTACGTTACAGAAATAGGCGTAATTAAGGAAATTGATTATGCTATAAAACATATCAATGCCTGGAGTAAGCCGAAAAAAGCAGCTGTTTCCCTTGATTTTTTTTCCTACTCAGCGAAAATTTATCCAGAACCTTTAGGGGTTGTTTTAATCATTGGCCCTTGGAACTATCCATTTCAGTTAAATATCTCACCGTTAGTCGGTGCGATCACAGCCGGGAATTGTGCAATTATCAAGCCTTCAGAAATTGCTTCTCATACCTCTGGTGTCATTGCTAAGATTATTGCCAAACATTTCGACCCAGCTTATATTGCAGTCGTAGAAGGAGATGTGGAAGCAAGTCAAAAACTACTTGCAGAAAAGTTCGATCATATCTTTTTCACGGGTGGCACAGCTATCGGCAAAATTATCATGGCAGCAGCAGCCAAATATCTCACACCAGTGACTTTAGAATTGGGTGGTAAAAGTCCTTGTATAGTAGATACTGATATTAATCTTGAACACACTGTCAGACGAATCACTTGGGGCAAATTTATTAATGCTGGACAAACTTGTATCGCCCCTGACTATCTTCTAGTTAATAAAAAAATCAAAAAAGATTTAGTAGATGGGCTGAAAAAATGCCTAAAAGAGTTTTATGGTGATAATCCTATAAGTAGTCCTGATTATGCCAGAATTATCAGTCAAAAACACTTTGATAGATTGGTTCGTTTTCTCAAAGATGGTGAAGTTATCATAGGTGGAGAAAATCAACCTTCAGAGCGTTATATTGCTCCCACAGTGATTGATAATGTCTCTTTGGAAGATTCTGTAATGCAGGAAGAGATTTTTGGGCCAATTTTACCAATTATTGAATATACTGACGTTGCCGAAGCGATCGCGTTGATTAACTCTAGACCTAAACCTCTGGCGTTATACTTATTTTCTCAAAACAAAAACCTGCAAAAGCGAGTTTTGCAGGAAACTTCATCTGGTGGAGTCTGCATCAATGACACAGTGATGCAGGTTGGTGTCTCGTCTTTACCATTTGGTGGGGTAGGCGATAGCGGCATTGGCAACTACCACGGCAAAGCTAGTTTTGACACTTTTTCCCATAACAAAAGTGTATTGCAAAACTCTTTCTGGCTCGATTTAAAATGGCGATACGCTCCTTATGAGGGCAAATTGCCACTCATAAAGAAACTTTTGGGTTAAAAAATTAGGAGTTAAGGATAAAAATCCACAACTCCTAATTATGCCAATTTTAGATTTTGAATTTTGGATTAAAGAAGAAATTTAAAATCTAAAATCCAAAAGCGTTGCTGTAACGCTCCTCAGCCCAAGGTTCACCACGGCGATGGTAGCCATTGCGCTCCCAAAAACCAAGTTCTTCACCAGCTAAAAACTCTAAACCATTAATCCACTTAGCACTTTTCCAAGCGTAGAGGTGGGGAACAACTAGCCGCATGGGGCCACCGTGTTCAGATGAAAGGTCTTCACCAAAAACTTTAAAGGCAAAGAAGTTTTCTTCCCGGATAAAATCTTCTACAGAAATATTTGTAGTGTAGCCGCCGTAGCAGTGTTCCATAATGTAGGCTACTTTCGGATCTAGCTCAATCAGATCCATGAAATCTGTAACTTTGATGCCAGTCCATTTGACATCAAGCTTAGACCAGCGCGTTACACAGTGGAAGTCTGCCGTGAATTCGTGTTGAGGTAGCGCCATAAAGTCTGACCAACTAAAGGTAGCAGGTTTTGCCAAACCCCAAACTCGAAACTCCCATTCCTCAATACTGACTTGGGGAGTTGCGCCGTAAGTTAGTACGGGGAAACCTTTAGCTAAGTGTTGACCAGGAGGAACACGTTCCCCCTCTTCTTTCCCTGGTTTGTGAAAAAATTTTCCTAGCATAGTTGGAGAAAAATAAGTTTTCTCAAAGTGTTTACAAGCTTTCTTGCTAAATTGCCAACACTACCAGATGTTTTACTTTTATATGATTACTTGATTATCACTCATCAATGATAGGTAATGGGTAATGGATGTTCCCAATTACTCACTACCAATTTTTATCGAGCTAATGAGCTTGTATAGAGTATCTATGATTCAAAATGCAATCAGGAAAGCTAATAAAAAGCGTTGGTCCAGTAGTAAGAAGATTGGTGCTGTTTATGCTTTGCCTGACTGGGAAATTATGATTCTTCTTCCTCTTCTTCAGCCGTTGGATACACAAATGTAGAACGTCCAGTCAAAATTGACTTACCCAGAGAGAGGGCTTTCTGAGCTTCGACGACGGCTTTGTGCCTCCAGGTAGCTCGACGTTTATCTCGTTTTGATTTGGAAGTTTTCTTCTTAGGAACAGCCATGTCAGCAGATATCGCGATTCTTGACAACCTTCTTATTCTAGGCCATCCGCTGACGCAGAGAACAACAGGTAAGGTGAATTGATCGGTTGAGATTAAAGTATGACACGGAAATAGAGGGAATTATTTAAGTATTCCACTCTTTACGTCTCCGTGTCTAGCTTAACGAAGAGGCAGGGGGAAGGAGGGAGATGACCCCTTCATTCCTACCGTGAAGCGGAGCGGAACATGGGTCTGAGTCCCAACTTATAAGAAGTGGGGACTCAAACCCTACGGGAAGGTGGCGCAACAGTTGGGGTTGAATCTCCATCTGAACTGTCCCCCCTGCTCCCTTGCCTCTTCTTCAATCCTTCATTTTTTGCTTGATACACCGTTAGCTGCTGTAGAGCTATTGTCAAAGAAAAGTAGCGATCGCGCAGTTTTGAAGTAAGTAGCCCAGTTTTGAGCATCGGGACGCGATCGCCATTGGGGACGACTCACATCTAATGCCAGAACTGGTGCGATCGCTCCAAAATTTTGTACGGATACAATGATTGAAACATCTGTCACCAATATATCTTGGTCGAAGCTCCTTTGGGCGGCGGCTCTAGCGGCCGCTTCCGCCCTCCGTAGAACGGTTTCATAGTTTTCTTCTGGCAGGCGGTCAATAGCTAGATCGACTCTAGCGGTGTAAGCTTGCACAACCTGGGGCGCGATCGCTTCCGTCAAAAACCACGCAGGAACAGTGGATATGAGCAAAATTAATAAAGGAACTATCCGGATTCTTCTGGCAATTTGGCTAATAACTGAAAAGGGAGTGATCGATGATGGTAGGTGAGCAGCAATCTTGCTCATGACCTTCTATCTCCTTAGTGATGATCTGTTATTGAAATTAGGTAAAAAGTATTTTCCGACTATCCAACGTAATAAAAATTACATTCTAACTTAAGATTCGATGAGAATCACCTAGACTATAAGACATAGGTTAGCTTTGTTTTTTTGGCAAAGCCAACCGCAATTTTAAGACCAGCAAACAATAACTGACAAAGAGCGGGATGGCAAATTACTGGGCGATCGCGATTGGCATCAATCACTATCAGTTATTTCAACCTTTAAGTTGTGCCCAAGCTGATGCTGAGGCACTAGAGGATTTTTTAGTGACAGAGGCAGGCTTTCTCCCCAAACATTGCCTGCTAATGACGGATACTTCGCCGCCAATTGGAGATCGATCAACTTATCCAACTAAAGAGAATATTCTGTTGCTGCTTGAGGATTTGGTAGCCACAAGTTGGCAACCGGAAGACTATCTGTGGTTGTTCTTTAGCGGTTATGGAGTCAATTACAAGGGCAAAGATTACTTAATGCCCGCAGAGGGCAACCCCGAACTCGTGCAAGAGACTGGCATAGAATTGCGATCGCTAATGCAAAGTCTCCAACTTGCTGACTTGAATGTATTGCTACTACTCGATATCAACCGCGCTTTTGGCACTCAAGCTGATGCTCCCGTTGGTGAAGAAACAATAGAACTAGCCCAAGAACTACAACTAGCGACAATTCTTTCTTGTCAACCAGAACAATTTTCCCACGAAAGTAGCGAATTAGGTCACGGATTCTTTACAGCAGCTTTATTAGAAGCTTTGCGTTCTGGTAATGGCAGTAACCTGTCAGATTTAGAAAGTTACCTAAGTCTGCTCATGCCAAAATTATGTCACCACCACTGGCGGCCTGTCCAAAACCCTGCAACTATCATCCCATCAAGGGCGCAGATAATCTTGCCAGAATTGGCAATGGAAAGTAACTTTGAAGCAAATCCGGTGATTTATCCCGAAGAATCCTTTGCTGTTGCTCTTGCAGCCCCTCCCCTTGACGATTACCCCAGAACTTCAGCAGAACGGGGCAGATGGGGAGAAGCTACTGTGAACTCCTCCCAGCAGGTGAAGGCTTATAAGGTTGAGAAGCCTAAAGGTCAACCAGTCCAGGAGTCAGCTACTAGCTTAGTTTCCCAGCCAATGGCGGAAACTTCTTTAGGAGCGAATCCCAAGGGAAGATTTATCCCCAATTCCTCCAAAGGTTACGTCTCTCGATTGCCATCAAATCAGCCAAGTCTCCCTTTTTGGAAACAGTTTATCTTGTGGGGCGGAGGCAGCTTGCTAATAGCAGGTTTAATTGCTGTAGTTTTTCTTCGCAATCAAGAAACTTTTAGAATTAAGCAAATATCAACTGCATCGCCTAATGCTACTGCTAGCGATCGCCAGGTGATTGAGAATTTACCAAGCGATGTCTCCGACGGGCTACGCACTTCAGTAGTTAGAGTCAACAACCAATCTAGCGCCCAAATCAACTCTAGTTCCGAGTCGAAAAAGCGGAATCAAGCAGTATTAGACTTGGCGAAAATGTCGCTCAGACAAACTCAGGCTAGCGATTTGAGTATGGCGATCACTACAGCTCGGAAAATTAAACCTGGTGAACCACTGTACGAACAAGCTCAGGAAAATATTAAGATTTGGAGCCGAATGATTTTAGATTTAGCAGAGGGTCGTGCTAAACAAAGACAGTATGCTAGTGCTATTGCCGCCGCTCGATTAATTACCAAAGATGAAGCCCCCTACGCCAAAGCACAAGCAGCAATTAACCTGTGGCGGCTAGAGGGCAAGCAGTATGTGAGTAACAAAACTCTTTTAGATGCAGCTAATGCCTTAATTAAATCTGGACAGGCATCTACCTACAATCGGGCGATCGAAGTTGCCAAGAAAGTACCAGCAGGTCAACCAGGCTTTGATAGTGCCCAAAAGTCGATCAATAAATGGAGTGAGAAAATTTTAGACATGGCCAAGCGTCGGGCCGCCGAAGGAGATCGGAGTGCCGCAATTGCAACTGCTGCGTTAGTGCCAGAGGAGACAGGCGCTTACGAAGATGCTCAAGATGCCATTCAAAAATGGCAAAAGAAATAGTAAAAAAATAATAAAAGAATAGTTAGGAGTCAGGAATTAGGAGTTATATTATTGATCCCCGACCTATTACTCCTTACTCCTAACTTTTCACTCAGCCCTTATATCTCAGTATTAGCAGTACTGCGATACATCTTCGCCACACTCGTCGGCTAGATAGCACAACGCTCGGAAACGCAAACCAACCACTTCTTCATATAAGGGGTTGAGCTTGCACATGGGTGGAATGTGAAACAAAGTTTTCCCAAATACTTTGACATCGCGCTCAAAGGGACATTGAGATGGGATCAGTTTGCACAAACGGTGAGCCAATTGGCGATCGCGGACTTGAATGTTTTCTACTCGTTGCCGTAGGGGTTGGAGAATATCCCAGTAAGGCTTGGAAGGAGAATGGTTTAGCTGGGTTGCTTTATGGTCAGTAGTTTCTGCTTGATTGATTGATACCCAGCTCGCCAGAAAAATCTTTTTCGTGGTATTGTCGAATACCTTCATGGTTAACCCTCTGTATTATTGAGGCTATTCACCTTTTTGATGAATATATACAACGTGGCAACGAACTTTCCCGGAAAAATCGCGTTCTGACTGCGATATAATATAATACCTGATTAGCCACTTAAGTCAGAACCTCATTTATTACTACGTCAAGTTAATCGCAAATTTCTGGTGATCGGTAGTGTAATATTACGATCTTGTTCATAACTTGACACAGTTTAAATTCTAATAAAGACATCCATCGTTGGATAGGTTTTAGTGTAACATTTACAGAACTTAATATAAGGTCTTTCTAAAAGAATTTTTGCTAAGTATAAACATCAGTAATACCCTAGAAGGCATTTTTACTGTCCGTGTTCCCACTTTCTCACGTAAGTGCATCCTGTTCATCGCTGGCTGAATGCCGCAGAAGTAGTGATTTTTGAGCGAGTAGAATCGATTGCATTTCACAAAACTTACGTTGGCAGTGGCAATTTGAGAATGATATAGTCTGACGCATTAAAATCAGATGAACTTGCTTATGGGTGTTTTTGTACTCTACAGCGCAATCCATCCTGGCAGTATGCTGTACACACGCCTTCAGTGACAGCAACCTAACAAGTTAGATCGAAGAACTATAGGCAAGCTCTATACCCTTGAGAAAAGAAAGCGCAAAGACGTTGAGAAAAATTCTGTGTCTTTGCGCCCATCGAAGTTTGAGCGGTGAAAGCCACTGCTCAAATTTCTCTCTGTATGATATTTTTACCTTAAATCCTCTATGATGCTACCTGAGCAGCAGTCCGAGTCCGCCTTCTTCTCCCATCAGCAACTTTTACAGGTGGCTCATCAGGGATTTGCATCAACAAAGTCACAGATGGTTGACATTGCAATTCCCGACGGATTGAACGTTGCAATTCTCGTTCTAAAGTACCTTGCAATCCACCCCAGTCTATATCTGCTGCTTCACCTTGCTCAGGAGCAAATTCTGTCCAGCGCACAGTGAGGATTTCTTCAATGCGTTGTTTTACCCAAGTTTGTAGGAGCGCTCGCTCTACAGTTGTAACTACACCCCGCAGGTGAGTTTCTGGTTTCGCCAACAGTTTACCATTCCAATCAATGGCAGCTGCGATCGTGATAATGCCTTCTGAAGCCATGCGTTGGCGTTCTTGCAGCACTTTCGCACTTACCATACCTGAACTAGTAGTATCCACCAATTCGATACCAGATGGCACTTTCCCAGCGACGCGAATAGCATCTTCTGTCAGTTCGACAATATCACCATTCTGAATAATGATCATGTTTTCTGCGGGAATGCCCATACTCTGAGCAGTTTCTGCGTGCTTCACTAGCATCCGATGTTCGCCGTGAAATGGGACAAAGAACCTGGGTCGAGTTAAGGCAATCATCAGCTTTTGCTCTTCCTGACAGCCGTGACCGGAGACGTGAATCCCTTTATCCCGTCCATAGACCACTTTTGCACCCTGAATCATTAATTTATCAATGGTGTTGACTACAGCGATCGTATTTCCGGGAATGGGGTTAGCAGAGAATACTACTGTATCTCCTTGGCGGATTTTAATATGAGGATGTTCTTTATTAGCAATGCGAGTCATTGCTGCCATCGACTCACCCTGAGAACCTGTAGTTAAAATTAGTACTCTTTCATCAGGCAGATTTCGGACTGCGTGTAATGGTTGCAGCAGATTATCTTCACACTTGATGTAACCTAGATTACGGGCATGAGCAATCAAGTTCAGCATGGAACGCCCCACAATCGTCACTACGCGATTTTGCTTCTTGGCGATATCCAAAATCATATTGATGCGATGCACGCTAGAAGCAAAGGTTGTGACAAATAATCGCCCAGTCGCTTGACTAAATACTCTCTCCAGGTTTGGATAAACCGAACGTTCTGAAGGTGTAAATCCTGGTATCTCAGCGTTAGTGGAATCACTTAGCAGGCAAAGAACGCCTTTTTCACCATGTTCTGCTAATCGTTGCAAATCAAACTTTTCACCATCTACTGGGGTATGGTCAATTTTGAAATCCCCTGTGTGAATGACTACACCAAGGGGAGTATGAATGGCAACAGTGAAACTATCAGCAATGGAGTGGGTGTTACGGATATATTCCACTAAAAAGTTTTTGCCAATCCGCACTACATCACGTGGTAAAACTGTTCTGATTTCGGTGCGATCGCGGACTCCTGCTTCTTCCAATTTACCCTCTAGCATCGCCATTGCTAGCCTAGGCCCATAAATCACGGGGATATCAAACTGCTTGAGATGGAAAGCAATCCCACCGATATGGTCTTCATGACCGTGAGTAACGATCATCCCCTTAATTTTGTGGCGATTTTCCCGTAGATAGGTCGTATCTGGCAAAACAATATTTACTCCATGCATTGCCTCTGTGGGGAAAGCCAATCCTGCATCTAACAGGATGATTTCATCGTCATACTCAAAAAGACAGGTATTTTTCCCAATTTCGTGCAAACCGCCCAAAGGAATAATTTTCAAGGCGGAATTATTAGCTTCGTTTTTAGCCATTTTCTCCTTAGATTGTTACTTGTAGTTAATTAAGTTGATAGTTAACTTTCTTTGTATTTAAGACAACATCATCTGTCTCTTAAGTCAGTCTGAAATCAAGTTTTAATTGAAATTTTCAATTTTTTATTCAATAAAATCGACTATACACTTGAGGATTCATAGTATATCTATCAGTCCTAGCACATGTTTTTAAATTCCAACTTATGAACAATTATGCTCATTGTTTATATCTATCTTTAGAAAGCAGCAGACTACCAAAGTTTAACTAGATGGTGGCTAGATTAAACTAAGTTCTTTTAGAACCGCTTCTAACTTTTGACTTACTTCTAAATCAGCTTCACATAGCGGTGGACGAGTTGAACCAACCTCCCAACCTTGGAGTTTCAGCGCTTTTTTCACTGGAATGGGATTTGAAGTGAGAAATAAAGCTTTAAACAACGGGAAGAGTTGGAGATGAATGTCGCTTGCTACCTCAATTTTTCCCGCACTAAAAGCTTGGATCATCTGCTGTAGTTGGTTTCCTACCAGATGAGAAGCCACACTTACCACACCCTTTGCCCCGATCGCTAACAAGGGCAAAGTCATGTAATCATCACCAGAATAGATGTGGAATTCTTTTGGTGTCAAGCGACGGATTTCGCTTGCCTGGTCTATGCTACCAGTCGATTCTTTAATCCCGACAATATTGCTAACCTCAGCTAACCGGGCAACTGTTTCTGGCTGAAGGTTTTGTCCGGTACGACCTGGGACATTGTATAACAACAATGGTAAGTCGGGACAGGCTTGTGCTATTGCCTGAAAGTGCGCTTCCAATCCCGCTTGCGGCGGTTTATTGTAATAAGGAACAACTTGTAACGAACCATGTACTCCTATCTTAGACGCTTTTTGGGTGGCAGCGATCGCTTCTTTGGTGGAATTTGAACCACAACCTGCGATCACCTTGGCTTTTCCGGCCACGGACTGTAATACCTCGACAAACAACTGGTATTCCTCATCCCAACTCAAAGTAGGGGATTCTCCTGTTGTCCCGCACATCACCAATGTATCTGTACCGTTGTTAGCTAGATGCACTGCCAGTTCTGCCGCTACACCATAATCTACACTACCGTCTGCTTTAAACGGTGTAATCATAGCGGTTAAAACATTACCAAAATCTCCCACCCTGTTTTCACTCCTGATTGCCCATGTTTTTGTATCTTGGTGGTTTCCTATTGTAATAACCTATCTGCAAATTGCTTTCAAGTGTCATTTGTCATTTGTCACTTACCAATGACCAATGACTAATAACTAATAGCTAATGGTTTGAGTAGATTTTTTTCTACCAGTAACTCGGCGATTTGTATTGCATTCAATGCTGCGCCTTTGCGGATTTGGTCGCCGCACAACCATAATTCCAAGCCACAAGGATGAGAAATGTCCTGACGGATTCTTCCCACTAAAACTTCATCTCTACCTGTTGCTTCAATTGGCATCGGAAAATGATTAGTTTCCCAATCTTCTACCAATTTCACTCCAGGGGAGGAATTTAAAATTTCTCTGGCTTCCTCGGCACTAAAGGGAGTCTCAAATTCTAAATTAATGGCTTCTGAATGGGCGCGGAGTACGGGAACCCGTATACAGGTCGCAGTGATTCTGATTTGCTGCGTGCCAAATATTTTTCGGGTTTCGTTGACCATTTTCATCTCTTCCTCACAATAACCCAAATCATTTAATGGTGAGTTGTGGGGAAATAAATTAAATGCCAATGGGTAAGGCAATACCTCAGCAACTGGCGGCTGTCCTTGTAGTATAGCGCTTGTTTGGGCTTTGACTTCTGCCATTGCCCTAGCCCCTGCCCCACTAGCAGATTGGTAGGTTGAAGCCACGATACGTTGCACTGGTTTAACTTTGTGCAATGGCCATATTGCCACAGTCATCAAAATCGTTGTGCAGTTAGGGTTAGCAATAATGCCCTGGTGATTAGCTGCGGCTTGTGGATTCACTTCTGGCACTATTAAGGGAACTTCTGGGTTCATCCGAAAGGCACTGGAGTTGTCAATTACCACTGCACCCTTTGCCACGGCAACTGCTGCCCAAGCCTTAGATGTGGAACCACCCGCACTAGCTAGTACTATATCGACATTTTCAAAGGCGCGATCGCTCACTGGCTCTACTGGGATATTTTCCCCTTTAAACCGTAGCGATCGCCCAGCACTGCGCTCTGATGCCAATAACTTCAAGTCAGCAATCGGAAAATTACGGCTTTCTAATAATTCCAGCAACTCTGTGCCAACTGCACCAGTGGCTCCCAAAATAGCTAAACGATAGGATTTCGACAAACTTGCTTCCTCCTTTAATAGACTTATCTGCAATTCTTTGGAACAATTGACAATTTGTTTATATTTAAATAGCAATCACAGTCTTGAAATAAATTTTGAATAAATTTATATTTTATCTAATTTAATCTATCTTTAATAAATTTATTTAGTTGGTTATTTAATAAGTTAAGTGATGTTGCACTTTACAACAACCGCCATTCAACTTTATTCATTTATCTAGACTATATTATAATATTGTACAACAAAACGCCATCTAGCAGAAAAATACATATATCTGCACTTAGACATTTGACCTGTAAGGTGAATAAACGTCTTGGCTGTAAAGTTGAGTTGCCAGCATGATGAATGTACTATGATGCAAATTGTATAAAATTGGCAACCTATAAAATCGAGCTATGTGGCAAGGTAGCATATTTGCTCCTGTACCACAATATAGCTAGACTCAATGCTATAACTTTGAAGTAAAAAACTACTGGCTGAAAATCAGAATATCACGGTCTTAGCCCACCGAATAATGAATTCTTGACTTTCCAGTGCTAAATTCAGACTAACTGAAAATTGCGGACTAGGGAATAGGGATAAAAATCTTCCCAATCTGCAATGATTCAGCACTTGTTACAAATATTAGGCAAGAAACCCCAGACGTTCTTAGACCTGGGAGTGTCAATAATTGTTATGACGGTAAATTGTCAAGTCCTTAGCCATTGGCAGTAAACTGGATCTCTGTGCCAGGACACACAATCCATCCTTGGATGTCATAAAGCCTTGTGACAAACTCCCTCTCCTCCCTAAGAGACATCAAGCTATAAACGCGAAAAATTATTGCGTCTTGTGTGTACTCGGAGATTAAAATACCAGAAAACTAGAGACGAAGCATGAAAGTTACCCAGGAAAAACTTCCCGCCAGCCAAATTGGTCTGGAAATAGAGATTACGCCGGAAATTACCAAGCAAACTTACGAACAGGTCATTAAAAACTTAGCGAGTACTGCCAATATTCCTGGGTTTCGTAGAGGCAAGGTACCTCGGCCGATATTACTACAAAGGCTGGGTACAACTCGTATCAAGGCAGCAGCGCTGGAAGAACTAATTCAAGACGGCATTGAGCAAGCGGTTAAACAAGAAGCTATCCCGGCAATCGGTCAGCCACAATTGCGCTCCTCCTTTGAGGATTTGATTAATAATTATGAACCTGGAAAACCTCTGACGATTTCGGCCGCTGTCGATGTAGAACCAGAAGTAAATCTAGTGCAGTACACTGATTTGCTTTTCCAAGCTGAAGAAGTCAAGTACGATCCAGAACGAGTGGACAGCACCCTCGACAAGGAACGTCAAGAATTGGCGACATTGATTCCTGTGGAGGGACGTGCAGCCCAAATCGGCGATGTTGCCGTAGTCGATTTTAAAGGTTCATTCGCCAGAGCGGAGGGTGAAGACGAAACGGCTGAACTAGAACCGATTCCTGGAGCCGAAGCGACTGATTTTCAAGTTGAGTTGCAGGAAGATAAGTTTATTCCAGGCTTTATATCGGGAATAGTAGGGATGAATCCTGAAGAAACTAGAGAAATTGCGGCTCAGTTCCCAGATCCGTATGCCAATGAGGATTTAGCTGGAAAAGCAGCAACTTTCACAGTGACGCTCAAAGAACTGAAGGAAAAAGAACTACCAGAAATAAATGACGATTTCGCACAAGAAATCAGCGATTTTGAAACTTTAGAAGAGTTACGCGCTTCTTTGGTAGAGCGATATCAAAAAGAGGCGGATGACAAAACAAAAACAAATAAGCAGGAAGCCTTGTTAACGGAACTGCTTAAGCACGTAGAAGTTGACTTACCACTAACCTTGGTTGAGCAAGAAGTGGATGCAATGCTAACGCAAACAGCAATGCGCCTGTCTCAGCAGGGATTAGATGTGAGGAAATTGTTTACTCAAGATATTATTCCTCAATTGCGGGAGCGATCGCGTACTGAGGCCATCGAACGGATCAAACGTTCTTTGTCCTTGCGGGAAGTCGGTAAACGCGAATCTATTGAGGTAACACCAGAAGAAATCGCAGCCAGAGTCAAAGAACTTTTGGAGGAGTACCCAGAGGAAAAAGAGGTTGATGAAGATAGACTGCGCTCAATCGTGGAAAACGAACTATTAACCGAAAAAACCATCAATTGGCTCTTAGAACATTCCTCAGTTGAACTTGTACCCGAAGGCTCGTTGAGTGCCTCTGAGGAAACAGAAGCTGCAGAATCAGATGCTGATGTATCTCAGACAGAGGAAGAAAACAGCGAACCTTCTACAACAGAAGTCACAGAAGGATAATAAAAAATCCCAAAGCCATAAGTTCACCAGTCCTGAGTTAAAGTACTGGTGAAATGGGTAAGTTAAAGGAGATCAGGAAGCGGGGGAGCAGGGGAAGAAGAACTATTGATTATTACCCCATGACCAATTCCCAATTCCCAATACTTCGACTTCGCTCAGTACAAGTTCACAATTCACAATTCCCACGGGGATAAAGTCAAAATAATTTAAAGAATTAATGAATTTTCGGCAAATTGTGACACATGTTATGGACTGAGCTTGATACTGTGTTACACGAGAGGAAGTTATATGAGGCATAATGGTTAACACGTAGCTATAAAAATTCCATTCGTCGAAAAGGCAGCATTTGCTGCTGAAACATTTGTCCTAAATTATCGTCACAGAAAGCCTGTATGTTTGTATCGCAGTCGGGAAACTACCCCATCAGCAACCAAAGTCGAATAAACATTAACTCCCAGTTGAACAGCCCTAGCAACATCGTACCGATGGTGGTAGAACAGTCTGGCATGGGAGAAAGGGCTTTCGACATCTACTCCCGCCTGCTGCGAGAGCGGATTATCTTTTTGGGAACGCCAATAGACGATGCCGTAGCCAACTCAATTGTGGCTCAATTGTTATTCTTAGATTCCGAAGACTCAGAGAAAGACATTCAAATGTATGTCAATTCTCCTGGTGGCTCAGTCTACGCAGGGATGGCAATCTATGATACAATACAGCAAATTCGCCCTGATGTTGTTACCATCTGTTTTGGATTAGCCGCGAGTATGGGGGCATTTTTGTTAACAGCAGGGGCTGCCGGTAAGCGAATGTCTCTACCTGACTCCCGGATTATGATTCACCAACCACTTGGTGGCGCTCAAGGTCAAGCTATTGACATTGAAATTCAAGCCAGAGAAATTCTTTACGTTAAGGCTAAGTTGAATCAGTTAATGGCTCATCATACTGGTCAACCCTTAGAAAGAATTGAAGCAGATACTGAGCGCGACTTTTTCATGTCGGCAGAAGAGGCGAAAAACTACGGTTTGATTGATCAGGTCATTTCCAGGCAAAATCTTCCCACAGCAGGGGAAAACGTCACCATTCTGAAATAAGAGGCTGGTATGTCTAAGTACGACTCCCATTTAAAATGTTCGTTTTGCGGCAAGTCTCAGGAGCAGGTGCGTAAATTAATCGCAGGGCCGGGAGTCTACATCTGCGATGAGTGCGTTGACTTGTGTAATGAAATACTAGACGAAGAGTTACTCGATACCAATGGTGCGGCAGCACAACCGGCACCAAGAGCAGAACCACCTCAAAAACGGCGTACTCAATCTTCTAGTATTTCGTTTAATCAAATACCCAAGCCCAGAGAGATTAAAAAGTATCTAGACGAACACGTTATTGGTCAAGACGAAGCCAAGAAAGTCCTGTCAGTAGCCGTTTACAATCACTACAAGCGGTTGGCAGTCATTCAGTCTAAAGCCAGTGGCAAAGGTGGGGCGGATGATGCTGTAGAACTTCAAAAGTCCAACATTTTGTTAATCGGCCCAACTGGTTGCGGCAAAACTCTCTTAGCGCAAACCTTAGCGAAAATCCTGGATGTACCTTTTGCCGTCGCTGATGCTACGACGCTTACGGAAGCAGGTTATGTGGGAGAAGATGTAGAAAATATCTTGCTGCGACTGTTGCAAGTGGCAGATTTGGATATAGAGGAAGCGCAACGAGGAATTATCTACATTGATGAAATTGACAAAATTGCTCGCAAGAGTGAGAACCCGTCAATTACCCGTGATGTTTCTGGCGAAGGCGTGCAGCAAGCCTTGCTAAAAATGTTAGAGGGAACGATCGCCAATGTACCACCCCAAGGAGGGCGCAAGCATCCTTATCAAGACTGTATCCAAATTGATACAAGTAATATTTTGTTCGTCTGTGGTGGTGCTTTCGTAGGCTTAGAAAAGGTTGTGGATCAGAGAGTTGGCAAAAAAGCAATAGGCTTTGTGCAACCTGGAGAAGGACAAACAAAAGAAAAGCGGGCAGCAGATACTCTCCGCCATTTAGCACCAGATGATTTAGTAAAATTTGGTATGATTCCCGAATTTATTGGGCGTGTGCCAATGGTAGCAGTAGTAGATCCGCTAGATGAAGAAGCGCTAATGGCGATTCTCACACAGCCACGTAGCGCCTTAGTGAAGCAGTACCAAAAACTGCTGAAGATGGATAATGTCCAGCTAGATTTTAAACCAGATGCTTTAAGAGCCATCGCTCAAGAAGCCTACCGCCGTAAAACTGGTGCAAGGGCGCTACGGGGCATTGTAGAAGAACTTATGCTGGATGTAATGTATGAGTTACCGTCCCGTAAGGATGTGACACGCTGTACAGTAACACGGGAGATGGTCGAGAAGCGATCGACTGCCGAACTGATAATCCATCCATCTTCACTACCGAAACCAGAGTCAGCCTAATAGTCATTAGTCATTGGTCATTAGTCATTGGGCAAAAACTAAGGAATAATAACTATGTACCAAGGACAAATGACTAATGACAACTGACAAAGGACAAGTGACTAATGCCTTATATTAAAGTTCGTGGCGTTGACCATTACTACGAATGGGTGAAAAAACCATCTGGTTCTTTGGTAAAACCAGTGATGGTTTTTATGCACGGTTGGGCTGGTTCGGCTAGGTATTGGCAAAACACCGCTAATGCTTTATCAGAGCAATTTGATTGTTTACTCTACGATTTGCGTGGATTTGGCCGTTCTCGTGGGAAACCAACCATAGCCCAAGCCAGTGAAGCTGTTGCTGACTCTGAGTCCCCGCAGGAAGAATCAGAGGCAATCAGAGAGTTAACTTATGAATTAGAAGAATACGCTGATGATTTGGCAGCCTTGTTAGATGGTCTGCATCTTCAGCGTGTCTATATCAATGCTCACTCGATGGGCGCTTCTGTTGCTGCTTTATTTTTTAACCGTTATCCTCAACGAGTGGAACAAGGAATTCTAACCTGTAGCGGCATTTTTGAGTACGACGAAAAATCTTTTAGTGCCTTTCATAAATTCGGTGGCTATGTGGTGAAATTCCGTCCCAAGTGGTTAAGCAAAATTCCATTTGTTGACAGGATGTTTATGGCGAGATTTTTATATAGTTCAATACCACATTCTGAGCGTCAAGCTTTTTTAGAAGATTTTCTCGAAGCAGATTACGATGCAGCTTTAGGGACAATTTTTACTTCTGTTAGTAAGGCTCAATCTGAAGTGATGCCGCTTGAGTTTGCCAAGCTGACAGTGCCGACTCTGCTCGTAGCCGGGGAGCACGACAAAATTATTCCGGCCGAGATGGGGCGTAAAGCAGCTGCACTGAATGACAAAGTGGAATTTGTGATGATTCCCAACACAGCACATTTCCCCATGTTGGAAGATGCTCCAACTTATATGCAACGGGTACAAGAGTTTTTGCAAATTAATACCCCACAGCCACAAGTTAGATAACTGCTGGCGGTTTTTTAGACAGTTAAGTGTACCTGTGTGATACCTTGACGCATTTTATATTGTCGTCTTAACCAAGACTTTTTAATTATTTTACGGAGTAAGGGAGCAAGTTGAATCAACAGCGATCGCAACAGTGCATTTTTTCGCAGTAGTTCGCCTTGTTTAGCTTCCTGTAACTGGAGTTGCTGGGCGCGGATAATTTCTGGCTCACGTTCTGCTTGGATGTGCGATAGTGCCATATCAATGTCCTGGTGTTCGGCTTGTTTGTGCAACAACGGCACAAGGTGATTAGCAGCGACAATCACATCACGGAATGCTAAATTAATTCCTTGAGCGCGGACAGGAGACATTGGGTGTGCAGCGTCACCTAGAAGCAATACCCCTGGTGCGTGCCATTGTGGACAATAACCAACCACAACAGAAAGCCGAATGGGGGATTCGATGGTGTCTGCATGATTACGGAAATGTTCTGCTAGCCATGAGGGAGATAGTGAGGCAAAAATCTCTGCCCAGTTAGCTTGCTTGGAGTCAGTGTTTTCGGTTGCGGACATCACCCAAGCTAGATGCAGTTTTCCTGATTCTGCTCCGTGAAAGATAGTAAATACGCGATCGCCATTTACAATAGTACGAAAAACATTATCGGCTGCAAACTCAGGACTGGCGGCAAGTTTAAACCAGAGAATATCAATATTTTTGGGCTGGCGTACCAATTCCAATCCTATACGTTGTCTCACCAGAGAATTTCTACCATCTGCCCCAATCACTAAGTCAGCAGTTAGTTCTCTGCCATCGCTCAATACTACACCTGCAACACGTTGATTACTCCAGCGTAAATCTTTGACTGGAATACCCTGGATAAATTCAAACCCATCATTGGTTTGAGCTTGGGAAATCAGTGCTTTGAGTAGGGGTGGTTGTGAAACCAGTGTACAGGGTCGGCTTGCTCCCATTGGTTCATCAACTCGAAACAATTGCTTGTCCCCCACAATGAATTCCCATGCGTCGAGTTGCCGATGGGGAATATGCTCCAACAACGCGGATAGGCCCATTTGATCTAGTGCATCTAACCCACTTGGCATTAATCCTTCACCGCGAAAAACACGATGAAAGTCTTTTGCTGCTTCAATTAAGGTTACAGCAATACCACGTTGTATAAGGAGCAGGGCAAGGGTTACACCTGTTGGGCCTGCGCCTACAATCACAATCTGCACGACCTTAGCCCTCCTGTATCAGTTGCTCTCAAAGATGTTAGTTGAATTATCTTGAGATTAGGGACTTCCAGTTAAAAAAATATCCCGTTGTAGGGGCGCAAGGCCTTTCGCCCCTACAAATCCATAAATAATTTGGGATAATTTACTTTTTGCAAGTCTCTTTATAGATTTTACGTTACGGAATAGGGAACCACAGAGGCAAGGCAGCGCGGTCTTGGGGGTTTCCCCCATGAGCGACTGCCGCGCAGAGGGCACAGAGAAATGAGAGTTTAAGAGATATTTTGGTTAGGTCGTAATTAACTCAAACCCAATTCTCGTTTTAGCAAGTTAATTGAGTTAGTGCCGATATAATTTTCAACCTTAATCAGCTTTGGGGGACGAATAATATCTTCATCAGATGCTTGTACAGCTGCTTGCACTGCTGCAAAACTGGCTTGATCGCTGATGATTACCTCAGCTCGTTTGACCATAGCCTGAAGTTTATAGGCATCTTTTGGTTGCGAAGTCATCACTAGTAGTTCATCTCCTCGCAGACCGTGGAGGATGACTTCTGCTGCTCGTGCAATGCCGGAACTGAGGCTAACTATACCTACACAATTTTCTTTTGGTAGGATTTTTAAGAGGCTGAGTTCTTTGCTGTAGTCGTAGATATCTAAAGGAATTACTCGTGCAGCTTTAGGGGCTGCGATCGCTTCCACATTACTGATAAAATACCGACTTGTGACTACTGTTGCAGAGGTAGTTTTATCTAACACTGCTGTCAATTCTTCCATTGCTACTAATTGGACTGGGATTTTTAGCGATCGCTCCAATTCATAGACCATCAACTCACCAGCACCCATATCATAGGATGGAACTGCAACCAGTACCCGCGCACTACAACGCAAGCGCCAGTCTATTTCCGCTAAAAATAGCTCTCTGGCTTGATTGAGCGAACATCCTTGAGAAAGCAGATCGTCAAGTGCTTGTTGGACAACTTGATATGCGTCAGGATTTTGTTTGAGAATTGGTGATTGCAGCCGACTACCGCCCTCATGACCTTGGGCACGAACATAAATACCCGAACCAGCCATACTTTCAACAAATCCGTCTTCTTCTAGTTGACGGTAAACTTTGCTAATGGTATTACGGTGTAATCCCGTTTGCATTGCCAGCGCCCTTGTGCTTGGCAATTTGTACGCTGGGGGATATTGCCGAGAAGCGATCGCAAAGCGGATTTGATTAAACAGCTGGGTTGATGCGGGAATTTCGCTGTCTGGCTGAATACGGAATTGAATCACCACCAAACCTCCTGAATACTAAGTGCTGAGTGATGAGTGCTGAGTTTTGAGTATTAAGTGTTACTCTTCTATCCAGCACTCCTTTAGTGACCAGCTGTATTTGCTACATATCAAATATTTGATTTACAAATAAAATTTTTCTGGTAGAAATTTTTAATGCGCTCACTATGGTATTTGGTAATTCTATTGGAAATAACCTCGGCATACTGGCATAGTTATATCAAACAAACACACCGTTAATCACATAACACGGGTAAAAATTATTATGGCAGAGCAAGCAATAATTACCACAACGGTTAATCTTTTGCAAGATAATATTCAAGTGTCTGCTTATTTAGCAGAACCAAAAGAACCTGGATCTTACCCAGGAATCGTGGTATTACAAGAGATTTTTGGTGTCAACGTTCACATTCGAGATGTTACAGAACGGATTGCCAAACTTGGGTATGTAGCGATCGCACCTGCACTTTTTCAACGGACTGCTCCTGGTTTTGAAACCGGATACACACCCGAAGATATTGAAACGGGCAGGGGCTACGCGATGCAAACTCAAGCATCAGAGTTATTGAGCGATATTCAATTAGCAATTGACTACCTCAAAAATCTGCCCCAAGTCAAAAAAGATAGTTTTGGCTGTATTGGCTTTTGCTTTGGCGGTCATGTCGCATATCTTGCAGCCACTTTACCAGATATTAAAGCTACGGCTTCCTTCTACGGTGCTGGAATTACCACCCGCACGCCAGGAGGCGGTACTCCTACTGTCACCCGCACTAGAGAAATTCCAGGTACAGTCTATGCCTTCTTTGGCACAGAAGATGCTAGCATCCCACCCGAACAAGTAGACGAGATTGAAGCAGAGTTAGAAAAATATAAAATTCCTCATCGTGTGTTTCGCTACGATGGAGCTGATCACGGATTTTTCTGTGACCTTCGTGCCAGTTATAATCCTAAAGCTGCTGCTGATGCTTGGGAGCAAGCCAAACAACTCTTTAGTCAACTGAACTGAAGCATATACAGCCAAGTTTGTCATTAGTCATTAGTCATTAGTGAATAATAAAGGACAACTGACGAATGACAAATGACAAGTGACTAATGACAATCAAAACTCCAGTTGCACCATCTCAAATAAAAATTAATCTTCAAAAGTCATGAATTCCGAATCGAAACTTTCTCAAACAGCCAATTCGTCATTTACAATGGACGATTTTGCCAAAGCGCTAGAAAAACACGACTACCAGTTTCAAAAGGGACAGGTTGTACATGGCAAAGTGTTCCAACTTGACCATGATGGAGCTTATGTCGATATTGGTGGCAAGTCGTCAGCTTTTCTACCGCGCGATGAGGCTTCTTTGAGAGCAGTTACCGATTTATCGGAAGTGCTGCCATTGCAAGAGGAAATGCAGTTTTTGATTATCCGAGATCAAGATGCAGAAGGTCAAGTCACCCTTTCTCGAAAGCAGTTGGAAATTCAGCACATCTGGGAACGATTGGCTGAAATGCAGGAAAATGCTCAGACTGTGCAAGTACGGGTTATGGGTGTAAATAAAGGTGGTGTCACCGTCGATATTCTTTCCTTGCGGGGGTTTATTCCGCGATCGCACTTGGCAGAGCGTGATAATTTAGAAGCACTCAAAGGTCAAAATCTGACTGTGGGCTTTTTGGAAATTAATAAAAACACCAACAAACTCATTCTTTCTCAGCGATTAGCAACTCGTTCTAGCAACTTCAGCTTATTAGAACTAGGTCAACTGGTGGAAGGTAAAGTTACTGGCATCAAACCTTTTGGTGTGTTTGTCGATTTAAATGGTATGGGGGCTTTGCTTCATATCAAACAGGTAAGCCAAAAATTCATCGACTCTTTAGAAAAGGTATTTAAAGTTGGTCAGGCAATCAAAGCTGTAATTATTGATTTGGATGAGGGTAAAGGGCGAGTTGCTCTTTCTACCAGAGTTTTGGAAAACTTCCCTGGTGAAGTGTTAGAGAATATGGATGAGGTGATGGCTTCGGCTGAGGCGCGTGCTAATAGAGCTAATAACAAAGCTGCTGAATAGTTTTGAAGTGGGCTGTTTGCACAAAGCGTTTAAATCGTCATCTGAAACAATTTTGAATTGTTAATACTCCCCCTGCATCTACAAAAATGTGGGGGGATTTTAAATTGGGAAAACTTTTCCCAGACTTTTTTCTAGCCTCTGGCTGGAAATGCGGGTAAAACAAGAATTTCAGTCAGCTTCAGATGACTTTCGCTATGAGCCGCAGAATTTATTCTGAGGCGGACGTGTGGACAATGCCAACATTCTGCAATGATGCAAATACCTTAAGTCCACAATCTCACATTTGAACCATCACCCGCCATAGGTTAGAAACCTACGGCTAATAGCCAAAGTCCTCTCAAGAGGACTAAACAAGAATTAATCAGCCTCTAGTGCCAGGTATCGGATCTCTGAAATATTGATTAACTCGTAGAAAACAACTCAATTACAAATATTTATAAAAATCTGAAGTGCTTAAATGTTACACTTCACAAGTCTTGATGCGAGAAACGCCACATATTTATATAACGAAGCGCCATATACAGCCAACCCTCCAAGAGTAAAGAGTATGCAACTGGGGAGGTGTCCCTCTGGTGCTGAAGCGTTAAAAACTACATCTGAATGATGTATCCAGTTTCTTTTCACTTTCCATCCTACGCGATCGCCTAATTTTTCCCAGGCTTCTTTATAAAATTCACCGTCAGCCTTGCCACCAACACTCAGATAAATTTTCTTCTGAACGCTAAAGCCAAAGCGCCCATTGCTATATTTTACCCAAAGTTGATCAATGGTGCGTAAGTTCAGTATAGGGAAAATTATTGACGGCTGCTAAATCAAACCAGCCTTCCTTTTCCCTACTAGATGCTTTGAGCATAACAGCTAAAGTTTCGTCATCTGCTTCTTTCCACTTGCCTGCTGCTAGCAAATCTCGCAATCGCGTGTAGTTTACTCCCTTCTCAGAACTGAGGTCGTCGGCTTGAATTACTTGCTGTAGCTTTGGTTTTCGCTCTGGCGGTTTTCCAGTAATACCCCAAATTAAGTTTTCCATAGCCTCAGTATCTGTCCGAAAGTCAACCCAAGTATGATTCCTAAGAAAAATTGGAAGTTTCGGCTGCTGTGGTGTATTCTCAAGCAAAACGGGAATCACGGGACAGCCTCTCTCTACAAATTCGTTTAAAAAAGCTCTCATCTCTTGACTTTGCCAGGGGCCAAGTCCACTGCTACCTACAAAAACTGCTGCTGATTTAATATTTTCTATTTGTTCTTCTAGTAAAGACTGCCATGCTAAACCAGGACGAAGTTCCCACTTATCTAGCCAAGCTTTAATTCCTTGTCTTGTTAATTCATTAGCAATTTCTATAACTTCAGGCTTGTCTTTGCTATTGTGGCAAAGGAAGACATCAAACTGATCTTCGTCACTCATTTATAAGTCTCCTCACATCCACTTCTCTATATTGGCAATAATTGCCAACGCATTATACTTACTGCTTTAAATCCTTCTTCAACGATTTTAACTCAGCCAAATACTGCGAGGTTTTACCTAAAAAATAACTCTAATGTAGGTTGGGTTGAGGAACGAAACCAAACATTTTCACGGCTTTGTTGGGTTTCACTCCGTTCAACCCAATCTACAAATCTTCTTAACGTAATTACTTAAGTTACGTCGAATTTAATAAGCAAAATGGCATTTGACTTACTCAAAAGAAGCTTTTACTTTCTCAAACTCCAGTTTGCTTTCTCATTTTGGTGTTTTCCGCAAGCAAAAGCAGCTTTTACTTTCTCAAACCCCGGTTTGCTTTCTCATTTTGGTGTTTTCCGCAAGCAAAAGGAACTTTTACTTTCTCAAACTCCAGTTTGCTTTCTCATTTCGGTGTTTTCCGCAAGCAATCAAGCATATTGCTTTTTCAACATGCTTGATTGCTGACTTAATGCAGTATAGCGGTTATCAGTCTTGTGAGGTACAGTAGCAGCAGTGAGTAAACCAACCCAGCAAATTCTCTATTGTCACTTCTGCGAATGCCGTATCTAATGCCTGGAGTAAATCAGGGTATGTCCTTGCACCGATGCGACGGAGAATGTTCTTAATCTTGGACCAACAATTCTCAATCGGTGAAAAATCGGGAGAATAGGGGGGGAGATAAATGAGATGAGCGCCAGCAGCGATGAGCAAAGCTTCAAGTTCATCACTTTTATGGATTGAGCAGTTATCCATGATCACCACTGCACCAGGCCAAAGTTTGGGTACGAGCTTTTGGGCGATGAAGGCATCAAAAGTCAAAGCATCGATAGAACCTAAGCCACTCCATTGGGTGAGCAGTCCTTTCAAGCTAATTGCACCAATTACCGAGACATTTTTCCCTTTGCGGTTGGGCTTTTGAGCATAGCCTGAAGGCCAGGCAAGGCGCGGGCACATTTGCGGATGAAGGACAGATTAACTCCCGATTCATCTAAGAAAATCAGCTCTTCGACGGGTATCCCCCTCAAGAGTTTCCAGTACTCAAATCGGGCTAGTTGGACTTCATCACTACCTTTTTTGTGAGGTGGAGACTTTTTTTTGAGGTTGAGGTGAAGTTTCCAGCGAACCATCCGATTCACCGTAGCTACCCCAATTAAGACCTCTGTTTTCTCGTAAAGTCGTTCCCGCAATTCGCTTAACGTCGCATCGGGCTGTGCTATGACGAGTTGGCGCAGGATTTCTAACTGTTCAGCATTCAACTTTGTTGCTGTCTGCTCAGTCCGCACCTTGGGGCCTATCATCCCCAATTCTCGATGGCGTTTGAGTAAATTTTGCACAAAACTTAAGGTGACACCAAAGTTTTTAGCCAGTTTTCGTTGGGAAATGTCACCGCAGGCATAAGCATCAACTATTTTTTGACGCAAGTCGAGAGAGTAGGCTTTCATCACCACCAATTATCAGTAGAATTGCTCTCTCCTACTGTACTGAAGTAGACTGATAACCGCTATAATTCACGCATTCGTAACAACTATCCCTTTGAGATTACTTTTCTCTATCTTTATCTAATGCTTCCTGGATTGCACGACGGCAAAATTCTGGAGGATCATCTTTGGTAGATAGTTCTTCCTTCATAGTTTTTGTGACACGTAAATTAAGACGCTCACTTAAAGATTCTTCCCTCTCTGATTTAAATGGTTTTAAATTTTCTGAATGACCTTTAGGGTTAGGCATTTATGTAGAAATATAAATATAATTTGAACCACTGGTAGGCATTAGATTAAATTGTTTTTTAGTGGTTGCCACAACTTGCCGGAAGTACAACCACTAATATCCAATTCAAAAAATGGACACTACTATTTTATGTTCACGCGATCCGAACTTGAAATCAAGACTATTAAAGAATTACGCGATTTATGTCGGAGATACGGTGTAAAACCTACAGGGAATGCAGGATACAAAACCTCGTACATCGTAACTTTGATGGCATTTCCACTTTTAGCGCTCCAACAAATGAAGCTAGGTAAAGGGTTAAAATCCTCTAACTTTAACGCTATCCAGGTAATCAGTTCCGCTATTGAGGAGATGAATTCACCCACAGACGAACAAACAGCACTGATTCGGATAACTTTGGAGGGCAGAAAAATGAACTATCCTGACCGATATCAGCAAGAAAATCTGCTGAACTTGCACAAGGCTAAGATGTCGCTTGAACAAGCTATCGACTTTTTGAGCCAATAAAACTAATTTTATTAACCTATTCCCTGCATCTACAAAGATGTGGGGGATCATTTTTTAGAGTATTAAGATAAATAAGGTGTGACCAATTGGCTTAGTTGGCGTGAGGATATCTTGAGCATATATCGAGCATTTTGACAACTATAAACGCTGCAACTATTCAATTTAGGTATTTATATGTTTCTAGTAACTGGAGCAACGGGAGGAATTGGTCGCAGAGTTGTGCGACTGCTACGGCAACGAGAACAGTCTGTGCGGGCATTTGTCCGCCTTACCTCGCGTTACAGCGAGTTAGAACACCGGGGTGCAGAAATCTTTATTGGTGATTTGCTGCAAGAAAAAGATATTCAAAAAGCTACTCAAGGTGTGAAGTATATTATCAGCGCTCATGGTTCTGATAGCGATGCTCTATCCTTAGATTACCGCGCCAATATTGAACTGATTGACCAAGCAAAAGCTAATGGCGTAGAGCATTTTGTCTTTATTTCGGTATTGGGAGCTGATCGCGGGTATGAAGACGCTCCTGTGTTCAAAGCCAAACGAGCCGTAGAGCGATATTTGTCAGCTAGTGGCTTGAATTACACAATTTTACGCCCGGCTGGATTAGCATCTAACTTGCTGCCATTGGTAGAACGATTTCGGGAAACGGGATTGTATCTGCTGATTGGCGATCGCAAAAACCGTACCTCAATTGTCAGTACCGATGATTTGGCAAGGATAGTAGTGGATTCTATGACAGTTGAAGGCGCTCGTAACCAGATTTTACCAGTGGGAGGCCCAGAGATTTTATTACGAGAAGATATTCCCCGGATTTTTGGTCGGATTTTCGCCAAAGAGCCAGTAATAATTAATTCACCACTATTTTTAATTGATGGGTTACAAGGTGCATTGGGTCTATTTAATCCCCAAACCCAAAAAGCTTTGGGAACTTATCGCACATTGCTAGCAAACGAATTTTTCTGTACAAAAGATGAAATTGCCAATTTAGAAGCGATTTTTAACTTCCAATTGGAGACATTAGAAAATTTTTTGCGGCGTTATCTAGCAGTTTGAATTAAACACAAGTCATTAGTCACTTGTACTGAGCGAGGCCGAAGTATTGCTCATTAGTGAATCACCAAGGACAAATGACAAATAACAAAGGATAAAAATATATGGTAAATGCTGCTCAAGCACGTCAGACAAAAGAGCGATTCGCTCAACCAGAAGAACAACTCACTTATGAATTGGGGAAGGCGGTACAGGAATTGCCACCCCTGTACACGAGGTTATTAGCGGGAACAATGAGCGTGATCGTATTTGGAGCGATCGCTTGGGCGTACTTCTCGCAAATAGATGAAGTAGCAACAGCACCAGGGGAATTAATTGCTTCCACACAGGTTAGGCCAGTGACATCCTTGGGTGGGGGGTCAATCGTCGGTGTGAAAGTTCAAGAAGGCGATCGCGTTACCAAAGGTCAAATTCTAATTCAAAAAGACCCTGACTTACAAATAACTGATGTTTCCCGCCTAGCCAAATCAACTAGATTGATTCAAGACGATTTGCAACGTTTGGATGCAGAACGTCTTGGAGGCAAAACTACTGGGACGAAACTACAAGATGAACTTTTAAATTCCCGCCTGCAAGACTACCAAGCGCGTCAAGCAGGAGCAGAAGCAGAAGCAAATCGCCAAATAGCACTCATCAATCAAGCCAAAGTCCGGTTGACTCGATTGCAAGACAACTTAGCTAATGCCAAAAGCAGCTTTGCGAATGCCAAAACCAACCTTGCCAACGCAGACAGCATCCGAATTAAAATTGAAAGTAATTTGGCACTTGCACAAGAAAGAGAAAAAAGCTTACGCACTCTAATTACTCCTGGTGCTGTACCTCGTGTCGATTACTTGGATGCTCAAGAAAGATTGACTCGTGCAAAGACAGAAATTACCAGATCGCAAGATGAAGTAACTAACGCCCAGAATAGAATAACAGAGGCTCAAGATAAAGTCACATCATTAGAAAAAGATATTGCTGCTCAAGCCCAAGAAATTCGCCAAGCAGAACAAGCTTACAACGCTGCCCGTAGTCAGGCCCAACGCATAGCATCAGAACGCCAAAGTGAAATTTTAACCCAGTTCAACAAGCGTAAAGAAGAACTGACAACTGTTCAAGGTCAATTAGAGCAGGCGAGGAAGCAGCAAGCTTTAGAAACGATTGAGGCTCCCGTTGCAGGTACGATTTACAGAGTCAAAGCCACCAAGGGGCCAGTCCAATCTGGTGAAGAATTGCTGTCAATTTTGCCAGAAGGGGAAGAAATGCTTCTAGAGGTGAAAGTTCTTAACCGCGATATTGGGTTTATTCGTCAAGGAATGAAGGCAAAAGTGAAAATGGCGACTTTCCCCTTCCAGGAATTTGGGATTGTGGAGGGCGAAGTTATGCAAGTCAGTCCAAATGCAATTATTGATAAAGAATTGGGCTTAGTTTTTCCTACAAGAATTAAGCTAAATAAACATTCAGTTAATGTACGTGGTCAAGAGGTAGAATTTACACCAGGTATGTCTGCTACAGGTGAAATTGTCACTCGTAAAAAGTCAATTCTGACATTTATTACTGAGCCTGTGACGCGACGGTTCAATGAAGCATTTTCTGTTAGGTAGGTTTGTAGCCTCTCTTGTTCTTATAGCTATTTCAAAAGCGATACCTACGCATCCCATAAACCACATTTAAAACGTAAGGGTTTAGCAATGCTAAACCCCTAAATTCATTCACAACAGACGAGCGTTTTAGTTTATTTTTCTAACCGAACAGTATTTGACTCAACTGCAAATCGCTATAATTTTTAAGCGATGCCTAAGAATTTTTTATACTGTTCTATTTGTTTTTGCATTCCCTCTAGTAGTTTCCAAAAATCAAGATTATTCTCATTTTTGTTATCATCATTGCTATCTGTATTGATGCCTGTAATAATCTGACCTATTCGAGAACCGAAATCAGAATTATTAAAACTAGCAATAGTCTCTGGTGTAAGATATTTTGCTGTTTCTGTAATAGTCTGACCCATTAGAGAATCGAAATCAGAATTATTAAAACTAGCAATAGTCTCTGGCGTAAGATATTTTGCTGTTTCTGTAATAGTCTGACCAATTAGAGAACTGACATCGGAATTATTCAAACTAGCAATAGTTTCTGGCGTGAGATATTTTGCTGTTTCTGTAATAGTCTGACCCATTAGAGAATCGAAATCAGAATTATTAAAACTAGCAATAGTCTCTGGTGTGAGATATTTTGCTGTTTCTGTAACAGTCTGACCAATTAGAGAACTGACATCGGAATTATTCAAACTAGCAATAGTCTGTGATGTGAGATAATTTGAGGTTTGTGCGTCGATATGTAGCAGGTTGTCGCCAGATATCACTTGCTTTGCCAGAGAACTGACATTAGAAATATTTAAACTATAGATTGTACTTTGTGAACTATTTGCTGCTGTGTCTGCGTAGCCCGTCGTAGACATCACTTGCTTTGCCAAAGAACTAACATTAGAAATATTTAAACTAGAGTTTGTACTTTGTGTGCTATTTTCTGATGTTTCTGCCACAATCTGACGTACTTGGGCATCAGTCAGGCTGGGGTTAGCACTAAGCATCAGGGCAACTACACCAGCCACATGGGGAGCAGCCATAGATGTGCCGCTATAAGTGGCATACTGATTATTCGGAACTGATGAATAAACCTTGACTCCTGGGGCTGTAACATAAGAGATTTCATTTGTTCCAGAGCGATTAGAGAAATCGGCCATATTATTATTTCTGTCTACTGCCCCAACAGCAATTCCCGACTTGGATGCATAGCGAGCGGGATAGTCTGGTGATGAGTCACCATCATTACCTGCTGCCATGACAACAATTACTCCTTTGCTGCTGGCATAGTTAATGGCTGACTCTAAAGTCCGATTGGAAGATGTGCCTCCTAAACTGAGGTTAATCACATTAGCTCCATTATCCACAGCGTAGCGAATACCTTTAGATATCGAGCTATAAGAACCAGAGCCAGACTCATCCAAAACTTTGACGGGCATAATCTTGGCATCATAAGCAATACCAGTGACACCGTAGTTATTATTTTCTCCTGCGATCGTGCCAGAAACATGAGTACCGTGACCGTTGTCATCTAGGGTGTTGTTGTTTTGATCAGCAAAATTCCACCCGTAATTATCATCAATATAGCCATTGCCATCATCATCTATACCGTTACCTGGAATTTCCTTGGTATTCGTCCAGATATTATTTTTTAAATCCTCGTGGTTATAGTCAACCCCAGTATCTATAACAGCGACAACAACGCCTTTACCTGTGTATCCTTGTGCCCAAACTTCTGGTGCTTTAATAAGGTCGGCTCCCCAATTATTACCACCAAGATCGGGAACATCAGCAAAGGTATTCTGATTAGTAGCTTTAGCCACTGCTGCTGCTGCATTAATTAAGCCATAGCCATTAGTGGAGTTATAACTTTGCGTGGTAAAAGTACTAGTCGTAGCGTTACTGCTATTTTCGTAGTCATTATTATTTAGTAACTGCACATCAGAATCGGCTGAGTTGTAGCTACTACGTCCGCTTAAGTTGAGGCTGGTGTCATTCTTAGTATTAAATGTATCTGATGAAGAGATTGAAGTAAAATTTAAGCTTCTATTAGTAGAGAATAAATTGTTATTAGTATTATCATTGAGCATAATTGTTTTTTCTCAAAAATAGAAATGCTTTTTAACAGCTAAAATCGCTAGAACTTTTATTAAACAAAAGTTCTAACGTGTGAATAAGCCGTATTGTTAATAATTACTATGAAATTTAATAATAAAATGCTAATTTTATTACCAAAAAAATATTATGATAATCATGCTTTTTGTAAAGAGCTATTTAGAATACGTTTAATTATAAAAAAAGCGGCAGAATGAGTGGCATTTGCTGCTCATTCTGCCGCTTATAGAAATTGCATTTTACCTTTGATAAACGATACTTAAGGGATGATTCTATACCAAGCTATTTGCTACTGTCGTTGTGACAATCTGACGCACTTGGGCATCAGTTAGACCTTTTTTAGCACTGAGCATTAAAGCTATTATTTCAGCAACATGAGGAGTTGCTATAGACGTTCCATCTTTATAACCATAGTCATTGCCCGGAAGTGTCGAATAAATACCCATTCCTAAATCCCCGTCGCCTTCAAAGTATGCTCCAGGAGCCGTAACATAAGCGAGTGGAGTTATTCCAGCACGGTGAGAAAAGTCGGTAAGTGTCTAATTGTAGAACACTGCTCCAACCGCAAGTCCCCACTGGGTAGCATGTCCGGTTCTGATTTACCATCATTACCTGCTGCCATGACGGTAATTGATCCTTTGCTGGCAGCATATTGAATAGCTGACTGTATCTCACTACTCGCAATACAGTTCGGTTAAGGCAAGAGACGCGATAAATCGCCGTCAAGACAAAGGACTGATTATTGTAAAGACGGCGATTTATCGCGTCTTTGTGATCTAGGGCATGTCATCAAAAAACCTTATCCGAACCGTATTGTCACTACTCGGAGAACCACCTAAGCTATTGCTTTCGCCAATATTGCCATTAGCATCGGCTTGATAGAGCAAGTAATAGTTCCCTGCGGCGATCGCATTGTTAATGATGACTGATGCTGTCTCTGAGCTAGTAGCACCTGCGGCAATGGCGTTAACGGCATCAGAGCCGACCAACATCATTACTAAGAGCAGGTTGAAACGGTACGTGCTATCAGGTCTGGCTGAATAGCAGTAGCGATCGCTTGAGTAGCATTTCCGTTGTGACTACTCTTATTTGCATAATTGTTTTTACCTCCGAAAGCGTCGATTTCCGTAGAAGTATAACTAATGCGATCGCTGGCTCTAAAACTATTTACACCACTCAGACTGAAGCTAGAGTCAGTATTCTGATTATCAAAAATATTAGATTTTTTTGATGATAGAAGGCTGGCTTTTATACCAGAATTTTCATTAATAAAGTTACGGTCTTTGGTAAAAAACATTAGTAGTTTCACCTTGTATATTCAAGTAAATTTGCACCAGAATAAGTACTCAAATCTTTGATATATAAGGGATTGAGCCGGGAGATATTTCTTTGTAAGACAGGTGCTACAAATACACTTAACTATAAAATCACCTAATTAGCAAGTAAGATTACAGTTTTCTGCATACTTAAGAAATTCAAAAGGCGAATGAAGTATAACTCCATTCGCCAAAGACTATTTTAAGTGGCTTTTCAGGGATCAAATAAGCACAAGTTAACAGCTTGTCAAAGCTACTAAATGTTTGCTTGCTGCCGTTGATATAGTGACCAATACAAACCCTTTTGTTGCAATAACTCTGAGTGAGTCCCACGTTCGGCAATTACGCCTTGCTCTAATACCAAAATTAAATCAGCGCGTTTGAGAGGGGCAAAGCGGTGAGCAATCAGAAACACAGTGCGGTTAGCGGAAACTTTTTGTAGGTTTTGTAGTACTTGTTGTTCAGTTTCACTATCCAAAGCACTGGTAGCTTCATCCAAAACTAAAATCGGCGCTTGAGAAAGAAATAATCTGGCGAGTGCAATACGTTGTCTTTGTCCGCCAGATAAAGCTGTACCGCGTTCACCCACATTGGTTTCGTAACCGTAGGGTAATTGACTGATGAAGTCGTGTGCTACTGCTAGTCTTGCCGCCTCTACCACTTGTTCTGCGGTAATGTCAGGAGTACCGAGAGTGATATTTTCCAAAATGGAACCGTTGAATAAAAAGTCTTCTTGGAGAACTACACTAACTTGTTGCCGCAGTGACGCTAAATCGGCACTTTTAATATCAAAACCATCAATTAAGATGCGTCCTGATTCAATTTGATAGAGGCGTTGCAATAGTTTAGA
This sequence comes from Nostoc sp. TCL240-02, assembly GCF_013343235.1. Taxonomy (GTDB): domain Bacteria; phylum Cyanobacteriota; class Cyanobacteriia; order Cyanobacteriales; family Nostocaceae; genus Nostoc. The sequence goes on along the minus strand of NZ_CP040094.1, from coordinate 3,371,642 downwards.
TAGGGTACTTTTCCCAGAACCACTGCGTCCGACAATGCCAACAAATTGCCCTGGTTCAGCATTGAAAGAGATTCCCCGCAGAATTGCTTCAAAGTTCGGCCGGTAGCGGAAAAATACTTGCTCGAAGGTGACTTGTCCTTTCAGAGGTGGTAAAACTAGACCAGTTCCTAGTTCAGCTTCTGGGGAGACGTTGAGAATATCACCAATGCGATCTACAGAAAGTAGCACTTGTTGGAGGGTTTGCCATAACTGTACTAAGCGCAAAAGTGGGCCCGTGACTCTGCCAGATAGCATTTGAAAGGCAACTAGTTGTCCAATTGTGAGCTTTTGTTCAATAACTAATTTGGCTCCAAACCAGAGAATCAGCATGGTGGAAAAATTAGTGAGGAAGTCACCAATGTTGCTGCTGATATTGGAGGTGGTAGAGGCTTTAAAACCTGTGCGGATGAAGCGAGCAAATAAGCCTTCCCAGCGATCGCGGGCTACTGGTTCTGCTGCATGGGCTTTAACTGAATGAATCCCCGTGATTGTCTCTACTAGAAAGGATTGACTATCAGCACTCCGGTTAAAGGTTTCGTTAAGCCAGTTACGCAGAATTGGTGTTGCAACTATCGTCAAAGTCGCAAATAGTGGTAGTACTGCTAAAGCCACAAAGGTAAGCGGGACGTTGTAGTAAAACATCAATGCTAGGTACACCACAGCAAAGATGCTATCTAGAATCACAGTTAATGCTGTACCCGTGAGAAACTGACGAATTTGTTCGAGTTCCTGGACTCGTGCTACCGTGTCTCCGACGCGCCGCGACTCAAAATAAGCCAAAGGCAGACGCATCAGATGGCGGAATAGCTGTGCTGATAAACTTAAATCCAGACGACGGGCTGTATGGGTAAAGATGAATAAGCGCAGGATGCCAAGTACAGACTCAAATATGGCTACGCATAGAAGCGCGATCGCCATAACATCAAGAGTCGGCAAACTCCCCTGCACCATCACTTTATCAATAACTACTTGCGTAATTAGTGGTGTTGTTAACCCCAAAAGCTGCAAGGTAAAAGATGCTAATAATACTTCTGTTAGTAATCCCTTATACTTCCAAACTGCTGGGGTGAACCAACTGAGGTTAAATGTTTCTTGTTTAGATATGAGTTCTACTTGCCACAATCGTCCATCCCACGATGCTTCAACTATGGATTGCGGTAAGCTTTCACAAATGCGATCGGGATTTAGAGGGTTAGCGATAATTAAGCGATCGCCTTTAACTCCATAAGCTACCACCCAGGATGGACTCTGGGGTGAGTCAGAATTCCACAACAGCAAAGCTGGAAATGACAGTTGTCGCAACTCACCCCAACTCACTTGTAACCGCCGCAACACTAACCCTAACTTTTCTCCTGCTTCCACAACCTGTTTTGGGCGTTGTCCTCTGAGTTGACGTTGCACCCATTCCAGTTGCACAGAGTTTTCTAGCTGTTGCGCCACCATTGTTAAACAAGCAGCCGCAGTGTTCCAGCTAGCAACAAATGGATAATTTGAGATGATTAAATTCGCAGATGGGAGTCGTTTTTGGGGTTGAAAGCTGTGAGGGCTGGAAGTTCCATCTGAAACTGTTACTGAAGGAGTGGAAGAGAAGGAAAATGTCTCTCTTTCTCCCTCCATATACACTGGTAAGACTTGCCAAAATTCCTGAATTTGTGGGTTAGAAAATTCTGTCCACAGGGCTGTATCCCAACACACTACTACTACTTCTTTGCTAGCAGCTACAGCTTTAAAATCCGCAGACAACTTTTGTAAATCACCAAACCAATCCCCCACTTCTAGGGCTGCCAAAGGTTTGCCAACTCCCTCTTCTCGTAAGCGAACTTTTCCAGCCACAATTAAGAATTGGTAACGACCGACATCGTTAGACCAAATTTTTTCTCCCAAACGATACTGACGAGTTTGACACTCATTTTCCAATTGGGATTGTTGTTCGGGAGTCAGCCAGCATAGTGGCGGCTGATTCCAAGGCAAAGAAGCTAGCACTTTTAATCGTAAAGATTCATTATCCAGAATTTTTAACTCACTTGTAGCTTGACTGTCAGTTTTTGAATTTTCTCTGCTAGCCATTTCTCAAATAACTCATTTTGTAGTGCTTGCTTGAGTTGAGTATCTTCTAAAGACGCTGGCAGAAATTGTTCTACTCGAAACAAACCATAAGGTCCTTCTCCTTGGGGAGAGTCTTTGCCAACGATTTCTATTGGTCCTATTAATTGTCCAGGACTTGCCACATCAATAGCTGCCCGTAATATATCCGGCATACTTCCTCGGCTGACTATTCCCATCATGCCGTTCACAATTCGGTCATCTGAAAGTGAATACTCTTTAGCTAGTTGCTCAAAACTACCTCCTTCTTCAATTTGGGTTTGTAGTTCGTCTGCCAATTCTCGATTATTAACAACTATCCGAGAAAGTACTACCCGATCCAAAAAGATTTTGCGTTCAATGAAATATTCTTGGATTTTGGCTTCGGTGACTACAGCTTTCAGCTTTTCTAACTTGTAACCAAAAGTAACTGATGTATGAAATGTGGTGTAATCTGTGTTGTTAGTCTTTAACCATTCTTGAAAACTTTGGGGGTCAGTCAGTTGATTTTTCAGTCTAAAGTCAATAATGGACTGTTCGGTTATTGCTGTACCAATTTCAATATCGTCTCGTGTTCGGATTTCTTGCTCAATTACGTGCTGGCGGAGAATATCCCCAATGAACTGCCCCAATTTTCCAGAGGCTTGCAGGTACTTTACAGCTTCCTCAATAGAAATTATTTGGTCATTAATTGTCAAAAATGATAAAGATTCCATGAATTAATTATGTGAAAATGGTTAAACACTTATAGGACTTTTAAATTAAATCATATAGAGATCATCTGGTCGTTGATGGATAAAAATGATAAAGATTCCATGAACTAATTACATCTAAACGGTCAAAAAATTATATAGCTACTCAATACAATAATTTTCCATGATTATGTTTACAGTCTAGCGGGGACAAAACAGGATTGAAAATATCATCGGTAGTGCAGTAGTAAAGGAGATTGCTTATTTTCTACCACTGGCTCTCATGAGTATTGGGTATTGAGTGCTGTTAGCAGTAGCAGGATATTTAGATCGTTCTTAGTGCTGAGTGGAGAATCTTACTTCTTTACTCAGAACTCACAGAAGAGGAACCGTTTTACCCAATTCCCAATGCTCGATCTACTTAATGATATTTACCCATGTCCAGGAAAGTAACACAGCCGCGATCGCACCGATTAATGTATTAAAAATATTTACTACTTCATTGGTCAGCCAAGTATACTTAGATTGCAGTGTTGCCCCAATCACACTTTCTAAGTTAGTGGCGATAAATGCTGCCAGTATACACCAAGCGACTCCTAATAGATCGATTAAACCAACTCCCCAACCAACAAATGCGATCGCTACAGAAGCCACAATACCAGCTAAAGTCCCCTCCAAGCTGACCGCTCCTTCTGTACCGCGAGGCACCGGTTTGAGTGTGGTAATTAGAAAGGTGCTTTTTCCATACGCTTTACCAACTTCACTTGCAGTAGTGTCAGCCAGTTTGGTACTGAAACTCGCTACATAGCCTAGTAATAATAGAGACTGGAGACTTGTACTGAGCGCAGCCGAAGTATTGGGAACTAAAGACTTGTACTGAGCGAAGTCGAAGTATTGGGAACTAGATACAAGAAATCCCGAATTTATTATCCCTATTCCCAAGGCACACAGCGCCCCGGTCAAAGCTGAACCCCAGACATTCTCCGGGCCCCTTGCCCCAGAACGCTTTTCGGCAATTCCTTCAGCCTCTTTCTGCGCCATACCGATACGGGTAACACCAGAACCAACCAGAAAATAGAACATCACTACTGTATATCCTTGCCAGCCTAGAGTTACCCAAATTAGGATGGCCAGAAACCACGCATGAAATGATCCAGCAGGCGTAAGTAGCTTTTTCGGAGCAATCCAAGCTAAACCCAATAGAATTGTGTTTAATACTACTGCCACCAACCAGGGATTAACAGAATCAATTAAGGATGACATCAGCAATTAATCATGAGTAATTTTGTCTTAACATGAACAGAATAACGAATTTGTCATGTTTAGTGCTTAGTTCCTGAAACCTCTCCAGTTAAAGTAATATGTTTGTATTGTTAACTAAATTGCATCGGAACACTCTCAAAGCTGAGTGTAAAACTACAAACAACGTCTTACACATACACTGCAATATTTATTAAAGAAGGTGGATTAAACAAAATGCAAAAATTTTGTTTAGTTAGGTAGACTTCAATACTTGTAGGTTCAGGGGAAAAGGGGAAGGGGGAAGGGAAAAGAAAAAACCTTTAACCTTTAACCTTTAACTTTTTCCCAAAACCCAATTCCGAGTTAAAAATCCAAAACCCGAGCAGTATTGGGGTGGACTCTTCTAGTAACTGATCCAAAGCACTTTATTATGGTGCATTAAGTTCTCAACACACCATCTATCATAAAGTTGTCAGCTCTGAAATCTACGTTACTGAGTGTCTGCCCAGGCAAACATAAATTAGTATACCTGCACAAGAGAAAGGAGTCACCTAAAGAATTAAGTGTAAATTATGTAAATGTAGGGCGAAGTCTTTAGCCACAAATTGCAGTGACTGAATGGTACTCAGTCCCTAGTTTTCTTTATAAGGATCAAGTATATAAATTATTGTCAGCTAAAACTGTGTTCAAGTTGACGACAATCAAAACTTAACAGAATAATAAATTGTAAATAGCATCAACTACTAATATCTTTCCCAAAAGCTATGAGCCAAACTTTATTCCATCTTGCTTTCCCTGTGACTGACATTGCCCAAACAAAAGCATATTATGTGGATGGCTTGGGCTGTATTCCTGGTCGTGAAAACCATCACGCGCTGATTCTAAATCTCTATGGTCATCAACTAGTAGCTCACATAACCAAAGAACCGTTGATACCGCAACATAGTATATATCCCAGACACTTTGGACTAATTTTTACCCAAGAACGTGACTGGCAAGACTTACTAGAAAGGGCACAACAACAACAGCTACTTTTTCGTGAAGAAACCAAAAATCGCTTTGTCGGTTCTCCTCTTGAACATCGCACTTTCTTTTTAGAAGATCCTTTTTATAACCTTATGGAATTCAAGTATTATCGTCACTCAGAGGCGATTTTTGGGAGTTACGAACATACGCAAATTGGCGATAGAACTTAAGTAATTCGTAATTCGTAATTAAAGATGAATAGATTCAGGGTGGTAAATATCTTGGCTAAACTAATCGTCCATTAAATTGCACTATTTTCATAGTAATAAAAGCTGTAAATCCTCTCCCTTGCTGCCTGCCCCCCTGCGGTCTCAATGTGTAAATTAAATGCTTAACAGCTTACTAACTGGATGCTTTCTTAAGGAAGGGCAGCTTAATAGGCTTTGTTAAAGCTGCTTTTACTGCTGCTAAACTCCTTGGGTCTGTTAGCATCCAAGGGTGTAGGGCAACTGGTAATATGACTTCGCTTCCTACGGGCATTTGTGAACTATTCGCTGGGACAATCATCAAATCATAAGGTGTCCAGATCGATGTAAAATCTAATTGCTCCAATATTACAGCATCAGAATTTAAATCCTTAAGAAAAATACTGCCGGGGCGCATTTGTACGCAACCAGGACGCTGGGAACCATAAGCAACAACAGTTCCATTATGGGGTGAAGAGATCGTAATAAATCTCTGAATACGGTTAATTCCTCCCAATCGCTGGATATAGTAACGGCTGACAATTCCTCCCATACTGAAGCCTATTAAATCTAGCTCTTGTTCTGGTGCAAAGGTGACTGTAACATAATCGGCTACCTGCTTTGCCAATTTATCAAGGCCCATATCACCATTATTAGGAACCAGATCCAGAGAATATACAGACCAGCCTTGTAATGCTAAGTGCCCTGCCATTTTATAGAAAACTAACCCCGTATCGTCAATGCCGTGTACCAATAGCACAGGATTGCGCTGCTGATTTTCAGTATTCATCTCTCACATCTGACTAAATGAAGTCTGTACAAAATGTAACTGAGTGCTGTTACTATCTGCGAACAATCTATGACACTCCTGCCACTGGTTAAAAGTAAACCGCTTGCTTTTTTCCAATCAATAATTTTCAAACGAAGAAGTGTTAATTTTTATAAAGCTTGCTTTCAGAATCTTGCTCTTAGTTACAGTAAAATTTAATAATTAGTTCTCGGTGTATGAAGGTCGCAAGTGCTTGCATAAAGAACATTTGCCCTATAGTTTTACTACAATGTTGATTAAGCACAAATCTATAAGGGTTGTCAGCAGAACGAGTTGACACCAAAGCAAAAAATGTTACATTTTTTCGTAATTTTTAACAATTACGGTCGAGTTCCAAATATACAAGGCAGGAGTAATTGTAATGGATTTTATCAAAAAGTTAATTTCAGGGATTCTCGGTTTCGTGACTGGGATTCTTGGTTTCGTGACTGGGTTGTTACCTGGTAAAAAACAAAGCAATGGTTACTTTTTAGAACTGGACGAAGCAACCAGTCAATCGAAACCAGCAGCATCAAACGGTAAAAAGGCTACGGCACCAGCAGTATCTGCGGCTGCAAAAAGCTCTGAACCTCAGACTGCTAAAGCAACCACAACTGCAACAAATACCAAAGTAGAAGCATCTCAGAATGGTAAAGCTATCAAAGCTGAACCCGCTAAAGCAGCTGCCACCGTTAGCCCAAAAACACCTGCTGAAACTACCTTTGCACCAAAATATCTTGCTCCTTCGACTACTAGCTCTAATGGTCGTCGTCGTCCAGGTGCTAATATGAGTGCTTACTTAGACATGGCACGTCAGGTTAAAACGCCTAACACGTCTAACAATTGATAGAGAGGCAAAATTGCCTGTATCTACAAGTTAAATGTGAATCTGCAAGGTTAAGATAGCTTTGCCAGTTGTAGATGGAGAAACTCTCCAAACTAGGAGCGATCGCTTAATTTTCTCCACTACAACTTCATATTTTATGGTGTAGGCTTTTTCATCCAAAACTACTCGCCCTAAAGATTCTGGCATTTTGCCAGATTTTGCCAATTGTTTGGTCTTTTAAGTTGATGATAAATGTTTTTAACTGGATTTTTGTTGATCTCCAAAATCTAAAAACATGGCGATTATAAATTAATACGCTTGGGTTAAGCGCTACTTGTACAAAATTGTGGGTTTTGAGAGGCGATAAATCGCCGTCTCTACAAGTCTTTTGGTCTTATCTGAACTGTATTGGATTAATAAGTGGCCAGGTCTACAATTTAAACTAAAATTCAGCACTTTGTGGCGTACGCGGAAAAGGAATCACATCGCGGATGTTTCCCATACCCGTCATAAATTGCACAAGTCGTTCAAAACCTAGTCCGAAGCCAGCGTGGGGAACAGTACCATAACGACGTAAATCAAGATACCACCACAATTCTTCTGGCTTTAATCCTTGCGCTAACACGCGGCGTTCTAAAACTTCTAGGCGTTCTTCACGCTGAGAACCACCTACAATCTCGCCAATTTTGGGTGCGAGAATATCCATTGCGCGGACGGTTTTTTCATCGTCGTTTAAACGCATATAAAATGCTTTGATTTGCGCTGGATAATCTGTAACAATTACTGGCTTTTTAAACTGTTGTTCAGCCAAGTAGCGTTCGTGTTCTGATTGTAAATCTAAACCCCAACTCACAGGATATTCAAATTTAACATCAGCTTTTTCTAAAAGTTTGATGGCTTCTGTATAAGTTAAGCGTTCAAATTGATTATTCACAATATTTTCGGCTGTTGCTAACACAGACTTGTCAATGCGTTCATTGAAAAATTCCATGTCTTCTGGGCAAGTTTCCAACACATATTTAAAAATGTGTTTGAGAAACGCCTCAGCTAAATCCATATCGCCTTCTAAGTCACAAAAAGCCATTTCCGGCTCAACCATCCAAAATTCTGCTAGGTGGCGCGAGGTGTTGGAATTTTCTGCACGGAAGGTAGGGCCAAAGGTGTAGACGTTGCTAAACGCCATCGCCATTACTTCCGCTTCCAACTGGCCGCTAACTGTTAAATATGTGGGTTTCGCAAAAAAGTCTTGGCTGTAATCTACTGCTTGATTTTCTGTGCGAGGAATATTCTTTAAATCTAAACTGGTAACGCTAAACAGTTCACCTGCGCCTTCGCAGTCGCTAGCAGTGATGATCGGTGTGTGTACCCACAAAAAGCCTCTTTGTTGGAAGAATTGGTGAATTGCTGTCGAACAAGCATTTCTGACGCGGAAAACTGCACCAAAAGAATTAGTCCGCGATCGCAAATGTCCAATGGTTCGCAGAAACTCAAAGGAATGACGTTTCTTTTGCAGGGGATATGTATCGGGATCAGCTTCGCCGTAAACTTTCACAGACTCGGCTTTTAACTCAATCCGTTGTCCTTTACCAAGAGAAGCCACTAGTACCCCTGTCACCTCGACAGCCGCACCTGTATTCAGTTTTTTTAAGATAGCTTCGTAATCTGGCAAATCTTGATTGATGACGGCTTGCAAATTAGCTAGTGATGAGCCGTCATTGACTTCAATAAAAGCAAACCCTTTGGACTCGCGTTTCGTCCGCACCCAGCCTTGAACTAGGAGAGACTCATCAGGTTGGCCACTTCGCAATATTTCTGCAATCCGTCGATTTACCATATTTACCCAGCATAAGACTTTAATATCCAGCCTATGATAACGCCCATTCCACCAAAGCGGACGACTTGCCAGAAAGGTTTTTTCAGGCTACGCCAAGAAAATAACTGGCTTTCTAAGTTTAGTTCTAGCTTTTCCAACTGCTGTTGAATTTGCCTCAACTCTGCTTTGATTTCTGGTGTCTGAGATTTATTGTGCTTTAGTTGATCGCGGCGCTGTTGCCATTGTGCCTGTTGTTGGCGATCGCGTTGCACTTGATCGTAACGTTCTTTTAAGGATAGGAGCGATCGCTCTACTTCCTCTAGTTCTTGTTCAAAATCTGGTTCTGGATTTTCCCCTGACGGTTGTGATTGTTTAGACGGCTTCATTTACAAGTAGTAAAGTAGAAGTAAATGCAAACGTGCCAATAGTTATGTCCCAATCTACCCAGCTGCCGAAAACCAGTCAACTGAATGAACTTAGTACTCTGGAACTAGCTCAAGCCCTCATGGAAAGACTGAGTATTTCCCCTAACGATTGGCATCGCCTCAAGTCTAACCGCAATTCCCGCGCTAATGAACAAGTGGCAGCAGCAATTGTGTATCTTTTAAAGAATCAGCCACAAGAAGCTCAAGCTAGATTAGAACAGGCAATTGGTTGGTTAGATCGCTCCATTTCCGCGCCTCCCTGTCCAACTCACGGTAAGTAGACAATAGGGAATGGGGAATAAAAATCCATCAAATAATAACTTTCCCCATTCCCAACTCACAATTCCCTACTGCCTCATGGGAAGTAAAGAATAGAGAATAGTTAGTAAAAAACAATCAATTAATAACTTTCCCCACTGCCCTTTTATCGTCGCAGAGATAGTCCCCGGCGAGTTTCCATTTGTTTACAAAGCCTTAATTCTGTGCCTTTGCGGTTCCACTCTACCTGATCAAAAATTTGGTGCAGAAGACATAAACCACGACCACTTTCTGATTCATCTGGTGGTAAATAGTCTGTTGGCTCTTCTTCAATAACAGATGAAGGAGTAAAGCCACTACCCTGGTCTGATATTATCCACCAATATTGATTATCAATTAAGGAAAAACGGACTAGAACTGTTTTACTTGGATCGAGATTATTACCATGTTTAGCTGCATTTACTAGGGCTTCTTGAAGTCCTAGCCGCAGTTCTGCTTGTAATTTGGCTGGAATTTCTGCCAACAGTAAATCTAAGATTGGACAAAGGTAGAGGGTTGAGGCAAAACTAATAGTGCCCCAATAACGTGCAACTGGACGGAGTGAAATTGTAATCACAAGAGAAACCCCATAGCTTTCAGTTAGCTAGACATCAGTTTGCTATTACAGGCACCCTGATAAAACTTGAGGTGGTCATGCTGCCTTCAAACTTGCGTCTTTAAAACTAAATTTTGAAAATGCTAGGGAGCATTAGCCCTATAGTATGAGTTGAGATTGTTTGGATATATAACGGCTGCAATAGTTTTGATAATGATGTTAGCAACTTAAAAAGATGCTAGTAATTTGACCGAGTATTGGGATACTCTAGTTAATTGCCGATTTGTCATTTACACAATCCAATTCATATTTCTAAGAAACTATGCAACTTGAATTTATTTAAACGAAAAGGAATTTTTATTTTCAGCTTAATTCAATTTTAGCATCTTTAGTATGCACTAGACTAAAATTTTCAAATTTCAGTTTTTGTAAAGGAATTACTATCCTTGTGCAAATGTGATAGCACAAGAAATGCGGCAGCTTCAACATGAGCCGTTTGAGGAAAAAAATCAGCAGGTTGTACCCGTGTGATGGTATATTGTCCATCTTCGCAAAGCAATTTCAGGTCACGGGCGAGGGTAGATACCTTACAGCTGACGTAAACTATCCGAGATGGTTTCAGTTGCCGTAAAGTGTCGATGACAGCGCGATCGCACCCCTTACGTGGCGGATCGAGTATTACTACTTCTGGTATTGTGCCCATTTTAGGAAGTAATTTCTCTACTGCCCCGACTTGGAATGTCACATTATCAATTCCGTTACGGTGAGCATTCAAAATAGCTTGTTCTACTGCTGCTGGTTGCACTTCTAATCCTGTAGCAATACGAACTTTTTTGGCGAGGGGTAAAGTTAAAGTCCCAATACCACAATAGGCATCAACTAGCAACTCATGCCCTTGAAGATTGAGTTCTGATTGAATTATCTGCAATAGTGCCTCTGCTGTTTCTGTATACACTTGGAAAAATGTATCTGGGCGTACTTGAAATTCCAGTCCAGCAAAGCTTTCACGCAGGTGGGGGACTCCAGCGATGCAACGAGTTTCTGATCCGAATATAGCATTTGTGCGATCGCCATTGCGATTGAGCGACACTCCCACTAACTGCGGATAACGCTTTAACCATTCCTGGGCTTGGGTTTCAATTCCTGATAAATTCCAGTCTTTCACCACCAAAGTCAACAACATTTCTCCAGTGTGTCGGCCAATGCGTAAACCAAGATGGCGAATTTTTCCCTGATGGCGCTGTTCGTCATAAATTTGCCAACCTTGTCGTTGAATATCTTGCTTAACTTCGGCAAGTAAGGGATTTAATCGCGCATCTTGGACTGGACATTGATTTAAATTAATTAATTGGTGACTACCTTTTTGGTAGTAACCAGCTTGTACCTGCCCTGTTGCCGATGTACTCAAAGGATATGTAGATTTATTACGGTAGCCTAAAGCAGAAGGGGCGGCGAGTACCGGATTTACCGGTGGTTGGACAAAACCACCAATGCGCTCTATTGCTTGGATAACTTGATTTTGCTTGGCTACTAGCTGGTATTCATAATTAATATGCTGCCACTGGCAACCACCGCATTTGTCCGCCACAATACAATTGGGTCGGATACGGTGGGAGGATGGCTCTAATAGCTCTTGGAGCTTCCCGTGGGCGTATTTTGGTTTAACATGAACCAAGCGGACAATGGCGCGATCGCCTGGTACAGTATCTGGGACAAACACAACACGTTCATCAGCGCGTCCGACACCATCACCTGTATCACTCAGGTTAGCGATTGTCACTTCAATTAATTCACCCTGTTGCCAAATTATTTTAGTCATTGGTCATTAGTCATTAGTCATTAGTCATTGGTCATTGGTCTGGGCAATAATTAATAGTTCTTTTCCCCCTGCCTCCCCTGCTCCCTGCTCCCTGCCCCCTGCCTCTTCATCTCCCTAAATAGATAAATTCAATACATAAGTATCTCCGATCCCTTCACTTGTGTACCTCCGACTCGCTAAACTAACAGATAATATTTCAGGTGATTTCAATCATCATGACTGTAATTAGCCAAGTTATTCTCAAAGCTGACGACGAACTGCGTTATCCCAGCAGTGGCGAACTGAAAAATATCAAAGACTTTTTGCAAACCGGCGTACAACGGACGCGGATTGCGGCTACCTTAGCCGAAAACGAAAAAAAGATAGTTCAGGAAGCAACCAAACAACTTTGGCAGAAGCGTCCTGACTTTATCTCCCCCGGAGGTAATGCTTACGGAGAACGCCAGCGCTCTCTGTGTATCCGTGATTTTGGTTGGTACTTACGCTTAATTACTTATGGTGTGCTTGCTGGTGACAAAGAGCCAATTGAAAAAATCGGTTTGATTGGTGTGCGGGAAATGTACAATTCATTGGGCGTTCCCGTACCTGGAATGGTAGAAGCGATCAATTCCCTCAAAACAGCTTCCCTTAGCTTATTGAGTGCGGAAGATGCTGCTGAAGCAGCACCATACTTTGATTACATCATTCAAGCGATGTCTTAATACAAAGTGTGTGCTGGTTTTAGGAGTATACTTTCGGTCTACTAAAGTGAGTGTAATATATTAGCACTCCATAGGCATAAGATACCCAATTTGATCGTACCCTCCCCACATTTGGTAGTGGCTGTGGCAAAATATTTGTCAAGTTACTAACCAGTTGTGGGGAAATTTATTTAAGTATATTTGTGGGGCCTTTCTCAAAGGGTAAAGGATATACGGACATAAAAAACCGACAGTCCTTGGTTAAGGCTGTCGGCAATTAAGTGTGTTCCCTATTAATGACTCGGCTAGAGTTCAGTTGTCATTAATTATGCCTAGTTAGCGATCGCAGAGAGAGGATCGTAATCATAGATATGTGTGATTCTCGTCACTTGATTGTTACAGCTAAACTGCATATACCCGAATAATCTCTGAGTCGTAGTAAATCTATGCAAATTTGGAACTAAGAATATATACGCTGGTAAATGCTTTGTCAACTTAAGAGCAAATAACACTGATTAGACACTTAGAAGGTAAAACACGAGACAGAGAAATTCATAAACCTATGCCCCGTTTGCTAAACTGCTGTAGCAGAAAGAGCTATCAGCAAAGATAAATTTCTCAAAGCCAGTCGTAGATAAGCTAATGGAGTTTCCATTGCTGTTGAAAGTGAGGTTGGCAGAGTTAAGGGTATTGCCCGAATTAACACCAGATACTATGAGTTCAGAGCGCTTGAAAGCCTTGAGATCGAGGGTGTCAAAACCATCTCCGCCATCAACAGTTGCTTCCCCGAACCCTTTGAAGTAGTCATTCCCAGCGCCTAGAGCAATGTTGATTCCGCCACCGATGGTGATTTTATGTTGAACTCCATCTAGGGTGCTGGTGGCGATAATTTGGTCATTGCCGTTGCCAGTCTTGATGATTCCTTCTCCATAAATACCATAAGCAGTACCAACCATAAGCAGTACCACCAATTGTTGCTGTCGCCTATCCAGTAAGCTTGTCAGAACCATTGCCAGTATCAATTATTCCATCGTTGACGATGCCAAATGCAGTGGAGTTTGTTCCAGAACTGTTCCCATAACCCGTAATTATGTCCCTGTCTGACCCTGTAGTAATAGTGCCATCTTTAATGATCTGGATGCCGATTCCAGCACCGCTATCGCCAATGCCAGAGGGAGCAATGCTTCCTTTACCGCCATTACCAGTGCCGACGATCGTGTCTTCTCCGTCTCCAGTATCCAGTTTGCCACTGTTGCTGATGCCAATTCCAGCACCGCCGTTACCCCCGACACGCTCACTACTATCGATGTCATCAACGACATCAATAGTCCCGATGCCGCCGATGCCGCCCTGCCCTGTGCCAGAGATCGTGTCTTCTCCGTCTCCGGTATCCAGTTTGCCACTGTTGCTGATGCCGATCCCAGTCCCGCCAACGCCACCAGGAGCAGTGATGGGTGAGGCATCGCCACCGAGACCACCGATACCAGTGCCGTTGATCGTGTCTTTTCCCTCATCTGCATTCAGACTACCACTGTTAGCAATGCCGATTCCAGCACCACCAAGGCCGCTGCTGAAGACGCCATTGCCGCCGATGCCGCCCTTCCCTGTGCCGTTGATCGTGTCTTGTCCATTCCCTACATTTAAAATGCCACTGTTAGCAATGCCAGTGCCAGTACCGCCGTTGCCGGGGGAAAAATCGCCGCTATCACCTTTGCCGCCAGTACCTGTGCCGATAATCGTGTCTTTTCCATCCCTAGTGTAAAGTTTGCTAGTGTTAGCGATGCCCGTTCCAGCACCCCCAGAGCCGCCGGCGATACCACCAGCAGCGCCGTTGCCGCCAGTACCGATACCGGCGATCGTGTCATTTTCTTCCCCTGTATTCAGGCTGCCACTATTAGAAATGCCAATTCCATTACCCCCGAAGCTGGCGCCGAGACCGCTGGCACCGATACCGCCAGTACCTGTACCGACGATCGTGTCTTGTCCTTCCCCGGTGTCCAGTTCGCCACTATTGCTGATGCCAGTCCCATCTTCGGTGAGGCCAGGGCTGCGGCCGTAACTAGGGCTGCCGCCCTTGCCTGTGGCGTTGATCGTGTCATTTCCGTCCCCTGTATTAATACTGCCACTGTTAGCGATGCCTGTCCCAGTATTGCCGTTGCCACCCGCGTAGCTGTCATTGCTGCCGTTGCCGCCAGTACCGATGCCAGTAATTGTGTCGTTTCCGTCACCTGTATTAATACTGCCACTGTTAGCGATGCCTGTCCCAGTACCAGCGCTGCCACCCTGAAAGCCTTCATTGCCGCCGTTACCACCAGTACCAGTGCCAACAATCGTGTCATTTCCGTCCCCTGTATTAATACTGCCTTTGTTGTTGGCGATGCCTATCCCAATACCGCCATTGCCGGGGTTTTCGCTACTGCCACCGCCGCCTTTGCCACCAGTATCGGTGCCGACTATCGTGTCGTTTCCATTTCATCCATTTAGACCTCCACTGTTAGTAATACCAGTCCCAGTACCGCCGTTGCCGCCGTTGCCCAATAAGTTGCCGAAGAACTTGCCAGCAGTACCACCATTGCCGCCAGTGCCAGTCCCGACTATCGTGTCGTTTCCATCTCCTGTATTAATACTGCTTTTGTTGTTGACGATGCCTTTCCCAGTACCGCCATTGCCGGGTTTTTTACCGCCGTTGCTGCCGTTACCACCAGTACCAGTGCCAACGATCATGTCTTTTCCTTCCCCTGTATTAATACTGGCTTTGTTGTTGCCAATGCCTGTCCCTGTACCGCCGTTGCCGGAGCCGTTGTTGCTGCCAGCAGCCGTGCCCTCAATAGTGTCATTTCCTGAGAGTGTACAAATGAAACCTCCAGTTAAAATATCAATACCAATTGCCAGAGATGCATTTAACTGTTTCCCGACTAAAGTGTCGGGAGAATTGGTGCCGATGAGATTTGGTGGAACAGTAAGTCTAGGCATGATCAAAATCCTCTAAGTTACGTTAGTACGGTCGATTTGCTGACTCAGATGAGCAGTTTCGGAAGCAAATTCCCAGAATCCTTTCTCCAAGAGACATTTAGTGATTGAGTTTGCTGTTGTATGAGTCACTTCAAGCGAATGAAATGCCAACGAGAGAATTTAGATTGCAGGGCATTAAAACTTGCAATCGCATCGCATCCTATGAATTTTTTCTGCATTCAACTAGTGGAGGATCTGACAGGCTGATAGCCATTTCTATAATCTGGAAATGACCTATGCATATTACAAGGGAAGAAAATTTTATTACTTAAGCTTTATCAGTATATTTACCAGTGATTTAGCGTTGAATACAATCTATCTTTAGGTGTACAAAAATATGTATCTTTAAGTAAATTTATTTATTTTTTTAAATCTTTAGCGTCATATAGTTATGAACTATGCTAATAAATGCACCTACAGGGCAAGTAAATCGGTAGAATAATGCTCTGTACAATTGGTGCATTATTTCCATGACCGCCACATCTCCTGCTTTTTTTTCCCCTCAAGAAATCGCTGCTGAAGGTCTTAAACCAGAAGAATACGCAGAAATTGTCCGTCGGTTAGGCCGTCATCCCAACAAAGCTGAACTGGGAATGTTCGGGGTAATGTGGTCAGAGCATTGCTGTTACAAAAATTCTCGACCTCTACTCAAACAATTTCCCACTGAGGGGCCCCGCATCCTCGTGGGGCCTGGTGAAAATGCTGGTGTTGTAGATTTAGGTGACGGACTCCAACTAGCTTTTAAGATTGAATCCCACAACCACCCCTCAGCTGTAGAACCATTTCAAGGTGCAGCAACGGGAGTGGGCGGTATTCTTAGAGATATTTTTACAATGGGTGCGCGTCCCATTGCTCTATTAAATTCCCTACGCTTCGGTTCCCTAGAAGATGCCAAAACTCAAAGGCTGTTCCAAGGCGTAGTAGCGGGGATTTCACATTATGGTAATTGCGTTGGAGTACCAACAGTAGGCGGCGAAGTTTACTTTGATCCAGCTTATTCTGGTAATCCCCTAGTGAATGTTATGGCACTAGGATTAATGGAAACGTCAGAAATCGTCAAATCTGGGGCATCTGGCTTAGGAAACCCCGTGCTGTATGTTGGTTCCACCACCGGGCGCGACGGTATGGGAGGCGCAAGTTTTGCCAGTGCAGAATTGAGCGATCAGTCAATAGACGATCGCCCGGCTGTGCAAGTAGGCGATCCATTTTTGGAAAAGTCGTTAATTGAAGCTTGTCTAGAGGCGTTTAAAACAGGTGCAGTTGTCGCCGCCCAAGATATGGGAGCAGCTGGAATCACCTGTTCTACTTCAGAGATGGCGGCAAAAGGTGGAGTAGGAATTGAACTAGATTTAGATAAAATTCCCGCTAGAGAAACGGGGATGGTTCCTTATGAATATCTGCTTTCGGAATCTCAAGAACGAATGCTGTTCGTTGCCCATAAGGGGCGCGAGCAAGAATTAATCGACATTTTTCATCGTTGGGGACTTCAAGCCGTTGTCGCCGGTACTGTCATCGCTGAACCCATCGTGCGGATTCTCTTTCAGGGTGGAGTAGCAGCAGAAATTCCCGCCGAGGCTTTGGCGGAAAATACCCCACTATATAACCGGGAGTTGTTGGCAGAAGCGCCAGAATATGCCCGTCAAGCTTGGGAATGGACTCCTGATTCTTTACCTGCTTGCACAACTGCTGGCATAGAACTCCAAGAAGGTGTGCAAAGTTGGAATGATATTCTCTTCACTTTGCTCGATACACCCACGATCGCATCTAAAAACTGGGTGTATCGTCAATATGACCATCAAGTACAAAATAATACAGTTATACTACCAGGTGGTGCAGATGCGGCTGTTATCCGGTTGCGCCCCCTTGAAGAAATTCCCAATCTAAAATCTAAAATCCTAAATCTAAAATTAGGGGTGGCAGCAACAGTAGATTGTAATCCTCGTTATGTTTATCTTGACCCTTATGAGGGAGCTAAGGCAGTGGTGGCAGAAGCTGCACGCAATCTTAGCTGTGTGGGTGCAGAACCTCTGGCGGTGACGGATAACCTAAATTTTGGCTCTCCAGAAAAACCGATTGGTTATTGGCAATTGGCAGAAGCTTGTCGCGGTTTGGCGGAAGGTTGCCGAGAATTGGCGACACCAGTCACAGGCGGAAATGTTTCTTTATACAATGAAACCCTCGATTCTCAAGGCATCCCACAACCCATTTATCCCACTCCTGTAGTGGGGATGGTGGGCTTGATTCCCGATATCACCAAAATTGGTGGACAAGGTTGGCAAGCATCCGGCGATGTGATTTACCTTCTCGGATTGCCTCTGGCATCCAAAATCAGTTTGGGAGCATCTGAGTATTTAGCTACTATCCACAATACTGTTGCCGGAAAACCGCCACTGGTAGATTTTGACTTGGAACGCCGCGTCCAAAAAGTTTGTCGGGAAGGAATTCGTAATGGTTGGGTACGTTCAGCCCATGATTCTGCTGAAGGGGGAGTTGCGATCGCACTTGCCGAATGTTGTATTGCTGGCAACCTTGGTGCCGAAATCAATTTAGAAATAGCACCAACGCACAACCGTGTCGATGAGGTGCTGTTTGCCGAAGGTGGTGCCAGGATTTTAGTTTCTGTAACATCGGCACAGCAAACAATTTGGGAATCATACTTACAGGAACATCTCGGTCAACAGTGGCAAATACTAGGTACAGTTGGCAATTTTGAGACGGGTTTGGGGGTTTTCACCACTGATAATCAGGTCTTAATCAAAGTTAGTATCGAAGATATGAGCGATCGCTATTTCCATGCGATCGCTAGGCGTATCGCCAACCAAAGAACTATTTCTGAGTCTTGAGTATTTAGACTTCACTCAGAAATCAGCACTAATCACTCAGAACTATTAGCGTCTCTGAGCATAATTACGGTACTGTTTTAATAGATGGTTAAAGATTTATTAAGAAATCAACACCTATCTATAGACATAATCCCAGTGACTTGACCCCCCCCACCAGGAGCAAAGCTAGCATGACCTCTATTCATTCTGTCACTTCGGATGAATACCCCGACCTTAACAACAACCCAATTAATAGTCATGAAAATCAGCCTGACAAGCCCGAAGAAGCTTGTGGTGTTTTTGGCATTTATGCACCAGGAGAAAACGTTGCTAAACTGACCTACTTTGGATTGTACGCCCTCCAGCATCGGGGTCAAGAATCAGCTGGTATTGCCACTTTTGAAGGTACAAAAGTCCATCTCCACAAAGATATGGGCTTGGTGTCTCAAGTCTTCAATGAATCTGTTTTGGATGAATTACCTGGTAGCCTTGCTGTTGGTCACACTCGTTATTCCACAACAGGTTCTAGCCGCAAAGTTAATGCCCAACCCGCAGTTCTGGAAACTCGCTTAGGTTCATTAGCTTTAGCACACAATGGTAATTTAGTCAATACAGTGCAACTGCGTCAAGAGTTGCTTGAGAAAAAATACAACTTAGTTACCACAACAGACTCAGAAATGATTGCTTTTGCGATCGCAGAAGCAATCAATGCTGGCGCAGATTGGCTAGAAGGTTCAATTCAGGCATTTCATCGTTGCCAAGGAGCCTTTAGTTTAGTTATTGGCACTCCTAACGGCGTTATGGGTGTCCGTGACACCAATGGTATTCGTCCTCTAGTAATTGGGACTTTAGCGGGTAATCCAGTCCGTTACGTTTTGGCATCCGAGACTTGTGGTTTAGACATCATTGGAGCCGAATACCTGCGAGATGTAGAACCAGGTGAATTAGTTTGGATTACTGAAGAAGGTTTGGCTTCCTATCACTGGAGTCAACAGACCCAAAGGAAATTGTGTATCTTTGAGATGATTTACTTTGCCCGCCCTGATAGCATTATGCACAACGAGAGTTTGTACAGCTATCGGATGCGGTTAGGGCATCAACTAGCCAAAGAATCTTGTGTCGATGCCGATATAGTCTTTGGTGTTCCTGATTCTGGTATTCCTGCTGCGATCGGATTTTCCCAAGCTTCTGGTGTAGCCTACGCCGAAGGACTGATTAAAAATCGCTATGTTGGACGAACCTTTATTCAGCCAACCCAAACCATGCGCGAGTCTGGTATCCGCATGAAACTTAACCCTCTTAAAGATGTGCTAGCAGGCAAACGAGTAATTATTGTAGATGACTCGATTGTACGGGGTACTACCAGCCGTAAACTAGTCAAAACCTTGCGTGAAGCGGGTGCAGTGGAAGTACACATGCGAATTTCCTCTCCGCCAGTAACTCATCCTTGCTTCTACGGCATCGACACCGATTCTCAAGATCAGTTGATTGCTGCTACCAAGTCAGTAGCGGAAATTGCCAAGCAACTGGAAGTAGATAGCCTTGCCTATCTGAGTTGGGAAGGAATGCTAGAAGCGACACGAGAAGACACCAATAGTTTCTGCTCTGCCTGCTTTACTGGAGATTATCCAGTAACGATTCCTGAGCAAGTGAAGCGTTCTAAGTTGAGTTTAGAAAAGGTAGTGGTGTAAGGGATTGGGGGAGTGGGGAATAGGGGATGAGGGAGCAGGGGGAGAATTCGTAACTCCTAACTCTTCACAGGCTAAACGCCCCGCTACCGCTAACGGAACTGTTTTGCTCAATGCCCAATGCCCAATCCCCAATCCGTTTAAAATAGGTAAATCCCCTAACAAATATGGTTTATGAACCAGCCAATATCTGAAAGAGTGCGCTGGACTACCGCCGATTTAGAGTTGTTTCCAGATAACGGAAACCGCTATGAAATTATTGACGGAGAATTGTTTGTGACCAGAGCGCCTCACTGGAATCATCAAAAAGTCTGTGCCAGAATTATTGCTCCATTGGATACCTGGTCACAAGCTACTTCTTTGGGCCAAGTCGTACCTGCTCCAGGCATAATTTTTGGCGATAATGATAATGTGATTCCTGATGTTGTCTGGGCTAGCAATGAGAGATTGCCCCTGATTTTAGACGAGGCGGGGCATTTGACTGGTGCGCCAGAACTGGTAGTAGAGGTTCTATCTGCTGGTACTGGGAACGAAAAGCGGGATAGGGAATTTAAACTAAAGCTTTACTCAGCAAGAGGTGTTAGGGAATATTGGATTGTGGATTGGCGCAACCAACAGGTGGAAGTTTATCGGCGTGAAAAAGCGAGTTTAAAATTAGTTGCTACCTTGTTCAATAGTGATGAGTTGAATTCACCTATATTGCCTGATTTTAATTGTGCGATTGCCTCCTTATTTACTTAACATAAGTTCGCATAATTGCCGTAATTGCTTACTGTTAGCAATTTTTAGCTGTGCTGCAAAAACTCAACTTTTGGCAATAACGGGTCACTCACAATACCCACACCGCTAAAACCCCAACGTTTGAGCAAGTTTCCTAACTGTGTACGCGGAATAGATTCAACAGAAAAGCGATTTGCCACTTCTGCCGCATGGGTGTTGAGATAACTAAGGGCATCAAAGTTTTCTTGAAACAGCAATAAATAACCTGATGTTTCGGTGTCAGGACGAGCGATGAGATAATTACCGTCAGTTTTTGAGCGCACCAAGTAATAGACTTCGGACAGCATGGAGATGGGGATGGGGAGAGTGGGATTAAACCAATGACAAATGACAAATGACAAATGACTAATTGAGATTTTCTAGGCGAATGCGTGGATCGGCGGCTTTTAACATTAAATCAGCGATTAAATTACCAGCAATCAGCAACACTGCACCCATTACCAAGCTTGCCATTAACAAATATAAATCTTGAGCCTGTAAAGCTTGTAGAGTCAACCTTCCTAAACCCGGCCAGTTAAAGAAAAATTCGGCAATGAAAGCACCGTTTAATAAACCAGCTAATTCAAAACCTAATAAGGTAATCAATGGATTTACGGCATTACGGAGAGCATGAACATAGATGACGCGGTTTTCTGGCAGTCCTTTGGCACGAGCCGTTTGAATATAATCTTGACGCAGCACATCTAATAATTCGCCGCGAGTGATGCGTTGTAAACCAGCAAAACTAGTAATTGAGAGGGCAATCGTTGGTAAAATCATGTGCCAGCCGATATCTAAGATTCTGCCGAACCACGTCAGTTCTGAGTGATTAATGCTAGTCATGCTACCCACGGGGAATAAGGGCGAGGTGATTTGGGCTAAAACCAATAGTGCCAAGGCAGTGATGAAACTAGGAAAGCCTTGTCCGGCGTAGCTAATCACCTGTAAAAGTCTGTCTGATAGCTTATTTTGGTTAACAGCAGCAAAAATCCCTAGAGGGATAGCGATCGCCCATGTGACAATTAAAGATGCGATCGCTAGTAACAAAGTCGCTGGTACTCTTTCCCACAACAGCGATGCCACTGAACGTTGATAAATAAAACTCGTACCAAAATCCCCTTTTGTCAAAATTCGCCATATCCATAGCCAAAATTGCTCTGGCCATGACTTATCCAGACCAAACTGCCGCTTTATTTCCTCAATTCTTTCTGGAGATATCTTCGGGTTTTGCCGCAGCGTATCTACATAGTCCCCTGGAGCAAGTTGAATAATGAAAAACGATAATACTGATGCCAAAAACAAAGTCAGTAGTGCCTGCAATACCCGCTTTGCCACATAAACAAAAGTTTCGCTCGTAACTAGCCTAATTAGCCAATCCCGACCTGTGTCCAAAGAAATTCTCGTAGATGTCATTTGTCCTTTGTCCTTTGTTATTTGTTATTTGTCCTTTGCTAATGACCAATGACTAATGACCAATGACAAATAACTAATATTCGATTAGAGAGATAATCGGCACGTCTGGCAAATATTTACGCCCTTCTAAATCCCGTAGCTCGATAATAAACCCAAACCCTACTAATTCGCAGCCAATCTTCTGCACTAACTTTGCTGTTGCACTCGCAGTTCCACCCGTGGCAATCAAATCATCCACAATCAAAACTCGGCTACTGTCATGTAAAGCGTCTTGATGCATTTCCAGACAGTCAGTACCATATTCTAGATCGTATTCAATTGAGTGAACTGCTGCTGGTAACTTACCTCTTTTGCGGATGGGAATAAAACCAGCCCCTAATTGATAAGCCAGAGGTGAGCCAAAAATAAATCCCCTTGACTCTATACCAATTACATAATCTGGCTTTATTTCAGCTTCATGGCATTTTTGTGTTAAAAAGTCAATAGTGTATCGCAATCCCTCTGGATCGCGCAGTAATGTAGTAATATCCCGAAATAAAATTCCGGGTTTTGGGAAATCTGGGATGTCACGAACGAGAGACTTTAAATCCATAAAGAGGGAATGGGGAATGAGGAATGGGGAATAGGGAATGGGAATGGGAAAGAAAAGGAGCAGGGTAAGTATGGAAAAAAGAAGTATTGATTATTGGCCAATTCCCAATCCCCAATTCCCAAATTTCAGATACCTGAAAAATCGTACACTATAATGTCATACGCTGGGGGTCGGGGCTGAAGCTTCTCCTTTGATTGACGATAATTAGAATCTAAACCAAGCTAGAAAAGGTATTGTGCGAACAAATGAGGTGAATTAACTTATGTTTTAAAACTTTGATTTCAATATAGGGAAAACTGTGAGTAGAAAGAGTTAAGTAATGTATATATCAGGTAGTCATGCTCCTGCTACAAGTCTAACGTTCAAGTCTTGGCTACCGATCTTAAATTTGTTTTACCTAGTCTGTTAGAACCGCACAAGGTATTTTATAGAATGAATGTCTCAGCAAGTTTAACGCCGTTAAACAGTCCAACTCAAGATTCACTGCCGATGATTCTGGACACTTTACCAGATCCTGCGATCGCTTCCAAGACTTGTCCTCGGAGAACGCGGTTGCAAATTGACCTGATTTTATTGGCAATTGAAGCTTTAGAGCTTGGTGGTTCGGAAGCAATCTTGAGTTTTGCTCAAGAGTTGGATCTCAAAGGAATTGTTAAAGACAGGGTGAATTTATGGCGGATGCGTAGCTCTAACCCGCTACGGAGAGCGCATATCCGCCGTCCCTTAACTATCATGGAAGCAAAAGCTCTGGTAGTCATTGCTTGCTACATAGCACGGCGTTTAACTGTTGTCATTCGCCAGTTATTAATGATATGTCAACAAATGGAAGAAAAGCAGATTCCATTGGAACAGAACTTGCGTCTATCTAATTACCTAGAGCGGTTTAGAGCGCATTTCAAAAGCCGGATGAATGCGCGACGTTCTGGTGTACTAGCATTAACTTCTGATGAAAAATTAGATGAGCTAGCTATAAATTTGTTAGGACAATTACTATTTTGTACTGGTACAGCTGGAATGCAGCGATTTTGGATTAGTCTTTTTGACGGTGAAGTGGAATGAATATTCAACGTAAGTACAGTCTACCTAATTGTACACTGCTTTTAGAAGGGTTAAGTGATGTCACTAGGGCCGCACAGTTCCAGGAAATGCGCCCGGAATTATCAATATTGGTAAATGCAGAATGCTATTTATCTGGTTATAATCAGCCCCTAACTGGAGGGCGAGAATTTTTTGAAAGTTTGGTGAGGGCTGTTAGTGGCTATGCCCAAGAATTTTTAAGTAGCGTACCAAATCCCCAAGCACACAACCAGGAATCGGAGCTAGTAGAGTTTCGGAAAGTTGACAGCAACCGACACAGATTAATCATACATTCCGAAGGAACTCCAGAGGGATTCGATCACTCTAACAATTCCAAACGTCCGCCGATTGAAATAGATTTAAATACGGTGCAGTTGTTTGATTTAGTAGAAGCAGTAGATCAGTTTTTTGCTGATACCCAAACTTTACCCGAACTTTCTCTAGAACTCCAACCAGTTACCAGACGCTATGGCGGTGCTAGTCAAGCTTTGGTTAGGCAGGCTGTACCTGCTGCTGTGGGTGTATCAAGTTTAGCAGTCGCTGCGATCGCCTTTAACTTGATTCCACCTCCCCAACTGCGTCCAGCGCAGCCAAAAATAGATGAGCAAAGTAGTTCTACAAACAATATCGCCCCTCCAGCATCAGCTGCTGCAACACCCATCGCTGCTGAAACGCCTACACTAACGCCTACAGCTAATACAAAGCCGGCAGTCAAAGATTTAGAAGCACTTTTAAATACAGTTCCAGAAATTACCGATCCATCCCAGTTACGTGCATTGAATCGTCAAGTTTACAACCAAGTTCATCCAGCTTGGGCTAATCGCTCAGGATTGCAACAAGATTTGATTTATCGTCTGGGTGTAGCTGCGGATGGTGCGATCGTTGGTTATAAAGCAGTGAATAAAGAGGCGAATCTAGAAGTAGGTAAAACTCCTTTGCCTAACGTACTTTACAATCCAGCTACCCGCCCTCCCATTTCCAATGAACCAATCGCCCAATTTCGAGTAGTATTTACTACCCAAGGTGTGCTGCAAGTTAGCCCTTGGCGGGGATATGCTAAAACGCCAGAGGTAGTGGGTGCAAAAATTACTGACTCTAATATAGTCAAAAATTTAAATCAAAAGCTTTATAGTACAGTTCGGCAAACTTGGAGTGGCAAACCCACCTTTACGCGAGATTTGAAATATCGGGTAGCAGTCAACAAAGATGGTGTAATTGCTGACTATGAACCACTCAACCAAGTTGCCTTTGACTATTTCCGGGAAACACCCCTTCCGAAGATGTTCAACGCTGTCTACGGCTCCAATGTAGCAGCACCCAACGATAAAGAACCCCTCGCCCACTTCCAAGTGATATTCAAGCCTAGTGGCAGCCTGGAAGTTATGCCTTGGAAGGGATATCAGTAATTGGGCATGGGGCATTGGAAATTGGGAATTGGGAACTATTGATCAATAAACGATCAATAGACTTTTGTGAGAAGACCTGATTTTGAGGACTTAGAAGTTTATCAACTCGCTGAAAAGCTAGCTAATGAAATTTGGCATATTGTTAAAGCATGGGACAATTTCACTAAAGATACACTGGGCAAGCAAATTGTTCGGTCTGCTGATAGTGTTTGTGCGAACATCGCAGAAGGTAGAGGTAGGTACAATGACCAAGACAATCGACGTTTTGTCAAGATTGCCAGAGGGTCTTTGTATGAAACTATCAGTTGGTTGAGGTTAGGCTATGCCAGACAATTATTGACAAATGAACAGGTAAGCAGATTTAAACCAATTCTTGATGAACTGTTACCCAAGCTTAATGCTTATCTAAAATCCATAGGGAATAGGGAATAGGAACTTAAATTCTTTTACCCATACTCAATGCCCAATGCCCAATTCCCCATTCCTCATTCCCAATTACCGCGTAATCCGCCGCATATAATTTCCCCATAACTGAGCGGCTTGAGCGCTGCTACCAGATGTGGGGGAATTGTTGTCGTTTCCCAGCCAAACACCAGTTACAAGTCGCCGATTTGGGATAAAACCTATGAACCATAGGTCAACGTTTTTATCAGTCGTGCCTGTTTTACCAGCTTCTCCCAATCCAATGGCAGCACTACGACCAGTACCTCTGCTGATGACACCACGCATCAAACTAGTCATCTCATCGGCTACACCAGTTGTTAAAACTCGTTTGTTGGCATCTGGGTCTTGGTCGAAGGAGTAGATTACACGGCAGGTTTTGATATCATTGCGATCGCTGCAATCACCACTATCTAAAATTCGGTTAATCGCATGGGGAGGATTCCACACTCCACGATTGCCAATAGAGCCAAAAGCACCAGTCATTTCTAAAACATTGACCACACTTTGACCTAGTACCAAGCCTGGAACCGGATCGAGGTTTGACTTAATTCCCAAATTCTGGGCCATCGCCACTACTTTATTCAGCCCGATTTCTCTGGCAACTCCCAAGGCAATGGGATTTTCTGAAAGAGCCAGCCCGGTGGCAATATCTAAACTGCCAGCACTTGAACGACAGGGTTTGTAAGTGAAGCCTTGCCAGGTTAAAGGAGCGCAGGAATAACTCTTGGATGGTGAAATTCCCTGTTGAATAGCGGCGGTGTAAGCAAAGATTTTGAAGGTGGAACCTGGTTGTCTTTTGGCTTGAACAGCACGGTTGAACT
Source organism: Nostoc sp. TCL240-02 (assembly GCF_013343235.1). GTDB lineage: Bacteria > Cyanobacteriota > Cyanobacteriia > Cyanobacteriales > Nostocaceae > Nostoc. Next base: position 3,345,118 of record NZ_CP040094.1, on the reverse strand, counting down.
GACTTTTTTTGTAATCAGTTCCGCCTACCATTGCCAGGATGCCACCTGTACTGGAGTCAAGAGTTACCACAGCCCCTTGAGAAAAATTAAAACTTCCACCACTATTGTTGACTGAATTCCGCAACGCCGATTCAGCTTGGCTCTGTATCGCTGGATCTAGCTGGGTTTCAATGATATAATTTCCTTCATTTGCGGCTCCCTCGCCCAAGATTGATTCAAGTTCCGAGAAGACGTAACTGTAAAAATAAGGAGCGATCGTCTTAGCTTGCTGTTCACAAACTTTAGGGCTAACTTGAACAGTGGAACGTCTAGCTCGGTTCGCATCTTCAGGTTTAATTTTGCCCATCTCTAGCAACCGCTTAATTACCCGATTCCGGTATTCAGCTGCTTCTAGCTTATTTGGCCCATCTCCACAAAAATCGAATGCGTTAGGAGCAGGTAAAATTCCTACCAAAGTAGCTGCTTCTGCCAAAGTTAATTCTTTAGCCGGCTTATCAAAGTAATACCGGGCTGCATCCTCAAAACCAGAGGTATCTCCCCCCAAAAAAACCCTATTTAAGTACATCAGCAAAATTTCATCTTTGCTGTAAAAGGTTTCTAGCTTTAGGGCGACAACTGCTTCTCGTAATTTACGTCCAAGGGTATCTTGTCTGCCTACATACTCCCGGAACAAACTGCGGGCAACTTGCTGTGTAACAGTGCTGGCTCCTTGCTGCACATCTCCACTGCGGCTATTAATTAACACGGCTCGTAAAATCCCCAGAGGGTCAACCCCAAAGTGCCAGTAATAACGACTATCTTCTGAAGCTACTACAGCAGATGCCAAATAAGGGCCAAATTCCTCTAAACGCTTCATATCCACATGAGAGATAGTTCGAGGCTCTCTTAATGGGGTGGCTCCATCACGAGCGTAAACAACTACTGGAGCGCGTGTAGCTGTAGGTAAGGGTCTAACTGAAAATTTTAGCCATTCTACGCCAATTACTAACGCGAACAAGGCGCTGACACCGCCGACACCATAAGCTGTCCAACTTGCAGCTTTGACATACCAGGCTGGCGGATCGACGTATTGCAGGCGCACAGAAGCGGCGAGTTCTGGGGGACCTAGAGTCAAAATATCACCGTGACGTAGTTCTAGGGAATTAACACGACGCTTGCCACGATAAATGCCATTGGTGGAGTTTTCGTCTTTGATGACGAAAACTGGTGTGCTATGAGTAGAATTCCGCGATAGCGATAGGTGAATTTGGCTGACAACAGGGTTACGGACGACGATATCGCTGGATTTGGAGCTACGACCGAGAATATAGCGATCGCCCAACAGTGGATATACCTCTGCTTTATCCGCCCCCGCATCCTGTACCCAGAGTTCCGGTACTTTAGCATTAGGCTTGAGCGCCAGTTTGGAAAAATCAACCCTAGCTTGGATAGTATGGACTGCTTGAGTCAGTTGACCAATTAACGTTTGTGGCTTGTGAGGGGGTTGGGGAGAACTCATCGGCTATTCACATCACACTTTTTAGTGAAGAATGGGGCGAATTACAATTTTAGATGTTAGTCTTTCATCATTTTACTCATAAGCCAAAGCATAAATTAGCTATACGGGACTTTTTGCTCTAATTTATACTGAACATTACTTTTTTATCTGAGTTTACTTGTTCTTTATATCACTTTACTACAGAGATATAAAATTTTTCTCTTTCCTAAAGGCTTGTTTGATATACTCATTTTACTTCAATGACTACAAGCATAGATTTGAAGCTTGTATTTATAAACACTAGTTATTAACAAACAACAGATTTAATTTTTACCAATTTTATCTATCCACATATTCTGCAACAAACTTAAATATATTCATTTAGGAAGATTTTCTAAATCTTATTATCTGTTTTAATGGGCCGAGTGTTCCGTTGAGGTAAATTTCAGAATGATGGGAAAATCTCTGACCCTGATTGGTACAGCTCTATCTTTGGCTCTCACCACTAATATTGCCGTAGCCGAATCCAGTAAATCCCCCATAGCTCAATCCAGTAGCGAATCTACTAGCGCACCAACGGAAATCAAGATGTCGCCAGAAGGTATGAAAATTCTGTGCGAGTATTTTCCGCTCAACTCTCGCTGTCCTGGCGGCACAGCACTTACCCCTGGTGCGGCTCCTGGTAGCACTACAGCACCAGCAGAAACCACACCTAGCACTGCTCCTGGTAGCACTACAGTACCAGCAGAAACCACACCGAGTAACATCACTCCTCCTGATAGCACTACAGCACCAGGAAGCGTTACCCCACCTGAACCTGGCGCTCCCGAAAGCACTCCAGCACCAGGAAGCGTTACCCCACCTGCACCTGGCGCTCCTAGTAACTTAACTCCAGCACCAGGAAGCGTTACCCCACCTGCACCTGGCGCTCCTAGTAACTTAACTCCAGCACCAGGAAGTGTTACTCCAACTGAACCTGGCACTCCTAGCAACTTAACTCCAGCACCAGGAACCGTTACTCCATCTGATCCTAGCGCTCCTACAGAACCAGGTGCTAACTCTCCCAGTACTACTCCATCTACTGCTCCTGCCACAGGTAAATAAATTAAAAGCTGGATACGTTTGACATACTAATTTACCATCAGCGATCGCCTGTGCATCTTAATTTTCTGCACCAGTTATGAAATCTGGTGTAGAATATAAATCAAAATCTCTGGAACCCATAAATCAAGTCTTCGCATATAGGACTGAAAAATGGTTTCAGTAATTAATAGCCTGGGATTAATCATCCCAGGCTTAATAGTTTAATCCAACCTACCGGTTGAAGTTGGTGTTTTTTGGAAGGAAGCAATTAACAGAAAAACAATACCAATACTAATAAAAGAATCTGCCACATTAAATACAGGAAAGCTAATTAGGCGAAAATCAAGAAAATCAACGACATGGCCTAAAACAAAGCGATCAATACCGTTGCCCATAGCTCCACCTAAAATTAAGCCATAACCCAACTGATCCCACAAATTTAATGTTGGGCCAAACAAGGCCAACGCTATCAATACCAAACTCACTCCTAAAGATAGCCAGCGCAACCACTCTACTTTTCCACTTAACAGACTAAAGGCGGCACCAGTGTTAGTTACATAGGTGAAGTGAAATATTCCAGTTAAAAGTGGTAGTGTTTGCCCCAAACTGAAGGTTTGTACCACCCAGTATTTTGTTATTTGGTCTAGGAAAAAAGCTATAAAGGCAGCAATCCAGAAAAGGCGGTTTTTTAAACGCATGAAACTAGGGGCTAGAGACTAAGGACTAAGGACTAAGGACTAGGGGATGAGAAAATTGTAAATTTCTTGTCCCTAGCCTCTAGCCCCTTGATTACTAATAAAACATTAAGTGACGCAATATATATGCTATTACAGTAACGGCACAGACCACACTTAATTGCCCTGGTAGTGCAAACCAAGAGTATCTGAGGATTGCTTGCATCAAAGGTAGATTTTCTGTGCCTTTCCACTGAAAAATATAGCTAATAATCAAATAACTAATACCGCATAGATGCAGAGTTAACAAGCCACAGATGCAACTAAAGGCGAGAGTTTCTAGTCGAGGTCTAGCTTTAAAGGCAACTAAGCCACAAATCCAAGCTCCAGGAATAAAGCCTAGTAGATAGCCAAATTGAGACAACTTAACATAACCAAGACCACCTCCATCGGCAAATACAGGTAATAAGGTTAACCCCATCACTAAATAGGCAATTTGCGAGAGCGCACCGGCATTTTTGCCCCCTAAACAACCCACTAACAGTACTGCGCCAATTTGAAAAGTGACACCTAAAGAAAAAGTCTGAATTCCGTGCTTACTCCAATTCCAAGGAAAGGCGATGCCATAAGCTTCTAAGAAGGTACCACCCATTGTCAGGAGTAAGCCAATCATAGACCATAGTAATTGATTGGAAGCAGCAAACATTTATCAGGCAACCAGGAAAAGGCAAAAGAGAAAACCAACAGCAACTAGGATGTTCATTAGTATTAAAATGAAATTTGTGCTGACACCTCTAAGAATTAGCATATTTTTTTTTGCCTTTTTGGTATGTAACTTTTCAGTTCTACGAATTATGACTTAGGTGTCTATAGCTGTAATTTTATTGACTGAAGCGTAGTCTGATTCTGGTATTTGACCGAACACGTGGTAAAGTTAGCAAAATTTAGTATTTAAACTAAGTTTTTAGATTTAGCGCCAATTTATGCTACAAATTGTTAGAGATAGCTCTTTAATTCACTTTTTTTTAGCGATCACCGCGCATACTCTCCATAAAATAGGCAATTTATAGTTTTCCTTCTGCTTATATCTAAATTAGTTCACTGTCTAAACAAACTTAGATTTTTTAGTTATGACTTTAAGTCTGCTTAGACCTAATTAAGCAACAATAATTTTCATAAAATTCCAAAATTTATTAAGTTTTATATAATAACACAATTTGTAATTTTTTATCATTTGACCAAAAAAGTGACGCTATCAATCAAGTTTTGCCAATATTATGTAACCAAATCACTGTGGTACTATTTGTAACGTGTCACTAAAGCAAAAGTATAAATTTTATCAAGCAAAAGTAAAAACGAGTGTTTGTTCTTTATCAAAGAAAACAAGCTTTTTTTGCTTTGTTAACCTATCCTTTACCTTTAGCTTAATCCTTTAGGGGTATTCTTAGAAGCGCTCACCTGAAAAGTTACCCAAACATTGATAGCGATGCCATCACCTTTTCGTGTAACAAAAATTCATCGCCTCACAGCTTCAGTTTCAGTGTTAGCACTGACAATCAGCCTAGCTGCATGTGGCGGACAGCAAAACCCAGATAGTACAGCCACCAAGGAGACACCTTCTGGAACTGCTACAGATACTACTGCCTCCAGTACAACCAAATTAGATTTGGGTGGAAATCTCAAGTTAAGCGGGGCTGGCGCGTCTTTCCCAGCACCACTATATGATACATGGTTTACTGATCTAAACAAAAAGTATCCAAATCTGCAAGTTGACTATGCCTCAGTTGGTAGCGGTGCTGGAGTTGAGCAATTTATCAAAGGCACTGTGGACTTTGGTGCCAGCGATGTTGCTATGAAGGATGAAGAAATCCAGAAGGTGCCAGCGGATAAAGGCGTTATTTTACTGCCTGTCACTGCTGGTAGCATCGTGCTAGCTTACAACTTGCCAGATGTCGCAGAACTTAAACTACCACGAGCCGTTTACGCTGATATTCTACTGGGCAAAATAACCTCTTGGGATGATCCCCAAATTGTCAAGGCTAACCCAGGTGCAAAGCTTCCTAAAGAGAAAATCACAGTAGTTTATCGTTCAGATGGTAGCGGAACAACAGGTGTATTTACAAAACACCTCAGCGCTATTAGCCCGGAGTGGAAGACTAAAGTTGGTGAAGGTAAAACTGTCAACTGGCCTACAGGAGTTGGCGCTAAGGGGAATGAGGGTGTTACCGCCCAAATCCAACAAACACAAGGTTCTATTGGTTATGTCGAGTACGGCTATGCCAAACAAAATAGTCTTAAGTTTGCTGCTTTGGAAAACAAAGGTGGTAAGTTTATTGTACCTAGTGAGGAGTCAGCCTCTAAAACTCTGGCATCAGTAACTCTACCGCCCGATCTTCGTGTCTTTATTTCCGATCCAGAAGGAGCTGATTCCTATCCCATCGTCACTTACACCTGGATTTTGGCTTACAAGAAATATCCCAATGCAGCAAAAGCTAAGGCAGTTGAAGCTGCGATCGAATACGCTTTAACTGAGGGACAAAAACAGGCTACGACATTAGGATATGTTCCTCTACCTCAAAATGTCATAGCAAAGGTGGCTGCAGCTGCGGATCAAATTAGTCCAGACTATAAAATCGCTGTTGGTAGTGGTACTAGCGCTAGCAAGTAGCTACAGTCAAGACATGAGGCATTCCTAGACAATAATTTTTAAGCTGGTTATTAAACTAGTTTTAAAAGACGATGAGGCAACAATTTTGTTTACATGGTTGCCTCCCATATCTTCCTCTGATTTAATTGTGAAAGTCGGTAGTCATGGCTACAAATTCTCAAAACCTTTCATCAGCGACAAAAAATCGCTCTGATGTAGAAAAGTCCCTAGATCGCGGTTTTATCTGGCTAACTAAAATTTTTGCCTTTGGGGTTGCTGCCACTTTATTATGGATCGGCTTACAGGTCGCAATTGCTTCTTGGCCTGCCATCCAAAAGTTTGGTGCTAGCTTTTTAGCTAACACTACTTGGAATCCAGTCAATGATAGCTATGGGGTGCTACCTCAAATTTATGGAACTCTCTTGAGTTCTTTTATAGGTTTACTGATAGCAGTACCAATTGGGGTTGGTACTGCTATTGTACTAAGCGAGGATTTTTTACCCGCAAAAGTGAAGTTGGTACTAGTTTTTGCAGTAGAACTGCTCGCAGCTATTCCCAGCGTTGTTTACGGCGTTTGGGGTATTTTTGTTTTAGTGCCTATATTAACTAACTTGGGAAAATGGCTCAATAGCTACTTTGGCTGGATACCATTTTTTAGCACCCCCCCTACAGGTCCAGGAATGTTACCGGCGGGAGTCATATTAGCAATTATGACTTTGCCCATTATCACAGCCCTATCGCGCGATGCCTTGATTTCTATACCCTCCAGTTTGCGCCAAGCCTCCATAGGACTAGGAGCAACTCGATGGGAAACGATTTTGCAAATTCTGATTCCAGCCGCCTTTTCAGGGATAGTTAGTGCTGTGATGTTAGCACTCGGTCGGGCAATGGGAGAAACAATGGCTGTAACAATGTTGATTGGTAATTCCAACAACATTAGTATCTCCCTGTTGGCACCAGGCAATACAATTTCTTCTCTACTGGCGAATCAATTTTCCGAAGCTAGTGGTTTGCAAGTTTCGGCTTTAATGTACGCTGCTTTGGTTCTATTCTTCTTGACCTTGGTAGTCAATATTATGGCCGAGTTTATCGTTCTGAGAGTCAAGCGACTGTAGCTTAGTTTTGGATTGAATTATGACTTCTAGTTTTCCAGAGCGCAGTCTAACTCGCGCTCCCATGTCTCAAAGGACACTGTTTAATACAGTAATGACTGTAGTTGCATTTATCTGTGGGGTATTGGCACTTGTGCCATTGCTAGCAGTACTTTCTTACGTCATTATTCAAGGTTTCAGCAGTTTGAGTCCCAGCCTCTTTTTTGAACTCCCACCCAAAGCTTTACAAAAGGGAGGAGGCTTTGGTAATGCTATATTGGGCACGCTATTAATGGTAGGAATTGCTGCCCTGATTAGTATCCCATTTGGTATTTTAGCGGCAATTTACATCACAGAATTTAGCTCGGCTCAAGTAGCGAGATGGGTACGTTTTGCAGCTAACGTTTTGAGTGGAGTCCCCTCAATCATTGCTGGGGTATTTGCCTATGGTATTGTGGTTTTGACACTGGTTAAGTTAAACTTAGGATCGTACTCTGCTCTCGGTGGAGGCTTTGCGCTGGCAATTTTGATGTTGCCAATTATTGTCCGAACCACTGATGAAGCCTTGCAGTTAGTATCGCAAGATTTGCGGCAAGCATCTGTGGGGTTAGGAGCAACAAACTTTCAAACAGTAACACAAGTAGTTTTGCCAGCAGCTTTACCAGCAATTGTAACTGGGGCAACACTAGCGATCGCCAGAGCCTCTGGAGAAACCGCACCTTTACTATTTACTGCGCTCTTTTCCAATTTTTGGCCCGATGGCTTATTTCAACCAACAGCTTCCCTTGCTGTTTTGGTTTACAAATACGCTATTTCTCCGTTTAAAAATTGGCAATCACTAGCTTGGGCGGCATCTTTGATTTTGGTATTGATGGTTTTAATCACAAGTATCATTGCTCGCTGGGCTACTCGCAAAAAAGCTTAGGAAAACGGCTTACACATAGCGGATTTGTATCGCTAAAACTAATACTGAACTTAATTTATGGCTACTAATATTAGCACAGTCAACGGTACTGAAACTGTTTTACGCACCGAAAACCTCAACGTTTACTACGGCAAATTTTTAGCCTTACAGAATATTTGGCTAGATATACCGAAAAATCAGGTTACAGCCTTTATTGGGCCTTCTGGTTGTGGTAAAAGCACGTTGTTGCGGTGCTATAACCGGCTCAATGATTTGATTGAGTCATTTCGGGCAGAAGGTAAAATACTTTTTTACGATAAAAACTTGTATGCATCCGACATTGATCCTGTAGAAGTGCGTCGGAGAATTGGGATGGTGTTTCAAAGACCAAACCCATTTCCTAAATCTATTTATGACAACATTGCTTTTGGAGCCAAAATCAACGGCTACAAAGGTAACATGGATGAATTAGTAGAACGGAGTTTGCGGCAAGCGGCTTTGTGGGATGAAGTAAAAGATAAGCTGCGACAAAGTGGTTCATCTTTATCAGGGGGACAACAACAGAGGTTATGTATTGCTCGTGCGATCGCAGTCCAGCCGGAAATTATATTAATGGATGAACCTTGCTCGGCTCTCGACCCTATTTCTACCTTGCGGGTTGAAGAATTAATTCACCAACTGAAAGAGCAATATACCATCGTTATAGTCACCCATAATATGCAGCAAGCAGCGCGGGTTTCTGATAAAACAGCCTTTTTTAATGTCAAAACTACGGAGTCAGGAGGTCGTAACGGCTACATGGTAGAGTACGACGCAACAGAACTAATTTTCAACAATCCTCAGCAGCAAGACACCAGAGATTATGTAAGCGGCAGATTTGGATAAATAAATACTGCACATTATTGTTGATATGAGAGCAATGAGGGATACTCGGAAATCAAAGTTGTGCGAGATTCCTCTAGTTTTTTATTTATTCACTAAGGTTAGTGTAGGCGTAGCCCGCCCAGGAATCGCTTGATAGATTGTGATTGTTTCCCGATCAAGAAAAGTAATAATTAAGCTGTTTAATACAAGATTTGCATTAATTAGGTAGTGTACGACACCCACTCCAAAATTTTTTAGTGGAAATAGTAGGTCTTAGGTCTATTTATATTTATACCGTGCTGCACTATTGAATTTTAGAGTTTTTTCTAAGCGGGCGGCGGGAATCGAACCCGCATTAATAGCTTGGAAGGCTATAGTTTTACCACTAAACTACGCCCGCAAATTTCCAACTTTATAAATATAACACAGTTGTTGAAAAAAATCAAGTGTCTAATTGGAATTAGCAGGCTGGATTTTGATTCGTACAAACAAATTGCTCAAATCTGGTTTTGTACCATCGTTGTTATGAGCGGCAAGAAAGTTTTCTGTCTTGAAAACATCATTGAGAACTCGTTCGTATATGCTTTTTTCACTTTGTAGTGTTGTTGGTTCTATTTCTAGAACTACAGCCTGTTGAAAGTTGCCATTGCGATCAATTATTAAACTAACAAGCATCTGCGCTGGCTTAACTTCGGAATCGCCAGGTAGAAAACTTGAGTCTAGTTTTTTTGTGTTGCTTCCCGTGTATGAAGCGATAACGTCGGGTAGAGCATCTTGTCGAAATCCTCTTGTTTGTATGAACTTAATCATTTCATCTCTAAGCAAAGGGGCTACTATTGCTACCGATACTCCCCCAGTAGGAGTCGGTGGAGTTTCCCTAGTAGGAGTGCTTGGAATTTCTCTAGTTGAAGTCGGTGGAGTTTTTATGTTTTCAGCTTCCGAAACTGGTGGAGTTGATGGAATACCTGTTGGTAGTGCCGTTCCCTTTCCCAGTTTGATTTCTTGACGGCGGTTCCAAGGTAGATTACCAATTGGAACTGTAGGTGTCGGTGTGGTTGTCGATTTTTGCGTAGCTATCGCTTTCGGTGTAACTGTCGGTTTTGGTGTGGTTGTCGGTTTTGGTGTGGCTGTCGCTTTCGGTGTAACTGTCGGTTTTGGTGTAACTGTCGGTTTTGGCGTGGCTATCGCTTTCGGTGTAACTGTCGGTTTTGGCGTGGCTATCGCTTTCGGTGTAACTGTTGGTTTTGGTGTGGCTATCGCTTTTGGTGTAGATGTAGGAACTCTCTGTTGTTTATTAAGTTTAGAGGGGTAAATTCGACTTTTTTGTTGGAGATTATCAGCAGAATTTATTGCACCAACAAAATCTTGATTTATGGGTGTATTTCTTGCTGTTTTTGCTGAACGCGCTGGTACAGACTTTTGAGTTATGGATGCTGGCTTTGGCGAAACTCGTTTGGCTGTTGATTTTGATTGAGGAGTAATATCTATCAATTCAATGGGAACAGCAGATTGACTTTGCTGAGGAAACCACAGACTAAAGGCATTAGATGAGCGCATCAGCCAGAACGCCAGCAAGTGCAGAGAGACTGAACCTATAACTACAGAAATCCACAAAGCTGGTGGATCGGTGTGTCGCCTCCAGACTTTGGTTGAAATTGGAGTTTTGTCTGCAACCGATGGTGTCATATTATATAAACTGGCTATGATTAGGCACTTTTACTCGTTGCTAATGCTTTAAAATACCAGTCTAAATTTTAGCGATTAACCATTACCTCTGGTGTAACAGCAAAAGTCAAAACTGTTTCATCTACTCCTTTAAGTTCTAGTGGACTACCTTTAGTAATTTCTTCTTCCTGCAAATAATCTGCCACGGCAGCAGAAACCAAGATAGTACCGGGAAGAGCGGCAGCTTGCAGCCTGGCAGCAATATTCACACTTGGGCCAATAGCAGTATAGTCCGCACGTTCAGCACTACCAAACATCCCTACAACAGCTGTACCTTGATGAATACCACACCGAAACTGTACGCTAGTAAGTCTGTCACCATCGAATACACCTTGCTCTCGCCAGCGCTGGTTCAAGTCAGCCAGTGAGCGGTGCATTGCTCTTGCTGTATTAATGGCACGACGTACCTGTTCATTGGGGGTTAGTTCTTCCGGCGCTCCATATAAAGCTAAGATAGCATCTCCCATAAATTTATCTACAGTACCGCCATTACCAAATACAACCTTGGTCATAGCTTCTAAATATTCATTTAGTAATTCTGCGACTCGTCGGGATCTGAGAGTATTTGATAGCTGTGTAAAACCCACGATGTCACTGAACAAAACTGTAATTAAGCGTGGTTCTGGGCGCAAATCTAATGTTAAATCTCCAGTTGCGGCTTTTTGTACCAATACAGCCGGTAAAAAGCGCTTTAATACTGATTCTGTTAGATAAGTATTTAACTCCACAATTCGTCGTTCATTTTCTTTTAATGCTAAGAGATTCCGAACTTCCGCCAAAAGTTCCCGATCGTTGAATGGTTTTGCTAAATAAGCATCCGCCCCATGTTCTGTACCTTCGATTCGGGTTTCTTCGTCAACTTTCGCTGTCAGTAGAATGATGGGCGTTCCTTTCAGCTTTTCCTCATTGCGGATCATCTGAATCATCTCAAGTCCGCTCACCAAAGGCATCATTAAGTCAGTCACAATCAAGCTGGGTATAATTTCCTTAGCTACACTGTGCCCTTCATAACCGTTACGAGCTGTGCGTACATGATAACCGTTACGGCGGAAAATTTCAGATACATAGGTTCGCAAATCCGGGTTGTCATCTACAACTAAAATTGAGTGCTGAGTCTTAAGTGCTGAGTCTTGAGTATCAATATTAGGAGAGAAGTTTATTGTAATATCTTCAATATTGTCTGTTGTTGACTCGACCAGTTCTAAATCAGCCAATTCTACGCTAGCGCGGCTTGTGTTCACTTCGGCAGGCGTTTCTAGTACTTGCTGTACGGGTAAATGACCATTTCCAGTCACAAGCCATAAATTAAAGGTAGTACCTTGGCCGTAAACTGATTCCACAGTGACGTGGCCACCATGCAATTCTACCAATTCTTTAACTAAGGCTAAACCCAAACCACTGCCTTCATAGGAACGGTTTGCTGAACCTTCAGCTTGGCGGAAGCGCTCAAATAGGTGGGGAATTTGTTCTTTAACAATGCCAATTCCCGTATCTTGTACTTGTAATATGCAACGATCTTGTTCAGATTTTAGTCTGACGCTGATCGTGCCACCTTCGGGGGTAAACTTCATGGCATTTGACAAAAGGTTATAAACCACCTTGTCGAATTTTTCCATATCCAAGTACACCGGAGAACATTCATCTAACTGGGTGGCGAGATGCAGTCTCTTTTTCTCACAGTAGGGACGAAAAGATTCCACAATTTGGCTGACAAATTCGACTAAATCACAGGGATGGAAATTAGGCTGCATTCTCCCCGCATCTAGGCGTTGTAAATCCAGGAGTTGATTTACCAATCGTAGCAAGCGCCGGGAGTTACGCAGGGCGATCGCACTTTGGGAGTAAGATAATCCTTCACCAGCCGCCACTGCCGACTCTAAAGGCCCTTGAATCAAGGTGATGGGTGTGCGAAACTCATGGGAAATATTTTGGAAAAATTCGGTTTTTTGTTTATCTAACTCCAGTAAACGTTCGGCTTGTTGGCGAGTTTTTTGATACAAGTGTGATTGCTGCACAGCGATCGCTGCTTGGGCGGCTACTGCTTTCGCCAAATCGATATCAGATGGTAGCCATTGACGTACTTTTTTACCTTCATGCAAGGTAATACTACCAATACATTTACCATCAGCCAATAATGGTACAAACATTAGCGATCGCGCTGGTATTTTTAACGGCAAATTAAAACCCTGTATATCTGAGGGAGAATGGCTCACATTCCCAATTACCACAGGTTCATGTGTCCGTAGCATTTGTTGGAGGATGGGATTTTCTTGTATGGATGATTGAGAATAGGGTAATCTCTGGGCTGATAGATGGTTATTGTCTTGGGTTGGCGATGCCTGTGGCGAGCTGTGCCTACGTAAACTTTCCAAATGTTGAAAACTGTCATACAAGGCAACACACTCAACAAACTCATCTTCTTCTGTCCACAAAGACAGGACGCAACCATCGACTTGTAAGGCTTGTCCAAGTTGTTGAGTAATAGCCGCAAAAATATCTTGGGGGTCTAGACTAGAGCGAATTGCGCTAGTAATCGTATTAATTAAACTCTCTCGCTTGGCAAGGGCACGTACTTGTTCGTAAGCATAAGCTTGAGACAAAGCTAAGGCTGCCTGATCTGCTACCATCAACACTAGCTGCACCTCATCCTCTCCCCAGAAGCGGGGCACAGAACACTGGTGCAGTGCCAGCACTGCCATAAGTTCTTGTTGGCAGATCAATGGCACAACTAAACTAGAACAAATATTAGCCGCAGCAAAAGCTTCCCCACGTTCGTGCAGTTCGGGAGTATTACCGTGAATGCGTTCATCATCGGTTACATCATGAATCACCTGGACTTCGCGGGTTTCCCACACCGTCTGAGCCAAAATAGTCAGAGGGGTAGAGGGAGAGAGAGACACAGCAGAAGAATTATTTGCTTGCACCTCTACTGGTGTGTGTTCCCCTGCTTCTTCTGAAAGAGCTTTCTGATAAATAAATCCTTTATCCGTCAACTGCTCATCTTGGAAGGGACGTAACAGACAGACATCTACCTCCAACATGTGACCCACTGTATCTACAATTGCTTGCAAAATTTGTCTGTAGTCTAAAGCACTACGAATCGTATTTGTGACAGTATTCAGCAGCGACTCTTGTCGGAGTGTACGTGTAAGTTCGCGGGTGCGGGCTTTGAGGACATTGTGAGTATCCAAAGCTTGGCGTACCACAGCTTTAAGTTCCTCAGCTTCCCATGGTTTGGTGACATATTTAAAGACCTTACCAGCGTTGATTGCTTCCACCAAGTCTTCGACATCGGTGTAGCCAGTTAAAATAATTCGGATAATATCTGGATATTGAGTTGCTGTTAGGCTCAAAAATTCTGTACCGCTCATCATCGGCATTCGCTGATCGGAGATGATCACCGCGACCTCTCCCTCTTGAGCCAGCAGATCGAGGGCCGCAGGACCAGAGGTTGCCCTTAGCACCTTATAGTCGCGATAGAAGGTGCGGTAAAGCAAGTCAAGGTTGTCTGGCTCATCATCGACAACCAAAATTTTAGGCTTACTGTTTGCTTGGGATTTCATGCACCGCTTTCCTGCTGCAACGGCAGTCGGATAAAGAATAATCTGATCAGGGAAGGATTTTTCTGAGTCAGGTAAGAGCAGAGCATTTCCACCAATAAGGCTCTTTGGCTACATGACTGCTGAGTGTAGGAGCGTTTACTCACGGTAATTCGTTTCAATTGCTTATACCTATTACCGTTTGCTTTAGTGCAGTGTAATTGCTTTCATAGTCAGTTATAGGGTTATAGAGTCGATCCTTGCTAGTCAAATCTTCTTTCACCTCCTGCGAGCAATGTTTAATACTACATACAGCACTCATAGCTAGCTGAAAAATCCAGATGAAGCTGCATATTAAGTTTTCCCTCCGCAGCAGTTGTACTAACACTTGCACGTAAATTTTATTTATGGTAGTCATGGTAGAGTCAGCAAAATTAAAACAATAAGATTTAAAACCAAAGTATACTATTAGACAAATACCTCTTTCTAATTTAGCAATCAGAACTATCATTAAGACAAGTGGTATTGGTGAAGAAGTTAGGGATAGGAATCTGCAATATTCCTGCCTAGCATCTGTACAGCCTGTTTCTATTACTTAGCAGCAAAGTCTTGTTAGTGTAGCGTCAATTGCATAAATAAGTTCAGTATTATACCTAAAGATGGTTTACAACCAAAGTTTGTTGTTAGTGTACTTACTTAACAATTTTATAGGTAATGCCTACAGGTAAGTTATGCTATATGTCTACCCATTAACCTAAACCTGTACGATTTACAGATGTTTTTGTGGTAAACAGACTGGTATACTCCCTATCTCAAGCAAGGGATGCATCTAATTCTTACTGAACTTAAGATTGTAGCTTTATGAAGCTGTAACTTCTAAGACTCTTTCAAAAAGACAGACTATAAAGTCCCAAAGTAAAGTGTAAAACTTTGTATGCTTATAAGCAAAAGCAAATGAGCAATCTTAGATCAGTTCAATCTACTGGGAATATATAAAGTTTTTATGCGGTTAAAAGGGTGTTTAAGGATATTTGAGAAAATTTTCGTTGAATAACATCAATACTAAACTAGCCTTGAAATATTGGTCTTTTCATCCATACCAGCAACAGCCAATCGATCCAGCTTGCTGCGAATTTCAAATTCGTACAGCTACACCTACTGATTTGATCGGTGTTTCCCAAATTATTGCTGAAAGCTTTCACTCCCAAAAAGGTATGTGGGGATGGGCTTTTCCATTGTTACGTCTGGGTATTTACGAAGACTTAAGACATCGGATGACATCACCTCCACCGCGTCATGTTTGTTTAGTCGCCTTGGAAGCTAACAATGGTACGGCTAATAACTTAGTAGGAAGTGTGGAACTGGGTGTACGTTACAGTGATTCGTGGGGCCAGGCTGGCATAGGTTTTCCTTACTTATCTAATTTAGCGGTTCACCCAAAATACCGTAGACATGGTGTGGCTTCAGGATTATTGACTAGCTGTGAAAAAGTTTCCCGCGAATGGGGATTTCAAGACTTATATCTTCACGTTTTGGAAAATAATCATCAGGCAAGGCAACTTTATTTTAAGGTGGGATATCGGGTACATAAAGTGCAATCGAATTGGAATACATTTTTATTAGGACGCTCAAGCCAGATGTTATTGCACAAGCATCTGAATGCTAATTTCAGTATCTGAATTTTTGTAAATTTTTATTTTGTAATTAGTTTGGAGAAAATTTATCACCAATATCGGCAACCAAAGTATAAATTAACCTAATTAAAAATTTAGCTAATGTTAGCTAAATAGATTGATATGTCTAGGTTTAGACAATTAGTTTAAGTAGATTTTATTGAGATTTTTCGTGGATATCTTTATTAAAATGAATAATAAAATATCCACGAGAAACTTTAACCAAATAATTAAGTGTTAAAATTTGTCTATTTTAAATTGTTATTAAATAACAACTATTTTAGAGTATTTTATATAGATCCAATAAATGGATTACAATAGAATATAGATGTACAAATACCTTATTAAATAAGCGATCCCTCATAATAACTTTGTAATTAAGATATTCATCTTTATAAAAACTTTAATAAAAGACTCTCTAAATTTGGGGACAAATCTGGTTATATCTCATAAAATATGATCACTCAATTACTAAGCAATGTGTATTTATTACTATCTTAGTGAAATTGACCAAAAGACTCTTGATAATAAAAGAATTCAAAAATCTGATTTGACATCAAAGCTAGTTACTTTTTGAAGTGCATACTACTACCAAATTCGTTGAAAGTTTAAAAAACATGGATAGCGAACAGCATCGACGCTATCAAATCTCTATGGTATCAACTTATTACCCTAAAACTAGTTTCCTTGACTCTGTTGTCATGCCAGATGGAACTGAGCAATCGCAAGGCTCGGATATCCTTACACGTTTACACAGTGGAGAAGTTTTCATCGTCAATAGTCGTAGGCGGAATGGATTAATCCTCTTTAAACGCTACCATGCAGAGTTTGCTGGGCCTGGGGCTGCTGTGGGTGGGGATTACGACTGTGATTGCCAAAGGGCACTGCCCATAGGTAATCTGTCTTTATTAACCCCCGATTCTAATGAAGAACGCCAGAAGGCTTACTTGATTAGGCGGCAGTGGATTCGATTGATCAAACAAATTACAGAAAACCCAATACCTGGGCAGCGAGTTCAGAAAATTCTCGATCAATTTGAACAATACTTTCCACCAGAAATAGTGGCTCTTTTGCCGGATGTTGCTTTTGCTCTTTTGGTAGGTGTGCTGCCACAAACGGTAGGATTAGTACGTCGTTTGGGCAGTGAGATGGATAGCCGATTTAATTATTGAGTGAATTGCTAAAATTCCAAATCGGCTATTGCTGCTTGGACTCTAGTAACCGTGCGGGCGTTTTCCTCTATTGTCCCGACAGTAATTCGCAATCCTCCGCTAATGTGTCGTACAAGAGTGCCGAGTTTTCTAAGTTTCTGGTGGAAAATTTTTAGCACAGCATCTTGTGAATTTAAGCCATTAGGTTTAAGGCGTAGATAAATAAAATTAGCAGCACTTGCGGTAATTTGTAGTTCTGGTTGCTGGGATAAAATTTCGATGAGTTTGGATCGTTCACTCAAGGTTTGGGGAATTGACTCCAGTAAGAGGGTGCGGTTTTGTAAAGCAACCAATGCTGCTGCTATGGAAAAGCTGGGGAGATTGTAAGGTAAGCGAACTTTTTCTAAAATGGCGATCGCTTCGGGATGAGCAACGCAATAACCAACACGGAGAGATGCCAATCGGAAAGCTTTAGAAAAAGTGCGTAATATTACCCAGTTGGGGCGCTGCGCTAATTCACCTACTAGGGTAGTTTGACTGAATTCAAAGTAAGCTTCATCAATTACTACCAAAATATGTTCGCTCAGACTTCTTAACCATGCCAACTCTGCCGTTGTTAAGCTATTGGCAGTTGGCGAATTGGGATGTACTACGAAAACTACGCGAATGGGGGGATTTTGAGTTTGTTCGATCGCAGACTGTGCAGCTTTTAAGTCAATTTCAAAATTTGTTTCGTTTCTACCCACTGTTACAACAGGAATTCCCAAAGTTTGTGCCAAAATTCCGTACATAGAGAAAGTAGGATTGGCAACGAGAATTGAACCTTCTTTTCCTAAACAAGTGGCGATTAATAAAGAACGGATTAGTTCATCAGAACCATTTCCAACAGAAATATTGGCAGCAGTATTGGATAGCGGGAGGGCGGCTGATTCATTGACGTATTCTGCGATCGCATCCTTGAGGGTTTCATGTCCACCATCAGGATAACGATTTGTTTCAATTACTTGCTGATATGTCCAGGCTAGCTTCTCTTTTAACTCAGGTGGTAAATCGTAGGGACTTTCATTTGTATCCAGGCGATCAAACTGTGTGGGGACAGAATCGGCTGTATCACTGCTGGGATGAGGTTTATACGCGGTAAATTGGGCTAAATCTGACCGGATGAAGGGAAGCATAATTTTAGTCATTAATCATTGGTCATGAGTCATTAGTCATTAGTAACTAAACAAAGGAGAAATGACTAAGGAAATTAGTGATGTGAGAGTCTAATATTTTACAACTTCAAGGTAATTGGCAAAAGAGGCGAATTGCCTGCCAAATTTTTTCCATAACATCACCCAAGGCATGGTCACTGTCGAGTTCGACTAACTCCACCCAAGAACGGCAACACGCAAAGTCCCGACTAGCTTCGATGGGAATAACTTCATCATTTTTTCCATGCAAAATTAGGGTAGGAATAGAACGTTGCAAAAATTTTTCTTGGTATTGGGCAGCATCTATAACGAAATCGTAACTTAAAGGAATTGATCGTTCCTCTCCATAGTGGTAGACCATGATATATTTTTCTTGCTGCCAATGCTGTACTTCTTCATCGCCTAGCTTGGGCAACCAATGGGATAAAAATCCAAAAGCTGGTGCTAGCAGCACAAGGCGTTCTACTTGTAAATATTGCTGTCCCAAGTGTGCGGCGGTCAAACCACCTAAACTTGAGCCAATTAGGGTTACTGGTGTAGAATCATTACTAAATTCTGCGGTAACTTGAGCGATCTGACGAGTGATTGTCAACTGCGAAAAATCGCCAGCATTGAGATCGGGGATTTTGAGCTTTGTTTGAATTTTGGCAAAGCGATCGCCTATATCCCGCGCTTTGGCAGAATTAGGACTGGAAGCGAAACCGTGAAGATATATATATTGCAAAGCTGTAAATAGTTAGGAGTTAGGGCTAATAAGTTAAGAATTTTAAGTTATGAGTTTTTTTATTCAACTTATAACTCATAACTCTTAACTCCTAACTCTTTCTTATTACCGCATTGTGACAAATTCTTCGGCTGAGGAGGGATGGATACCAACGGTGGCATCAAAGTCTTTTTTAGTTGCGCCCATCTTCACAGCGATCGCTACACCTTGGATGATCTCGGCGGCATTTTCACCTACCATGTGAGCGCCTAGCACTTTGTCAGTGTTGCTATCAACTACCAACTTCATCATTGTCTTTTCTTGCTTCCCAGGCAAACTATAGTACATGGGGCGAAAGCGAGTGCGAAAAATTGTTACCGCATCACCGAATTTTTCCCGTGCTTCGGCTTCTGTCAAGCCTACTGTTGCGGCTTCTGGGTTAGAAAATATGGCTGTGGGAACAGTTTCGTGACTGAATTCGCGGCGATTATTGCCAAACTCACTATCAGCAAAAGCTCGTCCTTCACCAATGGCGACGGGAGTTAAATTGATTCGGTCAGTGACATCGCCAACGGCAAAGATATTCGGTTGATTAGTTTGACTATATTCATTGACTGCGATCGCACTTGTGGTCGGGTATCCAGGCCCTTCGATAGAACTAGCAACAACATCAACCCCAGCGTTTTTTAAACCTAGTCCATCTACATTGGGAGTTCGACCAGTCGCCACTAAAAACACGTCCGCGATTATTGGTTCTTGGTCTTCCCCTGATAAAGTAAGTTTAAATCCTTCTGGCACAGTTTCAACTGTTTTTACCACATTATTCTTAATCAGCTGAATTCCGTGGTTTGTCATTCCCTCTTCAATTTCTGTGCGGACATCTTCATCAAACCCATTCAAAATCTTGTCACCTCTGGTAATTTGTGTCACTTCAGAACCCAAACCGCGCATAATACAGGCAAATTCCGTGCCGATATAACCAGCGCCAAGAATGACGATGTGTTTTGGTTGTTCTTTGAGATGAAAAATTTCGTTAGAGGTAATGCCATATTCCATCCCTGGTAAATCTGGTTTGATAGGACGACCGCCAACAGCAATTAAAATTTTGTCTGCTGTAACTTTGCGTCCATCAACTTCTACGGTGTGGGAATCTAGCAATGTGGCGCGACCGGAAAATAGTTCTACACCAGCTTTTTCTAAGAAGTTTATGTGTAGTTGCGATAGTCGCCGAACTTCGTTATCTATAGATGTAATGAAATATTCCCAGTCCAACTCAGCATTACCGACTTTCCAGCCATAGCCTGAAGCTTCACTAAACAGTGCAGGAAAGTGAGAGGCATAGACCATAAGTTTTTTGGGAACGCAACCGCGAATCACACAAGTTCCACCAACTAAATCATATTCAGCGATCGCCACTTTTGCCCCATAGCTAGCCGCCCGT
The DNA here is from genome assembly GCF_013343235.1 of Nostoc sp. TCL240-02. Taxonomy (GTDB): domain Bacteria; phylum Cyanobacteriota; class Cyanobacteriia; order Cyanobacteriales; family Nostocaceae; genus Nostoc. The sequence continues at coordinate 3,324,953 of NZ_CP040094.1, read as the reverse complement.
TTGGAAGCCGCCAAGCCTCCAGAACCCGCACCAATTACAAACAGGTCGTAATCAAAAGCCATAAATTTATGTTCTCTCTAGCAAAAAGTTAGTTCCTAGTAACTTACACACAGAATGTCATTGAACTATATAAGGATATCCGGTGAACCCTGTGTAAGTCCTATCCTTGATTTAATCTAGCGTTAGCAGATGTTCTCTGGTCGTAGGGAATATCACTTTTTGCTTGAGTTGCTGTAGAGGCATAGTTCTGTCTCAAATGTTGATTGTAAGTCTGTGCTACGCATTAGAGCCGCTAAGTCCCACAGGACTTACGCAAAATTATGATAAAAATAACCCGTTTGGCATTTGCAGAAAGTCTTGTACCCCCATTAGCAGTTTTGTTTTATGTGCTTGGAGAGCCAGATGGAGTTGGGGTTACAGGTGTTGACTCAGTTGGTGTTGTAGTTGGAGTTACAGGTATTGACTCAGTTGGAGTTGTAGTTACAGGTGTTGTCTGAGTTGGGGTTGTAGTTGTAGTTACAGATGTTGGCTCAGTTGGGGTTGGGGTTGTAGTTGTAGTTACAGGTGTTGGCTCAGTTGGAGTTGTAGTTACAGGTGTTGGCTCAGTTGGAGTTGTAGTTACAGGTGTTGTCTGAGTTGGAGTTGTAGTTACAGGTGTTGTCTGAGTTGGAGTTGTAGTTACAGGTGTTGTCTGAGTTGGAGTTGGAGTTACAGGTGTTGTCTGAGTTGGAGTTGGAGTTACAGGTGTTGTCTGAGTTGGAGTTGGAGTTACAGGTGTTGTCTGAGTTGGAGTTGGAGTTACAGGTGTTGTCTGAGTTGGAGTTGGAGTTACAGGTGTTGTCTGAGTTGGAGTTGGAGTTACAGGTGTTGTCTGAGTTGGAGTTGGAGTTACAGGTGTTGTCTGAGTTGGAGTTGGAGTTACAGGTGTTGTCTGAGTTGGAGTTGGAGTTACAGGTGTTGTCTGAGTTGGAGTTGGAGTTACAGGTGTTGTCTGAGTTGGAGTTGGAGTTACAGGTGTTGTCTGAGTTGGAGTTGGAGTTACAGGTGTTGTCTGAGTTGGAGTTGGAGTTACAGGTGTTGTCTGAGTTGGAGTTGGAGTTACAGGTGTTGTCTGAGTTGGAGTTACAGGTGTTGTCTGAGTTGAAGTTACAGGTGTTGTCTGAGTTGAAGTTACAGGTTTTGTTGTAGTTGAAGTTACAGGTTTTGTCTCAGTTGAAGTTACGGCTGTAGGAGTTAGTTTCACAAAAGAGGGGTTTTCAATTACTCCCTCACCTTTTATCGGTGGCTGTGCTTTCAAAGCCGCAGCAGTTTCGGCTTGAACTCTGGTGATTGCAGGATCAGGCGTAGGTACAGGACTTTGCCTGTTCAAATCAAGTTCCCGAACTAGTTGGCTCGTTTCATAAAAATTTCTCAGATCAAAATCATATAACCTTTCAAATTTCCCTTTAACTATAATCACCATTTGCCCTGCTTCTAACACCTTAGTTTCAGAAGCTTCTTTGTTAGAAACTTCAATGCCACTATTTGTTAACGCACCCACAATCGTGGTGTCTGTTTGTTGGTTGTAGCGTACAAATAATGCTGAACCACGAATTGCTGCTGCTGCATTTGGTGTTTGTATACGTGTTTGCCCCTGTCCTGGTGGGATGAGTAACAACACAGTGCCATTTGAAAGTTTAAAGTCACGAGTCTTCGGCAAAAATTGAAATAACGCCTGTTCTCCAACTCGTGCCAAAGAGCCATCATTGAAACGCAAATCTGCTAGGGAAGCTCGACCAGTTGCCACCCCGTCGCCAGGAGTCATTGCGTCTAATTTACGTGCAGGACGTTTCTTTAACTTATCTTTGGGTATCAGTTGTACTATGTTGCGGAGATCCTGAATCTCTGCTCGCGTTAGAGGAGTTATGGCACTTACCCTATTTGGCAAAGGCAGTACTATAACTCCCCATAAAGCAATCACCAATAGTGGAAATGATTTATAAAACATAGTTTGATAATTTGTGAACTTCAACTAATGCCAAAAAACTGAAAGATTAAAACTACTGATAATTGTTGTAACGAGTTATTTATTAAAATTATCTTTATTTTTAGTCTAAGTCTAAATTTAATAGACAAAAATTAACTATTTGTTTACTTTATTTAAGTTTTTATCCTTAAATTGACAGAACATTATATACAAGAAAGCCTGCTGCAAATTTCAAATTTAGTACTTGATATCAATAATTAAAGGAGAAATACCTTACATATTATCGATTCTAATCAGATCAGTTACAGGGACAAGAAGTTGTTAGGGGTGTGTTGTGAAGTAACTCTAGGACAATACTTCACTAAAGTGGAGCAGAATGAATAGACCGGATCATCTTAGATTTGTTTACAAATCTAAGATGATCCGAAAATCAGCAATATCGGTTTGTAGTTTCAGTATATACTTACAGGGTTAAGATAAATGCACTCAATTGTATCTTCTGAGTCGGAACTTCTGATACAGCTTGTGGGTCTACATTGGCCAAATGCGATCAACGCAATCTAACAGATGCGACTCAAAAACTGGAAGAATTTGTTTTTTTGTATCTTGTTAGCGTCCAGTGGTGGAAGCTTGTGTTGCATTAGAGTAGAAGCGGCAGAATCTGCAAATACAGAGATTTGGCGTTCTAAAAATTTAGCAAGCGCACAGGTAACTTATCAGCTATGTCAGAAGTTGCAGCAAGATTTAATCAACTCTTTGTGCAAGCACTCCATTGAGTCGCATCCTTTAGACTCCCAGATGCCGTTAAATCTGGCACAGCAAACACCCGAAACTACACAAACTGATACAGCCCCAACTAAAGAATTTGGGGATACTCAAAAGCAAAATGACCCGCCACCGCTAGAATCGCAGCCAAGTGTTTTGCCTATATCTCCTTTAGATTCAAAAGAGGAACTATTAAATACACCTGATATAAATTATTCTCAAAGACTAGAGAGGCTAATAGAGCTTCTACGATCGCCAAAATCATCTCCTGAGTCTGATAGCGATCGCGAATTGGGGTTACGGATACGGTTACGACCCCTAGAATTGCCTCCTCTTCCACCGATAGAACAAGTCGTACCTAAGTTTAAACCTATAGGCTATCTACAGGGCCGTGTCGGTTACTTCCAAACGACTAATATTTTCTCCTCAAATGATAATCCTATTGAAGACGGTTTAATTATTTCTGGACTGACGCTATCCTCTGCATATTTACCTTTGGGATCTAAGACTTTTTTAAACGGCTCAATAGATGGCAATCTCATTCGTTATATAAATCAGTCACAATACCATTACAACCAGCTAAGATTCAATCTCAGTGTTTACCAGCAGCTATCCCAGCGAATGTATGGAGAACTCAGCTGGAGCAATCAACAGTTATTTTATGCTAATAGCAGCGATCGGCTGGATAGCTTTAAAGCAGGTGATCGCTTTTTAAATGAGAATTCTCTACAACTATCTTTGGGACGGCGAGATCCATTAACTCCAAAATTAACGCTAGACACCTTTTATGAATTAAGTGTAAATTTTGCTGACCCCCAAAGTCGCGATCGGATAATCAATTCCTTTTGGGTGTCTCTGAACTACTACTTGCAACAACCTCTCCAGGTTGGTATTGACTACCAGGTGAACTTCTCAGACTTTACACAGCGCGATCGAGAAGACCAATTCCATCGGATATTTGGGCACTTAAATTACCGAATATCCGATACCACTTATATGAATGTACAGGTTGGAAGGAGTTTAGGTAGTTCAACCGCCGAAAACATTGATTTTGATGGCTGGTTCTTCACCATTAATTACAATTTGCAATTAGGTCAGTTTTGAAATTAGTCCTTTGTCAAAAAACAATGACCAATGACCAATGACTATAAATAAGAAATCCAATCACTCCAGCTACCAGCATAAAGTTTACCTGTGTTAATGCCAGCTAATTCTAAAGAAAGTAAATTTACGCAAGCAGTAACGCCAGAACCGCAATAAACCAAGATTTCTTCGGCTGTTTCTAGCTGTTCCCACCGACGACGTTGTTCCTCTTGAGGGAGTAGATAGCCGGAAGAGTCTGTAACATCTTGCCAAGGATAGTTGACTGCACCAGGAATATGTCCGGCAATTTTATCAATTGGCTCTCGTTCACCTCGATAGCGATCGCTTTCTCTCGAATCTACCAATACTACCTCTTGGCTATCTTTCCGGGTTTTTACCACATTAATATCTACAACTTTTTCTGGTTGCACTTGAGCTACAAACGTATCGGTACTGGGTTGATGAACGACATCTGTAATCGGATAACCAGCTTTTTGCCATCCAGTAAAGCCTCCATCTAGTACCGCAACTTGCTCATGTCCAAGATAGCGCAACAGCCACCATAAACGAGATGCAAAAGCAAAACGCGAATCATCATAAGCTACCACCAGAGTTTTTTGGTAATTTACCCCAATTGCTGCAAATTTGTTAGCGATATCATTGGGTTCAGGTAAAGGATGTCTCCCGCCATGCTTACCCACTGGACTGGAAAGATCCTGATTTAAATCTAGGTAATATGACCCTTTAATATGGCTTGTTTGGTACTGCTGTTGTCCTAGTTGTGGTTCGGCTAAAGAAAAGCGACAATCAACAATAATAACTTGCGGATCTTCTAGATGTTCAAATAGCCAAGCTGGTGAAATAACAAATTGGTTATTGGGCATTGGTCATTATTCAGTTTTTTTGTAAGATGTCAGACTTAGAAAATTTTACACCTAAGCTCACAGCAGATGGTTCTTTCACCTTTGTCTCTGAAGAATTTGGTGAATCCTTTCACAGCCATTATGGAGCGAAGCAGGAGAGTTTTTTCAAGTTTGTGGAACCTACTCAACTGGCTACAGTTGCTCAAAAACCAGTTTTGCGACTATTGGATATTTGTTATGGTCTAGGATATAACACAGCTGCTGCTTTGCAGACAATTTGGGCAGTGAATCCCAGTTGTTATGTTGAAGTAATCGGTTTGGAACTGAATCCGGCAGTGCCACAAGCTGCGATCGCTCATCACTTGTTCGACAATTGGAACTGTAACTATATTGATATCTTTTCCCAGCTAGCTTTTGAGCATCAAGTGCAAACAGATCGCCTGAAAGCAAAGCTACTAATTGGTGATGCTAGAACTACGATCGTGTTAGTACATCAGTCGGATTTCTCGGCAGATGCAATTTTCCTCGATCCCTTTTCACCACCACAGTGTCCCCAATTATGGACTGTTGAATTTATTAAACAACTCTCATTGTGTCTAGATCAAGATGGTTTATTAGCCACCTATTCTTGTTCTGCTGCTGTACGCACAGCACTTTTGTCTGCTGGTTTAGCGATCGCTTCTACCCCACCAGTGGGCAGGCGATCGCCTGGTACTGTAGCAGCCCATTCTGCAAGTGGTGAGTCTCAAAACCGCTCAATATTTACTCCCCTCTCGCAAGTCGAAGAAGAACACTTACTAACCCGTGCTGCTATTCCCTATCGCGATCCTGGATTGAGCGATTCAACCGAAGTCATAGTGATGCGGCGACAACAAGAGCAACAAGCTTCTTCACTCGAACCTACCTCACGTTGGCAAAAAAGGTGGCTATTGAGAACACAAGGCAGAGATTTTATGGGAAGTAATTTGTAGTTGCGATATTTACGATGGTTACGCCTATGCAATTACAAACTATTTCTTCAACCCTTAATTTTTAAAACAGCCTCTAAGCTCGACTTTATCCAAAATTAATAATTCGGTTTTCTTTATCCAACAAAAACTTTTGCTTTTTGGCAAATACTTTTTCCGTATTACAGATTATCGATTAACTTAAAAAAGTAAAACTACAGTCCCACCGAGGTTTCAACGATAGCGTTCGTGCAACTACTCCGCAGAAGTATTACATTGCGAAAAAAATGGATAAAGTCGAGCTTAGAGCCAAATAAATTTAATTCATGATAGTATATAATTTTATATTTTTTCAGTAGTCTTTGAGTATTACAATAACTGAGTAAGTAAAAATATGTATACTTAATCATTACTATAAGACTTCTAACTAAAAACCCTCAACTTTGATATACAGTACGTTTTTGGCGCTATTTTTTTTTTAAAAAATATCCGTGAAAAGCCTGATTTAACAATTGTGAAAATTTATCATACTGGAATTAGAAGCAAAAAATTTGACAATAAGACATTCATTGTTCATAAGATAAAATATACATGCTGCGAAAAAGTCAGATAGGCAGCTTGAAATAATGCATAATCCCTATGAAAACTCTAGCTCAGATACATTCAGATATTAAATTTCTTTTTCAAATCTGACACTGTTAACTTGTGCAAAAACTTGGAGTGCCTTTGTGATTCAATGGAAATCCAACCATACAGGCTTTACAGAACAAATTGTTAGTGAGTCAAACCCCATTAGCACAGTAAAGAGTATTGGTTCAAATCATGTTGTAGGCTCGCAGAATAATGTGGAGGCTTATTCTTTAGGCTTATCTCAGGAAGACCTGATTCTTGAAGATAGACAAGCAGTATCTTCTTGGATAAAATCTGATATTAATTGTGGTAATGATTCATTAGTCTCTAGAACACTACAAACCAAAGGTTCTAAAGTGAATGGGTTTGATTTTGATCCGCCGAAGGTTTTAGTAGTTGACGATCATGCCGCCAGTCGGATGACTGCTGTTGCCCTCTTGGGGATGGAAGGATACGAAGTCATTGAGGCAGACAGAGGTTCTACTGTTGTAGGATTGGTAACTCAAAAACAACCAGATTTGATTTTGCTGGATGTGATGATGCCAGGAATGGATGGATTTGAAGTTTGCCAATTGCTGAAACAGGATGAGCAGACTAGGCTAATCCCAGTGATTTTTATTACAGCATTAAATGATAGGCGATCGCGCATTCGGGGAATTGAAGTTGGGGCAGATGATTTTCTCACCAAACCTTTTGATCGTGTAGAGTTGGCGGCACGTGTGAAGTCCTTGGTACGACAGAAGCGTCTGAACGAAGATTTAGACCATGCCGAACAAGTACTATTTTCCATTGCCATGTCGATTGAAAGCCGCGATCCTAATACAGGCAACCATTGTGAACGCCTGGTAAAACTAGGACAACTTTTTGGTGAATACCTCAACCTCTCACGCTACCAAATTCGAGATTTGATGTGGGGTGGTTATCTCCACGATATCGGTAAGGTGGGTATTCCCGATGCTGTGCTGCTGAAAAAAGACCAACTCACCGCCAAAGATTGGGAGATCATGAAGCAGCACGTTTTGATTGGGGAAAAAATCTGCCAGCCACTACGCAGTATGCGGGGTGTAATTCCTATTATTCGTCATCACCATGAACGCTGGGATGGCTCAGGCTACCCTGATGCACTCAAGGGGGATGATATTCCCTATCTGGCACAAGTATTTCAATTAATTGATATTTACGATGCTTTAAGCAGTGAACGACCTTACAAAATAGCTTTTACTACAGAAGAAGCACTTTTAGTGATGCTAGAAGAATCTAATTCTGGTTGGCGTAATCCCAAACTAATGCAGCAATTTGCAGAGTTTATTCGATACTGTCAGGAATAGGGGTATTTATAGCTGCCCTAATGAGCAAAAATTGGTATAATCCTGACTCATTGTATATTTCAGTCTTCTATGATTAGCTTGGTATGATTTGAGCCTATATCTTAAAGTACCAACAGCATTAATCATAATTTCACTGATAGCTGATAGCTAATTATGGTAGTTGTAGCAATTCTAGCGGCGGGACGCGGCACACGGATGAAATCACGCTTACCCAAGGTTTTACATTCTTTGGGTGGGCTCACGCTAGTCGAGAGAGTTATCGAAAGTGTAGAACCACTTTCGCCCTCACGACGAATCGTAATTGTCGGGTATCAGTCCGAAGAAGTGCAAACCGCTATGCATTCAATTCCCAACTTGGAGTTTGTTGAACAGACTGTACAACTGGGAACCGGTCATGCCATCCAACAATTACTTCCACACTTGGAAGATTACACAGGAGATTTGCTGATACTTAACGGCGATTTACCGTTGATACGCAGCGAAACTCTCCAGCAGATGTTACAAACTCACGCCCAAAATCAGAATGCTGCCACCATTCTTACCTCGTACCTACTAGACCCGACGGGCTACGGGCGAGTTTTTTGTAACGATGAAAATATTGTGCAGCAAATGGTCGAACATAAAGATTGTACTGCTGCTCAAAGACAAAATCAGCGGATTAACGCTGGAGTTTACTGCTTCCGTTGGCCAGATTTGGCAAAGGTGCTTCCCTACCTCCAGGCAAATAATGCCCAAAAAGAATACTATCTCACTGATGCCGTGACTCAAGTGGGAAAAGTTATGGCAGTGGACGTAGAAGATTATCAAGAAATTCTCGGCATCAACGATCGCCTGCAATTGGCAACAGCCTACGAGATTTTGCAAAAACGAGTCAAGGAAAAATGGATGCTAGCAGGTGTCACCCTCATCGACCCCACAAGCATCACCATTGATGAAACTGTGGAATTACAGCCTGATGTAATTATTGAACCCCAAACTCACCTGCGGGGAAATACGGTAATTAAAACAGGAAGTCATATTGGGCCGGGAAGTTTAATTGAAAATAGCCAGTTGAGTGAAAATGTCACGGTGCAGTATTCAGTAGTAATAGATAGCACTGTGCAGGCAGGAAGCCGAATTGGCCCTTATACTCATTTGCGCGGTTATGTACAAGTCGGTGCTAATTGCCGTGTGGGGAATTTTGTGGAATTAAAAAATACCCAATTAGGCGATCGCACGAATGCAGCACATTTGTCATACATAGGTGATACCGTCGTTGGCAATCAGGTGAATATTGGTGCTGGTACAATTACTGCCAATTATGACGGCGTAAAAAAACACCGTACCAAAATAGGCGATCGCACGAAAACTGGAGCCAATAGCGTTTTAGTTGCTCCAATTACCTTGGGAGATGATGTTTACATTGCAGCTGGTTCTACAGTCACAGAAGATGTGCCTAATGATTCTCTGGTGATTGCCCGTAGTCGTCAGGTAGTAAAACCAGGTTGGCAAAGGAAAAGTGTTGGAAATAAAACCACAGATCAACATAAATAATTCATCACTATTAATCGCAATTCATCTGTGGTTTTAGACTATAAACCAGGATTTTTGCAAGATGTCTAATCTAGATAGATTAGTAGTGAAGCCAAAATCTCAAAAAATAACATGGAAGAACTGCTAGAACTTAGGCAATTTCTAGAACAAGGCAAAATCCATGAGGCGTTGTTGTTGGTGGATGAGTTAGAAGAAATAAGCCTCAGTGACAAAATCAATAAAATTGATAGTTATGGAGTAATTCTGCTCATCCATTTAATTAAACAAAAGGCCGAAAAACGTTCTACTCGCTCTTGGGATGTTTCGATAGAAAATACAGTGCGGGAAATCAACAAAATAAACAAGCGCCGCAAATCTGGTGGTTATTACTTGAATCAGGCAGAATTAATCGATATTCTGCAACAAGGATATCAAGTGGCACTGAAAAGAGCGGCGCTAGAAGCTTTTGTTCGCGCAGCGTTCCGCAGGAAGGGGCGTTATGAAACCCAAGAATTGGCTGCAATGGTTAACCAGGAAGAAACTTTAACCGAAGCACTGAAACTGATTCAACAATAGCCGATCAGTTCGTTGCCAGTCCATTCCAAGGTGTCACCAATTTTTTCGCCGTCGTGATAGGCGGCGAGTAAAATTTCGCTAGTTTTACCCCAAGCGATCGCTCCATTGGCATCTAAAGCGATCGCTCCCAAATCCCGTTTGTTTTGGTGTGCTTCTCCAAAAGAGCGCTGCATAGCCTCCTTCAGGGACATCCCATCAGTTACACGTACTACAATCCGGGGAGCTAAACACTCATCAATGATATCTTCGCCAATGCCAGTACAGCTAACACCAGCGTTACTAGTAGCATAATTTCCTGCTGGCATCGCAGAATCACTTACCCTGCCAATCCGCTCAAAGCCCTTACCACCTGTAGAAGTGCCAGCAGCTAGCCTACCACAGACATCTAAAGCTACTACACCGATGGTTCCGCGTCCAGCATTGCTGGTTTCAAGCAGTTCGGGTTCTGCTACCACGCCAGCCATTGTGCTTTTAAAATTATCCTGGCGTTCTTGCATCCACTCTTGTAACCGCAAATCAGTTAAAGCGTTATAGCTGGGAAGTTGCATTTCTCGCGCCAACTCAGCCGATCCGAAATCTGATAGCACTCGATCTGGCGAGTTTTGTAAAAATTGTGCTAACTCAATGGGATTTTTCACCCGCGAAATATTAATTACACCACTAAACCGCTCTAATGCCCCATCCATTAGGGAAGCACTCATACGAATTTGACCATCAGATTGTAGTACTGAACCAGTACCAGCATTAAATCGGGGGTTATCTTCGAGCATTTGGCAACCCTGAACCACCGCCTCAGAAGCCGTTGCTCCTGACAATAGCAGAGAATAGACTTCTTCTATTACTGTATGGAGCGATCGGCGCACTGCCTCTAATCCGCCTTTACCGTGGAGAGAACTACCAGCTCCCCCATGAATAATTAATTTAGGTTGCACCTGTAACTCCATTAATCCCCTGCGCTATTTGCGTCTGTGTTGCGATTAGTTTCATTTTGGGCTTCAGAACGGCGACGACGACAACGTTCTGAGCAGTATTTCACATCGTCCCAGCAATCTTGCCACTTTTTACGCCATGTAAAAGGACGTTGACATACCGGACAAATTTTTGTAGGTAGGTCAGATTTAGAACGAACACGCCCCATATAAATGCTGTGTATATAAGAATTTGATTTCTAAGAGAGATGGAAGATAATTATAACCAGTTTGCTATGAAGGGAGAATACTTTCGGAGAACAAATGTTATGTCAATCTATCTTTAGACTTATTTTTCGGGTATATGCTACTGTAGGAAATTTATTTTGGCTCCCAAGTAAGTTTTTTAAGTAAAGAGAGAATTTTGAAAAATGATACTAAGAATCATGGCTAACTAACGGCAACAGCAAGCGGCTAACTACCCGATTATCTGGTAATTGATAAAAATTCAACTCTCCTCCCAACTCCTGCATGAGGTTTTGGCAGATTAGCAGATGTAAAGCTGGGGGTTGGTCGAGGTTGGAGGGAGCAAGCACATCTTTGGGTGTATTATCATGTAGTTCTGTTAGTAGCTGTGCTTCGATCGCACCGTTGTATGTAATTGACAGTTCCAGCGATGTCTGTTCACCCCCTCCACTTGTAGATAAATGCTTTGAATCTGAGGGTTTTGACGCATCTAAACGACGACACCAAATATCAATTCTGCCGCCAATTGGAGAACGGTTACAGGCAGTAACCAATAATTCATGGATAACTAATTCAATTTTGACAATATCACCAGCGATCGCCATTGCAGATTGAGGGCTGGAAGTAGGAACGCCTCTAGCTAATGGAGAATTCTTTGCTGATTCTTGCTCATCAATTGGTTGTCCCAAGCCATGTACACCAATCCACAGCTTTTGTTGTTTGAGTAAATTGTCGATGCGTTCGAGCGATCGCTTGAGTAAACTAGCTATGGGCATAGTTTCCCAACTGATATGTAGCTGCCAGTTCTCAAGTTTTAGCATTCCACTCATGGAAGTGGCTGTGTGGTCTAATTGTCTTAGCAATAGCTGGTAGCGCATCTGAGTTAATTCATTAGCAGGAATACCCAAATCATGTATTTGTTTCAGGGATAGCGCCGTTATTCTTTGGATTTCCTCTAGACGACGATGTTTGTACCAGTTGAGTTGTCGTAATTCCTCTGTTGTGGATTCTAGAAGGCGGGTAATTTGCTTTTGACGACGCCACCAAGCTAATTGAGAAATCAGAGTTGCGATCGCATTGAGGTTTTGTTGTGACCAGCGACGCTCCTGATAGTCTGCTAACAATACTACACCTGTGATTTCATAATCAGCATTGGTACGTAATGCCATCACCAAAATTTGACCTTTATCTGGAGTATTCAACCATTTTCGAGTTTCCAGGGGTAAATTATCCACCTTCAAAGTCAGGTAATTCTCCGTAACCAATGCCCACTGAATTAAGGCTTCAGACTGGATAGGAATAGATGCATCGGAAAAAATCCCAAATTGACTATTTTCAATCACTCCAGGAATAATTTCTGCCAAATTTTCACCGGGCGACCAAGATAGCAGTAACGCCAGGGGACAACCCAGAATTGATGCTATTTGTTCGAGTGCTATATGTTCTAAATTCTTTTTATTGACTTCGGCTTTGCTATTCTGGGTTTGCGTCAAGATATTTAAGCATTGCTCAAACGCCTGGGAAGTTTTTTGCTGCTGCGTAGTGCGGTTGTGTAATTGCCACTGACGAACAATCACACCTATCTGTTGACTAACAGCCCACAGTAACTCTTTTTCGAGAGTTGTCCAAGAACGATACGTTTCGTGAGTGATGACCAAAAGTGCTGCTGGGATATGACCATTAGTGCATTTACAAATAAGTAGCGATCGCACTCCACTTTCTAGTAAAGAGGGCCGCCAGTTAAAAAAGCGTAAATCTTCATCTAAATTCTCAATCTCCACCGCTTCAGTTGAACGTTGCAAAAGCTGTCCATCTAATTCTTTGAGAGTATTCAGGGTAAATGTCAATGGTCGGCGATTTTGAGGCTGACTTTGGTAAATAAATTGATAATTATTCTGTTCAGGATCGTACTGCAACAGTAAAAAGCGGGTGGCTGTTAGTCGAGCTAAAACTTTTTTAGCACAGCTGTGTAAAGTTTCTTGAAGTTCATGTTCGCTATAGATACCTTGGGCAACTTGACCAGTCAGTTGGGCATCTTCTTGAATCTGTTTAATAGTGCTTTCCATACTTTCGTTAGGTGCAATCAGGGAGATTAAACCAGCCACACCCTGAACAAAATTTTTGTCTGCCTCCGTCCAGATTCGAGGTTCATTGCTTTCCACCGCCAGAAAACCGAGCAAGTTCTTTTGCCAGATTATTGGAGCGGCCAGGAGCGATCGCACTTTCAGCTTTTGCAGTAATTTTGCCGTAAAATGGCTCTTTAAAGAACTGCGTGCATCACCAATTGAAACAATTTGGTTAACTGCCAAAGCATAATAAAAGTCACTCAAGTCTTGTACAGTCATTCCCGCCGCTTGCTGAGTGCTGGAATTGCGATCACTTTTGACAAGCTGATTGCTCATCCGACACCAAAAGTAGCGTCCTTCCCGCTCAAACCAGTAAACATTTGTCCGGCTAGGTGAAATAAATTTATGAGTTGCTTGCACCCCTGCTTCTAGTCTTTGATTAAGGTTACTGAGGGTGCGTAAATTTTCAAGCAATTCTAATAATGGCTCATCGGTTCGCTTGGTTTGCTTTTGCTGCTTATGTATCTCCTGTTGATAAAGCAATGCCCCCAATTCACCTAAAACCATCATCAAACGTGCTTTTGCTTCCCCTGTTAGTAAATAGCCCCAGCGTTCTGAACCCAGTAACAGCAAACCTAAGCAACGGTCTTTATAGCGAATTGGTAAAATAATCGTTCCTTGGATCTGCAATTTTTCAGCGATTTTGCGCCATTCGGCGGCGCGGATTTCAGTTTGTAAATCAGCTATGCCCAAGGGGTGTTGTTCAATCACCACTTGCTCTAATAGATCCCCAGGACTGAGAACAACCTTTTGGTATAAAAAGCTCGTGTCACGATCCGGTGTAATACCGCCTTTGCCGAATAATATGTGATTCAGGCGATCGTAAAGAGCAATCCAAATCAGTTTGTAATCAAACTGTTCCTTAAGATAAGAAATAGTAGTTTCAATCAGAACGTCAACCTCATCTTCTTCTCTGAGGTTCTGGAGGACGCGCCCCAAAGAGAGGATCTGCTGTTCGGCGGCTATAGGTTTTTGCGGCTGCCCCATCTGATTTATTGGTTAACATAACTTGTAATATATAAGATGCCCAGAAAACCACCCTGAGTAATATCGCCATAAGTGTTTAATGTTGAACTGGGGACTGGTGATTGGGGATTGGTGATTAGGGACTGGGGAAGGAGCAAGGAGCAGAGTGAAAATTTCTCTCCTCATCACCGCGCACTCCCCCTTATAACTCTTTTCAATACCCAATCCCCAGTCCCCAATCCCCAGTCCCCAAAGCTAATGGATATTTATAAATTTGCAATTAGTCCGCTTTTGTTCAATGTGGTAAAAACGGACCCGGAGTGGTTACACCAGCAGACGATTCGCAGTTTTAGCTGGCTATCACAAACCCCTACTAGTTGGGCAAACCAACGCTTACAAAAATCTTTATGTCTGTACGATTCCCGCCTAGAACAAAATTTGTTTGGGCTAAACTTCCCAAATCCCGTAGGATTAGCAGCTGGCTTCGATAAGGATGGAGTCGCTGCTGGTATTTGGTCTAATCTGGGTTTCGGCTTTGCAGAACTAGGAACTGTAACTTTTCACGCACAACCAGGAAATCCGCGTCCCCGTTTGTTTCGCCTACCGTTGGATAAAGCCGCTCTCAATCGGATGGGCTTTAACAACCTCGGTGCAGCAGCAATGGCGGCCCGTTTGACACAGGAAAAACAGGAGTCAACCCACTTAATACCCATAGGGATAAATTTGGGTAAATCTAAGGTAACTCCCCTAGAAGAAGCCGCACAAGATTATCTCGGTAGTTTTCGCCTACTCAAGGATTTGGGAGATTATTTTGTTGTTAATGTCTCTTCTCCCAATACGCCGGGGTTGCGATCGCTCCAAGATGCTTCTATGCTCAGTGCCATCTTGAATTTATTGCAACAAGAAAACAATGCACATAAACCAATTTTTGTCAAGATAGCGCCAGATTTAGATTGGGTTGCGATCGCTGACATTATCTCTTTGGCTAAAACCTACCAACTGGCGGGAATTATTGCAACTAACACCACCATCCGCCGTGATGGACTGAAAACCCAGGTGATTAACCAAACAGGCAAATCACCTCAAGAAGAAGCTGGCGGAATTAGCGGTGAACCATTGCGCGATCGCTCCACTGAGGTAATTCGTTTTATTTGGCAGCAAACCCAAGGAGAAATCCCAATTATTGGCGTTGGTGGCATTTTTTCCCCAGAGGATGCTTGGGAAAAAATTACTGCTGGTGCTAGCTTGATCCAAGTTTATACAGGCTGGATTTATGAAGGCCCACTGATGGTACGCCGGATTCTAGCAGGTTTACTTTCCAAGCTAGAACAAAGTGGATTAAATTCCATCAAAGAAGCTGTGGGCTTAGAAGTAAAAAATAAAAAGTAAACCTTTAAAGTTCTTACTTTTGCCTTTTGCCTTTTAACTTTTGCCTTCTTATTCCTCCTCTACTGGGAAAAACTCTTTAGTTTTTTCCGAGTATGACCAGGCAATACCATCAGGGTCTTTACTGCGACTCCATTCAGGAAACTCTGGATCATTTCGTCGTTTATAAACCGTGCTGGAATAGACATTTAGCCGTTTGGCAAGTTCAGATTGGATCAGAGAGCCAAAAATTAACTGTTTTTCCAGCGATCGTTTAGCTTCCTCATGGGTTTGGGTTAGCTGTGGTATTGATTCAGTTTCTGTTTCTTCCTCCTCAAGTGTTGTTGGTGGTGGTGCTGCTAAGAGCGATCGCGCAGTTTTAGTAACTGGTTGAGCCGGAAGTTCTTTAACAGGCTCACTACTGTCAAGAATATTGCCGAGAATGCTGGCAGTTATAAAGTAATAAGACTGGCCCGCTTCTTCGGAATTGACTATACTGGCACCAAATTCCGAGGCTTTACCATCCAAGTAGCGTTTTGCCGTTGTTCCCGGAAAATTGCCCTTGATTGCCAAATCCATAGGCGTAAGTCTGCCCTGATTTTCTCGAACCAACTGATGAAAAATTGGGTTAACTCGTACAGTCCACTGTTGCCATTGATATTCCTGCCAAATCTTGAAGCCAATTGCCAGCACAATTAGCGCTAGCAAAATTCTCCAGGTAGCAACCAGGAAAATAATCAAAAACGAGATGGGCAAAAGTAGAACGAGAAAAGCCTTGCCGTTGTCTTCTATGGGTTTTTCACTCATGCCGATTTTTGCCAAGTGAATTTGTGGAAATAATATTATATATATTGGCAAAAATTGTGACACTTTTTTGTATCTTTTGGCAAAGTTACGGCAAATTTGCCGGCAAAAGCTTTACCGTGTAGGTGTTATAGCCTCTTGAAACTGGAACTTGTCTAACATTGGTCTGCGATGCCTACGGCGGCAAACTACGCACAAAAGTTTGTACCCAGAGAAAAAAGAAGGCTTTTAACTCAACCAACAACTCTATAAATTTAAATCGTCAGTCCCTTGACAGCAGATAATACATATACTACAGTAATAATACAAGTCAACTTTCACCAGAGAGTTAACTTGCGCCAGTAGCGGATAGCTCAAATGACAGAGCGCCCACCTTGCCTGCAAGGGCCGACGTATTAAGGGTTATCGTATATAACTTAAACACCCTCGATCAAACTTCTGGAGGTGTAGGTAAAAATCCTACTTCGCTACACCAAATTCAGTGCTGAGTCACGAATTTTAAATGTTTAACTAATAACTTTATATGTGGTGGGTAGCTCAGTGGATAGAGCGCCTAAATATCCTTATTCACCCCTTGCCTGAAAAGGCCGACGAATCGAGGGTTATCGCCTGCCAAGCGGGAGGTCGCGGGTTCGATTCCCGCTCCACTACACCAAATCTAGTGCTGAAATTTTTAATTTTTAATTTTTATGTGGCGGGTAGCTCAGAGGTAGAGCGCTAAACATCCTTTTTCATCCCTTGCCTGCAAAGGCCGACGAATTAGGGTTATCGAATAGGGTTCGAGAGGTCGCGGGTTCGATTCCCGCTTCGCCACCTTTCATTTTTGCCCGTAAGGGCCGGGAGATGAAGCGATGAATTACAATTTTTTCACTAAAAATAAGAATACAACACCCCAAAATCAGCCTATCCCTGGACGAGAAGCAGAAATGGTTCAGGGACGTTCCGGCGGCTTTATGTTTGATGCTGGCATTTGGAAAATGCTGCGCCGTTGTCTTTTGGTTGGCACAGCAAAAAGCACTTACTACGCCGGAAAACAGGAATTAACTGAGGATTTTGTAACAGTTGTAAGACTTGCTGTTGCCGAAAATCCCAGCCGTGTAGCGGAAGAAATTTTGTATGCTAGCGATGGACGTGCCATCAACAATAGTGCGCCCATATTAGCTTTGGTACTGCTCTCTATGGGTGAAGCACCACAGGCAAAACAGGCTTTTGGTGAAATCTTCCCGCAAGTTGTTCGCACTGGTAGCCACTTCTACGAATGGTTGAACTACACCAAATCTCTGCGGGGATTTGGCAAAGTCGTGCGGGAAGCTGGTAAAACTTGGCTTTCAAGGGAAGATGTCAAAGGTTTAGCTTATCAATTGTTGAAATATCAACAGCGTCAAGGCTTCTCTCACCGAGATGCGTTGCGGTTGTTCCATGTCAAACCGCCTACAGAAAATCACCGTCAACTATTTGAATGGGTAGTTAGAGGCTGGGAAGAATTGCCAGCAGATATTCCCTCAGAGGCATTGGCGCAGATTTGGTGGTATGAGTGGCTGAAGCGAAATCCTACCCAAACTCATGAAGCTATTTCTCAAGGACGTTTAACCCACGAAATGGCTGCACCTGTGGGCAAAATGGATCGGCAAGCTTGGCAGTTGCTATTTCAGGAAATGCCAATAGGTGCAATGCTGCGTAACTTAGGTTCTTTAACTGAACTAGGTGTGTTACGAGCCGATGAAAGCGACAATTTGCTGCGAGTAGAAGCAGTTCTTAATCGCAGAGAACATCTGCGTAAAGGTCGCATCCATCCGATTGATGTTTTGAAAGCACTCAAGACTTATGAATCTGGTGGAACATTAGGACGCAGTAAGAAAACTTGGAATCCAGTTCCTCGGATTGTAGACATTTTAGAAAAGGCAGTTGAACTGTCTTTTGATGTTGTGCAACCCACAGGTAAAGTCTTTATGCACGCCGTGGACATTTCTGGTTCTATGGGTAGCTTGGTTGCAGATATGGGACTGAGTTGTTGTGAAATTGCCACCACAATGGCACTGGTGACAGCAAAAGCAGAGAAAAACTATATGATTCGCGGCTTTTCTACAGAATTCCGTGAATTAGGTATCAGTGCCAAAGATAGTTTTAGTTCTGCGGTTCGCAAAGCTAGCAATCAAAACTTCGGTGGAACGGATGCATCTGTAGCTTACGACTGGATGATTAAGAATAAGTTTAAAGCAGATGTTGTGTGCTTTTGGACTGACTCGGAAAGCTGGGCCGGGTATAAGCATCCAAGTCAAGCGCTGAAGGAGTACCGCAAAAAGGTAAATCCTAACGTCAAGGCGGTGTATGTCACCTTGACACCTTACCAAATTACTTTGGTAAATCCTGAAGATTCGCTATCTTGGGATTTGGCAGGGTTTGACCCAGGTACACCTCGGATCATCCAGATGCTGGCTACGGGTGAATTGTAGATATTGCTGAAGGGTAAAGGATGAAACACTTTATCCTTCGTATTTCATGGCGGGTTATCCTTATTCGCAACTTGCCTTTCGGGGACGAAGAATTAGGGTTATCGGTTAACGTCTCCACCATTGTGGGGATTAGCGGGTTCAACTCCCGCACCCGCCTTTGTTTGATTCAGGATTTACGATGGGTAAGAGTAGGGTGTCTTCGATGTGCGTAGGCGCAGCCCGTCGTAGACATTCCAATTCTTTACAAGCACAACCCGAAAATTAGACACAAAATAAAATAGCGTAGGCGTAGCCCGTCGTAGACATCGCTCATCATTTATTTAACTACCAAATGTTTAATTAAATAATCCCCCCATGAAATTGATAATTGGTTTCCAAAAAATACCAGTTAACACGTAAGGAGCGTATTGTAAAAGCGGTAAGCTAGTCTGCTTCGATGGCTTCAAAGGTAAACACTCTAAGAGAAAAGGCACTATACATGTGAGTGCATAAGCAGTTGCTAAGGCTATATGCCATTTAGGAGCATCTCTTCCTATAGGGCTAGAATAAATACCTAACATAATAAAAAAGATCATCAAAAACTGCTCCCATAGAAACCAGGATTGAGGTGGTAGAAAATAAACTAACCGGAGAAAGCTGTTGTTGTCTATTTTTTGTCGCATCCCCAAAAGTACAGCCCAAGTTGCAGCCCCAACAATACCATCATCTTTCAGTCCATAAATTCTTTGAAAGCGTTTAACGCCTCTCTCAGTTTCACGACTAAAATACCCGTCAGGTTCTTTTTTGAAAAATCCTTCTTCATTCAGAATAATTTGCAGTTCTTTTACTGCATCCTGTAACTTTGGAGACATACTTTTTTGATTGCGGTAAAGCTTTGGGTAGAAAAGGCAAGACCAACTCAGTGGCCCGACTATCCCATCTACCTGAAGATTATTAGCTTTCTGAAATTTAATTACAGCCTCTTCTGTTTCTAAGTCAAATTTACCACTAATATTTGAGAGAAAACCCTGAGCTTGCAGTCGCTCTTGGAGTTCATTGATTGATTCTTGTGCAGAGTTTGGCGAAAAACCTCGGTATAATATGGGACGTTTATTGAATACACAGACTTGTTTTTCTTCTGGAAAATAACGCCGGGATTGTTTTAGTCCAAACAAGAGATTTAGAAAGTTAAGTGTTTTATTTGTCATAGCTTTATTGGGTAATTTGTGAAAAAATTATCTGGCAAAGTTTAGAGCTTATAAGTCGATATGGTCGCCAGTCTCTACTTACTAGAGACAAAAAATAAACTTATAAAATTAGCTTACTGGTTAAATTTAAGACAGGAGTTAACACTGTTAAAAAAATGTTGTGATTTTGTTATTAATTTGTCAAACTTTTGTTCGTTAAAATGTTGCTAATGCCACATTGATTACAAATTTACTGGGTGATATTTATGCCAGGTCAGTCAGAAGATTGGAATTTACCTAAAAGTTGGAATCGCAAGATTTTGCAGGACTGGGAGATAGACCGACTACTGACGAATTTGGAGGTTACACTTCAAAAGCGTTACAGACAAAGTACTAGGAAAGACCTGTTACTTGGGCTACTCTGTGGGTACAGCTTGAAAAAAATTGGTCAAGATTTGCACAAAGAAAACGCTGCTGTCAGAGCAGGGTTAAGCAATATCTATCGGGATATTGAAGTTTTGACAGGAGAAGCAAATAAAAGTGTTAAGTCCAGTAATCTTGTCTATGTTCTGGAAAAACATGGTTATCGTAAAGGATCTGTTGTAGCTGCTATCCAACGCCGTGACATCCCTCACAATCTGCCAGCACCGACTTACACCCAATTTATTGGTCGGGAGGCAGATATGAAAAAGCTATTAGAACGCCTTTCATCGGTGCATGGCGCTCACATGATTACAGTACATGGGATTGGTGGCGTAGGTAAAACAGCGCTGGTGTTAGCAGCTGCTTACCTATGCTTAAAAGCTAGTAACGAAAACTCTTCTAACGCACCCAACTTTGATGCGATTATTTTCACTTCAGCTAAACAACAAGAACTTATTCCCACTAATAGTATCTTGTGGCGGCAACAGGGACAGCGTAATCTACGCGATATCTTTCGAGAAATTGCTAATGCTTTAGACGACCCGACAATTCTTCAATCTCCTCCCAATGACCAATTTGATCGTGTTCGCCAAATTCTCTCAAAACGGAGAACACTGTTGATTGTGGACAATATGGAGACTATAGAGGACAGAAATGAGGTTATTGAGTTTTTATATAATCTACCCATTTGCATCAAAGTAATAATTACTAGCCGCGAACAAATTGCCTTGCTGCCAATCCGTCTGCGAAACTTACCTCCAGATGATGGTTTGCAGTTGATTAGACAACAAGCTGAAGAAAAAGGTATAAGCATCAACGATGAAGACTCTAAGCAACTCTACGATCGCACTGGCGGCATCCCTCTGGCGATCGTATATTCTATTGGTCAATTATCCGGTGGCTACTCGCTAAACTCGGTATTGAATCGATTAACCTCGGCTACAGGTGATGTGGCTCGTTTTTGCTTTGAGCAATCAGTACAAGGAATCAAGGGACAACCACCCCACAAGTTACTCATGTCACTAGCGATTTTTCCTGACTCTGCCATACTCGCAGCTGTGGCTGAGGTTGCTGGACTAACAGCTGCTCCTGATGCTGTAAATAATGGCTTGGCGCGTTTGCAGCAACTTTCCTTGGTGAATCTCAATCCAGAAACTAAGCGGTTTGATATGCTCTCTCTGACACGTGAATATGCCTTAGCAGAATTAGCCGCTTACCCAGATTTTGAGAGGGAAGCACGAAGGCGCTGGGTGAGATGGTATCTTGATTTTGCCCACAATTATGCCGGAGAAGATTGGGAAAAATGGATACACTACAATAAGTTAGAACCAGAAGAAGGAAATCTGCGAGCAGTACTTCATTGGTGTGAAGATAAAGAACACTATGAAGCAGTTAGGGATTTATGGCTTCTCTTAAGCCACTATGCAAATCTCTATGCCTATTGGGACGATCGCTTAGATTGGCTGCAATGGCTTATAGAACAATCAGAACGGCGTGGTGAATGGTCTTGTTTTGTAAAAATCATCGTCCGCAAAAGCTGGCTACTAATTCGAGAGTGTTCCTCTGTGAGTCTGAAAGAAGCAGACAAAATTTTGCGACGGACGTGGATTTTGCGTGATCATGCAGATTTATGTGTTCAGGCTGACTTAGCCGAAAGTATGGCTAGGCTGCAAATTAGACAGAAGGATTATCAAGATGCACGCCACTGGCTAACGGTAGAAGAAAAATTGGTGATCGAGGCGAATCTAGAAGAGCGACAGCACATCCGCTATTTTATTCCCGTTCTTTATCATCAGGCTGAAATCTATTATTTAGAAGGTGAATATCTTTTAGCAAAGAAGCTCTTTCAAGAGGTGATGAAAAGTGCAGAAAAAATTAGTTGGCATCGGGTGATCAATTCTGCTCAAAATTGGCTGGCTGATATTGCAATTGAACAAGGCGATCGCGATCGAGCTGAAAAACTATTAATTCAAGGCTTCACTGTCGCTGAAATGACTCACAACAAGCGGCGTTTGGCTCGCTATCAGCGTTCTCTTGCCCGTTGGGAGAAAAAGTGGGGAAGTGCAGAGAAAGCCTACCAAATGTCAATTAAGGCTATTGATGGTTTTAAGTTCTTGGGAATGACACGGGATGCACAGGAGATGCAAATTTTCCTTGATTCACTGTAATCATAGGCGCTGATGTTGCCCACGCTACAAGATGGAATAATTTATTTATTTCTTGAAAATCCCTAAAAGCGCGATCGCATATCCACCAAAACTAGACAAGATATTTTTTTACAAGATAATGTAATATAACTTAGCAGTATTTGAGCGATGCCTACGCGGGCTGCGCCTACGCTATTCCTTTTCAATCTAATTGCAAGCAAAGCGGCAATTTGCTACATATCAAAATGGTTCCATCCAAACTTGTCCACCCAAAGACAGTAGATTAAGTTTTGTCTGAATAACTATAAGGAATGAAATAGCTCTGCTTTCCAAAAAGTAAAAAAGGAACAGATTTTTATGGCATTTGATTACAACCTGTTTGTCATTGGTGCTGGGCCTGGTGGATTGGCAGCAGCTAAAAAAGCAGCTAGTTACGGTGTCCGTGTTGCTATTGCCGAACAAGAATCCATCGGTGGAACCTGTGTAAATCGCGGTTGCATTCCCAAAAAACTGATTGTCTACGCTGCTGACTTCGCCCTACAAAAGCAAATAGCGCCCAGTTATGGATGGAGTGAGTGTCAAACATATTTTGACTGGACATTATTCATTAAGTCAGTAAATCAGCATCTTGACACCATTAACCAGTCTTACTTTCAGCAATTACACAAAGCTGGAATTGAACTAATTTGCGATCGTGCCACTTTCATCGATGCTCATACTGTCGATATCAATGGACTTAAAGTTACAGCCGACAAAATTTTAATTGCTGTGGGAGGGCAACCTCTCAAGCCCAAAATTCCAGGCATAGAATATGCCATTACATCCCGCGAGATGTTTCAGTTACCTTATCTACCGAAACGTTTAGCAATTATTGGCGGTGGCTACATTGGCGTAGAATTTTCCAGTATGATGCACGCTTTCGGTTGCCAGGTGACGGTGATTGAAAAAGACGAGATGATTTTATCGGGGTTTGATGATGACATTCGCTCTGCGGTACAACAAGGTTTGAGCAAACGCGGAATTAAGTTATTGACTAGTAGTACTGTTCAAGAAATCAAATACTCAGATGAGAGTTTGTTATTGACTATCAGTGGTAAGAAGCGAGAAATAATTACAGCAGATACGATCTTGGTTGCCACAGGTTACGCTCCAAATACCAAGAATCTTGGTTTAGAAAATGCCCATGTTGAACTTGGCGAACATGGTGCAATCAAAGTAGATGAATACAGCCGCACCACCCAAGAAAATATTTTTGCTGTGGGTGACTGCACCAGTCGAGTGCAATTGTCTCCAGTGGCGAAGGCAGAAGGTATTGCTTTTGCCAATACAGTTTTTGGCAACAAGGTGCAAAAACTAGATTATGATTATGTGCCCTCTGCTGTTTTTTGCCGTCCAGAAGCGGCTGGTGTGGGGATGACGGAGGCGAAGGCACGGGAAAAATTTGGTGAATCTGTACAATGCTACTGCACCCAATTCCAACCACTTTTGTATCAGCTAACCGAACAAAATGAGCCAACCACTATGAAGTTAGTTGTAAATGGCGATTCTGGGCAAGTTTTGGGCGCTCATCTGGTGGGTGAACATGCAGCAGATATTATTCAAAGTCTGGGTGTGGCAATTCGCAAGGGCATTACCAAGGAAGACTTGGATGAAACAATAGGCATTCACCCTACGGTAGGAGAAGAATTTTTTTCGTTATTAAATCAGATGCAGGAATGAGTGAAGGGGGTAGGGGGCAGAGGAGCAACCTGAAAAGAGCAGGGGGAGCAGGGGGAAGTGAAGAGAAAATTTTAGTATTTTTTACGAGCGTTATAGCCCTAAATACACTTAGGTGAATTCTAGTAATAGATTTACCATAGCCGTTGGTTTCGACTCCGCTCAACCAACTGAGTGGTCGAGAGTTGAGCGTACCCCTGTGAGGAAGCAAGCTACGCGTAGCGTCTCCAAGAGTTGTCGAAACTCGTCAACATAGGTATTTTTTCATCAGAAATTACCTTATTTCTTTCTCTTCCCCTGCCTCCCCTGCTCCCTGCCCCCTGCTCCCTGCCTCCCCTGCCTTTGCGTGTTTCTCAAGAAGTTTCTGAGGACGCTTCTGAGCAAGATTTTGTGGGGGCGTTTAATTGGTCTAAAGTATTTGTTAATGAGTCATCTTCTAGGATGGGGTATCTGCTGTGGGAATCTACAACATCGTCAAAAGCTTTCAGATCCTCAAGAGCCTCTGATGCAGACTGATATCGGTGTTTGAAGTCATCCAGTACCATTTTACTGAGAATATTAGCAAGGGAGCGGCTTACTTGGGAGCGTAGTTTACCGCCGTAGGCATCGCTCCATTTTATCTCTCCATCAGCGTCTCTATCTAGCTCACGGGGTGCTACACCAGTTAAGGCTCTAATCCCAACCATACCCACTGCATAGATGTCACTACTGTATTGGGGACGGCCAAAACATTGTTCGCTGGGTGCGTACCCCTGAGTCCCAATGCCAATGGTGAAGGGGGTTTGCTCTTGAGTATCAAGCTGTTTTGTGCTGACTTCTTTGACGGCTCCAAAGTCAATCAATACCAGTTTTCCGTCTGAGTGTCGCCGGATAATATTACTAGGCTTAATATCCCGATGAATCACATTATTTTTATGAACAAATATTAATGTTTGCAATAAGTCTCTAACAATTTTGATCGCGGCAATTTCATCAATTGCTCTACCTGGTGGCAATTCCTGATTTAAAGTATGACCAATTATCTGTTCTTGCACTAGATAAAATTCTTCATCTTCTTCAAAATACGCCAAAAGTTGAGGGATCTGATCGTGTGTTCCCAATTTTTCTAGGGTTTGCGCCTCTGAGTGAAATAAACGTCTGGCAAGTTGTAAGGCTTCTGGTTTAGTGCTGGCTGGTTTTAGTTGCTTGACAACACATAACGGATTCCCCGGACGTTGGGTATCTTCGGCAATGTATGTTTCACTGAATCCACCGGAACCGAGAACTTTGACAATTTTGTAGCGTCGAGCCAAAACTTTCCCTGATAAGGCTAAATCTCGTTGCTGGATTAGGTATTGCAAGTCATGTTGTTGACTGATAATCTCTTGGACAACGGGAGAAGTTTTATATTTCTGAAAAATGTTTACTAATTGACGTTTTCTGATGCTTTCCCTCATGACTGAGGTTCCTAGATAGGAAAGTCCGGTCATGGCGATCGCAATCATTGGTACAATCGTAGGAAAAATTAATCCACCATAGACAAATAACCCATAGCTAATTCCTAACCAAGCGCCAGATAGGGCGAGGCTATATAAAAATCTATTGATGCTACGCTTGCGTCTGCTAATCATCAAGGCTGTACTGCCAACTAGAGCTAGCACAAACAAACCCTGCAATGGTGGAGTATTAATTCCTGGAGCGATCGCTTTTCCTGACATCAAAGTTGCGATTGCATTGGCGTGAATTTCCACGCCCGACATCGGTTTAGCGCTGTTGCTAGCAGCGACTGGATAATAATCATTATTTAACTTATCTGTCGCACCAATCAGCACTATCTTGTCTTTGAAGACCTTTCCCTGCTGTAAATAGGTGTTCCAGTTTTCCGGGTCTAGTACGTGCCAAAAGGGTATTTGCTCAAATGTACCCGCAGAACCCCAAAAATAAATGCGATCGCCTTTTGGTCGCGGATAATTTACTTGTGCTGTCCTGAGTGCTGCTTCATCAAAGGAGGGTAGCTTCTCCATTAAAGTATCTTCAACCAACGACTTAGAAAACTCACTCGCCAATCGATGAACTTTACCATCCACCTCTACGGGGAAATTAACTGAGCCAATGGAAACTGACCCTGTACGAAACATCTGTTGTGGGTCTGTCAGTTGTGTAAAAGTCCCTTGGTGCGTCTGTGAATTTTCGTAGACGGCTGCTAAGGTAACTTTACTGCCATATTTTTGTAATACTGCCTGGAATTGGCGATCGTCAGTAACTCCATAACTACTCGGCGTGTCAAAAACTACATCTATCGCTACAGAGCGGACACCTGCTTTAATTAACTTTGTAATTATCTGGGAGTATGCAGCACGTTTATAAGGATAAGATTTCAGTGTTTCTAGGTAGGCATACTGTTTTGGATTTGTTTTATAGTACTGTTCGGGAACTGATATTGACTGATCGTCTATTGCTAAAATTACGATGTCTTCTGGAGGTACAATCGGCCCACGCAGTTGAAAAAAGCCAGAAAGCGCCTTATTTTCTATCAATTGAACTGATTCTCCACCAGAAGCACTCAGCACTGCTGCACCCATTACGCAAGCTCCAGCGAGGAGATGACCTAAGTGAATCATCCATCTAGACTGGCGAGCCGATGCTGTTGACGTTACTTTTGTCGGTTTACTTGAGTGTCTATTGGCAGCAGAGACATAGTTTTTAGTTAAGGTAGATGTAGGTTCTTCTGCCATATCGTGTTACTGATTGATTTAAGTCCAACACTTTTATTTATTCAGACCACGTTTTAGTGCAAGCACATTGAAATAAGACTTAAATGATAATCTTATACATTTGTAAAGTATCTTCTATTCGTCAACAAACCTCTATCGGGAGAGCTAGCCCCCAAAAGATTCTTACTTAGGTACTGCCTAAATTATTGTTTTTCTGTTAAGTGAGTTACAACTAGTGATTGTCTCACAGATCAGAGCCGGATATACTTCGCCTCTGCTAATTGGTTGCGGCGAGATTTGATCCTAACCTAACCAACAGGTACGCTCCTAACTGGGTGTTTTACCAGAAGCTGTCCTAAGTCCGTCTTCTGTCTTTGGCGCAATATTGGTACTCCCAGAAAGCATGTCCTGATACTGATAGCTCTACCTATAGATAGGCATAAATTTATATCCTACCCTAAGCTTATGCTATACCTCTTTAGGAGTAAACTTTAATGTTATACAGCGATAAATGCTGTTACTGGTTCAATTTTATTGGTAGATTTTGTTCAGATGGTAGCTCTTGCAGTGCTGGAGGTGAATAAGGTTTAGCACCCAGCATCTCAACTCCAATGTTGCATCCGTTTTTAGGCCTTGAAAGAGGTAGGATAAAAGCTATAGATGAAGAGCTACTTTATAGATATTAGCAAACTTGCTATTTGAAAATTGCTATAATCTATTGTTCCATCTAAATTCATATATATTATTAGGTGTAAATTTGTATGGGTTCTCCAATGAATCGTCTGTCTATTTTTGTAGACGGAAACAATATGTTCTATGCTCAACAAAAAAATGGGTGGTTTTTTGACCCGCGACGAGTCTTAGAATACTTTAAACATGAGCAATCAGAAACAACATTAATTAATGCATTCTGGTACACTGGCTTAAAAGACCCACAAGATCAACGAGGTTTTAGAGATGCTCTAATTAGTCTAGGATATACAGTCCGAACTAAAATTCTTAAAGAATATTATGATGATACTTCTGGTCGTTACTCGCAAAAAGCGAATTTAGATATTGAAATTGTTGTAGATATGTTTAATACAGTAGACCAGTATGACCGAGTAGTATTATTCAGTGGTGATGGAGATTTTGAACGAGCAATCGAACTATTACGCTCAAAAAATACACATATTACGGTAGTATCAACAGAAGGAATGATCGCTAGAGAACTACGGAACGCTACTGATAGATATATAGATTTAAATGATATCAGAGATCAAATAGAAAAAACCGAAGGTTAATAGCCTTAGCAATTATTTACAAAGGTAAGAGTAAAAGAAAAACTAAGGTTGAAGATATATTGAGCCACAAGTAAAAATTAAACAACAAACCGCAAATGACAAACAAAACAGATCGAATTATCATTTTTGATACTACACTCAGAGATGGAGAGCAGTGTCCGGGAGCGACTCTGAACATAGACGAAAAGCTCGTTATTGCCAAGCAACTAGCGCGTCTGGGTGTGGATATAATTGAGGCAGGCTTTGCCTTTGCCAGTCCCGGGGATTTTGAAGCAGTCAGCAAGATTGCCCAAATTGTGGGGATAGAAAATGGCCCGGTAATTTGCAGTTTGGCAAGAGCGATTAAAGCAGATATTGAAGCAGCCGCAGAAGCACTAAAACCAGCCGTAAAGGGCAGAATTCACACATTTATTTCGACTTCTGATATTCATTTAGAGTATCAATTGCGAAAGTCACGAGCAGAAGTGCTAGCGATCGCCGAAGAAATGGTAGCTTATGCTAAATCCTTCATGACAGATGTCGAATTTTCGCCAATGGATGCGGCTCGTTCCGATCCAGAATTTTTGTACCAAGTGTTAGAGCGAGCGATCGCAGCTGGTGCAACAACAGTTAACATTCCCGATACCGTGGGTTACACCACCCCAAGCGAATTTGGGGCAATAATTAAAGGCATTATCGAAAATGTCCCCAACATCGACCAAGCGATTATTTCTGTTCACGGCCACAATGATTTAGGCTTGGCAGTTGCTAACTTCTTAGAAGCTGTGAAAAATGGCGCACGGCAACTAGAATGTACAATCAATGGCATTGGCGAACGCGCCGGCAATGCCTCACTAGAAGAATTGGTAATGGCGCTGCACGTCCGGCGGCAATATTTTAACCCTTATCTCGGCAGACCAGAAGATTCTCAAGAATCCCTGACAAATATTGACACCCGACAAATTTATAAAACCTCACGCTTAGTTTCCAATTTGACGGGAATGTTGGTACAACCAAATAAAGCGATTGTAGGGGCGAATGCTTTTGCTCATGAGTCTGGAATTCACCAAGATGGTGTGTTAAAAAACAAACTCACCTACGAAATTATGGATGCCCAATTGATTGGCTTAACAGACAATCAAATAGTTTTGGGCAAACATTCAGGGAGAAATGCTTTCCGTACCCGATTAAAAGAATTGGGTTTTGAACTGTCAGATACTGAATTAAATAAAGCCTTCGTCAGATTCAAAGAAGTAGCAGATAAAAAGAAAGATATTTCTGATTGGGATTTGGAGGCGATCGTTAACGATGAAATCCAACAAGCACCCGATTTGTTCCGGGTAGAGTTGGTGCAAGTTTCCTGTGGTAGCAACGCCCGTCCTACTGCTACAGTTACTCTGCGTACCCCAGAAGGCGAAGAATTAACCGATGCTGCGATCGGTACTGGGCCAGTGGATGCAGTTTACAAAGCCATCAATCGTGTGGTGAATGTGCCCAACGAGTTGATTGAGTTTTCTGTGCAGTCAGTAACAGCCGGTATTGATGCCATTGGAGAAGTGACGATCCGTTTACGTTATGAATCTAAAGTGTTTTCTGGTCATGCAGCGAACACAGATATCATCGTGGCATCCGCGCAAGCTTATGTAAATGCGTTGAATAGGTTGTATGCATCTTTGCAAACTCAACAAAAGCCAGAGGAAGTAACTGCACAGAAAGTCTGAGATCGGAATCTGTGAAACTGCTAGTTTTTAGCTGATGCTAACAAACTCCTCTCCAACTTTGGGGAGGAGTTATTTGTGAGTTCCAAAAATCGTTGGAAATTATGCTGATAGAAAAACATATAACTATCAGAGAAGCCACCACCAAAGAAGATTTACTGATTGCAAAACACTCTTACCAAATGTGGCTAGATATTGGTGTTGATGAGAGTAATATTCTTCCAGAGTGGCAGAATATTACCCTCCAATTTATAGAAGAAGCACGTCGAAATTTATTTTACAAGGCTTTTATTGCAGAGATTGATAATACAGTTGTGGGTTCTGTAAGTTGTCAACTATTTGCAGGTTTATACCCCAATATTTTCAAAGATGAATACCGCAAATTTGGATATATTTGGGGCGTTTATGTTGAAGAGTCTTACCGCAGACAAGGCATTGCTAAATCTCTGACTAATAGAGCAATTGAATATTTAAAAGCACTCGGTTGTACGCGAGTGGTTCTTAATGCCTCGCCATTGGGTAAACTAGTTTACTCCAGCCTCGGTTTTGCTGAAGGGAATATAATGCAATTAGATTTGATTTAAGTACACCAATTTTTTTGCAGACTAAAAAGCTTCTAAATTCAATAGGATAAGTTTCTAGCTCAAGAAGCTTTGTGCAATATTTATTTAATTATTAATATTGTTTACTTTTTTAGATTTTTATATTTACTTATATGTCTAAAACTTTATTCTAAGAAACGACGTTTATAACCAGTTAGCTTGTATGAGTAGCGAGAAAACGACAGAATTGCCACTCTGGTTACAAGATAGAGATATAGTCATTGCTCATGATGAAGAAGTACAGTGGCGAGAAGGAAAACGCCCGGATTATTCATACACCAATGAATTTCTTCATCAAGAGAGTAAATTTCAACATCCTGAAGGTTCTTTAGAAGCGATCGCTCAAAACTTAGTCCGCACTTTTGAGATGGAAGCTTCTAATAAATCTAATCCTCAACAGTGGCTTTCGATTGTTACTGATAAGTTTAAAATGAGTACCAATGGGGGACAACAATTCACTGCTCAGGATGTTGCAGATGAAGGTACTTATAACCTGTTTTTGGGTAAAACTGAGCAATATGACTCTGAAACAGAAACCTTTGAATCTTCATTTCAAGTTTTTCATACAGCCTTTCCTAATGGCTTCCTTTGGGAATTAACAGAAGTCCTTTCGGGGCCGCCTAATGTTACTTTTAAGTGGCGACATTGGGGAACATTTAATGGTTCTTATAAGGATTATGTACCCACAGGTGAAACAATAGAAATCGTCGGAGTTAGTATTGCTCGCGTCACTGAGGATTTGAAGATTGAGTCTTTAGAGCATTATTTTGATAATAATGTCTTTCTTCAGAAATTAACGGCAGGTGGTTGTCCTTTCCATTCTCAAAATCAGTATATATAGTGTGCGTTACGCCGTAGGCTAATACCATTTCACTAAAACCCTGATACATATAGATTTTGCATAGGGGCACAACATGTTGTGCCCCTACCAACCTATTTGTATCATAATTAAAAAACGCACCTTGAATTGTTGACGGCGCGTTGCAGCAATCTGATTCGCCTAACTCACGATTGCAGCGATCGCCCACCCATCCACTGTTATCGTAAACAATATTAGGAATTAATTACCAAGGCAGATGACTATTACTGTCAACCTGATTCAAGCAACTGCCAAAACATTACGACATTAGTGAGTAATATTACAATATTAGTCACCAAACATTACAACATCAGTCAGCAACATAACAGAATAGTTTGGCAGCTAATGTACCAGTAAATTTATTGCTTGCCTTGGTTAAAAACAAGAAGTGGACTCCCGAACAGGGACTAGCTTACGCCCTGCAAAACCCAAACCCACAGAATAAAGTCAACTCGCTGACAAAACTAGTTAATTATTTGCCACCAAATCTTCAAGAACTGGCACTGCAAAAAGCCCTTGCTGCTGCCAGGGCGATTCAGGATGAGTATCATCGTGCCAATGCCTTGAGAGCCTTAGCACAGGAACTGCCACCAGAGTTATTGCCAGAAGCCCTTGCTGCTGCCAGGGCGATTCAGGATGAGTATCATCGTGCCAATGCCTTGAGAGCCTTAGCACAGAAACTGCCACCAGAGTTATTGCCAGAAGCCCTTGCTGCTGCCAGGGCGATTCAGGATGAGTATCATCGTGCCAATGCCTTGAGAGCCTTAGCGCAGAAACTGCCACCAGAGTTATTGCCAGAAGCCCTTGCTGCTGCCAGGGCGATTCAGGATGAGTCTTTTCGTGCCGATACCTTGAGTGCCTTAGTACAGGAACTGCCACCAGAGTTATTGCCAGAAGCCCTTACTGCTGCCAGGGCGGTTCAGTTTAATTTGTTTCGTGCCGATACCTTGAGTGCCTTAGCTGACAAACTGCCAGAGATATTGCCAGAAGCCCTTGCTGCTGCCAGGGCGATTCAGGATAAGTATGATCGTGCCAATGCCTTGAGTGCCTTGGCTTCCGGTTTGTCAAAAATGCCATCCACCGAACTTTTTCCCCTTTGGCAAGATACACTTCATCAACTATCTCTTCGGACTCGCCCTGATTTGCTGCAAGATATTAAGGCATTGTTTCCAGTTATCTTTGCATTAGGTGGTGAAGCAGCAACGGCAGAACTTGCCCGTGCAATTGTGGATGTAGCGCGATGGTGGCGGTAATTTAACAGAGATTTACAATGCCCCTCATTCAAGAATTGCTATAAAAAATAAACCATAAATTTCAGTTGAATGTACATTACTACCCAGAAAGAGGAATTTAGCTATGCTTACATTAATGCGATCGCTCATGGTATTACTTGCACAGTACTAACTGCTGTGACTGGAGGTGTAAACCCAGCGAGTTTACCCAACTTCTGGGGTACAAAGTCCGTTTCTTTGCTACCTTGAACCTCCGATAAATAGCAATCTCGCACCGCCAACAACAAGCCTTTGATGGCATCTTGTCTACCTGTTTTGACTAACTCATCTGCCTTTTTGAAAAAATGCGATCGCCATTTGCCATCGTTATTGCCATACAATTCGATTAAATACCACCCTGCAAGATACTCAGCTAAAGGGTCAAGACAAAAACGGATTCTGTCTTTAGCAGAACCGATAGTTTGAATCAGGTGCAAACGTTTTTCCAGATAATTGAGGTGTGCTTCGGGGTCATCAATACCCAAATTTGCTAATGCAACAATAGCATCTGCACGCTTGGCGGTTCCTGGCTGATAACTTTGTTGCAAGCATTCCCAAGCGATGGTTTTAGCAATTTGATGAACAGTGCGGTCATCAAATTGATTGTCTGTAACATCACGATTGAGTTCATTGATATAACCCAGCATCAAATTCGGAATATTCTCTGGCAACGCAGAAATATTAGATGTAACGTCTTTACTGGCGATTAACTGTTCAGCATAAAGTTTAGCCAGCAAAACAGTGATGTTATTTTGACCTACCATGAGAGAAAGGCGGTTGCAAGCGTCAAAAAATTCCTGATCGGT
This sequence comes from Nostoc sp. TCL240-02, assembly GCF_013343235.1. Taxonomy (GTDB): domain Bacteria; phylum Cyanobacteriota; class Cyanobacteriia; order Cyanobacteriales; family Nostocaceae; genus Nostoc. The sequence goes on along the minus strand of NZ_CP040094.1, from coordinate 3,291,752 downwards.
AAAGCGATCGCGTTTACCTCGCTGCATGAGATAAGCTTCCATAAAGGACGATAGTTTATTCGCCTCAATCCGCAGAGGTTTAATTATCGTCTTATTAACCCGCCCCAGCTTTTCCTCAATTCGGGAAGTAATCACCAAGGCATTCACCGGGAACTCTGGCGACTCCGGCTCAATTGCTTCTCGTGTAGTGGCATTCATTTCTGAGAATCGGTCTACAATTACTAGAATGCGTTTCTTTCTTAACAAACGTAACAGTAATTCTTGACAAATCGGCTCTGGTTCATCAATTAAAGCTTGCAACTGTCCTCTGATGGCTTCTAAAAGCGGTGACTTAACTTCAGTTACCCGAAATTCTTCTTCCAAAAGCACAGGTAACATCAAATGTTTGCAGAGTTGTTGATCTTCATCCTCAGCCATTGCCCACCCAGCTATTCGACACGCTAAACTGGTTTTACCTACACCTCCTTCCCCACCAATTACTAGAAAGCTACGTTGTTTCTCGAAAGTTGAGCGCAAATTCTGATTCATCAGTTGAGGAACTGTTGTACCATCCAGAACAACGGGAATGGGAATGTAACAGGCGCGACTGCTAACTGTATCCTTTTTGGGAAATTGTTCGCGGGCTGCTTTGATATATTTAGCTACCCACGCATCTAATACTCTGGGATGGTAATGAAACCAGCCAACAAATAGCACATATCGCAGAGGTACATTAACGCTGATAAATGGGAGAGAAAAATCTGTGTAGGGTTTGAGGGCGTTGTTAATTTTCAACAACCATAAAGGGGCTACCCGCAAGAGAATTAACCAAATAGAAGGCAATAAAATAATGTAAGCGGCAATTCCCAAAAGTAATTTATGCTTAAATAGCGATTCCAGAACTCTATCAAAAAGGCGAGTTTCTTTTTCTGCTTTCAAGGCATTGAGAGGGCGACGTATCAGCCTAATGTCCGTTTCTGTGAATTTATCTTTGTATTTTTGTATAGTTGTCAATACCTCTTCAAAGTCTGAGATGACTTTCTGTAACTTGGAGGTAGGTAAAGCATTTGCCTTGTCCTGAAAGCCTGCCGCTATTCCTCCTAAACCTTTGATAGCACCTAAACGCACGTAGAACTGGTTATCATTCAACAGGGCAATTAAATTCGGGACAGAAGATACTGCTTCTGTACCCATTGCACCCAAAGCATAGGCAGAATTGTAACGTACAGTGGGGTTCTTATCTTTTAAGGCAGCAGTTAATACTGGGACAGCGACTTTCGCTTCTACACCAATTTTTCTGAGTGCAGAAGGAACATAAATGCGAACGAATTGCTCCTTGTCTTGTAATGCGGCCATCAACGATGGAACTGCTGCTTTGGCTGCTGTACCAATATTTCCTAAAGCTAAGGTGGCGTACAGGCGGACTTGTCCATCTTCATCCTGCAATGCCGCACTTAAGGCTGAAACTGCTGGTGCTGCTTCTGCACCCAAATCTCCTAAAACCGAAGCCGCGTGCCAGCGAAGATTACTATCTTGATTTTTCAAAGCTTCAATCAGAGACGGCACTACTGGGGAACCGATATTAACTAATGCATCTGCTGCAAGGCTTCTGATGTGGGCATCGTTATCTATCAGCTTCTCAATTAGGGGAGCAATTTTGCTGTCAGTAGTGATTTGTGCCCAACTATTGCTTGTGCATAGTAGGAACAGTGTCAGGCATAAGACAACTACCTTGAGCGCACTAAGTAATACTTGTCTGGTATGCTTTGTCATTGAATCGGATTGAATCACCCGATGAACAACTCCAGTCAGAGAAACTATACCTAAGATTGTAATCTAACTGTCAATGTGGGTTAGCGATGTCTACGACGGGCTACGCCTACGCACTGGTTGCCCCGCTTTGATCAAGCTTGATTAGCATTGTCAAATTTTAAACCCATAACAGCGATAAAGTCCATGAGCATCTTTTGTGCCTTGACGAAACACCTTGGTACGAGGAAGATAAATATCGATGGTGATGGGTAGCAATTACAAAATACAATTGCGGTTTACCACATCGTTAGTCGTCGTCAGGAAAGACTATTATGCCTGAACGCTTACGGCATTTGTGGGATGGTTAGTTACCGATCGAGAAAGCAATGCTGTTAGAATCTAGATAAGAATATTAATTATATAGAGCTAGAAAATATGTACATCAAAATTAAACCAGAACTAGAGCAATTTATTCAAGCACAGCTTGCAAGTGGGAGATTTACTAATGCAGATGATGTCATCAATGAAGCCTTTAAACTGTTACAAGAAAGAGAGCAGCGACTTGAAGAATTACAGCAGAAAATTGCTGTGGGAACTGAACAAATTGCTAAGGGGCAAGTAACTGATGGCGAAGTTGTATTTGCTAGATTACAAGAAAAAATTCGTCTAATTGCTGAGGAGTCTGCTGGATGAGTAATTATTCATTTTCAGATGCAGCAATTCGAGATTTAGATGAAATTTGTGAATATATTGCTCGGAGTAGCCCAAAAGCAGCTAGTAAGCTTTTTGATGACATTCGCTCCAAATGTAAACTAGTAGCGAGTTTCCCCAATATGGGAAAAAGTTATGGAAGGCTTATACGAAATCTGCGCGGTTTTGTTGTGGATGATTACATTATATTTTACTATCCAATGGAAGACGGAATTAGTATTACTCGTGTTGCCAGTGGTTATCGAGATTTAGAATCTTTGTTCGTAGATTAATAATTAAACTGTAACTATGTTTTTGGTTTAGTACTTATCGCTCTATTCAGGCGTATAAAACTAACTTAATACAATACAAACCCGATACAGGTATATAAAAGCCAAGCATATATAATATTTTAAAATACTTTAATTATGGAATTAGCATGAAAATTCACATATTAAGTGATTTGCATCTTGAATTTAAACCCTTTAATACTCCTGATATAAATGCGGATATTGTTGTTTTAGCTGGAGATATTGATTTAAGAGAAAGAGGAATTAAATGGGCAATTCAAAACATCCCCAATAAACCAGTGATATATGTATTAGGTAATCATGAATACTATGGAAGTGCTTATCCAAGGCTTGTTGAGAAGCTGAAAGATTATTCATTAGGAACTAATGTTCATGTTCTAGAGAATGATTTAGTTACTATTGAAGGTGTAAATTTTTTAGGTTGTACTTTATGGACTGATTTTAAACTGTTTGGTGAGCCACGGATGGCAGGTGTAGAAGCTAGTCAAATTATGAACGATTATAAGAAAATTAGATTAAGTCCTCAATACTCAAAGTTAAGAACTATTGACACAGCGCTAATTTGTAAAAAATCAGTTAATTGGTTAAAAAATACATTATCTGGCTTGTCTGGTAAAACTGTAATTATCAGTCATCATGCTCCTAGTGTAAAGTCTATACCTTTTCAATATAAAGAAGATATTTTAAGTGCTGCTTATGCTTCAAATCTTGATACCTTAGTTGAGGAATCTGGAGCATTATTATGGATTCATGGCCACATTCACAATCAATTAGATTATCAAATAGGTTTGACTCGCGTTATTTGTAATCCGCGTGGTTATCCAGATGAACCAAATAATTACTTTAATCCCGGATTATCAGTGGAAATTTAATAAATAGTTCAGGAGGCAGGAAAAACCCGCTTTCTACCTCAATACAGTTCAGTTAAAATGATGAAATTACTGAACCATTAGCAGGATAACAGAGGCTATATTCAGCATTCAAGGATATGGGTGCATCTATCATTGATTATGAATCAGTCTACAACCAAATCTTGGCAAGAAGTCCTCACTGCTTTTAAAAAAATCTGGGGTTATGAAGATTTCCGTCCACCACAGGGAGAAATTGTCAGCAGTTTATTGGCACAGAAAGATGCGCTGATTATTATGCCCACAGGTGGCGGTAAGTCGATTTGTTTTCAACTTCCCGCACTGCTACAAACAGGATTAACTTTGGTAGTTTCGCCCTTGGTGGCGTTGATGGAAAACCAAGTACAGGAACTACGAGAAAGCCACCAAAAAGCAGCACTTTTGCATAGTGAATTATCTTCATCTCAACGCCGTGCAACTCTGCAAGCTTTAGAACGTCAACAGCTAAGATTACTTTATTTATCGCCCGAAACTTTGCTAAGTGTCCCAGTGTGGGAAAGATTATGCCACCCGCAATTGCAAATTAATGGTTTGATTTTAGATGAAGCTCATTGTTTAGTGCAGTGGGGTGATACTTTTCGCCCAGCTTATCGCAGATTAGGGGCGGTGCGTCCGGCATTGCTCAAATCAAAACCAGCAGGAACAAAAATTAGCATCGCCGCTTTTACTGCTACTGCCGACCCCTCAGCCCAAAAAATTATTCAAACAGTTTTACAATTACAGCAACCAGAGATTTTCCGCTTGAATCCTTACCGTCCGAACTTGCATCCCAGCGTTCGCATCGCTTGGACACCACGGGGTAGGAAACAACAATTATTAAAGTTTATTCAAAATAGACCGCAACAATCGGGGTTAGTTTATGTTCGCACTCGGAGAGATAGCGAAGATTTAGCCCAATGGTTAGCAGAGATGGGTTACGCTACAGCTAGTTATCATGCGGGATTGGGTGCAACAGAACGCCGTGAAGTAGAAGCAAGCTGGTTAAGTGGCAAAATCCCCTTTGTTGTGTGTACCTGTGCGTTTGGTATGGGGATAAATAAAAGTGACGTTCGCTGGGTGGCCCACTTTCACGCGCCACATTTGTTATCTGAATATGTGCAAGAAATTGGCCGCGCTGGAAGGGATGGCAAACCAGCCAAAGCGTTGACATTGGTAAGTGAACCTACGGGGTGGTTAGATTCAGGGGATAAGCAAAGACAGGAGTTTTTTCAAGAACAAATGCGATCGCAACAACAAATAGCGCAGCAACTTGTGAAAAAATTACCAAAGCAGGGAGAAGTGAATGCAGTAACTCGACAATTTCCCGAAGGTGCAACGGCGCTAGCTTTACTCCATAGCAACGGTCAGCTAAACTGGCTTGATCCTTTCCATTACAGTATTGGGCAAAAAGCGGGGAATCAGCCACCGACGCAATTACACGCTGCAAAACAGATGCAGCAATATCTAACAACTAAGCAGTGTCGTTGGCAGTTTTTGTTAAATGCCTTTGGTTTTGACAAAGAAGCAGCTAACCTGCGTTGCGGACATTGCGACAATTGCCGTCAATGAGTATCAAAGACTCATCGCCGAGTATAAAAGACTCATTCACGAGTATCAAGGACTCGTCGTCGAGTATAAAAGACTCATTCACGAGTATCAAAGACTCATCGCCGAATATAAAAGACTCATTTACGAGTATTACTCCTTTGCTGCTTGTTCGCCGTCAGGTGTTCCCGCTAGAATACGTGGATTTTTTTTAATAACTGCGATCGCGCAGCGTCTTGTTAGAGAAAGATGCAAAAGAAAAGATAAATAATTTTATAGCGGGACAGGGAGTAAGTTAAAACTTTTTATCTTTGCCCTGCTCTGCTACATATTCTCCAGCTAGGTTCATCCAATAGGATGAATTGTCATTTTCACCACCAAGTGACAATAGGGTAGTCAAGTAGAGGATAAAAATATGTCATCTGCTCAAGCGCCCTCCCTACCACCGTTGATTCCGCGCGAAATTCTGTTTGGGAATCCCGAAAAAACTAGCCCACAACTCTCCCCTGATGGCAAGTACTTGGCATATATCGCCCCCGATGAAAAAAATGTCTTGCAGGTATGGTTGCGAACTATAGGACAAGAAGACGATCAGATACTAACTGCCGACAAAAAGCGCGGTATCCGCATTTTTTTCTGGACTTATAACGCCGACCAGTTGATTTATATGCAAGACTCGGATGGCGACGAGAACTTTCACCTACACTTGGTTAATATTCACTCCAAAATTGTGCGTGACTTAACGCCATTCCAGGGTGTAAAAGCAGAACTTGTGGAACTGGAACCGAAATTTCCAGATCAAGTGCTGGTAGCGTTGAACTTGAACAATCCTCAAAAGTTTGACGTTTACCGCATCAACCTTAAAAATGGTGCGGTTGAGTTTGACACCGATAACCCCGGTAATATTATCAGCTGGACATCTGACGCTGATTTTCAAATACGTGCAGCGACAGCTAGCACACCCGATGGTGGTTACGATTTGTTATTGCAGAAACCAGATAAACAGTGGGAAATTCTTCGCCACTGGGGAGCTGAAGAAGAAGGGAATTCTGTTAGCTTCTCAGATGATGGTAAAACCCTTTATATTCAAGGGAATCACGATACTAATGCCAAACGTCTGCTAGCTGTTGACTTAGATAGCCGTCAAGAAACTGTCATTGCTGAAGATGAACAGTATGATGTTGTGGGGATAATTATTCACCCATTGACGCGAGTTATCCAAGCAGTTTCTTTCTACAAAGATAAACAGGAATGGCAGGTAATCGATCGCAGTATCGCCGCAGATTTTGAGGAAATCGCTAAGGTGCGTCCTGGAGAATTCTCTATAATTAGCCGTGACTTGGAAGATAAAACTTGGGCTTTAGCTTATAGAACTGACGATGGCCCAGTTTATTACTATGCCTACAACCGAGAGTCCAAAACTAGCACTTTCCTCTTTAGTAACCAACCCAAACTCGAAACGTTGCAGTTAGCTTCAATGCAACCGATTTCTTACGAAGCGCGGGATGGCTTAACTATCCACAGTTACCTGACAACCCCTGTAGGAATACCTACGCAGAATCTCCCAACAGTACTGCTGGTTCACGGCGGCCCTTGGGCGCGAGATACTTGGGGTTTCTCTCCCACAACGCAATGGCTCGCTAACCGGGGTTATGCCGTTCTGCAAGTGAACTTTCGCGGTTCCACTGGCTACGGTAAAGCATTTTTGAATGCTGGGAATCGGGAATGGGCTGGCAAAATGCACGATGACTTGATTGACAGCGTTAACTGGCTGGTGGAACAAGGCATTTCCGATCCGCAAAAGATTGCGATTATGGGCGGTTCTTATGGAGGTTACGCCACTCTGGTAGGATTAACTTTTACACCAGAACTCTTTGCAGCTGGTGTGGATATTGTCGGGCCGAGTAACCTAATAACTTTGATAGAAACTATACCGCCCTATTGGGAACCATTGAAGGCAATGCTTTATCATCGCGTTGGTAATTTAGAGACAGAAGAGGAGTTTCTGAAATCGCGATCGCCTTTATTTTTTGCTGACCGGATTCAAAAACCTTTACTCATCGGTCAAGGTGCAAACGATCCACGAGTGAAACAATCAGAAAGCGATCAAATTGTCAACGCCATGCAGCAAGCTGGTTTACCTGTGCAATATGCACTTTACACAGATGAAGGACATGGTTTTGCTAGACCAGAAAATCGCTTGCATTTCTTTGCGATCGCAGAAGAGTTTCTCGCCAAATACTTAGGTGGTAGATTTGAACCTTTGGGAGATATTCAAGGTCATTCGGGAATAGTTAAATAAAGTTTCAAAATGGTGGTTAGTGTCATTCACCAACCACCTTTTGGCGGCAAATATTTGAGAAACTTAGATTTCGCACGCTCCCACATCTGCTCAGACAATACGTGCCCCTGGTTTTCCTCAATGAAGTAGGTAAAACTGTCTTCAGCCTTACACTTATAATAAGCCTTCTCAATCTTCTCCATAGCCTTCCTGACCTCAATAACCGGACTGTGTTTATCCTCGCTGCCAAAATTGAGGTGTAGAGGACGAGGAGCAATCAGTGCCGCAATGTCCGGTGTATCACTGTATTGGTTCAAACCAGGAATAAAGATACCAAATCCAGCAAGACGACGAGTGCTATGAATGGCAGAGTAGGTTGGTAGAGCGCAGTTTCCCACAAGACACTTGAGCCGTGTTTCCCAAGGGCCGACAAGCCATGTGAAAATCGAGCCAAGGGAATGACCATAGCAACCGATCGCGTCAGCATTCACATCGGGTCGCGAACACAAGTAGTCGATAGCTCTGTGCATATCGAGTATGTATTTCCATGCAAGGCACTTGCCGTTAACGAGATATTGCAAGAAGGCAAAGCGCTCAAAATCACCTCCTCGAAGAATCGAGTCCTGTCGTTCCTCAAAGCACAGGGCGTCTGGACAAAGCACAACATACCCTTCGCGTGCCAGAGCAACACCTGTGAATTGTGTCGGGTCGCCTATAAGACCGGCAGGCTCACTCTTACCGAGCGCCCAATTATTATTATGCTGATGCCAGACAGCGATCGCTGGAGCAGGTGATTTGGGAGTCACACTATCCGGTACAAGAACAAATGCAGGTACACGCTCTCCGGGTTCGACCTGATATGTTACTTTGTCAATTCGATATCCCTCACGAGCTATTGAGTCTTCCAACCGGGGATCGAGCGGACAAGGTTCGGGCCACTCGCCTCCCAAGCATCTGAGAAGATTTCGGCGAAAGTCTTCTGATACGTTCATTTGGGGTAAAATCACACATCATAACTGGCATTGTCTCTAGTTTACCAACAGTTCTGGTCAGCAGCAGAATGGTTTGCCAGACTAGAAAATCGCTTAATTGAGGGATGCGATCGCAAAAAACTTTCTCGCCAAATACTTAGATGGGAGATTGTAACCTACTTTGATGTTCAGACTCTTCTTTTTGCAAGAGAAAATCGAGATAATCTTGTAATTGTAATAGCCTCGCTCCAGATAGCTGGCGTAACTTGGCTAATATTATTTCTTCTTGCTGCCACTCGGCAATGGAAATAATTTGAGATGCTGGTACTTCGATCGTCACATGGGGCAAATCAAACCCTTCCAGACTATACCCGTCCTCTTTCCCTTCAGGCATGGGGTAATGTTCCACAATTGTTGCAACATTCCCGCGTTTCAGGTTGTATTCTGGTAAGTCCTGCGCTAAAGCAACTTGGGAGAATAGAGGGTGTTGTACCTTCATGAGTTGGCTCCTTGATCTGGCGCTTTCGTCTGCTTTTTAACCAAATTGCTTTATCCAGCTTTGAGTACTTGCTCTGTGGTTAGCTGTAATTCTGGGAAAATAGTAGAAGCGATCGCACTGTTTACTGTAAATTTGGTTTCTTCATAAAACCCGTCAACTAATATCAGTACGGTAACTGTATTTATTTGTGGATCGACAATCCAATATTCAGCAATTCCTCTGGCTGCATACTCGGAACGTTTGTAGCGATAGTCCCGATCTTCGTTAGCTTTGCCAGGAGAAACAACTTCGACAACTAATGCTGGAGGAGGCATATCCAAGGTGATTGTAGATAGCGTTGCACCTTCTAAGGCTGTTACAAGTTCATCCGTCAGTACAACTAAGTCAGGAATGCGAGTTGTCGCACGAGAACCAGCAACAACAATTTCAACTTTATTACTTAACCGATTAACGGGAACGAACTTGAGAAAATCAACCAGCAAAAATAGAGATATTTGGACATTTTTTGGGCTTTCAGGTGGCATGAAAATTAACTCACCTGCCACCAGTTCATACTGGTTATCCATGCCATCGTCATACTTCAAATATTCCTCAAGTGTTAGACGTTTGCCAGCGATCGCAGTCATTGAATTATTCAATCCTAAATCCAAAATTAATCAGTAGGAAAATTTTAAAACAGCACCTACAATTCAGTAAACTTCTTCATGAGTGCCGATATCAATTAGCAAAATTTCCTCTTACCCAGATTCTATATTTTGCACGAAGTTAAAGACAATGCGACAATCATAGTCGACTGAACACGCCCAAGCTCCAGACAGTTTGCCTTTAAGTTTATGAGTCTGCAATAATGGATCAAATGGATCGGCGGTTAGTAGTGCTAACAGCTCTCCAATCTGACTTTTCCCGTTAAGTCTCTTTTGCAAGCTGCCAACCCTCACAGAGGTCGTGTAATTTTAACCAACCTCGCCACAGTACCTGGATACCAATAGGTGTTTTACTTCGATGTTCTAAGTAGCCGCCAAGACGAGCTACAGCTTCAACAGCCCAGCTAACTGTTAGCACTTTGGGGAGTTTGGGAGACTTAGCTTTTAAAATCTTGAGTTCAAGGGGATTAAGAATTTCAATGGCAGGGGCTAAGGGCTGAGTGCGGTGGAGATAAGTTAAGCGCAAAAGCTCAACAGCTATTACGCTAAAAAAACCAATGAGGGTCTTCATCCCATCAGCAGCAAGCCTATATTTTTCTACCTGACATCCAGACTTAAAAATTTTATGGTATTCTTCAACACGCCAACGATAAGTATACCAGCGTAAAACTGTAGAAGCCATCTGGACATCTGCAATAACTTCCGTAGTCAACAACATCCACTCCACAAGTGTTTCACCATCTGGGCAATCAATCTCAGTGGCATAAACAGCATATACGGGTAGAGGCTCACGGTTATCAAAACGATAGGGAGTACGGAGATTGACCGGACAAAATCGCACAGCCAGCTTGGTTTTACGGGCAGAACGCTGTCCAGTCTGGGGTAATTCGATTTCCTGTTCAAAACTGGTAGGTTGTGCAAGGAGTTTTGACCAAAGACGCTCGGCTCTCGGAATCTAAACTGCGGTTATGAGCCGCGCGAATAAGAACTCCGGTGTGCTGGAGTTGGCGAACTTTATCGAAAACTTCTGTGATATCACCTTCTCGGTCGAAAACATGAATCACTTGCGTGTGCTTACTCACAAGGTTTTCTATAGTGGTGAGCGCTTCTACCCACCTGTAAGATTCTTTCTGTTCAAAGGGACGGTTTCGGGCTTCTTTACGTGCTGCTGCTTGCCGTTTTTTCTTCTGTGTTGGAGTTTCATCTTTTGGCGGTTTCTGTTTTGCTTCTCGATTCCAAAGTTTTTGCCACAACAGACCAAGGGACTGGCCTTTGTCCGATTCTATGGCTAAAGCACTGTGTAATATTAAACCGTTACCTCCCTTACCAATTGGGCCGTAACCTTCTTTTTTAGCCTCAATACTGCCATAATCAAAAAAAGTCGTGTCTCCAACACACAGCACTACGTCGCACTCTGCAACAGTTTCCGCAGTCATTTGGCAATGCGGCTCAATCACGCTGGGAAATTGCACTTTTGGATTAGCAAAAACTCATAAGCCCTTTTAAGTACGGTTCCATTACTGAAAACTTCCGACAGCGCTTTGCCGAATCCCAAACTTAGAGCATACCCGATTGACATTGCACGCTCATTCAATCGGCGATCGCCTAGAGATATGGTTGCAAAATTCTTTTCCCACCAGTCCAGCATTGCTTGTTACCTTTAGCACCCAATTTCAATTACTGTACCGTATTTGCTGTGCTGTTTCTTAAACCCTTTGCCAGCAAGTCTTTCAAGACTTAACGGGAAAAGTCAGCTCTCCAATCCGCTCTTGTAATTCTGGCTGTCGTCGTACCAATCGCTTAAATGCTCGTTTAAACGATGATGCCAAAACTACAGTTATCACTTGCTTAACTCATCCATTATTTGAGTAACAGTTCCACGGAACACTTTACCCGTCTGGTATTCTACTTGTGCTTGAGCGATATTAGCAGCAATTTCAGAACGCCGCCGTTCTGCCAACCGATGACTTATCAGATCAATTAATGTTTCTTGTTCATCTACTGATAAGTCTTCAATGCTTTCTAGAACTTGATCTAACCTGGAAACTGAGGTCATTATTTATTGTTACCTTGCTTGCAGTACATAACTATTACATAAGTCCTAAAACTGCTGCAAAAACCGCAAATCGCTGGCATACAAGCGACGAATATCATCGATTTGGTGTAACACCATTGCAAAGCGTTCTACACCAAAACCGGCAGCAAACCCTGTATAAACTTCTGGGTCATAACCCACAGACTTAAGTACATTTGGATCGACCATACCGCAGCCCATCACCTCTAACCAGCGACCATTCCACTGCAAATCTACTTCAGCCGAAGGTTCAGTAAAGGGGAAATAACTGGCGCGGAAGCGAATAGGTAAATCACCAAATATTGCTTGTAAAAATACTTTAATTGTACCCTTGAGGTCTGTAAAAGTTAGTCCCTCGTCAATGGCTAAAAGTTCTATTTGATGAAAAACTGCTGAGTGAGTCGCGTCTACATTATCTCGCCGATAAACTCGCCCTGGAGCCACAACCCGAATCGGTGGTTCTTCTCTTTCCATGTAACGAATTTGCACTGACGAGGTATGAGTGCGTAAAAGATTCCCATCTGGCAGATAGAAGGTATCCTGCATATCACGGGCGGGGTGGTCAGGGGGGGTGTTGAGAGCCTCGAAATTATAATAATCTGTTTCCATTTCTGGCCCTTGAGCCACGGTGTAGCCCATACCAACAAAGATATCCAGCGCCCGGTCGATAATACCATTGAGGGGATGAATGCGACCTTGGGGGCTGTAAATTCCCGGCATAGTTACATCCAGAGTTTCCGCCTCTAGCTGTACCTGAATTTGTGCAGCTTCGAGGGCGACGCGTTGCTGGTCTAGACTAGTTTGCAGGGATTCTTTGACTGTATTGGCGATCGCTCCAATTTTCGGTCGTTCCTCTGCACTCATTTGCCCCATACTTCGCAACAGCGCCCCCAGTTCCCCTTTTTTACCCAGATAGTTAACTCTGAGTTCCTCCAGACGTTCTAAGGTGTCGGCGGCTGCGATCGCTTTTTCTCCTTCTTGCCGCAGTGCTAAAAGTTGAGCTTCTAAATTGCTAGTCATTAGTTATTAGTCATTGGTCATTAGTCATTAGTCTATAGTCAAAAGCTGTGAACTGTTCGATAAATCAACTTACAGCCAAGAGGCAAAATTTTGCCACAGTTTACTAATGAGTATAAATGTTTTTTTGCTGTTTGTGACCTCAGACATTGACAAATCGCTAATAACAAATACCTAATAACTAATGACCAATGACTAATGACCAATGACTATGAAATTACTAATTAGCAACGACGACGGCGTTTCTGCTTTGGGGATTCGTACCCTAGCCAACTACTTGGCAGAAGCAGGTCATGATGTTAGTGTAGTTTGCCCAGATCGAGAGCGATCAGCAACTGGACATGGATTAACTCTCCACCAACCCATTCGCGCCGAAATTGTAGAGTCAATTTTTCATCCTGCTGTCAAAGCTTGGGCTTGCGATGGTACGCCTTCAGATTGCGTCAAATTAGCGCTGTGGGCTTTGCTAGATACGCCTCCCGATTTGGTTCTCTCCGGCATTAATCAAGGTGCAAATTTAGGAACTGAAATTTTGTATTCTGGTACTGTTTCGGCGGCAATGGAAGGTCTAATTGAAGGTATTCCCAGCATTGCCCTAAGTCTTATTAGTCATACATCTAAAGATTTTCAACCTGCTGCTAAGTTTGCCAAAATTCTTGTAGACCAGTTAGCTCAAAAACCTCTACCAGATTTAATGTTGCTCAACGTTAATATTCCTGCTGTGAAGTGGGAAGAAATTGCTGGAGTGACACTTACTCGTCAAGGAGTACGGCGTTACATTGATGTGTTTGATAAACGAGTTGATCCTCGTGGAAAAACGTACTATTGGTTAACCGGAGAAGTAGTTGAGGAGGTGGAACCTCCAACTGGATTAAATCTGCCTCAAAATGTACCGACAGACGTGCAGGTTGTACGTAAAAACTACATCAGTATAACCCCGTTACAATACAATCTAACTTACGCAACTGGACTAGATAAATTGTCTGATTGGGAATTCAATTTTCCCTGAATTATTTGATTTATCAGGACAAAACTGGAGTTATTTAAATGCATCAGAGAAAAATGTAAGCTATAACGTAGGGGCACTCTTGAAATAACCGATACACATCCACCCCAAAATCTAGAAAATTCTCCCTGACAGTATTTCATCCACATTTACACAATCAGCCAGAAACAGGGTATGCTGTTTTACCAAGAAATCCTCCCTTTAATACAATCGTTGAGACAGCATAAACTTAGACCATTTAAGTAGCAATTTTTCCAATTATCGCCCGCTCAGTCCAGCAAGCAATACCCATGTCTAGGATAGAGAATCAATTTACCGTACAATTTTGGGGCGTTCGCGGCAGCATCCCCAGTCCAGGACCACACACCGTTCGTTACGGTGGTAATACCCCTTGCATATCAATGCAAGCGGGCGATAAACGCTTAGTTTTCGATGCTGGCACGGGACTACATGTTTTGGGGCAATCTTGGTTGCGCCAAATGCCGTTAGAAGGTCACATATTTTTTACTCACTCTCACTGGGATCACATGCAGGGTTTTCCCTTCTTTACCCCAGGATTTGTGAAAGGGAATGACTTTCATATCTACGGCGCGATCGCACCTGATGGCTCGACCATAGAACAGCGCCTCAACGATCAAATGTTACACCCAAACTTTCCCGTACCCTTGCAGATTATGCAAGCCAATTTGAAGTTCTACGACATTCGACCGGGGCAACCAATCCACATTGATGACGTTACCGTAGAAACAGCACCTTTAAACCATCCAGGAGAAGCCGTAGGATACCGTGTCAACTGGCGTGGTGGTGCTGCTGCTTATATTACCGATACCGAACATTTTCCTGACCGACTCGATGACAATGTGCTGTGGCTAGCTCGTAATGCCGACATTCTAATTTACGATTCTACCTACACAGATGAAGAATACCACTCCCCAAAAACCCCAAAAATTGGCTGGGGACATTCTACTTGGCAAGAAGCGGTGAAAGTAGCACAAGCTGCTAACGTCAAAACTTTGGTAATTTACCACCACGACCCCGCCCACAATGACGACTTTTTGGATTGTGTAGGGCAACAAGCCTCTGAGAAATTTCCCGGTGCTATTATGGCACGGGAAGGAATGGTACTTCAGATTCCTATCTCAGTAGCCTTATCAGAATCTTTTCCTATTAGTAAGTTTTCTACCTAAAGATTGCGATCGCAGGAATTGGAGATTTTAGATTAGATTGGTGATCAGAAGCTTTCAGCGCCAGAGCGTACCTGTTGGCTGCAAGGTGAGACAACGCTGCCCAGAGTTGTCACGCCAACCATAGGATAAGGGCGACAACAGGAGGATAGACTTTAATAGATTCACCAACACAGCCCAGGCACCCACAAGACCTCTCTTGCAGTTGAATTAGGGTAAAACCTCGTTGCAGTCTCAACAAGGAATTAGAGCCTTTTTAGCTCGGTATTTGGGGTATCTGGAATTAGCAATTAGCTGTCAACCAATTTTGGATTTTAGATTGAAACAGACAACAGTCTTCTCTGCGAGACGCTCCGCGAACGCCCCGTTACAAAGTTCGGGTACTTAGTTTTGAAGATTTTGGATTTGTTCTGCCTATATAGGAGCGGGGGATGAACCAAAAAATAAAAATCTAAAATCTAAAATTAGTAGTCAAGCTGATGGCATGAGATCCCATCTGGGGCTACTTCCCGTGGGTTAAGAGCTTTTGGCTGATAGCTAAAAGGGGTGGCATCAACACCCTGGCTGATTGCACAAAACCTCATGGGCAGTTGGTGAATATCCTCCTCAAGGCGGTTTACCATAAGGTAGCTTCCTGCTGATAGCTAAAATAAACCTAAAATCTCAGAATCCACGTGCTAAATTTGTCTCAAAATGGGTGTTCTGTGTGGGTTGCTTCTTCTAGCGTTGGGCTGCTAACGCCGACTGCTGTTGCCCTTGGCAAGTTTGACGGTGTTCATCTTGGTCATCAAAGGGTAATTCAACCAGTCTTGCACCCTGGCGATCACTTGTCAGTAGCCAGTAGTCCACAGCCAAAGGAAAATCAACAACTAACAAATCAAGAATATACCTACTCAACAGTTGTCACCTTTGACCCCCATCCACAGGAGTTTTTTACGGGGCAACCCCGGACATTGTTAACGCCACTGGATGAAAAAGTCCAACAATTGCGATCGCTTGGGGTAGAACAACTAGTATTACTACCCTTTGACAAAGAATTATCTGCTTTAACCCCCGAAGAATTCGTCGAAAAAATTCTTGTGCAACAACTGCGATGCCAGCAAATTAGCATCGGGCAGGATTTTTGTTTTGGCGAAAAGCGCAGTGGCACTGCTAAAGATTTGCAATTAATCGCCGCCAAACACAATATCCCCGTTACCATCGTTCCCTTACAAACTTATACAGGTGACTCACCTACTCAAAGCAGTTGTGTCAGTACTACTCCAACTCAAGATGCCCGCATTAGCACTTCATTGATCCGCCAAACCCTTGAGCAAGGCGACATCGAAAACGCAAATTTACTCCTAGGTCGCCCCTATACTCTCTTTGGTGTTGTGGTTCAAGGTCAACAATTGGGGAGAACAATTGGCTTTCCCACCGCCAATCTCCAACTCCCAAAAGAAAAGTTTTTGCCCCGCCAAGGAGTTTACGCTGTCCGTGTTTTTACTCTTAGTGAAACATCAGATGCTGCTTCAAGTGAAAGCTTGGGCGTAATGAACATCGGCAACCGCCCAACTGTAAATGGTACTTATTCATCTGCGGAAGTACATTTATTTGATTGGTCTGGTGATTTGTATGGCAAAAAACTGGCTGTGGAACTAATTAAATTTTTGCGCCCTGAACAAAAATTTCCTTCTCTCGAAGCCCTGAAAACCCAAATTCAACTTGACTGCGTTGTTGCTAAAGAAGTTTTGAGTGTTGAGTGCTGAATGCTGAGTGGGAACAATGTATTTAGGGAAATTGGGCATTGGGAATTGGGAATTGAGGAAAGAATTCTTATAACTCCCATTCCCCATTCCCCATTCCCCATTCCCCATTCCTAATTCCCCACACTGCATGAGAGAAAAAATTGACGCTTTAACACAAAATCTGGCTCTTACCATTGTTGGCAAAGCTGAGGCAATACGCTTAGTGCTAGTAGCCTTGCTAGGTGGTGGTCATGCCCTGCTAGAAGATGTTCCTGGTGTTGGTAAAACCCTACTCGCTAAATCTCTAGCTCGTTCACTGGATGGTAAGTTTCAACGCCTACAATGTACCCCCGATTTACTGCCAACTGATATTACTGGCACTAACATCTGGAACCCAAAAAGCGGCGAATTTACTTTTCTTCCTGGGCCAGTCTTTACCAATATTCTCTTAGCTGACGAAATTAACCGCGCTACACCTCGCACTCAGTCAGCTTTGCTGGAAGTTATGGAAGAACATCAGGTAACAGTTGATGGTGTCTCTCGTCGAGTTCCCCAGCCCTTCTTCGTCATCGCTACTCAAAACCCTATCGAGTATCAAGGTACTTTTCCCCTGCCGGAAGCGCAAATGGATCGGTTCATGTTGTCGCTGAGTTTGGGCTATCCTTCTGAAGCAGAAGAACTCCTGATGCTGCAAAATCTCCAAAATGGTGTGAAGGTTGCTGATTTGCAGCCTTGTATTACCTTGGCAGAAGTACAGGAATTGCGTTACATCTGTTCTCAAGTAAAAGTGACAACTTCCTTGCAACAGTACATCCTCGAATTGGTGCGGGCAACACGCCAAGATGAGGAAATCGCCCTTGGTGTAAGTCCGCGTGGCACATTAGCATTACAAAGGGCTGCCCAAGCGCTTGCTTTTTTATTAGGGCGTGATTATGCCATTCCCGATGATGTTAAATTTCTCGTACCTCACGTTCTTTGCCATCGCCTTATTCCCAGAGGAGGACGGAATGCAAGAACTGTTGTTGAGCGATTATTGCGATCGGTTTCTATTCCTTAAGGTAAAAAAGGTAGATAACGGTTATTTTTCAATCTTGGTCTAATTGCTTTCGCTTTAAATACTACTAACAGAATCTGAAATCCAATGCAACCCTGTATAAAAGGAAGGGATAGACTTGAATTTCCTTATTTTGCTTGGATTTCAAATGTTAGGATCTCTTACAAAATAAGATAGAAAACAAATTAGTGAGTTATGAAACAGGATTGATGCAGAAACTACAAGTATTTTGCTATTGACGGATTGAAGAGATATTAGTACAAATTAAATCTAAGATATTTTGGCTAATTTTTCTATTAAGTCAGGTTAAAACTACCAAGATATTTTTCGTTACATAGCCAGGGGTGTGCCACTGTAATTAATCTTAAGAGATGTATAAACGCAGAGCTGCTTGCCATTACTAAAACTACTTACACAAAATTTGAAACACTACCAATACTGCGTAAGTCCTATGATTAGCACAAGCGCCACTTTTAAATATCTGGGAATGTGAGGAATGTCAATTTTTGTTAAGCGCAAAACCCGCGATGCCTACGGCGGGCTACGCCAACGCCAAGCGTTACAGCAAAATGCCGAACGCCAATTCAAACGCCAATTTTTCGGTTTACTTCTGGTAATTGTAACGTGGAGCCTATCTATGGGCTGGCTTCTAGCCTTGGCAACTAATGCCCACAGTGCTACTCCCCCCGTCGAAATTGGCACTGTTGACGTAGTACCTGCACAGTACCAACTTGGGCAAGAACTGTATTTGGAAAACTGCTCCACCTGCCACATTGCCTTACCACCAGCCGTTTTACCCACCCAAACTTGGAAAAATCTCCTGCAAGACTCGCAGCACTACGGCGCACAACTACAGCCTTTAGTCGATCCACCGCGCATTTTGGTGTGGAAATATCTTTCGACTTTCTCGCGTGTGCAGCGAGACGACGAAGAAACACCCTATCGCCTCAGTAACTCACGTTATTTCAAAGCTTTACATCCAGGAGTTAAGTTACCACGTCCCGTCCAGCTTGGCAGCTGTGTCAGCTGTCATCCTAGCGCTAGTGACTACAATTTTCGCCGCCTGTCAGCAGAATGGAAGTGAGGAGTACAGACGCGATTAATCGTGTCTGTACAGGAGTTAGGAGTTGAAAAAATTCATAACTCATAACTCATAACTCTATTCCCCCACTCCTTCTCTGGCCCCATCTGGGGGCAAAATGATACTATGAAGAAAGACTAAATATAAGATAAGAGTTAAAACCAATCAGTTTACTAAATGATTGGCTAGTTTTTCTCCTGTTTTTGAGGTAATTCTCATTTGACACCCATCCACAACCAAGACGGTTGGGTTGGGTTAAATGTTTATAATCAATGCCGAACCTTTAATCCCCATCCCCCTTGATTCAGCTCTATAATCTGCCATGCTAAAACTTTTGTTGGGCGACCCCAACGCTCGTAAGCTTAAAAAATACCAACCTTCTGTTACTGAAATTAACCTTTTAGAGGAAGAAATTAAGGTTCTTTCCGATGAGGAGCTAAAAGGTAAAACTGTCGAATTTAAACAACGACTCGCCAAAGGTGAAGCCCTGGATGACCTTTTGCCAGAAGCTTACGCCGTTGTTCGGGAAGCAGGACGGCGAGTGTTAGGCTTGCGGCACTTTGATGTCCAACTCCTTGGCGGTATCATTTTGCACATAGGGCAAATTGCCGAAATGAAAACTGGTGAGGGTAAAACGCTCGTAGCAACCTTGCCAAGTTACTTAAATGCCCTGACTGGTAAAGGTGTACATGTGATTACCGTGAACGATTACCTAGCCCGTCGGGATGCCGAATGGATGGGACAGGTGCATCGGTTTTTGGGGTTGAGTGTGGGGCTAATCCAGTCAAGCATGACTCCCAGTGAACGCCAGAAAAACTACGATTGCGATATCACTTATGTCACCAACAGCGAAGTCGGCTTTGACTACCTGCGGGATAACATGGCCACATCAATGGCAGATGTGGTGCAACGCCCATTCAATTATTGCGTAATTGACGAAGTAGACTCGATTTTAATTGATGAGGCGCGGACACCTCTGATTATTTCTGGGCAGGTGGAAAGACCTACAGAAAAGTATCTGCAAGCAGCTGAAATAGCATTCACACTCAAAAAAGACGAGCATTATGATGTGGATGAAAAAGCTCGTAACGTGCTATTGACAGATGAAGGCTTTGCAGAAGCCGAAAATCTTTTGGGAGTCACAGATTTATTTGACCCAGAAGATCCTTGGGCACACTTCGTTTTCAATGCGATTAAAGCTAAAGAACTTTTCCTCAAAGATGTAAATTACATCGTCCGCAATGGGGAAGTAGTAATTGTAGATGAATTTACTGGTCGAGTGCTACCTGGACGGCGTTGGAGTGATGGACTACACCAGGCTATTGAAGCTAAAGAACACGAGGAGATTCAGCCAGAAACTCAAACTCTAGCGACAATTACTTATCAAAATCTATTTTTGCTGTATCCAAAACTCGGTGGAATGACCGGAACAGCAAAAACGGAAGAACCAGAATTTGAAAAAATTTACAAACTAGAAGTTGCGGTAATTCCTACCAACCGTGACAGAAGACGCGAAGACTTGTCTGATATGGTCTTTAAGACAGAACCGGGCAAGTGGGGTGCGATCGCCAAAGAATGTGCGGAAATGCACGAACTCGGTAGACCTGTGTTAGTGGGAACCACTAGTGTAGAAAAATCCGAACTTCTCAGCCGATTGCTGAAGCAGCTAGAGATTCCCCATGAATTACTCAACGCCAGACCGGAGAATGTCGAGCGTGAAGCGGAAATCGTCGCCCAAGCTGGACGTAAAGGTGCTGTTACCATTGCTACTAACATGGCTGGTAGAGGTACAGACATCATTTTGGGTGGTAACTCCGAATATATGGCACGTTTGAAGCTGCGGGAATACTTCATGCCCCGCATCGTCATGCCAGAAGATGAAGATAGCTTTGGGGTTCAAAGACCAGCCGGATTGCCTACAGGACATGGTGGTGGCCAAGGCTTTGTCCCTGGCAAAAAAGTCAAAACTTGGCGGGCTTCACCAGAAATTTTCCCCACCCAGTTAACAAAAGAAACAGAGAAACTACTCAAAGATGCAGTAGAAATTGCAGTACGTGAGTATGGCGATCGCAGTTTACCGGAACTAGAAGCAGAAGACAAGGTAGCTGTAGCTGCCGAAAAAGCTCCCATCGACGACCCTGTGATTCTGAAATTGCGGGAAGCTTACAACCGCGTTAAACAGGAATACGAACAATTTACTACCCGCGAACATGATGAGGTAGTGGGAATCGGTGGTTTGCACGTAATTGGTACAGAACGCCACGAATCGCGGCGGATTGATAACCAGTTGCGGGGACGTGCAGGTAGACAAGGCGACCCTGGAACCACGAGATTCTTCCTCAGCTTAGAGGATAACCTACTGCGGATTTTTGGTGGCGATCGCGTTGCTGGGTTAATGAACGCCTTCCAAGTGGAAGAAGATATGCCCATCGAGTCTGGGATGCTTACCCGCAGTTTGGAAGGCGCACAGAAAAAAGTCGAAACCTACTACTACGACATCCGTAAGCAGGTATTTGAGTATGACGAGGTGATGAACAATCAACGTCGTGCTATTTATGCTGAACGCCGCCGGGTTTTAGAAGGTCAAGATTTGAAAGAACAGGTAATCAAGTACGCTGAAAAAACGATGGATGATATCGTTGATTACTACATCAACATAGACTTACCCTCCGAAGAGTGGGAGTTAGAAAAGTTGGTTGAGAAAGTCAAAGAATTCGTCTATCTACTAGCAGACTTGCAGCCAAATCAATTAGAAGATATGACAGTCGGCGAGATTAAAGCCTTCCTCCACGAACAGGTGCGGATTGCTTACGATCTCAAAGAAGCGCAAATTGACCAAGTTCAACCCGGACTCATGCGCCAAGCTGAACGTTTCTTTATCTTGCAACGCATTGATACCCTGTGGCGGGAACACTTGCAACAAATGGATGCCTTACGCGAATCAGTGGGATTACGCGGTTACGGGCAAAAAGATCCACTAATTGAGTATAAGAGCGAGGGTTACGAACTCTTCTTGGATATGATGGTCAACATCCGCCGAGATGTAGTTTACTCGTTGTTTATGTTCCAGCCGCAGCCGCAGCAGATGATGCAGGCATCATCAGAGATGGTGTAAGTAGAGAATATCTCATGCAGAGACGCAGAGGCGCGGAGGCGTTTTTGCGTCTTTGTATTTTAAGGCATCTCTCAAAAATATTTTGTTTTCAGGAGTTTGCTGAAATGGGTAAGCTGATACTACCAAATCTTCTGGGTAAGCAAATGGGGCAAGTAATAGTTACCCTCACTGTCACGAATAGAATTGATCAAGTTTTGGCTCAACGAGGCTTTATTTCTTCGGGGGAAGTTCGCTCTTATACTCTGGATAATGTTTTAGTTGATAAGGGTGCAACTTTGCTGTGTTTACCTGCTAGCATTATTAGTCAACTAGGTTTAGTCCAAGGTGGAGAAGCCCAGGTAGAGACTGCTGCTGGAGTGCAGCAGGGGCAAATTTTTCGAGATGTAGAACTAAGTATTGGAGAACGTCAAGGAACCTTTGATTGTCTGGAACTCACAGAAGTACCTTATGCCCTTTTGGGTGTAACGCCAATGGAAGTTTTAGGATTAGAACCAGACCTTAAAAATCGGAAGTTGCGGATTTTGCCGATGAATTCTGAGCAAACTTATTTGAGTGTATTGTAAGCGATCGTATATTTTATGCTGAAAGCAGGTACTCAGTTTTCAGGTTTGGCATTGGCTGGACAAACACTTTATAGGATTAGAAAGACCTCAGATAATCAGGGGAGGACAGAATTCATGAAACTAATAAAAGAAATAGTAAATTAATGGATGAAAAAGCTTTTATTAAAAATTAAAAAATGAATATTCAAGAAGCTTTTAATGCTGCCGCAGTAGATTACGATAACTTACGTCGTATTCTAATTCCCTGTTTTGATGAATTTTACAAAACAGCTGTTGAAATTATACCAGGCGCTCATAGCGCACCGATAAAGGTTTTAGATTTGGGTGCTGGTACTGGACTTTACTCAGGTATGGTGCAATCTGTTTTCCCAAATGCAGAGTTCACCTTACTAGACTTAGCCCCTGAGATGTTAGAGAAAGCTAAGTTGAGATTTAGCAAAATGGGTAAATCTCCCAAAATCTTAATTGGTGACTACATTGAGACTGATTTGGGTGATTCCTACGACCTGATAATCTCTGCCCTATCTATTCATCATCTTTCTGATTTTGACAAAGAACTTCTTTATCAACGAATTTATGATGTCCTCAATCCTGGAGGGATATTTGTCAACGCTGACCAAGTTCTCGGCAAAACCCCTGATTTAGAAGAACTTTATCGTCAACACTGGTTAGATTCTATCCATGCTAAGGGTATCTCAAAAGAGGATCTTAAAGCTGCACAAAAACGCATGGAATACGATCGCATGGCAACCCTTGAGATTCAACTTCACTGGTTAGAAGCGGCTGGGTTTCAAAATGTGGATTGCTGGTACAAAAATTTTAGCTTTGCGGTTTTTGGTGGTTATCGACCGACTATTTAAGCACTATTTTTGTAATCAAGATTCCATGCAGAATTGATTATTTAGCAGAACAGTAGCTATTAATTTCGTTAACTATTGAACTTTCTTCGGTACTACTTTGTTTCAAAGATACCAAAAAGCCCTTTGCTGCTGGTAGATTCTTTTTATCTATAGCTCCTGCGGCATTATTCAATTCCTTGCTGATGTTTTGATAGAGTGTGATAAAGCGTCCTTGAAAACCTTGTAACTTTTCATCTTTAATTTCGAGGGTTTTCATCTCTTGGGCAAGTGGATCTATCTTACCAGCAAGTTCAGTTAAAGCTTTAGAACCTTTTGCTGGATTGGGATTTTTACCAAATTCCTGACCTAGAGTAGATGCTTGATTAGCAACCTTGATCACTTTGTTACATTGAGCAACTTTGCTTTCTCCACACCCTGTAAATAATAATGCGATCGCAGTAGTGACTGAAAGCATAAAACTTTGTTTAAATACGCGTTGCATAAATCCTATTATCTCCAACTAGGTTTTGGGAAAGTTGGGCAGCAGAAATAGATGGCCAGCGAAAATACTTTTTTCTAAAAATAATCTTGATTTCTGTTGCCCTGTTACTTTATACTTCATTTTTTCGATAACGTGTATGTAATTACACTTAAGTATTAAAATTTAACATTCTCTATTCGGGTTGCAGTTTATTGTCACAATTTGGGAATTAACTTCAATGTCGCAGCAGTGTTATCTGTGACGTTCTTTGGTTGCGACAACATCTGGTGATATTCAATATTGCGCCAAGAGTCAACCATATCGTTGTAGTGGGTATGGAAAGCATGGCCTGATTGTCCAGGTGTATGAATTGCAACTGAGTTATCCAAATTTCCCAAATCTACGATCATCCGCAGGGAAGGAATATCTGTCACCTCAAAGGATTTATTTGCTCTCCATCGGTTAGCATTGACTGTTTCGCCGTTACCAGCCGTCGCAAATGCACCACGATTAAATAAACCTTCAATCGGTGCAACTCCAGATTTACCTAAGGTGGCATTACGGAAAGTAACAGTATGTAGTTTGCCCCAATTCCAGTTTTTCGGATCTTTGCTTTGAATCCCTTCTAGTTCATCCACAGCTTTTGTAAAGGATTGCCGCAGGATTTCGTCGCGGTTCTCAACTTTTGGGGTGTTGCGATTATCCCACCAGGAACTATTGGGCTGTTTTACTAAATTTGCTACCACAGCATACCAGCGATCGCCTCCATTGGGAAAGTATCTCTCAGGCAACTGATCGTGAAACGTATCTGCTAGCAAGTGTTTCCAGAATACTTCAAACAAGGCAGCAGCCGATGATGTCATTCCCAACTGTAAATTCCAATCTTGCAAAAGTTTTTGGGCTGCTTGCGAGCGGGGAGTATCAACAGTGATAGATTGCAGTAGGGGTACTAATGTTTGTGCATTGAGATTGCGATCGTCACCCTGTATCTGCTGCACATCTTCTAGGGAAATCGGTTCGGTTTTTTGTGAAATCATCTCAACGATGCGCTGTGCCCGATAGCCATAAACCCAATCTGTGGTAATTAAATAAGGATATTTACGCATCACTAAATTATTGGCAGTAGCAATATAGCCTTGAGACGGATTGAAACTTTTGGGTAACTTCTCAAAGTCAATATAGCCTTGCCACTCATATTCATCCGTCCAACCAGGAACGGGATAACGTCCATTTCCCTTGGCACGAATGGGGAATTTACCAGGCATTTGGTAGCCAATATTGCCATCAACGTCAGCGTAGACCAAATTTTGAGCCGGGACATCATAATTACTCGCAGCAGTGCGGAATTCTTGCCAGTTTTGGGCGCGATTGATTTGGGGAATCGCATATCCTAATTTCGAAGGTTCTAGGGCTGTCCAGCGCAAGGCTACGGCATAGTTTTGCGGTATTTCTAAGGGCTTTGGCTGGAACTTCTTAAGATTGGGTGAAACATCAGAGAGAATCGGCCCATGTCGGGTATAGCGTACCGTTTGCACAATCGGCTGATTCCCCGCAACTTGAATCGTTTCTTGCACGAGTTTCATATCAACCCATTTGCCATTTACCTCATACTGATTGGGGTTTTTGGGATTGATTTTCTCGATATATAAATCCATCACATCAGATAGTACATTAGTTACACCCCAGGCAATGCGATCGCTATGACCGATAATTACCCCAATCATTCCCGCAAAGGAAAAGCCAGTAACATTGTATGGACATTCTGCACTCTTAGATACACAGTGCAAACCAACCTCGTACCATATAGAGGGTATTTGCACACCTAAGTGGGGGTCATTTGCCAAAATTGGCTTACCTGTATCTGTAAGCTCACCGGATATCACCCAGTTATTAGAACCAATGCCTATCCCCGTAGGCCCTATGAGTTGTTCCAAAGCTATCATCGGCTTGGTAATTGACTCTATTACTTCCTCAATACCAAAGGCGGTGAATTGTGTCTCGTCATAATTTTCATCCTCTCCTGTTTTCCCTTTTTGGAACTCAGGTAAAATCGCTGGCAAGTCTTGAGGATAAGGTGGATAAAGTTCCTCTACTTGAGTGGGGATAAGGGTTTTAAGTAGTATGGCACGTTCAACTTCACTCTGGAAATTTGTACCCAAATCGTAAGCCATCACTTTCCCCCAAGTCAGAGAATGCAATATTTGCCAAGGTTCTGGCTTATACCCAGGATTGAGGAATTTTAGCACAGTGTATTCTAGACTCAGGGCGTTACCTTGATGCTCTTTCAGATAAGCATTAACACCATCTGAGTATGCTTCCAGGTATGCCTTCATCTCTGCATTAATTTCCTGAATTTCTTGCTGCGCCACCCTCGCCCAACCCATTGTCCGCAGATATCTATCAGTGTCAACCTGAGAGGAACCAAACATTTCTGAGAGTCGCCCAGAACCGATGTGTCGCCAAAAATCCATTTGCCAAAAACGGTCTTGGGCGTGAATATAACCTTGCGCCATAAATAAATCGTGAGAGTTGGCAGCATAAATGTGGGGAATTCCCCATTTATCGCGCTGGACGGTTACTTCAGCTTTGAGTTGAGGTAGTTGAATTGTGCCACTCTCTTGCGGAAATGATTGGCGCACAGTGTAGGTGGCGAATTCCACTAACAATAGCCCCAGCACTAACAGCACAATTAAAATTCTTTTGAGAATCCGAGGAAACCAACGTTTCCTGAAGTTTTTTATTTGGGCTTGCAGTGGCATTGTTTAGTGAAATCACGCGATGTTACAACGTTGATATTACAGTAGAGCGAGCAATATTAATTTAATGCCCACAAAATTCTGGGGAAACTTCTCTAAACAAGTTGGCTAGCTGAAAAAGAGGCAGGGGAGCAGGGGAGCAGAGGGGAAAGGGCATAAAGAAGAGACTAGGAAGAGGTGGGAGACGGAGAGACTTGTTTGATAAAATTCCCCCTTGTCCCCTTGTCCCCCTGCTCCCCTTCCCCCTGCCTTTTCCTCCTGCCTCTTCCTCAACAAGTCTATTGGTCAAAAAGCTTACTTCAAAGTTCCCAAAACGGGCGCTACCTCAACCTCTGAAATTTGCGGAACCAATAATCGATTAGCATAAATCTGAGGATTTGTTTGCGAGACTATGGCATAAGACTGGCGAAGATTAGCATTCACTGCCACAGTCTTCACGTCGTACATCTGCATCGCCATCTTGGGATAGAAACCAATACCAATAATCATCAGCAAAAAACAGGCAGCGATAAACACTTCACGAGGTCTAGCATCGTCGTAGACTGCATCTTCTGGCACGAAGCAATCTGTACCAAAACAAACTGTTCCCTCATCTTCTTGATTTTCTGAGCCTGCATTATTGATATCGCATATCAGTGCTGCACCCTGACCATAAAATACCTCTCGCAGCATGGAAAGTAAATAAATGGGTGTGAGGATAACTCCAACTGCGGCGAGAAAAACTGTGACAGTGCAGAAAGTTGAACTGTAAACGTCACTGCTTGTCATCCCAACAAATACCGATAGTTCGCCAGCAAAACCGCTCATACCGGGAAGTGCTAAGGATGCCATTGCTCCGATTGTAAACAAGGCAAAGACTTTGGGCATGGCTTGACCAATACCGCCCATATCTTTCATTACCATTGTGTGGGTGCGATCGTAAGTAACTCCAGCCAAGAAGAACAGCACTGAGGCAATCAAACCATGCGAGATCATTTGCAACATTGCACCGTTGATTCCCAAATCAGTGAATGAGGCAATCCCAAGCAGCACAAACCCCATGTGGGAAATCGACGAATAAGCTAAACGCCGCTTCATATTCGTCTGAGCAAAGGAGTTTAATGCACCATAAATAATGTTGACAACACCCAGAATGGCTAAAACTGGCGCAAAGTAAATGTGTGCATCGGGGAGTAGCTCAAGATTCAGGCGAATTAGTCCATATCCACCCATCTTTAGCAGCACACCAGCCAAAATCATCGATACAGGAGAGGATGCTTCACCGTGGGCATCAGGCAACCAGGTGTGCATCGGGAAAACAGCAAGTTTGACACCAAATGCAATTAATAACCCTGCATAAAGTAGCAGTTGTAGACCAAGGGGATATTCCTTATTTGCGAGGGCAGTTATGTCAAATGTCATATCACCGCCGCCGTATAACCCCATTGCTAAGGCTGCGACCAAAATAAATATAGAAGCGGCTGCGGTATACAACAAAAATTTCGTAGCCGCATAACGCCGTCTTTGTCCACCCCAAATGCAGACTAGTAGGTAGACGGGAATTAGTTCTACTTCCCACATAATGAAAAATAGCAGCAAGTCTTTGGCAACGAACACCCCAACCTGTGCAAAATACAGCACTAGCATTAAAAAATAGAAGAGGCGGGGGCGGTGATCGACTTGCCAAGCTGAAAAAATCGAGAGTGTGGTGACAAATCCTGCTAGAAGCACAAGTGGCACTGAAAGTCCATCAACTGATAATGCCCAGTTCAAGCCTAACTGAGACATCCAGGCATAACTTTCTACAAGTTGAAAACTAGCATCGTTGGCATCGTAATGCTTCCAAAAGGCGTAGCACATCAAGGCAAAGTCTGCAATACCTACACCCAGTGCATACCACCGTACGAGCTTGCCATCTTTATCAGGCAGCACAGGGATGAGCAGGGAAGCAACGAGTGGCAGCAAGACAATCGCGGTAAGCCAGGGAAATTGATCCGCTATCATGTATATGAGGAAAAATACTTATTTGTTCGTCAATTATGTCATTTTACTAAACTGTGTAACAATTTCTTAATAAATCTTCTTAGAGGTAATCGTTTTGACTAAAAAACAATTATTGATCAGCATATTTACGGTACTAATCCAGCCCGTAAAGCCCGGACGGCAGCCTGTGTACGGTCAGCAACACAGAGTTTATTGAGAATACCTCGAACATGAGTTTTTACAGTACCGACTGTTAAATAGAGTCTTTTAGCAATTTCTGCATTGTCACACCCAGCGACGATCAACTCTAAAACATCCATTTCCCGGTGAGTTAAAGGATAGCTGACTATACTTTTCTCAACATCGGGATCAATACCTTCAATCAAGACTCTTTTTCCAGATGCGCCTCTGCTACCATCAGGGAAATCTTGACGTATTTGTTGTAATACAAGATCTGCGATCGCAGGATCGATCCATGAGCTACCTGCATAAGTCGTTTGCACAGCCTCAACTAGTTTCTCAGTTTCGATATCCTTCATGCAATAAGAATCTGCACCTGCTGCAAATGCTGCTAAAACTGCCTGCTCGCTATTTTGCATCGTTAAAATTAGCAGCTTTGTGGTGTAATCTTCATTCTCTGCTTGATATTGCCTAAATGTACGTGTTAGCTCAATACCATCCATGTCAGGCAAACCGATGTCAATAGTGGCAACATCCGGCTTGAGAGTTTTCAGAAGCTTGATGCCGTCGGCTGCATTGGCTGCTTCACCAACAATGTTAAACTCTGGCTGGGTTTGTAAGGCAGACCGTAAGCCGATTCTCGTAAGGTTGTGATCTTCGATCACGAGGATCTTGATTTCACTCATAGTTGCTTAATTTTACTGTTATCTATCTAAAGTACAGATTAAAATAATCTCGTTCTTCTATTCGGTATCTTATACAAAAAGCAATGCTTTTGGTATTTTTCCTGAACTTCATCTACCATTAGACATAAATAACCTTATCTTGGAAGTTTTTCTCAGGCAAGAGTTTCCATCTAGCAATATAATCCAATCAAAAAATATTTTTATACATTCACCTGATGATAGATGTTTTATGGTGGACAATTTTTCACTGAAAATCAGCTAGCAAGCAAGAGTCGGTAACTATTAAATAATTACCCTTGCAGTGGTTATGATAGGCTAAATACAAGGGACTAAGCGACCTTAACCTAAGACCCAGACACAGATATTGCTTGGATAATGAGACGGCTAAAATAATTGTAAAAAACTAACATATTAAAGTATTTGATACTATCATCTATTTAAAGTACGTAATATTACGTACAAAACAAGATGCTTAATTCAGGAAACTTTAAAGGAAAATGTGAATCCTTAATAATCTCAGCGCTGGTAAAGTAAGCTATTACTAGATTTGCTAGGGATAGCCAAGCACTTCTTTTTTTTATTCAGCCATGTCTTTAACTAAAAGTGTCAAAAAAGATAAAATTCTCGCTGTCGATGATGTTTTTGACAATCTACTGGTCTTAGAAGCAGTCCTAGAAGATGAGGGCTATGAAATTAGCTTGGTGGAAGATAGCAAAATTGCTCTGGCTATGGTTGAGGAGTCACCACCAGACATCATTCTCTTAGATGTGATGATGCCAGAGATAGATGGCTATGAATTTACTCGACGCATCCGACAGAATCCGGCGTTGCCATTTATCCCTATTCTGCTGCTAACGGCTCACTATCAGTCTAGCGTTGTGGAAGGACTCGATGCTGGTGCAGATGACTTTATTCGTAAACCATTCGATCCTGATGAACTACATGCACGAGTGCGATCGCTCTTGCGCCTCAAACACAGCATAGACGAACGAGATCAGATGGCTAACCTGCGGGCAGATTTTGTCTCGCGTTTTACTCACGATTTACGTATACCATTAGTAGCCTCCAACCGCGTCTTAAAATTATTGCTGGAAGGCAGGTTTTGCGAAGTTTCGCCACAATTGCAAGAAATCATTGACACCATGATTGGCAGTAATCAAGACCTGCTGGAAATGGTAAATACCTTACTAGAAGTTTATCGTCATGAAGCGGGCTGTAAAACCTTAAAAATTTCTCCCTGCAATATTCAGGAACTAGTTAGTGAAGTTACCCAAGAATTAACTCCCTTAGCTGAAGAAAAAGGGTTAGCTGTAAATATCGATCGAGGTGAAACTACAAGCACCGTCATGGGCGATCGCGTAGAACTGCGGCGAGTTTTAACAAATATTATCGGCAATGCTATCAAATTTACAGACAAAGGTTCTGTAGATATTCACTGCCATTTCACTCCAGCAGATGTGACTATTGATATCCAAGATACAGGGCCGGGAATTTCTAAACAAGATCAGGCAATATTATTTGAGCGATTTCGCCAAGGTAAACACCAGCGTTCTGGTAGTGGTTTGGGACTATATCTGTCTCGGTGTATTATCGAAGCACATCAAGGCACAATTGGTGTGACATCTGAGCCAGGACAGGGTAGTACATTTACTATCCGTCTACCTGTAGCAGCCGACAATTAAAAGTGAAGAAATTTTAGATTGAAGAAGAATTCAGAAGTCAGAATCGGCTAAACGCCCCGCTACCGCTAACAGGAGAGCAATCTTGACGCTCTCTACTAGACGCTAAAAGCGAACGCGGACTCGCTTGCCGCCGGCGCTATCCACCACTCGTACAGAATACCCAACAGAATTCTGACTCCTGAATTCTGTTTGATAAAAAATAGTGTTCACAGACAAAATCCGTGAACACTAAAAAATGGGAGGAGTCAGGCAAAAAACTATTACTTATCAATTTCTGGAATAATGTCGGGACGCTCTTTATCATCCCAACCTAAAGGACGTTTGGAATTGTACCAAGCAATTGACCCTATAGTAATAGCAGCGATAAAGCCCAATCCTAATAACGCTGTTAGCACAATAGAATAAGTAGAGTTACCTTGTGATGTTAAAGGGATGTCTGTTAAAAGATAGGTAAATAAAAGATTAATCATGAATCTACACCTTTGCAAAAATATTTTGGAATCTGTATTTTCAAAAAGCCCAAAACCAAGTTAAAACAAAGATTTAAGAAAGGAAGAAGGTTTAGTAAATAATTATTTAGCCTACACCTTCTTCCTAAATCAAGTTCAGCCTATTCTAAAGTCTTTTTTACTTCATCTTTGATATTTTCAGCAGTATGACGAACTTGGGCTTCAGCTTGTTTAGCTTTACCTTCAGCTTTATCGTTGGGGTTGCCAGTTACTTCGCCAACCACTTCTTGGACTTTTCCTTCGACGTTCTTAGCAAAAGCTTTAGCTCTATCTTCGATACTCATAATAGTTTAGCTCCTAATTTATGTTAGTTGGTGATTACTTGTTGCTTGCTAGGAAAGCGTTGCAATATCTATAGATTACTTTTAGACAAGTTTTAATTCTTCTATCTGACGATGTTTTTATGAAGAATAATTATGTCCGTTGTACATAATTATTTAAAGGTTCAATTCATCTTCAAGGATTCATATAATATCCAAAAGATAGAAAGGAATGATTCTATTGTTCTATCTTGAGAAAAAATCATTTCCCCCCTCAGCTAGACAAGAGTGCAAATGCCTAGCCTGAATTAGCCGTTAAGAAATACTCAAAATGCGATCAACTGCAACTTGAGTTACCAATCTCAGTACCCAAAAGTAGTTTATTATACTTTTTATAAAAATTACTTAAGCCGCAGTTAGAAACATCTGGCATAACAAAATAGTTGAGATATAAGAAAATCTTTGAATATTCTTAGTTCCAGAAAAAGAGTGTTGTCACAAATCTTAGGCGGAAAGAAACATAATTTTTCAAGTTTGAACTGAAAAGTAGTTTAGCTAGTGCAAGAAAGCAGAGAAAAGTATGTAGGTTTTTCTGCGCCTTTTTGCAGGGTAGGGAACTTCAAACAGACAGCAGGGAAGAAAGCTTGTAAATTAAGCTTTTGTTACCTTTTTAAACTGGATAGTTGTTCAGGGTAAGAGCATCTCAATCAGGCTTGACAGAAGGATTCAGAGGAATTTAATGTAGAGTCAAGAAAACAAAAACTGAGAACGCGAATCATATAATCGTTGTCCATAGCCGTGCGCTTCATTTTTTGACGAAGACTACGTTTGTAAGTATGTTCGCGATTAAGGGCATTGAGAGCAATGCGTCGTAAAAGGGCAAAATTACGCGGACTATGGAAAGAGCGAATGCGGCAAGAATCTTCTGCAAAAGTACAATCAAGTGTCCAGTGAGCCTGGTTTTCAATACCCCAATGTTTTCGGATAGCTCGACCTAAAAGTTGAGCGTCACTATGTAAAGAAGTCAGATAAAACTGAATTTCACGAGTAGTTTGATTCCAAAGACGACGCACTCGGACAACCATAACCACACTTTGAAGTCCTGCCCATAGTCGGGGCTGGTAAAGTTCACCAATGGCAGAAACTGGAACAGACCAAACTTGACGGATTTCCGTGCGATAATGTCCTTTCTCAATGCGTTGCTCATAACTGACATCAATACCTTGAAAATCCTGTGCAGAAGCTTGTTCAAACCATTGTTCTACCTGACGGTAGAGAGTCGGGTGATTAGCCTTAAGTGCCAGAACATAATCTGCTTTCTTATCAATAATCTTTTTGGCAATTTCTGTTTGTGTCCCCATTGCATCAATGGTGATGATAGCTCCTGTGATATCTAGTAATTCTAGTAATGCGGGAATAGCAGTAATTTCATTAGATTTATCTTCCACTTTCATCTGTGCCAACACCAAATTTTGTTCGCTTGCCCAAGCACTAATTACGTGCAGTGCTGATTTCCCTTGATTGCGGTCGTAAGAACCCCTAATTGTCTTTCCATCTATGGGGATTATCTCTCCTCCCATCTTTGTCACCAGGGTTTCTATCCATCTTAGAAAACAACGATTCAATTCTTCTGGGTTAATGAACTCAAACACTCGTCGGAAGGTATCAGACGCTCGAAGACTCGCTAACGCTACGCTATCGGAGGGAATTCCATTTGGTAATGCCAAAAATTCTTCTAACCACTGTCGCTTACTTATGCCGTAATTCTCGATATCTTCCCATCCCTGCGCTCCTGCTATGACTGCCAGAATTGCAATTACTAAAATGTCCCTAAGTTGATGTTTTTTGGTTCGCTCTACTCTTGGGTCTTTAATAAGAGCAAAATGCTCCACTAGATTCTGTTGAATACGGACGATATCTGCCACTTCTGCTGGCTTTCGCTGATGAGGAGAATTTTCTAGAGTATCAGCAGATTTAATTTCAAAGCCTTCTGACATCAAATTGACTCCAGGCGATTTTCAATCGAGCAATTGAATTCATCTCATTGATCTTGCTCAGTTGTCAAGTCCATTTTTTACAGAGTCGTTTATGCTGATCTTCTTTGATTTGTCAAGTTCTCTTTATACCAAATTAGATGAGCTTACCCTGGATAGTTGTTTCTTCCATGCCCCACTAGTAAAGCTTGTGACTAATTTTTCACCAAAGACAACAAGAACAAGTATTTACGTTTATTTCTATTTATCAAGGTATTTATGCGCTCAAATTCTACTACGCAAGTAACTCCTAATTTTCAATATGTAGATTCTACGATGCAAGGTGATGTATCTGTTAACATTTTCATCGGATTTTCTATTTTGATTCTAATGAGTGTGTTTGTAGGATTTAATATCTATAAGAAACACCGTGCGGCTGTTCTCAGTCAGCAAATTGCTTCATTAGAAAAACTGTGGCTTTTGAATATTAAGAAAAAAAGAGCTTGAATAAAAACAATATAGACAATGAAGTACTTATTTATAATTTGGGTGCTTATACTCTCTTTAATCGCTCCTAATGCGGCGATCGCTCAAGCAAGACAACCCTACAGCTTAATATCTGGACTTGGCGCAATCCACCATCCAGTTTCCACTACTAATGCTCACGCGCAAGAGTTTTTCGATCAGGGATTAAATTTAATTTACGCTTTCAATCATGATGAGGCGGTGCGTTCTTTTCAACACGCTGCCAAACTCGATCCGCATTTAGCGATCACATATTGGGGTATTGCTCTGGCTCTAGGCCCCAATATTAACTTAGAAATCGATCCCAATCGAGAATTAGCTGCTTACCAAGCGGTACAGCAAGCTTTAGCACTTTCTACCAAAGCATCTAACCAGGAACGAGACTACATTACCGCCTTAGCAAAACGTTACTCCCAAGATCCTGGTGCAGACTTGTATCAATTAGCGGTAGAGTACGCAAAAGCAATGGCAACCCTAGTTGAGTGCTATCCTGATGATTTGGATGCAGCAACGCTTTATGCTGAAAGCTTGATGGATCTGCATCCGTGGCAGCACTGGACTAAAGATGGCAAACCACAGCCAGATACAGAAAAAATTGTGGCTATTTTAGAATCTGTTCTCAAGCGTAATCCGAATCATACGGGGGCCAATCATTACTATATCCATGCGGTGGAAGCCTCGCCTTCCCCAGAAAGGGCCCTTGTCAGTGCCAAAAGACTAGGAATCCTAGCGCCAGCAGCAGGACACTTGGTACACATGCCTTCGCATATTTACTTTCGCGTAGGAGATTATGAAGGGGCAATGCAGGCTAACGAGCAGGCGATCGCTCAAGATGATATTTACATCAAAAAATATCAAGTCCAGGGCACTTACCCCATGATGTACTACAACCACAACGTACATTTCCTCATGGTGGCTAGCAGCATGGCAGGAAAATATGAAGATGCTCTCCAAGCCGCAGATAAATTAGTCGCAAATGCTACTGCTATAAACCCATATATACCAATGCTTGAGGGATTCCTGGGCAGCAAAATACTGATTCAGACACGCTTTAGTGATTGGGATGCCATCTTAAAAACTCCTGCTCCCGATGTTAAATTGCCTACTACCATAGCACTTTGGCATTTTGCTCGCGGTATGGCTATGGCTGCCACAGGCAAACTTGAAGAGGCAACAAGTGAAAGTCTGGCATTACTTGCCGCCAAACAGGAAATTTCTACCGAAGCAACTATCGGATTCAGCCCAGCCAGTCGCATTTTAGACATTGCCTCAAAAGTTCTTGATGCCAAAATTGCTATAAAAAATAATGATTATGAATATGCCATTCAATTATTAGAAAAAGCGACAGTAGCAGAAGATGCGCTTGATTACGTAGAACCACCTGACTGGTACTTTCCCACGTGGGAATCTTTGGGCGCTGTACTTTTGGCTAAGGGTGATTATAGAGAGGCGGAGAAAGTCTTTCGCGTTGATCTAGAAAAGTATCCCCATAATGGGCGTTCGCTATTTGGCTTACAGGCAACTTTGCAGGCACTGGGCAAAAAAGACGCTGCTCAAGTTGTCAAAGCCGACTTGCAAACAGCTTGGAAAGGTGATGCTCGGCAACTTGATTTAGCAACTTGGGTTACTTATTAGACCTCTTGCAAAAAAGTTTTGTGGTATGGTAGAGGGTTGACTAAATCCAAAAGAAATTTAGGCTTCTTTTTGAATTTCGTAATTATAAATCCCAGCAATTAAATGACAGCGCTCTTCCATTACGTTTCCGACGATTGCGGTAGCGCTGACTTAAAATCAGAAAAACTTTTAAACAAGTTCAATCACTACTCGACGACTCGCTAAAGCGCGGTTGGATCGCTTTTGTTCCTTGGTTAACTTACCTCCTTTAGGTTTCTTTTGAGGTAAGTGACTATTAGTGTGTAGTTTAGAAATTCCTTGGTAGCCACTGTCTTCTAAGCTTTCGGTTTCGGAGTGAAAACGAACCTTACTCTCTATAAATAGAAATAGTTTGTAGTCATGTTTGCGACCAGAACCGTTTACAATACAACGAATTTCTTGGGTTGTTAGGTCAATTATCAATTGAGATTTGAGAGTATGCCGTTTTTGTTTACCACTATAAAAGCGTTTTTGCCCGTGTTTCGGACGTTCAATTTGACTCTCTGTTACATCCATCACAGCTGTTTTTGGTTTCTGTGATGAGATCAACAAGGACTTTTTTCCTTCTAAACGGAATTTTCCAGAACTGATTAATGTGCTTTCAACCCAATGTACTATGCGGCAAACCGAAGATTTAGGATACTTGCCAGTCACTAGCAATCTGGAAGTAAGTCCGATATTCTCTCCAATACTGTAGGCAAACCAAAGCTTGGTCTTCCAAGCCTAGCTTGTTCGGAT
This sequence comes from Nostoc sp. TCL240-02, assembly GCF_013343235.1. Classification (GTDB taxonomy): domain Bacteria; phylum Cyanobacteriota; class Cyanobacteriia; order Cyanobacteriales; family Nostocaceae; genus Nostoc. The sequence goes on along the minus strand of NZ_CP040094.1, from coordinate 3,255,128 downwards.
AACCTCGTGTTTGCTTAAAACTGGTTGTATGTTCTAACACCTTAACCATCTCATCGAAAGTACGTCGTTGCACCCCGACCAAACGTTTGAACTGCCGATTCGATAACTTTTTTGTTTGCTCATATCGCATAAGTAGTATTGATTCAAGCGACAAAATCCAACATCATACCATAAAATATTTTTGCAAGAGGTCTATTAAACCCGAAGAACCCCATACTGCCAAAGCTATGCTGAAAGCGATGCGAAAAAGTGAGCTCATCGTGAAAAGAGCTTTCTTGAGCAGGAAGAGTAAAGAGAAATTTCTAGTAATTTTTATGATTCTTATAGCCTTGAATATACTTATTTATTTCTCTCCCCCTGCCTCTCCTGCCCCCTACCTCCTTCAAACTTGTTGCCTGACTTTGGCTTTCGTATTAAAATTTTGAAGTAATGCTTCATGGTTAATGCAGTCAAACATTCAATTCGGATATTCTAAAGATGTGCCCCTGTATGTCTGATTTCCTTTATCACCCTACAGAATTGATCTTCTTCCATTTCCAACCCTTTTTTGTGTTGGGCCGTACTTAGGGTAGCTGGGGCAGACGATCGCGTAAATGCGATCGTATCACTGGTTAACTATCTACTTGATGCAGAGAGATGGCTCCTATGTCATCCTAGATTTAGGAGAGTTAATTCAGTGACGTCTTTGATTTTAGTATTGAAAGGCTTTTCCTTTTAGTATTTACAGACTTCTCAGAGAAATTAAAATCTCTACACAGTGATGATTTTGGAGCGAATCGATGTCAATTTACGTAGGTAACCTCTCTTATGACGTTACACAAGAAGATTTAAGTGGTATTTTTGCAGAATATGGTACTGTAAAGCGAGTTCAAGTACCTACTGACCGTGAAACAGGTCGTCCGCGAGGCTTTGCTTTTGTGGAAATGGGAACTGAAGCGGAAGAAACAGCTGCCATTGAAGCTCTCGATGGTGCTGAGTGGATGGGTCGTGACCTAAAAGTAAATAAGGCTAAACCCAAGGAAGATAGAGGTGATAGAGGTTCCTTTGGTGGAAACCGAGGAGGATACGGTGGCGGCGGCGGACGCGGCGGACGCTACTAAACTTTGGAAACAAAAAAATTTACCAATAGTCTTAAGGTCAGACAAACAACAGTCTGTCTTTTTTTTGTAATGTTCCCGCCTGATTAAGTCAACTTAGTAGGAGAAATAATGACCCAAGTAATTGTCGGTGACAATGAACACATTGAATCAGCCTTACGACGATTTAAGCGAGAAGTTTCCAAGGCTGGAATTTTTCCAGATATGAGAAAGCATCGTCATTTTGAAACACCCTTAGAAAAACGCAAGCGCAAAGAAGTCGCCAAGCACAGACAGAGTAAGAGAAGTTTTCGTAATTAAGGGCTGACATAGCTATAAAAGAAAACCTTCATAGATTCTATGAGGGTTTTCCTTTTAGCTATTTAAAAATCAGGAAACCTCAAGAAACGTTAAAATCAAGTCAGCCTTTGTATTGTAGCGGTTGTGTCCCACATCACTCAGAGTGCGGTTCACTGCATAAATCCTGATTGTCAACGTCCTTATCCCCAACCTTGGGGAAACAAATTCTGCAACAGCTGTGGCGCACCGCTAGAGTTGTTAGACCGCTATGTTCCACTTCAGCCATTAGGTTCGGGAGGATTTGCTCAAATTTACACGGTTTGGGATGAAAAAACTCAAACCGAGAAAGTGCTGAAAGTGTTGGTAGAAGAGTCACCAAAAGCACTGGAATTATTTACCCAAGAAGCGGCAGTTTTATCTAGTTTGCAGCATCCAGGTGTCCCCGCAGTCGATGCTGAAGGGTATTTTCAGGTACAACTGTTTAACCCCAAGCCGCACCAACTACCTTGTCTAGTAATGGAAAAAATCAATGGACGGACTTTAGAGGAGATATTAAAAAAGTTTCCCCAAGGGTGTCCAGAGAAGTTGGTTGTCAACTGGTTTGCCCAAACTGTAGAGATTTTACAAGAATTACATAAACGTCAGATTATTCATCGGGATATTAAACCTTCTAATTTAATGCTGGGCACATCTTCGCCCACTGTCAGCCTACCTCAAGGACAAATAGAAGGCGATCGCCTGGTACTAATTGATTTTGGTGGGGCAAAGCAATTTAGCCCCTCTAAGCTGCGTTCTCAGTCTAGTTCCACCCGATTATTTTCTTCTGGCTACAGTCCACCAGAACAAGTGAGTGGAAGTATTGTCGGGCCAAGTGCCGATTTTTATGCCCTTGGTCGAACGGTAATTGAACTGCTAACAGGCAAATACCCACTAGAATTGGAAGATCAACAAACTGGGAAATTGCGCTGGCGCATTGCGGTGAATGTCAACCCCCAACTAGCAGATTTACTAGATGAGATGGTGCAAGAGGATGTGCGATCGCGTCCAGCAAATGCAGCTATGATTCAAAAACGGTTGGCGAAGATTTCTCAACCATTACCGCCACCGGGATTATTTGCCCAACTGCGAGATCAGCTTAAGCAAGCTTCAACCCAAGTTTCCCAGAGATTTACACTGCTAATCCAAGCTATTGAACAAGTTTTAGCGAACTTTAGCCAAGCTGTTACTAAAACCGTAATTTTTATCGCTCAGACAATCATCAAAATTTTCCAAGCTTGTTTGGCGACCATTTGGGCGATGATTTTGGCTTATGTTGGTGCTTGTTTTGGTGCGATCGCTGGTTTTATTTTGGCATATCACACCAACTTGGGGCGTTGGGTTGTGGAATTTATTTCGAGTCAGCTAAACCAATTAGTCCCAAATACTCAACCCGTCTTCGGGGCAGATATTTTGGTATTCATCGCCGCAGGCTGGGGAACCGCTTGGGGACTGACAGTATCCGGGTGTTTTGGTCAACGGCGGCGCTTTTTAGTAGCATCGCTGATGGGCATGATTAGCTATGGCTTCGGCTGGTTCATTTTGCAATTAATCACACCAAAAGACAGTGGCGAGGGCTTAGTAGCAGTGATTTTAGTAGCAGCTTGCCTACTCACCTTGAGCTTAGGTCTTCGCAGCCATCATGTAGTGTACGCTGTATTCGCTGCCTTTGGTAGTGCGATCGCCTACGCATTTTTGATTCTTTTGAGGTTGGCACCACCGATCTTCCAATTTACTAGTCAACCAGCTTGGTCAGAGTTACAGTTACCTCTGATTTTTTTTGGTTCTGTAGGCTTCTTTATCAGCTTCTGGTTAGCAGTAAGTTACTACCTAATTGTCCCTGGATTGCGCTTTTTAGGATGGCGATGAAAGAGGAAGGAGGCAAGGGGCAGGGGGTAGGGGAGATTAGGAGGACAAGGGGGACAAGGAGGACAGGGAGGATAAAGGGAGAATTATTCAACAGTCTCTCCCAAGTCTCCCCCCTCTTCCTTGTCCCCCCTATCTCTTATCGATGCCCAATTCCCAACTCCCCATTCCCCATTCCCAAAAACAAGATCCCCCTAGTCGTATTTTTCATCGAGCTAGGGGGATCACATATATGGTAGTCTATAAGACGTTCGGTATAGTTCCTTACGAATCGATTCTATAGCCTATATTTCAGTTTGGGTAGTATTACCATTAGAATTTATAGTATTTTTACAGCTTCTTAATGAATGCTTCATCCCTGTTCTTCCCTAGAGAAGCGGTATATGTAAGTATGACAGTACGCAATGTGCGTAACTTGTCATTTTTGTAGATATCTGTAAAAAATATGAAATTTAAGATTGTTGCTACCGTCGTTTTGTTAGCTTGTTTTGGGTTTGCAGAGCAGGCCCTGGCGTTAAATCAACTAGATTTGGATCAGTTGAAGGCAACAAATGCCTGTCCAAGGTGTAGTTTGAATGGTGCTGACCTAACTCAACTGAATTTAACTGGAGCAAATTTGCGAGGGGCTGACTTGAGTGGTGCAACATTATCTAAAGCTAATCTTACCAATGCCGATCTCACCGGTGCAAATTTAGAAGGTGCGATCCTGAATTCTGTCAATCTTATGGGTGCTTCCTTAACCGGAGCAAATTTGAAATCAGCATCCCTGGAAAACGCTGATTTATCTTATGCCGGTTTCATCAGCGCCAATTTGGAAGCAGCAAACTTAAAAGATGCTAAATTGCAGTTTACCAATTTTCGGGGGGCTAACTTCCGACTAACAACAATGTCTAATGGTGTAGTCACCTCAGATATGCCTTATGAATGGTCGTTAGAACGTCAAAAGACCAGAGAATGTAACAAGTTCAAACCCGAAAATACTCCAGGTACAACCTGTTATTCCAAATAAACTGGGGAATGGGGAATGGGGAATGGGGCATTGGTTATTAATTAATCTCCCTCTTCTCCCTTGCCCCCTGCTCCCTGCCCCCTTGCCCCCTTCCACCTTCACCTATCCTTGTATAGCAAAAGCATTTTGTTTGTTAACAGTTCTTTATCATGGGAAAAAAGCTTGTAGATTAATTGAATTGATGCTTACCCATATTAAAGACTTAGCAACAAAACTAGCGCCTCGCTTGATTGAAATTCGCCGCCACATCCACTCTCACCCAGAACTCAGTGGTCAGGAGTACCAAACAGCAGCCTTCGTAGCGGGTGTTTTGTCTTCCAGTGGTCTGCATGTACAAGAGGGAGTTGGCAAAACGGGCGTAGTTGGAGAACTCCAAGGCACTGGTCAAAATGACCGTTTATTGGCAATTCGCACAGATATGGATGCCTTGCCAATTCAAGAAGGGACAAATTTAGAATACGCCTCTCGCGCCGAGGGTGTTATGCACGCTTGTGGTCACGATGTCCATACCACAGTGGGATTAGGAACAGCAATGGTGCTGTCACAAATGGCAGAGGAGTTGGGTGGGAAAATGCGGTTTTTATTTCAGCCAGCCGAGGAAATTGCTCAAGGTGCAAGCTGGATGGTGAAAGATGGGGCAATGGAAAACGTCTCGGCTGTATTAGGGGTTCATGTTTTTCCTTCTATACCCGCAGGATCTATTGGCGTGCGTTACGGGGCATTGACAGCCGCCGCAGATGATTTAGAAATTCTAATTATGGGAGAATCTGGACATGGGGCGCGTCCTCATGAGGCCATTGATGCAATTTGGATTGCTTGCCAAGTCATTACTGCATTGCAACAAGCCATCAGCCGAACGCAGAACCCCTTGCGTCCTGTAGTATTAAGCATAGGGAAAATTAACGGTGGCAGAGCGCCCAATATAATTGCGGATAAAGTGCAGTTATTGGGAACCGTGCGATCGCTCCATCCCGAAACTCGCGCTCATCTCCCTAACTGGATTGAAAACATTGTATCTAATGTTTGCCAGACCTACGGAGCAAACTATCAAGTGAATTATCGCCAGGGCGTACCCAGCGTTCAAAATGATTATGCCTTGACGCAATTATTACAATCAGCCGCAGAAGAAGCTTGGAGTAGCGATCGCGTTCAAGTTTTACCCGAACCTTCCCTTGGTGCTGAAGATTTTTCTATGTATTTGGAACATGCCCCTGGTTCCATGTTTCGCTTGGGTGTAGGCTACAAAGAAAGAATCATTAACCACCCATTACACCATCCCCAATTTGAAGTTGATGAAGCTGCCATTATCACCGGGGTTGTAACTATGGCTTATGCCGCTTATAAATATTGTCAACAAGATGTTTAAACAAAAACTCCCAGCGCTGATGTGCTGGGAGTTTTTGTTTAACTAAAGTTTTTTAGCGGATATAGAAAGCCCAAAAACATCCTATGCATTCGCTTCGTTAACAACACCTAGCTTTTTTTGAATTCGGGTCTTAGCAGCTTTGAACTCAGTAGCCAGTTGCTCACTTTGCTCAGTGCTTAAATTGTTGCGAATGGCAGCAAACATCGTGCTTTCTTCTTGACGAATATGATCGCCAAGAGCATCCATCAGCTGTTTGACTTTCTCTTTAAATAGGGGTAAAGATGGGCTAAGAGCCTTAATTTCTTCTAACGCCTGCTTTGTATGAGCTTGCTCGTCAAACAATTCTTGGGTGTTATCTTGACCGTAGAAAGGACGTACTCTTGGATAGACTACTTCCTCTTCAGCTTCCGCGTGAGCAGTTAGATCCTTATAAATTTGACCGAAGTACTCTTGGATCTTCTGGGGATTGTTGCTTTGTAGCAATTCGGTGAACAGGGTGTTTACCTTGTTGTGATCGAGGCGGATGGCATCTTGAATATTCAGATCCTTTTTGTCACTACTTTGGGTTACAGCACTACCTACCACACCACTGACTGCGGCCATAGCGTCTTGAACACGTGCCCAAATTCCTTGATCTGCATCTTGTCCAGTTAGTTCACGGACACCCAAAATTTCTAAAATACCTTTGAGTTGCTCTTGGTGAGCGCGATTTTCAAAGTTAATGGTGTTCAAAGGTGCGATCGCTAGCAAAACGTCAGCACCAACTTTTTGAGCAGCCTTGTGAACTATCAAACCACTCATTACTAGTTGATGTTTCAGCAATTCATGCTGAGATACTTTTTCATACAGGCTCAACTCAGAACTTTTGAACAATTCACGAGCTTTTTCAATGAATTGTGTAACATTTTTTTTTGGTTCAGCCTGAATGCCATACTGACCAATTACAGTTTCCAGAACGCCAATATTTTTTTCATCATCTTTGAGAAAATTTCGGATGCGATCGGCAATTTCGGCATCGAGTCCTTCTCTCAAAAGCGATTGCTCATTTTCGATCACCAATTGTTGAAGTGCTTTAATACTTGCCAATTTCACAGCAATAGCATTGCGTTTCGTATCATCTAAAGTAGCTACCATCCGTAGTTCTCCTCGGCAAAGTGTTCGTAGTTATTACTGATATAACCTTGACACACAGCTTAGGGAGATTCCCTCTTTCTTTTGAGTGATAGCTTTCGCAACGGTGGGTAGAAAAAAAGTTTAGCGTTACACAATATAAATATAAATTTAAGAGGATGTTTGAAAATTACTCTTATCGGTATCAAATAGTTTTATATCATCCCTAAATTCCCCTTTCTTTTAAAGGGGACTTTGGACTTTGATTCTATTCCCCCCTTTAAAAGGGGAATAGGGGGAATCTAAAAGTACCTAAAGTTACAGCGAAACACTTTTCAAACAACCTCTAAGCGATCGCCCCGATTTATAAACCTCATCTATGTTGAAACCTAGAGTTTTTTAAAAGATATATTTATGTAGGTTATCAAGGTAGACGAGGTTTAGTTCTAAATTAGGAACAGATATTCTGTATTACATCCAAATTGAACAGATAAACAGATTACCTAATTTTGAAGACATCTATATCTCTAGAATGAAAATTAATGTCAAAAAATTACTTCTTATTCAAGAGGGCAAAATCATAATCAGTTCCAGAAGAACAACGCTCACAACGCGCGATTTTGACTAGTAAAGCTTCTCCTTGGCGCTCACCTGAAGGCGAAAACTTAATCATTCCTGTGGCTCCAGAAGTTGAAAAATCACGATTAGACAATACCTTTTGCAACCCTTCGCGAGTGTTATCTTGTTTCAGTCCAGTGATAATTACTTGGAGTGCATCATAAGCTCCGGCTGTTCTCTGATTTACCCGTGCATTCCAAAGCTTAAAGGCATTTTCTGCAAATGGATTATCTTTATTAGCATCACGATGCCAATACACAGGTAGTACCATTCCTTCGAGATCGGTGCCATTTTGCAAAGTTGTTGAACTGTACATAGTTTCGGAAGCAAAGAGAGGTTTCCTGCCTTTAACCTCTTGTGCTACTTTGGTGGCAAAATATATATTTCTGACTGAAGGTAATAGTAAAAAGCCACTGGCGTTTTCTGTTTCTATAACTTTATCTACAAAAGCTCTATAGTCCAAATCTTTATCTGCCAAATTGCAAGGTGTACTAATAACCTTACTTCCATATTTTTGGAGAGCTTGAGTGTACTGTTCTACAAGTATCTGATTAGATGATGAACCTGAATTATCTCTTGAGCTACGAATATCGCCACAAATAGCAACATTTCTTCCTTGTCGAGCAATGTAGCGAGCATGAGTATCTACTAAATTATCATATAGCGGATTTACATGAAATAAGTAGTTAGTTGTGGAACTATTTGGCTCACTACTTACTGCATTATTATCTAACTTTTCTTGATTTTCGGCTTGAGTTGGGCGCTCGACAGGAAAGACTAACACCAAGTGCTTTTCATTATAAATTGCAGCATTACGTCTAACTCCCACTGCTGCCACAATGCTCTTGTCTTGAAATAATTCATTATCTAATCGTGCAAAATCTTCTCTATTCTCAGCACTGGCAATCACAATTTGCAGCTTCTTACCATCAATTCCTCCTTGGTTATTAATTTCATTTTGAGCTTGAGCTACACCACGCAAAATTTCTTCTGATAAGTTAGAGTCAAAATTAATTGATGCTATCACAGCAACTTTTAGAGCGCTATACTTATCTCGTGCAATTTTAGCGTTATTTAAATAAATTAGAGTTTCTGGGTCATTAGGATTATTTTTTAAGGAAGCGCTAAACTTTTGAACAGCAGTGGTAAAATCTTTTTGCTCAAAAGCTTTAACTCCATCTGCTTTATCAGGGTATGTTTGCACTTTCAACAAAATTCTTGTACCCAAATTCATCAATGGAGGCTTATTCTTAACTTCACTTGAACTAGATGTGGGGTTGTTTAATGATGTTATTACGATACTAGAAGAAAGTTGCCTAATTACCCACAAAATAGCTGCTACCATTACTCCAGCCAGCCCCAAAGAAATAAGCAACTTCAGGTTCTCTTTTTTATTTGTCATGAATAATACTCCAAATTATAGAAAGCTTATTAAAAATCAATATACAGTGGAAAATTAGCTTATATTTAAATTTTAAAAATATTTAGAAATAAGTTTGTTTATTATTTCTGACATACCCACAATAATCAGCGTTAAAAGACCTGCAAGAAAAACTAGCAATACTACAAGCAAAAGTCCATTAACTCCAGATTGGAGAAGATTATTTGTGAGCAAATTTTTGAAAGTCAAGACAATTAGTGAATTTGCTATGATAGCAATCACAATTAAATAACTTTTTTCCAAAAGCGAACGAGATTGAATTAAGATTACCCCACCTAAAATTAGCAACCACAATCCAGAGCTAATCCAAGTAGTGCCTAAAAAACTAATCAGTGCGATCGCTAACAATGAACTACCTGAACCTGTAATTATTGCTCCAGGGAGTAGTTTACTATTAGAGAATTGTGGTAGATATCCAATTGTTTTTTGTTGAGCTTGTGTTTCTGATTCTAATAGTTTAGAAGGTGAAATAACTGTAGGAGGTAATGTATGCCTTAGCGGTGGTAGATTATTCAAGTCTTGTAAGACGGCCTGTGCAGACTGATAACGCTGCTCATGATTTTCTTGGAGTAATTTATCCAGAATCAATTCTAATTCTTGACTTATGGGTTGTGTTAAATGCTTTCGCCAACTAGAAGTCCAACCATAGCCTTGTTTTAGCCAGAAATTCGAGGGAGAAATATTTGTTAGTAGATGAAAGCAAGTTATGCCTAAACTATACATATCACTGGAAGGAAAAACTTTCCCAAATTGCATTTGCTCAATTGGTGCGTAACCTAATGAACCAATAATTGTCCCAATTGCAGTGGTTGTAGTTTCTGCCTTTTGCTTTGAAACCCCAAAATCAATTAGTACTAACTTATTATCACTCTGACGGCGAATAATATTTTCTGGCTTAATATCTCGATGAATTATTTGCTGTTGATGTATGGCAACCAGCACAGATAATAAATCATTCAAAAAAGATCGAATCTTAGCTTCATCAAAAAAACCGTGTTTTTTTAACTCCTGCAACAGATTTTGACCTTCGATAAACTGCTGTACTAAATACAGATATTCACCTTCCTTAAAATATCCATACAAATTGGGAATTTGTAGATGTTCCCCTAATTCTTGTAGACGTTTGGCCTCCCGTTCAAACAATTGAATTGCTTTTTGATGTGCGTGAGTACCTTGACTGCCATAAAATTGACTGAGAACCAGTTGCTTAACAACACATCGTTCATTTAGCTTGTCTATATCCTCTGCTACGTATGTGCGTGCAAACCCTCCTCTCCCTAATGGTGCGATTATGCGGTAACGATTTCTGAGTAGCGATCGCAACTGTGTCCCGCAACTGAGGCAGTAATTTGTCCCATCAGGATTTTGGGGATTCTCGCAATTAGGATTTAGGCAGCAGTTCATAATAATTATTTTATTGCTGTCAGTTTATTAATTTTTAAATTATACATCTAGTTCAGTATAAACTCTGTAATGCAACGTTTCTACATGGACATTTGTTGTAATTGGTGTAACATTTTGACTAGTTTTATCGCCTCATTCAAAAAATCTTGTTGAAACTTAGCAAAATCGGGGTGGCATTGAACTTTATCATTCAACTTTTTATGACAAGGTAATGCCCATAATCATCTCTTGCAAGATACGTAATACTAAAGCCACCTTCACGTGATTATTTTTAATTGTATATTTATCACTCTGTAATTGCTGTCCTAATAACCAAGCTATTATTCAAAAGCCCAAAATACTGGTGTCAACTGTCGCACAGAGTAGACTAATTTACAGAAGAAAATATATCTTAATGTACATAATTTTATAAGTTCATAGCGAATCCTCTTGAAAAAACTCTGCGTACCTTTCCTCAGCGTCCCTACCCTGTGCGAAAGCAAAGTGCATCTGCGTTTAAAATCGCTACGAATTGATGCAAATCTGTACTTAGAAGTTTTAAACAGACATTTACCCACTGTTAAACTACATTCGGTTAAATCTTCTAATAAAATCGGGTAAATAATTCAACGCTAAGTAAATATTCACCCTGCCTAACTTTCTCTCTTATGCAACCTTGACAAACCTCACCGCAATTGTGACGATTACGCTAGAATTGTTAAAGGTTCTTTACAGAAATTGCTGATCATCCCCAATTCTGTTAAAACAGCCTAGCATTCAAATGTAAATCTAAAAACCCCCTCTAGAGTTCACCAAAAGCTTCTATGACGCTCCCAATTCGCAACGTCGCCATTATCGCCCACGTTGACCACGGCAAAACCACGCTGGTTGACGCACTCCTCAAACAATCCGGCATTTTCCGCGAAGGCGAAGACGTTCCGGATTGCGTTATGGACTCCAACGCCCTAGAACGGGAACGGGGTATTACTATCCTGTCCAAAAATACAGCAGTTCGCTACAAAGAAACACTAATTAATATTGTTGATACTCCTGGACACGCTGACTTTGGTGGCGAAGTTGAACGTGTACTCGGCATGGTTGATGGATGTCTTCTGATTGTCGATGCCAATGAAGGCCCCATGCCCCAAACACGCTTTGTTCTGAAAAAAGCTTTAGAAAAAGGGCTACGCCCCATCGTTGTAATCAACAAAATCGATCGCGGACAAGCTGACCCCCACGTTGCTGTTGATAAAGTATTGGATCTGTTCTTGGAATTAGGGGCAGATGAAGACCAGTGTGATTTTCCTTATCTGTTTGCTTCCGGGATGGGAGGTTTTGCTAAGGAAACTTTAGAAGCAGAATCGGTAGACATGCAACCTTTGTTTAATGCGATTTTGAAACACGTTCCATCGCCAGTAGGCGATCGCAACAAGCCTCTGCAATTACAAGTCACAACCCTAGATTATTCGGAATATCTGGGACGGATTGTGATTGGTAGAATTCACAACGGTACTATCCGTTCAGGACAACAAGCAGCTTTGGTTACAGAAAACGGCACCATTGTCAAAGGTAAAATTACCAAGCTGATGGGCTTTGAAGGACTCAAGCGCGTAGACCTGGAAGAAGCAACCGCAGGTTATATTGTGGCGGTGGCTGGTTTCGCTGATGCTTACATTGGGGAAACGATTACTGACCCCAACGAACCCCAAGCTTTACCACTAATTAAAGTGGATGAACCAACCTTGCAAATGACCTTCTGGGTGAATGATTCGCCCTTTGCTGGTCAAGAAGGTAAGTTGGTGACATCAAGACAAGTGCGCGATCGCCTATTCCGCGAACTCGAAACCAACGTTGCTTTGCGTGTCGAAGAAACCGATTCTCCCGATAAATTCCTCGTTTCCGGTCGTGGAGAACTCCACCTGGGTATCTTAATTGAAACCATGCGCCGGGAAGGCTTCGAGTTTCAGGTATCTCAGCCACAGGTAATTTACCGCGAAGTCAATGGACATCCTTGCGAACCTTATGAACTTTTGGTGTTAGACATTCCTGTTGATGCTGTGGGTAGCTGCATCGAACGCCTGGGACAACGCAAAGGCGAAATGCAAGATATGCAACCAGGTAGTGGCGATCGCACCCAGTTAGAGTTTGTCATTCCTGCCCGTGGTTTGATTGGTTTCCGGGGTGAATTCATGCGGATGACTCGTGGTGAAGGCATCATGAACCACAGCTTTTTAGATTACCGTCAACTCAGTGGTGATATTGAAGCCCGTAACAAAGGCGTTTTAATCTCATTTGAAGAAGGTGTTTCTACCTTCTACGCCATGAGAAACGCCGAAGATAGAGGAGCATTCTTTATTGTTCCTGGTACAAAGGTTTACAGAGGCATGATTGTCGGCGAACACAATCGTCCCCAAGATTTGGAACTAAATATCTGTAAGACCAAGCAGTTAACCAACCACCGCGCTGCTGGTGGCGATGAACTAGTGCAACTGCAAGCACCGATAGACATGAGCCTAGAGCGTGCTTTGGAATACATTGGCCCCGATGAATTAGTGGAAGTTACACCCCAATCTATTCGCCTGCGGAAGATGTCGAAGAAGTTGGCGAAACGGTAAGTAAGAATTATTAATTGATTTAGAAAGCCCGCATCTGCGGGCTTTTTATTTTGTTAGTTACAGCGTTTTTCAATTTTTAAACTACATTTTATATAGTAAACATAGATTAAGTATAGATTTTGATGGATGACTTCCGTGATTCTCTTGATCGTATCAAATCCATTTGTTCTACAATCGTTGCACAATTTGAATCTTCTGAGGTAGCTGAGTCAATAAAAGCATTGCAAGAAGCAGCAAACCAGGCAGCAAAATCCTGGTCTGGCTCATGGCTTGGATATCATTCCCGTGTCTATTACAACCAACTTCAACCAGTTCCGCCCGGTGCACGATTTAGTCAAGAATGGGGACTCCAAAACAGATTTTCCAACGATACTAAGGGTGAGTGGTGTGAATATGACTTCGATTCTTTGTATAAGACTTTAAAATCAAACACAGCTAGCCTCTCATTAGAGCAACTAAACGAACTTGCCAATTATGCAAAAGAAGAGATTTCTGATTTACGAGAAGAATTAATATCGATAATTTTTTCTTGCCTTGCTAGCGGAGAAGACGCATACCTGGATCGGCTAAAAAAAGAAGTTGAGCAATGTCAAACATCATCTGTACAGCAGTTTGTTGATTATCTTCGACCAAAACAGTTTTTTTCACTTGACATGCTTGCTTTTCAGTCTGGACTTCAAACCCCGCCGCATATTTATCTTCAGGCACAGTTATTGTCTGTTCAATCGCCTGTTACAGTAGCAGAAAGTTTAAAGAAAATAGCAAATCGGCTAGCATTACACTTAACCAATAAATCTCGCATTTATATGTACTCATCTCAACCAGGAACACATGTCTTTATCCCTCTTCTGTCACTCTCCGAGATAAGCAAGTAGTAAATAAGTGAAATCATCCAGAAGCAAAAAAGGGTTTAAATTGGTTCATGGCACAAATTAAATGATTAAATCCTAGCAATAAATGAGAATTTGGAAAAATATCTAACCAGGGATAAATCAGCCAAAATAGTAAAAGAGGTTGGACAATTAAACGAAGATTATTAAGAGTATTCTTCCATCCAGAATTATGATTCCATTGTTGATGATGAGAAAAATCTACACAATTAACATAACTAGTACCTATCACCTCAGTTTCAATTTGAAGAGATTGATTTAAGGCTAAAAAGGCTGGGGAATTTAGACTAATCATTGTGTAAACACAAAAAATAATTTCCCACCATCTCTCTATATGTTGAAAATTTGTCAAGCGATAATCTGTCCAGCCGAGTTCCTGTTTACATTGTCGAAACCCATATTCTACCCAGGTTCTTAATCTGACTTTTCCCGTTAAGTCTTGAAAGACTTGCTGGCAAAGGGTTTAAGAAACAGCACAGCAAATACGGTACAGTAATTGAAATTGGGTGCTAAAGGTAACAAGCAATGCTGGACTGGTGGGAAAAGAATTTTGCAACCATATCTCTAGGCGATCGCCGATTGAATGAGCGTGCAATGTCAATCGGGTATGCTCTAAGTTTGGGATTCGGCAAAGCGCTGTCGGAAGTTTTCAGTAATGGAACCGTACTTAAAAGGGCTTATGAGTTTTTGCTAATCCAAAAGTGCAATTTCCCAGCGTGATTGAGCCGCATTGCCAAATGACTGCGGAAACTGTTGCAGAGTGCGACGTAGTGCTGTGTGTTGGAGACACGACTTTTTTTGATTATGGCAGTATTGAGGCTAAAAAAGAAGGTTACGGCCCAATTGGTAAGGGAGGTAACGGTTTAATATTACACAGTGCTTTAGCCATAGAATCGGACAAAGCGCCAGTCCCTTGGTCTGTTGTGGCAAAAACTTTGGAATCGAGAAGCAAAACAGAAACCGCCAAAAGATGAAACTCCAACACAGAAGAAAAAACGGCAAGCAGCAGCACGTAAAGAAGCCCGAAACCGTCCCTTTGAACAGAAAGAATCTTACAGGTGGGTAGAAGCGCTCACCACTATAGAAAACCTTGTGAGTAAGCACACGCAAGTGATTCATGTTTTCGACCGAGAAGGTGATATCACAGAAGTTTTCGATAAAGTTCGCCAACTCCAGCACACCGGAGTTCTTATTCGCGCGGCTCATAACCGCAGTTTAGATTCCGAGAGCGAGCGTCTTTGGTCAAAACTCCTTGCACAACCTACCAGTTTTGAACAGGAAATCGAATTACCCCAGACTGGACAGCGTTCTGCCCGTAAAACCAAGCTGGCTGTGCGATTTTGTCCGGTCAATCTCCGTACTCCCTATCGTTTTGATAACCGTGAGCCTCTACCCGTATATGCTGTTTATGCCACTGAGATTGATTGCCCAGATGGTGAAACACTTGTGGAGTGGATGTTGTTGACTACGGAAGTTATTGCAGATGTCCAGATGGCTTCTACAGTTTTACGCTGGTATACTTATCGTTGGCGTGTTGAAGAATACCATAAAATTTTTAAGTCTGGATGTCAGGTAGAAAAATATAGGCTTGCTGCTGATGGGATGAAGACCCTCATTGGTTTTTTTAGCGTAATAGCTGTTGAGCTTTTGCGCTTAACTTATCTCCACCGCACTCAGCCCTTAGCCCCTGCCATTGAAATTCTTAATCCCCTTGAACTCAAGATTTTAAAAGCTAAGTCTCCCAAACTCCCCAAAGTGCTAACAGTTAGCTGGGCTGTTGAAGCTGTAGCTCGTCTTGGCGGCTACTTAGAACATCGAAGTAAAACACCTATTGGTATCCAGGTACTGTGGCGAGGTTGGTTAAAATTACACGACCTCTGTGAGGGTTGGCAGCTTGCAAAAGAGACTTAACGGGAAAAGTCAGGTTCTTAATCCATATAAATCGCCTAAAGTTTTTTTGAGATTTCCTTGAAGATTCGTCATGACAAATGAAGTGGAATTATCCGGCATTGTTTCTGGATCAGTAGTTATTTCCCAGTAAGTTATGGCTCTTTTTTTACCATAAATTATTTCTCGGATATATCTGATTTCGGATTTTTTATTACTAAATGTTCTCTCAAATTTGCACCACTTGTTAGCTCTAACGCTCTGATTAGCTGGTAGCCAGACTCCGTGATTACTTCTAATTGCTACAACATAAGCTAATTCATATTCATTGAGCTTTTTGATGAATTTGCTACTTTCACCATATAAACTATCGGCTAATACTAATTCAATATTAAACCCCTCATTTATTAATTCTGTAATAATTTCTGACGCTAACTCTATTTTGGTTTTATATTTATCTCCTGATTTGAGCGTCCCTTTCGGTTTAAATACTTTGAAACTTAATGGAAATGTTACATTTTCATAAACTCCATAAGCATTGACTGATACTATTCCATTATCTATTTTTCCTACACTCCCTAGATATTGTCTTGCAACATAATCTGTCTTTTTACCTTTTTTCCTATCTCCAGTTTCATCTATTACTACGGTTATCGCCTGACTATTTAATGCTTTCTTTAATTTATCTAATCTTCGGCTCTTTAATTTATTTGCTGACCAATCTGAATAGGCTATGAAATGATGTAATGACTGTGCCGAGTTTATACTTACTACTTTGGCTATTTCTGGTAATGATTTTCTTTTTATTGGTGCAATTATCCCTAAATGTAAATATTTGAAGCATTCATAATTTCTTACTTCTTTGAACAGGTCTTTATACTCTGCACAATATTCATCTATGATCGCAACTGTTGGCTGGGCATCTCTTGCCAAATGTTTTAGGATTTGTAATTCTACATCCATTGCCCTGCTTACCTGAAGAGAGTTTTTTCTTTTAATCCTTTTATTCAGAATACTCGGAAAGTGACAGAAGAGGGTTATAGTGGTTATCAGTCTACTTCAGTACAGTAGGAGAGAGCAATTCTACTGATAATTGGTGGTGATGAAAGCCTACTCTCTCGACTTGCGTCAAAAAATAGTTGATGCTTATGCCTGCGGTGACATTTCCCAACGAAAACTGGCTAAAAACTTTGGTGTCACCTTAAGTTTTGTGCAAAATTTACTCAAACGCCATCGAGAATTGGGGATGATAGGCCCCAAGGTGCGGACTGAGCAGACAGCAACAAAGTTGAATGCTGAACAGTTAGAAATCCTGCGCCAACTCGTCATAGCACAGCCCGATGCGACGTTAAGCGAATTGCGGGAACGACTTTACGAGAAAACAGAGGTCTTAATTGGGGTAGCTACGGTGAATCGGATGGTTCGCTGGAAACTTCACCTCAACCTCAAAAAAAAAGTCTCCACCTCACAAAAAAAGGTAGTGATGAAGTCCAACTAGCCCGATTTGAGTACTGGAAACTCTTGAGGGGGATACCCGTCGAAGAGCTGATTTTCTTAGATGAATCGGGAGTTAATCTGTCCTTCATCCGCAAATGTGCCCGCGCCTTGCCTGGCCTTCAGGCTATGCTCAAAAGCCCAACCGCAAAGGGAAAAATGTCTCGGTAATTGGTGCAATTAGCTTGAAAGGACTGCTCACCCAATGGAGTGGCTTAGGTTCTATCGATGCTTTGACTTTTGATGCCTTCATCGCCCAAAAGCTCGTACCCAAACTTTGGCCTGGTGCAGTGGTGATCATGGATAACTGCTCAATCCATAAAAGTGATGAACTTGAAGCTTTGCTCATCGCTGCTGGCGCTCATCTCATTTATCTCCCCCCCTATTCTCCCGATTTTTCACCGATTGAGAATTGTTGGTCCAAGATTAAGAACATTCTCCGTCGCATCGGTGCAAGGACATACCCTGATTTACTCCAGGCATTAGATACGGCATTCGCAGAAGTGACAATAGAGAATTTGCTGGGTTGGTTTACTCACTGCTGCTACTGTACCTCACAAGACTGATAACCGCTATATTGGACACGGGCACTCACCGTTATGGAGGGATCTCAAAGACTTTATCAGTGAGCGATTAAAACTACCTTGGGATGAATTCAATCGGCTTCCAATTGCTGGAATCAATAATACTGTGCGCTTATCCCAGATGCTGGATAGTGCAGCGATCGCATTTTTGATAATGACTGGTGAAGATGAACAAAGTGATCTGAAGCTCCGTGCAAGAATGAATGTTATACATGAAGCAGGTCTTTTTCAAGGACGCTTGGGTTTCACACGCGCAATTCTCCTTTTAGAAGAAGGCTGTGAAAACTTTTCCAATGTTGATGGACTTGGTTATATTAACTTTCCATGCGGGAACATTAAAGCTTGTTTTGAGGATGTTCGTATGGTTCTTGAGCGTGAAGGCTTGGTGTGAACGTGTGGGAAGCGATCGCTCTTGCAGTGGATTTAGTCAAATCTTTGAGTAACAATGAAAAGGACTGAAAAAGGCAATTATCATGACTATTCGCGAAACTGCGATCGCCATTGTCCACATGAAAAGATCCTTGAGTCAATAACTGACGAAGAAGTTATATTCAAAATATCGGGTTTTGGTAAAGACTATCAATGCACCAAGTTAATTTGAAATAAGCTGAGACTCGCCTAGCAGAATTAATTGAAGAGGCGGCTGCTGGAGAAGAAGTCATCATCATGCGTAATGATGGGACAATACTAAAAAGGGAAGACTAGAACAATCTTGATCTCAAAATGCCATTGGTTTCAACAACTGACCCACTTCCGCTTGTAACCGAATTATGAAAAATATTGGGTTGACGCAAGGAAAAATTACAGTTCCAGAAAGCGCGACTTTAAAAGAGTTCTTAAAACTTCCATATATTGAAGAGTCACCAGCTTGGGAATATATCAACGGAGAGGCAATTCAGAAACCTATGGGAGGGGCTAAACACAGTTTATTGCAAAAACGTTTGGTTGCAGTAATTGATGCGTTGGGCAGTAACTACAAAGCTTTTCCTGAATTACGCTGTACCTGCGGTAATCGTTCAGTAGTTCCTGATGTGGTTGTGATCTCTACCAATCAAATACCACTGGATGAGAGCGGTGACATTATTAGCAGTGGGATTGATTTTGCACCCCCTTGGATCATCGAAATTCTTTCCCCTGCTCAAAGTCAAACGAAAGTAACTGGCAATATTTTACACTATTTGAGAAATGGCAGTCAGCTAGGATGGTTGGTTGATCCAAGTGAACGCTGTATTTTAGTTTATCAGCCTAATTCTTTACCAGATTTGTTAGCAGGACAGGATATATTACCAGTGTTAGAAAATTTGAATTTGACGCTCTCTGTTAATGAAGTATTTGCTTGGTTACAGCGTAAAGTTTGACAGTAACTCGCAATAATCAAAAATCTGCATCTTGTGTGAATATAACTTACTGTATTTCCTGAATAAACCTTAACTGAACGAAAAAGTAGAGTGAGTTTTTTAACTTAAAATGGTGAATAATCTGAATAGAGGTTTTCTATGAGCATAAGTCTCACACCCGATCAAGAACGCTTTATTCAAACCAAGCTCCAGGCTGGGAAATATCGCTCCGCAGAAGAAGCCCTTGAAATCGCCTTACGGTTGCTTGATGAATACGATCGCGCCGATGCTGAATGGGTTGAGGATGTGCGAGAAAAAATTGATGCGGCGATTTTAGCTTCAGACAAAACGCCACCTATTGATGGCGAGACATTCGTAAACCAAATTCTAAAGCGGTTTCGACAAGGACATCAGGCGCAAGCATGAGTCGCTACGTCATCAACATTCTTGCCAGCCGAGATATCAATGAAATTGCCGACTACTTTGCTGAAACTAGCGTTGAAGCAGGAGAGCGATTTTTCAGTGAATTCAACCGCAAGTGCCAACAGCTTGTTGCCTTTCCAAACAGTGGTAAAAGTTACGCAAAAATTCGTCCAGACCTCCGAGGTATATCCTTGCAAGGCTATATCGTTTTCTACAGAGTATTAGATAATGGTATCGAAATTCTACGGGTTGTAAGCGGTCGCCGTAACTTTCCATCTCTTTTTGAGGAATCCAACTAAAAGCTTTTTTGGCGAACCCCTGAGACACTGTGAATTTGGGGTGGTGTTGGGTTAAAAAAGAAACATGAAAATCATTAAACCCCTCACTAATTGGTTAGAAACCCGCGCTTGTGCCCCTACTTATGGCGGTTGGGTGCTAGCAGTAACCGCTATTTGTTTTTTTGGCGCAGGTATTAATACGATGGCTGGTTGGCTGTATGCCATTAGCGGCATCAGTTTTGCCCTTTTGGGTGTAGCAGCTATCTTACCGCCGCGATCGCTCACAGGTCTATCTATCACCCGCCGTCCCATGCAACCTGTGTCAGCAGGTGACGATCTAACGGTGGAATTAGAAATCTGCAATCAGACACAACAGCCTGTCAGCTTATTACAAGTCGAAGATATATTACCCTTCGTCTTAGGGAAACCAGTACAAAAGGCAATCGAAACAATTCCTAGCCAAGGTATTTACCGTTGGGTATATTACCACCCGACTCAGCACCGGGGTGTTTATCGCTGGCACACAATTGAACTTGGTTCTGGTGCGCCTTTGGGATTGTTCTGGTGTCGCCGTCAGCGTGATTGTGTTGCTACAGCGATCGTTTATCCCACAGTGTTACCCTTGGCTACCTGCCCCTTAGTAGACGAAATGGGGCAAGAAGAGAGCAAAAGGGGCGATCCTCGTGGTAAGCCCTTGCAGACAGCGACAACAGGGCTGGTGCGATCGCTCCGTCCATATCGTCTTGGAGATCCTACTCGCCTGATTCACTGGCGGACTAGTGCCCGCTATGGGGAATTAAGGGTGCGGGAGTTAGAAATGGTTACAGGTGGACAAGAAATAGTGATTGCCCTTGACAGTGCTAGCAATTGGGAAGAAGAAAACTTTGAACAAGCAGTAATTGCCGCAGCTTCGCTATATTTTTACGCACAGCAACAGCAATTAGAGGTACAACTATGGACAGCATCAACAAATTTAATCAAAGGCGATCGCTTTGTTTTAGAAACTTTAGCAGCAACAACAGCCCTAGAAGATGCCAGTTCAGTAGTTCCTAAAAGTTATCCCTTGATTTGGCTGACTCAAAACCCCCTGAGCCTTGCTACTCTTCCTCAAGGTAGTCGCTGGGTTTTGTGGTCAAATGTTTCCGCACCAGCAGAACCAGAGGTAATCAATTGGGAACAGCCTGGTATAGTTTTGCAAAGCGATCGCGCACTACAACCCCAACTGCAAAAAACATTACATCTATTATAAATTGCAGGGATTATTGTGAATTAGGAATTGCGGACAATGGAAAGACTTGTTGCAAGGTTCTCACGCAGATCATCTTGTCTCCCCTGCTCCCTGCTACCCTGCTTCTTTCCCATTCCCCATCCCCAATTCCCATTCAAGTTAAACTTTTATCTGATCCCAGCACACCGGACATATCAGCCCTTGAACAAAGGTAAAACAATTTGAAAGGTTAAGGTTGGGGAAATACACCCAGTAATCCCTTAGTGCGGCTGAGGTACAATGCAAAGAAATATTTAAATTATGAGCGACATGATCACATCAGAACATAACACAAAATCCAGCGATAGAAGCCTAGAGGCAATGCGGCATTTTTCCGAACAATACGCCAAGCGGACTGGAACATACTTCTGTTCTGAACCTTCTGTTACCGCAGTTGTGATTGAAGGACTAGCCAAACATAAAGACGAACTAGGTGCGCCTTTATGTCCCTGTCGCCATTATGAAGATAAAGAGGCTGAAGTCCATGCCACCTATTGGAATTGTCCCTGTGTGCCAATGAGAGAACGCAAAGAGTGCCATTGTATGTTGTTCCTTACCTCTGACAACGAGTTTGCTGGAGAAAAACAAGACATTTCTCTAGAAACAATTAAAGAAGTCCGAGACAGTATGGGATGAGCGAAACCATCCCCCAAGAGTTTTGGCAAGGCGTAGAACAGTTCAACTCTGGCCAGTTCTATGCCTGTCATGACACTTTAGAAGCTTTATGGATTGAAGCCAGTGAACCAGAAAAAACCTTTTATCAAGGCATTCTGCAAATTTCTGTAGCGTTGTATCATTTGGAAAATCGGAACTGGCGAGGTGCAGTTATTCTATTGGGAGAAGGCGGCAATCGCCTCCGGCGTTACCCATCTAGTTATGGCGGCGTTGATGTTGATGAACTATTGAGTCAGAGCGCAGCGTTGTTGACGACATTACAACAAATAGGGCAAGATTCGATTACATCTGGCGATATCGATGAAGATAAGGTCTTATCTTTGCCTAAAATTGTGCTGTCTACTGATTAGACATCTGGTAAATTAATCATGCGTTGTCCGAAATCCTTGGTAGGCACAATTTATGAATTGTGCCTGCGTCATTTTCACTCGGATGTCAATTACCTGAAACCTTGAGCTTAGGGGTAGCGTCACTATTTCAGCCAGTAGTTATCGGAAATCACTCCAGATTGTATATTTCATAATCTGGATAAAGTACTTGAGATAATTAGAATGCCAGCTGAAATCCTGAATCCCTAATTGCTATGATGCCCTGCTATCAATTGCCCATGTCACAGTTCCGTCGCTTTGGATTAGCTTTAATGCTGCCAGTTGTACTCTTGGGCGCTTTTGCCTTCCCTACCCAACTGCAAACCGCGACTGCACAAACATCTAAAGACAATCGCCCCCTGACTATCCGCGCTGATGTGCAAGAATATGATGCTAAAAATCAAGTAATCACCGCTCGCGGTAACGTGCAAATGTTGTATCCTTCTCGTCAACTTCAGGCAACATCTGCCCAAGCACAGTACTTTAGTAAGGAACGCCGAATTGATTTCAGTGGCAACGTCTATATTTTGCAACAGGGCGGTAACAGTATCCGGGCAGAGAAGGTAACGTATTTAATTGATGAAGGGCGATTTGTTGCTTTACCTCAATCCAACCGTCAGGTAGAGTCTATCTACATGATCGAGGAATCAGATAATGGTGGACAAACTGCGACACCCGCCCCATCTGTCCCACAAACACGACCTTTGAAGCCTTCTAATTAGCATTTACCACCAAGAAAGGGTGCTTCTAGCGTGAAAATTGTTTTAGAGAATATTCACAAATCTTACGGCAAGCGAGTAATTGTCAATCGTGTCAATCTTTCTGTTGGTCAGGGCGAAATCGTTGGTTTACTAGGCCCCAATGGGGCTGGTAAAACAACGACTTTTTACATTGCCACTGGTTTAGAAAAACCCAATCAAGGAAAAGTTTGGCTGGGTAATCTGGATGTTACAGGAATGCCAATGCACAAAAGGGCACGATTGGGTGTTGGCTATCTAGCGCAAGAACCAAGTGTTTTCCGCCAACTCTCGGTACAAGATAATATTCTATTGGTGCTGGAGCAAACGAATGTGCCACGGCGGGAATGGTCAAGACGACTCACAACTTTACTGCGGGAGTTTCGGTTAGAAAAATTAGCCAATAGTAAAGGAATTCAACTTTCTGGTGGTGAGCGACGGCGGACTGAATTAGCAAGGTCTTTAGCTGCTGGAGTAGAAGGGCCAAAATTTTTACTTTTGGATGAACCATTTGCAGGTGTTGATCCGATCGCAGTCTCAGAAATTCAGCACATTGTCGCACAACTGCGCGATCGCGGTATGGGAATCTTAATTACAGATCATAATGTCCGCGAAACCCTTGCTATCACAGATCGCGCCTACATTATGCGCGAAGGACAAATTCTCGCTTTTGGCGGTGCTGACGAACTCTACAGCAATCCCCTCGTGCGGCAATATTATTTAGGGGATAATTTTCAAGCCTAAATTCATAATTATTTAGTTAATAGCTTCAAAAGCTATTTTTATATTTAATTTTAATTATAAATTTATCAATTTATTTGATTCTGCTTTATCGGCCATTGAGAATTAAACTTTGATACTAAATTCAGTAGATACAGCAGTTTGCAATTAACAGAGGTAAAGAACTTAGACTTCAAAACCAAATTATGAAGACTATTTTAATTCTGCCCCCTGCCTCATGCCTTCACCAGGGTTCTCAATATTTAACTGTTCAAATTTTTTATGATATCAAAGAAGTTTACGCCTTTCTACAACCTCGGTTCGCTGCTACCTTTTACGATCATGGATCGTTACCTTACCAGCGAATTGATAGCGCCGTTTTTCTTTGGTGTCGGAGCTTTTTCATCACTTGGTGTCACTATTGATGCTGTATTCGATCTAGTCAGAAAAATTGTAGAATCTGGGCTACCGATAGACATTGCCATTCAGGTTTTTTTGCTAAAGTTTCCCAACTTTATCGTTTTAGCCTTTCCCATGTCTACGTTACTAGCTACTTTGATGACCTACAGTCGTCTTTCTAGCGAGAGCGAACTAATTGCCCTGCGTGGTTGTGGGGTAAGCGTATATCGTATAGTGCTAACTGCTGTGATGTTGAGTCTTGTAGTCACAGGAATGACATTTGTATTCAACGAACAAATTGCACCAGCAGCAAATTACCAAGCGGGGGTAACTCTGGATAAAGCCCTGAAATCAGATAAGCCAGCTTTTAAACAGCAAAATATTTTCTATCCTGAATACCAGGATGTTACACAACCGGATGGCTCTAAGAATAGAATATTGACACGCTTGTTTTACGCCGACCAGTTTGATGGTAAGCGGATGACAGGTTTGACGATTATAGACCGTTCCACCAAAAATCTGAATCAAATTGTAGTATCAGAATCTGCCCAGTGGAATCCTTCTCAAAATATTTGGGATTTTTACAACGGTACGATCTATTTTGTTGCAGCCGATCGCTCATACCGCAACATTGTTAGATTTGAACACCAACAACTGCAACTACCACGCACGCCATTAAGTTTGGCAGAAAAAAGCCGAGACTATGGTGAGATGAATATTTCTGAAGCACTAGATCAACTACAAGTGGAATATCTTGGTGGCGATCGCCAAAAAATTCGTAAACTCGAAGTGCGGATTCAACAAAAAATCTCCTTGCCCTTTGTATGTGTAGTTTTTGGCTTGGTAGGTGCAGCGATGGGAAGCATACCCCAGCGAACTGGAAGAGGTACCAGCTTTGGGATTAGCGTTGTAGTTATTTTTTCGTACTACTTAATTTTCTTTATTAGTGGTGCGATCGCGCAAGCAGGTGCCCTCTCTCCCTTTATGGGGGCTTGGTTGCCCAATTTTATTTTCTTGGGAATAGGTCTATTCCTCTTGATACGAGTTGCCAAACGCTAAATTGAAAAAGCAGGGGCAAGGGAGACAAGGAAGAGGGGGGAGACAAGGGAGAGACTTAATTTTAATAATTCTCCCTTGTTTTCCTTCTCTCTTTCCAATTTCCAATTCCCAATGCCCAATTCCCCATTCCCACACTTCAATTAAGGATGATAATTTCGGCATTCCGGTGCATTTGGGTTTTCCTTGCAATATTCTTCAAAAGAGACTTTGGCTGATACCATCCCCTCAGCTTTCTGATGAGCAGCTTCAGCCTGGAGTTCTTCTACCTCATCCCAAGCGGCTGCACAGGCTTTAGAATAAGCACCTTGTTCAGTGCAAATAGCGCGAGACTGTTCAATTGCTTTTTTAATTCTCTCCTCCAGCAGTAGTGCTTTTGGCGCTTCCACAAAGTCGCTTTTGGTTAAAATGTCGGTAATCGAGATAATGCCTAACAGCTTGCCTTGAATCACAGGTGCGCGATGAATACCAGTGTTAGCAAATAACCGTGCTACATATTCCACACCCAAATCAGGATTTACCACAATGCAGGGCTTGCTCATAATCTCGTAAACCCAGACTTGCTTTGGATCTTTACCGTAGGCTGTTACCTTATAGACAATATCTGTTTCTGTGACAATGCCATAAGCATCATTCTCATGGCGAATATCTACAACTAGCGCCCGCAATTTTTTTTCCTTCATCAGCACCACTGCTTCAGCAACTGTTGCTGAACCGCGAATGGTAACTACATCTTTGGTCATGATATCTTCAGCTTTCATCATTGCTGTAGTCTCCTGGTTAATAGTACGGTGCGGCACAGCGCCCTCAGAGGCTTATATATCGACGAAGCATTGCAGCGTACAGTTTGCTAACTAGAAAGGAAAAAAGTCGAATCTTTGTCCAGCTACAACAATAAACTTAGAACAACTGTCAACTCGTGATGTTATCCAATGTGACCAATGCCCAAAAACCAACGATAAATTGCCATAACTTTCTAGAAAATCTTGCCAAACCACTCCAGCCGCTAAAAAGTAAATTTTTGACTGTTACATATCTATTGGTAATGACTAATAACTGATGGAGAAGTTAGGATAAAATCACGATCCAACTTTAGTTGAGATATTTTCTGTTAAGGAAAGTAAAAGCATTAAACAGCAACACCTTCAGTTCGCGTCAAATTTTCCCGATTTCGAGTAAATTTCAATTACCAATCCCATGCCACATCGTCATTATCCTCCCGCCTACTTACGCTATCTCAGAGCCAGGTTATGGAATCTAGGGCGACCTGGTTTTTGGGTAACTGCAATTTTTTTATCTGTAGTGGGGCTAGTAACCTGGGAATACTGGTCAAATCCAGATATTTTCGTTTATAAGCAAAAAAATAAAGTTACTTCACAAACCCCTACTGATTCCTCACTATCAGCAGAAAACAGAGCCATTGCAGCCGATATTGATAACCTGCCAGTTTTATTTAATGACTTTGAGCAAGCAACTCTCTCATCAACGGCAAATACTCCCAAGGAAAAAACTGAGGCAAAAAAGAGTAATAGCTTATTAGAGGATGCAATTAACAAACAAAAGTCTGCAAGTGATGCCAAATTAAATCCTACTTTAAGCGTTAATGGCGACACCCCCCCCGCCGTCAAAAATCCTTTTGTGGTACAAACCGAAAATTTATTGCGGACTGGGACGGTTGATAATAATAATCAGTTTCTAGGTATCAAAACTTTAACTGGGGCATCTGAACCAACAGACGGGGAACAGACATCCTCTAGCCTAGGAATTGGATTCACGAATCAAACTAACAAGAATCAAAATTCTGCCTCTGTCAGCCCTCTGCAAGCAATACTCAATCAATCGACAAATCAGAAGCTGTCTGGCTTTAATGGTACCACTGCAACTCAGACAAATGCTTTGGGCCGAGCCTCTGAGCCAGGAACAACGTTAATGCCACCCATGAATAGTTTATCCAGTCAGAATTCTCTACCAAGTACTGGGTTAACTACTGGGACAGGCTACACCTCAACGGGTAGGAACTTGCAACAAAATCCCTACAATAATTTAAATAACGGTCAGGTAGTGCCTAATAATGGGTTAACTACTAGTACAGGTTATACGAACTTGCAGCAAAATCCCTACAGTAATTTAAATAACGGTCAGGTAGTGCCTAATGTAGCACCAGGAACGTCCCCAGCCACCTCTGGCATACCAACTAATATTGCACCTTACTCTAGCCAGATTCCGAGTCAAAGTGTTGTCACTCCCACAAACCCTATGGGATATGCGAATTATGGCTTACAGCAGTCGGCGCAACCACCACAATCTAATTATGGAAATTATGGCTTGCAGCAGCCGACGCAACCATTACAGTCTAATTATGGGAATTATATGCAGCAGCAACCAACACAATCTAATTCCTTATATCTTCGCCAGCTTCGAGACAAGTATAGAAGTCCGGGTCAAAACTGATTGTCAGCAGGTCGTCTAACTAGATAAAGTCTAACTAAGGTGATTGTGGGCTATTTTGAATAATCGGAACTTCTGGTGTTTCGGGTTGTCGCTGTTGTCGTTGTAAATATTTACTCAATACATAAGCCATATCTCCACGGGTAACGGGTTTTAATGGAGAAATATTTCCTTGAGCATCTGTATTGAGAAATCCTTCTGTAGCTACTGTAGCGATCGCTTTTCTAGCCCAAGTTGGGATAGACTTTTCATCTGGATGTGAAGCCAGAATCTCATTAACAGCCTCATCAGGAAACTGAAATACACCATAAGCTTGAGCGAAAATAGCAAGAGCCTCCGCCTTTGTCACCTTTTGATTAGGGAAAAACTCATTACCCCGATAGCCTTTCATGATGTCAGTTTTTAAGACTGTCTGTATATCATTAAATGCCCAATAAGAACGAGGAACATCTGGAATCGTTAAATTTGCTTTGGTAACAGCTTCTCTTTTATCTAGGCGAAATGCTTTTACCATAATCGAGGCTAACTCTGCCCGACTCAGCAATCTTTCTGGATAAAATTTGCCATCGGGAAAGTTTGTCATCCATTTGACAGCAGTTACTTGTTGAATGGAATCAGCTGGGATTCCAGAATTAGATTCTGGTACTTGAGCAATTGCTGGCAAGTTTTGTAGTAGTGCCATTAAAGATAGAGTAACTGAAAGCTGACGCATCATGATAAGCACTTTTAACTGCTAATGTGAACTTAAAAAACTACGTTACTGAGGTTAACGCAAAACTTAATCTCAGTTAATTAATGAATGACGAATTTCGGCTAGGCAATGTTGCATATCTGCTTGTTGTAGGTAATACATTTATATTGCTAGTATCAAATGAAGCGTGAGGCTGATTTGAAAAAGTTTTGAGTAGGGTATGCATCCTAGCCCTTTTTAGGTAGGTGTAAGTATGGTGAAACCCTTATTTTTCAAACTAATTTATTTTGCGATCGCTTCTAATCAATCACTTAATTTTATTCCTAGTTGACGTAAGTATTTATTTATATCCTTCTCTGCTTCAGCACGTTGAGACTCTAATTCGCGCAGCTTGAGAATCTCCGCCTTAATATCAATTTTGTCTTTTTCATCCTTGGGGGTTAAGACATAGCGGTTGATATTGAGAATATATTCATTAGCCGCTAGTTCTTCTACAGCCACAACCTTAGCATATCCCTCTTCATCTTGAAAGGCTTGGTAAGCTGTGATGATATGAGTGATATCTTCTTCACGCAGATAATTTTGATTACGGCTCTTTTGATATTCATTACTAGCATTGATGAACAAAATTTTATTTCTACGGACTTCTTCCTTATCCTGATTAAAAATCAAAATAGCCGTAGGGATACCTGTGCCATAAAATAGGTTGGCTGCAAGACCAATTACTGCTTCAATTAAGTCAGATTCAATAATCCTTCTGCGAATCTCACTTTCTGCACCTCCACGAAATAAAACTCCAAGTGGAACTATTACCCCAGCTTTGCCAGTGTTTTTGAGTGTGGCGAGTATGTGCTGAATAAAAGCAAAGTCACCACTTCCTTTAGGAGGAATTCCATAACGAAAGCGGCCATAAACATCAAATTTAGCTAGCTCATCACCCCAATTACGGATGCTAAATGGAGGATTGGAAATTACCCTATCAAAAAGCATTAAATTACCGTTTTCAACTAGTTGTGGTTCACGGATAGTATCTCCTAAGCGGATGTCAAAATCAAAAATGTCATGCAAAAGTAAATTAATTTTGGCAAGGCTAAAAGTATTCTGGTTTATATCTTGTCCATAAAGCAGTAAATCATTTGGCTTATTTTCCAAATGTTTAATTTGCTTGATACATTCAGTCAAAATACCTCCAAATCCACAAAAAGGATCACAAATACTCATTCCTGGTTGGGGTTCAAGCAGACTTACTAACAGTTCTGCTACCTTCTGCGGAGTAAAAAACTCTCCAGATTTTTTACCAAGATTAGCTGCGAATTGTGAAATTAAGTATTCACAAGCTTTTCCTAATAGGTCTGGTTCACCAAAATATTTATTTTGGAGTTTAATCTCTGATAGATGCCATATTAATTGGCGTAGTACTTGATCTTGCTTTTTAATATCAACTTGACTGTGGCTATGTTCAAAATTATAATTTATGAAAATTCTTTGTAATTCTCTAATCCCTGGATTATAATTTTCAATAGCTCTACCAGCTTCATTAAGTGCCTGACCAATATTTTCAGGTATTTGCTGTAAATAATTCCACTGTGAAATTGCAGGAATAAAAAAGCGTGGTTTGGCTTTGTGAGATTCTTCCTCAAATAGATCAGATAATCGCTTTAGAAACAGAAGCCTGAATAAATAGTTAATATAATCATCACTACTAAAAACCCCCCATAGGATACTAGCAGCAGTCCAAAGTCTATCTTCTAAGTATTCTAAAGTAATCATTGCTGTCCTTCCAAAGTTTGAAAAAGAGTAAATTCTGATAAATTATTTCGCGTGTCTAAAATTTCCAGGGTAATACGGTTAGCTCGTTCAGTAGCTAAAAATAGTTGAGCTAATTTATTTTGAGTCTCCAAATTAGGTAATGGAATCTTGAGACTACGTAATTGAGAAATTGGAATCAACTGAATGGTAGAAGATTGCAAATATAAAGTGGCTAGTTGCTGTTCTAGCCATTTTGAACGCATCAAAACTGCCAAATACACAGGATCGATTTCTACAATGGGGCGAATAACAGCCACATTATTGCTCGCCAAGCTACCTTCTAATTTATCTGTAACTACTGACGCTTTCAGGAGCGTACCTCGGTTGGAAATCACCACATCGCCAGTTTTTATTCGATACCGCTCAAGGTCAGATAAGCGTAAATGAACCACATTTGGGTTACGTTCAATGTATAGGTACTCAAGATCAGACAAACTAACAACGCGCTCTGGTCTACCGTTATCGTCTGCATAACGGCTAAGTGTAATTCCTTGGAATATTTCCCCTATTTTCTGAAGAGGCAGAACTGAATGAGACATAAATCTGCTAAAGTATCTATTAATAAGCAGTAAGTTACTTATTTCAATTGCAGTAATAAACTTACTGCTTGGCAGTCTAGCATAGAGCTTGCTAGAATATCCGCAACCAGATTATAAAACCATGAAAAAAACGCTAGCTGGAGTACCAGTCCAGCAGCGTTGTCTTAATTTCAAAGGTTTGTAATTTGGTTGTCCATCCATTAACGGTCAGGCGGACTGCCTGTTGACCGTCAATTTAATTTGAGGAAAAATTTATGATCTCTCCACCGAATAATCCTAACTCAGATGAATCTCAGTCAGACCCTCTGACATTTTTATCTATGGTGATTAACCGAGAAGACGGGCGTGAGATTCTCAACAAATCCGTCGAATTTCTTGCGCGGATTAGCTATATCCAGCAAGATCAGGCTGAGGCTGTACGCCAAAAAAGGGCTGAGGCTGAGGCACAACAAAAAATTGAAACTGAGGCTAAGGCTTGTAAAATCCTTATGGCAATAACCATAGAACACGCCAAGAGTCAGGGACTTGACCCTTATAAAGACTTGGACAAACTCCAAAGCAAAAGTTATAACCAGCTTTGTGCTTACGTTCATCGGCGTTTTCCAGAACTGAGTAATCGTATCCCGCTATATCCTGCTTAAGGTCTCATAATTTTCACTATGGAACACCAAAATCTTTCATAAATGACACTTTGGTGTTCTATTTCCATCAGCAAAAATTATTCACAAGCTTTTGAGTGTAAAAACTGTAGTGTTATTAAAAATAGAGGTTTCAATGTATCTTGAAACTTGAAAAAGTATTTTTATTTCGCTTGGCTTGACCGAAAACACCAGTCGAGAAAGTGTTGCTGACGCTCTCTTATGAAGCTGGAAATAAACAGTAAAAGGTGTGTAACTTAGGTTATGTTCATCTTAGATAAGTTTTATGGAGCAGTTTTGGCAATGACCGCAGCAGCAGATCCCGTAAAGTTGATGAAGCAAGAAGTTGGCAAAGCCGCCGCAGCCCTAGTTAAGTCGGGTTCCATTGTGGGGTTGGGTACGGGGTCAACTACAGCATATACGATTCAGTTTTTAGGCGATCGCCTCAAGTCTGGTGAACTTAAAGATATCATTGGCATACCTACCTCGTTTCAGTCAGAAGTGCTGGCGAAGCAGTATGGTGTCCCTCTCGCCACCTTGGATTCTATTGACCACATCGATATTGCCATTGATGGGGCAGATGAAGTTGATCCGCAGAAGAATTTGATTAAAGGCGGTGGTGCAGCACATACCCGCGAGAAAGTCGTAGACTACCTGGCAGAACAGTTTATCGTCGTAGTAGATAGTGGTAAATTAGTAGATCGCTTGGGTTCTAGTTTTGCTGTACCCGTGGAAGTGATTCCAATGGCAATTACTCCTGTAACCAATGCCATTAAAAAACTCGGTGGGAAACCAGAACTCCGTATGGGTGTCAAAAAAGCCGGTCCAGTGATCACTGACCAAGGTAACTTTGTCTTAGATGTCAGATTTGACTCTATTGAAGATCCAGTTAGCCTAGAAAAAACATTGAATAACATTCCTGGTGTTTTGGAAAATGGTATTTTTGTTAACTGTGTCGATTTAGTTTTGATTGGTGAAGTCAAAGATGGTCAGCCATTAGTGCGGCAACTGTAAGAGTTATAAATTTTGGATTTTAGATTTTAGAGACATCTAAAATCCAAAATTAAGCAGCAGGTTCAGTTCATCCAAACACTAATTTAAAATGTGCGAGCGCTACTTGGCCCACGTCTTGCTTAAGGAAAAATTACAAGTCAAGCTTGAGGAGATTCAAGCTAAGAGCGATGGCTCTCCTGTTACCGATTTGAAGCTAGACAAAACCTTAGCCGAAGAAATTGAAGAATTGACGACGGAACTAGAGAGCGTCAATCCGAATCTTAATCCTCTGATCAACGCGACTCATTTGTTAGACGGAGCTTGGCAACTGCAATACTCCACTGCTAGAGAAATCCGTTCTCTAGTTTCTCTCCCATTGGGCTTAAAGCTGGGTAAAGTTTATCAAGTAATTGATGCTGCAAATAAATTGTTTTTCAATCTAGCTAAGGTTAAACATTCTCTGGGGATAGTATCAGGATATGTTAAAGTGACAGCTAGCTTTGAGCCAGCCAAAGAAGATTTAGAACCTCTAGCTAACAAAACGCCTCAACGTTTATTTTGACAAACGCTACCTATCGATTGAGGAAATTGTTGGTATTAATACTCCTCAACTCAACCCATTTAAGGTTGTCTCAGCTAATAATCCTACTAGCAGGACTGCGACATTAGACATTACTTATTTAGATGAAACCTTAAGAATTGGCCGTGGGGGAGATGGGAGTTTATTCATTCTTAGTAAATCTGATGAGTTACCTGACTTCACCTCTTCAATTTAAAATTGATCGCGCAGATGAATGAATATGGCTCTCTCAATAACGCATCTTTCCACTAAGGTAAAACCAGGTTCTGCGATGGTAGAGCTTAAAACATTAAATTTAAAGTTAGGTCATGGTATAGAAGAAGATATTAATGCCGATCCGATAAGTCCTAGACAAGTTTTAATTGTTAGGTATGAAGATATTTTAGACTTATCAATTCAACCAGGAGAATTGCGAGAAAATATTGTAGTTACAGGTATAGGATTTGATAAATTTATTCCTGGATCTCTGCTAACTTTTGAAAGTGGTGCGGCAATTCGTCTAACTTTTTACTGTGAACCGTGTAAGCGAATAGCCCACTTAGTAGAATCATTTAAGAGCATCAAGGGTAAAAGAGGAATCTTAGGCGTAGTTACTCAATCAGGTCAAATTCAAATTGGTAGTAAATTTCAGGTTCAAGCTCATAAATTTCCAGCATTATCTGAAAATCCTTATGAACGATTTCTAAATTTTATCATCAATATTCCCAGTGGGAAAGTAGTTACATATAAACAGATAATTAAAGCTATAGGAGTTGATAATAGTTATCTAAGAGCTATTCCTACATACCTGAAAAAAACCTCGGTTACTGATTATCCAGTACATAGAATATTAGACTCTAAAGGTTCTTTAATAAATTATGTTAACCAACAAAAAAATAAATTGGAAACTGAAGGAGTTAAGGTTTTGGTAGAGGCAAATATAGTTAATAAATTAAATAAAACTTTCGTAGATATTAATAATTACTCATGGGAAGATTGCAACATATATTTATCATAAATATTGATTATTTAAGTATTATAGCAATTGCAAGATTATCTGGCATTAGGGAAAGTAAAATGGTTCCTTGCATTAAGATAATCCTTGATTTTTGATTTGTTTAGATGTAGCTTCCATAAAGTCAATAAAAACTTTTATGAGCTTATGAATTCCCTCGCTACCTCCTGCAATTAAACCTCCTGTCAGTAATGCATCTAAACAACGAAAAATAATTACTTGGATTGGATTATCGAAATCAAGAACTACAAGTGGCTCAATTGAGCGAATACCTATTGCGCTCATTAAAAGACCAAATAAAAGGGATGTCCATAGAGCAATTACTCGTGTATCAGATTTATAAGCTGTCTTTTGGCGCTCTTTTTCATTTAAATTATCCATTTGTGGCTTGAATATTTTTAATGATTCCTGTTGGTTTTGCGTAAAATTCTGGATAATTTGCTGTTCTAAACTCATTCCTTCAGGTGGTAGCCCAATGGTTTGATTTGATTCAAAAGAAGGAAACTGTTTTTGTTGGACTTCTATAAGTCTTAGTTTCTCGGATATAAGAGCCTTTTCTTGCTGAATACTAATATCTAATTGTTCAACGAATGGGCCCCGCCAAGTAGTTATAAAAACTTCTAAAGAACGCTCTAATAATAAAGAGATAAATAACTGTAATGTGAGTATTTGGATAATATCATTCAACCCAAAAGGTTTTAAAATAAATGGTTTAGATGATAACCAAGTTGACAAAGTTACTATTAAAAAACTAATAATAATTAAGACAAAAAATAGAGGAGATTCTGGAGAAAGCTTTAGCAACGTATCTATACTCCTGTTTCGCGTCACAATATTTAACACAGCTTGGAGGTGAGAACTACACCTGCTGAGTAACTTAACAACGTTAATTCGATAGAACAGTAAATAATTTATTACCCGCCCCTTTTTTCTGAAGTGTGAGAGGCTGCGCTACAGTGGGAGCAGGGTAATCAGAGGGTTTGTGACATAGCCGAAAGTGCTGCTATACAAGCATTATAGAAATAAACATACTGTGTATGGTGCGATCGCGCTTTTCTCTGGGAGAAATATGAAAAGCTGCATTCGGGAAAGGGCAGCAAGCATCAACTAAAAACCCCTCCAAGGTTGGAAGGGTTAAAGTAATTTTTGGTAATGGGATGATGATTAAGGGGAAACAGAAGCTTTTCCTCCTTGATGAGCTAGAAATGCAACATCAAAATGTATGGGGTAGCTGACGTTTGTAGAATGATTGGGTAAATTGTTAGAGTTGACAGCTATAGGTTTGCCACTATTGTGAGTAACTATTTGAGTGCCACCCATTCCAGGCAATAAAGCAATCGAAGTAACAATAAGTACAGAATCTATCAAGATAGAAAGTTTCATAAGGTTCTATTTAGTTAAAGTAAAGTGTAATTAGTGTTCTTAGGTAATAGAGTCTTATTTTTTATCTGTCTTAACTTCCTGCATTCAGATTACCCGATCGGTTGATTTATCCCTCACCCATTAGGATGAGCTAATGGAGTGCAAGAACTAAAAAATTGAAACTATTCCACGGATCATTCAAAGTTGCTAAGACCTATCATGTGATAAGCAATAACAGCAGTATCAAAGGGTTTAAGGTAATTGATATTTGTGGAATGGCTACGTAAAGTATGAGAGTTGATTGATGTGCAACTCTTGCTGTGAGTGGCTATTTCAGTTCGAGCGATTCTAGGTAAGACACTAGAATTAACAATATGGACAAAATTAAGCGAGGGAAAGAGTTTCATCGCTGATGCTGTGTTGGTTAATATATCGGGAGCAAAGTTCAGGATAAACTTGAACAGATATGTATTTAACTGAGATAATCTCAAGGTTTATGCAGCGCTGTCAGTGACTTGTAGTCCGATGTTAATAAACGATCTAGTGGTTCTTGGTCTAGTGAAGTATGTTTTCAAAGTTACTAAGCTTGGTAAAAAAGTTTGGGTCTACCTCATTTGCCTAGGAAACGCTACATAACATATTACTAAAGACTTTCGAGAGCTTTGAGAACCTCTGCTGCTGACTGATATCGTTGAATAAAATCGAAATGCGCCATTTTATTTAAAATAATAACTAACTCGTTTGTAGCGTCAGTTAGTTCGCGCCAATGTTGCCAAGTCTGTTGATTGGCATCAGCTTCACCTTCAATAATTATTTCACCAGTATTTATATCTCTGTGAAATTCTCTAGGATCTACCCCAGTTAAACCTTGAATTCCCATAATTCCCAACGCATAAATATCGCTGTTGAGTTTTGGCAAACCGCTCATTTGCTCAGAAGGTGCATAACCAGGCGTACCAATTGAAATAGTCTGAGCTTCTTGCTGCTGAGGATGAATTTGCTTAACAGCGCCAAAATCAATTAAAATAATGTGTTGATCTGATTCTCGTCTAATCAAGTTACTAGGTTTAATATCTCGATGGATTACACCATAGCTGTGAACAAAAACAAGTACGTGTAAAACTTCTTTGAGCATTTCCACAACTTCAGCTTGTTTTAGTCGCTTTCCAGAGGTTACTTCTTTGTCCATAGCGTGCCCTCGAACAAATTCTTGCACTAGAGAAAATTGCCGATTCTCTTCAAAAAAAGCTAGAAGTTGAGGGATTTGTGGATGCTTACCCAAGGTTTCTAAAATTTGTGCTTCAGCGTCAAATAATCGTCTGACGACATTTAAATATTCTGCATCTTGGCGGGGGGGACGCAACTGTTTAACCACACACTGCGGATTACCAGGACGCTGGATGTCATCAGCCAAATAAGTATTACTAAATCCTCCAGAACCCAAGCCTTGAGTAATTTTGTAGCGGTTGTTTAGTAGAGTTCCTAATGAAATTTCTTGCCCGATGGAATCAGCAATTACAGTTGGTGCTTCATTTGAGGCATCGCCGCGCTGCCGTAAAAGACCTTGCAATTCCACAATTAATTGTTGGTGTTCTTGAACCCGTTGGGTAATTTCTTTTTGCTCTTGTTTCGTTTTATAAGCACTATAAGCAAGAACACTCCCGGCGGTAAATACTAACCCCAAAGCCGGAGGTATTACCGGGAACCATCCAGCTTGGGTAAAAATGACAAAATTGCCTCCAAATAAGACTGCAAGGGCTGTTGCTCCTGCTAGTCCTAAGCCTAGTGGATGTTGAATCCGCGATACCAGCAACCCACCAATTACAGTCCATCCCCATATCCACAAGACTTTACCCCATTCAGGTAGAAACCAAAATAGTGGCTGTTTGTTAAGAACAGCGCTGAGAATTTGACTAACGCTGTGGGCATGAATTTCAATTCCTGCCATTTTGCCGGAATTATCTGACTTACCAGTAGCAAATGGCGTGTTAAAAATATCATTTAAACTATTAGCTGTTGAACCAATTAAAACGATGCGGTCTTTCACCAAATCTGGTTTAACTTGATTTTCAAGTATTTCTGTAATAGTTACTTGCTGGGCAATCTGATGACCAGAATGGTAGTTAAGCAAAATTTGATAGCCATTTGTATCCGCTTTCTGATAACCGCCAGCGTTGCTTTGGAGTGGTTTAAATACAGTATCTCGGAGTTGTAGTTCTTTTTTTGGGGTAAATTTTAGTTGGATGCCTCCAACTTCTAAATATTTAAGTGCTAGTTGTAAGCTAAAAGAATAAGTACTTTGACAGGAATCGGACTCTTCTGCACTTACCAATAATAGGTTGCGACGAATTGTCGCGTCAGTATCTTCTACTACATCATTAAATCCTACTCGTTCTGCTTCAACCCCCTTTGGGGCTGCTATTCCCGGATTGTTAGAACCAGAATGTTTACAGATAGGAATGATGATATCGCTCTGTTGTAGGCGTTGCAGTAGTTTTTCATGACCAGGTTGTACAGGTAAGTCACGGAAAATATCTAGACCAATGGCTCGCGGTTCATAACCTTCAAGTTTGCCCAATAGTCGGTCTAGAAGTTCGCCAGATAGGGGCCAATTCCATTTTTGAATATCTTTTTCAGTTAAAGCAACAATCAATAGACGAGAGTCTGGGCCTGGGTCGGCACGTAATTGCATCATTTGGTCGTAGACCTTCATTTCTAGAGGTTCGAAAACCCCAAGTTTTTGAATGCCTACTAGTAAAATTGTAGCGATCGCACTTGAAAGAATAACTGGCTGTCTAAATAAACTTTTTAAGTTTGTAAGCATTTCTCTAGATAAGTTTTATTTTAAAATATACATATTTTTTACCCTAATTTTCCTCATTGAAATTATTCTATGCAATTTGCAACTTTTCTCGAAATACGCAAATCCCCAACTTCTTTAATAAGTCGGGGATCTTGTTACTCACGAATGATTAAGTAGGGCTATATATGTTTAAGATAATGCACAATCGCTTCTGCTGTTGGCAAATTAGTTGCCAGCAAAACTTGATTAATAGTGCATAATCTAAGCAGTGCTTCTTCATTTGCCTGACCAGGCTGAGGTTGCAGCAAATCTCTCAGGAAAATAACTGCTAAAATTTCTCCTGCTCCAACCAATGAAGCAATTGTTTGATATCCTCCAGAAATTGGTGCGGGGGTTTGCTGACTAATAGTTATTCCTGCTTGTTGATGTAAGACTTCGCCAACAGATGGCCAGGTAATTGTAAAGCTCTGTGAGAAAAATTCCTGATGTTGAGAAACAAATTCAGCAAGTTCTGATTTCTTGCTCTCGTGAGCGATGAGTACTATGTTTCTTTCAATAATCACTTGGGGAGGCTCACTTACATTTATTTCTTCTGGAGTTTCATCAAATTGAGTCGCTTCTACTTCAGGAACCTCTTCAATAGTTTGACTGACACTCTCAGGAGCTTCACTTTCTGTTGTTTCCCAAGATTGAATATCAGCTAATTCCGAAACTTCACTTACTAGAACAACATCATCAACATTTACGCTGGCTTCTTCTGTAGTTGGATTATTCAAATCAATGTATTGATTGCTAGAAACTTCTGCAACGATATTATCAGGCTCCGTCAATGCTTCAGAAACTTCGCCTCCTGTTTCATTAACAGCGAAACTAGGTTCTACTTTGTCAATATTTGTGCTGTCTTCTGCCGTAAATAAAATATCTAAATCTACTAACTCATCATTGATATCTTGTGTGGCTTGGCTCAATGGTTCTTGCGGCTGAATCTCCTCTTCTTCAGTAACTTCATTAACAAATTCGCCAAACTCTAAACTGACTTCTTCTGCGACTGGTGTATCTAAACCTACTACTTCATTTTCATTATGAGTAACTTCCAGAACGGTACTTTCTTCATCAGATACCTCGCCGAAAATATCACGCGGCTGTACGAAGGTGACTTCTGCTTCCAGCGCCGCCTCTAACTCTGCATCCTCATGGGAGGTTGCAGGAACTTGGTGGAAAATATCACGTGGCTGTACGAAGGTGACTTCTGCTTCTAATGCTGCTTCTAACTCTGCATCTTCATGGTCAGTAGCTTCGGGAATGCTACTTATATCACGCCGTTGCACGAAAGTAGATTCTGTCGCCAGTGCTGTTTGAAAGTCTATAATCTCATCGTGAGTGACTTCTGGAAGTGTAATTTCCTCTTCAGAAGTTTCGATGATATTTTCAGGTGCTGCGATCGCATCATCGGCTAAAGTAGAGGAAACTTCTGAGGTTTCGCTAACTTCTGGAACCTCTACTTCTTCAACATCTGCACTAACTTCTGGCGCAACTGATTGCAAATCTACAATTTCATCATGGACATCGTGTGGAACTTCGCTAACTGCTTCTGGTGACTGAATGATGTTTTCAGGGGCGATTACCTCAACAACTGGAATGACATCATCACTTTGAGTAGCAACAACTTCGGAGGTTTCGCTGACTTCTGGAGAAGGTGTTTCTAATTCGGGAGTAATAGGCGCTGGAACTTCGCTAACTACTTCTGGGGATGGATTAACAACATTGGCAGCGCTGATATTTTCAGGCGATCGCGGCCGAGAAAACAGTGAAGGGTCTATAATTCTAAAGACTGTCTCTGGTTGCTCATAAGCAGGAGCAACTGCTTCCAAAATCAAAACATAATCTGCAATCCTGATAATATCTCCATCACTCAAAGAATATGGTCGATCTTTTTCGGCTTGTTTTCCATTAAATATTGAGCCATTTCTACTGCCAAGGTCAGAGAAGTAGTAATTTCCAGCTTTAACAAAAAACTTAGCATGTACCCGACTAATATCAGGACTGTCTAAGACTAAATCAGAATCAGGAGAACGACCTATTAACCATTCTCCTCTCGTTGGAGTTTCTGTGGTCAGGTCAACTTCATTGACTTCACTTAGATTTGGTGAGTAGCTAACTTTTACTTTCATATTAATTTTTGGTTAATTTTATTGATTTCTGTTACCCAGCGCTGACGGGTAGTATGTTCTAAATTTAAAATATCATCTTGTGACCAGTGGAAATGATAAGCAATAAAAGCTACCTCCTCATATAAAGTATCAGAGGGGTAGCTTACGACTCCCCCGCTAGTTCTAGCTCCACCGAAAATTGAGTATTACAACGGGGACATTGTGTCGGAATATGTACATCGCCTTGCTGATTGATTCGATTATAAAATTCTCGGAGATAGGCAATGTCATGTAGAAGAAGTTCTTCAAGTAAATCAGGGCTAACAGAATTAAGACTGCCTAAGCGAGTAATAACCCGTGCAAGCATTACCAAAACACCGTAAGCTGGATTTTCTTGAACTCTGCGCTCTTGTTGCACCAAAATTTCATCTTTAGCGGTGGCTAAACGCATCACCCCATGACGATGTATCCGGTGTTCGCTATCACTCAATCCTCTAGGAAGAGTGAAGGCAAATTCTGTGGAGAGAGTATCCTTTTTACGGGGCATAATTTGGGGACTGGGGATTGGGGACTGGGGATTGGGAACTGGGGATTGGGGACTGGGAATTAGGAATTGGGCATTGGGCAAAATAATCAATAGTTCTTTTTCCCATTTTCCTCATCTCCCTCATATCCCTATGCCCCATGCCACATGCCCCATGCCCAATTCAATTATGAAGGAGTGCTTCGGGGGCGTTTATTGTATCTTCTGGTATGGAAGTTTCACCTTCCAAGCCATTAATTCGCCGATAAAAATCTTGGAGGTAATTTAAATCTTGGGCAAAAAAGTTTTCTACTATTGCAGGAGTCACTTCTGATAAAGCACCCAAGTGAGTAATCACTCGTGACAAGATAATAATTGTGGCATAAACAGGATTAGCTTTAACACGTGGGTCACGCAAGGGTGCAATCTCGTCTATCGCCGTTGATAACCGCATTACACCTTTGCGGTGGAGGTTGCCTTCAGAGTCTAGATACCCCTTTGGCAATGTAAATTCAAACTCTGTGGGAAACATACTTCTCCTAATTACTTCACACGTTTAAATTCCTCAAAAGCAACCTCCACTTCCTCAATTTCGATGTCATGGCTGCGGGCGTTAACATCGGCAATCTTGTAACTTGCAGGCCAAGCACCGGCTAATTCAAATCTAGCTATTTCTTGATTTGCCTGATTATAAATAGACAAAGCAACAAGTCTACGTTGCTCAGACCAATTACCTTTTTCAACTTTTTCAAACCACTTCCAAAAATCCATAGAGTTGGTAGTACCTCTACGCAGAGTGAGATTACCACTCTTAGGATTGCTAGGAAGCTTAGTTCTCACCACCTGGCCTTTTGATTGCCCTTTTTTACCCCAGGTTTGAGAAGTAACTTCAGAAATTTCAATTACCTCTTGTGTTCTTTTGAAGCCTTGACACTCCAAAAAGAAGCAATTGGCATCGTTTTGACCTTCTAGTGTCAGTTCTAAATAGAACCGATGGGCCGTAAGAACTTCTGGAATTCGGCTTGCGGATTGTACCACTGTTAAATAATTCGTAATTCGTAATTCGTAATTCGTAATGAAGCTTGCGGACTTGCTACCGCTACGCTCTAAGCAAAGCTATGCCGCAGGCTTTACATAATTACGATTATTTGATTCGTTTAATTCCTTCGTGAACCAATTCAACTGTTTCATTCGCCATATCACCACCAGAGGCGGTTAAGGTAGGCCCCGTGTATTTACAGGGATAACAATTGACAATGTTCCAGCGTGCTTTTTCAGAGCCTTGTTGGTCATAAGCAACCACTGAACCAGTTTTACGCTTCTGTGACCACTTCCGAGGGTCTCCCATGTCTTCGTTACAGTCTTGATACCATTTATAAAGGTCTATATCATCAGTGGCGATGACTTTTACTGTAATATTGGTAAATTTGACAACAGTTGGTGTAGCTTGACGCATTAGTTTAGCGCCTTTAGATGAACCGTGGACTTCTTGCGCTGGAGTATTCTCAACGCCTAAGCCACTAATTTCTTTGATGAATTTATCAGTAATGCCGTCAGCCTCAAAGTAAAATTTACAAGAGGTTAAAAATTCGCCTGCCATACTTTTGGACTCCTTTGTGTGTGATTAATTTGAGAATTGGGAATTGGGAATGGGGAATGGGGGAGTAGAGAGCAGGGGAGGCAGGGGGAGCAGGGGAAGAAGAACTATTAATTATTGACCAATACCCCATGCCCAATGCCCAATGCCCTATTCGCTATCTTCAATGCCATTCCATTGGCTGATGCGGAAAACAACAAATTCAGCCGGTCTGACTGGACAAACACCGACTTCAATATATAAACGTCCTAAAATTCTGGTTTCTGGTGGGTTCAATTCTTCGTCACACTTCACATAAAATGCTTGTGCTGGAGACGCGCCAAATAAAGCACCTTCACGCCAAATACGCTCTAAGAAATTACTGACGGTGCGGGTGACACGCGCCCATAAATCTTGGTCGTTCGGTTCAAAAACTACCCACTGAGTCCCCAGTTCTAGGGATTTTTCGATATAGCTAATTAACCGACGCACACTGATGTAACGCCACTCTGTTTTATCTGGCTCAACTAGAGTGCGTGCGCCCCAAATGCGGATACCTCGGTTGGGGAAGCTGCGAATACAATTTATCCCCAAGGGGTTTAATAGTTCTTGTTCGCGGAAGTTTGTTTCATAGCCCAAACCAATTACGCCTCTGGGAACTTCATTTGCAGGCGCTTTATAAACTCCTCTGGTTTCGTCGGTGCGGGCCCAAACACCCATCACATGGCCACAAGGAGGTACTAAAATTGGATTACCGCGATCGCGTGGATTAGGTACTTTAATCCAAGGATAATAAAGGGCCGCAAACATCGAACGACGGTTAAATCTATTCAACCACTCCACTACTTGCTGAGGTTTGACGGCATCCGGTGGCGCATCAAGTACAACCATGCGGTTGGGCGGATTGGGAATATCGCCACTGGCAGAACCCTCGCACATACTAATCATCAGTTCGATGATGCCGTGGACTTGATCTAAATTCAGTACCTGCTCTTGATAAGCCCGCATCACATCAGGACAAGCCAGCATTGTGATTTCATCAACTTCAAAGATACCGCGTACCCCGGTGCGATCGTCTCGAACCCCTTCTAAATTTTGCGAAAATCTATCGGGTGGGGCAGCAACAATGGGCGGCGCTAGTTCATATTGACCATTAACGGGGCGACGAGCTAAAGGCTGTCCACTTTGAGTGATGTCTTCTACAGTGACATACATCGAATTTCTCAATGCTGCCAGCGCATAAGTTGCAACTTGAGCATTAGGCTCGCGGTTCATGCTCAAGTTTTCATATTGCTCTAAAAGTTCATCTCCCCGACGAATTTGAATGGTGAAATATTCACCCGTATTTGGAGGCGCTTCTCCTTCAGTACCTTCCGGTAGGGCCCGGGGTGAACCATCAATAATGACGAGATTTACCAATCCGCCTGATGCTTGCTCAGGACGCAAAGTAAAGCGGAGGGCTGGACGATTACCTCTAGAGTTGATTCTAAGGGTAGCCGGTTCTGGAGTTGCTGGTCTGGGTGCGCCTGGTAATTGAGTGCCAATACTTGTTACCCAGCAACGACCGCCACCATTCATAAAGTAGCCGTAGACTGAAAATGGTAAATAGGCGTTGAAGTCGGTGAAGCCGTCAGAGTTGGGACGAGCAAAATAGTTTAAGTATTGCGTCCAAGTGGTTACTAGCATGGGCTTGTATAACTCAGCCCCACCGCGAACGTCTTCTGTAAAGCCTACAAATCCGGCAACTGCCGTGCTAACACCTTCAATTGGTCGGCTACCTCGGTCGATTTCTTCGATATAGACACCAGGAGCAAAGTAATCAAGTCTAGCCATGAAAGTCTCTCCAAGTCAGTAAAAAGCTAATTATTCAGGAGTTAGAAATATTTCTTTGAAAGTATTACTTTGGTTATCTACCAATGCATTGACGTTTTGGGGTAAATAGCCAGGATGATTCAGAGTCAAAACATAATTACCTAAATGAAGGTCTTCAAAAAAGAACAGCCCTTCTTTAGTGGTTAATATGGATTTTTCAGTTCCCCTCACAGCTACTTCTGTCGCTACCAACGGCAGATTTGTCACCGCACTTTTGACAATACCCGCGATCGCAACTCGCCTGGTTAATACTAGACTGTCGCTATCACGAGACAATTGATTTCGCAAATTGAAAATCCGCTCCCAAACCAAAGGTACTGGAGTAGGTTGTGGCTCGAAGGGGATTGTAACTGTCAGATATAAGGCTGAACGCAATGGCACATTGAGAGCGCTCCATAAAGAGCCAATTTCAATTGGCGGCTCTAGGGCAACTGTCATGTTCAAATTACCATAGCCCCGTAATTCAGGAACTAAAAACTCCTCTTCCAAGGTGCGATGGCGCAACAGCACAGCCAATGCCTCACTGATAAAGTGATGCTCCCCTAAAGCTGTTCTATCCCAGGCTGTTAATAGCAGTGAAACATCAAACCAAGCCGGTGCCCAATTTACAGTGGCAGGTTGTAGAGCGCGTGTTAGCTTGCGTTCAACTTGCCTACCAGAATGTTGTACCTGCTTGCTCTCACGTATATCAAAAATGTATAAATTGAGAGTCGGGCCTGCTCCCTCTTCCCTACGATTACCAGGATGGCTAAAGTCAATTTGCTCTGTACTGGTAAGTGAGGTTCCTCCAGCTAGAATATCGGCTAAAGTTTGAAGAACGAAGATAAGCATGAAGGTGTTCTGCTGGTAGCTAATCCAGATGCATCTACAGTATATGTATCAGCCTTCTAAAGTTAATTAGACTTTTGTCGATATTTTTTCAATTGGGAATCGGGAACTTGTACTGAGCGAAGCCGTTGGCGCAGCCTCTCGTAGAGAAGTATTGGGCATTGATAAGAGATAGGGGGGACAAGGAAGAGAG
Organism: Nostoc sp. TCL240-02; assembly: GCF_013343235.1. Lineage (GTDB taxonomy): Bacteria > Cyanobacteriota > Cyanobacteriia > Cyanobacteriales > Nostocaceae > Nostoc. The sequence goes on along the minus strand of NZ_CP040094.1, from coordinate 3,210,194 downwards.
GGGAGACAAGAGAGAGACTTGTTGAATAAGTTCTCCCCTTGTCCTCCTTGTCCTCCTTGTCCTCCTTGTCCTCCTTGTCCTCCTTGTCCTCCTTGTCCCCCTCATCCCCCTGCCTCCTGCTCTCCTTCTCTAAATGATGGAGGGCAGGAAGATATTAGATTTTCAAAAATCCGAAAAGCAGCAATTTCAGTTTGTAGATTAGTCTGGGGCAGTTATTAATCGGACGCACTACATTTTGTCTTGTGGGGCGAGCGATATGCTTATCCTCACAATACTTGTCTTAATGTAATAAATAAAAACGCTACGTACCTATAAATACTTAAGTAAACGAGAAGTGCCTATGAATATAAACTTAATAATTCTTTGTATTAAGCATCCAAGAAGATAACTTAATAAAAAAATAAACATTACTGAGGCTGCATAATTTTATACTGATTAGCAGAAGAGTAAAATATTTGGTTGCAAAAAGCGAGTGAAGCTATGACACTAGGCTTTTCTGTACAAAAACTAGAGAATGGCTCGAATTATTTGAATTCCTCAGATGTTCAGAGCTTTTGTCAGCTAGAGTCTCAGCAGTTAACTAGTCAATATCCAATTTTTTTCGCTCGGATTGTCTATTATGATTGCTTGCTGAAAAATCATCAGGAAGTTATCAATTATGGTCAAGACCAAGCTCCTTTTTCCCCGAAAACTTTAGCTTATTTACGTTCAGAAGCATGGCTGACAGATTTTCCGCCTGCTTTGACTTTGCATGAATTTAAGCTGAAAGATTTTTCATCTATTTCTTACATTTGCCCTATCGCCTATAGAAATCAAAAACCTGAATACATTCAAATCATTACTCATAAACCTCTGTCAGAGAGTTTGCAATTATATGTAAAACGCTCTGCTATACTTTTGAGTAAGTATGTAGATATCTACTTAGACTATGGAAGACAAAAAACTGAAATTCAACTTTTAGAAGATATCTTGCATCGGATAGGTCATCAATTGCGTAACTCTCTAGGGCTTATAGGATTGTATGCACATAACTTATGCCTAGGTTTAGAGGATAGCCTTTGGCAAGGGCAAGCAACGATCGTTAGGGAAAGTATACAAGATTTAGATACTAATTTAAATGAGCTTATTGATTGTGGACAAGGAGCAAAATTAAGGGTAAAACCTCAAGATTTAAGAAGTTTGTTCGTTGAAAGTATCACAAATTTACAACCTTTAATTAATCAGAAAAAAGTTGAAATATTGATTCCCGATACATCAACGATACTGAACATGGACAAATTACAAATGAAACAAGTCTTTGATAATATCCTCAGTAATGCTGTTCATTTCAGTCCTAACTCAGGAACCATTACCTGTAGCTGGCAAATTTTTCAAGATGAAGTTTTAATGAAAGTTTCAGATCAAGGATCAGGATTATCTCAAGAGGATCTACAAAAAGTATTTACCCCATTTTATTCTCGGCGTAAAGGAGGTACAGGACTAGGCTTAACTATTGCTAAAAAAATCGTTTTGGATCATCAAGGCAGTATTTGGGCACAAGCTTTATCAGAAAGGGGAGCGCAATTTTCTGTAATTTTGCCTCGGACAAGAAGGGGGAATTAATTCGTAATTTGTAATGACGCTCTCTCGCTACAAGACGCTGCGCGAACGCGGACTCGCTACCGCTACGCTAATGTAATTCGTAATTAAAAAGATGGCTAATGATAATAAGAAACTTTCGGTTTTATTGGTAGATGATGAAGAACGGTTCCGCCAAGGATTACGTACTCTTCTCAGTTTCTATAGTATTAATTCTGCGTTACCTATAGAAGTTATGGGTGATGCAGATTCTGTGGAGCAGGTTTTAAAGTTTACAGCCCAGAAGTGTCCAGATTTAATTTTGCTGGATATGCAATTGAAGGGATGTGATGGAATTACAGTTCTGGCACGTCTTAGGGAAACTGCTTACACTGGGAAGGTTTTAGTGTTGTCGGCTCATCAAGAAGATGACTGGATTTTTAGAGCAATGCAGGCGGGAGCCGCAGGTTATGTATTTAAAAACCGTGTGGCAACACAATTGTGTGAGGCAATTGAGACTGTTACAAGATCGGAAATTTATCTGCCTTCAGAAGTTGCTAGTCGATTTTTTCGGTTTTTTCAGGCTTATTCAGACTCTTGTCTAAAAGCGTGTCATGAGGTGCATTTAACCGAAAGAGAGCAAGAAGTTTTATACTGGTTAACTCAAGGTGCTTCTAATGAAGAAATCGCTAAACATTTATATGTAACAGTTGCTACTGTTAAGGCGCATCTCACCAGTATTTTTGAAAAATTGAAGGTTACTAGTCGGACTCAAGCTATTGTAGCAGCCCTCAAGTTAGGATTAGTTCACGCTTGATAGGTTTTCTGTTAGTGCAGCGTAAAGCCTGCGGCATGGCTTCTCTACGAGACGCTATGCGAACGCTTAGAGCGAGTCTGCAAGCGTCATTTTGAATTATGAATTGTTTATATGCCTTCATTTGAATCTTTTTATCAACAATACCCCTGTTCGTACAATTCTCCCTTAAGTTGCGATCGCCCTTTCCAAACCGCGCAGCAAATCAAGGGGGCTAAGTTTTGCTTGGAATGTGGTTTTCCGGCAACTTTACCACAGGAGGCTGAGATTAAAGGAAGTCAGGGAACTTATAAAATAGCTAGTTTTATTGGTGTAAGGGGTTTAGGCCGCTTATACTCAGGTGTTCAACTTAAAGATAAACAGCCTGTCATCATTAAAGAATACCTACTACCCAATCGTTGTTTTAATGAAAGCGAGACTCTGAAACGCAAAGAGACTTTTAAACGGGTAGGTGGGGTAAGTTTAGCTGATAGTCGAATTCAAAACTTCCGTCTTGTAGAAACTAAAGAAGCGATCGCAGATGAAAAAGGAGAACGCTGTTATTTAATTACTCAAGGCATAGAGTCATCCCAAACTTTAGGGAAATATCTCATAGAGAAGGGCGCAATGACATCTCCTGATGTGCGGGAAGTACTAAATCAAGGTTTGCAAACTCTCCAGTTTCTCCACACCCAAAAGCTGCGTTTTCCTTCAAATCAAGTACAACTGGGGATAACTCACGGCAATATAAGTTTAGATAGTACTTTAATTAAAATAGAAAATAATCAAAAATTCTCTATATATTTTTGCGATTTAGCGACCTGGGAAAACTTATTTATTCCACCGATTATTCCTCAACCCGCGCCCACCAGACCTGAGCAAGATTTAGAATCATTAGGATTGCTAGCCTTTTATTTATGGGCAGGACGAACAACTAATTTTTTATCAAACCAGCCTCTCGATCCTAGAGATAATCAGCAATGGCCAGATACTGATAGCCATTTAAAGCAGTTTATTTATCGCCTCATTGGTCTAGAAACTCCTTTCGAGAATGCGGAAACGGCTCGTCAAGCACTGCTGCAACTTCCCAAAGAAGATAGTGGCAAAAATTCAGTGCGATCGCCAGATTCTCAAGTCATAGAGAAGCGTTTACCAATGCCTTTAATCCTGATAGGAATTCTGGCTTTATTACTACTCGGCGGCGGAATTTTGTATTGGCTTCTGGGTAAGAAAACAGATAATCCTAATCAATATATATTATGGTCTAAACTTGTACGAAATTTCTCCGAAGTCCCCAATGTTCCTGCCGGACAATTTACTTACACAGGAGAAAAGGACAGTACATGGAGTTATGTTTTAACACAACCAGTAGACAATAGTCGTTTAGGAGATTTATTGACCAGACCAAAGCCAGATGCAACAGCAACATTTAACTATGAGCCTGTTTTGTCATCAAACTTAAATAATCCGATTAAAAGTATCGAAGAAGTCCAAACAAACAAAAAAGATTTTGCAATTACTAGTTTGGTAGAGAACATCACAGATAAACTTTCTAAAAAACAAGTTGCTTATGATGGATTACTTGTTTTTGTAGCATTTAATAAGAGAGATTCAAATCTTGCTAATGCTCTTGGAGGACAAATAAGTCTTGAGCAATTGCGTCAAATTTACACAGGTAAAATTACCAATTGGCAACAAATTAGTCCGAAACTTCCAAATTTAGCTGTGAAACCTTTTGCCCCAACAGAACCGGAGGCAATCAGTAAATTTCAAGAAATAGTTCTCAAAAATGTCCCTCAAGACGAAGCTTTATTTGCAGCAAATGTTACTAAACTTGATACAACAAAAACCCAAAATCAAATTCGTAGTGAGACTCTAGAAGGGCGAACCACTGGTATTATCAGCTTTGGCATTATCAGTAAAACCTCGAGTCAGTGTACAGGCTATCCGCTTGCGATCGCAGATGGCAAAAAATCAGCGATTCAACCTCTGTTTCAACGGCGCGATCGCCGCTCAATTAATCCCTCAGATGATTTGTGTCAACATGATGATTATTATGTTGATGTCACAACATTCCAAAGCTACCCGTTGGGATACCCTCTTTTTGTAGTGTACCCTAAAGACACCAGTCGCCTGCCTGGTGGTTCTACATTTGCTCAGATGCTAACCACTCGTCAGGGTCAGTGTTTACTTAGTAAAGTAGGTCTCGTAGCTTTACAACCTATGCCTGATGATATAAATTCCTATGCCTGCAAATCGGTGCCCCAATCCTAGTTGCGAATATTTTAACCGCGCCCTGCCTAACAATGCTAAGGTTTGTCCCTGGTGTTCCACTCCTGTGGGTAATGTAGTTTCCTCAACACCACAACAACCGCCTAGTCAACCACCGCCTGTTCAGCAACAACCTAGTCAACCACCTGCTCAGTATCAACGACCACCTACAGAGCAACCTAATTACCAACCTCCCCAACAGCCTCCCGTTGATTATTCAACAGTCTATCAGCCACGAGTTTCTTATCAACCAACACCGCCTGCTTATGTCCCTCCGCCTCAAAGAGCGCCAGCCTTAAAGCTGATTCATACTACCGGCAGAGAATTTCACCTTGTTGGGGAAGGAGGTTATATTGGTCGTCGCAGTCAGAGTCCAGGAATAGCGCCGCCAGAAATTGATTTGACTGGCATTCCCAGTGAGGGAATAGTCTCTCGTCGTCATGCGCGAGTCGATTGGGACTGGTCGCAAAATGCATACATGATTGTTGATATGAGTACAAATGGTATTTATTTAAACAACAATCCTCTAACTCCGGGTATGCAATATCGTCTGCTTAATGGTGATGTACTGAGATTTGGTCAGGATAATCTAGTTAATTTTACGATATATGTTGTGTAGTAAAACTTTTTGCTAATGCACTAGGGTTGCAAAAAGCTGTCAAATTTCATAGGGTAGTTGATCGATCAACTACCCTTCAATTTTGGCGAGAGTCACAATAAATTAACCTGAGTTTGATACTGCAATTGGTTAATGCACGCCACAAGAATTTAGAAGATGGGGCGATCGCACTAAATTAATTTTCATACACGAGCGATAGCAAGACTATTAAGACAGTCTCTACAAGATTGGGCGATCGCACTTTGTTGATATCTTAAGAGATCGCACTACACATTGTGATGGTGATTTGTTAGGTTTCGTTCCCCAACCCAGCCGTACTTTCAGTTAACGCACCCTATAAGAACGGCAATTACGCTTACAAACCGGCTTGCCTCATAGAGTCTAGGATTGCTCGATTCCGTGCCGCCAAATTACCAGCCGCGGCGGGTTGGGGATTCATCGATTTCCAATGGTCTCTCATACCATTACTGCTACCCCACGCCATCCACATCAGTTTATTTGTTATCGTGGCCGGGACATTTGTTATCTCAACGTACCCGCCATCATAGTGGGCGTTTGGCCAACATCTTTGTTCTATAATATCGAAAATGCACCTCTCAAGCTTGGTTCTCTCGTTTTCTCCATAAGCCCCCGGTCGGCGAAACTCCACATACCGGGTTGCTTTTCCATCGTCGGTCGGGGCTCCAGGCAGCCAGCTATTTCGGTTCCCGTGCCATCCTTGCGTTTTATTGTTTTGATACTCTATTTGAGAAAAATACCAATCTGCCCATGTCTGTACATGGTTATAATTAACCGTTGTCACATTTCCAGGTCCGATCTGGTGAGCTACATAATCATTTATTTTTTTGTTAGTGTTCTCGAGATTAAGTCCTGTTACGTCTGGTAACTTCCCTTGTTGCGACAAAAGTCGTGATGTGGCCACTTCCCCTGCTTTTTTTATCAGTTCCACCTGATCCGTAAAATAATAATCCGCTTCATTGCTCGTCGCCCACTGATCAATCACAGCTCGTATTCCCAAATCGTTATCCCTGATTTTGCTTACATTAGCTTGTCGCGCGGATGCCTTCTGACCGTAGTATATTTGCCGTTGCACAATACTTGCCCTAGGGGATTGCGCGTTTTCCTGTCGCGCTGTGTCTCTCAATTCCCACAGACTGCTTGGCAATGTGGATAGGGTGATTATACTGTCTCTTTCCTTGATCATACCCACCCCCGCATCGGACATATATTCGTATTCGCCAGGGGTTTCCCCCTGTTCGCCCGCTATTTTTTTCTTTCCCTCATCGTTAACCTTCCGTACAACTTTGCCTCCTATGGCTCCTCGATGTTGTAGGGTTGATTGAGCTTGTAGTTCTGACTCTTCTGGCTTGGTAGATCGCTGTAACTCTTCTGGGAACAAGGGTGATCGCTGCACAGCCCCACCATTCTGCTGTACAACATGGGTTAACTCATGCGCCAATAACTCCTGACCGCCGCGACTCCCTGGATTATATTCTCCCGAACGAAAGAACACATCCTGCCCTGTTGTAAAAGCACGCGCCTGAATTGACCGATTCAACTGGTCAGATTGACCATCCGTGTGAACTTTTACCCCACTGAAATCTGCGCCAAACGCCACCTCCATCGGTTCGCGGATATTGTCTGCGATCGCCTGTCCACCCCCCCTAGCTTGGTTAATGGATGCTTCCAGGTCAGGCGCAGCTTCCATCCCAGCCTCAGCCTGACGCTGCACCATCGGCTTCATCTGTAATTCTTCCTCATCCTCTGGCAATGCTTCTCGTTGCAATGTGCTATTGTCCAGAGATTTCATCTGCAATTCTTCTTCTTCCTCTGGCAATGCTTCTCGTTGCAGTGTGCTATTGTCCAGAGGTTTCATTTGTAATTCTTCCTCATCCTCTGGCAATGCTTCTCGTTGCAGTGTGCTATTGTCCAGAGATTTCATCTGCAATTCTTCCTCATCCTCTGGCAATGCTTCTCGTTGTAATGTGCTATTGTCCAGAGGTTTCATTTGTAATTCTTCCTCATCTTCTGGCAATGCTTCTCGTTGCAATGTGCTATTGTCCAGAGGTTTCATTTGTAATTCTTCCTCATCCTCTGGCAATGCTTCTCGTTGTAATGTGCTATTGTCCAGAGATTTCATTTGTAATTCTTCCTCATCTTCTGGCAATGCTTCTCGTTGGATAGACTGGCCATTTCCAGGTTGCGCCATTGTTTGCATTACCTGCTGTGCTACGCTATCAGCTTCCTGTTCATAAATGTCTCCAGGCTGGCTAATTGAGAGTTTTGCTTGGCTACGCAGTGGTATTCGACTTATATCGTGAGTAACGGGTTGATGGAGTGGTTGTACTTCAGGAACCGCTTGGCGTGAAATTAAACCAAAGCCCGGTGTAGGGTGTTTCAGGGATGGAATTGAGAAGCCTGTAGTAGTTTTTTTCTGCCGGCTGACGTGTTCTCTCATTATTCTTCTCCAGATGCCCAAGCAGTAGTTAGATAAATATTTTGCTGTTACTAATATCTAAAATACTGCGATCGCACTTGTAACACAATTTATCGAAAGTATAAATTTTCGGGAACCTGATTCTATGGTATCGGGCGATCGCACTAAAATGTTAAGTAAATCAGAAAAAGTTAACGATGGCAGCTAAAGATAAATTTCATGCTGTGGTTAGAATTGCTTTAGAAAAAGAGTAGTGGAAGATAACCGATGATCCTCTGCGACTGGAAGTTGGCGGAACTAAGTTTGAAATAGATTTAGGTGCAGAGCAACTGTTAGCAGCAGAGCGGGGTGAAGAAAAAATTGTAGTTGAGATTAAAACGTTCCTGAGTGATTCACCACTAACAGATTATCATGCTGCATTAGGACAGTTTTTGAATTATCGGCTTGCCTTAGAAATCAGCGATCCAACTCGCATTCTCTATTTGGCAGTACCTATAGGTGTTTATGAAGCTTTTTTCAAGCGGGAATTTGCCCAAATATCTGTAGAGAGATATGAGATTAAACAAATTATTTATGACCCAATTCAAGAGGTAATTGTACAATGGATACCCTAAAATCTTATCGCCATATCATTCAGTCCTTGTTGATGGCTTATGCTGCTATTCCAATAGCCAATGTTCAAATTGATTGTTACACTGTTTTTGATACAAAACAAGACCATTATATGGTTATGAATGTGGGATGGGATGGTCATCGGCGAGTCTAGGGTTGTGTTTTACATTTGGATATTAAACAGGGAAAAATTTTGATTGAGCAGAATATGACGGAAATGAGAGTGGCTCAAGAACTTGTAGAACTAGGGGTTCCAAAAGATGATATTGTTATTGGATTTCAATCTCCTGAAATGCGGGAATATACGGGTTATGGAGTTTTTTAACAACATTGCGATCGCACTTCGTTAACTCACCCTACAAAAGCAGCGATCACACTTTATCAACTATCATAAATATATGCGCGATCACAAGACTATTAAGACAGTCTCTACAATGTCAGGCGATCGCACTATTTTTTCAACGCTTTCTCTTCCTCTGTTTGTGGCGGATTGTCTACTCTCCTCCATTCCGTATTTACGGAACTACTAGCCAAATTCAATGAGCCATGAACTTTCACCTCAAAATTATCATAGTTACTCTCGAATCTACTTCGCTTGCTATTATCATCCCCTCGCCGCCCCCCCATTTCTAGAAACGCGCTGATCACATCCTCTGGGTTTCCTTCATATGCTACCCCTCGCGGCGTCTCCCCTTTTGTCTTTGCCTTTCCTAGCCAATCTGAGGATGCCCAGATTTCGCTAACATCCGTGATCTTCCACTCGGCATACCATTGGGCTTGATTGAGGAATGTTTGCTTTGTGCCTGCTAGTTGTCCCTTATAAAACAAAGCAAAAAAGGTATCTCCTACGTTCCCTATCATATCCCAATCTATTTTGCTTGTATGGCCTGACTTACTTGCTCCGACCTTACTCTTCTCAACGCTTGTACTCTCTTCGTTCTTCTTCGCCATCGCTGCTAGGGTCAATGCTGATAATATTTCTTTGTAGGACGGCGGTTTGACCTCCTTTTCCGTCTCATCCCACTGGTATTTGTCTGTATAGTGCCGCAGTGTCCAATTATCAGCGTCGCCCAGTTTGCCCATATCCTTTTTCCCTGGTGGTTTTCTTTCCGTCCCGTCTATCCATGTTTGTTCCTGCTGGGAATTTACGAACGCTAGCACGGCTTTCGCCACCGCTGGATCTTTAGTTGCATCAATCGTATTATCCGGAAAGACGGTTTTTATCGCGCTTAATATTGCCTCTTTCTTATCATCCTTGGTTACCCATTCCTTTTTGAGTTCTTCGTTGAGTTGAGGTACTTGCTCCTCATATTGTCGCTGGATGACAACGCTTCTCTGCACCGCCCCCCCATTCTGCTGCACTACATGAGTCAACTCATGCGCCAATAACTCCTGACCGCCGCGACTCCCTGGATTATATTCTCCCGAACGAAAGAACACATCCTGCCCTGTTGTAAAAGCACGCGCCTGAATTGACCGATTCAACTGGTCAGATTGACCATCCGTGTGAACCTTCACCCCACTGAAATCTGCGCCAAACGCCACCTCCATCGGTTCGCGGATATTGTCTGCGATCGCCTGTCCACCCCCCCTAGCTTGGTTAATGGATGCTTCCAGGTCAGGCGCAGCTTCCATCCCAGCCTCAGCCTGACGCTGTACCATCGGCTTCATCTGTAATTCTTCTTCTTCCTCTGGCAATGCTTCTCGTTGTAATGTGCTATTGTCCAGAGATTTCATCTGTAATTCTTCCTCATCCTCTGGCATTTCTTCTCGTTGCAACAAAGGCGTAATGGAATTTGCCAAAGGTTTCATCTGCAATTCTTCCTCATCCTCTGGCAATGCTTCTCGTTGGATAGACTGGCCATTTCCAGGTTGCGCCATTGTTTGCATTACCTGCTGTGCTACGTTATCAGCTTCCTGTTCATAAATGTCTCCAGGCTGGCTAATTGAGAGTTTTGCTTGGCTACGCAGTGGTATGCGACTTATATCGTGAGTAACGGGTTGATGGAGTGGTTGTACTTCAGGAACCGCTTGGCGTGAAATTAAACCAAAGCCCGGTGTAGGGTGTTTTAGGGATGGAATTGAGAAGCCTGTAGTAGTTTTTTTCTGTCGGCTGACATGTTCTCTCATTTTCTTCTCCTGTTTCCCAAGCAGTAGTTAGATAAATAATACGCTGTTACTTAGATGGATATTACAGCGATCGCACTTGTAACACAATTCCTCAAAAGTAAGGGATTTCCAGCTAACGCAGGGGCGCAAGGCCTTGCGCCTCTACTAAGTTCGACTTTTGGCTACTTTTGATTCTGATGCAGTACCTTTAGCCTGGATTTAGGGAGAGTTTTTTTATTTATGGACTCAAAACAGCAACAAACTTTTTTCACCTTCGATGGAGATGTTGGCGGTACTGCTGGCTACGCTGGGGTTTCGGCGGCATCTGATGCTACCAAGGCGGCTAAAACGGCAAGTAAATATCTCAACGACTCACGGCTGATGAACCAGCTCACAGAACACGTATATAAACTTTTGCTAGAAGATTTGCGATCGCAGCGCGAAAGGGTAGGTAGTTATGATTCTCAAAGGTGGTTGTGATGGCTACAGGTGCTAACAATGGCAACATTACTCACGAATTAAATTATGTCACTACTAATCGCTTTTATGTAGAAATAGACAGTTCTATTGCTGCATCTTTCGCTGAATGTTCAGGATTAAGTGTTCAAATTAAGAAAAATGTTTTTCAGGAAGGTGGTGTCAACGATCAGCAAAGAATTTATTTAGGTCATACAGAGTTTGCAGACATAACTTTGAAACGAGGATTCACCGATCATCCAGGTTTTTGGAACTGGATGAATGCAGTTTTTGATGAACAAAAGAAAACATCTCGGCGTAATGTCAATATTTTGATTTTTAATCAAGCTGGTGAAACGATGATGAGTTGGACTTTGATTGGTGCTATTCCTATAACCTGGAAAACACCTGCACTCCAAGCAGATGGAAAGGCAGTTGCAATTGAAGAATTAACTTTAGCTTATGAAGGTTTACAAGTTGCAAGGTCTACAGGAGGAGGCACTTCTGTACAACGGAATCAAAAATCAGGATATTTCGTTTCTAGTTAATTGGCTACTCTTAAACTATAACTATGCAAATTATTCAATCTCCACTAGGAAACAATATTCATCCCCTTGGGGTAATATCATCTTTATCTAATTCTCAGGGAATAATATTGAGAAAAGAATCTCATTCTTTGCATTCACGAAATAATTTGATTAGTACAATCCAAACTAAACCACCATTAGTAAAATCCTCCAAATTTTTCTTGTCTCGTCAGTATGAACCATCGATTGAACCATTAATCGGTTGGGATAGTTGGGACAATGAAGAGATAAATAGTGAATTTTCATTACTTGAGTTTGATTCTTCTGATTCAATAGCTGCACTAGAAAATAGTAATGAATCAGTAAAAGACAGAATTCCAGGGATAATGCCAACTCGCATTGCAAAAAACACGAGTAAAAATAATGAAACATCACAAAATCTAAATATTAAAGGTAAATCTAAATCAAAAAAAACAAATAAATCTCAACAGCCACCAGAAACAAAATCAAAATCTAGAACTAAAAAAGCTATCAAATCATCAACGGTTAAGAATGTTGAGCAATTTGTTGATGAAAGCAATGTTACTATTAATGGTAGTAGAAATAAATTATTAACATCAGATGAGTCTCTGTCTATTGAGGAGAATTCGGAAACCCCAATTTTCGGACGAAATATCGCTTCTGATAATACTGAAAATACTACAAATGATCATAGCTCTACCAGTGGTATAACGGTATTTACTTCGCCTGTTATTGAAGATAAATCGACTTTATTCAGTAATTTTGCTACCGATGACCCGCAAGTAAATTCTGAGCTATTATCTAGTTTACCTAGTGCAGATTTGTCTATAACAGAAAGTACTTTGGCATCGAAAGAAAATATTAAATCAAATAACAATACAAGTGAATTAGTCCAAGATTTATCTATAGAATTTCTTCCGTCTAACAATATGGAGGAAACGTTTACACCGTCTAGTAACTTTAAAAGCCATGAACAAAAACTAATCCCTGAAGTATCAGAATCAGTTAATATTTCAGAGATCCCAGTTAGCCCAAATCCACCACACAAGGATATTGAAACACATCAACTTCCTTCTGTAGTTGACAATAAAAGCAGCGCTGACCCAACGGATTTAATCCAAGTAAAAGAGGTGTCACCAACCTTAAATTTTCCATCACAGGAAGAAGAAATACTAAATACTAATACTAATTCAGAGGCGATTACAGCCATTAAACCAGACTTAATATTAGAAAGCACCGCAAATGATTTTATTAAAGATAATGCTGCCGTTGATAATACTCTAACTTTATCATCAACACTTAATTCATCTGATATTGATGAAGCACCAACGTTACTTCATCCTTTAGAAAATCATGAAAATACCATAGGGGCGTATATTCCTTCATCTAATTCTGAGTCTTCAGTTGTAAAAAATCAAACTACAGTACAACAAGAAATTTATTCTAACTTTTCACAGGATGTAAAAAATGTAGAAAAACCAACGCAAAACTTGAACCCCAATTCCACTTCATTACAAAGCAAAGGAGAGAATTCAAAGCCTCTCTCATTGCAGGATAAAGGTTTTACAGATACCGTGAAAAGCCAGGAAATTGATTCGAGTGTTACGAGTGACTTTCCAGACAGTGCGACTATTCAGTTAACACCTACCTCAGCCGATATTGAAGATATACCTAGTTTATTCAGTAACTCTGATAGCGATGAACAGTTAGTCACTTTAGAGTCACAGTCTCTTATGGCGGCTAATGTCTTAGATGTTTCAGCAAATGTAAGTTCACTGCGACGTGATGGCAATTTTGAGAATACTGCCAGCGAGTTTACAGAAAGTCAGTCCATCTTAGCAGCACCTGAAATTACAGAAACACCAATCATTATCGCCACATCGCCTGAAATTAGTGAAGCATTAGTAGCTAGCACCACATCACCTGAAATTAGTGAAGCATTGGTAGCTAGCACCACATCACCTGAAATTGCTGAAGCACCAATAATTACCGCCACATCACCTGAAATTAGTGAAGCATTGGTAGCTAGCACCACATCACATGAAATTGATGAAGCACCAATAATTACCGCCACATCACCTGAAATTAGTGAAGCATTGGTAGCTAGCACCACATCACATGAAATTGATGAAGCACCAATAATTACCGCCACATCACCTGAAATTAGTGAAGCATTGGTAGCTAGCACCATATCACCTGAAATTGATGAAGCACCAATAATTACCGCCACATCACCTGAAATTAGTGAAGCATTGGTAGCTAGCACCACATCACATGAAATTGCTGAAGCACCAATAATTACCGCCACATCACCTGAAATTAGTGAAGCATTGGTAGCTAGCACCACATCACCTAAAATTGATGAAGCACCAATAATTACCGCCACATCGCCTGAAATTAGTGAAGCATTGGTAGCTAGCACCACATCACATGAAATTGCTGAAGCACCAATAATTACCGCCACATCGCCTGAAATTGCTGAAGAAGCAAGTATTTTTAGGAAAATTATTGATAATGAACAAACAGTAGAATCAGAAAATCCTGAAATATCAACCCTTGCTGATACCTGGGATAATCCAGATATTCTAGATAACCCAATTTCTCTACAAGATGAGGTAAGCACAGCACCCAAAGTTGAGCAAAATGCGATCGCACAAAAACCCGCACCTAAAGGTTATGCTACTGGTGGTCATGTTACAGACTCCCGTGTTGAAAATCGCCAGCAGATAGCACCCTCCGATACAGTACCAGCAATGCTTACGCCTGGGGAGTTTGTCATTAATACCAGGGATGCACAAAAGAATTTACCTCTACTGCATCACATCAACACTGGTGGAACACCGCACGATATTATACTTCCAAGTTTACAGACACCCAATCCTACAGAAGCAGGAGAAACAATTTCTCCAGAGACTCCGACTAAAGTCGATTCTTTTCCAGACATTTCATTACAGCTAAAAAGCGCTGAAACTGATTCACCTGAGATATCCAATTCCTTAATTCCTTCTTCCTTGGGGTTGAATATTAGTCAAAATAAACTTTCAGTTCTCAATTCTCCACAGCTTAATCCTCTTCAAAATGAAATAATAGATGTCGGTGAATCTTCACCTCAATACTCGTCGCCTCCCATGATTTTCCGAAAAGCAAATCCCAGCACTCACACACCTTCCCAATGGTCAAATACACCTTCTCAATGGTCAAGTGTGGAAGATTTACTAAATGGAAATAATGATGATTTTACTAGCTTTAATTTTAATGATGGAGAATCTAACAGCCAAAATTATGAATTTTCTCATGGTTCAGAATCGCCACAAGTTTTTGCTAAACACCTTCCTACACCTAGAGGCTTTGCTAATGGTGGAGAAGTCACTCCACCCGACATATCTAGAGAAATACAACCGATAACCGAAACCATAGAGAGTGCATCTTCATCTTCTCAAGGAGATGAAAAAGATGATACAGCCGATATTGAAGCTCTAGCTCGTGAAATTTATCACAGATTACGACAACGGATAGAAATTGAGCGAGAGCGTCATGGTGGTTACTCCGGTCGATTACCTTGGTAAGTTTCCATTCAATAATTAATTTTTGGGGAAATATTAAAATGGCAAGTCCAGCAATTATTGTTATTCAAAAGCGTCAACCACAACTTGAGAAAGCTAAACTTGTAGCTTATAACAGTGAAGCACCAGATATTGAATTAATGTTTAATCCTACAGATATTAGTTTCGCTCGGACTGTTAAGTGGGAAAGTAAGGATGGTAATAGAGGAACTACTCTACTTCCGAAAGTAAACTTTTCTGGCGTTGAACCTTATAAATTCACCCTTAAACAGTTACTCTATGATACTTATGAAACGAAAGAGTCTGTAATGAAAAAATATATAGATAACATTAAGAAAGGTGTAGAAACTATCAGTAAAGCAACTGACAAACGACCACCTGTCTACATATTTACATGGGGAGATGAGTATTTTTATTGTGTAATCACGAGTTTAACCTACACTTTAAATATGTTTTTGAGTGATGGTACGCCAGTCAGGGCACTGGTAGATATAGCCTTGCAAGAAGTAGATAAGAATAACCTGCCTGGAGGACGTAAATCTGATTCTAAAGGCAACGCTCGTGCAACAGATAAAAAGGGTCAAAAACTGAGTAAGTAAAATAAATAAAGTAATAAATTAGTATTTACTTTGTCATTAAAGGCTGATCTAAACATTTTATAAATTATCAAATAATAGTTATGCCTCCAAAAAAAAGCCTTTATTTAAGCGAACCTAAAATACAGATAGATGGACAACCTGCTTCTCCTGAATTAATGAAGGATTTGTTGCAAATCACAATAGAAGAAAGCCTTCATTTACCAGCAATGTTTACGCTAGTAATCCATAATAGCTATATTCCCACATCTGACCGACCAGAAAATAAGGCTTGGCGACATGAGCAGTTGTTTAGAATTGGCAAAAAAGTGAAGTTGGGTTTTACTTCGAGTACTACTCTAGATAATAATTTTCAAGATGAGGTAGAAAAAATCCTAATTGAAGGCGAAATTACCGCAATGGAAGTTCACTTCAATGAAAAATCTGAAGCTGATATCATTGTTCGTGGTTATGATATTTCTCATCGTCTTCACAGAGGTCGTTATAATCGTTCTTTTTTGAATGAAACTGATAGTGATATAGTCAAAAAAATAGTTCAGGAAGTAGGTATAAGACCTGGCGATATCGAGTCAACAGGCGAAGTTAATAAGTATGTCTTCCAAGAAAACCAAACTAATATGGAGTTTTTGCGGGAAAGGGCAGCCCGTAATGGTTTTGAACTATTTATTACAGAGGATAAGATAAATTTTTGTAAACCTAAAGTTCAGGAATCTCTAGCATTAGAATGGCTAGATGATATTAGTAAATTTAGTACCCGCGTTACCAGTGCTGAACAGGTGAGTTCTGTGGAAGTACGTGCCTGGGACTATGCTCAGAAAAAATTGATTAGCCAAACAGCTAATAAAGAAAAGCAAGTAACCGAGACAGGTAATCAGCTAGGAAGTAGTACCAGTACTGCATTTTCTAATCTTAAGTCTCCCAAAATGATTGTTGTAGATAAGCCTGTCGCCAGTCAAAAGCAAGCAAAAGCTATGGCTCAGGCTTTATGTGATGAATTGGGAGGAGAATTTGTTTATGCAGATGCTAAAGCAGCAGGGAATCCTGAGATTCGTCCTGGACGAGTTGTTAAGCTTAAGGGTATAGGCGATCACTATAGTGGTAAGTATTATGTTACAGAAACCCGTCATTTCTTTAATCAGCGCGTTTATGAAACTGATTTCAGCGTGCGGGGACTACGTTCTGGTAACTTATTCACAACTCTATCCCCAGAAAAACGTCTACAGCCATCTGAAACTTTATTAGTCGGAATTGTGACTGATAATAAAGACCCAGAGAAAATGGGCAGAGTGAAAGTCAAGTTTCCCACTCTCACAGAAGACCATACAAGTGACTGGGCGAGAGTTGTCGCTGTGGGAGCAGGTCAAAACAGAGGCTTCGACTGTTTACCAGAGGTAAACGATGAAGTTTTGGTAGGTTTTGAACATGGCGATATTCACCGTCCTTACGTCATTGGTGGGGTATGGAACGGGAAGGATGCACCACCAGAAAAGGTAAGTGATTCTGTTACAGGTGGTGTAAGATTACGCACTATTAAGACTCGCGTCGGTCATGTTTTACAGTTTGTTGAAGAGGATAAAGGAAGTAGTAAAACAGGTATTCGCGTAGAAACTAAAGACGGTCATAAAATATATCTCAATGATAGTCAAAGGTGCATAGAGATTGAAACCACAGGTGGTCATAAAATCAAAATGGACGATATGGGTAAATCCGTTTCAGTGAAATCAACAGGTAATATGTCATTAGATGCGGCTGGAAATATAGACATTTCAGCCAACGGCGTGATTACGGTTAAAGGTGCGATGATTCGCCTTAATTAATTTTCTATGTTTTTTCTCAGCGCTCTCTGTGCCTCTGTGGTTTAAAAGTAATTTATCTAACTACAGAGACGCAGAGAACACAGAGGCAATAGATTAAAGACACTATTAGGAGGTTGTTATGGGTAAACCGGCGGCAAGAATTACTGACAATGTGGCGCATCCTTTACCCCCAGTTTTAACAGGAGGGCCGGGTAGTCCTAATGTGTTGATTGGATCTTTACCTGCGTGGCGGGGCGTGCTTGCAGCAGCAGTACCAGGTTTGCAGTCTGCTAAAACAGCTTCTGATACGGCTATCCAAGCGGCTGAGGCTGCTACCCTAGCGGCGGCAGGTACGCCAGGGGCACCTGCTGCCTTAGCTACCGAACAAACTACAAAGGCAACATCTGCTGCTACTATGGGTAGTGCGATCGCAGCTGCTGCCGCTGGTGCTGATATTCATAATTGCGCCACACCTTTACCCTTACCTCCTCACGGCCCTGGGGTTGTGATTGACGGTAGTCAGACTGTGCTGATTAACAACCTGCCTGCCTCTCGGATGGGCGACACTATTATAGAAGCATTAGGGCCACCGAATAAAATTATCAAAGGCGATTTTACTGTTCTCATTGGCGGTTGATTGGAGAACTAGAGGAGGTGAGGTAGGGAATAATTGAAACTTTATCCAAAATTTTGTCAGGATTGATAACTTAGCGCAAATAGCAATTAATCATATCAATCTGCTTTAAGAACTTTTCGATCCATCAATCACCTATCCTAATTTCTTCTCCCAGAATAATGCCTTGCCCATCTGTGGATTTAGCTCATAGCCACTAAATCCGAACGCCTTGTATGCTGACTGGGCAACATGGTTTCCTTCCAGTACCTCTAGCGTGAGTTTGCAGCAGCCCAAATCAAACGCTATCTCCTCCGCTTTCTGTAGCAGCAATTTGGACAAACCTCTACCACGGTAGGCTAAAGCAACGATGACATCGTGAATATTAAGTAATGGTTTACACGCGAACGTAGAGAATCCTTCTAAACAGACAACAAGCCCTGCGGGTTCGGCATCGACAAACGCAAGAATGACGTGAGCCGCTTTTCTCTTTCCAAGCTCTGCTGAGAGATTTGCTTTAACGTAGTCGGATAGACCTTTACCACCACCCATCGGGTCGAGCGCATACTCATCCATTAACTGAACCATAGCGTCCGCATGAGCAGGCATACTCAGGTTTGCTTTAACAATTTCAATCATCTATTAATTCTTTACTCTTTAAATGTTGGCATAATGTTCCTGGTAAGTGGCTGCCGACAACCCTAGTTTTGAATAGTTGATTTGAATTAAAAAATTAATTCCAATCCTGAAAAGATACTACCAGGAAAGGGAGTAAATGAATTCCCTCAGTCAGTCCACTTCAGAACCTCAAACTGCACTGTCCCTTTGCTCCCCGCCTCTTCATCCTCGACCTTTGGCGAATAGGCTTAAACCTTCTGTGCCGATATCTTTGAAGATATCCATGTACAACTGTCTAAGTGCCAGATATGGTTTATGGTCGTGAACGAGCCTATTTGGGAACAGGTTGGGCTTATCCACTGCATTTAAGTGTGCAAGGCGGGATACAACTTAGCCGTGAAGATCAAAAAGTTAAAGAATCTATTTGGATTATTCTCCGCACGGGAGTAGGTGAGCGGGTTTACCGACCTACCTTTGGTTCGCGCTTGTCGGAACTAGCGTTTGCACCTTTAAATAGCGATACCCTACTGCGAATCCGTCTTTATGTCTTGGAAGCTTTAGAAGTTTGGGAACCACGCATTATTATCGATGAAGTTGTCACCGATCCTGACCCTGTGCGTGGCAGAGTGGATATCATCATCAATTATCGACTTAAAGACAGTCCCGATATTTATAGTTTTGTTTATCCTTATTATTTGGTTTCAGCTGGGGAGGAATCGTGATACGAATTAAAAATTAAAAATTGAAAATTAAAAATTCAGAAAGCTCAATTTCATCTGGGTTTCTAGGCTTGTATAGCAACAGTCAAGGTGGTTAGGACATCAGCAGATGATGAAACTTAGACACAAAAAGACTTTTCACCCAGTCCCCAGTCCCTTGCTATATCTGTTACATTCTTTTTTAAATTGGTATGAACTTTGATTTTTTACCGAAATTACCTTCTTCTAACTTAGACGATCGCGCCTTCGATGATTTGGTGGAAGAATGTATTATGCGTATTCCTCGCTACTGTCCCGAATGGACAGACCACAACCTCAGCGACCCTGGAATTACGCTAATTGAGTTATTTGCTTGGTTAACTGACCAGATGTTGCTCAGATTTAACCAAGTACCTCGAAAAAATTATGTCGCTTTCCTAGAATTACTGGGTATTCGTCTCCAGCCTCCAGCCCCAGCCCGCACGGAATTAACTTTTTATTTAAGCGCTGCATTACCCGAAGCCTACACTATTCCAGCCGGATTAGAAGCCTCAACTATCCGCACTGAAACTACAGAAGCGATTACCTTTAGTACAGATTATCCTCTAATTATCGGCAACCCCCGCATCCAACACTTCTTAACTGCCCAAACTACCGAAGATATTCCCCAATCTCTGCGCGAAAGAGTCACAACTTCATGGACTCGTCAATCTAACGGTTTCTGGACAGGTAATGAACAACCGATATTTGAAGAGGAACCCCAGCCTGGTAACTGTTTTTATTTAGCAATTAATTCTGACGATCCTTTAGATGCTAATGTTTTAGAAATTGTTTTCCAAGGGGCTGCGGCTACTCCTGCTGGTATTAACCCCAATCAACCACCGCGAAAGTGGGAAGCTTGGGACGGGGAAAATTGGCAATCAGTTTTATTGCAAGAGTCGGATGATAAAACTCGCGGTTTCAGTTTTTACGAAATGGCCCAACAGGGTGGAAACCCGTCTCAAGGTGCAGAGGTACGTTTGCATTTACCTCAAATTTGGCCTGTGGCTAATTTTACTTCTTACCGAGGTCGCTGGTTGCGGTGTAGCTTTGTTTCCACAGAAGCCAATGAAACTGGTTACAATCGTCCGCCAAGAATTATTGGTTTAGCAGCGCGGTCAATTGGCGGTACTGTTAGGGCTAGTCACAGTACGCTGATTCTAGATGAGCGATTGGGAATTAGTGATGGTACACCTGGTCAGAGTTTCAATTTACAAACAGCACCAATTTTAGAACGCCGAGAAAATGAGTATATTTTAGTTACTCCCAGTGGTGGTTTGCCTCAAAAGTGGACTGAGGTGAGAGATTTTGCTGATTCTGGGCCACATAACTTTCATTACACCATCGATTCGCTAACTGGTACAATCCAGTTTGGGCCTCTGATTCGGGAACCTAGCCAACTTAAACAGCATACCCAGGTACGCTCAAGAATTCAAGAACCATCGCTAGATAACACATCTGTACAAGTTCTAGAAAATAACCAGTCGGAACACCAATATGGGGCGATTCCTCCCCGTGGTGCAGAGATTAAAATGGTTACTTATCGTACAGGCGGCGGGAGAGAAGGCAATGTGCAAACAGGGGCAATCCAGTTTTTGAAGTCTGCGTATCCTTATGTTGCTAGTGTGGTCAATCGTGTACCTGCAATTAATGGTGCGGATGCCGAATCGCTGGAGCAGGCTGTAATAAAAGCTCCCCGCATCCTCCGCACACGCGATCGCGCCGTCACTGCTGAAGATTTTGAAGTTTTGACTCAACAGGCGGGTGCTGGTGCGATCGCGCGTGTCCGGTGTTTGCCAGCAAATTCTCGTAGGCAAGCTGGTATAGTTAGTTTACTTGTAGTACCTTATGCAAATACAGATGCGATCGCGCAAGGTAATGGCATGACACCAGAAAATTTTGCTCTTAGTAATGCCCTGCAAGAGCAAATTTTGAGTTACTTAGATGAAAGACGGTTATTAGGGGTACAAATAGAATTACAAGAACCGAATTACGTAGGTGTTTCTGTACAGACAGAAATTGCTTTAGAACCTGCTTATGATAATCCTTTTGCTAGAGAAGAAATTCGCCGGAATTTAAGAGTATCACTGTATAAATATTTAAATCCATTAACTGGAGGAATGGACGGCAAAGGTTGGCCATTTGGGCGACCTGTTTATACATCAGATATTGTGGCATTACTGCAACAAACCCCAGGCGTGCGTCATTTAGGCCCCATCCTACTGTTTCCCATCCGCAAGCAAGGAGAAAATTGGCGACGACAACCATCACCAGAACAATTAATTGACCCAGGCTCGGAAGGTTTGATATGTTCTTGGGCTGATACCAATCTACGTTCAAATCACGACATCCAAATAATTCGTAATTCGTAATTTGTCATTTGTCATTTGTCAGTAGTTATTATCACATCCATTCTCAATTCCCCATTCCCCATTCCCTAATCCTATGGTTCAAAGTCGCTCTAGTCCGGCTGTAAGCATTCAATTAACGCCAATGCAAATACCTGAAGCTTTACCTGTGGCGGGTTTAGGATTTGCAAACGCGGATATGGATATAGGTGGACGTACTTTACTTTTGCATCCTGGACATCCCAGCGAGATGATTGTGCAAGTGCAAAACTTAGAACAACGTCCTTTGCGGGTAAGCTTAAGCGTTGACGGAAACTTTCCATCCCAGTGGTGTCAAATTGGCACAGAGGGTAGTGAGATACCACCTCGTGGACAAATGGATGCTGTTCTCTACTTCTCAATTCCTGACACATTTTTTGAAGACCAAGAAGCAATTTCTCCTGGAAAAAAAGACAAGTTAACACTCAATTTTCGTAGCCTAATTACTTTATATATAGACACAGGAACGGAGAATGAACAAATCGAGAGAAGCGAGTATTTCGATTTATATATCCGTCCCTACACCGCCTACATGGAGTTCTTGCCAATTTTGTATCGAGAAGTAGACTTTATTGGTCGCTTCATGAAGATATTTGAGCAAGCTTTTCAACCAATAGTTGATAGTTACAATGTCATGTGGGCAAACCTAGATCCCTTGACAGCACCACAAGCATTACTACCTTTCATGGCTCATTGGGTTGCTTGGCAAGTAGATTCAGTTTGGGATCTCCAGCAACAAAGGCGTTTAATTCGTCGGGCTGTAGAACTTTATCGCTGGCGGGGAACTCGTAAAGGATTGCGTCTCTATTTACATCTTTATACTGGTTTACCACTCGATGAAGATTTAGCAAATGAAGCTGATAAACATATTAGTATCACAGAACCTTTTGGGCCAAGTTTCATTATAGGAGATGCACAATTAGGAAATGCAGTTTTAGCAGGTGGGCAACCATATCATTTTATAGTACGTTTACGTTCAAATCTTTCTAGTGGCATTATTAATGAGCAACTTATCCAAAGAATAATAGAACAAGAAAAGCCTGCTTTCTGCACTTATGAATTATCTATTGAAAATCCTTCTAATTAAATCATTTGTAATTAAATTGTAGAGTGTGTTATTGCTTTAGCATAATACACCCTACATCTTGAATAGGTAGTATTATTTAAAACTCCTAAAACAGACTTTTAATCCAATACGGTTCAGTTAAGGCTTAACGCTTTGTCAAAGTAAATTTTTTTAACGAACCGCGAAGGACGCAAAGGACGCAAAGGAAGAGAAGGAAGAAATGCTTAACTGAACTGTATTAACTTTTAATCCAAAATCTAAAATCGTTATGTCCCATCCTTTTCCACCCCCACCAATCAAATCTCTTGAACGTCTACAAGCCGCAGACGGATTACTAATCAATGCAGAGCGATGGCGCACAGCCCATGATTATCATCGAAATCGGCAAAATGCTCAATATCAAAGTTTAAACCAACCAGGAATTGTTTGTGGTTTAGGCGTTCGAGATGTGGCAGCCCCAAGTCAAGTAGAAGCTAGATATCGAGATGGGCGTTGGGTACAAATTCAACCTGGTATTGCAATTGATTTAGCAGGTAATTTAATTGTTGTACCAACTTCTTATGATTTTCCCATTGATATAGAAGTAGTAAGTTCTGAACCACTCATGATCTACTTAGTAGTTAGCTATGTAGATCCTGATGAATTACGGCGTGGACAGCAAAGAGACATTGTTCAAGAAACCTATCGAATTGACCAAAGAAACTCAATACCAGCCAGTTCAGAAATAGAAATATGTCGAATACTTCTGCAACCAGGACATACTGATATTACCCAACCTGCGGATGCTTTCTTTCCTGGATATAACAATATTGATTTGCGTTATCGCCGTCAAGCACAAATGCGTCCTCAAGCACTTGTCTGTATGGCACAGGCGACTCATAGCGATCCTGAATGTGCGCGTAATTTTTTCAGCCTTTCATATTTGTTACAAGCAGTAGAACCTTTATATCCTAGTTTGCGAGGGGCTGATGAACCAGGACAGGTTGCTTTAGGAGAAAATATTCAAGATTATGACCTACTTTATTTAACAGGTGGACAGGCAATTTCTTTAAATAGTCTTGAATTCGAATCCCTCAAAAATTACTTAAATTTAGGTGGCGTGCTTCTCGTTGATGCACCAATCAATGCTAATGCTTTAATTGAGAGTACTCAAGCATTAGCACAACAGTTAGAAAGTCCTTTAAGACCTTTAGAAGAATTGCAACGGAGTCATCCTTTAAGGACAAAACCTTTCTTATTTGCTGCCTTGCCAATGGTTAATCAACAGCAAATTAAAATATTAATCGGTGGCGGAATTATTCTAGTAATTGGTGATTTAGCGACTGCTTGGGGACTGGATAGAGATTTGAGTTTACCCAGATTGACTATTCGTACAGCCCAGGAACTTGGAATTAATATTCTTCACTATGCTTGGAAGCGGCGACAATTGATAGGTTTGCAACAAGAAGATAATTCAGGGCAGTGGTAGGGTGGGCATCAATACGGTTTGGTTAAGGAAAGAGATGGTGATTTATTGCGTCTTCGCGATCTATAACGTTCATCAAAAACCTTATCCGAATCGTATTGGAGTGGGCATTACTTTAAATAATATTGCACCTTGTTCCACATTTTTTAGCAATGCCTACTCTCTAATATAGAGCGATCGCCTTCGCGTCACTTTAATCTCTATTTTTATTCCCTAACACCCCTAAACTACAAATCCCAGAACTACATTTAAAGCTGTATGAATAAGTTCCCAGTACTCTGACTCCAGCACACCTACCAAACCCAAAATACGACTATGATCAACAGCACGAATTTGGCCAATATCTATAAAACTGTCTTGGTCTAGTCCATTATTTGGTGTTGCTTTCACATTTACAACGTAGGGCGCTTGTTTACTTCCGGGTCGAAATGGCATCACAATTGTCAGCAATCCATACTGATTCATGATGTCATTTTGCACAATCAAGCAAGCGCGGATTTTTTTCGCTTCAGCCCCCACTGTTGGATCAAGATTAACCCAACGTATTTCTCCTCGCTGATAAGTTAAACTACTCCCTGGCATTTATGCCATCCCCAACAACACTATCCCAAGCAGCAATTTCAGTTTGATATTCTGGATCTTCAGCATCCTGCTTGAGGGCTGCAATCATTTCTGCTGCTAAAATTCGGCGGCGGTGTTCTGCTAGCAGTGTATTGATGTATGCACTACGATTTCCCTGTGCATACTGATCTACAAATTGCAGAATATCTTCTTCTAAGGTAATTGTAACTTTGAGCATCTATATTATTTTTTGTATTACTATTTAGTATGATTTAATTATCATACTATAATTTGCTAAGTCTATGTACCTTACATACATAGGCATACAATAAAGGGTAAACAGGTAGTGACTTACCGTCAGACATAGCTTTAGTCTATTTTTTGAGCAGAAATTCAGTGGACAGATATTTTTGGCAACGCCATATCAATCTTCTGCCTGTAATAACCAAAAGGCACTATAAGTCATCCCAGAATCATCTGGTTGCACTAACAAAAAATGTAATCCTCGGCAATGCTTTTTTCGTTGTTCAAATGTTTGGGCTGCTGTTGTAACTTCTGGATCTTCAAAAGTGGCAACAATCCACCTATCTACTAAGCCAGCTTCTAATACTAAGCCGTCTGGTGCGCCAGAAATGTAGTTTAATGCCACAGGACGGGCTTGCTGTAACCAGCGTGCTAGGCGCATCGATTGCCGTCCACCATAAATTACTACACCAGGGACGGGCACTGTTGACGCTAAACCCAAATTGATGGGTTTGAGATGTTCTGGGATGTGCAAAATGGGAATGGGGCGATCGCTAAAACTCGTTTCCACATCACTAGCAGCTAGAGTCGCAAACCGCCATTGTTCTCCCCAGAGGTTCTCTGGTAATGGTGCTGGAGGTGGCTTATCCAGCGTTGAGGGATACTGCTTTTCTTGTAACCACTGCTTTAAGGCCAAAGTGTGGCGGGTAGGTTCGATATTTATACTTAAATTGCGTCCAGCTGCCTCAATTAAACTTAGAGACTGAGGACGAAATACCTGAATCACATCTGGCAATTTTTCACCAGATGCTAACTCAAGTTGATCTGCAACCCAATTAGAATTTGCTGCTGACTGGAGACAGGTAGCTTCATACTCAAAGCTGCGAGTTGCGTCACAAATCAACAAATCCCATAAAATTTGTCCCGATGCATCTTGTGAGGGACGACGATAAAAATCAACCTGCCAAATTTTCATAAGTTGGGAATGGGGAATTGGGAAGGAGAATTATCAGAAAAATTGGTTTAAAACCCTGTGCTTCCAGCACGGCTTTAAAGTAATGAGTAAAGAGTAATGAGTAATGAGTGTATGAAAAATGGGTATTTACTCATTACTTATTACTTGTTACTCATTACTCCTTCTTAAGAGTGCGTTCACGGCGGTGAGGATGTCAAAATCAATGCCCCATACCCCATGCCCAATTTAAACAGCCTGAATCCATTCTTTGACAGAATATTCAGTCCAGATGCCATTTTTCCAGTAGGGATCGTTTTCAATCAACTGGCGCACAGTGGCTTCGTCTTCGGCTTCGTAAATCCCAAAAACTTTTGTAACATCTTTGGTGGGGCCAATAGTAATCAGCACACCGGATTCTTTTTGTTTTGCTAATCCGTCTAAATGAGCTTGACGGTGGGGGGTACGTTTTTCAAGAACGTCTTCGCAGTAAGTTCCCCAGAGTACATATTTAGTCATAACTTTACCAATTTTGGATTTTAGATTTTGGAACCAGTAGGTTTAAGAGTGAGGAATTATTAACTCCTAACTCCTAACTCTTAACAAATGACAAATGACTAACTTCTGAGATTTACGCCGAATTTTTCCACCAAGGCTTCGCGGACTTTATTGTGTACTGGTTCGACTTCTGCTTCAGTCAAAGTGCGATCGCTTGCCCGATAAACTAAGCGGAATGCTAAACTCCTCTGCCCTTCGGGGACATTTTCGCCGCGATATTCATCAAATAATTCCACCGATTCGAGCAAATCTTTACCAGCTTTGGTAATTACTTTTTCAATTTCGGAAACTGAGATTTTCACGGGTGCGAAAAAGGCGATGTCGCGATCGCTAGCTGGATAGGTAGAATATGGCTGGAATGTTGGCACAAGAATTTCGTCTTGTCCTAGAGATTCTAAAAGCACATCTAGATCCAACTGAAAAACATAAACGGAATCTGGTAAACCTTTTTCTCGTCGCAGTTGGGGATGGAGTTGTCCAAAAATCCCTAGCCTGTTACCCCGAATCCACAAAGAGGCGGTGCGTCCTGGATGTAACCGATTATCTCGGCAATCTGGTTGGAATTCTACCTCCAAGGCAAGCTGCCGAAATATGCTTTCTAAAGTGCCTTTGGCTTCAAACCAGGTGACGGGTTCTTCGCGTCCACTTTTTGACCATTTGCCAACGGTGCGATCGCCTCCCATAATCCCAGCCAGGGCTTCTGTCTCTTGCAAACCGTCTTCTTCTCGCCAGAAAATTTGCCCGATTTCAAAGCCGTTTAGGGAACCATTACCTTGCTCTAAATTGTATTGAAAGGCATCAATCAACCCAGATAGCAAATCGTTTCGCAGGGCTGAATATTCGGCAAATAAAGGATTTGACAGGACTATCTGTCTGTCTTCTCCTGGTTTAACTAAAGAATAGTGGATTAATTCTGTCAGTCCTTCAGCCCGGAGGAAAGCCCGTAACTTGCGAATCAGTTCCTCATCTAAAGGCAGATAACCACCTTCCGATTTTTCTGGTAAGGTATCGCAGAATCTGTTGTAACCATAGAGACGGGCGATTTCTTCAATTAAATCAATTTCTCGCTCTAAGTCGCGGTAACGATAGGGTGGGACGGAAACTGACCATGTAGGTTGATGGTTGCTATCTTCACGTGAAGGAGTCAATTGACATCCTAGTGCAGTTAGGATGCGTTCAACATCTTGTTCTTGGAGTTCACCTGTGTCCTCTCCCAAATCGATTGGCCCTAGTATCTGATTAACTCGGTCTAAACGCAGTGCGATCGAACGACTCCAAGTAGAAGGATGGGGGCGGGTGTCGGCAATTTCCTGCTGGACAAGAATTACACTAGCTAATTCGCTAATTAAGGATAAGGCGCGGCGATTAGCTATTTCCAACTCAGCACGGTTAACTCCCCGTTCATATCTGCCAGAAGCTTCACTTCTTAAGCCTACACTGCGCGAAGAACGGCGAATTGCCACGGAATCAAATAAAGCTGCTTCTAAAACTAGGCTTTGAGTCCCTTCATGGACTTCTGTTTCTTCTCCACCCATGACTCCCGCCAATGCAACGGGTTTGTCGTTAGCGGTGATTAACAAATTTTGGGTTGAGAGGGTGCGAGTTTGTCCATCTAGGGTTTTGAGAGATTCGCCATTATTAGCGAAACGAACGCCGATGGTTAAATTTTCGCTACTTGCAACAGATTTTAGGCGATCGCAATCGAAGGCGTGCAATGGTTGTCCCCATTCCAACAAAACGTAGTTAGTAATATCCACAACATTATTTATAGGACGTACCCCAGCCGCCCGCAAACGCTGTTGCAACCATTCGGGAGATGAAGCAATTTTTACCTGTTCAATTACCGTACCGATATATGCAGGACAAGCTTGGGTATCGGCAATTTTTAAAGTTAAATTTCCAGTATTTTTGCTAATAGAGACTTCACCAGGTTCAGGAATGCTCAACTTTCCACCAGTTAAAGCTGCTACTTCTCTGGCTACACCTACCATACTCAGAGCATCGGCACGATTGGCAGTTGCAGTCAGGT
This sequence comes from Nostoc sp. TCL240-02, assembly GCF_013343235.1. Lineage (GTDB taxonomy): Bacteria > Cyanobacteriota > Cyanobacteriia > Cyanobacteriales > Nostocaceae > Nostoc. The sequence goes on along the minus strand of NZ_CP040094.1, from coordinate 3,181,608 downwards.
CTAAAATTACATCATCTAGACCTAACAAAGGACGCACATCACTACCTAATGGTAAATTTTCCTGAGTAAAAATATGAATTCCGTCTACATCGGTGGGCAAACCGAGTTCCTTTAAAGAACAAATCATGCCCTGAGATGGTATACCACGGAGTTTTGCAGGTTTAATTTTTAAATCGATATTGGGTAAGTAAGTACCCGTAGTTGCGATCGGTACATAGATATCTGCCTTCACATTGGCAGCACCACAGACAATATTTAAAGTTTCACCTGCACCGATATCGACTTGGCAAACACTTAATTTATCGGCGTTGGGGTGGGGTTGACGCTCAAGCACTTTCCCTACAACCACGCCATTTGCCCAAGTGCGGCGATCTTCAATATCTTCAACCTCAAACCCCGCCATTGTCAGGGTTTCGGCTAATTCTTCTGGACTAAGTTTTATCTCTACTAGTTCGCGCAGCCAATTTAGAGAAATACGCATGGAGTGTGCTTGTTTTAGGAATCGTCTTTTGTTCTTATTTTAGGGTGCCTACTAGCGATCGCTATTCACCCTGCAAATCATAGCCTTTCTTTCACATCAATAATCCTACTACGTTAGGCTAATAGCTGAAAACAATAAAAGCTCTAGTCATTATGATGTGCTAAACCTGCGGCTATAGAATGTGGGTTTCAAGACTGTCTTAATATTTTTAGTTAATTAAGGTCATCGATTCCGCCTTCATTCCCCAATCAAGCAAATAAATACCCTGTGCTACATATTGGTGAAAAATTGATGCCCAATAGATTGTGTCTTAGCTGTCTTTTCTTGTTAAATTAATAGTCCTAGTCCTGCAACTATAATGATCCATTTTCCCGGAAAACGTTTCTAAGTTTTCATCGAATTGACCGTTAAACCCGTAAGCTGTCCAGTTTATAGCAGGTCTATCTATCCATGTTCCCTGTGGAAAGATTATCTCCCGAGAAGTAGAGTAGAAATTTCCCTTATATTCTGCTTTTCCACTTGGAATGTTCGGGTTTTCTGGAACAGGATAAAAAGAAAATATAGCCTTAACCTCATCTCCAGTTTGAGTGATAGTGACATTCACACCAGTGATCCCTTGTTTACAAGCATATTTGCCTATCCATACTCCTGAAATCGTTGGCTCTGGTTCTGATGGTGTTGAAATGGAGGACGAACTTACTTTAGGCTTACGCTTCAAGTAAAATTCCTTCACTTTACCACGCTCTATGTCAGAATTTATTCTGTAGTTTTCTGGCGCATACTCTTTATGTCTAAGGAAAATTTCAATATCCACACCTTTCGGAATTTCGATGTCTGTATACCCACCACTATCAGTTGGCTTAGTGGATGAAGAACCATTAGAAACCGCAAACTCCACACTCACATCCTGTATTGGTTCTTTGTCCCCTTTTGAACGAATTCGCAGCTTTACCGTTTCTGTCTCAGGCTTGGTTGATATACTCCCCGGAATTGTGCCAGGAGTCTCAGACGTACCCAAAAATTTTTCTCCCAAAGCTACAAAACCGAGCATTGCTGGAAGCGCAATAGCAACCATAATATAATTTTTCCATGTTTGAGACATAGGCAGAAGGAGAGAAATTTCTTAAGTGTCTTAAGTGTATTTATATTTTTATTATGGTTAAACGAACAAAATTTAAGAGTCAATCCACTTAACACCTCAAATTATCTGCGGCTAGTAACCTTGATAACATCACCAGTAGCTTTCATCCGACGGAATTCTAGTTTACTGAATGTGTCTGTGCTAATCCTACTGGGATTCTAAAAAGGCTAGTGGCTGATGGAGACAAAAAGACCATTGACAGGTGAAGCTAGGTTTTCAGAGGACTTAGGCGTGCAAGCATCTACTTGCAATCGCACTTTTTTCCAAATATAAAAGCGAGGATAGCAGTGATAATGCTAATAATAATGCCAATAATAAGAGTAATAAAGTCATCAGGGCCTACTGATCGCATAACTGAACCCTTAGACTCGACAACTCGGTTCTTTACAGATATGTATGCAATATTACATTCTCTAAATCTTTGCCTAGCAATAAGAGTAGATTCAAACAGACTCTTGTCTGCAAGAACATTCTTTACGTACTCCGAACAAGAGTCACCGCCATGTAGAATTCGATGCGCGCAGGAATAGCCTTTCCTTGGTGAGAGATGGCGTTGATAAACACTGATAATCGCTATCGCAACTAAACGTAGTGAAGTGTCAAAAGGTGATAACAATCTAAAAGGCCAACTTTTTTTGAGAAAGCAAAAGCCAGTCTTTGTTGATTTAAAACGCAGAATACCTTTACTGCGTCTCTTAGTAGCGTAGTCTGAACCATCAATAAATCGTGTTACATCTCTCATATATAGTCACTCCTACTTTTACCTATACTCCAAACCCCACAGACTGGGGCTACCGTGTATACACAAGTCCTTATCACAATTAGAATCTTGAACGAACTTGAAATGTAAGGCTTCTACCACCTAAATTTACACGTCGCTGACTCTTTGAGAATTAGTGTAGTTAGTTCTGGAGATGTTCTCCTTTACGGATATATTAGTACTAAGTCCAGAAACCTTTGAAAATGGTACAGATTCTGAATTAGCTCTAGCTTTCTTTAAGAAAAATTCCTTCACTTTACCAGGCTCTATTTCAGAATTTATTCTGTGGTTTTCTGACGCATACTCTTTATGTCTAAGGAAGATTTCAATATCCACTCCTCTGGGAATTTCGATGTCTGCATACCCACCACTATCAGTTGGCTTAGTGGATGAAGAACCATTAGACTTGTCCGAAAACTCCAAAGCCAGACTGTTCAAAGCTTTGAGGCAAAACTTTGATATTTGCGGAAAAACGCAGTAATAAGGCTTTGAGACAGTTACTGTTAGTTTAGAGGCATAAAATATCACTCCTACTTTTTGAGATTTTCCTGACTACTCTTAGTAGTTAAGTTGGCAAAATTAAGCTAACTATTCTTAATCTAACCAATCCACATACTGTGAAAATAATTTGTTCATAAGTATCGAGCTTTAATCGAAATCTTTGTGAAGCTATGCGAAATATTTTAAGTAATCGAATTAAATGTTCAATGAATATTCGATTATTAGATAAAGCCTTGTTTTCATCTTTTTGCTGTTGAGTTAATTCTCGCTTCGGTTTTCTTTTATGAGGAGTAGTGATGTTTTTGCCACCTTGAAACCCTTTATCACCTGAAAAAAGTTGAGATTTATCAAATTTGTGCTGAGATTGACGAAACAATTTTATATCTGCTGTTGGTCCAGGAACGCCTATCTCTACTTCTACAATATCCTTACCTTCTGGTATCCCAATCATTAAACTTTTTAATGTATGTTGCCTCTTCTTACCAGAAAAATATTTTTGTTGTTCCTTTTGGTCGGAATCCCTATATTTTGGTTGTTCTAGACTATCGACTAATAGCCGAAAATTGGTTAATATTTCTTGAACAAATAGTAAATCACTCTCATTATTTGATACTTGTTCTAATAAACTAGCGGGTAAAATGTCTCGCAGGATTGGTATCCAGTAATGAAAAGTATCGTTAGCCTCTGTCTTCGATACCTCAAATAACATTCCTAATACAAGAAAAGTTGGCATCTGTCTTAGATAAAATAAGCACAAACATACTTGTTCGTCGGTTGATAACTTTTCGGGACGACCACCACCAGATGCATTCATTCTAATTTTCTGACTCTCCTGTTTAGTTTTGATGTCTTGGTGTCGTTTTATGGCGCAATTTAATAATGATTGTAGTTGCTTGTAACTAATCCCTAAAATTTGTTTTGTTCTGTGTGGATATTTCTCGATATAATCACAAACCATAACTAATTCTGAAAAATAGTAAACGCTCAACTTAACGTTTTACCATTTTTCTTTTCCTAAGTTAATATTTCGGACAAGTCTAGTAATTGCTCATCGGCTGATAATTCCAACAATTCCAGTGCAGCCTTGATATCTTCTAGAATCGAACACCAGCGCTGATATTCCTGATGCTTGTAGGATACTGCTGGCGAATTAGGGGTTTAACCTAGTATGGGTTAGACCCCCGATAACTGAAGAGAATAAAGAGTCAGAAAATACTCACAAAGTTGTATTTTCTGAATTCTTGAAAGGATTGTCAGCGAAGACTGGTTTGACAATTATAGTTGGCGATTTGATAATTACCGTTTACCCAAAGATAAAAGTGAGCGCGAAAACAACGTCGCCGCGAACAAGTCTCAAGAGAATTTCAACAAAAATATCAACGTCGAGCCGGGATTGAGGGTACTATTTCTCAAGCTGTGTGTAAATTTAATTTACGACAAGCGCGATATTGTGGCTTAGTAAAAACCCATTTACAACATGTTGCTACTGCTTGTGCAATCAATCTAAGTCGCTTTTTTACATGGTCAAAGCAGGTAAATAAAGCTCAAACTCGTACTACCTTATTCGCGCGATTACGTGTTTGTTAGTCTTGATTAAGTAGCTCAATTTAATCACAACAAATGTCCTGATACAGTTAGGTTGTAATTTGGTCGCACATTTTTGTGACTAAAAAAGTGCAGTTCACACCGCACTTTCAAGAAATTACCACCAAAAATATCTTGTGATTCTAAAACTGGTTAGCTTGAGGGGTCAAACCCACCATTCGCCAGCAGTATCCTTGTAGAATATGGAGTACTCAATTTCTTGAAGGACTTTATAAGCAAGGGTTGGATTATTCCAAAAACTCGGTTGAGCAATTACTTGATCTAAATATTGAATTCTTGCAGTCAAATATTGGAGGTCAAAGACAGTCCTCAGCCTTCCCCAAGATATTAGACAATTTTTCTACTTCAATTGTGATATTTAAGAATTCAAGCATAATTTTGCTCACTTGAAGATTAACTTAATCTACATATTCTACTGTTAAACAAATAAAAAAACCGTGGTTGCTAAAAATTTAACCACGGTTTAACTTTATAAAACTTGACTTTTGTTAGTGTCTACAGACAATTAATCGCGGCCATTGATGGCAATTAGCAAGCGCAAGATAAAGACGAATAAGTTGATGTAAGTAAGGTACATCGACAAAGCAGCAGGCAGATATTGGTCATCGCTGTAAGTGCGGGGCAAGATGTAGAAATCGACAACAGAAACCCCAACAAACAGAAATACTCCTAAACCGGAAATGGCGATTTCTAACCAATTTGGCGTGTAAACACCAAACATGGCAAACCCAAACTGGGCAAGGCACACAACCACCAAGGCGATAACGCCAAGATTGATGGTTTTTGTCAAAGCCATGCCATCTTGTTCAGAAAGATTTGAACCTATTTGACGGGCGAAAATAAAAGTAACGCCACAACCAAGGGCAGCCAACCCAATGCCTTGAATGCCAACACCTTGCGATCTCAAAGCGACAAATACCAAGCCACTGAGAGTATATCCAGACAACAGGCTGTAGGTTGCCAACAGGGGTAACGCAAGACCCTTGTTACTTTTTTGGGCAACATTTTGGGCAACAAAGAACAAAATTAACTCCAAAATCACTGCACCAATGAAGGTGGGGAAGAATATTTCGGGGTTAGTACGGATAACTCCCAAACCACCGTAGGTTCCTAATGCCGTTAGCACCAATCCACCACCGACGTAGGGGAGGGCGTTGGCAATTACGTTTGGGCCAACGAGGGCGTGAGATTTAGCCTCACGGATAGCTTCACGAAAATTACTGGTATTGCTCATATTGAAAAACTGTTTTTTAGGAAAACGTTCTGCCTATTCCTATTCTTACCAAGATTTTGGGCCAGCAACCAGAAAGAGAAGAGACGACTAAACAAAAAACATTATCCAATGTTGAAATTTTTATGTGAAAAACAAAAATAACCTGCAACAGAAAGGTTATGAAAATCATGCGTACAAATACTGAATTATGGAGTTAGACCCCTCATAAGTTCAGTGAAACGACGATGGCTTATTCTTCCCTGACTAAGCAAAATAATAACAGCTTAGAAGAAAATATACGCAACTCCGTTTTCTGAGGAATAGGAGTTTCAACAAAGGAATGTATATGGCAACAAGTGAGTCCTCTTTACGAACTGATGGTATAGAATTATTACACTTGTACCACCAGAATCCTTCTATTAAACTTCGTAATAAACTTGTACAGTTACATACTGGCTTAGTACGGAAGATGGCTCATAAATTCAGCCATCAATGTAATGAACCTTATGAAGATTTAGAACAAATTGGGTATTTTGGTTTGATTAGGGCTATTGAGCGTTTCGACCCTAGCCAAGGATATGCTTTTAGTTCCTTTGCAGTGCCATATATTCGTGGAGAGATGCTGCACTTTTTGCGCGATCGCAGCACTTTATTAAAAATTCCTCGTCGTTGGCAAGAATTATACAATGAAGGGCAAAAGATTCGCAAGGACTTAGCAATGTCTTTAGGTCGTCAGCCTAAAGATGCTGAAATTGCCAGCGAACTTCGGGTATCTGTACAAGAATGGCAAGAAACCAAGTTAGCTGCTCAAAATCGGATGCCTTTAAGTTTAGATGCAACCGCAGTTAACTATGTTGATTGCCAAATAACCTTGGGTGAAGCACTTCCTTGTCCTCGTTCTCATGTTCTTTTACAACAAGAAGAAGAACGCCAACAACTGCAAGGTGCAATCAATATGTTGGAAGAAAAGCCCCGCATGGCAGTCGAAATGGTATTTTTGAAAGAACTTTCCCGCAAGGATGCCGCTAAAAATATTGGCACTAGTCCAATGACGGTAACGCGGTATCTGCAAAAGGGAATTCAAGATTTGATTTGCTATTTGCAACCACAAGTAATGCCCACTGGATCGTAGTCATTAGTCAATGGTCAGTAGTTAGTAGAAAAGCAACTGACAAATGACAAATGACTAATTATCTAGATTTTAAATCAGCGATCGCACCTTTGGTCATAGCAGCAATAGCTTGATCTGTCGCTTTCGGCAAATGATAATATTTACCGCCTGCTGTTTGCGATAATTCTTTAGCAAAGCCAGTAGACACAAATTTGCTTTCCGTATCAATTACTAATAGTTGCATCCCCAAAGCACGAATTCTCGCAGCAATTTCTAATAATTCTCCTTTGATATCTGGCTTTTCTCCTAGTTCAAGCTGTTCGCCCAAAGAACGCGCTAAAGGAATATTACCCCGCCCATCGGTGATTGCGACAAGGACAACTTGCCCAATATCTCCACTCATCTGAGCATTTAAGCCGACGCGCACAGCTTGAGTTAAACCATGCGCTAAGGGCGAACCCCCACCACAGGGCAACCTTTCCAAACGGTTACGCGCCAAAGCAATAGAACGTGTTGGAGGCAATAATACCTCTGCCTGTTCTCCCCGGAAGGGAATTAATGCTATTTGATCGCGATTTTGATAAGCTTCTGTTAAGAGTTGCATCACTGCACCTTTAGCCGATTGCATTCGATTCAGGGCCATTGAGCCAGAAGCATCTACCACAAATACTACCAACGCCCCGGCTTTGCGTACCAAGCGTTTTGAGCGAATATCAGGCTGTTCGACAATAACTTTTCTATCTGGTTGTCTTTCTCTGCGTGCTTTTTGATAAGGAGCAGCTGCTCTTAGAGTAGCATCTACTGCAATGCGTCGCGCTTTACCCTTGGGCAACATCGGCTTAATGTAGCGTCCCCTGTCATCGGAAAAGATGACGCTGCGACTACCAGATTTACCTTGCCGCTTCGCCATTTGAGTAAAATACAGCACGTTGTCATCAAGGATTACCCCTTCTGGATCAAAGATAAACTCTTCCGGGATGTCGGGGGGTTCTTGCTCTTGATTTTCTTCTTTTTCTTCCTGTTCTTCTTGTTCCTCTTCAGATTCATCTTGGGGTTCTTCTTGATTCTGTTGCGGTGGGGGTGGTGGCGGTGGCGGCGCTTGTTCGGGTGGTGGTGTCTGCACAACTGTGGCGCGTGGTACAATCACCAGTTCTACAGCACGGCGCAAATCTTCGGCATTAACTGTTGTTCGTCCCTCTAAAGCCGCCGCAGCTTTAGCAACTCGTGTGGCGAATAACTCGGCACGATGTCCCTGAACTCCGCCGCGAATGGACTCATCCACTAAATAAGCAATTTGTTCATGGGTGATGATTACTTCTTTCAACCATTCCCGCGCCAAGATGATTTGGGTTTTGAGGGAGTCTAAGTCTTCGTTGTATTGCTTGAGGAAGTCTTGGGGAGATATAGAATAAGCGATCGCTTGCTCAACAGCTGCTACTCTTTGATCTAAGCCGAGTACACCATCAGCAGAGAGTGCGATCGCAATTCTATCTAACAAATGCTCTCGTAATCCGCCTTCTTCTGGATTGTAAGTCGCAATGAATAGGGATTTGCACGGATGCTGAAAACTAATCCCTTCGCGCTCAATCTGGTTACGTCCCTCAGATAATACTGTTAAAAGCTGATTTGATATTTGGTCATCTAATAAATTAATTTCATCTACATACAGTACACCACGGTTTGCTGTAGCGAGTAATCCCGGCTGAAAAATGGTATCACCTTGTTTTACAGACTTTTCAACATCCACTGAACCCAGGAGTCGGTCTTCTGTGATACCTAGAGGAATTTGCAAAAAAGGTGCGGGGATAATTTCGACGGGCACATCTTGAATATCTTTGTCTGCGTACTCCGCCAAAAGTTGATCGTCCCATTCTTCTGGGTGGTTGGGGTCACAATTACTAATTGAACCTTTGACAACTTCAATGGGCGGTAGTAGAGCATGGATAGCACGAGCCATTACAGATTTTGCCGTACCGCGACGACCTGCGATCGCTACTCCTCCCAAACCAGGATCAACGGCTGCTAAAAGCAAGGCTAATTTAATTGCTTCTTGACCGACTACGGCAGTTAATGGAAAGGCAGTTATGGTGGGATTGATAGTAGGCGCAGGCATTGTTTGCTTTTATAGCGAGTCTCGGCCTTTAGCATACCAATTTCTGACACATTTAGAATAAGTATTATGGCAATGAGAGAAAGGTAAGTTTATGAGTATTGCTCAGGCTAAACGCTTCACACTAGATGAATACCACAGGCTTGGAGAATTGGGCTTTTTCCATGAAGATGACCACATTGAATTAATTAACGGGGAAATTATTGAAATGGCATCCAAAGGTAAAGCCCATGAAACTTGTTTAAGGAATTTATGGAAACAACTCCCAAAGATTGTAGGAGATAGGGCAACTTTGCAATCTCAAGCCCCGATTACTTTACCACCTAACAGTGAACCTGAACCAGATTTTGCCATTGTTCAAAACCGAGATGATAATTATCTCTCATCTCACCCTAAACCGACTGATGTGTTATTGGTGATGGAAGTTTCCGATTCTTCTTTAGCTTATGACCAAGATGTGAAAATCCCTCTCTATGCTAAAGCGGGTATTACTAATTATTGGATATTCAATTTATTTGATAATTATTTGGAATGTTACAGTGAACCATATCAGGATAGTCAAAGCAAATATGGTTATTCCAATAAGCGAATTTTCTTGTCAAATGAGGTAATAGATTTTCCCTGCTTCCCTGATTTATCTCTTGATTTAGCTAAGGTGTTTCCGCCAAAGCTGAATTCTTAATCTTTATTATAGAATTCAGTCATAAGACAAAGGAGTAAGTTTTATGGCTTACGGTGATTTTAAACTTATTGAAGTTATTGATTCTTTTGGTTTAGTTATCCAGGAGTCATCTGGACTATTTGCAACTATACAGGAGCAAGAGTGTAGTGATTTATTATCTACTATTCTTAAGGAGAATGTTGATTTAGCAGTAGCGATAAGTTCTGAAAAAGCTCGTAGTGAAATGATAACAAGTCCAATTTTATTAGAAATTAGACGCAAATTTAATTATGAAATAAGCTTTTTTTCTGGAGTTGATTTTAGCGTTGATAGTCAACGAGGATTAAATGGTTTTTGTGATTTTATTTTGAGTCTTTCTTCGGAGCAATTGCTTGTACGTAGTCCGGTAATTGTCTTAGTAGAAAGCAAAAATGAGAATTTGAGGTCTGGTTTAGCGCAATGTATTGCTGAAATGGTAGCTGCTCAGTTATTTAACGAGAGAGGTGGAAATCAAATCAAAGCTATATATGGTGCTGTTACTATCGGTACGATCTGGCAATTTCTTAAGCTTGAAGGCAATGTAGTTTCGATTGATTTGAGTGAATATTATATTAAGGATATTAAGAAAATTTTAGGTATTTTGTATGCTGCGATCGCGCAAAGTAAACCGTAAATTATTTATTCACTAAAATATTTTTAAAGTAATACTATATAACATTTTTAAAGTTCATGAATATGGGTGAGCGCTTTTACGAAATCTTCATAAATAAGTATATTGACAATCCAGGGTCATCCATGTCACTCTGTACATAAGACAGAACAAACAACCGCACTATAAAGCGCAGGTTTTTGGTGTTGTCTCAGCAGCAGAATTCCTAGTTTCCTGCCGAGCTTCGTGTCATCCCTTCGGCTGATTATTTAGCTAAATGTCAAGTCAACTGATTGACTAGACTTTCAACGGGAAGACAAGATGTTTGGATGAATATTCAGGGGAAAGGATGACGCGAAACTTGGTAGGAAGCCAGGAGTTCTACGGCTGAGACTTGAACCAAAACGAAAGCGACGGTAAAAAACTCTATTGCAGGGTAGTAATTTTTGAGTACAAATTCGTCGTATAAAGCCCTCCTACTGCTAGATGTGTAATTTGTTGAAGCTGTCCAGTTTACCAAAGAATACTGGATACATTACAATGCCACACGTTAATCAATCTTCCAATAGACAAACAAACCAGCAGCAACTAAAGCTTGGTATCTATTGCGATTTTCAAAACGTTTATTTAAGTCCAGAGCTAGCAAGTTCATTGCTGGCTTTTGCCAGCGCAAGGGGGAGTTTAATTAGTAGAAAAGTCTACTACAATTCATTATTTGAAAACCAAGCTTCTGCAAAAGAGTATCTACAACGCATTGGTTTTAAATGTGAAGATGTTACTTGCTCTTTAAAGAACAGCGCAGACAATCAACTTAAATCTGATTTAATTGATGATGTATATAACAATCAGTCTCCAGATATTTTCATCCTTGTATCAGGAGATGGTGACTTTGCAAACCCAGTTCAATTTCTGCAAGATAAAGATAAAAATGTCATAATTTTCTCACAAAGAGGTAATGTAAAACAAAGGCTGAAAAACCTTGCTAATGAATTTCACTTTGTAGATGAATTACCTCAATTAGTTGTCAAAAATACTCAGCCTAAAAATGCTTGCATTGAGTTTGATATTACCTACAATGAGACTATAGAGTATCTGATTGAAGCTATCAATACTGCATTAGTCCAAAAAAAACGTACAGGATTTGGCTATATTAACAACTTGATGAGTAAGCTATTCCCTAAATATCAAGGAGTTTCCTCAATATACGTACCTGATGCTAATAAGTTTAAAAGCTTTGGTCAGTTTGTTGATGCTGTGGTAAGAGATGGTAAAGTCCAAAAACAAGGACATGAATTGTTTTTAATTGCTTAGAAAAAGTGGCTAATTAAAATAGCTTTTAAAAACCCAGTTGACTAAATGCTGGGTTTTAGCAACACCGCTATTTGCGGTTTTTTCATGTTTGGAAATAATTACATCTTTAGAGTTTCGCAACAGTCAATTTCTGCAACAAGACACAAGATAAAATGCATAAACTTCTAATATTTCATAATGAAAAACTTCTACGACAAGCACTTACCCACCGTTCTTATGTCCATGAAAACCCCGGAGAAGGCGAACACAATGAACGGCTAGAATTTCTAGGTGATGCTTTGCTGAATTTCTTAAGTGGCGAGTATCTATATAGTTGTCACTCAGAAATGGGAGAAGATGAATTAACACGACGGCGTTCGGCGTTGGTAGATGAGAAACAATTAGCAAAGTTCGCTGAGGAGGTAGGTTTAGACTTTAGGATGCGGTTAGGAAAAGGTGCAATTAGAGATGGAGGCTACCAAAACCCTAATTTGCTCAGTAGCACCTTTGAAGCTGTACTTGGTGCTTACTATTTGGATAATGATTCCAATATTGAAACAGTTAGGGCAATTGTAGAACCACTATTTGATTCTGTAGATCCTAAACATATAGTTGTGTCTCGTTCTAATGTAGACTCAAAAAATCGCTTTCAAGAATGGGTGCAACGTAATGTTACTCCAAATCCCCCCAAATATTTTACAGAACAAATAGGAGGCCCTTCTCACGCGCCTGAATTTATCGCCAAAGTATTGGTAGATGGAAAAATTTACGGCGAAGGTAAGGGACGCAATAAAAAAGATGCAGAGAAAGCTGCTGCTGAAGATGCACTAGCTAAGTTAAAAAAACAAGGTTTGTTGTAAAAATGTTTTTTGATTTTACGCAGAAGCGCAGAGAAGAATTTTATGTCTTGGCGCGAAATCAACTCTCTATTTCTAAAGGCAAAATTACCGTGAAAGTAGAACCAACTTCCACCTCAGAAACTAAGTTAATTGTACCTTGGAGTAGTTTTACTAAACGCGAAACGATCGCTAACCCCAATCCTGTACTATCGGGTAGATAAGGACGATCGCTAGAACTAACCCGAAAGTAGGGTTCAAATATCTGGGCTTGGTTTTCTGATGCAATGCCAATTCCAGTGTCACAAACTGCGATCGCGCATCTTTCCCTATCCAATACCTGACACATTATAATAATTGTCCCCGACTCTGTATAGCGAATTGCATTACTAATAAGATTTGTAATAATCTGTTGGCATTGAAAAGGATCTGTGATTAATTCTTTGGGGGCGCGATCGCAATCTACTAAGATTTTTAAATTTTTCCCAGCAGCTAAAGGTTCCAACATTTCACAGACATTATTGATTAATTCACGCACATCTGTGGGTGCTAGTTGAAGTTTTATCTGTCCTGCTTCATAGCGGGAAAGTTCTAATACATCGTTAATTAGATGAAGTAATTGTCTACCGTTACGTAGTACCCGCTCAATATGTTCTAAATTGGCTGAGGTGTCTTTTATCTGTGTCTTGCGTCGTTGTTGGCGTAAAAACAGATCCGAGTAACCAATAATTGAAGTTAGAGGATGTTTCAATTCATGGGCTAGTTGCGAAAGATACTCTTGATTGGCGCTCATTAAGCGCGTAAGTTCTTCATTATGCAGCGTTAGTGATAATTGCAATTGCTGTAATTCTCGCAAGCGTTCGTCAACATAACTCTTAAAACACCGAGCGATCGCTTCGTCTATGATAGCGTCAATCAAACGCATAGAACGAATTATATCTAAAGGTGTTCCCTTTAATAAATCTGCTTGTATGGCATCAAATATTACCGTTCGCAGCAGATGATATTCTCTGGCAATTTCTGCTGGGTCAAAACCTTGTTCTGCTCGAATAGCTCCATGCTGAAAACTAGCAGTAACTATCGACTGAATATCATTATCCTGAGATTTTGAAAGCACTGTTACCATTGCTTGTAAAACATCAGGGATATGATCTTTTACTGCTGTATAAGATAGGTCATCAGCACTTTCAATCCGTCTATCCTTGCGAACTGCTGTAACCCATTTATCGAGGATGGTGTCCGCTTTTTCAGCCAGTACTTGACTAAAATCCATTATGTTAAATTCAGTTAGTAGATAGATGAGCAAACTGCCATATCCAATTAGTTTAGCGATTGCAGCGGTTTTTCACCAAGTTTAGGAATTTTATTCACCTACCAAAAGAAATAGATTCTACATATTCGTTTTGCCGATTAACTCTCCGTATCTAAACTTTTCTAAGTATAATATATTGTATGTTAAGAAAGATTAAGCAAGCGGATAACAATATTAATGCTTGACTCAACTATATTATTTAGCTTTGTGTGCAAGGAATTAAGTTACAACACACTAAATATATAAATTTTATTTATTCCCATAAATCAAGGAGATGCACCGAATTGTAGTATTAAAATAAACAATATTTATCATCAAACAGATGGCTTTTACTGAGCATCAATGCTATATTGTGCATAACTTAGTATCCATTAGAGTAAGTCAGCCTAATTCAGCGTGTCACAGTGCATAACGCTGGAGCGGAGGAACCAAATTGTGGGGCGTATCTTATAGAAAGTGAAGAGTTAAAAGTGAGAAGTGAAGAGTTAACTTAGCCCGGGCTAAACGCCTCGCTACCGCTAACGACACTCGGTACTCAGCACTCTAAAAAGAAGGGCATCTCTCAGCCCTAGCCCGTCAGCTAACTTCGTAGGCATTGGGAGGAGACTGAAGAGACGGCATTTTTATAATGTTCCGATCTCATCGGTGTCCAAGGCTGGTACTGCTCGGATTTTTTGTACCTGCACTTAAATCTGTTGAGGTCGTAAATGATATTTCAACTAAATTTTGCTGTGATCGCTGCGATCGCAACACAAGCTGCGTGGAAAAAGACAAAACCTGTCATCCTCAGAGATGTATTTATCCTACCTGTATTAGGCTTCTTGGGAATCATCTTATTGTGGTGGATTATTGCACTTGCCAACCATGAATTGATGCCCACCCCACCAGAAGCACTAATCGCCAATCTTGACTACATCTTAAATCCCTTCTACCAAAGAGGCCCAGGTAACTTAGGAATTGGTTGGTTGCTGATTGCAAGTCTGCGTCGGGTATTACTAGGTTTTTTATTAGGTGCGGTAGTAGCCATTCCTCTGGGTTTTCTCATTGGGATGTCCAGATCGGCAATGCTAGCGCTCAATCCCATCATTCAAATTTTTAAACCTGTATCGCCATTAGCTTGGTTGCCCATCGCCTTAGCAATTTTCAATTTAGCAGATCCTTCAGCCATTTTTGTAATTTTCATTACCTCCCTATGGCCGACAATTATTAATACCGCTTTAGGAGTTTCTAGCGTTCCTAAAGATTATTTGGATGTAGCACGAGTTCTAGAAATGCCTCGTTGGAGGCGGATTACCAAAATCATTTGGCCTGCAAGTTTACCGTATATTTTTACAGGTTTGCGAATTAGTTTAGGCATCGCTTGGCTAGTAATCGTTGCCGTAGAAATGCTTACAGGCGGTATTGGTATCGGCTTCTTTGTGTGGGATGAATGGAGTCGTTTAAACTTGAGTTCAGTCTTTTTAGCTGTGTTCATAATTGGCTTAACTGGCTTAATTTTGGATTACGCTGTGGGCAAAATCGAAGAATTAGTAACCCATCGCCCGAAAACTTCCAACTAACAAAATTCGGCTGCTATTAAAACAGTGAGATGTAACTAGACTCTGCGCCTCAAGCATGAGCAACTAATCACCAATGGAGCTACAAAAATGGGTGATATAAACTGGACTCGACGAGATTTTATCAAAGGAATAGGAGCAACCACAACCGGAATAGCGCTGTCCTCCTGTGGAATTTCAGGAGATAGATCCGCAAAAGGATTAACAGAAGAAGCCTTAGCTGTACAACCAGTAATTAGATCGCAAGACTTAGAAAAATCCGACCTTACTGTTGGTTACGTTCCCGTTAATGATTGTGCGCCATTTGCGATCGCCTGGAAAAAAGGTTTCTTCCGCAAATATGGTTTGAACGTTACACTCAACCGCGAGGCCAGTTGGGCTACCTCCCGCGACGGTTTAATTTTTGGTCGTCTAGATGCTGCACCCGTCGTATCTGGTGCTGTCACCAACGCCAGAATTGGAGCCGAAGGCGCACGGCACGCCCCCTTGTGTGCGGCCATGACCATTCACCGCCACGGTAACGCCATGACTATGAATAAAGCCATGTGGGACTTTGGGCTGCGTCCGTGGTATGAATATCAAGAAAAATATGGCGATGGTGCTTTAGAAGCCTTTGGACGCGATTTTCGAGCCTACTTTGACAAGCAACCGCCAGAAAACAGAGTTTGGGCGGTAGTATTAAGTTCCGCCATTTACGAATATTTTGTCCGCTACTTATCCGCCGCCGCCGGAGTCGATCCTTTAAAAGAGTTTCGCGTCATCATCGTTCCGCCACCGCAAATGGTGACAAACGTGCGGATTGGTGCAATGCAAGCTTACATGGTTGCAGAACCCTGGAATACACGAGCAATAACAGGCAACGAAAACATCGGTTTTACCTTTGCACAAGGCAAAGAAGTCTGGTTAGGACACCCAGATCGACTTTTAGGGGTGATGGAATCTTTCATCGATAAATATCCCAAAACCTATCGTTCCCTAGTCAAGGCGATGATTGAAGCTTGCCAATATTGCAGCAAAGCAGAAAACCGCCAAGAAGTAGCCGAACTGCTCACAGAACGTTCCTTTACAGGTGCAAAACCCAAAAAGAAAGATGCCCCAATTGCGAAATTTACAAGTCCGGGAATTCTCGGAAACTACAACTATGGCGGCTTTGATGGTAAAGACCGTACCATCAAAGCTGCTGACACCACGATTTTCTTCGATATTCCTGACAACCTTCCCAAACAGCCAGGAGAACACTCAACATTCTTATGGAGATCGAGAAGTCTCTGGTTGATGACACAAGCAGCGCGATGGGGACAAATAAAAAAATTACCCAAAAATGCTGAAAAAATAGCCGAACAAGGCTGGAGAACAGATTTATATCGGGAGATAGCATCTGAAATGGGCATCAAATGTCCCAAGGATGATTACAAGGTCGAACCACCAGAAGTATTTATAGATAAGAAAGGCTTCGACCCCAGCGATCCTGTGGGCTATCTGAATAGTTTTGCTATCAGGGCTAATGCTCCCACAAACTTTTTCATGTCTTAAATCCCAAATTCAAATATTGACCTTGGCAATTTTAGACTTTCGGTACAAGTCGCAGTTAATCCAAAATTGATTGACTAAATTATTTCGGGAGCCTTTGATGATGGAATATACCTCATTACCTATTAATACCCAGACCGGAGTTCTTCCCCGCACTGGATTTTTAGAAATTGAAAATTTAGTCAAGTCTTATCCGACACCTGATAAAGATAACTTTGTCGTTTTAGATGGAGTTAATCTAACGATTGGTGAAGATGAATATATTTCTGTAATTGGTCACTCTGGTTGCGGGAAATCAACCCTATTAAAGATAATAGCTGGTTTAGAAAAAGCTACTTCCGGATCAGTTCGGCTTGATGGAAAAGAAATCCGTCAGCCAGGAGCTGAGCGGATGATGGTATTTCAGAACTATTCATTGTTACCTTGGTTAACAGTACGAGAGAATATCCGTTTAGCTGTTGATGAAGTGCTAAAAAATGCTAATCGGGCTGAGAAAATTAGCATTGTAAATGAACACTTGGCAATGGTAAACTTGACGGCGGCGGCTGACAAATATCCTGATGAAATCTCTGGAGGTATGAAACAACGAGTAGGTATTGCCAGAGCTTTAGCAATTCGTCCTAAAATGTTGCTGATGGATGAACCTTTTGGGGCACTTGATGCGCTAACTCGTGGCAAATTGCAACGGCAGGTATTGGATATTTGGGAAAGTAATCGTCAAGCAGTGATGATGATTACCCACGATGTAGACGAAGCAATTTATATGTCCGATCGCATCGTCTTGATGACCAATGGACCATCTGCTAGTATAGGAGAGATCTTAGAAGTTCCTTTTGAGCATCCGCGCGATCGCGCTGCCATGCGAAACTCAAAAGAATATTTTGAACTCCGCAACCACGCCTTAAATTTCCTCGATCGCTATTTTGCCCAAGACGAGTAAATTAGATTATCATTTTTTTAGTGGGTAGCTTAATTCAAATTCATGAAAGCTGGATTTGGAACGGAGGAACCAATGTTTGGGGCTAATCTTATGAGAGACACCTTCCAGTCTTAGCCCGTCAGCTAACTCCGTAGGCAATGGAAGGAACCCCCAAGACTTTGGCTGTAATACAGTTATTATTGGGGTTTCCTGGACTGATTTAAGATTTTAGTTATGAGTCATTAGTCATTGGTCATTGGTCAAAAACAATGGACGAATAACAAATGACAAACGGCAAAATTTAAAATTTGTCCCCCTGCTTCTCATTACTAATTCATTTCATTGGGAGAAGTAAAACTGTGCAAATCAAGCCAATGTTAGCACGTCTGCAAAGTGCCACAGGTCGAGATGACTTAATTGAACAAATGGTACTAGTGCCAGAACCAAAAAAATACTTTTCTAAAGAACCTCAAAAAGCAAAAGCAGTTAATTTAATTGTTGCTTATGACGCATCTCCTAACAGTCATACGGCGCTAGATATTGCTTTCTGGATTGCCCATCAAACTCGTTTAGCTACTAATGCAGAAGTTACAGTTCAAGCTGTTTATGTAGTAGAAGACAATCAAAGCAGTGAATATCCAAATATCTTAAACTTTCCACAAAAGCTATCATTAGAATGTCAAATCAGTGAAGTATCAAAGTCTGTTACACGAGTATTAACTCAACCCAAATTGCAGACAGTGGTAACTCCACTACAACAAGCAGATATAATTCTCTGGCAAGCCCGAAGTCTAGCTGAAGAATGGCAAGGTTCTTTTAAATCTCATTTGCGATTTGGTAGCATTTGTGCAGAACTTCGCCAAGTTGTTGAATCAGAAGCTGCCGATATTCTATTTCTCGGTTGCAAATCTGTTAATCACCCGATGATTGAGGGATTAGGTTCTAATTTTCCCTGCGCTGTTTTGGGTATTCCCAGTTGTATTGATGAATAATTGTTGTTTATAATTTCAGTAATTTTTATCCAATTAATTGCGAGCGTAGATAAGTCACCTAAAACTAGATGGCTTTTTTCGCTAATATGCAACCAATAAAACTTTGGGAGGTAATGGCACATTAGTAGATGCATCATCTAATATCGTAGCCGCCGGGATTTCTAAGCAGCATGGACGACGTATCTCGTTTAAAACTTTGACGACGTATCTCGTTTAAAACTTTTCTTCACTACGGCATTCCAGTAATGCTGTTGCAACTGATAGCTTCGGCTTTGTATGTGTTGTTTCGCTTTCTGCTTTAGATAAAGGTAGGGGCAATTTATGAATTGCCCCTACCTGAAAACTAGGGTTTAGATTATTATTTGTGGAAGTCTTATATAGCTGTGGCTACTAAGCTGTTGTGTTTTTAATTTGCACATTGAGACAGCAGGGGAGCAGGGGAGCAGAGGGGCAGAGGGGAGGGTTTACAGGTTTTACCTAAAAGATTATGAGGCAACTTGTAGGCGCGACAGCTTAATAGCTAATTAGGTGCAATACATCGCGTAAGACACTATAGCCAGCTATATCCCAAAGCAAATAGGCGAGAAAACCAATTGCTGCCAAACGACCATTCCAAATTTCAGCTTGGGGTGTCCAACCAAAGAGAAAAGCATTGCGGTCTACACCATTGTAGGCTTTAGGTGATAAATCAGTAGAAGATCGAGTTTCCATTTTTTTTCCCAATATCTAGTAAGTTTTCAAAGGTTCAATTCAATCTTTAGTAGCCAATTAAGTGCAGTACGTCGCGCAGAACACTATAACCAGCTAAATCCCAAAGCAAATAGGCGAGAAAACCAATTGCTGCCAAACGACCATTCCAAATTTCGGCTTGAGGAGTCCAGCCAAACAGAAAAGCGTTGCGGTCTACACCGTTGTATTCTGGTGCAACAGGTGGTAAATCAGTAGAAGACCGAGTTTCTTGAGTTGCCATTTGTTTCTCCAAAATTTCTTAGCTTTTTAGATGTTTAATTTCTAGCAGCCAATCAGATGTAAAACATCGCGCTGGATACTATAACTACTAAATCCCAAAGCAAATTTTTCTTTTGCAAGTATTGGCAAATCTCTGGAATAATAATGAGTTGCCACCTTCTTGTTATCAACAATTCATTTGTTAACTTTAATGTAGCTATTTATAACCAGATTTATTTCTGCCTGTGGGCACAAACTACAGGCACTTCTTCTGGACGATAATCAACAACATATTAGTGGAGACAAATCCATCCTGAGAGGGTGATAAAAAATAATTATAAATAAATGTAAAGCTCTAGTAATCAAGCTATAGCTTTGGCAAAATCAATCATTTTGATTAAGCAGTTAAAATTAAGAGCTTGGCAGCCAATAATTAACCAAATTTTTAACTACTTTTACCGTTAGATAATAAAATTTATATCTTTTGCTGTATATAGTTTTCAGCCCTTGGAGAGATGCTTTAAACAGCCAAATTCTACGATTCTGAACTAAAGAGTTAGGTATTGCCATAGATACAGACAAAAATACTAAGAGTTGCTTCTCAAGAAAATCTTAATTCCCCAAATTTAAACTTAGTAGAAGGAAATACAATGTTCCAAAGTACGGAAATCATGCTGGGACTCTACAAACCACTATTGTGGTTAGCACAAGTTCCAGTAGATCCCTCAAACGTCACGCCAGCACAGGCATCGGTTTTGACTTCTGGGCCACGCTTTTTTGTGGCCTTAATCTCCGGCGTGATCCTAGCCTTTGCTTTCCAATTAGTTCTAACTAATCTCTCCCTTGCAGCCGGTATTTCCTATCTGGGGCACTCATCTGACTCGGATTCAGATTCTGGGGAAGCGGGAAGTTTGGGCGGCAGCATTCGCAAAATCGGCACGGCAGTAGGTATTTGGACGTTAGTCACTGTAACGATCGCTTTATTAATTGCCTGTTTCCTGGCAGTAAAATTGAGCCTTGTAATCTTAGATCCAGGCTTAGGAGCAATTCTCGGTTTGGTAATTTGGGGTGCTTACTTTTTACTTCTCGTTTGGGTAAGTTCCACTACCGTGGGTTCCTTAATTGGCTCAGTCGTAAATACAGCAACTTCTGGTTTTCAGGCGATTATGGGTACAGCTACAGCCGCGCTAGGCGCGAAAGCTGTCAATAACCAAGTTGTCGCTACAGCTGAAGCCGCCGCCGCCGCCGTCCGCCGAGAACTAGGAAGCGGCATCGACCCTGGAAGTATTCGGGAAAACATAGAAGATTATTTAGATAAGCTGCGTCCACCAGAGTTCGATGTGTCGAAAATTCGGAGTGATTTTGAAAATTTACTCAACGATCCCCAATTAAAAGCGATCGCAGGGACTCCAGATATTCGCAACATTGACCGCCAAAAGTTTATCGAGTTAGTTAGCAGCCGCACTGATCTTTCCAAAAAAGATGTTACCCGTATTGCTGATACCTTATATAAGGTTTGGCAACAGGTAGTAAGTCAGCATTCACCCACCGAAGACCGGATGGGTGAGTTAATGGATTATCTGAAATCACTTCCAGCAGGACAAAGTAAGACAGATGAACTTAACGCCAAGCTGGATCGATTAGTTGCAGAAACACGTGGTTCCAAAGAAGCTGACCAAAAGGCATCTACTGGGCCAATTCAAAGTACACTCCAGCAAGGACTATCCGCCTTAACCGGCATTGTGTTGGGACGCACAGATTTATCTGATTTGGATGTGGAAAAAATCTTGGGTAGCCTTACCACTGCCAAAGATAAAGTCACCCAACAAGCAGATAAGTTAGGTTTGCCAACACCATCACAACCCTATAGCCCAATTCGATCTGATGTCGAAAACTACCTGTACAACACTTATGCTTGGCAACTAAGCCCAGAAAAAATTGCCCAAGAATTTCGTGATGTCATTTATGACCCAGCAGCTGACCCTGGAATAGTCCGCAGAGAATTAGAAAGATTATCACGCAATGATTTCGTCAAAATTCTGCAACAACGGGGACTACTTACCCAAACTCAAATTCAGCGCATTGCAGATCGGCTAGAAATTGTCCGCAAAGATGTGCTGGTGACAGTTACAGGTATCGAAGAAAGAGAGATAGTCCAAGACTTGCAACGCGCAGTAGAAAGTTATCTGCTCGTTACCCCGAAAACAGATTTGACTCCTGTTGGCATTGAGCAGAAATTTAAACCATTGTTGCAAGACCCAGATGCAGATTATGAAACCCTGACATTGCGACTGGCGCACATTGAACGTCAAGAAATCCGGGAGATATTGCTAGAACGTAATGATGTTCAGCTATATGAAGTAGACAGCATTCTGGATGAATTGGAAAAACAACGCGATCGCGTCTTGGTAGAATCCAAAGGATTAGCTGAACAAGCACAATATCAAGCAGAAACTCTGTGGTTAAATGTAGAATCATATCTGCGTAACACCGGAAAATCAGAACTGAATCCTGATGCCATCCGTGCGGAGTTCAAAAAGCTATTAGAAGATCCTCAAGCTGGAATTACCTCAATTCGGGCGCGGTTGTCTCGCTTTGACCGCGATACCTTGGTGCAATTATTGAGTCAGCGCCAAGATTTGAGTGAAGATCAAGTTAATCAAATCATCAATGCGGCTGAAGAGTCATGGCATAACATTCGCCACACACCTCAAGCTGTAGTGGATAAAGCCAAAGAACAATACGACTCTGTTACCACCACGATCGCAGATTATCTACGGAATACTGGTAAACAAGAACTCAATCCTGAAGGCATTCAGCGAGATTTGAGCAAATTGTTTGAAAATCCCAAAGAGGGAGCCAGCGCACTACGCCGTCGATTGTCGCAGTTAGACCGAGATACACTGGTGAAGTTGCTCAGTCAACGTCAAGATTTGAGCGAACAACAAGTCAATGAAATCATTGATTCTACACAAACTTCGATTCGTAACTTTGTACGTGCGCCTCGTCGTTTAGCTACTCGTACACAGCAAAGAGCAGAAACATTCAAAGCTTATCTAGAAGAGTATCTGCGCCAAACTGGTAAAGAAGAACTCAATCCTGAAGGTATCAAACGCGACTTGCAATTACTCTTGCACGATCCGCGAGTGGGGGTAGAAAGTTTTAGCGATCGCCTTTCCCATTTTGACCGTTCTACAATCATCGCCCTGCTGAAGATTCGGGAAGATATGTCTGATGAAGAAGCAGCGCGGATTGCCGATAACATTGTCTCCGTCAGGGATCAATTTGTAGAACAAGTGCGGAATATCCAACGAGGCATTCAAGATGCAATTGATGGAGTTTTCGCCCGCATCCGCAACTATCTTAACTCCCTGGATCGTCCGGAACTAAATTACGATAGTATCAAGCGCGATGTCCGCACATTTTTTGACGATCCTCAAGCAGGATTTGATGCCCTGCGCGATCGCTTATCTTCTTTTGATCGTGAAACTTTAGTAGCAATTATGAGTTCTCGTGAGGACATCTCTGAGGAAGATGCCAACCGGATCATCGACCAAATTGAACGGGCCCGCAACACAGTATTGCAACGTGCAGAACGCATACAGCAAGAAGCCCAACGCCGCCTAGAACAGGTGAAGCATCAAGCACAGCGACAAGCTGAAGAAACCCGCAAAGCCGCAGCTACAGCAGCGTGGTGGCTGTTTGCCACAGCATCCGTCTCCGCCGTTTTCTCTGCATTAGGCGGAGCGCTGGCTGCAAGGCCCTAGTTTAACAAGTTGTCTCCGCTCACATTTAAGCCTCCCATCCTAGGAGGCTTTTTTATATTTGGGATGTTAGCTTTTATAATTTTGAATTGGTATAACTACGCCTTTAAATATAGTCATATATGAATATCTCTTACCATTTTAATTTCAGCAATTAGATAGGTAGAGATAGATTTTATTTAATGCTTTAATATTATTAAATAACTGGGAATATTCTAGCCTATTCTCAGTAGATTGCCCCATGATTTTTGCAATTTAATAAATTTTACCTAAGTAGCAATTTAAAATAATGGAAAATACAAGATCAAATCAGAGCAAGCTCCTCGCTTGTTCTTAAAGGGTTGGGGGTAGGGTTCAGTACCTTTAACCAAGAACAGCTATAGTTGATAAAACCTTCAGTGACAGCAATGGCAAAATTGTTTTATCTAAAACCCAAAATGTGAATAAAGTCATGCTTAAATTATGACTTTATTCCACTGTATATTATTTTTTAGTATTTTAAACTAACAGCAATACAGCAAATCAACTAATTCGTGTAATAAACGAAACTTACTAGAAACCTAATAAGCAAGAATATTTATTCATAAATTATTGATAAATGCTGTAAAAATCTCAAGTAAATCGATGGAAATTAGAAGATGAAACGTATTTTATTAGGTACATTACTTGCTCTACCATTGGCAATTTCCTCCTTGCCATCGCAGGCATCGGCAGCAGAAATCCTTGTCAAACCCAATTTTCATAGAGTTGCTGTTGTGCATAAACCTGTTGTTACACGATTTCAACGAAAACTGATTCCTGCACATTGGGAAACGGTACGACGCGGTAACAGGTGGGTTAAGGTTAGAGTTCCTGCTCGTTATGTAAATGTAAGAGTTTAATATCTAAATAGAGGCTAACAACCCTACTTTGGCTGTTAGCCTCTATTAGGTAAAAGTTTTGTGCTAACTAAGACTTACAAAATAAATAAAAGTATCGGAAATAAATCAATTTAATTAACATGAATATTTATCAAAATTCTCGGATTTTAAAAAAACTTCTCATACTTCTACTTGGAATCACTTTATTGACAGCCAGCGATTCCATTCAGGCTGAAGAAAAAAATATAACTAAAGCAAAAATCTTGAGTGGTGATAATTATGGAGAACTATACGATCAAGGAAAGTTACGTACTTACTATTTGTACACTCCAAAATCTTATAATCCAGATCGCCCAATGCCGTTAGTTTTAGTGTTTCATGGAGATGATGGTAATGGTAAGTCTATCAGTAATGTGACTCGCTTCAATGAATTAGCAGACAAAAAAGGATTTATTGTTGTTTATCCAGATGGAATTGACCAAAAATGGAGCCTTAGAGGTAACGCTCAAGGAAGGGTGGATGATGTTTCGTTTGTCAATGCTTTGATTAATCATCTTCAGCAGCAAATCAATATTGATAGCCATAAAATTTATGCCACCGGTTTTTCTAGAGGTGCCATACTTACTCAAGCACTGGCTTGTAAGTTACCTGATAAAATTTCTGGTTTTGCATCAGTAGCTGGTTCTCTCCCTGTTAGACTCAAATCTAATTGCCAGCCTCGAACTTCCATATCGATGTTAACGATCAACGGTACAAACGATCGCGATGTACTTTATGAAGGTGACGATCAC
The DNA here is from genome assembly GCF_013343235.1 of Nostoc sp. TCL240-02. GTDB lineage: Bacteria > Cyanobacteriota > Cyanobacteriia > Cyanobacteriales > Nostocaceae > Nostoc. The sequence goes on along the minus strand of NZ_CP040094.1, from coordinate 3,156,578 downwards.
ACTCAACGAGGAGCGTTGCTTTCTATCTCAGATATGGTAGATTTTTGGCGATCGCACGATCAATGTACTTCATCAAATAAATCTCCTGACTTTTCTGAAGATAAAGTGAAAACCGCTATCTACACAGGTTGTAGTGGCAACTCAGAAGTCTGGCAGCTAGCGGTAATAAACGGTGGACATTTCTGGCCTGGTGGTTCCTCAACTGACAAAAGTCTAAACAAATTCAATACAAACCTGGGGCTGAATGCCAGTGAAACAATTTGGAACTTTTTTCAAAGTCACAGTTCGTAAACTGATACCGTTAAACACCATTTTGCTTAAACCACGCCAAAAGACGTTTCCAACCGTCCTTAGCATCTTTCTCACGGTAGGAGGGGCGATAATCGGCAAAAAAAGCGTGAGGTGCATCGGGGTAGACGATGATTTCAGATTTGCTGCTGCTAGACTTTAAGCGATCGCGCATCTGTTCTACTGTATTTAGGGGAATACCTGTATCCTTACCACCGTAAAGTCCGAGAATGGGGACTGTCAGTTTTGATGCAATATCAATTGGATACTTGGGCTGAAGTTCGGTAGCATCGCCCACAAGTCGCCCATACCATGCTCCACCTGCCTTCACCTTGGGATTGTGTGCCGCATACAACCAGGTAATGCGTCCACCCCAACAGAAACCTGTAACTGCCAATTTCTCGGCATTGCCTTTAGCTGATTTCACAGCCCATTTTACCGTCGCATCGAGATCGGATAACACTTGAGAATCTGGTACTTTGGCAACAATTGGGCGAATTTCGTCTATACTACTTAACTTAGTGACATCGCCTTGACGGATAAATAATTCTGGTGCGATCGCCAAGTATCCCAACTGAGCAAAACGACGAGTAACATCTTGAATATGCTCGTGTACACCAAAGATTTCTTGGATTACCAAGACAATAGGGAAATTTTCACCAGTGGCGGGTGCTGCTCTGTAAGCAGGAATTTCGCCATCTTTGACGGGAATTTTCACTGCACCAGCTACCAACCCCTTAGCATCGGTAGCGGTGACTTGAGCAGAAATGGGTTGCACTGCCAAGGCAAAACCCGTCGCCAAGGTGCTTGTTGCGATAAATTTGCGGCGTGTTATTTCTTTCATCATCTCTACCTTAAATTGGCGGAAACTTTATTGTTGGTTATCAGTACAGTAGTACGACAACAAAATATTACAATTTATGAATCAGTATACCGTAATATTAGATTCGTTTGTTGTCCAAATGTTCTTTCTGTGTGGCTTTTTTCAGAGAAAAGCCGCCTATATTGATAAAGAAAAGCCACTGGAATAAACAATTTTCTGTACTGACTTCCCTTCTGGCTAAGTTCCCATATCTCAAATGCGCGGAAGGGTAGGTGTATAAATTTCACAGTCACAAAAAAGTGCTTCTATTCCAAATACAGTAAGGCTTTCAACCCATTAGTCGCCTATTCCTCATCCGCGCAATCTCTGAAATGCCTATCAAAACACGATTTCAGCCTTTAAATTTTTCTGGCACTCTTTCCAAACGAATTCTGTAATGCTATGATTGCTCTTAAATCGCGCAACTGCACCTTGAAAACTAAATACAGCTTGGGTTTCAGGCTCCCGCTATTGCAATTAATCAAAATCCATATTAGGGATTGAAACTTGCCGATGTATCTGATGAAAATCCTGATAAATTCTCATTGCAATTAATCAAAATCCATATTAGGGATTGAAACGCATAAAAAAGTAGTTCTCAATTATCTTCTTCACATTGCAATTAATCAAAATCCATATTAGGGATTGAAACGTATCCTTAATGCTTTTAAGCGCCAACTTTTGCGTATTGCAATTAATCAAAATCCATATTAGGGATTGAAACATCTAAAAATGATGATGCTGCGATTTCTTCGTATATTGCAATTAATCAAAATCCATATTAGGGATTGAAACCAACATTAGCTTCTGACTCTAGCCGCTTGATTTTAATTGTAATTAATCAAAATCCATATTAGGGATTGAAACATGAGATGCGATCGCCTCTACAGTTTTTAATTCATATTGCAATTAATCAAAATCCATATTAGGGATTGAAACTGACGTAAGTATTGGTGTATATGAATCGCTTAAATTATTGCAATTAATCAAAATCCATATTAGGGATTGAAACAAATCGAGCGCGTTGATTTTCGGCTTCCTAGAGCATTGCAATTAATCAAAATCCATATTAGGGATTGAAACAAGAGGAAAAGTGAATGATGGCCCATGCGGGAAATTGCAATTAATCAAAATCCATATTAGGGATTGAAACATTCTGATGAAAGGTCTACCAATATAACGGTATTAATTGCAATTAATCAAAATCCATATTAGGGATTGAAACATTTTGTACACAAGTAACTAATATAAATGATAATAATTGCAATTAATCAAAATCCCTATTAGGGATTGAAACAAACTAACAACCTCTCCATGCTCTATTTTTGAGGATTGCAATTAATCAAAATCCCTATTAGGGATTGAAACCCACAGAAAGGGACAAAGCGTATTTCTGACCAAGAGTTATTGCAATTAATCAAAATCCCTATTAGGGATTGAAACCTTGTCCGGGCGGCGTTTGAGTAAAATATCTCGCATTGCAATTAATCAAAATCCCTATTAGGGATTGAAACGCAAAAAGTAGACTTGAATACCACCAAAGTACTGAATTATTGCAATTAATCAAAATCCCTATTAGGGATTGAAACAACTTTTTACTATTTAAGGAATGAAAACAATGCAAATTGCAATTAATCAAAATCCCTATTAGGGATTGAAACGGCAAGCACTTGGGAATGCAGCAAAACTTGCGGGAATTGCAATTAATCAAAATCCCTATTAGGGATTGAAACCCTACCGTTGGCAGTAGCAGTAAACTCTATTTTTATTGCAATTAATCAAAATCCCTATTAGGGATTGAAACACAAAATCTATTCGAGAAGTATCGCTGACAAGCACATTGCAATTAATCAAAATCCCTATTAGGGATTGAACTTTTCTATTGGCCTATTTTGCTCCTTATATCAATTAGTAAATTTTTTGAAAATGAAAACACAGATGAATATAGATAAATTATCATTGATTATCTATATTCATCTGTGATTATCTGGTTTCAATACCTGGAAATTAAACCATTAGACTTGTTGTATTCCTGGACGACCATCTTCAACCAAAAATGAAGCCCGCTTACTAATGGTGCCAAATGGAGTTGTCACATTTGACAGAACCAAATAGTCTGTCTTGTAAGTTGTGGGAGTCAGCCCACAGCGAACATACCCCCGTTGACCATTGAAGAACTTAATGTGTGGGTTTTCAGGTAAGTAAGCTTGAACATTTAAATTAGTATCTGCCCCATCTCCACCAGAGGTTATTGAAGTACAAACGAATTCACTCCCGACTGTGGTAGATCCTGGGTTATTAAAGTCAGCCTTTAAATTTATTGCCCAATTAGAATGGACATCGCCTGATAAGACTACTGGATTAGATGGTTTGCGCTGTTCTAAGAAACGCATGAGGCGATCACGCGAAGCCACGTAACCATCCCACTTATCCATGCTGTAGGTTTCGCCAGGTCCTGCTTTTGTGTCTATCTGAGCAACTATAACTTGCTGTGCCAAAACGTTCCACTTAGCCTGTGAGCGATCTAAACCATCATATAGCCAATCTTCCTGACGCTTGCCAGTAATGGTTCCATTGGGATCTTCTCCACAAGGACGTTGTTTAGTACCATCACCACAGGGCTGATCGGTGCGATATTGGCGGGTATCTAAGACATGGAAGGTGGCTAAATTACCAAAAGAAAGCCGACGGTAAAGTTGCATATCGGGGCCAACGGGACGCGAAAAGGGTCGCAGTGGCATGTGTTCGTAGTAAGCCTGATAAGCAACAGCCCGCCGTTGGAGGAAAATAGCCGGATCTTGGTCTGGTTCAGTATCAACTTCTGAAATATAGTTGGCGTAGTTGTTTTCTACTTCGTGGTCATCCCAGGTAACAATCCAAGGAAATGCTGCATGGGCTGCTTGCAGATTGGTATCAGTTTTATAAAGGGCGTGACGGTTGCGGTAATCTTCTAAAGTCAAAATTTCTGCACTGTTGTGCTTTCTGGGGCGATTGTTTGAGATTCCGCCTTCGTAGATGTAATCACCAACATGCACTACTAGATCGAGGTCATCTTGAGCTAAATATTTGTAAGCAGTAAAGTATCCTTGCTCATAGTGTTGGCAAGAAACCAGGGCAAAGTTCAATTTTTTCAAATAGCTATTTGCTAAAGGCGCTGTACGAGTGCGACCAATAGGGCTAGCATCTTGACCAACAAGAAATCGATACCAGTACCAAGTATCAGATTGCAATCCTTCTACTATGACTCGCACCGAGTGAGCTAATTCTGGGGTTGCAAGTACCGTACCTCTAGAGATAATGCGCCTCATGTCAGGATCGGTAGATACTTCCCAGCGAATTGGCACATTCACAGGTGGCATTCCACCTCCCTCTAAGGGTTCAGGAGCGAGACGAGTCCAAATCACTACGCTGCTAGAATCAGGATCGCCCGATGCGACACCTAAAGTAAAAGGATAATTGGAAAATCTAGTTTTGGCGATCGCTGTTTGATGAGAAAATTGGTTAGCGATCGCTAAACCAGATAATGCTCCTGCCCCGATAATTAAGTTGCGTCGTTTCATTCGACTATGCAAGAACTGCTCAAAATTCTGGTAATCTACCATTCTCTACTCCTGAGTAACAGGTAAGTTAAAGCACAGCAACAGCTAACACAAAGAAGGCAGGGTAATCGTAGGCAAATTTCATAATTAATTCCCTTACCAAAATCAGGTTTAAATTCCCAATTTTCCCATTATTCTCAATGTGTTAGATGTTATGTTTTTACAGAAAAGCCTACTAATAAGAGATTAATTTTTGGCAAAAAAAGCATTAATATCAACTTAATGAAAGTTAGATTTTAACCTTTTTCATCAATGTTACTTTTCTCTTCATCATCAAGCCTAGGGTACAAGCAAAGAGAGCGCCAACTAAAGGTGTAGGTTCAGGTACTTGTGTATAGGAAACTTTACCTGATATGGGTTCAGCATCTGGAGAAGTTCTAGAGAAAATAGTAAAATCTTCACCAATGATTTCGTAACTGATAGAACTGGCAGGATTAGATTTATCGTTGAACAGATAATCTAATGCAAAAGATGTTTGTCCTGTTAAAGATGTGGTTTGAAATGCAACAGGAAAGTCTGGGTAATTCGTATCATCTTGTTCTGTGTAAATGCTAGAATCACCGTCAAATTGAAAAGAGAGTGACTTAATAGTAGCTTCGGGAGTATAGTCATTACTCAGAGTTGAGTCGTCAAAGCTAAAAAAGCCATTTCCCTTAGTTACAGGACTATCAACTGTGAAAGCGTAATTAATAATTGCAGCAGATACAGATTTTGCATCTACAACAGCAAAACCTAAAGTTAGGCTAGCAGCAGCAATGGCCAATTTTGGAACTATTTTCATCTCGATTTTCCTCACAATAAATTGATATCACTGATTAGAATAGTGATAGAAATCAATGATTCTTCCCTTTTTAATAAAGAGAAATAAGTCTCCAAATAATTGGATGTACCTTATATTAAAATTGCGAGTTTAAGCAGACTTTAATTAGAGGTAAAATAAGATCAAATTTAAGTTTGTAATATATAGGACTTCTCCTACTCTGGGGGAAGCCCTTTGCGTCTACATCGTGTAGTTTTGTGTAAGTCCTATAAAGATTATTGGATTCACCAAAAACCTGTTCAAATAAAAATCTTCGTTCGTATTCAGGACTAAAATCCTAGCTTTGGGGACTGAAGTCCCCACTACAAACTACTTAATTATGAGTCATAACGTACCACTAAAATCAAACACGAAATGAAGATAATCGCTACAAAATACTACTCAATTATTCTTCTAACATTTTGAAGAATCGAGTGAAGTAATCTGGAAAGGTTTTCGCTGTACAGCCAGGATCTTTAATGATAATTCCTGGAACCTTCAAACCAGTAACAGCAAAAGCCATTGCCATGCGATGATCGTGATAGGTTTCAATTTCCGCCGGGGTAATAGGGCCAGGCTCAATTTTCAGTCTATCGGGAAATTCTTCAACCTGAACCCCTAACCGACGTAACTCTGTTACTACTGCTCGAATTCGGTCGGTTTCCTTATATCGAATATGTTCCACGTTACGAATAGTAATCGGTGAACTGGCAAAAGGCGCGATCGCACCTAATGTTTGCACTAAATCCGAGATATCATTCATATCAATATCTATGCCTTGCAATTGCTTCGGCCCTGTCACTTCGGTGTAATCATCCGAAGCTTTAACTTCGCAACCCATCTGTTCTAAAACATCTAGCCAGAGAATATCACCCTGACACGATTGTTTCGTCAAATGTTTGACGCGCACCCGTCCCCCTGTGACGGCGGCGGCGGCAAAAAAGTAAGAAGCATTTGACGCATCTGGTTCTACTGTGTAATGTCGAGCTTGGTAACGTTGACCCGCTTTAATCTGAAATTGATTATCGCCGATTTGATTCACCTCCACGCCAAAATCTGCCATCAAACGGCAGGTCATTTTGACGTAAGATTGAGAAACTAATGTCCCCTCAACCTCAATAATCGTATCCTGTTGAGCATAAGGCGCAATCATCAGCAATGCCGAAAGTTGCTGACTTGTTTGGTTAGCTTTCAAACGGAAATTTCCGCCAGCGAATCCTTGGCTATAGATGGTGTAGGGCATAAAGCCGGAGTTTCCCTCAAAGTTAACGGTTGCTCCACCCGTTTGCAGCACCGTCAACATATCACCCATCGGTCGTTCTCGCATTCTGGGAACGCCATCTAGACGATATTCACCGTTACCCAGTGCCACCAACGCCGAGATAAACCGTGCCGCTGTACCTGCCAAACCCACAAATAAATCTGCCTGTTTAGCTGGGATGTCGCCTCCCCTTCCCCCCACTTGGATTTGTGCCTGATGAGGATTCAAAGTAATGGGAATGCCTAATTGTTCTACGCATTTGACAAAATATTCGCTGTCTTCACTAAATAAGGCATTTTCTAAAATGGAGTCACCTTTTGCCAATGCAGCGACAAGCAACGCCCGATTAGTAAGACTTTTAGAACCGGGAATTTCTACCGTGGCATCCACTGGCCGATTTAGAGCAGGAATTGCAATGGTATCCACGTTAAACCTCTACGTAGGCGGTTAGCTACAACTTTATATATTCCCATATTGTGACCAAAAGGGGGAGAGGGGGCGGGGAGAGGAAGGGGAGCAGGGGAGGCAGGGGGCAGAGGGGAAGAATAACCAATGCCCAATGCCCAATGCCCAATACTTCGACTACGCGGTAGTTGAGCGCAGTCGAAACTCAGTACAAGTGCCCAATGCCCCATGTCCAATAGTTTGTAGTTGAGTGAAAAATTTGATCTTGCTTTTGGGAATACTTAATTTATTCACTGAATAATTTAGAACTCAGGCATTATCAATATGAAACGGATTAAACCATTCGTATATTTTCTAACCTTTTTCTTACCTTTGGGTTTGCTTTCTGCTTTAACAGCACAGGTATATGCTCAGTCGTACCATCCCAACAAAACTTGGCAAATTAGTCAGGCATTTAAGCCACCACAGCGAGGAAAACCTCCTGCAAGTGCTGGTGGTTCTACCCGTGGCGGCTCTTGTCTAATAGGGAAAAAATTAATAACTCCCTTACTGCCTCCAGATAAATTAGGGCTGACATTTGCTCAACATCCAGCATTTTTCTGGTATGTACCTCCAATTCAAGTTAAAACAGCTAAGTTTGTGCTGCTAGCTGAAGACCAGAATGTATTTTATGAAACGTCTTTTAAGCTTCCTGCTAAACCTGGAATTATTAGCTTCAAACTTCCTGAGAGTTCCCCCGGACTTACTGTAGGTAAAACTTATCATTGGTATCTAACAATTGTTTGTAATACTCAAGACTCCAGCGACAATCCGACTGTAGAAGGTTGGGTGGAACGCACTCAACCAGGCTCATCGTTGTCGGAGGCGTTGGTAAAGGCAAATGTGTATAAGTTACCCACCATCTATGCAGAAGCTGGGATTTGGCATGAAGCGTTGACTAGTTTGGTGCAGCTACGTCGAACTGAGCCGAATAATTTTAAAGCGAAGCTAGATTGGAGACAATTTTTGAAGTCTGTAGGTTTGAGTGCGATCGCTTCAGAACCATTGATCGATTGTTGCACATTGAGGAAAGAAGGGCAGGGGGCATTGGGCATTGGGCATGAGGCTAAAGCAGAATTTCCAACTCTTGTACAGACACGATTTATCGCGTCTCTCCTAATTCCTCACTAAATCTTATGTGGGCAAAGCTGAAATCGCAAATCTGGCAATGGCGTGGTGTTTTACTTGCTGTTCCCAATATTACAGCCCTGGTGATTGCACTACGTTTGACTGGATTACTGCAATTGTTGGAATTGGCAGCACTAGATCAATTTTTTCTCCTCCGTCCACAAGAATCGCCTGATACCCGTATCGTCATAGTTGAGATTAATGAGGCAGATGTCCGCAAGCAGGGACAGTGGCCTATGTCTGATGGAAAACTTGCCAGTTTGTTAGAGAAAATCAAACAGCAACAACCCAGAGCGATTGGTTTAGATATTTATCGTGATTTACCCGTCAATCCTGGTCATGAAGCTTTACTTAAGGTGTTTAAATCTACTCCAAATTTAATTGGAGTCCAAAAAGTCTCTGATACTGTTGATAGTTCGGCAGTTGATTCGTCTCCAGAACTGAAGCGACTCGATCAAATTGGGTCAAATGATTTACCCATAGATGGGGATGGCAAAATTCGGCGATCGCTATTATACGTAAATTTAAATAATGATCAGATTCTGGAAAGCTTTGGGTTAAAGCTGGCATTGTTGTACTTGAAACCTGAAGGCATTACCGCCAAACCAGCAGCAACTAACTCTAATTATTTGCAGTTAAATCAGGGTGTTTTCCCAATTTTTGAAGCTAATGATGGGGGTTATGTCCGAGCGGATGCGGGAAGTTACCAAGTGCTGTTGAACTATCGAGGACGGATACAGCAGTTTACTAAGGTTTCTCTGGGCGAAGTTCAAGATAAACCCATTCCACCAGACTTAATGCGGGACAAGGTGGTGTTAATTGGTGCTACTGCTGAGAGTTTGAAGGATCTATTCTATACGCCTTACAGCAGTAATGTCTTGACTGATCCAGAACGAATGGCAGGTATAACAATTCATGCTAATTTGATTAGTCAAATTTTAAGTGCGGCAATGGATGGTCGTTCATCGATCAAGTGTTTACCTGAGCCGCTAGAATGGCTATCAATTTTAATTTGGTCAATTATTGGTGCTAGCTTGTGTTGGCTACAACGCCACAGTAGCAACCAGAAAATCCTCATGGCTGTTAGTGTTTTTCTAGCAGGTGGCGGTTTAATTGGTGGTAGTTTTCTAGCGTTTTTGGCTGGTTGGTGGATTCCCGTTGTCCCTTCATTGCTGGCATTCGCTGGTTCTGCGATCGCACTTACTCAGTATATTGCTCAAAGCGCTACCGAGATGCGAAAAACTCTCGGTCGCTATCTAACTGATGAAATCGTCGCCAATATTCTAGAAACTCCTTCTGGGTTAAAGCTAGGGGGAGAACGGAGAAAAGTTACGGTTCTAGTGTCTGATTTAAGAGGATTTTCAGCTATTTCCGAACAATTACCGCCTGAAGAAGTAGTAAAAATTTTGAATCTTTATCTCGGAATAATGACAGATGTGATTAACCAGTATAAAGGCACGATTAATGAGTTTATGGGTGATGGTATTTTTGTGATATTTGGTGCGCCAATTAGTCGCAAAGATGATTCCCAACGAGCGATCGCCTGTGCTATTGCTATGCAGTTGGCAATGCAGCAAGTAAACGAAAAAAATCGGCAAATGAATTTTCCTATTCTCGAAATGGGAATTGGGATGAATACAGGCGAGGCCGTAGCGGGAAATGTTGGTTCTCAAAAACGCGCTCAATATACAGTTATTGGCAGTCATGTTAATTTGGCTGCTCGAATTGAATCTTATACAGTGGGAGGACAGATTTTAATTTCTGAAAATACCTGTAAAGATGCCCACATTGACCTCCAAATTGCTGGACAACTACAAATAGAACCCAAGGGAATAAAACACCCTGTGACAATTTGTGAAATTCGTGGCATTGGTGGTAAATATAATTTATTCTTGCCTGATGACGATGATGAAATGATCGTTCTCAATCAAGAATTAACTGTGGAATACTCCATTTTGCAGGGAAAACATGCAGTGGGAACAGTATTTTTGGGAGCATTAATTAGCCTCTCAGAAAAAAAGGCGCAATTGCGATCGCCACATTCTTTAGAAATCTTGAGTAATCTCAAACTCAAGCTATTGATTGCAGCAGAAATGGCTACAGAAGAACATATCTATGCCAAGGTGATCCAACAGTCTCATGTTGATGAGCATCTTTTTCTGCTTCGGTTTACAGCCGTTCCGTCAAAAGCGATGGCAATGCTCAATGCATTCCGTCAGCCTGAGTCAGGTTAGGGCATCAATATTTAAATGGTAACGAAGGGAGGTGTATATAAATCAGGTTAACTGAAAAAGTAGGTAGTTCAGATTTTTTTAAAACAGTAGCAATTGTTGCTGATGCAACCAAGCGATCGCGGTAAGATTTTGGACTTAAGCCCGATCCAACTCCAATAACTCCTTAATAATTCGTAATTTTTAATTTATGCTATAGAGCAACTAAGTTGAGTTATGGAGATAAAAATATAATTTTTTCTAAAACTGAAATTCAATTACATCCAAAGGACAAATGACGAACGTAAACAACTTTCAAAGACTTGTAGAACTTGCAAACGAATATGGGATTATTTGCCAGCCAACACCAGAAGAATGCTTAATTGCATCCTTGCCTGGAGATGAAGATTTTCTATTAGCTTTTACTTGGTCTGGAGCAGTTGAAGGAGAGCCGCCAGAGCATGAATTAATAGCAATTAGTGTACAGGATATAGTTAAAGAAGTTACTGTTGCAGCTTGGCAGATTCCTATTTATTTATTTGGAAATGTTTTAAGACAGGCTCAGATGCTGGTTGCTGCCCACAAAGATTTTTTTAGCTAGCAGATAAGCCCCAATACATTAAGACGTTTAAACTAGCATTTGTCCTTCAAAAACCAAAAAGTTTTGAGGGGCAAACTTTCTGGTTCTTTGGTAGGGACAATACCTGCGGTAAGCTGCTTCTCTACGAGACGCTTTGCGTAGCTTGCTTTGACCTAAAAGTATGCGTCTACATGAATTGTCGATATCCAGATGAACTTCCCTAGTGCTGATATCTTAGTGATATTCCTGACAGACTTTACTTGCACTGTAAGATTTAATCGGATAACCTGAGCGATCGCAATTGTTTTCTAAGAAAATCAATGAACAAATTCCTACTGAGTTTGCTTTCTTCTCCTGTGCTGATTAGCTCCATTCTCTCTATGGGGGTAATGCTGAATCAAGCACAAGCTATAGAGCCACAATCAGCAACCCAAACCACTGACCGTCTATCTTGTATCCGCAATAAACATAAAGTGGGTTTAGTATGTGCCAGGGCTTCTGTATTGGCTCAAATTCCTAACTATCAGCGTGAAATAGAGTTTTCTAAAGAAGATGCTCCTATGCTGGAGTTCAATAACGAAGAAAGCGATATGGCAATCGACTTATTTGGTTGCGATTGTGCTGCTTGTATAAATTCTTTACGTCAGATGCGCGGCGCAACACCTTTGGTATATTAGGATTTTACAAAAATTAGAGCAGAAAGGGCACAACTATGTGGGTAACTCAGGAACCCACATACGCCATTCTCTCAATCCGCAGTTAAAAAATATAACAATATAGTTATATGACTTTTAGCCAATCTCACCCATATCTTTCACCAGAAGAATACCTGGAAAGCGAAAAATCTAGCCCGATTAAACATGAATATATCCAAGGGCGGATTTATGCAATGGCAGGGGCAAGTGATGCTCATGTAACAATTACTGCTAATTTAGTCACCCTACTGAGAAATCACATTCGCGGAACTGGGTGTCGTGTTTATGTTGCTGACATGAAGGCACGCATCGAATCTCTGAATCTTTTCTACTATCCTGATATTATGGTGACTTGTGACCAACGAGATACCAATTTTGAATATTTTAAACGTTATCCTAGCTTAATTATTGAAGTTTTATCACCTTCCACCGAAGCTTTAGACAGAGGTGATAAATTTAGTGACTATCAAGAATTAGAAACATTGCAAGAATATGTCTTAATTAGTCAAAATCGTCAGCGTGTTGATTGCTTTCGGCGAAATGCAGAAAGTAGATGGGAGCTTTATAGCTATAGGGTAAATCAAGAATTACAATTTACCAGCCTGAATTTTTCTTGTTCCCTAACTGATATTTATGAGGATGTCTCCTTTCCCGAAACTTTTAACCCTACTTCTGCTTAATTTTTATCGTGATTTTTCCACACGCAAACCAAAGTAGGTCAACACAAGCTCAGTTGAGCCACTATTGACAACTTCATGTACTTCCCCCACTTCTATCGCTACGCAATTCCCTGGAAGCAGGGGGTATTCTGTACCATCAATATGAATTACTCCTGAACCAGCTTCCACAAAGAATACTTCGCACATATCTTGATGCGCGTGTGCTGGTGCGGTTTGTCCGGGAGCAAAACGCGCTTGAGAAAAGTTAGTTAGGTGAGGCAAATCGCCGAAGCGTAGCATCACCTTTTTCTTGATTTCGGGATTGTGAGAGACAGAGTCTTCTGGCAAGTCTTTCAGAGAATTGGTAATCATTCGGGTCTTAAATCGTTAGATAATTCCACAATACCCCTAGACCCATCAATCCTTACCCGTTGACCATCTTGCAAAAGCCATGTAGCACCCCGAACATCCATCACAGCAGGAATACCATATTCACGAGCCACGATCGCACCGTGAGAAAGCCGTCCACCAACTTCGGCAATTAATCCTCCAGCCCTTAATAATAAAGGAGCCCAGCCAGAATCTGTGTAAGGTACTACCAGAATTGTATCTCTGTCAATCTCCGGCACATCTTGTAAATTTCGCAACACCTTTATCCTGCCTTCAGCTTGTCCGTGACTGGCTCCAATACCTTGTAAAATTTGGTCAGAGTAGAGCGGAGAGGGAGCTAAGGGGTGAGGAGGTGTGTTGCCGTAAACTAAAAGGGGTATTTGAATGAACTCGCTATCTTGGACAAATTGCGATCGCCTCGATTCCACTAACTTATCTAACTCTTCAATCAGCCTAGAATCGTCACCCACAACTAAACGCCGCACTTCATCAAAGTTGAGAAAAAAGATATCTCCTGCGTTCTGGAGTAAACCGGATTTTAACCAAATCTTCTCTAAAGCGACAAAACTCCAACGCAATTCAGCTAACAGCCGGGAATAAACTTCGGTAACTCGCCCTTTAATATCTACACGCCGTTGGACAAAAGAACGTTTGCGTTTACCAGCAAAGATGCTATTAATTGCGTCTTTAGCGCCTGCTTGTGGTTCGTTCCCCTGCATTAACTGCACAAACATTTGCTTAATCATCTGGGGATTTTCCCGCCAAGTGGGAACGGAAATATCAGTTCCCACTTCACTTAAATAGCCGTAATCCTGAAGTAATTCGTCAAATTCTTGCAGGATTTTCTCTCCCTCTGGGGTTTGCTTTAACTGCTCAAATACCTGCTGTGGTTCAAACTCAAGCAATACTTGCTTGGCATCTGTAGCTATTGCACTGAGCGATCGCAATGCCGCTACCTCTGGAGTCACGCTATTATCAATTTGGCCATCCTTCACCCGAAAAATCGCCTGCCGCAGGGCGGCACTTAAGGGAGCTAAAATGCTGTAATATGTTCCGTGGCGTAGCAACTCTAAAATAAAGTCAATTCTGATTAGCAATTTGGCTGGTTCCAAATTCTCTACATTTTCCTGCGCCAACTGCGACAACCCAGGAATAAACCGTTGGTGATAATCCTGTTTGAAGTCTTTTTCTAAATTTAATTCCCGCTTCAGCAACCTCCCTAGTCCTGGCAAATTCTCCCAGGTTGACTGCAAGGAAGGTTTACTTAATTTAGCTCCTCTGGTTAAAAATTCCAGACTTTCCGGTGGCAATCCCATCCGCAAAAAGATATTTCCTAAGAGGGATGCGTTAAAATAGGCTCTGGAATAATGCAGAGTTGCCGTTTCATTAAAATCTAAGCCCAAAGCGCGTTCGCCCAAAACTAGAGTAAAAAATTCTCCCCAAACTCCACAAGTTAAGGGACGATTAATTGACCATGTTAAGGGGTGAATTACTCCAGGAATCACTTCAGCAGCGATTTTGCGTGTCCAAATTGGTAGTAAAGTGGTGATCGGTCGAGATTGCAACACCCAAAGCGTTTGACCGTCATAACTCCATTCAATATCTTGAGGAGTGCCATGATAACGTTTTTCGAGTCGATGAGCTAAGTACGCAACTTGCTTGATTAATGCCGATGGGATTCGTCCAGTCCCCTCTAATTGCACAGACGAAGATTTTTCTGTTTCAACGACAAAAGCACGATATTGCTCTGGTGTGACTTTTCCCGAAACGATTTGCGTGGGGCTACCGGGAAGGGCTTCAATGATGATTGCATCACCTTGTTGAGTAATGGGATCGCGGCTGAAAGCAACGCCAGAATATACACTTTGGACTTGTTGTTGAATCAACACAGCCATTGCTGTATCGTTTGAGCCGCGATCGCGCCGATATTGCACAGCAGATGGATGATTGTAAGAAGCTTGAACTTGAGCGATCGCTTGTTGTAATGCTTCTGGGCTAGTAACATTTAAAACTGTTTCATACTGCCCAGCAGCAGAAGCTTGTTCTGAGTCTTCGCCAATAGCGGAAGAACGCACTACCAAGGGGGATAATTCTGATGGCTGGAGAAATTCTGTCAACACTTTTGGATCGTCGATTGGCGCTAGTACCCATCCTTTCGGGACTGGATAGCCCCAGCGCTTAATTTGGGATAATGTAGCCGCCTTTTCTCCGACAATGGCGGCATCCAACTCTTCATCTAAAGAAACCATCGCGCGTTGGCGTAGCCCGTCGTAGACATCGCCCCGTAAAAATTCCAACATCGCTTGCGATTCTGTTTGTGCCTCTTGAACTGGTAGGTTCATATCATCTGGAATTTTTGCATAAATCCAGGCCATTAAACCAGCTAAAGCCACAGCAGCAAGCATTCTGGGGATATCACTTAGATGCAAAATTGCTACAAACAGTGGAAAGAGAAGCAAAACCCCAAATTTAACTGCCTGTTTTGATTGCAGAATTATAAAGCTAATACCTGCAAAGAAAGAAACAAATATTGCCACCAGAGGATCGTGTACGACAAATCCCCAGACGACATTTGTTGTACCTGCTCCTCTGCCTATCCAGTATCTACCAATTACCAGAGCGATCAGGGCAATTAATTCCCAAAACGATCCCTCTGGGAATACAAGGCGCGTGAGTAACACTGCCGCAATTCCTTTAAAGGCTTCTGACAAAACTGCCAGAATTCCGACAAATTTACCGCCGTGATAAAAGGCAGCTGATACACTAATGTTTCGTGTACCAACTTGTGATAATTGCTTACCCGTAAGCGCGTAAGCTATCCATGCAATCAGGGGTAATCCGCCCAAGAGGGGGCAGATAATTAAAATAACTAAAACACCCCAAGGTTCAAACATTCTGGATTTTGGATTTTAGATTTAAATTTTCCATCTAAAACCTCAAATCTCAAATCTAAAGTTTTTCTGAAATTTTTGATGGTAATTAGGGCGCTTTTATTTATTAGTCATGGAATGGACACTTGGCTACGATGGAAACCGTTTAAGACAAGTGTCCTTCTGACTACTAATGGTTTTAGTTTAGCGCGTATGCAGCTTGCAGCGCCCAGATGATGAGAGCAGCAATCGATCCCAGAAGCAACACGGTAGAGATAGTGACTACTTTTGGGGAATCTGCACCCTCAAATTTCATAATTCCTCGATTTAAGTCGGACATAGCTTTGTAATCCTCTCTTTATTGGAGCATGAAACATTTGTCCGTTTTGATTGTAGTCCCTCTATTTACGGATGATGTTAAATTCCTAATATTATTTTGTTTAAGCTTCGCAATTTTTCCAACCCCACAATTACTTATTTCTTCAGAGGTAGCAGTGTTAATTTATCAATGGGGGGCAGGGAGACAAGAGGGACAAGGGGGACAAGGGGGACAAGGGGGACAAGTCTCTCTCTTGTCTCCCCCCTCTTCCTTGTCTCCCTTGTCTCTTCTTCATGTTCAATGCCCAATGCCCAATTCCCCATTCCCAATTCCCAATCTCGGTCAATATGTACTAAAATCAATGACTTGAGTCACAAAGAGAGCAATCATGGCATCCATCCGCGAGTTGCACCAACAGCTGGTCAAGAAAGAACGTTCTGCCGTTGAAATTACCCAAGAAGCCTTAAAGCGCATTGAAGCGTTAGAGCCGAAATTGCACAGCTTTTTATGTGTTACCGCAGAACGGGCATTAGAGCAGGCCAGTACTGTGGATGCCAAAATTGCTGCCGGGGAAGAAATCGGGCTACTAGCAGGCATTCCTGTTGGGATTAAGGACAATTTATGTACTAAGGGAATTCCTACCACTTGCGCTTCCCGAATTTTAGAGAATTTTGTGCCGCCTTATGAATCAACAGCGACGCAAAAACTGGCAGACGCTGGGGCGGTAATGGTAGGCAAAACCAACTTAGATGAGTTTGCAATGGGTAGTTCCACAGAAAACTCTGCCTACCAAATCACGGCTAATCCTTGGGATTTGTCACGAGTTCCAGGTGGTTCTTCGGGGGGTTCGGCGGCGGCGGTGTCATCTCAAGAGTGTGTAGTTGCTCTCGGTTCCGATACTGGTGGTTCAATTCGTCAACCTGCATCTTTCTGTGGTGTGGTGGGGATGAAACCAACTTATGGTTTGGTTTCTCGTTATGGTTTAGTGGCTTACGCTTCGTCTTTAGATCAAATTGGGCCATTTGCAAACACAGTAGAAGATGCGGCAATATTATTAAATGCGATCGCAGGTCACGATCCTAAAGATTCTACCAGCCTGAAAGTTAACATTCCCAACTACGCCGCCAACTTAAAACCAGACTTTAAACCCAGAGGTCAGCTAAGAATTGGGATCGTTAAAGAAACTTTTGGTGAAGGTTTAGATTCTGTTGTGGAACAAGCTGTTACCAAAGCAGTAGATGTATTACAAAGTTTGGGAGCAGAGATTCATATAATTTCCTGTCCCCGCTTTCGTTATGGCTTACCCACCTACTACATTATCGCCCCGTCCGAAGCGTCAGCAAACTTGGCTCGTTACGATGGCGTTAAATATGGCTACCGCGCTCCTGATGCCGATAATCTACTATCGATGTATACCCGTACCCGTGCCACTGGTTTTGGTACAGAAGTCAAACGCCGGATTATGATCGGCACTTATGCCCTTTCTGCTGGCTATTACGATGCTTATTACCTGAAAGCGCAAAAAGTCCGTACCCTAATTAAGGAAGACTTTGAAAAGGCTTTTCGCGTGGTTGATGTGTTAGTTTGTCCCACATCTCCCACTACAGCATTTAAAGCAGGGGAAAAAACTACTGATCCCTTGAGTATGTATTTAACTGACTTGATGACTATTCCTGTGAATCTTGCTGGTTTACCTAGTTTAAGTTTGCCATGCGGTTTTGACGACCAGGGTTTACCAATAGGATTACAGCTAATTGGCAATGTACTCCGAGAAGACCAATTGTTTCAGGTAGCTTACGCTTATGAACAAGCTACTACTTGGCATCTGCGTAAACCACAAATATCTTGAATTTGTCATTGGTCATTTGTCATTGGTCATTGGTGATTAATTCTTTTCCTTCACTCGCCACTTACTCTACTTTTCTGTCAATTTGTTAGTATTGCTGACTATTGACTGTTGATTATTGACTTCTGGAGTCAGAGATTCGGATGTAGTTTGTGGTGGATTAAGTATATGTAAAAGACCAGCAGATGCAGCTACTAATAACAGAATGTAAGTAACGACAAGAGGTATGTATGTATTTGGTTTGTTGTCAGAATTATTATGATCGTTCTTAGAATCTTGACGGACTACAGGATTGCTTATAAGAGTATGTGATAAAGCATTTCCATCCAGCCCTAAAGCATCTCCATAGCGACGGATGAAGCCTTGAAGAAAAATAGGCTCAGGTAATTCTTCAAATCGTTCTTCTTCTAAAGCGTGCAAAACACCTGCTCTAATAAGTGTTTGAGCGGCAATTTCTTCTATGCGTATGGCTTTTTCTTGCCTTACTTGTCGTAAATGTGTGGTTATTTCCTTTAGCTGCTCTACTTGAGCTTGGTTTAAGAGTGTCACTGTCTTCTCCTCTATGGGCTAATTCTACTATTCATATAGTGAGAAGACTTAAAATGGCATACGTATTTTTACTAGATATTTGATTTTCGTGAATTTTTTAAGAAGAGTTGAAAACTAGACTTAAAAATGCTATGGCTGCCGAGACTGATATATTCTATGTTGTAAAATATACTTTGTGCTAAATAAAATAGGGCATAAAAGTTAATAAGCTGCAATTTATAATACAAGTATTTTCTAACTGCCACTCTGGGCTGGAATAATTGCTGCGATCGCTCCAAGAAAGGGAGCAGAGAGAAAATTCCCCTCCTCTGCACCCTTTCCCCTGCACCTCTGCCTATTTTCAATGCCCAATACCCCTTCAATGCGCTCCCAGAGTTAGAATGAGCTTGCCGTCGGGCGGACAATCACTTCATTGATATCGACATCATCCGGCTGGGATACGGCATATAAGACGGCTCTAGCGATCGCATCTGGGGTCAGTGCGGTTTTGCGGAGTTCTTTCAAGAAGCCTGTTGCTGATTCGTCTGTGATATCAGAGCCGAGTTCAGTCTCAACCACGCCAGGGGATATTATTGTCACGCGAATATTTTTCGATTCTTGACGTAATCCATCGGATATGGCCCAAACAGCAAATTTTGTCGCGGAATAAACCGCGCTGGTAGGCCCCACCATGTGCGCGGCGATGGACGCAGTATTGATAAACTGTCCACCGCCTTGCGCTTCCATGATTGGTAAACCAGCAGCAATACCATTCAATACGCCGTGGATATTCACATTAATCATGTTGTCCCACTCCTCGACTTTCAAGGCATTCATTGGCGATAGGGGCATCACGCCTGCATTGTTGAAGATGACATCGACACGACCAAACTTATCTTTGGCGAAGTGAATGAACGCTTTCATATCCTCACGATTCGCAACATCCACCGCTTTGAATTCCGCTATATAACCCTGGTTACGGATCTCCTCGATAATCTTTTCTAGCTTTTGGGTGCGCCGTGCCCCTAAAACAACTTTTGCACCGTTTTTAGCAAGTAACTTAGCGGTGGCTTCACCAATGCCGCTACTGGCTCCAGTGATAGCAATAACTTTATTTTCTACGTTTAACATGGTTATTTTTCCCTCTGTTGAGGTTAATTTGAATTTTGGATGTGTTCATCGTATGAGTAAGCGCAAAGGTTTGAAATACACAGACCTCGCACTTTATTGCCTAATTCTCCAAATTGATGTTCTACAATGCCTAGAAGAAGATGATTAAATTAATCGAAGAACATTGTGACAAGCAAAATCATCAACCAAGTCATAAACCAAAGTGCGATCGCTCATCAATGTCAAGAATTGGCGGCACTAGTCACTCGTCACACCGATGGCAAAGGGAATGGTTTTCATAAAACAGCTATTGAACAGCTGGAATTTCAGCGAGAATCTTCTGCTTCCACCGTACTACAGGGTGTTTGCGAACCTATCTTCGCCATCCTAGTTCAGGGCAAAAAAGAAGCGTTGCTGGGTGAGGAAACCTATCGTTATAGCGCGGCTCAATATCTAGTAGTCTCGGTTGATTTGCCATTGAGTGCGTTTATCGTTGAGGCAACCCTAGACCAACCGTATTTAGGATTCAAGCTGAATCTAGATCCACGTCAACTCTGCGATATTATTACTGCTCAAACCAGTGAGATTGAGGAGAAGAAGAACTCTGTCAGAGGCTTATTTGTCAGCACCATCGATGCATCGTTGCTCGATTGCGCCATGAGACTGACACGGCTTTTGGATACGCCACAAGATATCCCAATTCTTGCGCCGATGATTATCCGCGAAATCTATTATCGCCTTTTAATGGGTGAACAGGGCGAAGCTGTTCGCCAGATTGCGACATCTGGCAGCAATATGCAGCGTATCGCCGAGGTGATAAAACTCATCAAAGCTGATTTTACAAAGCCTATACGAGTTGAGGAGCTAGCTGGGCAGGCAAGTATGTCTTCTTCATCTTTCCATCACCATTTCAAGAAAGTGACATCAATGAGTCCGCTTCAATATCAAAAGCAATTAAGACTATTAGAAGCACGTCGTCTGATGCTTGCCGAAAACTCCGATGCGGCGAATGCTGCCTATCAGGTGGGTTATGAAAGCCCCTCACAGTTCAGCCGCGAATATTCCCGGATGTTCGGTGCGCCGCCAATCAGGGATATTGAACGTTTACGCACAGCCTAAGTGTAGACAAATATCAGCTTTGCGTTGGCACAATTGCTTACTTCATAAATCTTCATCAAAATTCTATTCCGATATATCGCGATATATTCTGATATATCGTATAGTAGAGAAAGTTGATTTGAGATTGATTTATGTTTAGACATTTTCGTTCACGATTTGGAACACCTGCATGGGCAGGAGTTAGCGAAGAGGATTCATTGCTTGTCAAGTCTTGGTTTAGGCATGATAAGCATCATGGTAGAGAACGTAGAGAGCATGGCAAACACTTTGGTAATGAAATGTTTGGTCGTGCTTGGGGAGATGAACATCGGACTCGTCGGGGTGACATCAAGTTCATCCTGCTGGAATTGTTATCCGAGCATCCTAGTCATGGTTACGACCTGATTAAAGAGATGGAAACTCGTTATGGTGGTTTCCGTCGCCTCAGTCCTGGCTCTGTATATCCAACACTCCAATTGCTGGAGGAAGGGGGTTATCTCAAGAGCGCACAAGAAGGTGGCAAGCGGATTTACACGATTACCGATGAGGGTAGACAATTATTAGCAGAACGTTCTCAACAAGAGACTTCAGATACTCCTTGGGATAGCGTCAAAAGTTTCGTGAAAGGTAAGCCCCAAGAGTTTATTGAGTTGCGGAATGCTGCAACAGAATTAGCTGCTGTTGTGGTGCAGGTTGCTCGTAGTGGCAATGTGGAGCGAATAAATCGGGTTCGTGAGCTTTTAGAGCAAGTTAAACGGGAAATTCACGCGATTCTGGCGGAAAAATAAGTAGAGATGCAAAAATTTGCGTCTCTACATTCTCAGATTTTGCGTTTATAGGTTAGAAGCAATCGCACTTAAATCTGGCTCTATGAGTGAGTTGAGTAATGTCCACAACTGCAAATCAGTAAAATCTGGAATTGCCATAAATGCGCCAACTTCCTGCAAAACTAGCGGATTGTGGGTGGAAGCGATGCCAATAGTGCGGATATCTGCGCCCACCGCCGCCCGAATACCAGAGGGAGAGTCTTCTAATGCGATCGCTTCCTCTGCTGAAATCGCCAATTTATTCAGGGCGGCTTGGTAGGGTGCAGGGTCAGGTTTACCTGCAATACAATCATCCGCTAAAACAACTGTATGGAAAGCTTCTTTTATTCCCAATACCTCTAGCATAAATTCTGCATTTAATCTAGGCGCATTAGTTACTAATGCCCGCTTTAATTGATGTGTTTCTGTCCATGCTAGTAGCTCAGAAAATCCATCCAATGGTTTAAGATCCGAGGCGAGTTTGCGGAAAAGCGCCTCTTTTTCGTCTGCAAATTTCTGCCCTTCTGCCGTTGATAATTGTGGCAAAATATCCTTAACAATTTCTGGATTTAGCCGCCCGCTAATTCGGGATTTATAAAATGTTTCGTCAATTTCAACGCTGTAATTTGACAGCATTTCCTGCCAAGCTCGGTAGTGTATGGGGTCAGTATTGACAATAGTGCCGTCGAGGTCAAAGAGAATTGCAGCTAGCATGATTTTTTGGTAAAATGTAAATAATTGTTAACTTAATTTACATAGTTTACATTGTTTTCGTGCTGAGTGATTGTTCTACGTCAATAGAGGGGAATACTTACACTGTGATGTAAGCCCCTTGTGAATTATTGATAACCTTCTATGTAAGCAAATGCTAACCGCTACAAACTCTTTTCGCGTTGATGATTTACTGGTGCAGATTTACAACTCTGAAGCAGAAATGGCCGGAGATGTTGCCGAAATCGCCCAAAAGCATTTACAGCAAGTTCTCAAACAACAAGATACAGCTGCTGTATTATTAGCAACAGGTAACTCTCAACTCAAATTTCTCGATGCTTTGATTGCATTGGGTGGTGTAGATTGGTCGCGGATTATTCTGTTCCATCTAGATGAATATTTGGGAATTAGTGCTGACCATTCTGCGAGTTTCCGGCGCTATATGCGAGAACGTGTAGAGAAGCGGGTTGTTCCTAAAGAGTTTCACTATATAGAAGGTGATACACTGCAACCAGTAAACGAGTGCGATCGCTACACCAAACTATTGCAAGCACAACCAATAGACTTATGCTGTCTTGGTGTTGGCGAAAATGGACATTTAGCTTTTAACGATCCATCAGTAGCAAATTTTCAAGATCCTTACAGTGTGAAACTAGTGAAACTGGATACAGTGAACCGTCAACAACAAGTAAGCACAGGCCACTTTCCAAATCTAGAAACTGTTCCACAATATGCTTTTACTGTCACTATCTCAGCAATTTGTTCAGCTAAAAAAATTATCTGTCTCGCTCCAGAAAAACGTAAAGCGAATGTGGTAAAACAAATGTTGCAAGGAGCTATAAGTACAGATTGCCCAGCTTCTATTCTCCGTCAACAATCCCAAGCGACGTTATTTTTGGATGTCAATTCTGCTAGCAGTCTGTCAAAATTTAATTGAGGGATAAATTAATTTTTCAATCTCTCTTATTTTTTCTTCCTTTGCGTTCTTTGCGTCCTTTGCGGTTCGTTCCTTTACCCCCACTAGTTAGCTGTCGTGAAGACGCATTGAGGACTAATGCACACTGCCTAATTCCAGCCATTACGTGAAGATGAGATATAATCCTAGCAAACACGTACTGTTGGCAGTATTGAATGCTGCCATTAACAGAAGTGCATTCCCCTCCCAGCACCAATTCCAAAAAACCCCAAGACCTTTTCTTAGTATGCGGACTCCAAAGTTTAGGGCAACATTGTGTTGCAGTCTTAAAGGAGTACGACGTTAAAGTCAACGCCATTGATGATGTACAACTCGAACATTGGGAAGTTCCAGAAGTACCAAGCTTACTAGAAAAGTTAATCGTAGGAGACTGCCGCCAGCCAAGTATTTTAGAGCAGGCAGGTATAAAGCAATGTCGCTCAATACTTTTAGTCACAAGAAATGAGCGGATAAATATAGAAGCAGCGTTTGCAGCACGGCGACTTAATCCTCACGTTCGCCTGATTGTACGTTCTGACAAACAAAATTTCAACAAACTTTTGTCCGAAAACTTAGGTAATTTTGTTGCCTTTGAGCCTACCCATCTCTCTGCTCATGCCTTTGCTTTAGCATCTCTCGGATCTGAAGCAATTGGGTATTTTACCTTAGAAGGGCAACTATTGCAAGTAATCAAGCACCAAGTACAAGCGAACGATAGCTGGTGCAATGGCAAACCAGTACATAGACTCAATCTTACAACTCGCCGCATTTTGAGTCACACAACAGTTTCATCCGATCCACTCAAAGAATTGTTTGAATGGAACCCAGAAGCAGAAGTGCAGGTAGGAGACACGCTCGTTTACATTGATGTTGCATACGAATTAGCTTTATCTGAGCAACATACAAATAAATCTTACCGCCATTGGCAGTGGCAAGAGTTTTTTCAAGGCATCACAGCGAAGAATTTTAAGCAGAAAATAGTACAATTTTGGCAATCTTACTACCAAAGCCAAAATCAAATCCGGCGAATTGCAACAATTTATGGTATTACCGTAATCATCCTGTGGTTCGTTGGAATAATTCTTTACCGCTTGTATTATCCTGACATCACCCTGCAAGAAGCTTTCTATGCAACAGCAGTGTTGCTCTTGGGAGGATACGGAGATTTATTTGGCGGTGTTGAATTTAGATCGCAATCTGAACCTTCAGATCGTATCCCTTGGTGGTTGCGGTTCTTTAGCCTGGGACTCACGTTAACAGGTCAAGCTTTCGTAGGAGTATTATATGCACTGGTGACTGATGCTCTTGTCACTTCCAGATTTCATTTTTTCAATTCTCGTCCTCCTATACCAAAACGCAACCATGTAGTGATTATTGGTTTAAATCGCTTGGGACAGAAAGTTGCTGCTCTTTTGCAAGAACTCAATCAGCCATTGGTGGGAATTCATACTACCACTCTCGACCAAGATACTTTACCAGATATGCCCTTGATTATTGGCAATACTACCGAAGCCCTCACTAAGGTAAATCTCTCCCGTGCTAAAAGCATTGTTTTAGTTGGGGACGATAATATGGAAAATCTGGAAATTGGTTTGATGGCTCATGGAATGAACCCCGCCACAAGCTTGATTATCCGCTCTCAAGATCGCCATTTTAGTGATAATATCGCCCCTCTGTTTCCCTATGCTCAAGTTTTATGTGGCGCGGCTTTGTCGGCAGAAGTTTTTGCTTGTGCTGCCTTTGGAGAAAATGTTCTCAGCTTGTTTCACTTGAGCGAGCAAATAGTCATGGTGACGGAATACAATATTGAAGAAGGTGACACCCTCAACGGGTTGCTTCTATCTGAAATCGCATCTGGCTATAGTGTTGTGCCGATTCTGTACCATAAATATCGGCGAGATAATTACTCGTTGATGCCCTGGTATGATGTTAAACTTTACGCTGGCGATCGCTTGATTGTTTTAGCCACAAGCATTAGTTTGCAGCGAATCGAATGGGGTGAAATGCTGCCTCGCCTTTGGCAGGTGCAGATCGAGAAAGCTCTGACTCCAAATGCTATTATCTATGGTGCTGAAGAAATAGTTTTGATTACAGGATGTAGTTTAGCTACTGCTAGGCAGTGGATGAGTAATTTGCCTGGAGTATTGCCAATACCACTTTATAAACATCAAGCTCAACGTCTGGTGCGGGCGCTAACAAAAATACAAGTTTTGGCAAATGTAATCTTCATTGGGCAAGGCAGTAGTTCGACTTGAGTAAACTGGGATGTAATTATAAGAGCGCAATATCAATATATTGATTGATATTGTGCCCCTACTCTAACTTGAAATTCACAAAAACTAAGGCTGTACGCTTCCTTATAGTGTGGTGAATACTATCTAGAACGAGTACCTGTTACTTCATTAGGATCGCTATAAGCCCGGACTTTATCGCGATTACGAGCCAGACCTGCTAAACCGAGTAGACCAAATAAACCTAGCCAACCCCAATCGAAACCGCGATCGCTAGTTCTTTCGGAAGTTGTAATACCTGTATTTCTGTTAGTACCTGTAGTGTCAGTACTTGTTGTGCCAGTGCCTGTGGAATCAGTACTTGTAGTTCCAGTATCTGAACCAGTGCTTGTGGTTCCAGTACCTGTAGTTCCACTCCCTGAACCAGTACCTGTAGTTCCAGTACCATTGAGATCAGTACCTGAGCCAGTGCCTGTAGTTCCAGTACTGGTGGTTCCAGTACCATTGAGATCAGTCCCTGATCCGATACCTGTAGTTCCAGTGCCTGTAGTTCCAGTGCCTGTAGTTCCAGTACCTGTAGTTCCAGTACCTGTAGTTCCAGTACCTGAGCTACTATCTGTGCTTCCAGTCCCTGAGCTACTGCCACTACTGGAACCTCCACTTTGGGCAAAAACAGAAGGAGGTAAGGATACAGAAGCGAAACTGATGGCAAAGATAGTAGCCAAAACAGTTTTAGATAAATCAAAAGGCTTCATGGTCATGGTTTCTTTTATGTTTTAGATTTCTGTCGTTGATTGATGTTCAAAACTGATATTTTCTACTCAATCCAGTGCTAAATTAGGTGGCTTTTGACAACCAAAATAGATTCAGGAGTCTTTTACTTAATTGGTGTTGAAAAAATTGAAAGTATTTTAAGCTCCCATAACACATGAATATTCGTCAGATTCAAACTAATTCATAATCAGTAATTACTTATTTATTATTGAGAAGCTACAACCAAAGTCACTTCTTCACAAAAAAGTAAGTAATAACGATTAATACTTACTAATGTAAAACTATATTTATTTGTGTTATACTTTGTAATTACTTATTATGAATTGTTTTTCATTCCTTATTAATATAACAGCTAGTTTTCTGTCGCACTTCTACCACAGGAGTAAACCTACTTCTATCGCAGGCATTAATTTTACATTAATTAAATTTAGTATGTGAACAAGAAAATAACGAAATATTTTGCAGCTTACAATTAGATAAGCATGACTCAAGATAAGCACAATCTTCACACTGGATATCTTGCCCTGGATTAGCACATCCACAGGGAGAGTTCACAAAACATTCAGAAGGATCTTGAGGTGTTCGAGATTTTTTTATTAAAATAAGGTATAAAGCTGCTTCTTGTAGACAAAAAATCAAATCTTTAAGCATAAAATTTCGTGTCAATCGTAATGAATACAACGATTTTCGGATTTTTCGATGAGTTTATTTGTTTTTAGTTATTTAGTATATATATTTATAAAACTAAGCAGCTAAATGCTGCCAAAAAAGTTTAAACCTATATTTAAAAATACTCTACAATATTATTTCACCTGAGAACTTCTAACTTCATACTTCAGGTGTGTCTTACTCTAGACTTAAGGAATATTGTTTAACTGTAATGACTGATACAAATTCTTTAACCTGCACTTTTCTACTTGATATTTGTACCAAAAATTAAACTAAAATAGTATTCCTAAAGACATATTCAAGTTTTACAGGTATTTAGTTATGATCCATTTGGTAGATACGAAACCTCTTTGACTAAATAACCATCTTCCATCTGAATTATGCGATCGGCAATATCTAAAATTCTGTTGTCGTGAGTGACCATTAAGATAGCACAATTCTGTTCTTTAGCTAGTTTCTGCATTAGGGTGACAACATCTCGGCCTGTCTTACTGTCTAAAGCAGCTGTAGGCTCATCAGCTAAAACTAATTTTGGATGACTTACTAAAGCACGAGCAATTGCTACCCGTTGTTTTTGTCCTCCTGAGAGATCAGATGGGTAATAATTAACTCTATTTTCCAATTTAACGGCATTTAGTATAGCTTCTGATTTGCTACGAGCTTCCCATTCAGGAATATTTTTGTGTAATTCTAGCGACATTTGAACATTTTGTCTGGCTGTTAAGAAATCTAATAAGTTATGAGCTTGGAAAATATACCCAATGTGGCGGCGTACTTTAACTAATTGCTCATTACTAGCTCCAGAAAGCTCTTGACCTAAAAATTTAAGGCTTCCCTCTTGGACAGAGCGTAACCCACCAATTAAAGTCAGTAAAGTTGTTTTTCCTGAACCTGATGGCCCAGTCATAATCACAATTTCTCCAAATTTGATATTAAAATTAATATCGAATAATATTTGACTTCGTACTTTTTTCTCGCCGAAATAATGATTTAGATCGTTAATACTCACAATAAACTTTGTTTTCATGATTTTCTCAGATATATATGACTCATATTTGATTTTTGCGAAGCTAGGTACAACTTAAATAGCTTTATTGTCTATTGTCTATTGTCTACCTATCGCAATTGCACTGCGCGAATAGAAATAAAAGCGGGTTGCCGTGTAAAATTAAAAAATATCTGCTGGATCTACATTTCGGAGTTTGTTTGTAGATAAAAATCCAGAAGTTAAACACATTAATATTGCTGATATTAATACTAGAATAGCTTTATCTGTACTCATAATAACTGGTAATTTAGTAGCATTTTTTGAGACATCATATAATGCTATAGATATAGCCAAACCTGGTATATAACCTAGAGATGCTAAAATTAAAGCTTGTTGAAAAACTACACTTAATAAGTATTTGTTTTTAAATCCCATTGCTTTTAAGGTTGCATATTCAGTTAGATGACTAGAAATGTTACTATAAAGAATTTGATAAACAACGATCACACCAACAACAAACCCCATTAATACCATCAGATTAAACACGAATCCAATAGGTGTTCTAAGGGACCAATAAGTTTTTTCCAAAGCAATAAAATCTTTGCGAGTAATTACTTTTACGTCTTTGGGTAACTTGGCTGATAAATCTGCAAAAACTTTTTGTTGGTCGGTATTAGGTTTGAGTTTAATTAATCCTATATCTATCTTTTGTGCCGGACGATCTTGAAATATTCTGAGGAAAGTTGAAGAACTAACGATTAAATTCCCATCAACACCAAAAGAAGGTCCGAGGCGAAATAAACCACCAATCTTAACTTTGTAACCAACTAATCCAGTGTAGCTGAATATTTCAACTTTTATAACTTTACCTTGTTCAAAATCTTTAGAGATCGCTCCAAATTCGGGACGAGAATCGCGGTCAAATAAAACGATATTAGGGATTCTAATCAAATCAAGTTTTTCTTCAATATTTGGAAGTTTAAAAACTGATTTAACTGGGTCAAATCCTAGCACATACAATGGAAACTTTAAACCATTACTGGGATTTTTAAACTTAGCAAACTGTACATATAAAGGGCTAACTGATTCAACATTTTCAAAGCCTAATGCTTGATATAAATACGAGCGAAAAAAGCTCTGATTTGATGTTAAAGATTTATATTGAGCACTAATTAAAAACAAGTCTCCTTCTAGATTCTTATGCAACTGCGTAGCACTGTCATAAAGAGCAGCTTGGAAACCAATTTGCATAAACATGAGAACTGCAACAAAAGCAATCCCAGCTAAAGCTACAAGAAAGCGAATTTTTTGTCTGGCTAGTTGTAACCAAGATAAGGGGATATTTAGAATCATTTAGTAAACCTCAAGGATGGAAATTAGACTAAATTAAGAAAGAATGCTTTGTTTAAATCAAGGATTTTTTGTTAAAGTGTAGCCAATTAGGAATTAGTATTAGGTAGGGTAAGAATGTTCAATGAGTTAACAAAGCCTTATTGAGAAGTTCTAAATATTAATAATTACCTCTACCTGTAAATCAGTCAGACCAGCAACGCGCTGGTTATCTTGAAGATTATCAATACGAATTTTTACATCAACTATTTTGTTATCTGTGTCTGCTTGAGGGTTATTATTGAAGATATTTTGTTTGCCAACTTGTAAACCAATATCTGTAACTTTTCCTCGTAATTTCCCTGGTAAAGCATCGCTAGTAATAATCGCAGACTGACCGATACGTACTTTTTTAACATCAGTTTCATAGACTTCTGCTACCACATACATCTGTTGTGTGCGACCTAAATCAGCGATTCCTGTAGTGCCGATAATTTCTCCAGGCCAAGTATTAATTTTCATGATTTGCCCGGTTATGGGCGATCGCACAATACTTAAATCCCACTCTGCCTTAGCCTGGTTAACTGAGGCTAATGCACTTTCAACATCAGCTTGTGCTGCTGCTATATCGGTAGGACGAACCTCAGCAATACTCTTGAGTCTGGCTTTGGCCTCGATTAACTGCTTTTGAAGAGTTTCTATAGTGCGCTTGAGAGAAGCTTTAGCTTCATTGAGTTGCTGTTGAACTGTATCGACTCGCAAACGTTTAGTATCTGCGTCGGAGGCTGAAATTGCACCATCTTTATATAACTGCTGATAGCGCTGATTTTCGCTTTCAGCATTCCGCCAATCAGCCTCTAAGCGAGCGATCGTTGCTTCTTGAGCAGAAGTTTCTCCGCGCAACTCAGCTTCTAAACGAGCAATAGTTGCTTTTTGTGCAGATATATCTCCAGCTTTTGCGCCAGCTTTTACCTGGTTAAGATTAGCTTGAGCAACTAAGACTTGTTGTTGAGCTTTTTCTAAAGCTGCAAGACGAGGAAAGTAACTGTCAAGCATTGCAACTACTTGCCCCTGTCGCACTCTGTCTCCTTTGTTTACCATCAGTTTTGTTACCCTAACACCCCCTTGGGACTCTGGAGCCGATAGACGAATAACCTCTCCTTGAGGTTCTAAACGTCCTAATGCTGCAATAGTAGTCATTTTAGGAGAACTACGTGGGGTAGCTATAGGCTGTACTTTTGAAGACAACTGAAATCGTGAAAAGGTATAGAAAGAGGCTGCACCAGTAGCTATAGTCATAGTAGTTGCTAATATAACTGGCCACCAAACTACAGGTTTAATGAATGGTTTGATGAATGACTGTTTTTGTTTCTGTACCATAATTACCTATTCCAAATTAGCGATGTCTGAGAACAAGGTCTTTCCAAATTATTCAGAAATAGCATAGATGAAATTAGACCTTATATCATGCCAAGATGAACACTCGAATTCAGCTTGAAGCGGGTAAAAGCAACTATTTTGAATTAGTGAATTAAGCCCCCCTCGTGAAGGGGGGTTGGTGGGAGCTTCCAAAGCTATATATTACTAACATCAATCATATTAATCCATCAATCCGTTAGTAAATCAACTCTAGATAAAGCCGTTTGGTATTTTATGTATCTAGCCAGAGGTAGCTTTATTTGTTAAGAACTGCCTCTTTTTTACTTTTAACGATCGCCAGATATTCATTGCGAGTTCCATCTATGCGATAGTGGTCGCAAATTTGGCAGAGTTTCAAGATATCCAATCGACTAAATACTTTTTGATGTTCAATCCCGTTGTCATTTCTCCACCGCCAGAAAGTTGTCCGATCAATGCGGCGATTACTTTCAGGCCATCTTCGTCGAGATAAAAAATCTACCAGTTCATCTTCATAAAATGAGTAGCCTTTTGGTAGCTTCAGGAGTTCTTCTCTTAACTCAATTAGCGGGATGAGTGGATCTAGCTCAGATAGTCTCATGCCAGCAAACCCTTATATTTTCGTGACAGTCTAATTATGCAGAAGGCTTCATACAATACGGATTATTGCATTAAATCACATTGTCATACTGCGCGTTTATGAATGTATAGAGTGACCAGCAATCAGGTGAATTATATTTATATTCTCCCTATTTATGTATCTCTCTGCCTTCTTAAACAAACAGTATTGAATTACATTATTTAATCACTTACGATAAACTGATTGATACTCAATTGCAATCTATATGCAACAGTTGTGAAGAGAAATAGTTAGCAATATATTCGATAGAATACATGAAAAAAATTGCGATACTTGACCACTTTTTAACACTGTTATGTCCTTGCTGTTACTCAGCATATTAAAATAATTCTTTGCTTGATGATGGGTCTGTTGTTCGCTAGTATTTTTCATTCTTTAGATATAGTTGCTAGTGGTTATTGTTACATTGCAGACAGAATTACTTCTTTAGGAATAAAAATCCTTAAAAAATATCTTATTGATTAATACATAATCTTTAAAAAAATAAATCGACTTTTGGATAGATGTAAAAACTATAGCATTACCTCACAGTTACTTAGCTTATTTAATTAGCTATCATCTCTATTTTTCAATAAGTAAATAAATTAATAAGAGGCTAATGTTGTTGATATTTTAATGCTTTTTCTCAGTATTTTTTCGAGCAAGCTATGATTGCTAAATTGAAGATATATGCAATTTGTATGCAATTCGAGTAATGTATTTTTGTTATGTGACATACTAATTGAAAAGAGTTCTAATAGTTATGTGAGTAACAGCGATCGCCCCCCAAAGACCCTAGATAAAATGAAACTACAGCGATTCATGCTCTCATTGCCAAGCTTTGATAACCAGCGACTGATTTTTCATGCAGCTCGCCAGACTCTTCGCAAAGCTGAGATGGCCCGCGTTGCCGTGCGTGAATGGCTCAATCAACATGATTGTGAGCTAGAAGAGTGGAAAACAAAAAAAGCTTCTGAGCTTGGAATTAGTATTAGTAGGCTTGAGCAAAAGCTATTAACTGCTGCTCAAAACAAGACGATAAGTAATAACAGAGATGACAATTTTAATTCCGAAAATGATTCTGTATAAGTTTATATGTAGGTTCTGATTTATTTACCAAATTGCAATCAGAAAATGCACTTATATAAGCTGGTTTTGAGGGTTTGTATTAATCATTAAAGTGCTTAAAAATCCTAACTACAAACTTATTTACCCAGCAAATTTAATGAGATGAACTACGGAGGCACAGAGAACACAGAGTCAGATACAAAACGAGATCGGGCAGACAGACTACTAGTACCGTTATTAAGATGGACTAATAAATTATGCCCAATAACATTTTACCTCTCAATAGCGATACCGTTGTATATAAGTTGTATATCAATTGTAATGGAGAATTAAACAGCCTAATATTAACTACAATTGATAAGTTGAGATGTTAGCTGGATGAAAACATCCAATTTCTATCTGATTAACAACTTATGTTGTAATCTTGAAGCCATTTGCAATTCAGAGCAATTCTTTAGTCCAAAAGAAATCTGAATTGCTACATTTAGACTTCATAATATCCTCACTAAAATCTCTTGAAGTCTTGTTTATGGCTTCTGAAGCTCAAGTAAAAGCATATAGCTTACCATCAATAGCCCCTAGCCTTATCTAAAAAGTAATCGCGTCTTTCTCTATTTGTAGAAATGGTAATTTTATTATCATCTTTACATCTCAAAGCTCCAATAATGAATAAAAAGTCATGACTGCTTCTAGAATTGAAGCTGTTTTAGCACAGTTGCAAGAAGAAGTTAGCAATTGTGAACAGGCTCTACTCAAGCTCATACAGGTGAAAAAAGTTATGGTTGAGAATGCACCGCTAACCAGCGAAATAAATAGACCTCAGCAAAAAACAGATATTGCAATTATTGGGATGGCTTCTATCTTTCCCCAATCAAAAAATTTACAGGAATATTGGGAAAAAATAATTCACAAAGTTGATTGTATTACTGATGTTCCCCCTTCGCGTTGGAGTGTAGAGGATTATTACGATCCTAACCCCAGAACACCTGATAAAACATATTGTAAAAGAGGCGGATTTATCCCGGATGTCAATTTCAATCCGATGGAATTTGGACTACCACCCAACAGCCTAGAAGTCACAGATATATCGCAATTACTAGGTTTGATTGTTGCGAAAGCAGTGATGGAAGATGCAGGTTACGGTGAATCTCGACAGTTTAGTCGCGATATCTACGATGGGCTTCGCCAACGCACTGGTGTAATCTTAGGTGTGGCACTAGGCAGACAGTTGGCGGTTCCTCTGACTGTGAGAATGCAGTACCCGATTTGGGAAAAAGTTCTCAAAGGGAGTGGCCTATCTGACGAGGATACACAAAAAATCATTGAGAAAATCAAAAGTGCTTATGTGCAATGGGATGAGAATGCCTTCCCCGGTATGCTGGCAAACGTAGTTACAGGAAGAATTGCTAACCGCCTAGATTTGGGCGGGACTAACTGTGTTGTAGATGCCGCTTGTGCTAGTTCATTAGGTGCGCTCAAAATGGCAATGAGTGAGCTAATTGAGCATCGAGCCGATATGATGATCACTGGCGGAGTTGACACCGACAATTCAATTATGGCCTATATGTGTTTCAGCAAAACTCCTGCTGTTTCCCAAGGTGAGAATGTCAAACCTTTCGATGCAGAATCTGATGGGATGATGCTAGGCGAAGGTGTCGGAATGTTAGTCCTGAAACGCCTTGAGGATGCCGAGCGAGATAATGACCGAATCTATGCAGTCATCAAAGGTATTGGTACTTCTAGCGATGGTCGCTACAAAAGTATCTATGCGCCACGTCCAGAAGGTCAAATGAGAGCTTTGCATCGTGCTTACGAAGATGCCGGATTTTCGCCTACAAGTGTTGGTTTAATTGAAGCACACGGCACTGGTACTATGGCTGGAGATCCTGCCGAATTCTCATCTATAAAAGAAGTTTTTGGCGAAAACAATCCCAAAAAACAGCATATTGCCCTTGGAACTGTCAAATCGCAGATTGGACATACAAAAGCTGCTGCGGGTGCGGCAAGTCTAATCAAAACGGCTTTGGCTTTACACCACAAAGTATTACCAGCCACGATTAATGTCACCAAACCGCATCCTAAATTAGATATTGATAGTTCCCCATTTTACTTAAATACCGAAACCAGACCTTGGATTAGCGGCGATGACCAACCAAGACGTGCAGGGGTAAGTTCTTTTGGCTTTGGTGGCACAAATTATCACGTCGTTTTGGAAGAATACACAAGTCAACATCAGCAACCCTATCGTTTACACAAACCTTCTCAGTCGGTGTTGCTATTTGCGTCAACACCTGAAGAATTGTTATCGCGCATTCAAGAACTTAGACACCAATTGCAATCTGATACGGCAGAGCAGCTTTATACAGAATTGATTGCGGCTTCTCAATCTTTAGAAATTCCAGTTACAAATGCCAGACTTGGGTTTGTTGCTGATTCTCTCACTCAAGCTTGTGACTTGCTGCAAACAAGTATTGACTTGCTCACAAGCAAGCTGCAAGCAGAATCATGGGAATATCCCCAAGGAATTTACTATCGCAAAACTGGCATAGCAACAGAGGGGAAGGTGGTTGCCCTATTTTCTGGGCAAGGTTCGCAATACTTAGAAATGGGTCGGGAACTTGCTATCAACTTCCCTGACTTAGGTCAGACTTATGCTCAACTTGATAACCTTTTACGCGAAGACGGTTTGCAGCCTCTTTCGGAGGTTGTTTTCCCGAACCCTGTGTTTGATCTAGATCAAAAGACTGCCCAGATGAAGGTCTTGCAGCAAACAGAATATGCACAGCCAGCCATTGGAGCTTTTAGCGCTGGTTTGTACAAGATATTGCAACAAGCTGGATTTAAACCAGATTTCTTGGCTGGTCATAGTTTTGGAGAACTGACTGCTTTGTGGGCTGCGGGAGTTTTGAGTGAGAAAGATTACCTGTTCTTGGTCAAAGCTAGAGGTCAAGCGATGGCTGTACCAAAAGATCCTCTCTTGGATGCAGGAGCGATGTTGGCGGTGAAAGGGGATGTAAATCAGGTTACAGAACTAATTCAGAATTTCCCGCAAGTCACTATTGCTAACTTGAATTCTCCAAATCAGATGGTGCTAGCAGGGACGAAAGCTGAAATTGCTAATGTACAGGAGGCTCTGAAAACTCAAGGGTTCTCTAGCATTTTGTTGGGAGTTTCCGCAGCCTTTCACACTCCATTAGTGGCTTATGCACAGCAACCCTTTGCTAGAGCAATTGAGAAAGTTACTTTTAATGAGCCACAAATCCCAGTTTATACAAATGTTACCGGGAAGCGTTACCCAAATGAGCCGCCAGTCATTCAAAAATTCCTCAAAGATCACCTGAAGAATCAGGTGCTGTTTAAGCAAGAAATTGAAAATATTTATGCTGAAGGCGGTTACTGCTTTATTGAATTTGGGCCGCGAAGCGTTCTTACCAACTTGGTAAAAGATATCCTGGGCGATCGCCCTCATTTAGCTGTAGCTTTAAATGCTAGTCATCTCAAAGATAGCGATCGCACTTTACGGCAAGCTGTTCTACAGTTACGCGTTGCTGGATTACCTTTGCAAAACTTAGACCCCTATCAACTGGAGTACAAAATCCCAGAAGCTTCTCCAAATAAGGTCTTAAATGTCCGCTTAAATAGCACTAACTATGTATCGGATAAAACCAAGCAGTCCTTTGAAAAAGCTATGCAAAATGGGCATGAAGTGAAACCCACCGTTGCGAACGGTAATAAACCCAATTTCTCTGAAGCCACAGAGAAGGTAGCAGTCAATGGACAATCCGCCGTTGGGAATGGCAATAAAGCTAACTTCTCTAAAGCAACACAGAAAGTAGCTGTCAACGGTCAATCTACTTTTGGGAATGGCAATAAATCTCACTCAGTAACAGCTAATCCCTCTCATCCAGCAGAGAAAGTAACTGTCAACGGTGGAGTGAAATCTGGCCAGAATGGGCAATCAGACCAACTAGAGATGAAGTCTTTACAACCTAGTCCAGAACTTCCTCTAAGTTATTTAAGAGCTATAGACAACTTAGAGTACACATTAATAGAGGTCAATCGCCATCAACATGATGTCTTGCAAGTTCATGAACAATCTTTGAACCATCAGACAGAATATACTAAAATTTTCTTCCAACTCATGGAGCAACAACATGCGTTATGGGGAAATGGTAAATTCAGCGAACCACATACAGAAACACAGCAACTCGTAGTCTCCAGTTCAGAGCGCAGCATCATGCGGTTTCACGATCATCAAACTGATAGCCTCCGCATCCATGAGCAATATTTGAACTATCAGCAAGAATACACTAACAACTTTTTCCAATTGCTTCAGCGACATTATCAACCGTCGCCCAGCAATACCAATCAACATCTGATACCGCCAGTCAATTATCAACCAAGTCCAGTAGCTCCACCAGTCAAAGAGGATAACCCTGTTCTAGAGACTGCGCCGATTGCTTTGCCGAGTAACGGATTTGCCACTAAATCTGAGCCAGTTTCGACTAATGGTAACGGCACAAATGGTAACGGCACAAATGGTAATGGTAATGGCAATGGCGCATATCATAAAGCAACAGCAGTTCTGGATATTACTCCATTAAAGGAGAATACTGCACCTGTAGAATTTACACCCGAACCACCAGTAGTCATCGATCAAGCTACTCTGAGTGAAACTCTAATTAACATCGTTAGTGATAAAACGGGCTATCCAACAGAGATGTTAGAGCTAACGATGGATATCGAGGCAGATTTGGGGATTGATTCCATCAAACGTGTAGAAATTTTAGGAGCATTGCTAGAACTATACCCTGATTTGCCCAAGCCGAATCCCGAAGAAGTAGGACAACTACGCACGTTGGCTCAAATAGCTGAATATATGGGGAAAATTGCATCTGAGATTTCTGGTGCAATGCCTGCGGTGGGCTTTGTCAACGCCCCAAATGAGTCAGGGAGCAGGCTTGCCGTGAGCGTAGCCGAACGGGAGCAGGGAGCAGAGGGAGATGGGGAAGATAAGGGAGATGAGGGAAATGGAGGAGTAACAGCAATACCTTCCTCATCCCCGCCATCCCCCTCATCTCCAGAGCTTACTAACATTGTGTTCAATGTCGTTAGTGAAAAGACAGGCTATTCGACGACGATGTTAGATTTGTCGATGGATATAGAGACAGATTTGGGAATTGATGCTGTCAAACTTGTGGAAATTCTCGAAGCGTTGCTAGAGCTATACCCGGATTTACCCAAGCTGAATTCAGAAGCATTGGCCCAATTACGTACCCTTGGACAAATTGTTGCACATATAGAGGGACTGGGGACTGAGGACTGGAGACTAGCGACTGGGAAAAACTTTTCTCAATCCCCAGTCCCCAATACCCAATACCCAGTACCCAATATTCAATCCCCAGTCCCCAATACCCAATCCCTAATTTTTCGTAGTCCTGTCAGACTCAAATATCTTCCCGAACCTGATGTTTTAGATTTCACCTTACCCGATAACCATATCGCCTTGCTTACCGATGATGGTTCTCTGACTACAGCAAAACTAGCTGAGATTCTGTTCCAACGCGGCTGGAAAACCGTTGTCTTAACTTTTCCTCCAACCGTGATTGCTAAACAATCTCCGTTACCTGAAGGGATTAGCCGTGTGGTGCTTACGGATTTGAGTGAGGAGCATTTGCGAGAACAGTTAGGAGCGATCGCTACTAACTATGGACAAATAGCTACATTTATCCATCTGAATCCTTCCACTCACGACGATATAAGCAACCATGTCCGCTATCTGGAATCAGAAAAAGCCATCCTTCGCCATGTCTTTCTCATTGCCAAATATCTCAAAGAATCACTCAATCAAGCAGCACTTCAAGGACGTAGTAGTTTTATAACCGTAGCTCGTCTGGATGGTGAATTCGGACTAGGACAAAAAAATAACTTTGGTGCAATTGGCGCTGGACTATTTGGACTCACCAAAACCTTGAACCAGGAATGGGAATCTGTATTTTGTCGAGCGATCGACCTCAGTCCCGATTTAGATGCCGAAACATCAGCACAGCATATCTTCGCCGAACTTCACGACCCAAATCTATTAGTCGTGGAAGTGGGATACAACTCACAAGAGCGAGTAACTCTAGTATGTGAACAGGAAGAACAAAAAAATCCAGAGCAGGAAATCGGCGGAATCCCCTTTGCACCCAGCACCTTTCCCTCCAACGTTTTCCCCATCCCGAATGCCAAATCCCAAGTATTTCTCGTCAGTGGCGGTGCGAAAGGGATAACGGCTCAGTGTGTGATTAAACTAGCGCAGCGTTATCAATGCAAATTTATTTTGGTGGGTCGTTCCGCCGCCGATCCAGAACCCGTATGGACTGAAGGTTACTTGAGTGAAGCAGATTTGAAAAAGCGGATTATGGAGGATTTCTTCGCCAAAGGCGAAAAACCCACACCTGCAATGGTGCAGAAAAAGTTTAACGCTATTTCATCTAGTCGGGAAATTGCTACAACCTTACAAGCTATCAACCAGGCGGGTGGGAAGGCTGAATATTTTAATGTTGATGTGACTGATGCGATCGCACTTCAGGAGCAAGTTGCTAATGCTGTTAAGCGTTTTGGCCCAGTAACAGGAATTATTCATGGGGCTGGAAATCTAGCTGATAAGCGGATTGAGAAAAAATCAGTCCAAGATTTTGAAACAGTCTACACTGCCAAAGTTAAAGGTCTCGAAAATCTGTTGCGGTGCGTAACACCGAGTCAACTGAATTATTTAGTCCTGTTTTCTTCTGTAGTTGGTTTCTACGGAAACGTGGGACAGTCGGATTATGCGATCGCTAATGAAATTCTCAACAAATCAGCCCACCTTGTCAAACGCAACCATCCCCATTCTCATGTAGTAGCTATTAATTGGGGCCCTTGGGATAGTGGTATGGTTTCTCCTGAATTAAAGCAAGCTTTTGCTGAACGGAATATTGAGACTATTCCTGTTGAGATGGGCACAGAAATGTTAGTTGATGAACTAGCTAGTGCAAATCAAGAAACTGTGCAAGTTGTGATTGGTAGTCCCCTGGTTTATATCCCCGAAAAGTTACCCAGTGAGTTGAGAAAATTTCGTATCCAACGGCAACTCACATTAGCAGCAAATCCATTTTTACAAGACCACGTAATTGCAGGTTATCCAGTTCTACCAGCGACTTGTGGATTATTATGGATTGCTAATGCTTGCGAACAAATCTATCCAGGCTACAAAGCCTTCAGTTGTACAAATTATAAAGTTTTGAAGGGACTAATTTTCGATGATAATTTGCCAACTGAATACACTTTAGAATTGCAAGAACTTGCTAAACATGATATCAATGAGATAGATTTCGATGCCAAAATTTGGAGTAAAACTCCAGAAGGTAAAATCCGTTATCATTTTAGTAGCCAGATGAAGCTGAAGCGGCAACTTCCTAATGCCCCTACACACGAGTTTCTGGACTTAAGCCAGGATAATAGAATCACCGCTACGACTTCATCACTTTATCAAAATGGGGCAGCTAGCTTATTTCACGGATTTACTTTTCAAGGCGTAAAATCTGTCTTAAATGCCACTCTGAACAAGATAACCATAGAATGCTATTTACCGGAACCAGCAGAACGAGAACAAGGACAATTCCCAGTCCAAACATTTAATCCTTACATTGCAGATGTGCAGATTCATGCATTTTGGATTTGGGCGCAGCATTTTTATCAGGTAGCTTGTTTACCTTCAGAAATCAAGACTTTTGAACAGTTTCAAGCTGTCCCCTTTGATGAAACATTTTACGTTTCTTGTCAAATAAAATCCAAGACAGAATCGGGTTTAGTTGTGGATGTCATCGCCCATAATTCGCAAGGACAAATATATACCCGAATGCTTGGAGCAAAGGGAACTATTTTACCCAAGCAATTAGATGAAATTTAAGCAAGAATCAGCCTGACTTTTTAAGTCATCTGGAAATTTTAAGATAGAGATTTAGAGAGGAATACAGTTCAGTTAAGTATTTCTTTTCTTCCTTCGCGCCCTTTGCGCCCTTTGTGGTTCGTTAAAAAAATCACTTTGACAAAGAGAAAATCCTTAACTGAACGCTATTTATTTAGAGATAACTTTTCCAGATACCGTGAAAAGTCAGAGAATCAGCAACTAAAAAATATATACATCAGCTTGAGGAGGTAAGTAATGGAAGAATTTGCAAAAAATAAAACTCCTAAAATAGCGATAGTGGGAATGGATTGCTATTTAGGTGGCGGTTGCAAGGGATTGGATGCCTTTGAACGCAGTATTTATGAGGGAACTCAGCATTTTATTTCCATACCTCCTCAGCAATGCTTACAAGAAAATTTGCTGAAAAACTATGGTTTTATCGATGGTATATTACCATTAGGCGCATACATCAAAGATTTTAAAATTGATCCTTTACCTTTGGAAATATCGCCAGAAAAAGTAGACAATTTTAACCTTCAAGAACTGTTAATGCTTCAGGTAGCTGATAACGCTCTCAAAGATGCGGCGCTTCCTCAAGGGACAAGAATAGCAATAATAATTGCCACTGCTAAAGAACTGACTCTAGATCAACTTTCCAAAACAGAGCAGTTGGAATTTATCGATAAAGACAGTGAATCTCCAAGTTATATCGAAAACGGACTGGCCGATTATATTTCCAAATTATGGAATTTTGCTGGCCCTGCATTCACATTAATTGCCAAACAAAATACTGTTTTCAAAGCTTTAGAGCTTGCACAAAAGCTACTTGAAATTAAAGAAGTAGATGCTGTTTTGGTCGGTGCGATCGAGCTTGTTGGAGATGGCGCTAGTATTTTACAACGAAATCAAATTACAAAAGTCAACACAGGCGTAAATACTCTCAGTTACGATCAGAATACCAATGGCTGGACAATCGGCGAGGGTGCGGCGGCTGTAGTTTTGAAGCTGCACGAAACAGCAAAACAAGAAAACAATCGCATATATGCAACGATTGACGCTCTCAGTCTCGTAGAAAACTCAAGAAATAGCGTCCCCATTGCCCCTTATCCCCAGAGGGGGCCCCGAGTTCCCCAATCCCTAAATTCCGAAACGGTAACACAAGTTTGTCAACAGGCTTTTCATCGTGCAGATATTCAACCAAAAGATATCAACTATTTAGAAGTTGTTGGTAGTGGAATTTCCCAGCAAGATGAGTCAGAAATTCAAGGTTTGCTCACAGCTTATCGCACATTGGAACCAAATTTAACTTGTGCGATCGGTAGTGTCAAAGCTAATATCGGTCATACTTATGCGGCATCGGCAATAGTTAGTCTGGTTAAAACAGCACTTTGCTTATATCACCGCTACATTCCCGCAGTTCCTCAATGGTCTGGCCCCAAAACGCCAGAGATTTGGCAAGATAGTCCCTTTTATGTGGCTTCAGAATCAAAACCCTGGTTTTTAGAAAAAGGAGCCACTAAAAGAATAGCTGCAATTAACGGGATGGAGATAGATGGCAGTTATGCACATTTAATTTTGTCAGAGGAACCAAATCAGAAAAATCACAGCAGCAGATATTTAGAGCAAATGCCTTATCATGTATTTGCGATCGCAGCTGATGATCAATCAACTCTATTAGACGAAATCCACACACTTGGGCAAACGATTCAAAGTTCTTCTTCCCTATCTGATGTTGCTAGGCAGACTTTTACAGCTTTTCAACAGCGTCAACAGGCAACTTATGCAGTAGCAATTCTCGGACATAACCGAGATGAATTGCAACGAGAAATTCAGCACTCCCTCAAGGGTATTGCCAATGCCTTCGAGACAGGGAAAGACTGGCAAAGTCCTCTCGGCAGCTATTTTACAGCAAAACCGTTGGGTCAAAGAAGTAAAGTTGCTTTCGTTTACCCAGGTGCCTTTAGTGCTTATATCGGATTAGGTCGGAATCTGTTTCGCTTGTTTCCTCAACTTTACGATGATCCGCTCATCAGAAGCATCTACAATCGTGTTGCCAACGTCGAAAAACTTATTTATCCTCGAAGCTTAGAAAAATTGTCAAACAGGCAATTAGAAGCCCTGGAACAGCGATTGCTCAAAGATTCAGTAGCAGTACTTGAATCAGAAATGGCCTGTGCTGGACTCATGACAGCAATTCTGAAAAATTATTTTCAAATCAAGCCTCAATCTGCTTTTGGTTATAGCTTGGGCGAAATTAGCATGATGTTGGCTCAAGGTATCTGGACTGAGTTTCAAGAAGGTAGCGAGGGTTTTAACTCATCATCTCTATTGAAGACAAGGCTATCTGGCCCCAAAAATGCTGTGCGCGAGTATTGGAGATTACCTCAAGGACAGAATGAGCAAGGCGAAGATTTTTGGCGCAACTATATTCTGATGTGTCCAGTATCGCGGGTTCAGGAAGCAATCAAAGATGAAAAGCACGTCTACTTACCCTTAATTAATACTACAGAAGAAGTTGCGATCGCTGGTGAAATCCAAGCCTGTCAACGGGTGATTAATAATCTAAATTGTGATGCTTTTTCTGCTCCCTTTACCCATGTCATTCATTGCGAAGCAATGCGCTCTGAGTACGATGAACTTGTGAGATTAAATACATTACCTACTCAAAACGTACCAGAGACTATTTTTTATTCCGCAGCCGAGTATAAACCCATTGACCTTGACAGCCATTCTATTGCTCACAACATTGCTCAAAACCTCTGTCAACAGCTTAATTTTCCTCAGTTAATTAACCGCGTCTATGAAGACGGTTTCAAAATATTTATCGAAGTAGGCGCAGGTAGTAACTGCTCCCGATGGATTGATAAAACCCTGAATGCAAAAGAACACGTCACAGTGTCTCTTAATAAAAGAGGTGTAGAGGATCATACTTCTATTATCAAAGCTTTAGCAAAACTTCTTAGTTATCGGGTTGACTTAGATTTATCACCACTATATTCTCAAGAACCGGAAAATTCTATTCCAAGCCAGTATAACCTGAGAATTACCACCTTAGATAGTAGCAAGACTAGTTACACATCTTTGAAAAATAAAAACCAAGAAAATACTCAAGATATATCTTTTAAATATTCAATCAAAACCGTTAATCAACAGCAATATCAACTATTAGAATTAAAGGAATTTGCCCAGATGAACTCTTCTTTTATTCCAAGTCCAACTAAAAGCTTTGAAAATGCCTCTGCAAATCTAACAACTCTCCAAAAAGAAGCTAATCTAAAAAAAGTCAGCGAACCTACTCAGTTATTACTACAAGAGCGAAATGAAACTGTAGAAAAATTAGAAGTTAGCGAAAACTGGGTAACAGAACAGGAAAATAATCTGACTTCTAGTTTGACAACTTATAATGTTGTTGACGAACCGAATTTGTTAAATTTACATAGCCCTTACTATCAAAAGCTAAGTGAAAATGCGTCCTGCATGACCAGAGCACATGCTGTTTTTTTACAGGCGCGACAAGAGTCACTAAAACAAATTAGTAGCATAATTCAGTTGCAAATAGCTTGTTACCAGAAGTTATTTGAATAATAATCATTTCAAGCAGCGAAAAACCCAGATTATTTGAATATAGGACAATACGCTTGGGTTAATGCTAAAAACTAAAACTGGTGTAGGCGTAGGTTGGGTTGAGGAATATAGCTTGCTTCCTATAGGCTAACCTAACATTATCAAGCTTTGTAACCCAACCTACTGGCGTGGCAAGCCTAAAGTAGTGCAATAGAAAAATTGGATTATGTTTTTAAACTTGAATTT
Organism: Nostoc sp. TCL240-02; assembly: GCF_013343235.1. Taxonomy (GTDB): domain Bacteria; phylum Cyanobacteriota; class Cyanobacteriia; order Cyanobacteriales; family Nostocaceae; genus Nostoc. The sequence goes on along the minus strand of NZ_CP040094.1, from coordinate 3,112,601 downwards.
TTCGGAGATTTTTAATGCAACATATTAGCCTTACCACGCCACTATTATTCTTCTTAATCTAAGCGAATTGGAATATAGGATTTATGCAATCTACCTTGTTCCCATCTCTAGGCTCGGAATGCATACTAGGTTTATAATTAGCAGCACGAACAAATTATTTAATAGGAGGTTTTAAAACATGATTGGCGCAGATAATATGGTAAATAACAATGGTAGCTACATTAAAGCATCAGACTTTATTTACCACCAGAATCAAGTTTGGCAAGGTATTTTAGATTCTGTATCTTTTGATGAAAAAGGTATTAAAGCTAAATTGCTAACTTTAGAAAAACCTTGTTATATTATTAGACTCCAAGGAAAAATTGGTGCGACCAACGAAGGTTATTTATATCCTTACAACCCAGAAAAATCTGGACAAGCGGAAATATTAATAACTGTTCCACCTCTATCAACTCAACAATTAGGCGATCCAAATTTTCTCAGCTTTTATGGTGTAAAATACGCTTATGCCACAGGCGCAATGGCTCAAGGAATTGCTTCTGAAGAACTAGTAATTGCCCTTGGTAAAAAGAGAATCTTAAGTTCATTTGGTGCTGGTGGCTTATCTCCTGCTCGCGTCGAAGCAGCCATTAACCGTATTCAACAAGCTTTACCCCAAGGGCCTTACGCATTTAACTTACTTCACAGTCCCAGTGAACCTGCTATTGAACGCGGTGTTGTTGATTTGTATCTTAAATATCAGGTGAGAACAATCGAAGCTTCCGCCTTTCTCGATTTGACTGACAACATTGTTTACTACCGCGCTGCTGGACTTAGTTTGAATGCAGCCAATCAAATCGAAATCAAAAATAAAATTATTGCCAAAATTTCTCGGAGAGAAGTTGCAATCAAATTTCTGCAACCTGCTCCCACAAAAATTTTGAAACAATTAGTTGAGCAAGGTCTTATTAGTGAATTACAAGCAACCCTAGCTGAAAAAATTCCTGTAGCTGACGATATTACTGTCGAAGCTGATTCTGGTGGTCATACAGATAATCGTCCTTTGGTTTGTCTCTTACCTTCCATCTTGGAATTGAGAGATGAAATTCAAAGAAAATTCTCTTATCAAAAACCTGTCAGAGTCGGAGTAGCAGGAGGTATTGCTACACCACAATCAGCATTAGCTGCCTTTATGATGGGGGCTGCTTATGTTGTGACTGGCTCAATTAACCAGTCTTGTATTGAAGCTGGAACTTCTCAACATACTAAACAATTATTGGCTCAAGCCGAGATGGCTGATGTGATGATGGCTCCGGCTGCAGATATGTTTGAAATGGGGGTAAAACTCCAAGTTCTCAAACGAGGAACTCTGTTTCCTTTACGGGCACAAAAATTGTTTGAGTTATACAAAAACTATGACTCAATTGAAAATATTCCACTTGGAGAAAAAGAGAAATTAGAAAAACAAGTTTTCAAGAATAGCTTGGAAGCAGTTTGGGAGGAGACAGTTAATTATTTATCTCAACGTAATCCAGATAAATTAGCCAAAGCTATTAATAATCCCAAACTGAAGATGGCTCTAATTTTTCGATGGTATCTGGGATTATCATCGCGTTGGTCTAACTTGGGGGAAAAAGGCAGAGAAATGGATTATCAAATCTGGTGTGGCCCAGCTATGGGCAGCTTCAATGACTGGGTTAGAGGTTCTTACTTATCTGAATCAAATAATCGCCAGGTGGTTGATGTTGCTAACCATATTATGACCGGAGCGGCATTTTTATACCGAATGCAAAGTTTAAAAATTCAGGGCTTACAAATGCCAGCTTATTACAGTGAATATCGCCCAGTTACTTTTAATTAAAGGAGGAAAATTACATGAATACTGTTAAAATCGATAACCGAATTCCCAAGATTCAAAATAAGCTTTTCGAGCAGGCACATACTCATCCCTTAGAATTAAAAACTGTCGCTATAGCGATGAGCAAGCAGGGAATTAAAGGAGAAAAACTTTACTCTCATCCGGGAATGCTTCCCTTACCCGTACCAATTTGTGAGTATTTACTTTCCTTTAGTGCTCGTCAAATGTCGATTTTATCTGCGACATTCTTTGCTAATTTATACAAATATGTCGCCAATAGCGAATATCAGTCTCTCATATCCAACATGAGTGTTGCCGAAAAAGTTTTTGCTGCCTACTCAGATGAATTTATGATTCTTCATCAGGAAACTAATGAAGAAATGGATCACATTTGGTCTTTTAGAACCGTATATAGTATGGTCTGTCGAGAAATAGGAATTCAAAGCTCCTTTGATGAGCCTGGGTTTTTCTATGGTTCTGTTGGTGCAATACCTCAATCAGATTTTGAAAGCTTCGATACCCGTTTTACTTTTGATGAAGATTTAAATGAAACTCTGTTGAATCTTCAAAAGGGGAAAAGCTTTCTTAAAAAGATTGTAGAACAGACGCAGCAGCGAGGTAGAAATTTTACATATCGAACTTTACGCTTCATGATTGGGGATGCCATGAGAATGTTACCCGCCGAAAAAGTTCAAGAAAATGGCTTGGGTAGTTTGACTTTGTTATACCGATACATGGCTAATGTGGAGTTAAAAAAAAGCGAAGCCTATTTATTTGATTCTCCTGAAAAGTTTGATTATGAACCATTAGCTTTTGAATTGAATCAGGGTCACTTAACAGATGAAGCACGCCATTACACAACATCTTTTGATTTAGGAGTAGAACTGTATAGGGCAGCTCCTCAAGAAGCTCAAGATTTCATTCGATATTTTATGCAGCTAATTGTGGAAGACTACATTAGTGCTAGTTTCACAACTTATTTAGAGAAGTTAGACCTCACCGTACAAGGAATAATGTTAACTGATATTAGAATTGGATTGAACTCACTAAGTATGTCTCTGCACCATCCTGACTTAGCTGACAAGCAGGTAGATATAAATCAACTAGTTCATTCTTGGAGACAGTTGAGTTCAAAGTGGCGCAATATAATTGGTTACATAGAACAAAAGAGTTGGCAATATAAATCTCAGCAGCTAGAGCGTCTGATTAAAGAGTTGGGATTGGAGTTAAATACAAGTAAGCTAGGTAATCGCTATGAGCGTTATAAAGATGCTCTGGCAATTAAGGAAATTCAAAAAGTTGTTGAAGTAGCCTAACAGTTGCTAAATCTGCTAACCCTCTTTCCTGAACCTAGTGAGTTTAGAAATGTTAGTATCTATTAATTTTGAAGATGACCAAAAAACACTTCAAGTTGAAGCAAACCAACGCTTAACTAAGATTTGTGATGAACATCCTAGTTCAATTTTATTTGGTTGTCGTTGTGTTGCTTGCGGAACCTGCCTCATAGAAGTTGTAAGTGGGATGGAAAATCTAACTCCTGTGATGGATGAGGAGCGGATTTTACTTGATGTGTTAGCTCCAGATAATCCCAATATTCGCCTAGCCTGTCAATGCATAGTGCAGGGTGATATTCGCATTCGGGTGGCTGATTAATTGACAAATTTTACGTAGTTCGATGTGTATTTAGAGATATGAAGCAGTAGCGAAAGTTAAGACTTTTTCCTAATATCTCTTAACCTTGGACTTTTCAAAAATTTTAGCCAGTACAGCAATCCTATTTAGGCTGCGAACAAAAATTATAGCTTGTTCATACTCTATTTAGGAATGCTATATATCCAATTCCTTTTACTTCAGAGGTGTGTAAATGAGTCAGTCTACTCCTGAGACAACTAAAAAGCAGTCTTATAGCGCAGAAGAAATTCAAGTTTGGTTAGTATCTCATATTGCAGAGCAGTTAGGAGTTGAAGCCAAAGATATAGATGTAAGTCAACCTTTAGATAGTTACGGGTTAGAGTCAGCGCAGGCAATGTTTCTTGTTAGCAAAGCGGAAAAGTTGTTTGGTTTTGAGCTATCTCCAATCTTATTATGGCATTACCCAACTATTGAAACCCTATCCCAGCGTTTAGCCGAAGAATCTAAAGCTTCGCAATCGGAGATTTTTGAGATTTGAACACCGAAGCTGTTCTTGAAGAGTTAAGATAACAAGATTTTGATAGTTTGAAACTATGAATATATTCAGGCTTTTAGCAAGGCTTATTCAACAGGTTATTTAATAACAACAACCTCAATAAAATTAAGCTTGCAAACAATCAGTCGTTAGAGGAAATCAAAAATAAATATGATTTACAATAGAAAACTGGGACGCCTTGAGCAAGCTATGGAAATCTTAAATAGCCGTGCTAAAACCTGGAATATAGTAACTATTAGCCGCATCAAGGGCTATATCTGCAAGGAAACTTTAACACAGACTTTAGACGTGATTCAGTGTCGTCACCCACGTCTAAATTCTCAAATTATTCCTTTTAATAATAGTCTCAGCTTTCAAAATCAAGGAAAAGCAGAGATTGCTTTACGTGTTGTCAAGCAGTCAAATAATGAGCAGTGGCAAGAAGTTGTTTATGATGAGATGAACAAAGAAATTGATAGTAGCAAAGGACTGCTACGAGTTGTTCTTGTTCATCTCGTGGGTGATGAGCATATAACTTACTTAATTACAACAATACACCATGCGATCGCAGATGGTTTATCATCCATCCGACTTCACTCAGAAATTTTGACTTGTTGTCAGAAAATTGTATCCGGTGAACCAATTCACCCAGTTACTAGCTTAACTCCACTTCCACCCATCGAAGAACTAATGCCCGAATGGACTAAGGGGTTCAGAGGAAAGATAAACAGCATTATCTTTTTGTTGCAGCTTGGGTTCCAAAAAATCTGGAATCAACCAAAAGCATTAGGTTTTCACAAGTATGTATGCATTACAAAGCGTAGTTGTAATATTATCCACAGACAACTTGACCAAGACTTAACCCAAAAATTTGTCAATCATTGTCGGCAAGAGAATACAACAGTACATAGTGCTTTATGTGCTGTACTTATGTTTACAATAGCCAGAAAAATAATTAAAGGTAATAGAAAAGATGTACGAGTAAACTGCCTATCATATTTTGATTTGAGGAGATATTTTGAACCAGCAATCAGTGATAATCACATGGCTGTATTAGCCTCCTCTATTATGGGATTTCATACTATACACAGAAACATGTCCATTTGGGAATTAGCTCGTGAGGTGAAACAAAAACTTGAATTTAGTAAAAAGTCTGGCGAACTTTTTAAAATGATTTTGATTGCCAAGCACCTCATAGATTTTTGTTTTATCTTCCCCAAGCAAGTAGCTGCCACAGTGTCTGTTTCTAATATTGGTAAGGTAAATGTGCCCACAACTTACGGTGAGTTTGAACTAGAAGAAATCAGTTTTGCTGCTTCTAATGCATTGTATGCTGGTATTTTTGTTATCCATATTTCAACTTTTCAAGGAAAAATGCTGCTAAATTTTGTATTTTCTCAACCTTCTATCGATCAGAATGATATGGAAATTCTTGTAAATAATGTTATGTCACACATATTTGATATCTGCAATTTAAGCATGGATTATCTATTCACATTTGATTAAGTGTATTTGTTAATAAATTTCTAAGCTCACAAATTAATATTTTGAATAAATTAGGAGACTATACAATTATGAACGCATCAGATATCGTAGCAAAACTTACTCAACAGGGTGTTCATTTGTGGGTTGACAACGACAAATTAAAGATTCGCTCACCAAAGGGAGTAATCACATTAGAAATGCAAACAGAAATAGTTGCTAGCAAAGCAGAGATTGTGGCATTTCTGCACGAAATGGATGTAGCTGCTGATTTAAGTTCTGTCCCTTTAAGCCAGGGACTAAACCTACAAACAATTGGTCGTCTAATTGCAGGATTTTCAGAGCAATCAACTGTAGAGTATAAGCCACCAATTATTGATCCCAAAGCTATGGCTCAAAAATTGATAGTTACATTTAAACCTTTACCTGATAGCTACAATAATCAAGATATTCGTAAATTTCGCCAAGATTTGGAAGTTAAACTGAGGGGTTATGGGGTCAAAGTTTTATCTTGGAGCGAAGCACTCGCAGAATTTAACTATGACCTAATACTTCCGATAATTAACAAAAAGAAAAACTTCAAATTCAAAGGAGTTAGATCAGAAGTTAATGCAATTATTGATGTAGAAATAGCTCCTTCAATTGTCAGAAGAATTGGTATATTTGCAGCAGAACTGCTCTATCAATTATATTGTAACTTTGTTTTAAACGACCGGAAAATACCCGTTATAAAAATAGCCAGATTGAGCAGTTGGGCTGAAGATCATGCGGCTAAGTATGTTGACAATCCTAGCAAAACACAAGTAATTGTTATTACAGAAATAGACAATGATTTTATTAATCCTCTTGTTTCATACAAACAAAAAATAAATATTGGTCTAAACACTTTAATTAGAACTTTTTCAGAGATTGTTATTGGAGTTTCTTCTGAGAAAATTTCTATATTAAATATGAATCTTTCTGACTCTATATTTTCCAAAAACGAGATAGAAAGGTTCATATTAAAATCACTAGTCCCTAAAGTTTTTGTGCCGATTGCTCCACTTTTGTTGAGTCGATTTGAGCTAGGACAGTATAATCCCCAAGAATCTATTTATGCTGAAAAATTAGTTAAATTGGGTAATGAATTAGCAACAACAGACTTATTTCCTCCTGGTTTTAAGTTGAATGAAGTGATTAAAAGAAAATCCCATAGAGATATTGTCAGCATCATTATAAATGGTAGGACGGGTGTTTCTTATGGTTTTGTTGCTTATGCTGAACCTCCACAATATTTTGGAGATGTAGAAGTAACAGAAAACGAGTGGGAAAGTCTACTACCTGTTAAGGGATTTAGTAGTAACGAACTTCGTCAAAATGAAAATGGTAGACGCTATGTAAAAATAAAACTACTAGAAAAATACGTATTTAGGCAAATCCCTGATATTTGGCTTGTAAGTTCTCGTTCTGGGTCAAATAAAACTGACTTGAATATCGCTGACGATATTATCAGAATTGGTTTGAAAGAAAAGTTATATCTCCAACTACCTAAAGTGATTCGTTCGGAGTTAGCAGATATGAAACCTTCTTATGATATTTATGTCATGCTTGCGATTAGTCTTTCTGCGGCTTTGTATACACCAGAGTTAATTAAAAATGGTGCACCAATTGTTCATTTTCATGGCTACCCAGCATTTGATTGGTTTAAACCAAATGAATATTGTGTTGGAGTAAATAATCCTTCGGTACCTTGTGGAACCTATGAATCTGGTGTATTCAACTTTCTGGGTATTTCTAGCTTGGTCGAACAACAAGCTAGAAATATATCGTTAGTTAGTTTAGTAGAACCAGATCATGGCACAAATTTTATAGCTCATGATTTGGATTATTTAGTCGAAAGATTGAAAACTGGGTGTACAGATGGGCAAATTGAATTAGGTGGAAAACATTTTGCTTCTCTGAAATCGAAGGTAGAAGAATGCAGAATCTAAATTTGTGAAAGAGGCTCTTAGTTATAACTGTTTAATAGTGCTAATTACTATAGCAATCCTAAATCATTTGTGAACAATAAAATCCCCGACTTCTCTAAGAAGTCGGGGATTTTAGCTTTGAGATTTTTACAATATAGCAAGCAGTTTCTTTAGGGCGTTGGCTATGTGCCTTTTTAGGTGGTAAAAACTCATGCAAAATCTGTGGGATCTCTTTGTGGCAAAAACCTACATTACATAGACTTTATGCTCACACAAAGGTAGCATGAAGCAAAAACAGCGAAACTTCATTAAAGCCAACAGCCTCACAGATAATCGGTATAAGCTTAGGTTATTTGCATAAAAATAAATGCTAAAGCGTTATTTCTAGGATTTTGACACGGATGACTTATTATTTTTTAGAAAAAATTACTCAAGTATTTATGAAGTTGCGTATGAGTTGCATTTGAGTTGCGATTGAGTATCTCACTGTCATAATATATTTATAAATCACAACTAGGTGAGAGAGATTATTAAACAGTGTCAAAAACACTTTTACTATATATGTAATAAAGAGATGAAATACCTCCTTATCATCACATAAATTAATGGTTTTAACGACTTGCATTTTGCTGACTTAGCTATAGCAAAGGTAATGAAAGTTCATGGGCTACAAAGTTTCTCAGATAAAGCTAAAAAAGCAAAACAATTGGGAGTTGGGGTGATTTTTGGTAGTTTTACTAACCCAGTTGCTGAACATATAGCTTCTCAGGGAATAAATGTAGTTGCACATACACCTGAAGTAGTCAAAGAAGGTGGTCACTTGACTATTTTCGTGAGGTAAATATTAGCGGTCAGATGTAAATGTTAGCGGTCAGATGTTTATTGACTAAGTAGCTGGCTAATGTGGCTGAATACAGTAAGTTATTAATTACGTTATGAACCTGATCCGTCTTCTATTGCGTACTTCTTCTCTTCGCCTCTGTTTTGCAATTTTAGCTGGTATTTTCAGCGGTGTCACTGCTGCTGGTCTAATTGCCCTAATTAATACGACATTAAGTCAAAACCAGCCATCAAAAACTATACTAATTTGGAGTTTTGTCGGTCTTTGTTTACTTCGGTTAATTGCTAATTTTGTTTCTCAAGTTCTATTGATACAACTTTCACAAAAAGCAATTCTCAATTTGCGGGTACTTTTAACCCGAAGTATTCTTGCCTCGCCTTTACGTCACTTAGAACAAATCGGTGCTCATAGACTTTTAGCTGTTCTTACTGAAGATATTCAAACAATCTCTAACACAGTTATTACTGTTCCTTTTGTGTGCATTAATATTGCTATTGTGATTGCCTGTCTGATTTATCTGAGTTGGTTATCTAAAATTGTCTTCCTTATAGGTATTAGCTTTATGTTCCTGGGAATATTCAGCTATTCACTACCAATGATGAAAGCCATGTCTTTTTTAAAATTGGCTCGTGAGCAAGAAGATAGATTATTTAAGCATTTCCGTAGCGTCATTCAAGGCACAAAAGAACTCAAACTACATCGCCGACGACGGCAAGCATTTCTCTCTGAAGAACTCCATACTACAGCTCTATCATTCCGCCGTCATAATGTTGTGGGTATGAGTATCTTTGCTGCGGCTGCTAGTTGGGGACAAGTTCTATTTTTTGTTGCTATTGGGTTACTTTTATTCATCATACCTACTATCAATAAAATCCCTAATACAATTCTATCTGCTTATGCTCTAACTATTATCTACTTGATATCACCTCTAGAGTACATCATGAGTATGATGCCTAGCATAACTAAAGCCTTAGTAGCTTTAAAAAAAGTGGAGTCTCTGGGTCTATCATTAGCAAATTACTCAAATGAAATTTGTGATAATGTTTCACTGGCATCAGATCAATATTGGAACTGCCTAGAACTGGTAAATATAACCCATACTTATTATCAAGAGCAGAAAGAAAGCAACTTTATCCTTGGACCTATTAACTTGAAATTCCATCCAGGAGAACTTGTTTTTATTGTAGGAGGTAATGGTAGTGGCAAGTCTACCCTCGCTAAGTTAATTAGTGGGCTTTACATCCCTGAAACAGGAAATATTTATCTAGATGACCAGATTATTGATAATCATAATTTAGAGTGGTATCGCCAGCAGTTTTCTGTAGTATTTTCCGACTTTTATCTTTTTGAACGCTTCCTGGGTTTGGATAGTAGCGATCTGGATATTCAGACTCAAAAGTACCTTATTCAATTGCAACTAGACCATAAAGTTAAGGTCAATAATAGAGTGCTTTCTACCACTGACCTTTCTCAAGGACAGCGCAAACGTCTCGCTCTAGTTACTGCCTATTTAGAAGACCGTCCCATCTATATGTTTGATGAGTGGGCATCAGATCAAGATCCTGTATTCAAGGAAATTTTCTACACTCAACTTCTGGTTGAGCTAAAGAAGAGAGGAAAAACTGTACTAGTTATTAGTCATGACGACCAATATTTTTACCTAGCAGATCGGATTGTCAAGCTGGAATACGGTCAAGTGAAAACTGAACATTTAAATATTGGAAAGGAGCAAAGCAATGTTTTTGAATAATTTCTTCAAAAGATATGAGCAGTCCAGCAATTTTTTAGAAGAAGATATAATTACATTACGAGAAAAACAAAATAGAGCTTTAGAGGAAGATGTAAAATCTGTTATGTATTATAGAACTTGGATTCAAACTCAAACTAATCATACTTTTGAGAACACTCGGATATTAGGAATAGTTGCAGCTACTAAAGGAGCCGAAAATTATTTACCTCATACTATCCCTAAAATTATTCAACAAATTTCGGAAATAGGGATGATGGCTGATATAGTCATTGGTTTAAATAATGGTTTTGAATGTCCAACTGTTATCCATCATTTGAGTTTGCTGTCAAATATCCAAATCATTCATCTATATACTAAGGAAAAGGTAGCAAACAATATTGCAGCACCAGTATTTGATAATTTGAACTATAAAGGAAAACCATATTGTTTGACTAATATTGATCCTCAGCAATGCAGACATAGAATATTTGTGTTGCATCAAAAACAGGGACAACATTCAGCTGGTAAAATTAGGGTTTTGGGAGATATTTATGGTTCATTACTGCTCAATAGTATCCAAAATGGATGGATACCACCTGCTATTTTGGTAACTTTTGATGCTGAATCTCAGTTTTTAGAAACACTAAATTCTTCAATTATAGATATAGAGTCTAATGGATTAAAAATAATAGTAAATTATCTGCAAAAGCACCATAAAATAGATATTTTAGGTACAAGAAATAAGTTCGCTGTTTACCAAAAAGCAATACTAAATGGAATTGAAGTTTTACTGCCTAATTTTAGTGAGCAAGTGCCTCCTATCCAATGGTTTATAGATATTGTTCACGGTAGATTCAGCGGCTTTCAGTGTAAATGGGGAGGAGGCACATTTGGTAGAACTGATGTGATATTTAGCTTGTTAGTAGTGATTTCTAGAAATTATCCAGGTATCAGGGTTGAAGATACTCAACTTACTATCTTAGCCAAGTATGCAGGTTTTATAGGTGACATATTTTTAGATGTCATTTCTACAAATAGAACTCCCAGTATGACAGATATGACAATGGAAAATCCCCCAAAAAAAGCTTGGATAGGACAAATATATAGATGGTTAGTTTGTACTTATCCATTAAAATTACTTTATGGAAAACATAACATTGGGATGTTGGTGAATGATGGCTTTCCTTGGTTTACTTTTACTAATCCGATTGCATTCTTGAAATTAGTTATGGGAAATGAAAAAATAAACATATTCACAGTAATTAAAAAAATAAAACTTTTGATGATTGCCTGCTTGACTTTTCAAAAACTCCAAAAAGATAGCAGAAAAAATCCTGATATATTACAGGGTAGCGAAGCAAAAGCTTTTTGGTGAAAGAATCAGATTGAGTAGAAATAAAATATAGCGCAAAGTTTTAGATTACTTAATTTACATTACTAAGTAATAGAAGTGCAGCAAAAGATAACTGTAAAATAAATAAGATAGGTTCTCTAAAAAAGCTGTTATTTAACTTCATTTTGTCAAATATGATAACAGCAATACGCTCAAGGATAAGGTGTTTTTATGACAACTTTAACAGGTAAAATAGTACTTTTAACAGGTGCATCACGTGGTTTAGGAGCATACATTGCCCGCGCTCTAGCTAGAGAGCAAGCAACTGTGGTTTGCGTTTCTCGTTTTAAGTCAGGACTAGACATAACATGCACTCAAATTAAAGCCTTGGGTGGGAAAGCAATAAGTATTCCATTTGATATTAAAAACGTTGCAGAATTATCAAATCTCAAGCAGCAGATTAATAAAGTTGTAGGCCCAGTTGATATTATCATTAATAATGCTGGCATAGAAATTTACCGAGATTTCGTTGATTATTCTCTAGAGGATATTCAGTCAATATTGACAGTTAATCTACTCGCAGCTACTGAATTAACTCGTTTGTTTTTGCCAAGCATGTTAGAGCGGCGTAGTGGTCATATTGTTAATATTGCCTCTCTAGCAGGTAAAAAGGGAGTCCCTTACAACAGCATTTATTCTGCGAGTAAAGCTGGTCTGGTTATGTGGACTGATGCGATGCGGCAAGAATTAGCTGCTACTAATACTAATATATCGGTGATCTGTCCAGGATATATTTCTGAAACTGGCATGACTGTTAATAGTCGCGTGCCTGCTCCTTGGTTAGCAGGTATATCTACACCAACAGATGTAGCAAATGCAGTAATTAGAGCTATTAAAAAAAACAAGGCAGAGGTAATTGTTAATAAAAATCTATTAACAGAAAATATGACCAAACTAATGTTTGCTATTGGGCAATTTTTTCCAGAATTTGTAGATTCAGTTTATCATCATTTGGATGTAGTTAAGCTGAACAAAAGGCGTGCAAATGTGACAAATTTTACCACAGATCAGAGCAATATTCCAGTTCATCATTATGGGATATACCACAAAAAGAGTTAGATGAAGAAATTGACGGTAGTATTTAAATCCGTTTATAACTTTTAGGCTACTTCGAGGGTAATGGCGATCGCTCTTGTGATAGATAGACTCATACCAAAGCCAGTTGTATGAAATAAGCGATCGCTATTCATTTAGGCTCGGATTATGCAATTTTACAGATTGACCAAGCGCCGGCTTATACAAGTTCAGCGATTAGCTGGCAAGAGTTTATTATTCCTCTATTTCAACCACCATCGGCTCCTGAACTCAATCCTATCAAAAGGCTTTGGCAAGCTCTCAAGAAACCTCTCAAAAATCAACTTTTCTCTTCTTTACAAGCTTTACGCGAACGCATCCAAGAGATATTCGACCAACTTACATTTGAGCAAGTAATTTCTGTCTGTTCTTATAACTTTATCCTAGAAGCTCTTTTCTATGCAGCTTCACATTAAATTGGTATTAGATGAGAATTTCATAAATAAAATTTATCCTACACATCAGTTATTTGAGGTATATGTATACCTCAAATAGCTGATTGCCAATGGTATGAGATAATTAAAGTAAATTATTAAATCTAGAAAAATGCCATTAACGATATCTTCCGCACCTCAAGGTTTTAGTGCATTTATTACTAATTTAGGAATACGAGATACAACTGATGATTTTGTATTTATTAAATCAGAAGTTCCTTGTGTTGCTGATGGAGTCTTTACTCAAAGTCTTTTCGCCGGGCCAAGTGTCACTATTAGCCGCGAGAATTTAAAAGATTCACAAGTACAAGGAATTGTCGTTATATCTAAGAATGCAAATGTTGCTAATGGTGCTATCGGCATCGCTGATGCCCAAGAGGTTTTAGAATTAGTTGCAACGGAAACTGGAATTGCTGCACATAACATTGTGATAGCTTCTACAGGCGTAATTGGCAGGCGTTATCCAATTGAAAAAATTCGAGCAGGTTTATTAGGATTAGGGAAAAAATTGACTCCTGCTGATTTTAATGCCGCAGCCGGTGGTATTATGACCACCGATACAGTATCAAAACTAGCTACACGACAAATAGGAAATGCCAAGCTGGTAGGAATTGCCAAAGGTGTTGGCATGATTGAGCCTAATATGGCTACTCTCTTAACTTTCTTTTTTACTGATGCGGCAATTTCTGCAAATAGCCTTCGTTCTATTTTTCGCTTTACTATAGATAAAACCTTTAACTGCCTGAGTGTAGACACTGACACTTCTACTAGTGACTCCGCCGTGATTCTAGCTAATGGAATAGCCGGTGAAGTTTCAGAAGCAGATTTTGCCAGTGCATTGCAAGAAGTTGCACAAGAATTAGTGTTGAAAATTGCCAGAGATGCAGAAGGTGCCACCAAAATTATTGAGGTGACTGTAGATTCAGCTATTAACTATGTACAAGCGAAAAAAGTAGCTAAAGCAATTGTCAATTCACCATTAGTAAAAACCGCCGTCTATGGGGCAGATCCGAATTGGGGACGAGTTGCGATGGCTATAGGTAAATGTGAAAATGAACAGCAGATCAATCCAGAAGGAATTGTTATTAGTTTTGATGACGTGAAAGTTTATCCTAGTAGTTTAACTAATGAAAATCTGGAACAATTGCGGCAAATTATGTCCCAAGACAAAGTAGATATTCATGTTAGCCTCAATATTGGCGAAGCTTCTGCAACTGTATGGGGTTGCGATCTTTCAGAGGGTTATATAGAAATTAATGGCAAATATTCAACTTGATTAACAAGAAGAGACGCGAAATTGCACTAGGCTTCAAACCGCTACGCTAATGTCTTGTTGTGTTAACGCGTCTCTACATATAGGAATTTGATTTGATTTTTGTTCGCGTGGACAAAAAAGAGGCAAGAGGCAATAGGAAAGAAGGGTTTTTGAGTTGTACGGAGTTTTTTCAAAAATCAAATATGAGTCCTATAGCTTGGATAGATTCTACACAAATTTGCAATAGCTGGGGTTGAAGCCTCAGTAACACAGCATAGCTGCCCTCTGCATCGGTAATATTTGGAACCTCACCTTGCTATCTGGGAGAGAAACTTTGGCATCAGCCAAAAGTGGGATTATGTGCTTTCGGACATGATATCAGTCAGAAGTGTAGAGATGGATAAATGATGGAGGGACATTAAGAGGTAATTGCTTTGTCAAAAAAGTTGACGCAGGTAGTCTTTGTGTAATATAGTGTGTTACACAGGTAATGAGTTAGATTAAAAAAACTTCCTAGCCAGTACAGCACGGTGAAAATAAAATTACCATTTGTATGCAAGTAGTCGATATTACAAGAAAAATTTTAAAATCTCATATTTAACACAAATAGCTCTATTAACGCTGCATAACTAAACAAATATGGATTTTGACTATTTTAGAAGCAATGAAGGCACTCCTACAAATAATACCCGCCAAAGCTTGCTTGCTAGCGGTTGGCGACCGTTTAACCGAGAGTTAGATTGGGGGTTTTTGTGGCAACTGTTGTATAGTGACTCCCGCGAATTAACTCAAAAAAGTTTGAATTTAGCAAGTAATGTTGCTGATATTTTGGGACGAAATAATTATGCTTGGTGGGCTAATTTATTAAATATTGTATCTGATAATACCCGCTACGAAGTGGAAAAATTTTGGAATTACATCACACCAGATCCTCAATCACCAGATCATCGCTACAAAGATGTTTTGAGTACGGAAACGCCTATTGTTCAATTTGTCAGTCGTAGTAGCATTCCCATTGATTATGTTCTTAACCGACTGCAAGAAATTACTGTACTGCGAGTTTTAGGTGTGTTGGGTAATCCTGATATTATTACTCAGTATTATTCAGAAAGAGATTTTTATTTTCCTATAGATAGATTTGTTAGCTGGGAACGCTTAGATGTGATTAATACTGTTTATGCTTACTGGGCAAAGCATGACGTTTGGTTGCAAATTGATCCCTACGATCGCGGGCGGCGACAATATAGTTTAATGGCGAGAAATCTTGCCCCACTAATTAACAAGGCGACTTACGACTTGGCAGTTATGCTGAGTGGATATCAAAGTCGTGTAGGTAAAGTTCACAGCCAATTTCCCATTCGCACATTTCCGGCAGATATTCAACAGTTTACAGATGCTGTACAGCAAGCGATTCTGAATCAAAACCAGTTAGCGGTTGTTGTACATGGGAAACCAGGTACTGGTAAAACAGTCTGGACACAAGCTGTAGCAAAAGAAATTCTTGTACCTTTAGGGTATGTAATTTTTATTTTAGATCATGATGCGATCGCTAATTTTGTCCCCCCAACTTACATAGAGCGTATTTGTATCGTTATTAACGAAGCTGATAATCTAGCGCAAAACCGCGCTTCTGAGGTAGCGCAATACAATAACAAAACCGAACACATTCTCAGTTTGCTGGATGGTACTTTGTATCAAAGTGTCATTGATGAGTCTGGTATTCAGATGCAGCAACGATTAGTTGTCTTGATGACTTGTAACACTACTGAGAGATTAGATCCAGCCATGTTGCGTAAGGGCAGGGTGGATTTAATATATGAGTTTACGCAACTATTTATTTGAGGCAGGGGGCAGAGGGACAAGGAGGACAAAGGGACAAGGGGGAATTATAGAATAAGTCTCTCCCTTGTCTCCCCCCTCTTCCTTGTCTACCTTGTCTCTTCTTCATTCCCAATTCCCAATTCCCAATTCCCAATTTCCAATTCCAGTTTTAGTCTAAATGAAAATTGCTGTATTTTTACTGTTACCAGAGTTTCACCTGTTTTTGGGATACAAGCTGATGCTGTTTGCGCCAAGCTTGGGGAGGTAAACCGTGATGTTGGCGAAACTGACGAGAAAAATGAGACACATCTTGATAACCTAATGCTTTGGCGATCTTCTCGATAGTCTGATTATTATTTTGGAGTAAAAAACGAGCGCCTGCCATTCGGCGTTTGACAATCCAGCAGTTTACAGTCTCTCCCGTTTGCCTTGCGACTCGATTAGTTAAGTAAGCAGGTGAGTAACCAACAGCAACAGCCACATCACACAAAGTGATTCCTTGGTGATAATGGGCTTCGATAAAGTCAAAAACTTCTTTTAATTGGGGAATGCTAGGAAATATTGACTTAGAAGGGATTGTAGGTTCTTCAGGTGCGATCGCAGCTGTAGGATTATCTAGAATTACTGATTTTGGAGCTTTCTCAAATTTCATAGCCCACCAGTATTGCAGAGTAGCTTGCTTTTGTAGTCGGATAGCGATCGCTCTGAGCAATTCGTCTAGTGTCGAGGGTTTGGTAAGATAGTCATCTGCTCCCAATTCCATAGCTTTGCGAACATCTGCTTTGTTACTACTCCCAGTCAGAAAAATAAAAGGAATAATTGCCGTAAGAGGATCTTGGCGTAGCGTACTTAAAACGCTATAACCATCCATATCAGGCATCGTGATATCGCAAATTACTAAGTCGGGTATACACTCTTGTGCTTGTTGGATACCAGCAAGACCGTTGTTAGCACTGATTGTATCAAAACCTTTAGCCTTAAGACCTTTTAAATAAAGATCGCGGGTAACATTATCATCTTCAATGACGAGAATTTTATTTGATGATTCGTACATAATTTTTTATTACCATATCTTTTAGCAGAAGCTGGTTAATATTAAACTGTGACGGAATTTTGCCAGTTTAGTTGGATTTACGCCGTGCTGTACTCAACTTTTTAGGGAGTATGGAAATAGGCATAAACTTAATTACTTTGTTCCGAGAGTTTTGATTGTTAAGTTGTTAATTAATAACTAATCTTGATTTCAACATTCATAACTCGGAACTATTAAACTCTGACTTGATTAATGCCAACGTCACAGTAAACGTAGTGCCCACACCAAGTTGACTTTCCACAGATACTTGACCATGATGTAAGTCTACTAAGGTTTTAAGAATTGACAGTCCTAGTCCAGTGCCAGGTATGTGATCGATATTAGTTCCACGGTAAAATGGTTCAAATATTCGTTGTTGATCTAGCGCTGAAATACCAATACCTCTATCTTCGACCTGGAAAATTACTTGCTCATTTTGGCAAGCAAGTCTCAAATCAACTGTCATACCAGAAAGAGAATATTTTATTGCATTATCGAGCAAATTTTTTAAAATCGGCTCTAACAATTTTTTGTCTATGCAGGCTGTTAGAGAATTTTCTTGAGTGATAAAATTAATCGGAATTTTGCTAATGCTCATCTGCATTTCTGCAACTAAGTCATTACAGAAATCAACTAAATCAAGTGGTTTTGGCTCATAGTTTATTTTTGCTGCTTCTGCCTTAGAGAAGAATAAAATATCATCCAACATCTGACCAAGTTGTTCGGTGGCTTTTTGAATGTGATCCAGCAATGGTTGGATTTTCTTCTGTGTACGTTTGTCTACTTCTTCCTTTAATAAACTATTAGAAAATGAAACAATATTCAACGGTGTACGGAATTGATGGCAAACCATAGAAAGAAAACGCGCTCTAAGTTCGCTAAGTTGTTTTGCTTGTTCTAAAGCTTGGTTAAGACCTAATTCTGCATATTTATAATCGGTAATATCAATGCCTGCAATCATTTCTACTGGTTTTCCACCAAAATCTAGCACTCCATCTAGCATTACAACTGCACAAGCTAGCCATCGCTCCGTACCGCTTTTTGTCAGAATATTCATCTCCTGGTATTCAAAGTTAGTTGCTTCACTCTGCTTACGTACCTGTCTGCGTCTTTTGCTTTTAATCAGTCGGCGAAGATCAAAACCCGTTAACAGTTCCTCTTTTGTGTAACCAGTCAGTTGCTCTACTGCTGGATTTATGTAGCAAAGCCGCGTACCTTGAATTAGAAAAGTGCTGGTATCCGTTGTCTCGGCTAAAGTCCGAAATCTAACTGCGTTTAGCCGCAATGCCTCTTCAGTCTGTTTCGATTCAGTAATGTCCCAAATACTCCAGACTCTACCAATAATTTTGCCATCCAACAAGTGGGGCTTAGAGTAGTGTGCAAAAACTCTCCCATCTTTCAATTCCAGAATATCATAGCTCTCGAAATCAGATTGGCTAGACACTTCCCAAATTAGTCGATTAAAGGCTTGTGGATCTTTAAGTTGATTCTCAAAAAAGGCTTTGCATCGAGGACATTTCTTAGATAATATTAAAGACTCCGGAATCTGCCACATATCCACAAATTTCTGATTCAAGCTCAGAATATCTCCCTCAGAGTTAACTGCAACAATACCAATTGCAGTAGATTCGAGAGTAGAACGAAGTAAAGAAAGAGATGCTTCTAGTTCTATTTCTTTTGATTTGAGTTGAGAAAATTCCTGCT
The DNA here is from genome assembly GCF_013343235.1 of Nostoc sp. TCL240-02. Lineage (GTDB taxonomy): Bacteria > Cyanobacteriota > Cyanobacteriia > Cyanobacteriales > Nostocaceae > Nostoc. The sequence goes on along the minus strand of NZ_CP040094.1, from coordinate 3,093,843 downwards.
GCAAATTATCTTTGGCATCCCTTAATTCATCAGTCCACTTTTGCACACTCAGTTCTACTATTTCATCACTTATTTCCCGAACAAAAGCACAGCCAAATTCTATATCTTGTTGTTTTACATAGCTAATGGATATTTCTACCAGAAAGATCCGCCCTCCTTTTGTGCAGTAGCGAGATTTAAAGGTAAGAGAACCTTCTGAGTTAATATTTGACCAGTTGTGTAAAGAAAAATCTACGTCTATATCTTGCAACCTCATGGAAAGTAATTCCTTACGGGAATACTCAGTCATCTGGCAAGTGGCATCGTTGACATAGAGAAACTGTGCATTTTCTCCTAAACAAAAGGCAGCATCTACAGCTTGATTTATTAGAAAGTGAGCAAACTTCATTTCTATTTCTGGCTGTAGTGACCATTGAGTGTTTGATCTAGCTAATGTATAATCGCCAGAATTCATATCCCTACTTCCTCCTGGTAATTAATCAGCACCATAGCCATTAATAAGTTGATAATCATAACTAACTAAAAACTCTGGTGCAGTGTTAAGCAGTTAAAAAATAAAATTAGTTAGTAAATTTAAAAAAAGATTAATAACTAATTTAACAAAACTTATTATACCAATAAAAAGAGAATAATTGAACCAGTTTTTCCTGAAAAAATTCAATATTTAATTTAAAATTTTGATGCATGCAAAAAATAGACAAATCAAATCTCTATTAGTCAATAGACCCTACTAACTAAGAGTTGAAAGTTGTCAATCTATTAAGTAGAAAATATATTTTAAATTTAAACTACTACTACTTCTGGTAATCTGTAATTACCCTTACGTAAGGTGTTTAGACATTTAAAATGGGTGGCTTATTTCAGCCAAACTGTCCTAGTACAGGAATGCAGAAATTTGTGTACCTTTAACAAGTAAGGAGTGTAACCTGAGCCATAGGTAAGGAATAGTTCACTAACCCAAATTTACTGAGTTTCGACTGGTAAACGGTTAAATGAGAAAAATTTTTGTTCCTTAACCTTTCCGAGGGAAAGGACTTTGGCCAAATACTCCTGTAGAGTCGTTTGATTATCAACATAAATGAATTTACCGGGCTTGGCTAGGGTTGAATCAAAAAATTTTAACTCATTAGTTCATTTTATTAATTTATCTTAACTTACTCTATCAGGGATTTAACTATAGAAAAATATGCTTAGTCATCCGTCGCAAGAAATACATTTACATAACATGAACACGTATCAATTGCGTATAACGTTGTGTTTGTTTTGTCATAAAGCAACATTTTAAGGAAAATCTACGTTACTTTTGATAAATCGCCAGAGGCTAGAAAGGGAGTTTTAGAGGGGTTTAGGCTTAAATGCCTAATCTCTTTTCTCAAAGAATACCTACTCAACGCTTAATCATCTCTCGCAGGATATATAAAAAGTGAAGTAACTATGTCTTTATCGTTACAAATAATTGACTAGATGAGTTTTTGGTGGCAATATAAAAACCGCTAAACTGTTGTAGCTCGGCTTATGCTACAAGTCAAATTCAAGAGTTAATACGGAAGACAGGCAGTTACCAATTTGCAAGCACGTGGGCAAAAAAGTAAAAGAATTGTCATCTTTATCAAAAGATTTTCTATTGTAAATTTGGTCATGTAGCTCAGTAGCGATTGCAGAATATCAATTTTTCAGAATCACTAAGTTGAAAATGTTGTAATAGTTATACAAGCGAAAGAATTGCCACTTTTATCGAAAGATTTATCATTGCAGATATGCTTTAGTTGTAGTATTCAGCAGAAATTAATAATCTATCCAGAGAGTTTAATGAATAGGTTGGTGTGATTAAAGACAACTATGTAAAGCTTTGTAAAAATTCTGAGATATGCTTGAGTTAAGGTTAATAGCTTGTTTACATACTTTTACTTAAGTAGTTTTTCCCTGCCAACCTACTTAAGTACTGTAGAAGCGAAAAATTTGACACCTCCATCAAAAGATTCTTGATTGCATATCAGTTATCATCCCCTCTATTGTGGTTCTTAGAAGCACAGCCTTACTTGCTGTATCCTTTGCAAAAATCTTTTGGTAGTGCTATCACAACCATCAACCAGCAGCAATCAACCGTTTCTACTATCGTTCAAACTCGGTCATAGCTGTGATAAACAACAGAGTTGTTCATATTAAATATTGCTAGCGCTGTGATTGTAAACTAAAAAGCCTTTGTGTAACTTTATGTAATTAAGTGAAACCATGAGTCAAAACTATACTGGTTCCAACTCTCCTCTCATCACTACTGAGCCATACAAAGAATTTCCAGCAAATAGATATGTAGAATCTTCTCGTCAGCTTGATGAATCGGAGAATAACGGGGGAACTCAGCCTTTTTTAAAGGATGAAACATCAGCAACGCTCTCAGTTGCCGATGCGATCGCTCAGATGTTGGTAAATTTGGGAGTAAGCTACGCTTTTGGTGTCGCAGGTGGCGCGATGGCAAGCCTTTGGGGTGCGCTATCAAATAGCAGTATCGAGGTGTTAAACTTCCGCCATGAAGCAGGAGCAGCCTTTGCAGCCACCGAAGCATACTTTGCCAATAATCGCCCCACTGTAGTTTTTACCACAGCCGGGCCGGGGATCACTAATGCGCTGACCGGGTTATTTGCGGCTCGTGGTGAAGGTGCAAAGGTGATTTTGCTATCGGCTTGCACCTCTGCACCGCAACGTGGACGTTGGGCAATTCAAGAAACCAGCACTTATACATTGCCCAGTGGGGGAATTTTTACCCCAGGAGCGCTATTCAACTATGCAATCACTATTGAATCTGCGGCTCAACTACCGCAGATTTTCCGCAAACTTGCTTTAGCTATGGCGCAACCAGGCGGATTTGTCGCTCATTTGAGTATTCCCACCGCAGTGCAGACAAGTTTAGTTGAGGATGTAGCTTTACCCCAACTAGATGTTACTCCGTTTCCGATGACTCCTGCCAAAGAAGCGATCGCTAAATCGGTAGAGTTATTATCATCCGGCCCCTTTGCCATCTGGGTTGGTTTCGGTGCGCGTGACGCAGCAGCCGAAATCCTCCAACTCGCAGAAAAAACTGGAGCCGCCGTTATCTGCTCACCTCGTGGTAAAGGGATCTTTCCCGAAGATCATCCCCAGTTTGTGGGTGTCACAGGTTTAGGTGGTCATGCTTCCGTCTTAACTTATATGGAACAGCAACCTCCACTACGCACACTCGTATTAGGAACCCGCCTTGGTGAACCGACTTCCTTCTGGAGTTCGGCGCTAGTTCCAAAAGAAGGTTTCATCCATGTAGATATTGACCCAGAAGTGCCAGGTGTAGCCTATCCACACGTTGAAACTTTTGGGGTTCGGTCTGATATCAAAGCTTTTGTGGAAGAGTTATTGGAGCAATTACCAGATGCTCCTCGTTCCACAACTTTGTCGCTACCTCATCCAGAACGCAAAGCAATTGAACCTGCACCAGACATAGATTATCCAGTGCGGCCAGAAGTATTGATGGCAGCAATTCAAAAGATCATTGTTGAAGGTAGTGATGCGGTAGTAATGGCGGAGTGTGGTAACTCGTTTACTTGGTCAACGCATCTACTGCAATTTTCCGAAGCCAATCGGTACCGAGTCAGCACCGGAGTCGGTGCAATGGGTCACGCTGTCACAGGAGTGTTGGGTGCAGCACTGGCGAACAATAGCAAAGCTGTAGGAATTGTCGGCGATGGAGCAATGCTGATGAATAACGAAATCAGTACCGCCGTGAAATACAAAATTCCAGCGATTTGGATTGTCCTCAACGATGCACGTTACAACATGTGCCATCAAGGGATGAAAATCTTGGGATTAAAGGGCGCAGATGCCACACTTCCACCAACAAACTTCGCCATGATTGCTCGTGGGATGGGAGCAGAAGCGATCGTGGTTGTTAGAGAGTCGGATATTGAAGCGGCATTAGAACAAGCGATCGCATCATCTGTTCCCTTTCTCATTGATGTCGTAATTGACGCTGACCGTCCAGCACCTTCTGGTGGACGTAATAAGAGTTTGGCAGCACAAGGAATTAAATCAACAGCTAAAAATGGAGCCAAGCAAGTTTCATTTCCAATGGTTTGATTTTAAAAGCTGGGAATCGAATCAGATTCTTATAGACACTACTCTCTACCGACTCGAAGATTTTTTGAACGAACCGCAAAGGACGCAAAGGACGCAAAGGAAGAGATAAGTAATCTTGTGACGGGAAGAGACTAAAACACGAGAGCATTACAATCTTTCAAAAATTCACGACACTGATGCAAAAACTCTTTACAACTCTCTTACCTTTGCGCCCTTCTCTAACGAGACGCTGCGCGAACGCGGTTCGTTTCCTCATTTTCTATATTCCAGCCAATAACTAAATTTATCAAACTGGAACTTCAAATATTTGCTTTTTAACTTCACTTAATCTTAATATTCCAGCCTGCTTTTGTGTCTATATCTTTACATTTTGTAATGCTAATTACTTTCTCTAACCAATTCCAAACAATATCGAGAGGTCAAAATGCTGCTATTTGAAACCGTTAGAGAAATGGGTCACGAACAAGTTCTTTTTTGTCATGGTAAAAATCCCGAAATTAAGGCAATTATTGCCATACATGACACGACATTGGGTCCAGCAATGGGAGCTACAAGACTCATGCCTTATGTCAACGAAGAAGCTGCTTTAAAAGACGCACTTCGTCTCAGTCGGGGGATGACATATAAAGCCGCCTGTGCAAATATTCCGGCTGGTGGTGGCAAAGCAGTTATTATTGCTAATCCTGAAAATAAAACAGATGATCTTTTGAGAGCCTACGGACGTTTTGTTAACAGCCTCAATGGGCGTTTTATTACTGGACAAGATGTCAATATTTCCCCTGATGATGTCAGAACAATCAGCCAAGAAACTAAACATGTTGTTGGAGTATCAGAAAAATCTGGCGGACCTGCTCCCATCACATCATTAGGAGTTTTTCTAGGAATTAAAGCTGCTGTAGAGTCTCGTTGGCAGAGCAAAAGACTTGATGGCATGAAAGTTGCAGTTCAAGGCTTAGGTAATGTCGGTAAAAATCTCTGTCGCCACTTACATGAGCATGATGTCAAGCTTTTTGTTAGCGATGTAGATCCAGCAAAAGCGGAAGAAGCAAAACGGCTTTTTGGCGCAACAGTTGTAGAACCAAGCGAAATTTACTCTCTTGATGTAGATATTTTTGCTCCTTGCGCTCTTGGAGGAATTCTTAACAGTCATACAATTCCTTTTTTACAAGCCTCTATTATTGCTGGTGCAGCTAATAATCAATTGGAAAATGAGCAATTACATAGTCAAATGCTTACCAAAAAGGGAATTCTGTACAGCCCAGATTATGTAATTAATGCTGGAGGACTGATCAACGTTTACAACGAGATGATTGGTTATGACGAAGAAAAAGCTTTCAAACAAGTGCATAACATTTATGACACGCTATTAGCAATTTTTGAGCTTGCCAAAGTTCAGGGAGTTACTACCAACGATGCTGCTAAACGATTAGCAGAAGACCGCATCAAGAATAGTAAGCGCAGCAACCCTAAAGCGATCGCAGCTTAATTATTATCTTAAGGAGTGAGAAGTGGAAAAAAATACTTTTGCAACATCAGCTTACATTGCTACTTCACCAGAGAGTACTTTTGAATATCTTTGTAGTTTAAAAAATCTGGATGAGTGGACTCTTTATAGCCGGATGAAAGAGCAAATTGATGAAGATACTTGGCTCGGAACTGCATCCGGCTATCACACAAATCTCTATTATCACGTTAAAAAACTGCAAAATCCGCTTTTCTACGGCATTGAATGGCACTGTGGATTAGAGTACCAAAAATATTTTCAAGTTTACCCTGTTTTGCTGTTCCCCACCGACTACATCGAGCCGGGGACAGATGAAAAGGGCGTGTATTTTCACTGGTTAAGCTTTGTCGATCCCAAACGACAAACTCAGATGATTATGCAGGGAATTCATACAGTCCATACTTCTGAATGCCGTTCTCTTAAAGGTAATTTGGAACGTAAAGCTGGTTTGACCTCAGCAGCCAAAGGAAGCCACTTTATCGATACAGACACCATTTATGTTGATGCCCCAATTGAAATCGGCATTGAATACTTAAAAGACTTACAAAATGTAGATGAGTGGGCGCATTTACTCCATCCAAATGGTGATATTACTTCTGAATCAGGCGAATTTAAAGATGAATATGACCAAAAGGTAAAAGTTTCTGTACGAGTTCATAGTCTGAGTAAATACTACTTACTTGAACAAGAATACTTTTATCCAGATTACGAATATTATCAGCGTTCTGTCGCGTTACTTATTCCAACCGCTTATGCTTTCGCTGACCCCGAAGCTTCTGGTTTCATCCTGCATCGAATCACATTTTGGAAAACCGATGGAACTATAAGCCACGGCAAACTTCAAATTGAAGACTTTGGCGCTGAGAGCATGAACATCAAACGTTTACTCGAAGCCAAAGCTGGCAACCTCAAATCATTTGATCGAGGAATGAGCTATCTGCCAAAAATTCAAGAATCCCTAGTTACTAATTAAAATCTCTGCGTTTAAAGTTTACCCCTCAATTCCCCATCATTAGCCGGATTGCAACACATGAACCTGAAGCCATTCACTATTACTATCCTCACTTTTTGTGTTGCCGCTTTTTCTGGAATGAAAGCTGCGTCAGCCGCATCCTTTTCAGTAATCGCCGACGGTCTATATAATGCTGGCGGTCTGAGCTTTGGTCCTGATGGTAATCTCTATGTTACAGAGGCGGGAATAGGGGGAAGTGGCGCTTGCGTTCCACCAGCAAGTGGTCAAGGCGATTCTCTATGCTATGGCACAAGTGGAGCAGTTACCAAAATTGAGAATGGTAAGACCGAACGCATACTTACAGGACTTCCTTCCTTAGCATTACCAGATGGTACTGGAGCCGCAGGCCCTCGTGATATTAAATTTGATGCTAAAGGTAAACCTTATGTTCTGATTGGATATGCGGCTAATCCGGCTTTTCGCGATCGCAATTTAGGTTACACTGACCTCGGAAAAATCATTGCTCCCGACTTCAATACCAACTCCTGGACGAGTGTTGCTGATTTAGCTAACTATGAACTCGCCAACAATCCCGACAGTGGTGATGTCGGTAGCAATCCCTTGGGTTTTGTAATAGATGGCAATAAGTTAGTTGCAGTTGATGCAGGTGCAAACGACTTACTCAGTGTTAATGCTGATGGAAGAAATCTGCAAGCTATCACCACGTTTCCTGAAGACATATTAGCTAATCCCGTCTTCCCACCCTCCGGTACTCCATCCAATGAACTGGCGCAAGTGCCATCTCAAGATGAAGAGGTGCGATCGCAGTTTGCAACCCAAGCAGTACCCTCAAATGTGGCAAAAGGGCCTGATGGTGCTTATTACGTCAGTCAATTTACTGGTTTTCCCTTTCCTGAAGGCGGGGCAAAAATCTATCGAGTCGGTGCTGATGGTAAATCATCAGTCTTCGCCGATGGTTTTACCCAACTCACCGACTTGGAATTTGATACTGAAGGCAATTTATATGCTTTGCAGTACGCCAATCAGTCAGCTTGGAAGGGTGATTTTGATGGTTCCGTCATCAAAATAGCTGCCGATGGCACTCGCACAACTCTGCTGAGTGGCAATGGATTAGAGTCACCTAGCGCCTTGACTATTGGTTCGGATGGTGCAGTATACGTCACAAACCGAGGCGATCGCCCTGGATTTGGACAAGTTCTCAAAATTGAGAATACCAAATCTATCCCTGAACCTGATTCGACTTTAGGCGTATTAGCGATCGCTGCTTTTGGTGTTGGTTGCTTGCACAAAAAGAGAAGCCCTAAACCTCCCATAAATGGAGCCGTGGCGCTCAAGTAAAGAGTTTCAAACCAATTCTGCATTCCTCAAAGAAAGTTTTCCACTTACTTAATTCTCAATTTCCAAAGGTATGAAACTCAAGTCATTTGCTCTTAAATCTGTTACATTTTGTTTTGCTGCTATTTGTGGAACAGCATCTGCACAAGCTGCAACGCTAACGACAATTGTCGATGGAGTCAGTAATGCACGGGGTGCTAGCTTCGGCCCTGACGGGAGTCTCTACGTAGCAGAGCCAGGTATTGGAGGAAACGGAAATTGCCAACCATCTCCGAGTACCTTGTTTCAGCCTATCTGTGCTGGTAATACTAGTTCACTGGTCAAAGTTGCACCAGACGGCACCAAACAGCGTATATTTAATAACTTTGAGTCTCTAGCAGAACAACCCACTGGCAACCAAGGCGCTGGTATTGAAGATATACAATTCGATTCTAAAGGAAATGCTTATCTTCTGACAGGCTTTGCTGGTTATCCAGGAAACCGCGATCTAGCAACACTTGACCTTGGTTCTCAATCCCCACTCCCACCACAGCAACTTGCAACTTTCCCGCCATCAACACCCGATAAAGTTTTGAATACACCGCTACTAGGACAACTGTACAAAGCTGACTTGAAGACGGGATCTCTCAGCAGTATTTTTGACTTTGCCAAGTATGAAATCACCAAAAATCCAGACAAAGGGGATGTAGTTACCAATCCCTATGACCTGGCTATTAGTGGCGATAGTGCTTATGTGGTTGACGGGGGTGGAAACGCTGCTTACAAAATTAAGCTTGATGGAAGTGAGTCTCAGGCGATCGCAATTCCTAAAACCATCATTAGTAAGTCAGATTTGCCACCAGGATTACAACTACCTCCTGGGCTGTTAGATGAGCTTCCAGGAGGAAAAATAGCAATTCAAGCAGTACCCACAGGTGGCGCAATTGGCCCTGATGGAGCTTTATACGTTGGTGAATATACAGGTTTTCCTTATCCAGCAGGTAAGTCGAAGATTTTCCGCATTGGCGATGATCTCAAACCAGAAGTTTTTCTGGATGGATTTACGCACATCACAGACTTAACCTTTGATGAGAAAGGCGATTTGCTCGTCTTACAGTTTAGCGACAAGTCCCAGTTAGGGGGTGACATCACAAATCTACCTGGATCTCTCATCCAAGTTGCTCCTGACGGCACTCGAACAACACTTGTTGCAGCAGGTCAAGGGCTAGATTCGGCTGATGGAATTGATATTGGCCCTGACGGCAAGATTTATATTACCAATCGCGGTGTCGGCCCAAGACGAGGAGAGGTTGTTCGGGTGGATGGTGTTGTTACACAAAAAGTCCCCGAACCTGGTTCAGTAGTCGGCTTACTAGCACTTGCTGGTGTAGGCGCAACTGCTGCTAACGCCAAGCGCAAACGCCAAGAAAAGTTGCTAGCTAAAGCAGAAACTGTCTAATTCCTCTTTACCTGGCTTTGTCAGGGAATGCTTACAGAATAGGCTGCTGCCTCACAGAGAAACTTGCATTTCAAACAAGAGGCAGCAGCCCAAATTTTAGGGTTCCCAAACTGGGACTGGGAACGAAATTAGTCTAGGAACGAGTATACCTCATACAACCAAGGCTTAAAACTTATGGGATTAGTCAAAAATTTGTCAATCGGCATTCTCGGTACCGGATTTATAGTGTTGGCAACAGCAGCCCAAGCCAAGGCTGTAACATTAACTTACGACAGAAGTATCGGTAGTCCCGGCTTCGGCCCTGGTCAGCTATTTGTTCCCCAAGGTATAGCCGTAGATAGCCAAGGAAATACTCTCATAGCTAATGGACGCGGTGTTAACCCGGATGGTACTCCTAACTACAACCTCGGTAACAAAATTGAAAAATTTAGTCCAAGCGGTGAGTATATTGGAGCAATTGGCTCCGGCGGCACAGGGCCCGGACAGTTTGACGAGCCAACAACTGTAGACTTTAATCCCGTAACAGGGGATTTGTATGCAGGTGATGTTTACAACAACCGCATCAATCAATTTGATTCTCAGGGTAACTTTATTAGATCCTTTGCAAATGGAGAATTTACCCCTCTCGTAGAGGGTAGGCTTTTCTTTGGGCCATCTGGTGTGACATTTGACAAAACTGGCAACGTTTACGTAGGTGATTTTAATGGTGAAAGAATCCTTAAATTCACATCAGACGGACAGCAAATTGGTGTTATTGGTGGCACTGTGGGTACTGCACCTGGGCAATTCCAAGGTCTAGCAGGTGTAAGAATTTCCCCAGTTAGCGGAAATATCTTTGTAGCTGACCAGTATAACAACCGCGTTCAAGTACTCGATCCAAATGGTAATCCTCTGTTGGCGTTTGGTTCAGCAGGTAGCGGCCCTGGACAACTTCTTCAGCCAATTGGCATCGAAGTGGACGACCAAGAGAATGTTTATGTAGCTGATTCTATCAACAGTCGCGTTCAGGTATTTGATAAAAACGGTAACTTCTTGACTTCCTTCGGTGAAAATGCCCGCGATGCATCAGGTAATCCGGTACCGCCTCCAGCATTAACTGGCCCTCCTTTTGGCGACCCCCTCGATCTTACTCCCGGCAGATTTAACTGGACGGGTGGCACAAGCTACAAAGATGGCAAGCTTTATGTGGGCGATTTCTTCCAAGGTCGCGTCCAAGTGATAAACGTAGAAGGCAGAAAGCAAGTACCTGAACCTGGTTCAGCATTGGGTTTGGCATTGCTTGGACTTGGGGCTGCTACCGTCACATTGCGGAAACGTGGACAACAAAAACCACTCTTCAGTTTACAAAAGGAACTGCAAAAACAGTGCTAATAGTTTGTCCCAAAAGTTTTGAGAGGTTAGTGATGTTCAGATCCCCGACTTATTGAAGAAGTCGGGGATCTAGCAGCCCCACAAAATTAATGGGACAGACCACTAGTAGTCTGTCAAGTTGAAATTGATAGGTAAGCAAGTTCGTAGTAAGGACTTTAGTCCTTATTTTCTAAGCATTAAAGTGCTTACTACAAACAAACCTTTAGGATATTAGCGGTTAATGCGAATTCTGATTTATTCATACAACTATCATCCAGAACCAATTGGTATTGCACCTTTGATGACTGAACTAGCAGAAGGGCTGGTGAAGCGAGGGCATCAAGTGCGGGTAATTACAGGTATGCCTAACTATCCTCAGCGCCAGATTTACGACGGGTATCGAGGTAAGTTGTATGTTACTGAACAGAAAAACGGTGTCAAAATTCAGCGTAGTTACCTGCGGATTAAGTCTAAACCTAACCTTGTAGACCGACTACTGCTAGAGTTGAGCTTTGTTTTTACAAGTTTGCCACAAGCCTTCAAGGGTGAGCGACCTGATGTAATTCTCTTAACAGTACCACCGCTACTAGTTTGTTTACCTGCAACTTTGATAGGTTGGCTATACAATTGCCCGGTAGTACTGAATGTGCAAGATATCCTCCCGGAAGCTGGTGTGCGTGTTGGGCTAATTAAGAATAAGTTGATGATTAAAGCTCTGGAAACTTTAGAAAAATTTGCTTATCGAACTGCACATACCATTAGCGTGATAGCCGATGGTTTTGTAGATAATTTAAAAAATAAAGGTGTACCTGCTAATAAAATTGCCTGCATTCCCAATTGGGTAAATCTAAATTTTATCCGCCCTTTACCAAAGGAAAATAACTCTTGGAGGGCTACCCATCAACTCAATGGGAAATTTGTAGTGCTTTATTCAGGTAATATTGCTCTCACACAAGGTTTGGAGACAGTAATAGAAGCAGCAGCCTATTTACGTCATCTAAAAGAAATTATCTTTGTCGTAGCAGGCGAATCTCAAGCCCTCGAAAGGCTGCAAAAACATTGTCTTGCTTGTGGTGCAGATAACGTTTTGCTTTTACCATTGGAAGTGCGAGAAAAACTACCACAAATGTTAGCAGCCGCAGATGTCGGGCTGATTGTGCAAAAGCGGAACGTGATTTCCTTCAATATGCCTTCTAAAATACCACTGTTGTTAGCCAGTGGTCGCCCAATTGTGGGTTCAGTTCCGGCCGCTGGCACTGCTGCCAAAGCCATCAGACAAAGTGGCGGCGGTGTTATCGTTGAGCCGGAGTCAGCAGATGCTTTGGCTGCGGCGGTGCTGGATTTATATCATCAGCCGGAATTAGCAGCGCAATTAGGACGTAAGGGAAGAAAGTTTGCGGTAGAAAACTATTCCTTTGAGCAAGCGCTAGACCGATATGAAGAGTTATTTGCTGATGCGATCGCTAAAAGAGCAACAAACTTGGATATCTTACCAGAAATAAGTTCTAAAGAATCACTTGTTGATATTTGAAAATTGGGGACGAGAAAAATGCCTCTGAAATCCTCTTATTCAGATCAGCTTAAAAAAACTGACCAGAGCTTGATCGCCTTACTTAGCGATCGCATATCATTATTAGCATCAGAACAGCCTTCTTTAGATGAACAGTTGGCTGATGTCGCTCCCCTACTCGCTCAAGCTGGTATTCCTGAGTCTGTTTGGGTGGGTGTAGTAAGGAGTTGTCATGCCAGTATCCCTAAATCTGCCACAAATCATATCATTCCCCGACAAGTTACCATCATCGGTGGACGTGGCAGGATGGGAAGATTATTTAAAGAACAGCTTTCTTTAGTAGGTCACAATGTTAGCGTTCTCGAAGCTGAATCAGCATTTGCTCGATTAAATGGCATCAACAGCGTGCCGTTTTTCATCATGAATAATCAAGTCAAGGTAAATGGTTCTCACTCGGTAGAGGCATTTCTTGAAGCTTTGAATAGCCCTAGCGACTATAAGTCACGGCTATACAAACAAAACCCACCTCCGTGGGTTTAAAATCTTTAATTTTTATTAGTCCACGGAGGTGGACTTTGCCTGTGTAGTAGCGAATTCTATTCGCCTAATTATTTTCAAACATTGTCTTAGATATACCTGCAAAAATATGATCGTTGACATCAAGCAAAAAAGTAAATTAATTCATCAACGTGTTTCGGTTACTTTTAACTACGAGGTTTACTTCACCCAAAATTTATTTGAGTTAAAAAACCCCACACTAGCGCAAGTGGTGACGGTAGATGAGGAGACACCGAAGAAAGTAGTTGCGGTGGTAGATGCAGGAATATTAAAGTATCAACCGGAATTGGTGAAGCAATTAGTCGCGTATACCAAGTTTTATGGAGAGGTACTAGCGATCGCAGCCGAACCCATGATAATTTCGGGAGGAGAAGCTGCAAAAAACGATCGCACTTTAGTAGAGCAAATCCAGCAACTCATTGAAACAGCCGGATTATGTCGCCATTCTTATGTGTTAGCGATCGGGGGCGGGGCGATATTGGATTTGGTAGGATACGCTGCTGCAACTGCTCACCGGGGAATTCGCCTGATTCGGGTTCCGACAACGGTGTTAGCACAAAATGATTCTGGGGTTGGGGTAAAAAACGGCATCAATGCCTTTGGTAAAAAGAACTTTCTCGGCACATTTGCGCCACCTTATGCAGTAATAAATGACTCTGCGTTCTTGACAACCCTAGACGATCGCGATTGGCGTTCTGGGATTGCAGAAGCGGTGAAAGTGGCGCTGATTAAAGATGCTAAGTTTTTCGATTTTATCCACTCTCACAGCAAAGCCCTTGGGCGGCGAGATATGGATGCTATGCAACAGGTTATTTATCGTTGCGCCCAGTTGCACCTTGAACATATTGCCAATAGCGGCGATCCTTTTGAAATGGGTTCCTCTCGTCCCCTGGATTTTGGACATTGGGCGGCTCATAAACTGGAGCATTTGACAAATTATCGCTTGCGTCATGGTGAAGCCGTTGCGATCGGTATTGCTTTGGATAGCACTTATTCTTATTTAGCAGGATTGCTTGATTGTTCAGAATGGCAACGAATATTAAATACTTTATCGGCGTTGGGTTTCACACTGTATGTGCCAGAACTAGCCCAGAAGTTATCACAACTAGAACATCCTGATTGTTTGTTTCGAGGTTTAACTGAATTCCGCGAACACTTGGGTGGAGAATTGACTTTAACGTTGCTACAAGGGATTGGAAAAGCAATTGAAGTTCATGAGGTGAATTTGTTGTTGTATAGGCAAACAATATCATTATTGCGGGAATTTTAAGATTGTAGAACTAACCCTTTCAAAGTGGGTAAAAATTATCGTTCTCTTTACTCTGTGTCCTCTGCGCCTCTGTGGTTCGATAAATGAATTTTAAACCGCAGATGCACAGAGAACGCTGAGAAATAACAAGATATTTTACAAGTTACATTGAAGGGCTAGATTGAATTTTAAAAGCTTAGATATAGTCCTAAAGCTTTAGACGATATCTTACTTTTGAGAGAGGCGGATAAACTCAGAAAAATTATTAAAAATAACAACACAGGATGAGTATAAAAAACGAATAAATTGACACCCAATCTAAAAATTATTCAATGTATTATCTGCTTGATATCTAGTACTCTTAAATAAGAAGCAAAAAGTTTTTAATTACATTGTACCCAAAAATCCGCAGATTGAAATAGCTTGATTTGGATTGATATTGAATCATCTAATTTTTTATCTACCTATAAATAACTACTAATAATCATTAATAGCTTTTGACTAATCACTCTTACAGAGAAATTACCCATGATTTTTAATTCCCGTTCCTACAAAACCCTTGGCGGCGTAATTGTTTCTCGCTCCATCACCGAACTGAAGATGGACACTGCCCTCGAAGATATTCTATTTCACTTAAATTCTCAGCGTGGCGGTTTGCTAAGAAGCAGCTATGAATATCCAGGTAGATATAAAAGATGGGCAATCGGATTTGTCAATCCACCATTAGAATTAAGTACACAAGAAAATGCTTTCAATATAATAGCGTTAAATGAACGCGGTCAGGTACTTCTACCATTACTATTCGAGTGTTTATCTAATTCAAACCAACTTGAGAAAGTTATTCTAGACAATAACAGTATTGTCGGTTTTGTAAAATCTAGCAAAAGATTATTTACTGAAGAAGAACGCAGTAAGCAACCTTCAGCATTTACAGTTGTCCGCGAAATTCTACATACTTTCTCTAGCCCAGAAGATGAGCATTTAGGATTGTATGGGGCTTTTGGTTATGACTTAGTTTTTCAATTTGAACCAATTATCCAACGTCTAGAACGTCCTACAGATCAGCGCGATTTGGTGCTTTATTTACCAGATGATTTGATAGTCGTTGATTACTATCAGCAACGCGCATTTCGTCTGCAATATGAGTTTGAAACAGCGCACGGCAATACCAAGAATCTGCCTCGAACAGGTGAGTCTGTTGATTATCGCGGAAAACATCTTACCCCTAATCAAACTGCTGACCATAAAGTAGGCGAGTATGCGAAAAAAGTTGAGTCTGCACTCGATTATTTCCGCCGAGGCGATTTATTTGAAGTTGTTCCTAGCCAAAACTTTTTTGAAGGCTATGAGGATGAACCCAGCAAACTATTTGAAACTTTAAAGGATATAAATCCTAGTCCTTATGGGTTTATTTTTAACTTAGGTGGAGAATATTTAATTGGCGCATCTCCAGAAATGTTTGTGCGAGTTGAAGGGAAGCGGGTAGAAACTTGTCCCATTAGTGGCACTATTAGCCGGGGACTAGATGCTCTGGACGATGCGGTGCAAATTCGTCATTTACTCAACTCCCACAAAGATGAAGCTGAGTTGACCATGTGTACTGATGTCGATCGCAATGACAAATCTCGAATCTGCGAACCTGGTTCAGTTCAAGTGATTGGTCGTCGCCAAATTGAATTATACAGCCATTTAATCCATACAGTGGATCATGTTGAAGGGACACTGCGATCGCAATTTGATGCCTTAGATGCCTTTCTTTCCCACACTTGGGCGGTTACAGTCACCGGCGCACCCAAAAAAGCCGCAATAGATTTTATTGAACAGCATGAACGTAGCGCCCGACGTTGGTATGGTGGCGCAGTCGGTTATTTAAACTTCAATGGGAATTTAAATACTGGATTAATTCTGCGGACAATTCGATTAAAAGACTGCATCGCTGAAGTGAGAGTTGGCGCTACTGTGCTTTATGACTCCATACCCCAAGCAGAAGAACAAGAAACAATCACTAAGGCGGCTGCTTTATTTGAAACAATTCGCCGTGTTAAGCAAAGCAGTCAGAAAATTGATGAATCCATTTCCATCAAATCAACTAAAATTTTACCTTGTGCGGCAACTGGCAAACGCATCTTACTAATAGATTATGAAGACTCTTTTGTTCATACATTAGCTAATTACATTCGCCAAACTGGTGCAAGCGTCACCACATTACGTCATGGTTTCTCAGAATCGCTATTTGATACAGAACGCCCTGACTTAGTTGTTTTATCTCCTGGCCCTGGTAGACCAAGTGATTTTCGGGTTCCCCAGACTGTCGGGGCGCTTCTTCATCGCAAAATTCCCATTTTTGGAGTTTGTTTAGGGCTGCAAGGCATCGTTGAAGCTTTTGATGGACAATTGGGAGTTCTCAACTATCCTCAACACGGGAAATCTTCACGGATTTTCGTTACTGATTCCAATTCCGTTACCTTCAAGAATTTACCAGAATCCTTTACCGTGGGTAGATATCACTCATTGTTTGCTCTCCCGCAGCATTTACCGAAAGAACTGAAGGTGACAGCGATTTCTGATGACAACGTAATTATGGGTATTGAACATCAGACACTTCCCATCGCCGCCGTTCAGTTTCATCCAGAATCAATCATGACTTTAGCGGGAGAAGTCGGTCTGGAAATCATTAAAAATGTGGTGCGTGCATATACAACCAAAGAGTTAAGTCGCTTCGCTCCAATTCAAAATTCAAAATTCAAAATTCAAAATTAAGAAAGCCAGTCATAACAAGGGTTTGACTGTGTGTATCTGTTGCATTCTTTTTTCAAATTGGTATTATTTCCATTCTTCCTAAAAGAACAGATTATGATTAACCAAGTTGTCACTTCCCGCCATATTCTTGAAGAGATTGTGTTGCATAAAAGGCAAGAAGTTGCACAGATGCAACAGGAATTTCCTCTAGCTTCTTTGCAACAGCAGTTAATTACGGCCCCACCTGTCCGAAATTTCTTAGCTGCTTTACAACAAAATCCTAACCAACCTAGCTTAATTGCCGAGGTAAAAAAGGCATCACCTAGCCGTGGGATTATTCGAGCAGATTTTGATCCAGTTGCGATCGCTCAAGCTTATGAACGAGGTGGCACAGCTTGTCTATCAGTCCTCACTGATCATAAGTTTTTTCAGGGCAGTTTTGACAATCTGCGGCGTGTGCGTCAGAAAGTAGCATTACCCCTACTGTGCAAAGAATTCATCATTGACCCCTATCAAATCTATCTAGCACGGACAGCAGGCGCAGATGCAGTTTTGTTGATTGCCGCTATTTTATCAGACCAAGAACTGCAAAACTTTCTGCAAGTAATTCATGATTTGGGCATGAATGCACTGGTAGAAGTCCATACTTTGGCTGAATTGGATAGAGTTCTTAAGCTTGATGACTTACATTTAGTAGGAATCAACAATCGCAATCTAAAAGATTTTACGGTTGATTTAGGAATAACACAGCAACTTTTAGCACAGCGCCAGCAATATTTGCAAAGTTTGGATATCACTGTCGTCAGTGAATCTGGACTGTATACACCTGCTGATTTATCTCTTGTTGCTGAAGCTGGTGTGCGTGCGGTTTTAGTCGGAGAGTCACTAGTTAAACAAAGCGATGTAGAACAAGCTGTGCAGAGTCTTTTAAAGCTTTCTTAGAATACAGACCTAACCCCCAACCCCTTAAGAGCTACTAGCGTTGGGGAGTAAGATTCAAAGCCTCTCTCCTTTTAGGAGAGAGGTTTGGAGAAAGGTCAAAGTATATTGCATCCAAGCGAGAAGCGCTTACTTCAAAAAACGAAGCTCTAATACTCGCTGACGGAGATAAAAGACTCGCTGACGGAGATAAAAGCCTCATTAACGGAGATAAAAGACTCGTTAACGGAGATAAAAGCCTCGTTAACGGAGCTAAAAGACTCATTAACGGAGATAAAAGACTCGTTAACGGAGATAAAAGCCTCGTTAACGGAGCTAAAAGACTCGTTAACGGAGCTAAAAGACTCGTTAACGGAGCTAAAAGACTCGTTAACGGAGATAAAAGACTCGCTGACGGAGATAAAAGACTCGTTAACGGAGCTAAAAGACTCGTTGACGGAGATAAAAGCCTCGTCAACGGAGATAAAAGACTCGACAACAACAGATATAGCGTGAACATCGCTAATTCCTAAATGTTGATTCTTCTAAAACTATTAACTAATCATTAACTATTTTTCAAAATGACTTCTATCTCTGATTTTTTTCAAACTTTACGCATTAGCAAAGCTTCTCCGCAGGAGACTCGCCAACAGTGTGCTTTAATCCCCTTTATCACAGCAGGCGACCCTAACTTAGAAACCACTGCCCAAGCTTTACGTATCTTAGATGGCAACGGCGCTGACTTCATCGAGTTGGGTATTCCCTACTCCGATCCTCTTGCAGATGGGCCTGTAATTCAAGCAGCTGCAACTCGCGCTTTACAAAAAGGCACGAAATTAGAGCAAGTATTAGAGATGTTGCAAGCTGTAACTCCTACCCTGAAAGCGCCAATCATTCTATTTACTTATTACAATCCCATTTTGCACCGGGGTATTAAGACATTTTTGGCGCAAATTGCCACTGCTGGGGTGAAAGGCTTAGTAGTGCCAGACTTGCCCTTAGAAGAAGCAGAAGAATTAATCCAAACTGCTGCCTCTTTTGGAATTGAAGTAATTTTACTCGTAGCGCCTACTAGTTCTAAAGATAGGATTTTAGCGATCGCTCGTCAATCTCAAGGTTTTATCTACTTAGTCAGCGTTACAGGTGTAACAGGTATCCGCGCTCAAATCCAAGACCGCGTAAAAGATTTAATTACAGATTTGCGAAGCGTCACCGATAAACCCATCGGCGTTGGTTTTGGTATTTCAGGGCCAGAACAAGCGCATCAAGTAATGGAATGGGGAGCAGATGCCGTGATTGTTGGTAGTGCCTTCGTCAAACGTCTAGCTGAAGGTAGTCCAACAGAAAGATTACAAGCCGTGGAAAAATTTTGTCGGGAACTGAAAGCAGCAATTACCCCAGTATCCCTGCAACAAGTTGGTTCGGCTAAGTAAAAAACCTCTCTCTTCTCTCTGCGTCCTCTGCGCCTCTGTGGTTCGATAGAAAATAACGAACCGCAGAGGCACAGAGAACACAGAGGAAATTCAAAAATATATTTGAACGTAAAAGGATTTTAAACAGTGGTAAGCATACAAGACATCAAGACTGCAACTATCCAACCAGATTCTTTAGGCAGATTTGGAAAATTCGGCGGTAAATACGTCCCAGAAACCTTAATGCCTGCATTAAGTGAGTTAGAAGCAGCATTTCAAAAATATCGCAACGAGCCGAGTTTCCAAGCAGAACTGCAAAACTTACTGCGTGATTATGTCGGACGACCCAGCCCATTATATTTTGCTGAACGCTTGACAGCAAACTACGCTAGACCAGATGGCACAGGGCCGCAAATTTATTTAAAGCGTGAAGATTTAAATCATACAGGCGCTCACAAAATTAATAATGCTTTAGCTCAGGTATTGCTCGCTAAACGCATGGGTAAGCAACGGGTTATTGCCGAGACAGGTGCAGGACAACACGGGGTTGCAACTGCAACTGTATGTGCGCGGTTTGGTTTGAGATGTGTGATTTACATGGGTGTCCACGATATGGAACGCCAAGCCCTGAACGTGTTTCGGATGAAATTGATGGGCGCAGAAGTTCATCCAGTAGAGGCAGGTACGGGAACTCTCAAAGATGCAACTTCGGAAGCAATTCGAGATTGGGTGAAAAATGTAGAAACAACCCATTACATCTTGGGTTCTGTTGCCGGGCCTCATCCTTACCCGATGATTGTCCGTGACTTCCACGCAATAATTGGTATTGAAACTCGCGCTCAATCCCAAGAAAAATGGGGAGGATTACCAGATATTCTACTGGCTTGTGTGGGTGGAGGTTCCAATGCGATCGGCTTGTTCTATGAATTTCTCGATGAACCTTCAGTGCGTCTAATTGGAGTCGAAGCGGCGGGTGAAGGTGTAAATACAGAAAAACACGCAGCTACCTTGACAAAGGGAAAGATAGGTGTATTGCATGGTGCAATGAGCTATTTACTGCAAGATGATGACGGTCAAATTATCGAAGCCCATTCAATTAGTGCCGGATTAGATTATCCTGGTGTTGGACCTGAGCATAGTTATTTAAAGGATCTTGGTCGCGCCGAATATTACAGTGTGACTGATAAACAGGCGTTAGATGCATTTCAAAGACTCTCGCAACTAGAGGGAATTATCCCAGCTTTGGAAACTGCTCATGCGATCGCATATCTTGAAACCCTTTGCCCTGAGTTAGAAGGCAATCCCCGCATCGTCATCAATTGTTCCGGCAGAGGTGATAAAGATGTGCAAACCGTCGCAAAAGTTTTGATTCCTTAATTTGTCATTTTTCCTTTGTAAATCACCAATTTCCAATGCCCAATTATGATAGCTGTAACTCAAACTCCACTTGACAACATCTCCATCCCTTCTGAGTTCTACAACTGGCCGGGTTTATTACAACAGTTGCTAAATCGGCAATCGTTGACGGTTTCCCAAGCTACAGATTTGATGCAAGGTTGGCTCACAGATGCCATTCCTCATGTTTTATCAGGAGCGATTTTAACCGCAATTCAAGCCAAAGGCGTATCTGCACAAGAATTAGTAGGCATGGCCAGCGTCTTACAATCCCAGTCCCCAGTCCCCAGCGATGCACTGAGCTTGCCGAAGTGTACCCAGTACCCAATCCCCCTAATTGACACTTGCGGAACTGGTGGAGATGGCGCTTCCACTTTTAATATTTCCACTGCTGTCGCCTTTGTTGCTGCCGCCGCCGGCGTAAAAGTGGCCAAACATGGCAATCGTTCCGCATCTAGCAAGACCGGTTCGGCTGATGTGCTGGAAGCTTTGGGGATAAATCTCAACGCCACTCCTGAAAAAGTACAAGCCGCAGTGGGTGAAGTTGGAATCACCTTTTTGTTTGCTCCTGGTTGGCATCCTGCACTCAAAGCGATCGCAAATTTGCGAAAAACTTTGAAAGTGCGGACTGTTTTTAACTTACTCGGCCCGCTAGTAAATCCCATGCGGCCGACAGGGCAAATTATTGGTGTGAACGATCCGCTTTTACTAGAGGAAATTGTTCAAGCTTTATCGCAATTAGGATGTCAACAAGCGATCGCACTTCACGGACGGGAACGTTTAGATGAAGCTGGTTTAGCAGATGTAACTGACTTAGCTGTACTCCAAGATAAAAAGGTGCGTTCTCTAACGCTGAACCCTCAAGAACTTGGTTTGAGTTTTGCCCCCACTGCGGCGTTACACGGTGGAGATGTCCAAGAAAATGCCGAAATCTTAAAGGCAGTTCTCCAAGGTAAAGGCACGCAAGCGCAGCAAGATGTTGTTGCTTTAAATACAGCCCTGGCGCTCCAAGTTGGTGAAGCTATTGATGGAGAAACGGATATTTTAGTTGGTTGTGTTAAAGGTATTGTCCTTGCGAAGGAAATTCTGCAAAGCGGCGCGGCTTGGACAAAACTAGAACAACTTGCTGAATTTTTGCGCTAGACGACGAATCTCTTTCACCAAGCCTCCCTCTTTTACGAGGCTACGATGTACAAACAAGTTTTCTAAAGCTGCCTTATACCTCAATACGGTTCAGTTAAGGCTTAACGCTGTGTCAAAGTAAATTTTTTTTAACGAACCGCTAAGGACGCATAGACGCGGAGCGGCTTCCCGCAGGGTAGAACGCAAAGGAAGAGAAGGAAGAAATTCTTAACTGAACTGTATTGCCTTATACCTTAATTTGCAATGCCAATGCATCAACCTGCAATGCCAATGCATCAACCTGCAATGCCAATGCATCAACCTGCAATGTTAATGCATCAACCTGTAATGTTATTGACCTGCAATGCCAATGCATCGACCTGCAATCATTAGCTTTCACATTCACAAACGATACACAAGGAAAAACAGATGATTATCATACTTAAGAACGGTACACCTGCTGAGGAAATTACTCGTATTAGTCAAGAACTGAGTGAAACTTGGAAAGTCACGGTAGAAAAAAGCATTGGCACTCATAAAGTTGTGCTGGGGCTAATTGGTGATACCACTAGCATCGATAAATTGCAGGTTCAGGAATTTAGCCCTTGGATTGAGCAAGTATTACGAGTGCAACAACCTTTTAAGCGGGTAAGCCGAGAATTCCGAGATGGAGAAGCCAGCGAGGTTGTTGTATCTACACCTAACGGTAATGTTTATTTTGGCGAACATCACCCAATCGTAATCGTAGCTGGGCCTTGTTCCGTTGAAAATGAAGCGATGATTGTCGAAACAGCAAAGCGCGTCAAGGCAGCAGGAGCGCAATTTCTCCGTGGTGGAGCCTACAAACCTCGCACTTCACCTTATGCTTTTCAAGGTTATGGTGAAAGCGCTTTAGATTTATTAGCAGCAGCGCGAGAAGCTACTGGTTTGGGTATCGTCACAGAACTGATGGATGCTGCGGATTTATCAGCAGTGGCGAAAACAGCTGACATAATCCAAATCGGGGCGCGGAATATGCACAATTTTTCGCTGTTGAAAAAGGTAGGCGCTCAAGATAAACCTGTGCTGTTGAAGCGGGGGATGTCTGCCACAATTGACGAGTGGCTAATGGCAGCAGAATATATTTTGGCATCAGGAAACCCAAATGTAATTCTTTGTGAGCGGGGAATCAGAACCTTTGATGGTAAATATGCCCGCAATACATTAGATTTATCAGTGCTTCCGGTATTGCGATCGCTGACCCATTTACCGATTATGATTGATCCTAGTCATGGTACTGGTAGATCAGAATATGTGCCATCGATGGCAATGGCTGCGATCGCAGCTGGTACAGATGCCTTGATGATTGAAGTTCACCCCAATCCCGCAAAAGCTTTATCTGACGGGCCGCAATCTCTCACCCCTGATAAATTTGACCGCTTAGTTCAAGAAATGTCAATTATTGGCAAAGTAGTTAATCGCTGGTCTACACCTTCATTTGATAGCATTAATGACAAGCGCATTCGCTTCGTACCAGAACTATCAAAGTAGACAAAGTGTAATCTAAGCTGATTTTTTGTAAATGGCTAAACCCGCTCAACAGATTTTTTAAACAAAAGAATCCGTTGGTCGGGTTTTCATCAGTCTAATTATTGTAGAGACGGCGATTCTTTGCGTCTCTTGCCTTAAGCATAATGATTTTTATTACTTAGGATAGTTCCGAGTTAAATCAAATTGTATTTAAAATTACAGGAAATGAAAAACTAAATTTATGGGAAATTAATTTCCCCTGCTACCAAGGAGTAATAATGATTTTAAGTCAATATCAACGTGCTGTAGGCGTATTTACTCATCGTCGAGATGCAGAACAGGCGCTACATGAGTTGAGAGATTCTGGCTTGGCGATGGAAAAAGTATCTGTAGTTGTACAGAATGCAGACCGCAATCATGAAATTATCGAGGGTGAAATTAAAGAGCGCACTGGTGATAAAGCCGACGAAGGTGCAACAGTAGGAGGACTTTCAGGTGGCGCTGTTGGTGGGTTGACTGGTTTATTAGTAGGTCTTGGGACTTTAGCAATTCCTGGAGTTGGGCCAATAATGCTGGCTGGCGCAGCTGCAACTGCTTTGGTTACAACCCTTGTTGGTGCAAGTATTGGTGCTGCTACTGGCACTTTTGCTGGTGCGCTAGTTGGTTGGGGAATATCGGAAGAGCAAGCTAAAGCATATAACGAGCGAGTAGAGCATGGACACTATTTCATAATTGTGGATTGTACATCTTCTGAAGTGGCTAAAGTAGAAGCAATTCTACAGCGTTGGGGTATTGAAGAGTTTGGCATTTACGAGCCTCTAAGTAGTGAGCAATTATCTACAAATTATCTGACCACAACAACTTCTACTACTACTATTCCTAATAAAAGTGGGATTTTGAGCAAGTATGCTATTAGTTGTTTTGATAGCATAGATAATGCTAAAGCCGTAATAAATGATATGTATTTAGCAGGTTTTTCAGCAAATCAGATTTCTTTAATTTGCAAAGACTTTTCTCAATTGGTTGGCTCAACTGATATTAATTTAAGTGAGCGCTTTGACGCAATGAGGCTAGGTATAGCGGATGATTGGGCACGCTTTTACAACGAGCAAATTGAGCAAGGAAATTATATACTCATTATTAGCGGCACAGACAATGAGCTTGAACATGCTAGCTTTATTGTAGGCAATTATGGAGTTCAGGAATTTCAGATTTATGACCCAATGTTAATCCGTTCTTGAAAACTAGTACTGGAAATTGTAATAATTTTGTTAAAAGAAACAAATATATAGCGATACAGAAATGTTGAATGCTGATACAAAACTTTACATTATTAGTTACACTAAGTCTCAAAAGCTTAAATTAGTCAGCAAAACATCATCTCCTCAAACCAATGAACATAGCTGATTTTCTGACACATACAAGATTGAAGATAGCGGAATTTATCTAATAGTGTATGTCCCCATTGTTCGGGAATAGATAAAAGCTGTAAAATCAGATAGGCTATCAAGCTCACGTAAATTTGTATGGTAATACCATTGACGTTTTTGGTAATGAGTTTGTCAAGTTTTAAGTGCATCTTTAAAAACTTCCACAACAATTCAACTCCCCAACGTAATCGATAAATATCCCTAATTTCATCATCATGAACAGCTGCATCTCCCGACTCTGGTAAATTAGTCACTAAGCGAAACTCGGTTTTTGTCTCTAAATCACAGAAATTAATTACTCTATAAGCTTGAGCATCATCAGATGCACCAACTTTGACCAATCCATTTGAGCCATCAAATTCTAGTTTCCAATTGTTTTTTATCCGCAAAACAAAATATTTGTTTTCTTGTACTAATTCTTGGATAAATTTTAATCCAGCAAAACCCCTATCCATTACTCCAACAGCATTTATTGGGAGACTAGACATCATTTTGGAACCAAATTTATAATCATGGTCATGTCCAAAATTGATGAAGTTATCTTCTGGGCTTCCTGTGGAGAGATTTAAGGAACTAAACAGCTTGACTTGATGATGACCTAGTACCCATAACAATTTACTTGTGAGAGTAATAATTGTTGAATCTATTGGACAAATTGCATATTTATTGTGTAACTTTTTTTGAACTTCCTTCTGTACTAATTCATTTAATTTTTGGTAAATCTCTTGAAAAGGTTTTTGGCTTCGATGTAAATTTGCTTTAGAGAAAGTAGAAATATCTACCTCAAAACAATTGTTATTTAATCTGTTAAACAAATCTCGCATACTTGTTAAGCTGTTATCCAGGGCATAGGATAGCCAGCACTCAAAAAACAGACGACTGTTCAATACTGGATAATCGTTTTTTGGCAGGCTTTTCAGTATATCTTTGACAATTTTGGGAAATGAATTTATAATCACAATCAAACTAATATATTTTAAGCCTTAGCCCAAAACTACCATATTTTGGGCTATTTTTATCGGATTTTTCTTAACATTCAACACTTCTGATAGCGATACTTTCAAAATCCTCCGGTCTTTAGCTGTATCTGTTGCAGCTTATAACTTTAGTCGAGAACCAAGTATTTCAAGCGTGTCACAAGAGAAAAATACTCTTTATTAATATTCCGCCCGGAAACCGGGCGAATATGTAACAAAGCAATTGTGCAAACTAAATTAATTCATCTAAATTTCTGAGGAGATTTAGATAAATTAATTAATAGCCTTCTATCGTATAACCAGCAGATTGAACTATCTGTTTAATCGACTCTTCAGAAGCCGCAGCATCTACAGTTACGGTTTTAGTATCAACGTTCACATCTACTTTGGCATCAGATTCCATCGTCAAAATAGATTTAGTTATTTTCTTGGCGCACTCATCACATTTAATATCTGGAACTTTCAATTCAATTGTCATTACTTACCTCAGTTCATCAACTTTTATTTATATTTAATCAATATAATAACGGTTGAGACAATCAATAAACATCTTACTAGAGTCAGGGAATTGAGCATCCCTAGGATAGTAATAAATAATAGCTAGACTTAAATTATTAGTTGTTGGATGGCTAATCCATCTGGTTTTTGGTAGATGCCCTTGTCCAATTGTTGTGTGAAGAAAGTAACTCTGGCAATTTAGTTGAAAAAGGATAAAATATCGAGCTACCTATTTTTTTTGAGTTCGTGCATACTTCTCACAACCTTTGTTACTAGATTTCTGGGTGTAAATCTGACGCTTTCGGTCAATATTTTATTTCTCATCCCAGGAACAACAACAGTTTTATTTTTCATTAAACCTCGATAACCAATCTTAGCAACGGTTTCCGTATCCATCATTCTGTTAACATTAGCAATTTTGGAATCTTCCATTGCAGCAGTTTGTTGAAATTCCGATGCTGTTGGCCCGGGACATAGAACAGTCACGCTAACACCAGTACCCTCTAATTCATTAGCGATTGCTTCTGAAAATGATAAGACATAAGCTTTAGTAGCAAAATAAACTGCCATTAGAGGCCCCGGTTGAAAAGCTGCTGCTGAGGCGACATTTAAGATTTTTCCATAGTCTTGCTCGACCATATCTTTGAGAAATAACTTTGTTAAATGAGTCAATGTCACCATATTTACCTGGAGCATTTGCAGTTCAATACTGAGGTCTGTTTCGCTAAATGCTCCATAAGTACCAAAGCCAGCATTGTTAACCAGCACATCAACTTTGATCGATTCTTGCTGGAGTTCTCTAAAAATTTCTTCTGGAGATGTTGGGATAGATAAATCCTTAGCCAAAATTTTCACAAAAATCCCAAATTTTTGCGGAAATTCATTTATGATTTCTGTAAGTTTTTGTTCATTCTTATCCACTAACACCAGATTATAACCATGACGAGCAAAAATCTGGGTTAATTGATAGCCTATCCCACTAGCCGCTCCTGTAATTAGAGCAGTTTTTTTTTGCCGACTTTCAGATGTTTTATTCATGCTAGAAAAATGGCGAATGTGAGTTAATTAATTTAAGTTTTATAAATTTAACTACAACAATATATAATGTTTGTTGTAGCTATATTTATGCAGACAATAAATGATGCTATCTACCTGAAACGAGTATGCTTCAATCAAGCATAAGAGACGCAAATATAAAAATCTGTATCTATATAAACAAGAGCCAAAATATTTAATTTTGTCATTAATGTCACAACCTAATTCCGTTACTATAACTGATGTGCAAGCAGCACAAGAGCGAATTTTAGGAATTGCCCATCGCACGCCGGTGCTAACTTCTAGAATGGTTAACGATCGCACCAATAGCCAAGTATTCTTTAAATGCGAAAACTTTCAACGCACCGGGGCATTTAAATTTAGAGGGGCGTACAATGCCTTAGCGCAACTATCGGTAGCACAAAAACAAACAGGCGTTCTCACCTATTCATCAGGAAACCATGCCCAAGCGATCGCTCTAGCTGGAAAAATCCTCAATATTCCCACCACTATTGTCATGCCTGATGATGCACCCATTGTCAAACAAACTGCAACTCGTGGCTATGGTGCAGAGATAATTTTATACAATCGCCAAGAAACAAACCGAGAAGAATTAGCCCAAAATTTAGCAGATGAGCGCTCTTTGACACTCATTCCCCCTTACGATCATCCCCATGTAGTCGCTGGACAGGGGACAACTGCTTTAGAACTGATCCAAGAAGTTGGTGAATTGGACTTACTATTAGTTTGTTGTGGCGGTGGCGGATTACTTTCAGGATGTGCGATCGCAGCTAAGTCACTTTTACCCAATTGTAAAGTAATTGGGGTAGAACCAGCACTTGCCGACGATGCTACCCGCTCTTTTCACACCAAAACCCTGCAAACTGTCAAGAATCCTAATACCATCGCTGATGGTGCGCGGACTCCTAGCCTTGGTAAAATTACTTTCCCCTTAGTGCTGCATTACGTCGATGATATGGTGACAGTATCTGAAGAAGCGATTCTTCGCACCATGTTTTTCTTATGGGAACGTCTGAAAATTGTCGTTGAACCTACCGGAGTACTTGCAGCCGCAGCCTTACTCGAAGGTGTCGTGATAGCCCCAGAGTCGAAGATTGGTGTCATCATCAGTGGTGGAAATGTCGATTTAGCGCAAGTTGGTAAATTGTTTTCTGGTGGATTTTGACACTCCCATCCTTTGAAGGAATGGGATTGTCAGGGTGGTAGTTTAATACAGAATTATTGATAGGCTATGACAACAATCCCAGCAAAGATCAAACTTACTGCAATAATTTGGTTGAATGTCAAACTTTCTTTAAATAGCCAATAGGAAATAAAAGTAACTAAAATAAATCCAATTCCTTGAGATGTTGGTACTACTATAGAAATAGGGAGTTTATCTAGTGCTTTGGCGAATAAAAGTAACCCTATACAGTAAGCAATCAAACCAGCAATAAACCAAGGAGAAGTGATGGTTACAATAAAACTACTAGAATTATTACTTGCTAAACGTGACTGCTTTATTAAAATATTGCCAAGACAATTGCAGAAAGCAGACATAGTAACAATTAACCAAGGTAATTGTGAAAAATGAAGCATTTTTAATACCATAATATCAACAAGCGAATTTTAGAACCCAGACACAAAAAAATAACCTCTGTGATTCTCTTCAGTAAAGTAGTTGTAATTTTAACCATCAGTTTTTATAAAAAACATTAATGTTTTTATAAGTAGTAATCCTAAAGATTTAATTCAAAAAAAACCACATTAATGCAACTTTCAACTCAAAAAAAAAGACATAATTCTAGCGATTGTGTCTTTTTAACTTAATAAAAGTACTTGATTATTTATAGAAAAACAGCTAAAAACTTAAATATGAGCATCATCTATTAATAAATGTGGTTACATTCAGTGTGGTTTATTTACTCTGAGATTTTGAGTTTCTGATGCTTAGTTATAGTAGTTGAAAACGATTTAATTGGATCAAGATAAATTTCTGATAGACAGATTTGAATAATAGTAAATAGCATTAAATATTTCTCAGGTATTAGTTTTGTAGAGATTTTTCACAGCATAACTGGTGGAATTATAAGCACAATAATTATCTATTTAACATCAGAATATTCACCAATCTAAGATTTTTCAGGCATTATTTCTAAGTATTTGTGCTTTCACTGACACAATATTGATTATCGAAATCCAATGATAAACATTAGTTCTGCATCTGAACTTACTTATTCATCTGATTCCTTCAAATATTTTCCCGAAATCGAAACTGAAAACTATATCCTAAAACTTGCTTCAAATAAAGACGAATTAGAATCAATTTTCAGATTGCGCTTTCAAGTTTTTAATATTGAACTAGGGGTAGGATGCTCTATTTCTCACTTGACTCAGATGGATCAAGACGACTTTGATGTAGTTTTTGATCATTTAATCATTATTTGCAAACAAACCGATCAAATAATTGGAAGTTGTCGACTACAAACTTATAATATAGCATCTGAAAACTTAGGTTTTTACTCAGCTAAGTACTTTAATATTAATGTAATTCCTGATTCAGTGCTTCAATTAAGTGTGGAACTTGGACGTGTATGCATAGCAAATAAATATCGTAGCATTAAAACATTTGTATTGCTTTGGGAAGGAGTTAATAATTATTTATCTTTTAGCAAAAGTAAATATCTTCTTGGTTGTGTATCATTACCAACACAAGATCCTTTAGTAGCTTACTGTGCTTACAATTATTTTCAACAAAATGCACACATGCATCCAAATATTTTGGTTTATCCCAATTCACAATCTTTCTTAGAAGTTTCTCAATCACATCCAGATCCACATAACCTTGAGATTCCTAATATTCTAAAAATATATTTAGCTAGTGGTGCTAAAGTATGTAGTCTTCCAGCTATTGATAAGCAGTTTGGAAGCATTGATTTCTTAGTCATATTTGATAGCGTACAATTTGGGGTTCAGCCGCACTACGCGCAAAAAAACCAAAAATCTGATCTGTAGGAATCCGCTTTGATTTTTGTATCCCTCACGGGAGCGTAGCCATATTTACTTGCATGGAAAGAAGCGCAATCAAATATGAGTCCTATAGCAGGATAGTGTTAATTGTCACATTACTTGGATTTCCCCGATATTTTTAATTCTTCTGGGGAGTCACCTCAGCACTTGGCGTAGGTGTAGATTCAGGTGTGGGGGTTTCCGTGGGAGTAAGTGTAGGTGTAGGTTCAGGCGTGGATGTTTCCGTGGGTGTAGACGTTGGCGTAGGTGTTGACGATGGGGGAGGAGTGGGATTTTCTGCTGTAATGGTGAGTTCATAGTCTACTGGTTTCGATGCTGTGGAAACCACGACAAACTCGTAAAATCCGTTTTCTGGTAATTTAGTTGATAAACTACGCTTGGTCGAATCTTCTAAGAATTGGATTTTGCCAGAGGGTGAATAGACTGATAATAAAACTTGGGAATTTGCTTCTAGTTTCAATTCCAGAGATTGATTTTTAGCAAGTCCAGCAATAAATACTTTGCCACCACCAGGTTGAAGATTACCACTGACAGTTTTGCCAGTAGCGCCCGGATCAAAGACAAGTTTCTGGAAAGCGCTACCGGATAGGATCGCACTGAGTTTATCGCTAACAAAACCGTACCAAACTTGTCCAATGGGCTGATCTTGGAAATTTTTACCACGCTGTTCAGGGAATGCACTTAAAAATGCAGCGTCTCCCAAATCATACAAAGAACGACTACCAACGTTGATTTTGTTGACTTCCACTTTCCAGCGATCGCGTTCAGCAGTTGTATAAGTTCCCAGTTGTCGGCGTGTATTGGAACTCAGGGGTGCTAGTTTTTCCAGCAATTCTGAGGCTGTTTTATCCCATTCTGCCCGCAAACCTTCATCTTCAGTCCCATCGCTGAGAGTGCGCCCTTTTAAACTGGGGTTTTTGTCCCAAAAAACTTGATTCACCAAGTTCACGTAGAAGTTAGAGTTAATCCCCAACTGTTGACGGCGATCGTTTAATTTTTCTTTACGCTCACGTTCTGCTGGTGAATATTGCGCTAAAGGATCGGTTGGTTGGTTACTGGTTGGAATTGGGCTGGCTGTGGGAGTAGGTTGAACTTCCCCGATATCGTTGCGGCTGCTATTCACTCCCCACCAAATTAATCCAACACTACCAGCTACCGCCGCCGCCACTAGGAAAGTTTTTGTTGGTGTCCACCAAGAGGGAGATGGGGGAGATGAGAAGGATGGGGGAGGTGGGGAGACGGCGACAGTGGCGGATGTGGGTTGTGGTGGGGTGGGATATTGAGTTGGGGGATAGTTTGCTGGGGGCGGGTTGAGGGCTTCGATTACTTGACGAACTGATTGATAGCGATCGCTTGGTCTGGCAGATAGCATTTTATCTAATACCTGTGCCAAAACCGGACTCACGTTTACTTCCCGTCGCCACTGCCAGGTAAGATTATAGGTATCAATTAATTCTTGTGGTTGTTTCCCCGTCAGTAAAACCAACATTGTTGCGGCCATTGCATATAAGTCGCTGTGGGGAGATACTAACCCAGTTTGCATCTGTTCTGGGGGTGCAAATCCTACCTTACCTAATAGAGTTGGTGATGGGGAAGATGCAACCATACCGGGTTGGTAATATTCGGAAGCAACGGTTGCTACTACTTGTTTTACACCGCCAAAATCAATTAAAACTGGCAGTTTGTCAACAGTCCGAAGCATTAAGTTATCTGGAGAAATATCTCGATGAATTACTCCCAGTGAGTGGATGTATTCCAACACTGGCAAAATTTGCTGCAACAATTGGCGTACTTCTGCCTCTGTAAAGCGCAAACCCTGCTGTAATCGGGTGTTTAACAAAGAGTTGTAAGTTTCCCCTTCTACATAATCTTGCACCAAAAACAGATATTCTTTGCCACCTAAGTTTAGCCGCAGCAGTTCCCGGAAGCGGGGAATTTGGGGATGTTGCAGTTTATAGAGAACACTCGCTTCTCTCTCAAACAGTTCTTCTGCTTTTTGAACAACGTAAGCGGTTTGAACTTGGGGAGAAAATTCTTTTAAAACACAAAGTTCGCGGAAACGGTTGACATCTTCGGCTAAATAAGTCCGTCCAAAGCCACCTTGGCCAATTTGACGCACAATTACATAGCGATCGCCTAAACTTAGTCCCGGTTGGATACTATAACTCATGGACGCACCCGACAATTTTTCACCACACTGGAGACAAAAACGACTACTTGGGGAATTTTCATGTCCTTTATAACAATATATTTTGGTCATTTGTCACTTGTACTGAGCGACTTGTGCCGAGCGAAGTCGAGGTAAGTCGAAGTATTTGTCATTTGTCATTTGTTATTCTTCCCTAGTCGCCAGTCTCCTTACTTGCCAGATTGTACTTTACTGACTTGATCGGCAGCGATCGCATACCAAATTTGACCGAAGGTCTTTTGATTCAGTTTCCCACGCTCCTGACCAGGAAACAACCGATCAAATTTTTCATTTGTGTCTTTGTTCAGTTGCTCAAGTGTATAGTTCCCCAATTGGCCGGAACGCGCTTGTTGTCTCCATGTATCGTAATCTTTTTGACTATATTTACCTAATTTTCGACGAGCTTCTGTACTGAGCTTTCCTTGTTCTATTTTATTCAATAAATCGTCAGCGATACCAGACCATTCATCTCGTAAACCAGCGTCTTCAGGTTTAGATGTCAGGCTACGTCCCTTTAATTCTGGTTTTTTTGTATAAAATAAATCATCTACGAAGGGAATAAAAAATCCTTCAGTAATTTCTAGCTGTTGACGACGACTGATAATTTCTTGAAGATTAGGGTTTTTTCCTTTGTCGCTACCTGGTTTACCGCTTGGAAACTGGGGAATTTGCGGTAACGAAATTGATGGGATGGTAATTGAAGATACGCTGCGGATGACCGCATTTACTACCCCCCAAGCACCTGCGCCGGTTAAGACAACTAAAGCTGTTCCCCCTAAACTCATCATAAAAGGACGAATCCAAAGAGGGAAAGATATCGGTTTGGCGATTGCTTGCGTCCTGTTCTGGAATCTACTCACAATAGCGCTGGCACGTTGTCTTCCCGGAGCAACTACCATCGTTTTAATCTTGGTGGTAATCGAATTGCCAGTTGATTTAGTCGCAGTTGACGATGGTAAATCTTTGAGGATTTGCTCGGCTCGTTGATAGCGATCGCTCGGTTTATAAGCCACCATCTTTTTTAACACCGCTTCCAGTTTGGGACTAACTCGAATTTGTTTTCCCCAACCCCAAATTCCCTGGTAGCTGTCGTATAATTTTTGCGGTTCTTGCCCTGTGAGCAATACCAGTGATGTAACCGCTAAAGAGTATAAATCACTACTAAAAAATGCTTTTCCTTGCCGTAGCTGCTCTTCTGGAGCGTAGCCTTTTTTACCCAGCAAAGTATTATTTCCCACCAACTTAGTCTGCCAAAAACCTTGAGAAGCTGGCAATTGCTTGACACCACCAAAATCAATCAGCACGGGTAGATTATCAGAACGCCGCCAAATTAAATTATCAGGAGAGGTATCACGGTGAACAACATCTTGTGAGTGGATATAGGCTAATACAGGTAAAATCTGTTGCAGTAGGGTGATTACTTCCTCTTCACTGAAAGTCTTGCCTTGGCTCTCGCGTTGTTCTAATAATTGGTAGTAATTGTCACCATCTACATAATCTTGTACTAGAAAGAAAAAATCTTTAGTACCTATTTTCACTTGTAGCGAGGCGTGAAAACGCGGAATCTGTGGATGCTGGAGTTTTTTTAGAACATTGGCTTCTCGTTCAAATAACTCTTTAGCTTTTTGTAAATCTTGATGTTCTTGTACTTGGGGTGCAAATTCCTTCAGCACACAGGTTCGATGGGATTGACTTATATCCTCCGCCAAATAGGTGCGTCCAAAGCCGCCCTGACCTAAATGACGGATAATTTGATAGCGATTATCCACAACCTGTCCCACAGCAAGAGGTAATGGCTCACCACAATGAGTACAAAAGCGGTTACTACCATTATTTGTGTGTTGTCTACTGCAATAGAGTTGCATGGTGCTGAAGGATAAATTAATGTTTTATTGGATGACTACAACGCGCATACCCTCATTTTCGGATATCCTACCAAACATTAGGAGATGGGTGTTCCTATAGTAAATCTATGTTGGGGAGAATCACTGGAGTTTTGCGGGTATCAGATAACGGCTAGAATACTCACAGCAAATAATAGTGTTGGTTCTATTTTCAGGATAAACAACAAGCGTCATGAACTGCAAACCACGACAGCAGCGAGTAATTAAAGCATTTGAAGATTTTTTGTCTACTCCCCTAGAAACGATATTGCAACGGCATCTCAACACTCAAACTTCGGCAGCTTTAACTTTATTTCATGATGTGGCGGCTAATGTACCTGCCTACAAAGCTTTTTTAGCAGAAAGGGAAATTAATCCCGCGACTATTCAAACCTTGGAGGAGTTTCAAAAACTCCCAGCGATCGCTAAACAAAATTATATACTGAGTTATCCTTTAGCTGACTTGTGCCGCAACGGGCAATTAGAAGCGTGCGATATGATCGCCGCTTCATCAGGTTCTAGTGGTAAACCGACATTTTGGCCTCGTTTTTTCACAGATGAACTCCAAATCGCCACACGTTTTGAACAAATTTTTCACGATAGTTTTCATTCAGATACTAGACGTACCCTAGCAGTGATTTGTTTCACTTTAGGCACTTGGGTAGGTGGGATGTTCACTACTAATTGCTGTCGTTATCTTGCTAGCAAAGGTTATCTCATCACTGTAATTACTCCTGGTAACAACAAAGAAGAAATTTTGCGAGTTGTCCAAGAACTTGGTTCAGCATTTGAGCAAGTGGTGTTATTGGGATACCCGCCATTTTTGAAAGATGTGATTGATACTGGTATCGCCCGTGGTGTGGAGTGGCAGCAATATCAGATTAAATTGGTGATGGCGGGAGAAGTATTTAGTGAAG
Organism: Nostoc sp. TCL240-02; assembly: GCF_013343235.1. GTDB lineage: Bacteria > Cyanobacteriota > Cyanobacteriia > Cyanobacteriales > Nostocaceae > Nostoc. The sequence goes on along the minus strand of NZ_CP040094.1, from coordinate 3,058,769 downwards.
AATGGCGGAGTTTAGTTGGCGAAAGAGTTGGTTCACAAAATCCTTGCTATGATTTTGCATCACTCTACGGCACTGCGGATGCAGGAGTTTTGGGTAATGAAACACCGTTAAGTATCTGCATTCGCCGTTTTTTGGCAGAAAATCCCGATGCCGCTAGAGCTTTATTTGGCGAATCACGTTTACCCACACTAGTACAATACGATCCCTTTACTCGCTTTTTTGAAGTTCACGATGGCGGATTGCTGTTTTCGGGAGATAACGGTATTCCCTTAGTGCGTTATGACATTTTAGATACTGGCGGGATAATTAGTTATGATGCGATGCTGCAATTTTTAGCAGAATGGGGATTTAACCCGCTTGAACATCTCCGTTCTGACAGTCAACAATCACCAAGAGGCATTCATCAGCTACCTTTCGTTTATGTCTTCGGCCGTTCTAACTTTACAGTTTCTTACTTTGGCGCAAATATCTATCCCGAAAATGTGACGGTGGGATTAGAACAACCAGGAATTCAAGAATGGGTAACGGGTAAATTTGTGTTGCAGGTGAAGGAAGATGCAGATAAGAATCGATTTTTATCTGTGGTTGTGGAGTTAGGAGCAGGGATAGAGGGTAGTGAAGAGAAAAAAGAAGCGATCGCATCTTCTATTCTTTCACAACTGTTACGGTTAAATAGCGAGTTTGCTAATTATGTTCCCGCAGAATATCAAACACCACAGGTTACATTAGCGCCTATGGGGGATGCAGAATATTTTCCTGTTGGGGTGAAACATCGGTATACGCGTCAATAGTACAAGACGCGATGCGATGAATAATCAAACACAAGAAGACGCGATGAATCGCGTCTCTACAAGGGGGGATGGGGTGGATGTTCGCGATCGCTCTCCCAATTGATTGGGTTATTGATAATATATTGTCTAATTTGATCGAGGGCGAATTCATCACGAATTATGTTGTCATGAAACCTTTGTTGCCATCCAAAACCTTCATATATTTGATTAATTTCAAATGAACATCGTCCTTTGTACCACCTAACAATTTTAGAAAGGGAATTTTTAGACAACATCGGATTAAATAACCCAGTAACCCCACCCCGTTGCCCATCCCCCCGTTGACTTGTAGAGACGCGATTCATCGCGTCTTCCTCCTGTATACGTATATTCATCGCGTCTCCTTCTCGTATTTGATTAATAACCAAAATCCCATGAATATGATTAGGCATGACGCAAAACGAATCTAGCTGGCAATTAGAAAAATTATTAGGAATCTCGTACCACAATTTCTGAGCAATTACTCCAATTGGCGATCGCTGCATTTCACCTTGCACAACCTCACCAAAAAAGCATTTTTTACCGTGGGTGCAAATAGTAATGAAATATCCAGCGTTACTAGCATAACTCCATGCTGGTAAACGGGTTGAATCAATTCGATATTTACCTTTGTATTTAGGTTTGTTGTTTTCTGGTTGAGACTCATCATTATTCATGATTACATCTTTGATATAAAAATTTATGCAATTATGGCTTTGCATTCATGTAATTGCCAACCCAAAAAACTCGGAATTACTCGCGCTATGTAAATGATGGGAAGGAAGAAGACGCGATAAATCGCCGTCTCTACAAAGGGGGCGATCGCCTCTGCCGATGTTTTCCCTAAGAGCTGATTCGTAAAGAAAATCTAAAGAAAACTGAATCCGGTTTTGTTCAGGTTATAGGCTAAGTCGAGTGTAATTTATGTTGTAGTCGATGAGCCGTCTACCTGCGATTGAAAATCCACAGCGTAAACCCTACCCAAGTGATTTAAGCGATGCCGAATGGTTAATTATCAAGCCCTTTCTACCAAAACCTAAAGGGTTTGGGCATCCTGTAGAAGTAGATTTACGAGAAATTTTGAATGCTATTTTCTATGTGCAACGTACCGGGTGTCAGTGGGAAATGCTACCCCATGATCTTCCACCTTACACAACAGTATACGGCTACTTTCAGAAATGGCAGCGCAAAGGAATATGGCAGAAAATTCACGACCAAGTGCGCCATCAACTGCGACAAGATTTGGGCAGAGACGAACACTCTAGCGTTGCGATCGCCGATTCTCAGTCAGTGAAGACAACGGAAAAAAAGGGGAAGTCTACGGTTTCGATGGTGGTAAGAAAGTTAAAGGCCGTAAGCGACATATAGTTGTGGATTCTCAAGGTTTGTTGATTGGCGTTTTAGTGACTGAAGCTAATGCGTCGGAACGTTTGGGGGCTGTGGTTGTACTCCATGAATCGGCTCAGGAATTGTCTAAATTGGAAGTTGTTTGGGTAGATCAAGGCTATTCTGGTGAAAACTTTGCTCAAGCTGTCAAGCAAGTTTGCGGAGAACAGGTTCGTGTTGAGGTGATTGAGAGAATATCGAAAACATTTGAACGATTACCCAAGCGGTGGATTGTGGAAAGGACATTCGGCTGGCTCAATCGATTTCGGCGTTTGAGCAAGGATTATGAGTTGTACACAGAGATCAGTGAAGCCATGATTTACGGCTCATTGATTCGTCTGATGGTAAAACGAATGGCAGCTTAATCTTTTGTTTACGAATCAGCTCTAAGATAACCAAAGCACTTGGAAGATTTGATGCATAATAAAAACTAAACCTTGAAATTATGAAGTAGGCAATGAATACTACCGATAATTCTCCGATGGATGATGGGTCATCAGCAGATTTGATCTCTGTCGCAGAGTTACAGCAACAGCTTAATGGCTTACTCCAGCAACTCTCTCCAGAGCGATTATTGGTGCTGACTGATTTTGCTGCTTATTTGGCAAATGCTGAAAGCGAAGCTGCAACCCAAGAACTTTTGGCAATTCCTGGATTGTTAGAGCGAGTTAAGCAAAATCAAGTAACGCCTAAAGCCCAATACACCGCCTGGAGAACTCTTCGCTCTGATGTATGAAGTTATTCTTCATCCCGATGTCCAAGAAGTTTATGTCAATGCTGAGAAAGCTTTTGCTAAGAAAATTGCCCGATGTTTCCAGCAGCTAGAACAAACTCCTCGATCGCACCCCAACATTAAAGCCCTGAAGGATCGCTCATCGCAGTGAGGTATATAAACCGTAAAGGCGATCGCTTAATCAATTCATCGAGGCGATCGCAAAAACGATGCCTGCGGCGGGCTACGCCTACGCATTCCCATTCTGTTCACAATATCCGTTTTATTAGGGGCGATCGCATTCCCTGGATTGCGGAAATATCGGACGTGATAGATTTACGAGACACTTACAAGATGCAATGAATCGCGTCTTTACAAGGGATTGCTGCTTCTACATTTCGCTTATGTTTTGGCTGGAGGAAGTATTTTCTTTCCTACTCTCCATTTTTCACTTTCTCTTGTTGATGCCAAGCTTGATAAAAAGCGGGGTAGGGCATACTTTGGGCGGACTTCCAGATAACTTTGTAGCAACTATAAAATAGCTCAAAGTCATTTTTATAAGTTTCAGGTGATAAGTAATCCTTTAACAAGGTGACAACATTTGGCATCTGTTCGTCTAACATAATTTTCTCTAAGCTAGATGCCACTTGCCATCGGATAGAATCATCCAGTTCTGGTTTGGGGATTAACTCTACTAAAGCAGCAATCGCTTTTTGGTTGCCAGAGCTAATTTTCCCTAAGCTAGATGCCGCTAGCCTTCGGCTAGAATCATGCAGTTGTGGTTTGCCGATTAACTCTACTAAAGCAGCGATCGCTTTTTGATTGCCAGGGTCAATTTGCCCTAAGCTTTCTGCCACTAACCTTCGGATAAAATCATCCAGTTGTGGTTTGCTGATTAACCCCACCAAAGCATCAATCACTTTTTGATTGCCAGAGTCAATTTGCCCTAAGCTTTCTGCCGCTTGCCTTCGGGTAGAATAATCCAGTTGTGATTTGCCGATTAACTCTAGCAAAGTATCAATCGCTTTTTGATTGCTAGGGTCAATTTGCCTTAAGCTAGATGCCGCTAACCTTCGGGTAGAATCACCCAGTTGTGGTTTGTCGATTAACTCCACTAAAGCATCAATCGCTTTTTGGTTGCCAGCACCAATTTCCGCTAGACTAAATGCTGCTCGCCATCGGGTAGAATCATCCAGTTGTGGTTTGCCGATTAACTCTACCAAAGCATCAATTGCTTTTTGGTTGCCAGTGTCAATTTGTCCTAGACTAAATGCTGCTTGCCATCGGGTAGAATCATCTAGTTGTAGTTTGTCGATTAACTCTACCAAAGCATCAATTGCTTTTTGGTTGCCAGTGTCAATTTGCCCTAAGCTAAATGCTTCTTGCCATCGGGTAGAATCACCCAGTTGTGGTTTGTCGATTAACTCCACTAAAGCATCAATCGCTTTTTGGTTGCCAGTGTCCATTTGCCTTAAGCTTTTTGCCGCTAGCCTTCGGATATCATCATTCAGTTGTGGTTTGTCGATTAACTCCACTAAAGCATCAATTGCTTTTTGATTGCCAGAGCCAATTTGCCTTAAGCTTTCTACTGCTAGCCTTCGGGTATCATCATCCAGTTGTGGTTTGCTGATTAACTCCACCAAAGCATCAATCGCTTTTTGGTTGCCAGAGCCAATTTCTCCTAAGCTTTCTGCCGCTTGCCATCGGGTAGAATAATCCAGTTGTGGTTTGCCGATTAACTTCACCAAGGCATCAATCGCTTTTTGGTTGCCAGTGTCCATTTGCCTTAAGCTTTTTGCCGCTAGCCTTCGGATATCATCATTGAGTTGTGGTTTGCCGATTAACTCCACCAAAGCATCAATCGCTTTTTGATTACCAGAGCCAATTTGCCCTAAGCTTTTTACCCCTGGCCATCGGGTATCATCATTGAGTTGTGGTTTGCTGATTAACTCCACCAAAGCATCAATCGCTTTTTGGTTGCCAGAGCCAATTTCCCCTAAGCTAGATGCTGCTAGCCATCGGGTATCATCATCGAGTTGTGGTTTGGCGATTAACTCCACCAAAGCAGCGATCGCTTTTATGCGATTTGTTTGAGGTAGTACTGTCCTTGCTCCCTCTGAGATTGGGTAAAGAGATTCTACCCACTTGTTTTGCTTAACCTCAAACTTGCCAAAGCCGCATTTAACGATTTCCGCCACAATAGCATCTGCGTTGCAAGAATTTTTCCACTCATCAACCCCCGCAGCAACGAGAAAATAAGCGCGAAACTCGTAAAATCCCCTTCTGACTCTATCAATAGCTCTGTATTCTCCGCACCCATCATCAAATTCCACCAATGCCTGAATAAACTTTTCTTTCTCCTCCCTCTTCACATCCTCACGTCCCAACCACAGCAAAATCACCTCTTTCCACTGTGGGGCAAAAATGCGATAAACGCCTAGCGTGGGGTTGTCAGGAACATGATTCAGAAACTCGTGCCAATTCTCAACCGCTAACGCTGCAAAATATTCCTCAAATGTGGGATGGTAGAAAGCGTAAACTTTTTCTTTTGTTGCTGATTCTGCAGCCAGTCCAACTTCATTTAGCCATCCCAACTTTAACGCTAACCAAAATAAAGAATTTTGCTGTTTTGCATCACCTAATTCCTCACGCACAAACTTATGACGTAGCCGAAACCGTGATGCTTCTTGATCGATTGCCCGTTTTGCCAAACGTCCCAACGCTGCGTTTAATTCTTCTTGCTGCTGTTCGGTGGTAGGGAAGCGGTTTTCTTTCCACTTGTAAACCTCTTCCACAAACTGCTGATAAAGTCCGGCGTTAGTTTCCGGTAAACCTTTATCGGAACCTTGCCAAGTGCTACACAACAACGCTAACCGCAAAGGATTTTTAACTAAATCTTGGATGCGCTGACGTTCAGCTTTATCTAATTCCTGCCATAATCTTTCGCCTTTGTCTACATCCTTGTTGTGAAACCAACGCCGAATAAACTCTTGCACTTGTTGCGGATATTCAAAATTGAGTAACCGATATGTCTCAAAATTTTCTAAAGCGTTGGCGTTTGCTTCCCAAACATTCACCCGACAAGTCAGCACAACCCGCGCATTTTTCACCCATCCCGTCAACTGCTGGGAAATCTCAGTTAATGGTTGGGGTGAAGACATTTCATCTGCTGCATCCAACAACAACCACACACGATTATTCTTGAATAAATCTGCTAAAGCCTTTTTCTCTTCTTCTGTTGTATCTTCTACCGGTTCTAAAGCATCCTCTAGCCAATGTTGCAACAGATAATCTTTTACACTCTTTCCTGGCAAGTCTGCTAAAGAAATCCAAATTGGTAAACCCAGATTGTTGTTTAATATCCAAAAAGCTATAGTTTGCAACTGAGTAGTTTTTCCCGCACCCGGTTCCCCAATTAAAGCGATGCGGTGTCCTTGAGTTTTACCAACACTATCACGGATAATTTTCTCTAAAAAAGCCTCATGTTCAAATCGCTGCTTCTCTTCATAACTCGGTTCGTAAAGTTGCGAACCTTGTTCTGGGGAAATATCCTCGCTGCACTTCTTCGGTTTGTTACGCTCCACCAATGCTAAAGGGACATGAATTTCCTCTAGCTCAAATTTCATCTCTTCATAAGCAAACAGCAACTCATTTGTGGTGAGACGCTTGTGCTTTTCCAGCATAGCGCCGCAGATTTCTTGCCAGTAAGACTTGTCTGATTTCTGGGAATTCGCTTGTAAAGCTTTAGATTTTTCTGGTCTGTTGGTTTCCCATGCCTCTTCAAATTGCTTTAAGTTCTTTTCTTTATTCTTTGACCACAGTATCAGCGCGAAGTCCCAAATATCAGAACCCCTATCTTGGGTGCGGTTGTCCTCTAGAATCTCCAAAAAGTCTTCCAGCCGAGACAGCGCTTCTCGAATTTGCGGCTTGGTTAACTTATCTGAATATTTATCTTTCGCTGTCAGGTATTCCAAAGCTACCAGGGTTGTCTTGATTATCAGCCTTGGGTTGGCACTGTCTTCTGCTTTCCAGTCGAACTTAATATTAAAACTTTCTTCAAATTCTCCATTGGCAAAATCAAGCAAAGCCTCTAAAAGGCGCTTCACCCGTGCTTTTACCTGAGAACCGTAAGTCTTTTTAGGCATGACAGTCGAAAACAAATTCTAAAAAGTTTGGGGCTACCCCTAATTGAATGTACTACCCCAAACCCATGTATTCCTGATTTTAACGAGATTTTATCCGCCTTGATTGCGTTCACCACCCCAAAGAGATGCTCTATTCAACAACTCGTTTAGGTGGTAGGAAATGAAAAACAAGCCTCAAAACGCAAGTCAAAGAGCGATGTCTACGACGGGCTACGCCTACGCCTTTTTACTAATTCTGCAAACAATATTAATTGGCGTAAATGCCGAAAACCGCATTCAGCAAGGAGACTCAACAATCGAGGTTTTAATGTGGATGATTAACCAGTACATCCCAGTCCTAAAACAAGCTAGCAGTTTCCAAGAAAAACAGAAAAAGAGCCTGTTACCCAGCCATCGCCGTTCCAAAGATAAATAGGGAGACGGTTCGATTAAGGTTCTTAGATGAAAATCATAGATCCCAAAAACGCAATAAATCGCCGTTTTTACAATAATCAGTTATTTGTAGAGACGGCGATTTATCGCGTCTTTTACCTTAACCAAACCCAAACAGTATTCAGAAAACAAGTCTATTCGTTCAGAACACAAGCCCATTTGTTCAGAACACAAGCCCATTCGTCCAGAAAACAAGCCCATTCGTCCAGAACACAAGCCCATTCGTCCAGAACACAAGCCCATTCGTCCAGAACACAAGCCCATTCGTTCAGAACACAAGCCCATTCGTTCAGAACACAAGCCCATTCGTCCAGAACACAAGTTTATTGTCGTGTAATTACTGAGCTAGCTAGCTAATCTTATTACAAAAAACACCCTTTTTTGCAAGTTTTACTGAACCACTATACTGTTCCATTGAGACACTCTAGAAAGATAAGTTTAGTAAAAACTATCCATGCCACGTCAAAAAAGAACCTCTACTGTGCTAGAAAAAACCGAACAGAGAGTAATCGGATTTAAATCGATTAATTCCAGCCTGGACTTTGGTGATTCGATCAGCTTAAACCATTTAACCGAGTTAACCGGGCAACTTCGCAACCAAATTGACCAGTATAATATGATGCTAACTGCTATTGACACAGCAAAGGAACAAATAGAAACCCTTGAAAAGACTATCCGCGAAACTTCAGAGCGCTTAGTCAGTGGTGTAGTGTTAAAGTATGGCAAAGACAGTCGGGAATACGAAATGACTGGCGGAGTACGCAAAAGCGATCGCATTCGTAAAGCCACCATTACGCGGTTAAAATCGACAGCAGACTTAAAAGCAGCTTCTACACAAACGGCGTAATGAGCAACAAATAGGCATCATTCACGGTGAATGATGCCCCACACCTTAGTAGTTAGGCTTTATTCCTCAATTAACTCAAAATCAACCCGATCATAAATATCACGCAAGGTAATTTGAAATTCGATAGAATCTAAGACTAAAACTGGATCTTCACCTTCATATTCTTTAAAAATCCATTGTCCTTCTGTTTGCTTGGTAAATTGTTCTACAGCAAAACTATACTGGTCAATTATTATATATTCCTGAAAACCAGGAATTGAACGATAATATTTAAACTTATCTGTTTTGTCATAATTTTTAGTTGAATTTGATAAAACTTCAACAATTAGCAAGGGATTAGTAATAATTGTTGTACCTTTTCCCTCATAAATAGGCTTACCTTTGATTACTATGACATCAGGATAAGTATAAAGGCGATAACGAGGTATAAATACTTTAACATCGCTTATATACGTCATAACCTTGACCTTGCAATGTGTTAGGAAATTTTTTATAAAAATTACCTGCAATTTTATTGTGGTTGGTTGTTTCCACCGTCATCTGTATAATTTCTCCGTCTTTGTATTCATTTTTATATTCAGCTTTCTCTTCTAATTCCAAATATTCTTCTGGGGTGTAGTAGTGTTTTTCTGTTTGTAAAACCATATTAATTAACTCATAAAATGAGGGAATGGGTATGTTATCAATAGCGTAACGTACCCTAAAGATAGGCAAAATAAATATTTTTGTTATAAAAATACGGTTGCAGACAATGTAACAATAGCGATCGCAAGCAAATCCTTTTAGCCATATCCACTAGTGAACGTCCCTACCAACATCTCTGCACAAACTCAGAATCGCAAAGCCGATCACATTCGGATCTGTTTAGAAGAAGATGTTCAGTCTCATCAAATCACCAATGGACTGGAACGTTATCGTTTCACCCATTCTTGCTTACCCGAACTGAACCATGACGAGATTGATATCAGTACAGCTTTCCTGGGGAAACACCTTGGCGCACCCTTGTTAATTTCTTCCATGACTGGTGGAACAGAACAAGCCGCAATGATTAACCAACGTTTGGCCCAAGTCGCGCAACATTACAAAATTGCAATGGGTGTCGGTTCGCAGCGAGTAGCGGTAGAAAAACCCCAAGTGGCTGATACTTTTGCTGTCCGCAAGTATGCCCCTGACGTTCTGCTATTTGCAAATCTGGGGGCTGTGCAACTTAACTACAAGTACGGCTTAGATGAATGTCTGCGGGTAGTTGATATTTTAGAAGCTGATGCCTTGATTTTACACATTAACCCTTTACAAGAGTGCATTCAACCCAAAGGTGATACTAATTTTCGGGGTTTGCTTGACAAGATTTCTATATTATGCACAAAATTGCCAGTACCAGTGATTGCGAAGGAAGTTGGTAACGGTATTTCAGCAGCGATCGCCAACAACCTTATTGCCGCCGGAGTAGCAGCCATTGATGTAGCGGGTGCGGGGGGTACTTCTTGGGCAAAGGTAGAAAGTGAACGGGCAGAAAATCCCTTACAACGTCGATTAGGGAAGACTTTTGCCGATTGGGGTTTACCGACAGCAGAGTGTATTACAACTATTAGAGCGATCGCTCCTGATGTGCCCTTAATTGCTTCGGGAGGTTTGCGTCATGGACTGGATGTTGCAGCCGCGATCGCCTTGGGAGCAGATATAGCTGGTTTAGCAATGCCTTTTTTGCAAGCAGCTGCAATATCAGAGACAGCAGTTGCAGAACTTGCTGAGGTATTAATCGCCGAAATCACCACAGTCTTATTCTGCACTGGCAACGCTACCTTGTATCAGTTAAAGCACTCTGGCAGTTTACAGCGCATAGAATAAGTAAATGGGGAATGGGGAAGAAGCAGGGGGAGCAGGGGGACAAGGGGGACAAGGGGGACAAGGGAGAATTATTGAAGAAGTCTCTCTCTTGTCTCCCCCCTCTTCCTTGTCTCCCTTGTCTCTTCTTCATGTTTAATTCCCAATCCCCAATCCCCAATCCCCAATCCCCAATTCCCAATTCCCAATTCCCAATTCCCAATAACTAATGCGTAATTTTATCAAACAAACTTTTGCTAGTTTAGTTGGCACATTATTAGGACTAATTATTTTTGGTGGTCTAGGAACCACTGGACTGTTGTTGCTAATATTCGCTGCTAGCTCGTCTAAAGATACAGGGCCAAATGTGAAAGATAAGTCAGTGTTGGTTTTTGACTTGTCGATGAAAATTACTGATAGCGAACCTAGTTCTGACGAACTGTTTCAAAACACAATATCAGGTGTGGATGATGAAAGAATGGCACTCCGCAAAGTTGTAGAAACTTTGGAAAAAGCACGACGCGATCCGCGAATTGTTGGGATCTACCTCGATTCAACTAACGGTAGTCAAGCTAATAACGTCGGCTATGCCTCCCTTAAAGAAATTCGGAAAGCGCTGGAGGAGTTTCGCACTTCTGGGAAAAAGATTGTGGCTTATGGCAGTGATTGGAGTGAAAAGGAATATTACCTTAGTTCAGTGGCAGATTCTATTGTGCTTAATCCTTTGGGATTGATGGAAGTCAATGGTTTGAGTTCACAGCCAATGTTCTTAGCGGGTGCATTACAAAAGTATGGCATTGGCGTGCAAGTCGTGCGGGTGGGTAAGTTCAAAGGTGCTGTAGAACCGTTTATCCTCAAAAAATTGAGTCCAGAAAACCGCGAACAAACTCAAAAATTGTTAGATGATGTTTGGGGAGAGTGGCGCACTACTGTAGGTGCAAGTCGGAAAATTGAACCTAACCAGTTGCAAGCGATCGCAGATAGTCAGGCGATACTGGAAGCCACACAAGCCAAAACTAGCGGTTTAGTCGATCGAGTAGCATACCCTGATGAAGTGGTGAGTGACCTCAAAAAGTTGACAAATAGCGATAAAGACGACAAAACATTCCGACAAATTAACCTGAATAACTACGCAGAAGTTTCTGGCAAATCTTTGGGTGTAGAACGTAGCTCAAAAAATCAAATTGCCGTTGTTTATGCTGAGGGTGAAATTGTCGATGGCAAAGGTGATGGTGGACAAGTAGGAGGCGATCGCTTTGCCAAAATCTTCAATAAACTCCGACAAGATAAGGATGTGAAGGCTGTTGTATTGCGGATTAATAGTCCTGGTGGTAGCGCTACCGCAGCCGAAGTTATGCAGCGAGAAGTGAAATTAACTCGTGAGGTAAAACCGGTTGTAGTGTCAATGGGTGATGTAGCCGCCTCTGGAGGTTATTGGATTGCTAGCGACTCTAATCGCATTTTTGCTGAACCAAATACCATTACAGGTTCAATAGGTGTATTTGGGTTGCTATTTAATGGTGAAAAGCTGGCCAATGATAACGGCATCACCTGGGATGCGGTGAAAACTGGAGCCTATGCTGATAGTCAAACAGTTTCGCGTCCAAAATCGCCTCAAGAGTTGGCACTTTATCAACGTAGTGTTAACCGTATTTATAATATGTTTCTGAATAAAGTTTCTCAAGGTCGGAAACTCCCAGAACAAAAAGTTGCAGAAATTGCCCAAGGAAGGGTTTGGTCTGGTGTGGCGGCGAAGGAAATTGGTTTAGTGGATGAAATTGGTGGTTTGAATAGTGCGATCGCTTATGCTGTCAAAGAGGCGAAACTAGGAGAAGACTGGGAAGTGCAAGAATATCCTCGCACTAGCAGTTTTGGAGAACGCTTTTTTGGGCGTGCAACTGAAGAGGCGCGGACTGCTTTAGGAATTGAAGCGACGCAAATTAAACCATCTAACCCCATCATCACTGAATTCCAGAAATTGCAACAGGAAGTAGAGATTCTCCAAAAAATGAACGATCCACAGGGGGTTTATGCGCGTTTGCCTTTCAACCTGAAGATTGAGTAATTTCTGTAGGGGCAATTCATGAATTGCCCCTACATTTTGCGCTTGATTTCTCTAGAGACAATATTATAACCAGTGTTTTGGATACGTCCTTTCTTCCGCTAAATTATTAAAGATCACAGCGCATAGCACTAAAATCATCGATCCCTCAAACGCAGGTGTTAGCAGAAATTGCCAGTCTGGTTTCGTCATCATGACGACTAATGCAACAGCACCCGAAGGTGGGTGTAGAGTTCCGGTAAGCTGCATGATTCCGATCGCACTAGAAACAGCCATTCCCATTGCAAAGGGAGAAGCACCGAAAAAATGCAGAATTATCAGACTCACCATAGCAGCTAAAAGATTACCCCCAATAACATTGCGAGGCTGAGCCAAAGGACTGTCAGGCACACCAAATATCAAGACACTCGTAGCACCAAAAGGAGCCATCAGCAAAGGAGAATTAGTTTTTGCAGCCAGGTAAGACGTTGCAGTTATGGCTAAAAAACTACCGATCCAACTCCAAAAAACATGTCGATGATGAGGTCTGTCTATTGGACAGGTTAACGGACAGGATCGCCATCTGCCAAAGGTTTTAAACCAATAATTTTTTAATTTCAACCGAACTTTTTTACCGTCGATCATGAATGAACCACTCGATAATCATGACTCCCTGAATTGACTGAGCAAGGCTTTGCTAAAGTTACAATAACATGACATTTGCCAAAAAATTCCTAAAAAGTATTCAAATATACAGATTTTTGATTTTATTTAAATTCAGGCTAAACAGGTCAATTTAAATTGCATAAAAGTCAATAGACTTGTAGAGACGGCGATTTATCGCGTCTCAAAAACCCAAAATTTTGGCCAGTAGCCCTTAATGAACCGTATTGCCATAAAAGTAGGGTGCGAAGATTTACCATAAAGTAGCCTTTACTACAAGCTAATCATTCGAGAAAAATGCTTGACGATTAGCTTAGTTGAAATTGACTACAGCGAAACGGATGAGTTGGCCTCGCCAACGTCATAATCAGACTTCTCTTCATATCAGCCTAATAAGTTTTTAACCAGACACGATCTTTGTGCGTTAGGTGATACCCAGTAACTAAATCGCATCAAATATCTCAGAAATACTACTGAACCATCAAGACAAGAAATGTAACTAATATATACATAAATATTGTCAGGATGCTGAATATGTCAGATTTACCGCTTCAGTGCAAAAATTTGAAAGAGCAAGTTGAGTCGATATTACAACTTTTACAACAAGAACCAAACCTACATTCCCAAGATATTACACCTGTACAAACTTCCCTAACTAAAGCGATTTCTCCTAAGTTTGAGATTGTGTTTGCAGGTGCATTTAGTACTGGTAAATCAATGCTAATCAATGCCCTATTGGAGAGAGAACTACTTTACAGTGCAGAAGGACACGCTACAGGTACAGAATGCAAAATTGAGTATGCAGAATTAGATAAAGAACGTGTTGTTTTAACGTTTTTAAGTGAAGCAGAAATTCGGGAACAAGCAGTTTATTTATGTCAGCAACTAGGATTTACAACAGTAACTAATATTAACCAAGCTGATGTAATTACTTTGCTACGTCAAGGTGCTGAAGCAATTATTCAGCAGGAGGGTGGCGAGAGTAAATCAGAACGCGCAAAACAGGCGAAGGCCTTAATGTTATTGCTAGAGGGATATATAGCAAACCGCGATCGCATCTACACGGTTAATAATGCTACATATTCAATGGAGCAATTTAACTTTTTTAACCTCAAAGAAGCGGCTGGATATGCCCGTCGTGGTAGTAACAGTGCAGTATTGAAGCGAATAGAATATTACTGTAATCATCCTCTGCTACAAGACGGTAACGTAATTATTGATACCCCTGGTATAGATGCACCAGTAGAGAAAGACGCACAACTAACTTATGCCAAAATTCAACATCCTGATACTTCGGCGGTGGTGTGTGTGCTAAAACCTGCTTCGGCGGGTGATATGACAAAAGAAGAAACAGAACTTTTGGAATTAATGCGGCAAAATGGGGGAGTACGCGATCGGGTTTTTTATGTTTTCAATCGCATTGATGAGACTTGGTACAATACCCAATTACGACAACGATTAGACGATTTAATCAGTGGGCAATTTGGTAATTCAAACAAGGTTTATAAAACCAGTGGATTATTAGGATTTTACGGTAGTCAGATTAAACAGACAAATCAACTAGATAGATTTGGTTTAGATTCTGTTTTTGCAGAAAGCATTAAAGGTTTAGATGGTATAGAAGAAACACCACAATTTGTCTATGCGTTTAACAACTACTGTGTAAATTCAGGAAAGTTATCTACTACTAAATTCCGTGTCTCTGTTAATGGCTATGAAACCCCAAATCAAAATTATGTGCGGATTTTGGGAGATTGGGGAAATGAACTGATAGAAAAGCTAATTCAAGATAGTGGTACTGAAGAATTTCGCACAGCTATTACTCGCTATCTTACAGAAGAGAAGCGTCCCCAACTATTTAAAAATCTGGCTGATGATTTGGAAGATGTTTGTATTAAACTGACAAAACATTATCAGAGTGTACAACGTAATTTAGATAGTCAACCCCAAGAAATTGAGAGTATGAAGCAGCAAGAGTTGCAACGCCTAAATCAGCAACTTCAGCAAATTGGTAGAGAATTTAGTGAGCATATCACAAAAGAAGTTAACCAAATAATTAATAATTCTTGTGATGCTTTTGAAGCAGATTTTAGGCAATTGCAATCACGAATGATTCGCCGTTTAGATGAATTGCTAGATACTTTTTCTGTAGCTTCTGCTTATCAACGTGCAACAATTAGCCATCCTCGCAACGCTACTGCACCTTTAATTGCTATTTTAGTAGAGGCATTTTATTACTTAGCAAATCAGTTAGAAGATATTTTGATTGAGTCATCTCAGCAAGTTGTTGCAAATTATTTTCAGCGATTGATTGAAAAGATTCGCAAGTCAGAATATTATCGGCAGTTGTATCGTTTATTAGATAATGATGGCGGCATTGAACAAGAGATCAGAAATTTAGAAAAAAGAGTTACTCAAGCATTAGTTAGTGCAGCTAGTGTAGAGTGCGATCGCTTCGTGCGAGAAAGTCCGAGATTTTATGACGAAGGCACTTTTTCTATCTATCAATTTCGCCAAACTTTATTACAAACTTCTCAAAGCTACGATGCTGAAAGTATTGTAGAAGCAGAACCAGCAATTAGGCAATTATTGAAGTTAGATTTTGAGCCAAAAGTTTCGCAAACTATTCGTAAATCTTTCCGTCAAACCATCAACCAAACGCTGAAAACTCAGTTGTTACCAATGGCGGAGCAGCAAGCAGATGAGATTTTGCAGCAATATCCACAGGCGCGTGCTTATTTAGAGAAAACACTGCAACAAGAAGCTGAAGAGAAAATCGCTTATAATCGCCGATTGTTGAGTGTTGTTGAAGAAAATATTGCAGCATACAATTCAGCAGCTTCTAGTATCAATAGTTGTTTACAGTCAATGAAACTATATGACCACTTCTTGCCTGTGATTGGTGAGTATTTTGATACTGATGATAAGTTCGCTAATAATGGATTTATGGTTTCAGATGTGGGGCAAAATCTTTAACTTTAATCTCAAAGATAATTGGAGATAATTTTAGTAATTAGTGAATACTAAAGCATTCACTAATTGCAACTTTGTGTAAAGTAGAAAATTTTCATATATATATTGAGGTTGATATGGAAGATGGATTCAAGGCAATAGAGTGTAAAGGTGGCGATGTTTTAGATTTCGGGGACAACACATATAAAATTGCGAAATTTAAGCAAGCAATGGATACCTCATTTAACTCCACGCTAGAAAATACATTGAATGAAGAATTAAGTAAACAAGGAGTAGATATAAAAGAGTCTCCAAATGTGAACTGGTTTCAAGAAGGTATCGATTGTGAAATTTTAACACTAGGTTCTAAAAGCTGGAAAAAGGGGAAAGTTGAAATTAAGATAAGCGTTGAATTTTATGTTGTAGAGGAAGATGTAGAAATACCTAACAACGAGAATTCAGAAATCGCTGAATTAGAATCTCCTCTTGACGATCTTCGCCGCATGATTCATGAGTAAAATTAGTCAACAGTAATTTACATATCGCAATTATATTTGATTTGTGAAAATCTAAAGGTTTAGATTCCTGGCTTCTTTAATAAGCCAGACATTTTGTTGTTAACGAATGATTTACGCTTGCTATAACTCAATAAACTTGGGTTATACCATTTCTTTGTGAGGCTCTGCCAAACCCTCTTAACTTCTTCTTCCTTTGTGTCCTACCCTGCGGGAAGCCACTTCTCTACTAGACGCTCCGCGAACGTGTCTATGTGTCCTTCTCTAACGAGATGCTGCGCGTAGCTTGCTTCGACCTAGGAGTATGCGGTTCGTTTTTCTTTCTTGACTTATCGCGATTCCCTACCCTTAAATTTTTTTGTTGTCCTGACAATTTTTCGGGAGCGTTAAATAGTGTAGGCTGGCTTCAATTTCCCCAAGAAGTTTAGCATGGCTGAAATCACAGTATCCGGCGACTCAATTAAGAAGCCATGACCACCACCTTCGAGAACTACAAGTTCAGAGTTGGGAATGCCTTGAGCAAGTTGCTGGGAAAATTTTAGAGGGGTGAGAATGTCTTGTTTGCCAACAAGAACTAGGGTAGGACAATGAATTTTTTGAAGGCGATTTGTTGTGTCAAAGTCAAGCATGGCTTGGCTGTGATGATGCAGTGAATGAGTCGCTGGTGGGAAAGGATATCTGATTGCAAATTCTATCAGACCTTCGATCATGCCAGGAATCGAGTAGAAGGTATCTGTAAATATCCAGGGTAATACGACTTTTTCATAAAGTTTCAGGTCTACATTAGCGCAGAGTTCGCCCCAAGTCTCAATGATGCTGTTGAATAATCCATCACCCTTTGCCAGTGACGAAAGCAGCATTAAACTTTGCACCTTTTCAGGATGTGCTAATACTAACTCTTGGGCTATCTGACCACCCATTGAATGACCTACTAGATGCACCTTATCGATCGCAAGATGATTGAGCAATGCTGCTACATCATTAGCCATCTGCTTTAGACTATAGGGGGTTTCGGGAGCTGAACTTCGCCCCATACCTCGGTTATCTAAGCGAATAACTTGATACTGCGAAATCAGCGATGGCATAATTAACGACCAATAGGCATGATCGCAAAGGAAGCCAGCTATTAATAGCAAAGGCTCACCCGTTCCCTTAATGTCGTAGAACAAATCAATCCCGTTAACCTGAAGCTTTGGCATAGTCAAGAATTCTGCTAAACCCGATCTGAAGCAGGGATAGACAACGCTACATTCCTACGTCTTAAATCTCTCGTCCACCGGAATTTGATAGCCGTTGGCGAGGCGATTGGTCATGTTGGCAGTAGCTGCGATCGCCATGAGTTCCCCGAACATGGTATCATTCATCCCCTTGGCCCGCGCTCCTGCTGTGTGCGAAGCGATGCAATACTCACAGCCATTCGTCGCACTCACGGCGATATAAATTAGTTCTCGCATCAGTGGATCAATTTCGCCGGGGCTAGTCATCACTTCTTTCACCGCTTGCCAAGTTCGTTGCAAGGTAGGGGGATGATTAGCTATGGCTTTCCAAAAGTTATTGATATAGTCATTCTGGCGGGTGACGCGAATGTCGTCATATACTGCCCGGATTTCGTCGCTGGCTTCTTCGTATTCAATCAGCTTAGTCATGTTTCTATGTTTTTACTTCCAACCATTAGCGGTGATGAAATTCGACCTCTCTCTCCAGAATCTTAATATCATACTTGCCGAAGAAATCGTGACCCAGTAAGCCGATGCTGGCTTTGGGTGCGATCGCTACCTGAAGATTATTGGCTGTAACTCCACCTGCTGCAATAGATTTTACCTTACTGGTTGGAAATTCTACTTCGCTACCATCGGCAATTTGGGCTTGCATTGTACCTGTAGTCTGGAGTTTAAGTGTATTTGCCATACTTTGAGTAATAATAGTCCCGCTAGCACCAGTATCTACAATCATTTCAAAGGTTTTTTTGTCATTGAAGGTAACGTCAATCACAGGAGTTCCACCAAAGCGGCGTTTAATTAAGACTCGAAAAACTTTGTCGTCTGAAGGTGCGGCTATATTGCCACAAAGTCTTTCTAATCCAACGGTTTTACCGGAGGACGTTACCATGTAACATGCTCCTGGATCGTCAGCTATTGCCTGATGAGAGAATGTTAAAAATATCAGCGTTGGGATTAGTGCGTAGGCATAGCTCCTCCTAGACATCACAGTTGAAGTCATGGTTTTAATCCCATACCTAAAAATATTATTCATATTAGCTTTCACTCAAATTTTTCAATATTTATTGAGATCTAAATTGCTTACAATTTTTACTTTTAAGAGTTAAACAATGTGTTTATTTTTAGGATATTTATGGTAATTTTATATATTTTTAGAATATAGAAATTGCCGTTATGTAAGCTATTCTAGCTAGAATTACTGACTAAAAAATTAAAGATTGGGTGAAGACATGATGAAACTACTGAGAGTTAACTTATCAAGTAAATATTAATTGTCTGACTTAAAGATTGCTGCTGCATTTACAGCAATTGCGATCGCATTTTTCACAGCAATATCCCTCTGTTCTAAGATGATATTTTCACTCGTGGTACGCCCAGCAACTACACCGCAAACAGCAGCAGCAGCAAAATTGTACACACCTGCCATTTTGAATAGTGTGCCGGATTCCATCTCATAATTCAAGATATTCAAGCGCCGATATTCTTCTGTGATGCCATGCAGCGATCGCATTAAATTTGGATTCGCGGAATCAGTGCGTTCTTGTCCTTCGTAAAAAGTATCAACTGATGCCGTAATTCCGATGTAATGTTCAACCTTTAATTCTCGCGCGGCTTTAACTAAAGCAACTGTCAGAAAAGGATCGGCTGCGGCTGGATATTCCACAGGCGCAATGTCATAAGCTGCACCTTGGCGACATAATGCTGCACTGCTAATAACAACGCTACCGACTGGTATATAAGGTTGAATTGCTCCGCAAGTTCCAATGCGAATAATTTGCCGAATTCCTACTTGTATCAACTCGTTGACTACAATACTTAATGAAGGCGCACCCATACCACTTGTAGCCGATAATATGCTGCGGCCATTTGGTAAATATCCTACATAGCTATTGAGTCCGCGATTTTCCGATAATAAGCGGACATCTTGGAAATAAGTTTGGGCAATTAGATGCGATCGCTCTGGCTCACCAGATAATAGGGCAATGCTGGGAGGCGATGAACCTAAATCATCTTGTCCAAAGCCAATGTGATAAAAGCGTTTATTTGCCATTTAATGGTACTCGCACACTTATTGCAGATTGGAGCATTTCTTGTTGTTGGCTACAACTAAGGAACCAAGAATTGCTCTCGATATGGTTAGGCGATCGCTAAATTATTAGGACTTATGCAATTAACTTGTCACCCATGAACCAACAAGTATTGACCGTTACCAAGAATTTCACCATCACAACCGTCAAAATACACAATGCACAAGAGCAAATAAAGTCTCCACATCCGGCAGAACTTTCTATAGTTCATGCCATAATTTAAATCTTTGACTTTAGCTTGATTTTGGTCAAAATTCATCAACCAATTTATCAGAGTCTTTGAGTAGTTAGCACCATTTAAATACCATTGATTAATAGTTTTCAGGTCTGTATTAATCTTTGGTATGACATCATAAATAACTCCACACCCGCATGTTTGGAAAAACATATTTGTCGATAAAAGGATGGGTTATATTATAAGGTAATCTGGTTGTGATTATGTGAATTAACACCTTGCCATCATCTTTGAGGAGAGAAGCCAGTTTTTGAAATGATTTCGTTAAATTCCCTACATGTTCAAACAGGCCAATCGCCATAATTTTATCAAACTTATTCTCAAAATCAATATCATTAAAGTCCTTTTCATATAGAGTGAATCTATCTGAACTGAGGTAACTGGTAGAGTCTCGTATTTTTTTACGCATATATTCGCATTGCCCGTGGCTCAAATTAAGAGCCGTTACTTTCACATGCGGAAACCGGGAAAGAATGTAATTTGATGCAGAACCCCAACCGCATCCCAAATCTAAAATTTCGTCTCCGTCTTCGATGCCTGCTTTTGCGATCAAATCATTGAGCATGTGCATTTGAGCTTGCTCAAGGTTAGATGCTCCTTTTTCCCATAAAGCCATTGTGTATTTGGGATATAAAAGTTCTGTCTCTTTTAACATCAGACTGAACATTTCTTCGGGTAGGTTGTATTGAACCTTCATTAGTTCGTGTGACCCTTCTGCAAGGCGATCGCTTTCTTGCAACAGCCATTCATAGGGAACTAAAAGAGAAGGAAAATATTTGTAGCTGATTTGCATGGAGAGATTTAAAAGGGATTTAAGCAGAGGATCGGGGATTTTTAGCCCATTGATATAAGCCTCTGCTCCTGCCATTACGATTGCATTGAATGCAGCGATCGCTGTGCGGTTAGCTTGGTAAGCAATTCGGTTTTTGTTATTCACATCTACTAAAAGAGTATGTCTTTGGATCTTGTGTGTAATCTTGGAAGTCATGTATACATTATCTTAGATTTTTAGTTATATTAAATTTATGACAAAACTAAATACTCGTGTTTTTCAATTTCGGTCTGCGATAAATCCCAAACTCCCATAAAATAAAGAATTTATCACTACCTGATGCTACTTAAAGTGGTAAAAGACGAGAAATAAAATTGAGAGTCAGAAAATCAATCTATGTATTAAAAATTAATATTTTTTTATGAAGTTTAATAAGAATATAACCAGAAGTGTTGAATGTTAAGAAAAATCCGATAAAAATAGCCCAAAATATGGTAGTTTTGGGCTAAGGCTTAAAATATATTAGTTTGATTGTGATTATAAATTCATTTCCCAAAATTGTCAAAGATATACTGAAAAGCCTGCCAAAAAACGATTATCCAGTATTGAACAGTCGTCTGTTTTTTGAGTGCTGGCTATCCTATGCCCTGGATAACAGCTTAACAAGTATGCGAGATTTGTTTAACAGATTAAATAACAATTGTTTTGAGGTAGATATTTCTACTTTCTCTAAAGCAAATTTACATCGAAGCCAAAAACCTTTTCAAGAGATTTACCAAAAATTAAATGAATTAGTACAGAAGAAAGTTCAAAAAAAGTTACACAATAAATATGCAATTTGTCCAATAGATTCAACAATTATTACTCTCACAAGTAAATTGTTATGGGTACTAGGTCATCATCAAGTCAAGCTGTTTAGTTCCTTAAATCTCTCCACAGGAAGCCCAGAAGATAACTTCATCAATTTTGGACATGACCATGATTATAAATTTGGTTCCAAAATGATGTCTAGTCTCCCAATAAATGCTGTTGGAGTAATGGATAGGGGGTTTTGCTGGATTAAAATTTATCCAAGAATTAGTACAAGAAAACAAATATTTTGTTTTGCGGATAAAAAACAATTGGAAACTAGAATTTGATGGCTCAAATGGATTGGTCAAAGTTGGTGCATCTGATGATGCTCAAGCTTATAGAGTAATTAATTTCTGTGATTTAGAGACAAAAACCGAGTTTCGCTTAGTGACTAATTTACCAGAGTCGGGAGATGCAGCTGTTCATGATGATGAAATTAGGGATATTTATCGATTACGTTGGGGAGTTGAATTGTTGTGGAAGTTTTTAAAGATGCACTTAAAACTTGACAAACTCATTACCAAAAACGTCAATGGTATTACCATACAAATTTACGTGAGCTTGATAGCCTATCTGATTTTACAGCTTTTATCTATTCCCGAACAATGGGGACATACACTATTAGATAAATTCCGCTATCTTCAATCTTGTATGTGTCAGAAAATCAGCTATGTTCATTGGTTTGAGGAGATGATGTTTTGCTGACTAATTTAAGCTTTTGAGACTTAGTGTAACTAATAATGTAAAGTTTTGTATCAGCATTCAACATTTCTGGAATATAACGTGCCCTTAATTAATAGTGTTTCTCTTCGAGTTGCAAAAATATTTTATCAATTGCATTTAAATTTTTAACACCATAGGGAACACCATATTTTCCCTCGTAATGAACTTAGACTATTATCCAAAGTCCTGCTTTACCTAAAATCTCCTCTTTCCCATATCTAAGTTGTCTTTCAGCCGCAACTATGCAATTGAGATGCTTGGGTGGATAGAGAAAATGATCGTAAGCTAATGCCATCTGTCTAGCAGCTTCAGTATATGGCACTCGTCCTATTTCCGTACCCAATCCAGGACAGGCAATGGTATTAAGCTGTCGCGCCTACAAGTTGCACCATTTTTCAATAAAAGCTGGAAACCCTGTCCCTGCCCCCCTGCGGTCTCAATGTGCAAATTAAAAGCTTAACAGCTTAATTTTTTGCCTAGCGTGTTGATTATGGTGGCGAACTGCCAGCAGCATCGCCCACATCGCAATATAAGGAATATCTGTCCCAGCAATAATCATGGGAACTCGCATCGTAGGAGTATGAGCCAAAAAAGGATGTTTGTGATGACCTGTTTCCACAATTATTGATGTTCCCACAGGCTGTTCGCCCAAATAATCTCAAGAATGCGCTGCTGGACTCTTGATTCGGGCAGAAGTAGCGCTGGCGCGAATGTTTGGGTATTCTACAGGATTGCGATCGCTCACTTCTGGTATGGCTACTTTTTCAATGGAGTTTGCCTGCTATCGCCAGTCCTAAACTCATTAACATCTTGATTTAGTTTTTGGGGACACAGCAGAACTGTGTTCCTTTTAATTTTCTTAGGGTTTGGAATCATCTGCTCCATTGAGCAAATTATCACTATCTACTTGATTTGGTGCTGTATTTGAAATAGCTATACTATTAGCTACTTGTTTTTGCGAGATATTGGAACCATCTACATCGACTGATAATTCATTAGTAACTTGTTTATATTCAAGATTATCTCGGTTAGCACCTGCTATTTCTTCTGCTTTCCCGATAAAATCCTTTGCAAGTCGTTCACTAAAACCAACAACAAATGCTATTACAAAAATCAAAGACCTTTGTTGGTCTTGAGATGATTCTTGATTGGTAGTTGGATTTAGCTTTAAGACGCTGGGATTAATAAACATTAATATGATTCCAGAGTTAATTAAAGCTAAAAATAAAACAGAAAATGCTCCACCAATCATTGGTTTAAAAGCACCGACAAGAAATGGAGTTAGTGGATCGGAATATTTCTTTTTTTGAAATTCTTCAATTCTGATTAAAATACTGATAATACTGCCTAATGTTCCTGCCGAAATAGCTAAACTTAGCTGGAGAAGAAATTCATTATACTTCGCATTTATAGATTGCCTTTTGCTATATTGTGCATTTAATTCAGCAAGACTATTATTTAGATTTGTTAATTCTGTACTTTTAAATTCTGCATTTTTTTGTGATATTGTATTTAATTCTTTAATTTCTTCTTTGCTTGTTTTTAATTTAATTACATCATTTTCTGGAGCAGGATTTTTGTTTTCTGATTGATTTTGAATTTCTTCTACTCGTTTATCTGTATATTTTTGGATATCTTTAATTTCATTTTGTAAAATATCCTTACTTAAATTATAGTTATTGTTATTGTAATAATTAACTAGTTCCGAGAATATCCAAAGTCCGGCGATAGAAGAAAAAGTAATTCCTCCATATATAAAAACGGCACTTATCAATCCAAAAATTACTTTAGTTGTCGTTGATGGTGAGCGATGGACTGATAGAAATGGATTGATAATAAATCCTGTTAGAGGATGTTCATATTTGCAAACAATTTGTTCAACATCAAATCTGATTGCCTGGGCAATATTTAGATTTGATGAAGATTCATGCAAAGCTTCTATGGCAAATATTAAAGTTTTAGAGAGTTCAGTCAGTTCTCTTTGAATTGTATCCCTATTATCAGGGATAAATATTTTGGGTATTTTATCCCACCAAATTTTTTGTGGCGCATTTCTATTAATAAGTTTTTGTAGTCTATTAAACAAAATAATTATTTGAGATATTTCTTTACCTGCTGCAACTAATCCTTCTTGTTTAGTTGGATCGGCAAAATCATTTAAATTATTCTTGTAAAAATCTTTTATCAGTGCCTGAATCAGTGTCCTACCCTCATCTAAATTCCAATCATTCTTAGTTATGTTTTGATTAAAAATCATTTTATCTCCAATTATTTTCTAATGTTTATAGATGTTGAATAAGGGTAGTGAATATCTATGAATTACTTTGATGGAATTTGCCAAAATACTCACTCAACCTCGTACTTGTATTTATCATTCACTTTTTAGCATGGAATATACGATTGTGCAGCAAATAGTACACTCAATAGTACTTTTTGTCATCAGATATCGCTGCGGTTAGAACTTAGGGAGATTTCAAATACCCTTTTTAAGGGGGTTAGGGGCAATTCATGAATTGCCCCTACGATTATCTGTGCCTCACCAAGCTACAATCTTCTGTATAACTAGAACCTGGCTTTTTACAGTATCTGGAAAACCTCTCTCCTAAAAGGAAAGGAGAGAGACTTTGAATTTTCCCCTTTCTGTGTTGGGAAGGGGGTTAGATTTTTCGTAAACTTTTAGAGATGACCTGAATTGCCAGAGTTAGAACAAACTTCACAAGGGCATTACTACTATTCCCGAAATCGCTTATTCGGTAAACTGAATTGGATACTCAGGAGTTTTTTGTGGCTATTTTGAGAACTCTTCAACCTGGAGATGAAGTATCACTAGAAGCATTTCTCTTACAACACATAGATACTTCTATGTTTTTGCGCTCTAATTGGCGGGCTGCGGGACTGCTTGATGAAGGTGCAAGATTTCAAGGAACCTACGTAGCAGCCTACTTAGATGAAAGTATAGTAGCAGTTGCAGCCCATTTTTGGAATGGGATGATTATAGTCCAAGCGCCTGTATATTTGCCAGAGGTGGTGCAAGCAGTTGTGGCACAATCTGGACGTGGTATTTCTGGAATTAGTGGCCCAGCAGCACAAGTTGAAATGACAAAAAGCATTTTGGGACTTAGCAACCGACCAACTCAGCTTGATGAAGCTGAAATATTGTTTTCTCTAGCACTACAAGACTTACAAATACCTGAAGCTTTAACGTCAGCAAAGGTGCAGTGTCGTTTGCCGTATCCAGAAGAGTTGGAATTACTCACCGAATGGTGCGCTGCTTATAATGTGGAAGCTTTAGGAAAAAACCATACTCCAAGTTTAAGACTTGCTTGCCATTCAGTAATTGAAGCACGTCAAGATATGGGTATGCATTGGGTTTTGGTAGCAGGAGATACTTTAGTTTCTTACTCTGCTTTCAATGCCAGTCTACCTGATATTGTACAAATTGGTGGAGTGTGGACACCGCCAGCGCTGCGGGGGAAAGGCTATGCCAAAAGTGTGGTAGCTGGCTCGTTGTTAGAAGCGCGATCGCTGTTAGTAAAACGTGCCATCCTATTTACAGGTGATAATAACCAAGCAGCCCAAGCAGTTTATCGAGGAATTGGCTTTTTGCCTACTGGCGAGAAGTATGGCTTAGTCTTATTTGAAGAGACTCAGGCTTAAGAAATGTTGGGGTGAACTTTGGAGGCGCAACACTTACGCGCTGCTATCCATTTATCCTTATCCTTTTTCTGGATTTGCTGGAATTGATTTTGTAGTATGTGCTGATGGCTCGGGGTAAATTTGCAGCAGAAGGCGAGAAATTTATGCTGCCCCATTCTGCAAGATGTTAAGTTACTCAAAAACAATTAAATCATAATAGAACTGAGAGTTTCATCATCACAACTGCTTTATGATGTATAAACCGACCCACCGCGATCGCCAAAAGATGTATTGCCAACCATGTACGATCTTCCCAGTGAAGACCCAGAGGAGCCTGGTTTGCCCGATCAGTTTCATTTATTGCAACCTCGTTTGTTAGACGAAACCTTTCGTCCACAGAATTATTCTAGTGACGAGATATTTGTTGCTAGCGATCTGAATCTTTATTACGATCCGCGCCATCCACTGTAGCATAAGCGACCAGATTGGTTTGCCGTTTTAGGTGTTTCCCGTCTCTACGAACAAAGAGATTTACTGGCTTGTCGTTAGACATCGCTCGGCGTTGAACCCGATGTAGATACTTAGAGACTTCCAAATAAAAAATATCCCATTGCTTTAGGGCAGGGGGGCAGGGAGCATACTTCGACTACGCTCAGTAACCGGGGGAGCAGGGGGAGAGAAAGTCGTAGTGAAGTCCAGAAATTGGATAATTTATTTTTTGGAGTTCCTTTAATTCCTCACAAGTTTGCTTTTTTGTGAATAGTCTGTATAGCCTTGAATATTCTCTGGTTCAAATTCACGGAGTACGCGCGTAGCTTCGCGTGTTAAATCCTCATTTCCGGTAACTACAATTAGGTATTTACCAGCATTCAGACGGTTACGATAGGGTAAAGCATCACCACTGCCAACTGTTATGCCGGTTCCTCGACCGATTAAACCAGCGCCCAAAGCACCGGCTATAGCTCCTAATATACCAGCAAGAAATTCATTGCCAAATCGAGCAAACTGGGGAAATATTTCAATTTCTGTAAGATAGTTGAACGCATAACCTGCAACAAATCCAAAAGGTACAAGCCACAAAAAGAGCCGAGTTGATTGTTTGCGGGCTTGCTTGTCGGGATCAATCATTCCAAATTCATCAGCACTTAAATAACCATCGCCCAAAATATTAACTTGTGAAGTTGGCAAGCCTGCTTTTTCTAGAGCCGAGTAAGCGGCTTCTACTTGTATTCGATCTGGTAAAACTGCAACAAGGTAATTCATAAGACCAAACTTCCTTCTTAACAAAGATTTTTTGTAGCAGCATCAATAAAACTGTTAAATGCAATCTGAGCTATTCTGATTTTTTATGCCAGTGCCCATTGCTGCCTTTTTCATAATCGCGCTTTACCGCACTCCAAGCAACTCGAAAAGCACTTTTTTCTTCTCCATATTCTTCTTGACCATTGTTAAATGCAGCCAGAAAAATTTCTTGAGCGTGCTTGGGTAAGTGATTTTTGACTTAATCAGGTAAGTCTGCAATCTCTTGGTAAGGCATAAATTTCTTTTCCTTACTCGATGGAGTAATGTTAAATATAGCGATTATCGGCCCTTGTAAGGTAAAAAAACTTCACCTACCAACCCTAAGAGCAAGCTAGGAGAGGGCTAGATGTACCTTATGTAGACTAAGAATTGGCATTGAGGATGTTGTCAGCAAAAATTGCCCCTGCGCCAGCACCGATAAAGCCTATTCCTTTTAAAAAATTTCGCCGTTTTATATCTAAAGGCAGACGCTTTTAAGCCAGAAATGTTGAATGCTGATACAAAACTTTACATTATTAGTTACACTAAGTCTCAAAAGCTTAAATTAGTCAGCAAAACATCATCTCCTCAAACCAATGAACATAGCTGATTTTCTGACACATACAAGATTGAAGATAGCGGAATTTATCTAATAGTGTATGTCCCCATTGTTCGGGAATAGATAAAAGCTGTAAAATCAGATAGGCTATCAAGCTCACGTAAATTTGTATGGTAATACCATTGACGTTTTTGGTAATGAGTTTGTCAAGTTTTAAGTGCATCTTTAAAAACTTCCACAACAATTCAACTCCCCAACGTAATCGATAAATATCCCTAATTTCATCATCATGAACAGCTGCATCTCCCGACTCTGGTAAATTAGTCACTAAGCGAAACTCGGTTTTTGTCTCTAAATCACAGAAATTAATTACTCTATAAGCTTGAGCATCATCAGATGCACCAACTTTGACCAATCCATTTGAGCCATCAAATTCTAGTTTCCAATTGTTTTTTATCCGCAAAACAAAATATTTGTTTTCTTGTACTAATTCTTGGATAAATTTTAATCCAGCAAAACCCCTATCCATTACTCCAACAGCATTTATTGGGAGACTAGACATCATTTTGGAACCAAATTTATAATCATGGTCATGTCCAAAATTGATGAAGTTATCTTCTGGGCTTCCTGTGGAGAGATTTAAGGAACTAAACAGCTTGACTTGATGATGACCTAGTACCCATAACAATTTACTTGTGAGAGTAATAATTGTTGAATCTATTGGACAAATTGCATATTTATTGTGTAACTTTTTTTGAACTTTCTTCTGTACTAATTCATTTAATTTTTGGTAAATCTCTTGAAAAGGTTTTTGGCTTCGATGTAAATTTGCTTTAGAGAAAGTAGAAATATCTACCTCAAAACAATTGTTATTTAATCTGTTAAACAAATCTCGCATACTTGTTAAGCTGTTATCCAGGGCATAGGATAGCCAGCACTCAAAAAACAGACGACTGTTCAATACTGGATAATCGTTTTTTGGCAGGCTTTTCAGTATATCTTTGACAATTTTGGGAAATGAATTTATAATCACAATCAAACTAATATATTTTAAGCCTTAGCCCAAAACTACCATATTTTGGGCTATTTTTATCGGATTTTTCTTAACATTCAACACTTCTGCTTTTAAGCGGATTCAGCATTATCTTTATCTATCATGGATTTTTCGTAATTAATAATTAAAAGAATACTTCTTTTTTGCCATTTTCATCCAAAAACTACGACTTTAAATCGTTCCTAATTATTAATTACGAATTAGAAATGATTTAAAATCGTGATTTTATCAAAAACTAATTGTTTGTGACTTAAAACTCGATGTACTATCCCAGTAATTAACCTGGTTAATATTCACCTTAAGCAAAGCAATATCGGGTTCGTCCAATCCTTTAGGAAACCAGGTTTGAAGTTCCGGCTTCCATAACTCTCGCATCTTGTTGTGGTCTTTCACAAGTTCTGATGTTCCTGAGATAGAAACATATTGCTGTTGTTCGGGTGATGAGAAACTAACATTAACTTGATGGTGGTGTTCAATCTCAGTTACCTTGTAAGAACCAGCATAAGTAAAGAACCAGAGCGTTCCTTCAGAGTTGATCTCATTACTTTTTGACATGGGGTAACTATGCAAACTGCCATCATCATTGACTGTGGTAAACATACCATAATCAATATTTTTGATTAGCTCATGCAGCTTTTGAATTTGTTGATTGCGATCTGTATCTGTATAAGTTGCCATTGTTTGTAAGTAATTTTTTCTCTGTTTGCTATTTCTTGGAGTTTAATCTTTTATTACAACCAGACTTAATGGTAGTAAAGTTATTTTCCAGTATTAACTATTTTTGTTTAAATTGCATAAGTCTATAGATGGAATTATCCTAAAATCATCTTTTTTGGTTATGTCTATAGAGATATTAGTTAAAAATGTTCTATAAATTTTGTACTAAATTCATCCTCCCTCTGTAACTTTAGGGTGATGAATTTATAGCAACCTGGAATCAATCGTAAGGAAATGCGTAAACTAAAATCTCAGACCAAATGTCATTTTGCTTGCAGAAAACACTTAAATAAGTAAGTAAACTGGGGTTTGAGAAAGTCAAACGTCATTTTGCTTGCGGAAAACACTTAAATGAGTAAGCAAACTGGGGTTTGAGAAAGTGAAATGTCATTTTGCTTGCGGAAAACACTTAAATAAGTAAGTAAACTGGGGTTTGAGAAAGTCAAACGTCATTTTGCTTGTGGAAAATACTAAAAGGAGTAAGTCAAATGGCATTTTGAGAAAGCATTTAAAGCTTTTGAGAAAGCATTTAAGTATTTTGAGAAAGTAAACAGGCTTTTCGAGAAAGTAATTAGACTTTTTGATAAAGTAATCAGCAAATATACTTGACGATTAAAAATCACAGTTGCACATAAAAAGATCCCGTTCGCCTGTGGTGTCTCGTAGAGAAGAGTACAAAGCCGACGCTCAAATAAGGCAAAAACTTTTCGGTAACTGTAAAATTTTATATGACATCCAGCAGCGATCGCTCTCGTATTGCTAAATTAATCGAGAAAATCAAAATCAAGCCTAGTTTGCTGTGGTAAGCAATAGCATCTATTTTTACTTTGCAGTATGCTTCTTACTCATAGCACGCTATATATCTATATATATTGTTAATTGTTAAAATTCCTATTTTCGACAATCCAGACCGGAATTATTACTAGTTGGATTGTATCAGATACTTATGATAATTTAAGCATTAACCACAATTAGAGGTTGAAAATGGCGAGTACATCCAACGTCCAGATTAACATCGCCCTGCGAGAGCCTGGTTTAGATGACGATGAACTGCAAGCTGAAACGCAGAGACTATTACAACAGATGTTGGAACTGGATGAAGTGGAAGATGCTAGTCTTTTTCGTGAAGCAGAAGCGCCAGCAGGGAGCAAGTCATTTACAGGGCTGGCTGTAGGTTGGCTAACAGCACAGGTGAATGCCAAGAATATTAAAGCATTGATGGGATTTTTAAGCGATCGCCTTGGCAGCAAAACTATTGAACTAGAAATTGAGGCTAATGGCAAGAAACTGAAAGTCAAAGCCAGCAGCCGGCAAGAGCTAGAAGCAGCAATTGAGGCAGCACAGAAATTCGTAGCAGGGTAGAGTATTTCAAATGGCAAAAGTAGCATTGCTGATTGGGGTGAGTGAATATGAGCCTGGGTTAAACCCGCTACCTGCTGCTGTCAAAGATGTTGAAGCGATGCAGCAAGTGCTGTTACACCCAGAAATGGGCGGCTTTACTGAGACAGATATTATGGTGCTAAAAAATCCACAGCGCCAAGATATGGAAGAAGCTATCGAAAATCTATTTGCCCATCGTCAAAAAGAGGATTTGTTAGTTCTCTTTTTCTCTGGTCATGGCATTAAAGATGACACAGGCAGACTTTTCTTAGCAACCCGCACCACACGCAAAACTCCCAGAGGAGATTTAATTCGCTCATCAGCAGTAGCAGCCAGTGTTGTCCATGAAAGCATGAGTCGCAGCCGTTCTAAGCGTCAAGTTGTCATTTTGGATAGTTGCTTTAGTGGTGCTTTTGCTGAGGGTTTATCAGCAAAGGATGACGGCAGTGTAAATATCCGTGAGCAATTAGGAGGAGAGGGACGGGCTGTTCTCACATCATCTAGTTCAACTCAATATTCCTTTGAGCAGCAGGGGTCAGACCTCTCAATTTATACCCGTTATTTGATAGAAGGAATTACAACAGGTGCAGCTGACTTAGATGAAGATGGGGTTGTGTCAATTGACGAGTTGCATGAGTATGCCAGCAGAAAAATTAGAGAAATACAGCCGACGATGAAGCCAGAAATCTACACGAGTAGAGAAGGCTTTAAGATTCGACTTACAAAAGTTCCGCAAGGTGATCCCAAGCAGAAGTATCGCAAAGAAGTAGCGCGATACAGTAATCGTGGAGATGTTACTTTTGTAGGTCGCAAGATTTTAGATGCACTCAGGAATCGCTTGGGACTATCCGAAATAGAAGCAACTGCAATTGAAGATGAAATGTTAGCAGCTGCTCGTCAAGAATTTCGAGAAAAGTTACAGCGATATGAAAGAGACTTCACAGAAGCACTCCAGCAGCAAGTAGCTCTCAGCGAAGATGATATCAATATGCTACGTCTGAATCTTCAGCAAATTTTAGGGCTGAGGAATGAGGATACCATGCCAATTGAGACACAAATCACTGCACAAATTGAAGTTTATAAACAGCATCTACAACAGTATAGGCAGTTGTTAGCTAAAGCAATGCGACAAGAGTATCCTGTTAGTCAAAGTACTAGCGAACAATTGAAGCAAATGCAGCGTCAATGGCAAATTACTGATCAAGATTTAGCTTTAATTGAAAGCCGCATTATTGCTGAAATAGAAGCATATCGACAAAATTTGCAGCAATATGAACAGATATTTACTAGAGTAACACAGCAGCAGTATCCTCTTGGTGAAGTAAAGCGTAATGAACTACGACAAAAACAGCAAAAATTAAGTCTAAAAGATGAAGATATTGCTTTAATTGAAAGCAGAATTACTGGTCAGATTGAAGTTTACCTGCAAAAGTTACAACAGTATGAACAAGCTTTTATAAAAGCAACACAGCAGTATCCCTTGAGTACAACACAGCGTAATCAACTGCGTCAAGAGCAGCAAAAATTAACACTACAAAATGAAGATATAGCTTCCATTGAAGCTCGAATTACTGTTGAGGTTGAAGCCTACCTGCAAAAATTACAACAGTATGAACAGATATTTACTAGAGCAACACAGCAGCAGTATCCCTTGAATACAGCGCAACGTAATCAACTGCGGCAAGAACAGCAAATATTAGAACTAAAAGATGAAAATATTGCTCCAATTGAAAATCGAATTAAGGCTCAGACTGAAGCCTACCTGCAAAAGTTACAACAGTATGAACAAGCTCTAATTCAAACAATTGAGCATGAGTATCCGTTTAATGAGGAGATTCGTGAGGAATTAAAGCGATATCAGCAAATTTTAGAACTTGGGGATGAAGAAGTAGCACGAATCGAAGAAAAAATTGTTAGGCAAAGAGAGACAAAACTAATTCAATCTCAGCAATTAACTACTGTTGAACCGTTAGAAGCTACTTTACCACCAGAGCTTTCACCAAGCCAACAAACAATTGCCCCGGTAGAGATTGCTACTCCTATCAGGCAACAAGAACGTAGCTCTGAAACTCTTAGTTTCAGAAACTCTCAGCCAGCAGTAAATACTCAGAAAACCTCTGTTCCTACTTCTAGTAGAAATTTTCCTCCGTTGATGGTATTTGGCGGTATTGCTGTCGCCGTGAGTCTTGCATTTGGAATTTACTCAAGCCAACAGATTTTTCGACCAAGTGAAAATCCTCAGAGCACTGAGGTTGAGTATAGTCCAACAACTTCTGCTTCCACTAATAGTCCAGCTAAAACTAATTCAACTAAGGCTTCCAAAACTACTAATGAAACTATTCCGGGAATAGCATATTTACCACGCCTCGAAGGTAAGGCTACTGTGGTGATGACGGTTAAAGGCCAGCCGATTACTATCGAAGTAGATGGTACTAATGCTCCTATTACAGCTGGCAACTTCGTAGATTTAGTGCAAAAAGGTGTGTACGATGGTTTAACTTTTCATCGAGTTGTACACGAACCTCAACCATTTGTGGTTCAAGGGGGCGATCCTCAAAGCAAAGATCCAAAAGTTCCAGTATCTCAATTGGGAACTGGTAGCTATATTGACCCAAAAACGGGAAATGCTCGCTACATACCTTTAGAAGTTAAACCGAAAGGTTCGGATACTCCAATTTACAATAAACCATTTGATGCTACCGCTCAACCTGTCGTGTTGCCCCATAAACAAGGTGCAGTGGCGATGGCGCGATCACCGCAATCACTAGATTCTGCTTCTGCTCAATTTTACTTTGCTTTAGCGGATTTAGGGTTCTTAGATGGCGATTATGCCGTATTTGGTCATGTCACTCAAGGCTTTGATGTAGTGAACAAGATTCAGGTAGGCGATCGCATTGACTCTGCTAAAGTTACTCAGGGAGCGGAAAATCTGAAAATATAATAGACATCTGGTGACAATTAATTCTGCGTTGCCCGAAATCCTTAGTAGGGGCGTAGGCTCTGCCTTCCCGTAGGGTACGACCGTTCACCCTTAGATCATTTCACCAGATGTCTAATAATATATTGCAGCAGCGATCACCATAATCACCATAGTTATCATACTTACGATGTCTTTTCATAACTTGTTCTCAGCGTGCTAATTTAGCTAATCTTGCCAATAGAGTATTCCTACTTTAAGATGATGTAAAATTTGTACCCTCAGAATGAGCCTCTTCAACCTATAGCAGGAGTGTCATCTTCCATTAAGCATCTACTATGAAGAACTAGGAAATAAAATTGCAGTATATCTGCCTTTGAAGTTATGGACTGGAAGTACAGGTGGAAAAATGGCTATAAACCAAGCCGAGATGAAGCGGCAAAAAACCCTCATTTATTAGATGAGAGTCAGTTCGATAACGCTCAAGACCGACAGCTAGCTGAAGAATCTGCAAGGAAGCATTTAGGCATACCTGCACCAACCTTAGACGAGGAGAAGTCAATACTACCTCATGCAGCTTCGCCTAACGAACAACTTTGATAACATCATTTTCAAAAATTTTTGCAACAAATAAATTAAATTGGCTATAGGGGCGTACAAATGTGCACCCCTAATTATGTATCTCTAGGACTATGTACGCTCCACACCATAAGGAAGTTCGACAAAATGCAGATTTCTCAAATTTTAAATCGATTAAACAATAGTAAAATCACTAAATTACTCAGTCAAACAGTAGCTTTAGGCTTAGGTGCTATTGTTTTGCTCTCAAGTACTAATGCCAATGCTGCCGAGCAAGTTGTTTTAAAGTATGGTACTTTTCAGGGGCAAATCTCTGTTCAAGAATTAAGTCAGTTTACAGAAACAGGCAAGACTACCCCCACATTACAAGCCTATTTAGAGGCAGCCAAACAAGACCCAGAAGTAGCTCGTAAGGCACTGAAAGCCCCAATAAAAGCCGATCCCGCCTTTTTAAATAACTTACTGTCTAGCTGGGCAGGGCCAATTTTAGTTAACCAAATTGGTGAAGTAGTTCACCCTCCCGCAGGGCAACTAGATCAGCAGGCGCTGCGAAGTGCTTTAAGTGCATCTATTCAACAAAAGGGTGAAGTTACACTCCTTGGAGCTATTCAGAATTATCCTAATACTTCTGTTGAACTTGAAGGCGATCGCCTTATCTCTGTTTATGAACGTTTAAGCAGTCTTGCAGAACTCTTATAAGAGCTAGTTGCTGCTGAAATTTAATACCCATGAGTCTATCTTAGGGTTGTATACTGTGAGTAAAAAATTCCCTAACGTAATTGTAGAGTTAGGGAAAGTTTATATGACAACCAACATTTCTAGAGATATTAACAAAAATCTTAATGGGTCACTGATAAGTGGTGTTCTTTTAAGTATTTTGGGGGTGATTGCGATCGCAGCGCCTAATTTCACCACCCTATTCGCTGAGACTTGGATTGCGGTGATTTTGATTTTCGCCGGATTTACAAAACTAGTTTATGCCACTCAAACTCGCAACCAAGGAGGTTTTATTTGGAAACTTTTATTAAGCGGACTCTATATTGCAACGGGCATAATGCTGTTTGTTTATCCTTTTACGGGTATTCTCACACTGACTCTGTTGCTTGGCAGCTTTTTGCTGGCTGAAGGTACATTCGAGTTAATTCTGGCATTCCAGTTACGTCCGCAAGAAAATTGGACGTGGGTACTAGGTGATGGCATTATTACCCTAGTCTTAGGCGCGATGATTTGGTTCCAGTGGCCCTTCAATGCGCCCTGGCTTCTTGGTACACTAGTTGGTATCAGCATTATTTTCACTGGCATTTCCCGCGTGATGTTATCGTTAAACGCGCGTTCTACCTCAAATCCTCCTGAGCAAGCTGCAAATCCTACTTAGTAGATAGGGAATGGGGAATAGGGAATAGGGAATAGGGGATAGGGAATAGGAAAGAGCAATTATCAATGCCCAATAGACATCATCGGAAAAAGAATGTAGAGACGTAGCACCGCTACGTCTCTACAAGAGTTCTGGGTAACGCATATTTAATTTCTGGAGATGCCCAATTCCCAATTCCCAGACAAAGTTTACAAGAGATTGCAGCAGCGATGCCTACGGCTGGCTATGCCTACGCCAAGAAAATTGCTAAATTAACTAAGGAAATCCAAATCAAGGCCAGCTAGCTGCAATCAACAATGGTATCTATTGCTACTCCATTCTCGGATATTCAAAACCATTGGGCACGCTTATTTATTACAGCCTTAGCCCAACGTGGTATTGTTAGTGGGTCGCCAAATGGCACATATCGCCCCGATAACTCACTCACTCGCGCTGAATTTGCCGCCATCATCGCCAACGCATTTGGCACAGTTACCAAGAAGCGGCAATATTTACCTTTTGTGGATGTACCCATAAATTATTGGGCAGCAGCAGCCATTCAAACAGCTTACGAAAAAGCATTTATTAGCGGCTTTCCTGATAAAAGTTTCCGCCCCGCCGAGCGAATTACTAGGGCGGAAGTTTTAATTTCTTTGGTAGCGGGCTTAGAACTTGCCACCAAGGTAAAACCAGACCTTCTCTCAACACTCCCACAAATTTATCAAGATTCTATTCAGATTCCTGGGTATGGCAGAAATCAAGTAGCTATTGCCACTAGCGCTGGATTAGTGGTTAGTTACCCAAATATCAAATTACTCAATCCCAATCTTGCAGCTACCCGTGCAGATGTAGCAGTAATTATTTATCAAGCTTTGGTGTATTTAGGCAAAGCAGAAAAAATTACCTCTAGTTACTTAGTACAGCCGCCAACACTAACACCAATACCAATACCAACACCAACGCCAATACCAACGCCAACACCAACACCCGCACCTGTCGGTAGCGTTAGGGTAAATCATAGTCGGGAATTTCGGGGGGCGTGGGTAGTATCTGTGTGGAATGGTGACTGGCCTTCAAAACCGGGACTTGCTGTTGCTCAACAGAAAGCAGAATTAACTGAGATTATTACTAAATTACAAGCCTTAAACTTCAATGCCCTTATCTTTCAGGTGCGACCAGAGGGAGACGCTTTATATGAATCGCAATTAGAGCCTTGGAGTGCTTGGATTACAGGAACTCAGGGGAAAGCACCAGAACCATTTTACGATCCTTTAGCGTTTGCGATCGCAGAATGTCATAAACGCAATATTGAACTTCATGCTTGGTTCAACCCCTACCGCGCCAGCACTTCCACCGACCCAGCTAAAACAGTCCGTCCTCACATCGCAGCGACAAATCCAGAAAGCGTTTATTTGTGGAAAACTCAACGCTGGATGGACCCAGGATTGAAAATAGTTCAAGATAGAGCTTACAACGTAATTCTCGATGTGGTGAAGCGCTACGATGTTGATGGCATTCACTTAGATGATTATTTCTATCCATATCCCATCGAGGGACAACCTTTCCCCGATAACAAAACTTATGCTGCATATCAAGCAGCTGGTGGTTCACTCAACCTTGGCGACTGGCGACGGGACAATGTTAACAAAATGGTACAGCGCCTCTACCAGGGAATTAAAGCAACCAAACCTGACGTAAAATTTGGTATTAGTCCTTTTGGGATTTATCGCCCAGGACAACCCACAGGTATTACTGGGTTGGATGCTTATAATGTGTTGTATGCCGACTCGAAAAAATGGTTAGAAGAAGGTTGGATTGATTATATTGCGCCTCAACTTTACTGGCGCACAGATCAACCACAACAAAGTTATTCGGCGTTGCTACAGTGGTGGACACAGGTAAACACAAAGCAAAGACACGTTTACGCTGGTAACAATTTGACAGAACCAAGCAATAAAAGTCGAGAAAGTGATGAGATTGAAAAGCAGGTAAAAATTAGTCGTAGCCAAGCTGGACGGTTGTCACTGGGGAATATCTTCTTTAATCTCGGTGTTTTGACGCAAAATAGTCAGGGCATTGCTGATAAATTTCAAAGTCTGCTTTATAACAAACCTGCGCTACCGCCAACTTTGCCTTGGCAAGATACAACACCACCCCCTCCACCCATTGGATTACAAGTCAATAACCGCAAACTGAGTTGGCAGCCTGGAGATAATCAGCCAGTTCGTTCTTGGACACTTTATCGGCAAACTGGCGATACTTGGACAATTCAGCGAATTTTGTCTGCTGGCACAACCTTCGCTACCGTTCAACAAGCGGGAACTTATGCCGTATGTGCGGTGGATAGATTGGCCAATGAGAGTGCGGGAACAGTGATTACAGTGAGTTAAACAAAAGTGCTGCTTAGACATCTCAAAAAATGATGTAGGCACAATTGATGAATTGTACCTATCGACAATTTATTTGTTGAAGTTCTCTAATGTGCAAGTCTGCTTGCATAGTTTCGGCATAGCGATATCTATCCTTTTGAGGAACAATTGAGATTTGCATAGGTTTTAAGGAACGGATTAACCTTTCGGTAGATTAAGACAGAATCATCAAAACTGTATATTTGGATGGGTTAACACATAATTTGCCACAAAACCTCATGCTAAATCAGTAATTTCAATATAAACAGATGAAATTTTGATTGAATTCTAGTTAATTTGTTCCTTATCCTCATAAGCCATGACATCCCCTGAGCCTCAAACTGATTTTGGAGAAAAAGCTCCACAAACCTCATTTGAGCCACCTTCTGGAAAACGGCGGTGGCTTTGGTTATTTTTACCTGCACTACTATTGTTAGGGGGAGGAACAGCTCTAGTTTGGCGTTTGCTCGCTCCGCAAAATTCAACGCCTGCAACTGCTAACGTTCAACCTCAAGGTGTAAGAGTCAAAATATCCACAGTACAAAGCGGCATAATTGAGGAAAGTTCAGATTTTATTGCTAGCCTAAAATCCCAGCGCTCAATCATAATCCAGCCGAGGATTCAGGGTCAAGTTACCCAAATATTTGTGAAATCGGGAGATCCAATTGCCGAAGGAGCGCCAATTATCCAAATAGATCGTACACCACAATCAGCGATCGCTCCTAACAATGCTGCGCCTCAAGCGTTTTTATTGCAACTGGAAAATGCCCGCGCTGTACTGAAATCTCTAGAAGCCCAACGATCATCATACGTTGCGAATGTGCAATTGTATCAGCAAACCTACGAAAAATATTCCGTCCTAGCTGAACAAGGAGCCGTGTCTCGACAGACTCGCAATCAGTTTGCTGATCGGCTTGCCAATGCTAAAACTAGTCTTGATGCAATTGATTCCAGGATTCAAGCTCAAAGATCCAATATATTGCAGGCTGAAAAAACCTTGCAGCAAGCTAATGTAAATAATCAAACACAACAAATCCAGTCTGACAAAATTACCGCTCCCTTTAGTGGCACAGTTGGCAACATGGCTGTGAAAGTAGGTGATTTAGTTAATACTTCCACACAATTAGTTAATCTAACGCAAAATCGGCCTTTAGAATTGAACATCTCTGTGCCACTACAGCAAGGGCCGCAATTGCGTAAGGGAATGCCAGTGGAAGTGATGAATACACAAGGTCAAAAGCTGGGTAGAAGTAGGGTATTTTTTATTGCACCTACTGCTAATAACGAAACACAAGGGATACTGATCAAAGCACTTTTTGACAATCCTAACAGTCAGCTACGTGCAGATCAATTGGTAAGGGCTAGAGTGTTTTGGAATCAGCGCCCCGGAATTTTAATCCCCACAACAGCAATGACTCGTGTAGGTGGCGATACTTTTGTGTATGTAGTTGAAACCGAAACATCTCCCCAAGGTGTATCTCAACAAATAGCTCTACAAAAGCGCGTGAAGCTAGGCGAAATCAAAGATAATAATTACCAAGTTCTTGAAGGATTACAACCAGAAGATAAAGTTATTATCTCAGGGTTGCTCAATCTTAGAGATGGCGCTGCGATCGTTCCAGAATCTTAAATGAACTACCCAGACTTGAACGAATTAGGTCTGGGTTTTTACATCCAGACTAGTAGATATCGCTAAATTTAACCTTGGTATAGTACTTTAACAGCAGATAATCACTTTGTTGATCCAAAATAAAACTAGATTAATCTATGTCATCAATAGCGGGGAAAGTTGCAATTATCACTGGTGCATCGCGGGGAATTGGACGTGCGATCGCACTAAAATTAGCTGGTAACGGTGCATCTATTGTCGTCAACTATGCGGGTAATGCAGGCAAAGCACAAGAAGTTGTTGCAGAAATTGAAAAGTTGGGAGTAGAAGCGATCGCTATTCAAGCTGATATTAGCAAAGTAGCGGACATTCAACGGCTCTTTGAGCAAACACTTGAACGTTTTGGTAAAGTCGATATTTTGGTCAACAATGCCGGAATCGCCTTCTATAAACCGATTACTGAGGTGACAGAAGAAGATTTCGATGCGATTTTTGCCATTAACGTCAAAGGTACTTATTTTGCTTGCCAACAAGCCGCGCAACACTTGGCAGAAGGCGGACGGATTATCAACTTTTCGTCATCAACTACAGTGATGATGCTGCCAACTTATAGTGCTTATGTCGCAACTAAGGGTGCTGTTGAACAAATCACACGGGTACTAGCTAAAGAATTGGGTGCAAAAGCGATCGCAGTTAATGTTATTTCTCCTGGCCCCACCGATACAGAACTCTTTCGAGAAGGTAAAACCCAAGAACAGATAGATCGTTTGGCTCAAATGGCTGCTTTTGGCAAACTGGGAGATGTGCAAGAAATCGCCGATGTCGTAGCGTTTCTCGCTAGCGATGAAGCCAGATGGATCACTGGGCAAAATATCCGTGTAAACGGTGGAATCGCATAAGGCGATCTAACCTTTCTTCATAAACGCACCATATTCCCCGTTTCAAAACCTCAGCCAGTAAATGGGCATTACCAGTACTGTTAGAGTAGCCGAAAATCAGACTGTTACTTCCATTCATTCGAGCTTTTTGCTGGAATATAATTGTCCAAGTGCAGCTAACAAAACGGATTGCGAAATCTGGGCTGAAAAAGTTTGTATAGACTGTTTCTAGCTTATACAAATAACGGCTCATCTATCCGGTTGTAGAGTCTGTGTTTTCGTACTAAATATCACTTCCCTGTCATCCAAAATTATGGATTTGTCCAACTTTACTACACTTCAAAACTTAGAAGCTGCCTTCGGTGGTGAATCGATGGCAAATCGCAAGTATCTGTTTTTTGCTGAGGTAGCGCGTCAACTTGGGTTTTCAGACTTGGCAAAACTTTTTAAAGAAACAGCAGACCAAGAAACTGAACACGCTTTTGCACATTTTAAGTTGCTGCATCCAGAACTAGTGGTAGAAAATGCGGCTGCTTTAACTGATGAACAAAAGCGGGAAATTATATCTCGCTGTTTATCTTTGGCAATTGAAGGCGAGACTTATGAATATACTACAATGTATCCAGAGTTTGCCGCCGATGCTCAACGCGATGCCTACGGCGGGCAGAGCCAACGCGACAATCCTGCGGCTGAAGAATTTCTCAAGCAAGTTCAAGAATCTACCGATCATGCCAACACATTTCGAGAAGCTGCACACCGTTTTGGCTTGTTAAAATTCATCGAAAATTACCACGCCGATCGCTACACTGAAGCTTTAGAAGTATTAAACGGAGGACAAACAGCAACCAGAGTTGCAGGTGAAGATCCTAAAACTAGGAAATGGATTTGTAGACAATGCAGTATGATTTACGATCCCGTTGCTGGCGATCCTGATTCAGGAATTGCACCTGGTACGCCTTTTGAAGAAATTCCTGATGATTGGGAATGTCCGATTTGCGGTGCTAGCAAAAAAACTTTTAAGCCATTTGAGGAAAAAGTTGCAGCTTAGGACGCAATTAATTAGGCACTCTTTTTAGCAAATAAACGCGAAGCTTCTTAAGGATACTTCGCGTTTTCAATTATTTATCGCAACAGAATTCAGGAGTCAGAATGGGCTAAACGCCCCGCTAGCGATAACAAAATGGATTGTGACTGCAAAAGCGGATAGTGCAACGCTTACGAGTATCTTGATTTTGACTCATTAATTCTGACTTTTGAATTCTTCTTCAAGCACAGGGTAGTATCATGAATTCACCAAAAGATAAAAGAGGAAACCGTTGTGTTTTCTGTGACTATCTGAAGAGCAATGCTAATTCGTGATCAAGATTTGAGTAAACATTTATTATTCTCAAATAAGTAAGTTAATTACCAGGTGGACACAATTGCTGCACTTTTTGAGGAAGTTTTCGACACATTTGCTGGAATCCTTGAGGATTAATTTGCCACCAAGCAAATAATCCTAAACTTGTACCCCCTATAAGCAACGCAAACATTCCCCCCAGCATTACCAAGCGTTTACCCCGATTAGGTTTTGTAATTAAGGTTGGTGGAATTTCTGGGCTTGTAACTGATTCCTCTGAAGTATCTAAATCTAGATCCAAATCTAGATCCAAATCTAGCAAAGTTTGCGAACTTTCTGTGAAGGAAATTAATTCCTCTTGTTCCTCTTGTTCCTCTTGTTCCTCTTGTTCCTCTAATTCCTCTTGTTCTTCTTGTATCTGTGCTTCTATGATCTCTTCTGGCAACGCCGCCGGAGTCACAGGTACTAAGTATTCGGGAGAAACACGGCAAAAAGTGAGAACAACTGACGTATTATCACGCCCATTTTTTTCGTTTGCCAAGTTAATCCAGTTGCGGACAGCATCTTCAACTGTCATCTGGCCTTTTAATACGGGTATTGCATAATCTTGCCAATATTGTTCCACCCTGTTATTATCACTTAAACCATCAGAACACAGTAGTAATATGCCATCTTCTTCCACAATAAATCGCTGAATCTTAAGACGTAAAGATTCTGCATTTCTTGTCCCCAACGCTTGAGTTAAGGCAGTAGCATCTGTTTTTATTAATGCTTTTCGATACAAACTTTTGGCAAAGCGGACTTCTCGCGTCGCCACATCATCATCTACTGTGAGTAGCTGACAATAGTTGCGAGTAATCCAATAAGCACGGCTATCGCCAACATTAGCCAAGTAAAGTTCATGGGTATTATTTGATTGCCACCCAGTACTTGTCTGTACTCGTTGTGGAACTTGCAACGCCATAACAATGGTTGTAGCCATCCGTTCTTTACCTTGGCGTTTTTGTTCGTTATTGCGGGCACAAATCACATTATTTACCACCCGTAAGCTTGCTTCTAATTGTTCTTGCAACAATTCTGGTGACACAAATACAGTTTGTTCTGTTACCTCTGCTAGTAAGGCGCGAATTTGCAACTTTACAGACTGCACTGCCAATTTACTGGCAACTTCGCCGCCTTCGTGCCCGCCAATGCCATCGCAGACAATTGACAAGTGGGAGAATAAAGGCTCATCTAAGTCATTCAAAGTATTCGGGTAGCAAGCATCTTCATTTTGCGCCATAATCGGGCCAATATCTGTAGAGCCTGCCACCTTCAAAACTAGTGGTAATTCTGCCGCAGATGCTAGTAATAAACCATTTAGTTGAGTAGCAACATCATCCAACTCAATTTCCGTTTCACACATCTCCTGGACTATGTTCTGCAACCCTTTAGCTACTGATGTCTTTGCAGAAGCTACCCAAAATTGCCAACACTCCCCCAGATTTTTTAAACTCAGCTTCTCATCTTCTGATGTTTGGTAGAGTTCCAACAGTCGCACACACCAACCTTGGACTCTCAAGTTGTCTACTACCAGTAAACTGCGGCTAAGTCCTAATTCTGATAAAGGTGTCCAAAGTTGGAGAATTTGCCACAGCCAATAAACTTGTCGTACCGCAGTTGCTTGCTCCCAAGCCTCAACAATAGTTGGATAGATATTTCCTCTATCATCTATCGGCACATTTTCCAACAAGAAGATATCAGTTGTATCTTCCTCACCATTACTAGCAAACCCATAAGCTTGGGGCAGATGTAACCGTTCTTGATATAACCGTAAATAAGGAATTACTTCCTTCGGTAATTCTTCAGGGACATCTGGTGGTAGTCCTGGTTGAGTATCCAGCCAAATCTGGCGAGTAATTACTCCATATCTGTCTGCTACTTTTGTGCCTGGTGTAATTTGAGCAGACAATGAGCCAGTAGCCCAAAGATAACGGTGAACCAAGGGAGTGTGGCAACTTGCACAAACACGATCTCCAATAGGATTAATGGGGCTATTACAGCCTGGATTTATACAATAAATTGTCAGTTGAGTAGAAATCATAAAAGTATAGATTTAAAAAACCAATCAACTCAT
This sequence comes from Nostoc sp. TCL240-02, assembly GCF_013343235.1. GTDB lineage: Bacteria > Cyanobacteriota > Cyanobacteriia > Cyanobacteriales > Nostocaceae > Nostoc. Next base: position 3,014,727 of record NZ_CP040094.1, on the reverse strand, counting down.
GAATTTCGATTACATTTAGCTGGCAATGGCTTGAAGGCTAGAATAGACTGGATTCGTGTACCGCTAGCTACACCTGGTTACTGAAAGTAATCAAAATTATTGGTAAAAAGACCAAGTTTTGCTTTCTGTAAATAACTTACGTCTGGCTGTATCTAATCGTAGAAATGGATTTACGTCAATGTAGAGTCTAGGATGGCACTATGCCAAGTTTGACCTTAATCTGGCTTCTGGCGGGAGCAGTTTTGTGTCTCATGGAACTGTTCTTACCATCGGCGTTTGTCGCCTTCATGATGGGAATTAGCGCTTTTGTGGTGGCGCTGCTGTCTGGAGTGGGTTTGGGAAATGTATGGTTGCAAGTTGTAGTTTGGCTATTACTTTCCACATTCCTAATCGTGCTTTCTCGTCGGTTTTTGCAACCACGACGACGCAAATCGAAAATTCAGGATGCTGTCATAGCTGAAACCTTAACAGAAATTCTGCCTGGGAAAACAGGGCGGGTGTTGTATGAGGGAAATTCCTGGCAAGCACGATGTGACGATGACAAATTTACCGTAGCACCCCATCAAAGAGTTTATGTGGTTAGGAGAGAGGGTACTACTTTGATTGTGATACCAGAAAATTTGTTGAATTCTTAGTTATTGGGAATGGGGAATTGGTTATTTTCTTTATTTCCCCATCTCGTCCATTTCCTACTTTTTTTGACATTTAATACTTAAAAAATCAGGAGATTCACAATGGAACAGTTTTTTTTGCTCGTACTTTTAGCCCTTGGTGGTTCTGCCGTCGCGGGATCTGTGAAAGTCGTCAATCAGGGCAATGAAGCTTTGGTGGAAAGATTGGGTAGTTATAACAAAAAACTGGAACCAGGACTAAACATGATCTTTCCTTTCATAGATAAAATTGTCTACAAAGAAACTATCCGCGAAAAAGTCTTAGATATTCCTCCACAACAGTGTATCACCCGCGACAATGTTGGCATTGAGGTAGATGCAGTGTTTTACTGGCGCATCGTGGATATGGAAAAAGCCTGGTACAAGGTAGAAAATCTCCAGGCTGCAATGATAAATATGGTGCTAACTCAAATTCGCGCTGAAATGGGGCAACTGGAGTTGGATCAAACTTTTACTGCTCGTTCTCACATTAGTGAACTTTTGCTACGGGATTTGGACGTTGCTACCGATCCTTGGGGAGTGAAAGTTACACGGGTAGAACTGCGAGATATTATTCCATCTCAGGCAGTGCGAGAATCGATGGAATTGCAAATGTCGGCAGAACGACGCAAACGGGCAGCAATTTTAACTTCTGAGGGCGATCGCGAAGCTGCTGTCAATAGTGCCAGAGGTAAAGCTGACGCGCAACTCTTAGATGCGGAAGCTCGTCAAAAATCGGTAATTTTGCAGGCTGAAGCTGAACAAAAGGCGATCGTTTTGAAGGCTCAAGCGGAACGTCAGCAGCAAGTTTTGAAAGCGCAGGCGATCGCAGAATCAGCAGAAGTTATTTCCCAAAAGCTCCAAACTAATCCCAATGCTAATAAAGCAATAGAAGTTCTGTTTGCTTTAGGCTATCTCGATATGGGCGCGACAATTGGTAAAAGCGATAGCAGCAAAGTGATTTTTATAGATCCGCGCTCAATTCCCGCCGCCTTAGAGGGTATACGTTCTGTTGTTTCAGATGGTCAGGTTAACCCTAACGAATTGTTTTCCAAGCAAATCCCAGGATTAGAAAATAACCGCTCTAGTTAAGGAATAAGAATTAAATAACATACAATTTATTTCTCTGGTTTACCTCATCCTCAATCCCTCTCCTTATAAAGGATAGGGAACCTAGAGACAGTATGAAGCTTTGTATTTTATTCCTAAGCGGTAGAAGCTGGAAAGGAGATGAGGGTGACAAATTTCTTTCTTGTCTCTTCATCTCTTGCCAATGACAAATACAACTCTTGGAGAGGTTGCGCCCTAAGCGTAGCTATGCAGCAGGCTTTACGGCTTCTCTACGAGACGCTAGGCGTTAGCGAAGCTTTCGCTTTAGCGATACGCTCAGTAAAAGTGACAAATGACTAATGATAATTAACCCAGAACAGGTCATCAACGCTATTATTGCGATCGCTAATCCTTTAATTAAGGAAAAAATTCGGCGCAATGAAACTGTAATTAAATTACTTCAGCAGTTTAACCTCGACCCAGAGCATCCACCAGCAGATTTTAGTGGGGTTTATGCATACACACTGGTAGAGTACGGTGTTGGGAAACCTAAGCCTGTTTTAGAACTTTTTCGCCAAGAAGCAATAAAACAGGCTTTCCGCAAAGCATTTGACCATAATAACCCCTCAATTTTGCTTTCTGAGGTTGATGCTTGGCTTGATGCATACTCGTTGGGTGATGACATTAAAAGTTTGGGAGTTGACATTAGACGGGAAATTGCTGCGTTTTATATTGTTTTTGCGGAAGTTGCTAAACGTACTCGCAACCCAGCAGATACACTGATGAGTCAGCAAATTGGCTCTTTACAAAAACGCATTGTAAATATCCAAGAACTACTTGACAGGTTGCCGACACTGGAAGGTATTCGTATAGAGATGGCGCGGTTGGCTGCACAGAATTATCCTGCACTGCTGGAGGCTGAAACATCTACCGAAAATAAATGTCGAGCTATAGCCTTGGCTCAACAAATGCGCGGTTGGTTTGAAACCTTGAACTATCGCTTTGAAAAATATGAAATTTGGGGCGATTCATATTTTGAGTGGATTATCAATGTCCCAACCCGGCGTAACCGATATGACCGCATCCTCATCCGGGGAATTGAGGGCGAAGTTGGACTCAAAGATGTAGCAGTTTTGCGTTCTTCTGTGAAACAGCAGAGAACTGATGAAGGTTGGTTAGTAACAGCCAGAAGGATTGCACGCGCGGCGCGAAATGAGGTAGAAAAGGAGGAAAATCGCCACTTAGGTTGTTATACTTTTGACGAACTCATTGACCAAGATGCTGATTTTAGCGATTATCTCGATTGGTTAGAAGCAGAAATCATTCGGCGGCAAATAGATATAAAATACGTTCCTTTAGCTTGCACAAAAGAGGAAATTGACCCCGATACTAAACAGCGTATTGGCATCAGTCACTATAGCGATCGCGATGGTTGGATTGATGGTTATATTGATATGTGGTTGGACGATCCCGCCAAAGAGCATATTTCTATACTAGGAGAATTTGGTACGGGGAAAACTTGGTTTGCCTTCCATTATGCTTGGGTGGCATTACAACGTTACCGAGATGCCCAAAAACGTGGTGTTGAACGTCCCCGTTTGCCTTTGGTAATTACGCTGCGAGATTTTGCCAAGGCGATAAATGTCGAGAACGTTTTGGCAGGGTTCTTTTTTACACAACATAATATTCGTCTAACTAGCGAAGTCTTTGACCAGTTGAACCAGATGGGCAAATTGCTGCTAATTTTCGATGGTTTTGACGAAATGGCAGCAAAAGTTGACCGTCAGCAGATGATTAATAACTTTTGGGAACTGGCTAAAGTTGTAGTTCCCGGTGCAAAAGTTATTTTGACTTGTCGCACCGAACATTTTCCCGAAGCTAAGGAAGGACGCGCTTTACTCAATGCCGAGTTGCAAGCTTCTACCAAGCAACTGACAGGGGAAACACCACAGTTTGAAGTGCTGGAACTGGAGAAATTTAACGACGACCAAATTCGACTGGTATTGTCGCATCAAACGGAAGCTGCAACGGTTGAACAAGTGATGGGAAATCCGCAATTATTGGATTTAGCCCGTCGTCCGGTGATGACAGAGTTAATTTTGGAAGCTTTGCCAGATATTGAGGCGGGTAAACCTGTGGATATGTCGCGGGTTTACTTGTACGCGGTGCGACGGAAAATGGAACGGGATATTAAGAGCGATCGCACGTTTACATCTTTGGCAGAAAAGCTATACTTTTTGTGCGAACTTTCTTGGGAAATGCTGTCTACAGACCAAATGAGCCTCAATTATCGGCTTTTCCCTGACAGAATTCGGCGATTATTTGGTTCAGTAGTACAAGAAGAGAAGGATTTAGACCACTGGCATTACGACATGATGGGGCAAACAATGCTCATCCGCAATGCTGATGGTGATTATACTCCAGCGCATCGCTCACTGTTAGAATTTTTTGTAGCGTATAAATTTGTAGCAGAGTTGGGAGCGTTAGCTAGTGATTTTACGGATTTAGCGCGGGTGCGATTCCAGATAAATCATGATGCTGCACCTGTTGATTATAGTTGGTCTGCTTATTTCAGTTGTCAGGTAGATGCAGCTGAAGAGATTCTGCCAACTCCAGCATTAAAGGGATTTATAAGTGAATCGTTAGAAAAATTGAGGGTGACTTTTGGTAAAGCACCTTTAACAAAAGCTGTGATGGATTTGTTAGTGGGGATGGTTGATGTTGAGGTTAAGGAGTCGGTAACTAAGATTATTGAGGGAACGCGGGGAAAAAGTGAGGATGAGGTTGGTTATGTTGGGGGGAATGCAGCGACAGTCTTAGTGAAGGTGGATAGGACAGCGTTAGAAGGTAAAGATTTAAGTGGTACGGTGATTAAGGGGGCTGATTTTAGTAGCGTGAGTTTGCGAGGTCTTACACTCACTAAAGCAAGTTTAAATGAAAGTTTTTTTACCGAAGCCTTGGGAAGAGTTTTAACAGTAGCATTTAGCCCTGATGGTAAGTTATTTGCTACAGGAGAAGCAAATTGTTCAATTCGCTTGTGGCAAGTTGAAAATAGTGAGCATATTTCAACATTGCAAGATCATACAGATTGGGTACGTTCAGTAGCTATTAGTAATGATGGCAAATTTCTAATTAGTGGTAGTGATGATAAAACTGTAAAAATCTGGGACATAAGTAAAGGTAAATGCTTAAGAACATTACAAGGACATACCAGTCGAGTTTACTCTGTAGCAATTACCTCTGATGCTTCAATCGTGGTTAGTGGTAGCAGTGATAAAACACTAAAAGTTTGGAATCCACATACAGGAGAATGTTTAAGAACTCTACAAGGGCATTCAGCAACAGTTTATTCAGTTGCAATTTATTCTGATAGTTCAATAGTAGCAAGTGGTAGTTGGGATGAAACAATAAAATTATGGAACTTTCAAACAAGTGAATGCTTAAAAACTTGGCATGGACACACAGGTCGGATATTATCTGTGGCAATCACCTCTAATGGAAGAAAACTTATTAGTGGTGGCGATGACACAATAATTAAGCTGTGGAACATTAATACAGGAGAATGTGAGAAAATTTTCCAAGGGCATACTAATAAAATACTATCAATAACCTTTAGCTCTGATGATAAAACTATAGTTAGTAGTAGCGTTGACCAAACGGTAAAGATTTGGAATATCAATACAAAAGAATGCCTAAAAATATTACAAGGACATCAAAATTCTATTTGGGCAGTAGATATCACTAATAACACTATAGTTAGTGCTAGTAGTGATTCAACAATAAAACTCTGGGATACGTCCACAGGAGAATGTCTTAACACTATATATGGATATACCAGTATGGTTTATTCCGTATGTTTAAGTGCAGATAATAGAATTTTAGCTAGTAGTGGAGATGATGGTCAAATAAAAATTTGGGATGTCAAAACTGGAAACTATCTCAGAAGTTTGCAAGGACATAAGAGTCGAGTGTGGTCAGTAGCAATTAACTCTGAATGTACCCTGTTAGCTAGCGGTGGTGGTGACAACACGGTCATGATCTGGGATATTCATACAGGAAAGTGCTGGACTATTATGGGCGAACAAAAAGGACAATATAATAGTTCAGTATATTCAGTAGCTATCAGCCCTGATAGTAGATTTGTAGCTGCTGCTACTGGGGAGAGTACAGTAAAACTATGGAATATTCTTACTAGTGAATGTATTCATAATCTACAGGGTCATACAGGTCGATTATGGTCAGTGGCAATTAGTTATGATAATGCAGTTCTAGCTAGTTGCAGTGATGATCAAACAGTCAGGTTGTGGGATATACATACAGGGGAATGTCTTAGTATTCTGCAAGCACATGACAGTTCTGTCAATTCTGTATTATTTAGCCTTGATGGTAAAACTTTATTTAGTAGCAGTGACGACCAAACAATCAAAATATGGGATATCGAGAGCAGGAAGTGCTTGAAGACATTACAAGGGCATACTAATCGAGTGTTATCAATGGCTATTGTTAACGACTTAGTTATAGTTAGTAGCAGTTCTGACCAAACTATTAAACTCTGGGATATCTACACAGGAGAATGTTTAAAAACTCTCCAAGGACATAGTAATTCAGTTTGGTCAGTTACAGTTAGTAATGATGGCGCAACCATAATAAGTGGTAGTTGGGATGAAACAATTAAGTTTTGGGATGTTCAGTCGGGTAATTGTTTCAAGACACTTGACAATAAGCCTTATGCTGGCATGAATATCACAGATATTAAAGGCTTAACCTTAGCTCAAATTGCCACTCTCAAAACGTTAGGTGCATTGGAAGATAGAGAACAAATTTTAGGCGATACCTGACGGTAAGCTAGCGTGATGTCTACGACGAGCTATTCGGCGTTGCCCTCGTTGCCCTTGTCTAGTAAATTGTCAAACCCAGTTAAAATATACTTAATCCTAGATAGTTTCCAATAACAGCCCAAAGGTTAGAAACACAGTTACTATCCCTAACACCAGCCCAAAAAGTGGAAGCAATTCGCATCTTAACCCAAGGTATTAGTAGCAACAATGATGGAATTACCAAAACCCCTGGTGTAATGGGTGCTGATGCTTGTATTGCCGGAACACGCATTCCTGTTTGGTTGTTGGTAAGTTATCAACGACAAGGTGCTAAAGATGCTGATATTCTAGATCAATATCCTCAACTTAGCGCAGCTAACTTGGTAACAGTATGGCTTTATGCTGAAGCATTCCCTGACCAAATTGATACTGCTATTCACGAACAAGAACAAGCTGATGCAATTTTAGATGCTTCTTAAAATATCCTGTTGATATATGGCAAGGTTGTTAGCATAATCAAGTTTTAATAAGTTAAAAATTATGACCTTATCTATTCAGCCAACCACAGTAATAAGTGTAGAAGAGTTCTTAAAACTACCAGAGACAAAGCCAGCAAGCGAGTATTTTAACGGGCAAATATACCAAAAACCTATGCCACAAGGAGAACACAGTACTTTACAAATTGAATTAGCTTCTGCCATAAATCAAGTTGCAAAACTACAAAAATTAGCTTATGCCTTTCCTGAATTACGCTGTACATTTCAAGGCCGTTCAATAGTGCCAGATATTGCAGTTTTTGAATGGCAAAGAATTCCATTGCTCCCTAATGGAAAAATTACAAATAAATTTGAAATTCCCCCAGATTGGATAATCGAAATTCTCTCACCAGAACAATCCCCTAACCGAGTTATCAGCAAAATTATATTTTCTATTCAAAATGGAGCAAAGCTAGGCTGGTTGCTCGATTCAGCTGATGAGTCAATCATGATTTTTGAACCAAAAAAATTACCAGAATTAAAAGAAAAGCAAGATATTTTACCCGTTTTAAATGTTTTAGAAAATTGGCAATTAACAGTTGCAGATGTATTTAGTTGGTTAAGTTTTGTTTGAATCAAACCTACTTCAGTTTCATTGAGTAGTAATTGTTCAACTGCATCGCTTAAAGCTTCTCTCCAATACAAAGGAGCGATAACGCTTGTATCTAAATAAATCAATGACGTTCCTCTGTACGCGCATTGATGACAGTTGCGCTCAATGATTCACCCTTAATCGTAAGAGAATCACGAAATTGTTTTATACTTGCTAATCGTTCTTTCTTTTGTAGCGGAGGAAATAAACGAGCTACAGCCTTATCTTGCTCTAGCAAAATTACTTCTTCTCCCCTAGCTACTCGTTCTAAGAGAGATTTTAAATTTATAGCTGCTTCTTCAACGCTAATTCTCAACACTTCATTACTCCTCTAGTTAGGCTTAACCAGTCCGCGTGCAGAAAACATAAGATTGGGTGACTACTGACCAATCTCAGTAGCTTGATTTACCTGGCATTGACTGCACAACCCAAAAAACTCTAGGGTGTGGTAAAAAACTTTAAACTTATGGCTGGTTTCTAACTGGTCTTCTAAGTCATGGACGGGGCATTGATGAATCGGAATTGAGACACCGCATTGCAAGCAAGTAAGGTGATGTTTATCTTGCTGGGCTAGGCTGTAGAGGGCTTCACCATTAGCTAAATTCCGCACTTGTACCATGCCTTCGAGTTTTAAGGCTTCTAAAGAGCGGTAAACCGTTGCTAAACCCATACTCTGATTTGTATTACGTAGTTCCACGTAAATATCCTGGGCTGAAATACCTTTTTTGATGGTTTTCAGTAAGTTGAAAATACGCTCTTGACTGCGGGTGCGTATAGCTCTCATAGACAATTATTTAAATATGCCACTGTAGTTGAAGCTGTTAGATGGGTTAATCGATCAATTAACTTTAACCGCTTCGTAATCTTATTTTCACTCAGTTGGAACAGAAAGTTATAGTATAGCGATCGCAGCATTCAGCAAAAGCCGTGCAAACCAAGTATCTAGCCAAAATTTTTGTGACGCTTCGTCCTTCAGTCTTAGACCCTGCTGGTGTGGCTGTACAATCCGGTCTTCAGCAACTGGGATACGATAACGTTGAACAGGTGCGGATTGGTAAGTACATTGAACTCACCATCACCTCGACTGAGGAAAAGAAAGCTCGTCAAGACCTTGATCGCATTTGTGACCAAATGCTAGCAAATCCCGTAATTGAAAATTACCGCTTTGAGTTGATTGAGGTCGAAACCCAAACGGGAGTCTTTTAGGGATTGGGGATGGAGAAGAGACAGAGGGAAGGATGCAGAGGAGAGGAATTTCCCTTCCCCTTCCCCCTTCCCCTTCCCCTTCCCCCTTCCCCTTCCCCCTGCCCCCTTCCCCCCATTCCCTAATCATGAAATTTGGTGTTGTTGTTTTTCCAGGTTCTAATTGCGATCGCGATGTTGCTTATGTAACTAGAGATTTGCTTTTACAACCAACTCGCATGGTTTGGCATCAAGAAACAGACATTGCTGATTTGGATGTCGTCATCATCCCTGGTGGCTTTAGTTACGGAGATTATCTGCGCTGCGGTGCGATCGCACGTTTTTCACCCGTGATGCAACAGGTTGTTGAACATACTCAAAAGGGTAAATTTGTCATTGGTATTTGCAATGGTTTTCAGGTATTAACTGAAGCTAAACTTTTGCCAGGGATGTTAACCAGAAACCGGGATTTGCATTTTATTTGCGATCGCGTCCCCTTGAAAGTTGAGCGTACCAATCTCTCATGGACGCAAGCCTATACCAATAGTGAAGTTATCACTTTGCCCATTGCCCACGGAGAGGGACGATTCTACGCGGATGAAGCTACTCTCGCAGAAATTGAAGATAACGGGCAAGTTGTGTTTCGTTATGAAGGCGAGAATCCCAATGGTTCATTGAACAACATTGCTGGGATTTGCAATCGTCAGGGCAATGTCTTGGGGATGATGCCACACCCAGAAAGGGCATCTGACACGATGCTAGGCAATAGCGATGGCTTAAGGCTCTTTCAGGGCTTGTTAGAGAAGGTAGCCGCATTAGCGTAGAGCAAATATGGGGCGACTAGGTTGAGCGATTGCCCTCTGAAAGAAGATTATTCTCCAGATAGCGATCGCTCTATCACATCAAGTTTTAGAATTTGCATCACGAAACAGTCCATCGTAAACATTACTTCTACAAATTAACGCGAGAAGCAGTATTTTCCCTGCCCCTGCCCCCTGCCTTCTTCAACGTACCTCTTTAAGAGTATCAATTTGCTTGGTAAACAACTCAGTAAATAAACTAAGCACAGTCCGTTCTTCGCGTACTTTTATATTGGCACTGATTGACATACCTGATTGCAATGTGACGCTTTTACCCTTAATTACTAAAGATTGTTTATCCAATGAAATTTTTGCCGGAAATCTATAAAACTGATGTGTTTGGTCTGGTGGTAATGCGTCTGACCCTATCCCAATAACTTCCCCTTTGATATCACCAAATTCGCTGTAAGGAAAGGAGTCAATTCTCACATCTACTTTCATGCCTTTTCGCACAAAACCGATATCTTTGTTAGTGATGAAAACTTCAGCTATATAGTTTTCCTTTGGGACAATTTGCAGCATTTTTGTAGTCGGATTCGCTACAAATCCAGGGTTTTTTGCTTGTAAATCGAAAACTGTTCCAGCTACAGGCGCACGAAGTTCTTGATACTTAACGTTTAACTGCGTTTGAGAGATTTTACTATTGACATCTGCCAAACGCTGTTCATTATCTAGAATAACTTTCATGAATTGGCTATCAATTGCAGCAATACGCTGTTTGTTATCAGCTATCTTATCCAAAACGTTTTTATCAGAAACAGCCACCGTATTGCTTAATTCTTGTTGACCCTTTTCTATATCAAACTGGAGGCGTTTTTCTTCCTCACCTAGTTGTGCTACTTCCGCCGTGCGGTTTTGTACTTCTTGTTGCTGGTTGAGATACTGAAGTTGAGAAATTCCACCTTCTTCTGATAATATTTTCAGTTTATCTAAAATACCCTGTTGAATGGCTAAACTTGCTTTACTATCTTCCAGCTTAAATTTATTTTGAGCTAGTTGTTTTTTGATTTTCTCTACTTCTAATTGCGCCGCAGCAGAACGAGAATCTAATTCTTTTTTGGCAACTCGGAGACGTTGCTGCTCATCAATTCCTAAAGTAGAATCTCGTCCAGAGTTTCTTAATTGAGTCCGTAATAAGTCATTCTCTTCTACTAACGCTACCCGACTTTTCAGCAGAAAAGCAGTTTCTTGTGGCAAATTACCGCGCAAATATAACAGTTCAGATCCCCCGGCAGTAGTTGCCCCCATTAATCGGCGATAAATTTGATTTTCTTTGATTAATGCAACACGAATTTTATTCAAAGAATTTAATTCGGCAACACTGGCTATGGAATCAAAAGTCAGCAATAAATCTCCTGGCTTTACCTCTTGTCCATCTTTAACATTAACTGTTTTCACAACTCCACTAACAGGAGCCTGAACTTCTTTGACTGTTCCTTGCGGCTTTAATTGACCTGTTGCTGGCACTACTTGCTCAATTTTCGCAAAATAAGCCCAACCAATTCCAAAGCAGGCTAACCCCATAAGAGTAACCATAATTGTCCGCGACCAAACTGGAGATTGGCGCAAGACAACTGATTGCTCAAATTCCTGACTACTTGAGTTAATTAAAGATTCTTGAGCAGCTTTTTGTTGTTTTGTAAGTACCGGTGAATCTTGCTTAACTCCATTTTTCTGATTACCGTTTTTCTGATTGCCGTTGTGCTGATTCCCATTAAGTTGAGTCATAACGATTTTGAGTTTTGGATTTTAGACTTGTCGTGAGCGTTCAGTCGAACGATTTTGGATTTTTTGTTGGGTGGACACTGTTCAAATTATGTAATGCTATGCCGCCAAGAATAACTAACTACAAGTTCACATCTTGTTGCTGATACAGATAATAATAATGACCTTTAGTAGCCATTAATTCTTGATGGCTACCTTGTTCTATAACCCTGCTATTATCCATCACAACGATCATGTCTGCATTACTGACGGTGTTTAATCGATGAGTAATAAAAAATACTGTATCACCCTTAAATGCTTTGGCTAAATTGAGACATATTTGCCGTTCTGTGGGATAGTCTAAGGCGCTAGTTGCTTCATCTAAAACTAATAATTTTGGTCGTTGTAAAACAGAACGAGCGATCGCAATTCTTTGTCGTTGTCCACCTGAAAGTGCAGAACCCCGTTCTCCCACGCGCGTGTTGTAACCGTTGGGCAAGTTCATAATAAACTCATGAGCGCACGCAACCTGAGCCGCTTCGATAATTTCTTCGGTTGTCGCATCGGGATTCGTCAGAGCAATATTTTCTTGAACGCTACCGTCAAACAACAATGTTTCTTGGGGAACTACGCCAATTTGTCGTCGCAGTGAATAAAGTTCGACTTTGGCAATATCATAACCATCAATCAAAATTCTGCCAGACTCAGTTTCGTAAAGTCTTAGCAGCAATTTCATCATCGTACTTTTACCCGATCCACTTTGTCCGACGATGCCGATAAATTTTCCTGGCGCAAATTCGAGGTTGACGTTGGAAAGTTGCAGAGGGCCACTCGTGCCAAATCGAAAGGAAACATTTTCATATTTTACTGCTCCCTTAATCGTTGGTAAGGGTATGTTGTAGCGGTCTGTTTCTCCTTCTTGTGGCGTATCGACAATATCGCTTAAACGTTCTAAAGACAAGGCTGTTTCTTGGAAGCTTTGCCAGAGTTGAGCTAAACGCAATATTGGGCTGGTGACGTAACCGGATATAATTCTAAAGGCAATTAGTTCACCTAAAGTTAATTGTTGTTGCAGTACTAAATAAGCTCCTACCCACAAAACTAGTAAACTGCTGAGTTTGTTGAGAAAGTTACTGGTGGAGTTAGCGAGGGTAGAAGTTACAACTGTTTTAAAACCAGCAGCGACAAACCGAGCGTAACGCTCTTGCCAAGAAAAGCGCGATCGCAATTCGATATTTTGCGCTTTTACGGTTTGAATTCCTGACATCACCTCCACTAAATAAGATTGAGTTTCGGCATTGCGTTCAGCTTTAGCACGTAACTGTCTACTAATGGTGGGAGAAGCAATTAAGGTGATCACGATAAACACGGGAATTGTGCTTAAGCCTACCAAGGTGAGTTGCCAACTGTAAATCAGCATTACACCGATATACACCACCGAGAACAGAGCATCTAATCCCACTGTTAAGGCAGTACCAGTCAAAAATTGGCGAATATTTTCTAATTCGTTGATGCGAGTAGAAAGTTCCCCCACTGGTCGGCGTTCAAAATAACGCAGTGGTAAACGTAACAAGTGGTCGATAATTTGCGACCCTAAACCCATATCGATCCGGTTAGTGGTATCGACAAATAAGTAAGTTCGTAAGGTAGTCAGTACTGCTTCAAATAATCCCACTACTAATAGTAAAACCCCCAAAATATGTAATGTGCCAATACTATTTTGAGTGATAACTTTGTCGATAATTAACTGAACTACCAGAGGATTTGCCAAAGCTGCCAACTGTACGAAAAAGGAGGCGATAAAAACCTCGATCAACACTCGACGGTGCTTTGACAAATATGGCAGAAACCACCGTAAACTAAAACGTTCTTGGGGTGTTTGGTTGGTAGCACTGAGCAGTAATACTCTAGCTTGGGGCGGAAAGTTGGTTGGATCAACATCTAATTGTTCAACCAATTGAGCCGGTTTACAGCGTACAATTCCTTTGGATGGGACACCCACAACCACGGTATTTGCATCTGCTGCATATAAAACTGCAAAATTCTCACCATAGCGAATCAATGCCGGTGTAGGAATACGCGTTACTGAGGAGACTGGTATTTCTATTAACTGCGCCTTAAGTCCGATTAATTCTGCCAAGTAAGCAGTAACTTGAAACGATATAAGACCCTGACGTTTGACTTGCTCGGTTAAGATGCGGCGAACCACTTCTCGACGAAACGGTATTTCTAGGTGCTTCGCGATCATTTGGAAGCAGGCGAAGGCTGTATTTAATTCTCCCTTACCACTAAAAAACGGGTATTTTTGTTTTGACGAACTCTTTGAGGTATCGGGGACTGTCTGGGGAACGATTTCTTCTGATGCGTAAGGGATATCTAATTCATCGTCATCTTGGCTATCTACTTGGGTGTTATTTACCGCCAGTACTATCTGATGACTATCTTCTAAGATCAAATCTGACGGATGGATACCAACCAGCCTGGAAGGGTTTTGACCTATGACCTGGATCTTGTCTCGGTCGTCGTCTGCTTCTAGGCGATCGCCAGGTGATAAATTCGTAACTGTACCACCGCCACTTATAAACCAGACCCTTGCGCTATCCAGTTGGTTAAATGGAGTTTTTCCTGGAGGTAAGTAATGGATTTTTGCCTGCGGTAAGGCTTTTTCTGTAAGTTCTCTGAGATTTAAAGTTGCGATCGCTTGCTTTTGCCAATAGGAGGCGAGAATATCAAAAACTTCTATCAAATAACTGCGATTCTTGCGGGCTTCGGCAAAAGCTGGGTATGAAGCGAGAAAACTAAAATATGCTGATGCACTCAAGGTTAAACATACTACTTCGGTGGAGGCGATCGCAGTCTCGCAGGCGACATCGCGTAACAAACTAATTTCGCCGATAATTTCTCCAGGTTGCAGCAATTTTAGGGTAATTGGCATTTGCGTCTGGGGATCGTATCCCAAGAGGCGCACTTGTCCCTCATAAATAATGGTGATGCGTTCCGGGAGACTTTCTTTACCAATGATTTTTTGACCTATGCGATAGCGCCAGGCTTGGAGTTGCTCTGATAGATTAGCGATCGCTCCATCGGGTAACTGTTCAAACCCTTCTATGGTAGTGAGAAATTCGGGAAAAGTGTTCTTAATATAAGTCATATAAAACAACTAAAAGTGAGGAATTAAGTCGAAAATATTAGGGAGTATCTCTTTTACTAACAGTGGTAGTGTTTGGTTTTATGCTAGTAGTGGCAAGACTTCTGTACAATTCAGGTGCCTAAACATGTAATAGTACAGAGGATAGTTTCGTCTAATTTCAGACCTGTATTTATATCACACGGTTACGATTGTTATGCGTTTCTCAAACCAAAGCATAATGTAAATAAATCGAAGACAAGTTATCACTTGGTTAACGACACATAATTTATACAAACTTAAAATTAATATTTAAGCATCGCAAAGATGCAAGATGGATATTCATCATCACAACCAAGATACATAAAGGCGGTTGTTAAATTTAGTGTCTCATATTTTAATTTATGATAATCAACATGAAATTATCACAGATGTCTTTCTAAGTAAATACCCTAGCTAAAAATTATGTAATAAAAAAAACTTTAAATTTCTGACTTATTTTTTACATCTTCTTGAATATAGGGATTGACAAAATCACTAATGGCGAAGGATAGTAAACTTTCCTTGTTAAACAGTGCCGTACTCGAATTTATAAAAGAGTTATCTCTTACTTTTTTGGTAGCTTAATTTAATAAAAATTAACTGCAAAATAAACGGTGAAGATTTATTATGACCCTAGAGGAATCAACTATTAAATTTATGAAGGAAAGACAATAATTGCCTTCAGTAAATTTACTAGTTTAACGCGATGTGCAACTTATTCTGTCACAAGACCATCGAACTGTAATGGTTCCAAACCAAATAAACGATTTAACCAGACACAAACAGTGTGAGCCAATAGTTTGCGATTTAAACGACTCGTCAAATGCCACATATCTCTGGCCCAGACTTTTTCGATATTAAAGCGATGCCTGCGGCGAGCTACGCTAACGCTAAGTTGTCCAATTACTGTTTCAATTAGGCGACGGACAGTTTGAAGTAGCTTTACCCAATATGCAGGACAGTCGTCTTGCATATTGGAACGTAGGGGTGTTTGTAAATCGATGCCATAGCGTGCTAGTTCCTGGCGGAGAGTGGTACTTATGTATCATTTGTCACCTATTACCAACCCCTGAATCAAGGTCACGATATCCCAGATCGCTTCCCGTTCATCTCCCGAAGCAGAGGTTAATGTAAAGCTTGTAATCACCCCAGAGGCGCTAATGAGTAAGTGACCATGAAATCCGTAATATGTTTCCTTTTTTGCGGCACAGTAACCGTAGTTAGCAACTCCAGGAAAGCTACGACAACCACGAGCACGAGTAAAGCAACATAACGGTATCGGAATCCCGTCAATAATGTGTGTATTATCACTGAAAGCACCAAGTTCTATTGCTAAGGCTTGTTGTAGTTCTTGCTTGTACTGCCATAGGTTTGCAGCTTGTCGTACAAAGGTTGAACGGCTTTTCATCTGGGGAAACATTGAGAACCAATGACGGCGAAAGTATTGCCAAATACCTTTGTCCGTATCGATACCTTGAAACTCTGCCACAATTTCCATTGTAATCACTTCACTATCACTTAAAGATGGCTGAAATCCTCGACTACCCATAGGTTTACCATTGGTCACTTCCTTTAATAGATCATCCACACAGCAAAACACTGCTGTGATCAAGTCTTCCATAGATAACATTTGTTCCACCCTGGCAAGAGATAACAATCACAATCTCTCGGTTAAGCATAGGGTGGGACTTTTATCTTTGGAAAGAAAGTTGCACATCGCGTTTATTAATTATCAGGCATATATTGCAGGTATTAACGCACAAGTAGCAGGATTAGCTGGTAAATGAGAAGAATCTTCTAGCAGTCGTGCAACCTTGTCTATTTTGTTTTAAAAGTTGACAAATATTTTGGACATTCACCAAAGTAGGTTCACTACTTTTGTATTAGATAATATATATTTTTAGTTGTTTTTAACTAGCAAATTAATCACTAAGTATTAAGATATTGTCGAATTTGCAAGAAGCCTAGCTTTCTGAGTCCAAGCGTTATTAAAAAACCCAACCTTTGGCACTTCTAATTCAAATGAATGAGGTGGTGATTGTAGCGATAAGGACGAACCTTTGTCATGAGCCTCCACTAAATTAACTATCCAGGGAAGAAAGTCTAAGATTTCTTTTGGTAGCAC
Source organism: Nostoc sp. TCL240-02 (assembly GCF_013343235.1). Lineage (GTDB taxonomy): Bacteria > Cyanobacteriota > Cyanobacteriia > Cyanobacteriales > Nostocaceae > Nostoc. Next base: position 2,998,042 of record NZ_CP040094.1, on the reverse strand, counting down.
AGTTAATTCAAAGTCCCACATCAAATTAAGACCTCGGCAGACTTGTCCTTTTCTGAACGTCGCCACTCTCCCAGCACTCTTGTTTATAGCCAGTCGAAGAATGAACGGACGGAATGGGACAAATTCATCAGGTGCGGTATAAGCGTATACATTTACATAGTTCAGTCTTTCCCTACGATCCATCCAAGATGCGATCGGGGAATTACTACTATTAAGATGTACCAGTTACGATCACCGGCATATTCATAGAAGCAGCAAAGTTAGAGTAGAACTTATGCCTTAATTCGCTAACAATATGTTTAGCTTCTTGGTTCATGGTTGCTACACTTGTTACAAAAACGATACCTACGGTAAACTACGCTAACGCTAATCAAGAGAAGCACAAAAAAGGCAGACGGCCTTCTTGTCTGCCCTCAAGACTTTAGAGCTAAATTATTAGGTTAAGACCTTAATAACGGCGAGAGGAACCACCATCACCACCCCTTCTACCGCCAGAGGAACCTCCATCAGTCTTGGGTTTAGCTTTATTCACTTTTAAGCTCCTACCCATCCACTCAGCATTATCAAGGGCTTCAATTGCTGCTGTTTCTTGTGCGTCTGATTCCATTTCTACAAAGCCGAAACCTCTCATCCGACCTGTTTCTCGGTCGATAGGTAATTGAACATTTTTTACCGTTCCGTATTCTGCAAAAACGTGGCGGAGGTCATCTTCTTTAACCTCATAAGATAGATTACCAACGTAAATTGACATACAATATCTCCAGAATCAGAGGGTGCAGAGATTTAGATGCGGAGAGGTCTGTAATACAAGTATATATAAAAACAAACTACACAACCGAATTTAATCTTCTATCGATACTTTATCATAAATTGAAAACTTATGTTCATAAGCAACATTATACTTATTTGTTGAGCTAAATATATGGATAGTTGGCGAAACTCTTTTAAAATGAACCTACCAGCGATCGCACTAAATTTGAAGTCACTAAAAAAATCAATTACTGATACTTATTTCTCTTCCCAAAGGATTAGTAATATTGAAATTTGATTCACTCAAAATTACAAAAGAATGGAATTAAATAAAACCAGTGCGATCGCTTGTAACGTAAAATTAGTTTTCATCCGGCATTTGCTAACACCTTGACACCCATGTATTGCGACTACCTTATCCAAATTCTGACTGCCCGTGTATATGATGTTGCCCAGGAAACACCACTGGAGTATGCACCAAATTTGTCTGCGCGGCTGAATAATCAACTCCTGTTGAAACGTGAGGATATGCAGTCAGTATTTTCCTTTAAACTGCGGGGTGCTTATAACAAAATGGTGCAACTACCATCAGATGTATTAGCACAGGGTGTAATTGCAGCGTCTGCGGGCAACCATGCTCAAGGAGTTGCCCTTGCAGCCAATCGCTTGGGAACCAAAGCAATTATCGTCATGCCAATAACCACACCTCAAGTCAAGGTAGATGCAGTGAGAATGAGGGGCGGAGCAGTCGTGTTACATGGAAACACCTACGACGATGCTTATAGCTATGCTCGTGAATTAGAAGTGGAAAAAGGTTTGACCTTTATTCATCCCTTTGATGACCCTGATGTAATTGCTGGACAGGGAACCATCGGCATGGAAATTTTACGACAATATCAGCAGCCTATCCATGCAATTTTTGTCGCAATTGGAGGTGGCGGATTGATTTCTGGGATTGGGGCTTATGTGAAACGATTGCGTCCCGAAATCAAGATTATTGGTGTTGAACCAGTAGATGCTGATGCGATGTCTCAATCACTCAAAGCCGGACATCGGGTGCGCTTATCGCAAGTGGGGTTATTTGCTGATGGCGTGGCGGTGCGAGAAGTAGGTGAAGAAACCTTCCGTTTATGTCAGCAGTATGTAGATGAAATTATTCTGGTGGATACTGATGATACTTGCGCTGCGATTAAAGACGTATTTGAGGATACGCGATCAATTTTAGAGCCAGCCGGTGCATTAGCGATCGCAGCTGCCAAAGCCTACGCAGAACGAGAACAAATTGAGGGACAAACCTTAGTTGCCGTAGCCTGTGGTGCAAACATGAATTTTGATCGTCTCCGCTTTGTGGCAGAACGGGCCCAGCTAGGCGAACGTCGGGAAGCAATCTTTGCAGTCACAATTCCTGAAGAACGGGGAAGTATTCGCCACTTTTGTGAATGTATCGGCAACCGTAATCTGACCGAGTTTAATTATCGGATTGCTGATGAAAAAACAGCCCATATTTTTGTAGGTGTGCAAATTCAAAACCGTGCTGATGCTGCAAAGATGGTAGAAACCTTTGAAGCTCAAGGATTTGAAACTCTTGATTTAACAGACGATGAACTAACTAAATTACATCTGCGGCACATGGTGGGTGGGCACTCTCCCCTAGCTCACAATGAATTACTCTACCGTTTTGAGTTTCCCGAACGTCCTGGCGCATTGATGAAGTTTGTTACTTCTATGAGTCCCGACTGGAATATTAGTCTTTTTCACTACCGTAACAACGGTGCAGACTACGGACGAATAGTAGTTGGTATCCAAGTTCCTCCCCACGAAATGGAAGAGTGGCAAGCTTTTCTCGATAACCTGGGCTATCGCTATTGGGATGAAAACAAGAATCCGGCATACAAGCTGTTTTTGGGATAGGGAGATGGGGGGATGAGGGATATGGGGGAGATGAGGGAGTAAATTCTTCCCAATGCCCCATGCCCTATGCCCCATGCCCTATGCCCATTTAACGAGCCTTCGATATCAGATTGGAGTCCCAAGTATAGAAGCCAATTTCGTTAGGAACCCTAGAGAATCTGCCTGTCCGATAGCCTCTAGATAATTCATTCAACACCTTATTTTTAATCTCTCTAATTTGCTGAGAATCTAGTTCTCCATAAATTCCGGCGATGACTTCAGCAACGCTGAAAACTTTACCTGGATTTTCTTCAAACAGAGAGGTGAGAGCATCAATTAAAAATTGACCCTCAAAGGTTTTGAGCATCGGTACTGCTTTTGGCGGGGGTACAAAAGGCTTCTTATTTTTGTTTCTAGAAGCACCATTGCGTTTACTTGGGGCTACCAAATTTAAATCCAGGGTATAACAACCTGGCTCATCGGGAATAGTTACCCAGTAATTCCTTTCTCTACCTTGGGTGAGGGAAGATTGAACCCTACCTTTAACTACTTTGAATAAATTGGAATCTAACTCTCCATAAAGCGATCGCACGATAAAATCTATATGACATACAGTGCCTATCTGCTCTTGCAATAGCTGTTTAATGGCTTCCATTCGGGAGATAGCGTGATTGTACTGGGGTAGCATGGGGATTTCTGCCACTCTCGTTGAACTATCGTTGTTCTCTGAGGCTATCTTTGCATCTGGCGATGTAGTTAGAGGTTTTCTATCTTTTGTATCAACAGCAGCAGAAAAGGAATTATCGATCTCAACCTTATCCGAGTCTGTGGGTTCTGACTGTAGAGACTCCACCAAGTTGATTTCGTCCATCTCATCAAGAGGCGATAAAAAACGCAGAGAGCCTTCTGGGGAAACATTTGAGGTTTCATCAGCCGCCGTCAGTCTTGATATCTGCTTGTTGGGATCAGAAAAAGACCAGTTAGACAACAACGCTTCTACATGATCGAGTTGCGATCGCGCCTGCACAAAAAGGCGTTCATACTCTTCCGTGAGGCGAGCATAATAGTCTCGTAATTCCAACAGTGGTGAAAGAAAAGTGCCCGGAGGTGGTTCTAATTGTCCATTTTGAGTCATAAGGCTTCAATCAATTTAAATCGATGTCACTTTTGTAAGACATTGGTCTGGGTTTTGCTTTTTGAGATGTTGGCTGAGATTTCTTAGGTGCTTGGGGAGGGCGACATCTCTCACAATATAAAGGTCGAGGCCCGAACGTCTCGCGTTTTGTCAGATCGTTACACTCTTTACAGACAAACTGGAAAACACGAGTATGAATCTGTCTTTTGTGCGCCCTGACAGTGTATTCTCTAACATCAATGAATTTACTTGCCATAATCAGGATTGTGAATTGCCTTCGGATCAATGTCCTATCAATATAGCTATTCAAGCAAATCAAACTGCATCAGTGTGTGTTTATGTAGAAGTTTTATTCAAATCAGTGAATTTGACATTGAACATAAAGTACAGATGAGCAACTTGAGAGTTAGCCATTGACTATCATCCCAGCATAAAGTTGATGATGAGCAAAAACTACCACCATTTCTATGATGCTTGATTCTGAATACAATTCCCACTGCCTATAACTAGCTGCTTTTGCCTAACGTGATGCACTTTCGATACAAATGGGTAGTCTTCAACTAAAGCACAATCTCTCTCAATCATGCCAGTGTTGTAAATTGAAAAGCATATATCGGAATAATCTTGCCAAGAAAAGGCAAGCATAAACTAGTTTGGCTGGATAAGATTACACTTCGATAATAGTTTCTTAAAGACCTTTTGGAAGTGCTTGAATAGACTGTGAATTAAATCTTACCAAAGTATCCTTCAGTCCCTGATTTTGATTCATCTGGATGCAGAAACGATTTTCATCGGCCTCATCAGAGAAATTGAGCATAGGGCAATACTGCTCGGGTTTTGCATTTTTAACTCGGAATTGGGTTTGGGGAAAAGGTTAAAGGTTTTTTCTTTCCCCTTCCCCTTTTCCCCAAAACCCGACAAGTATTGGAACATAGGGGAGTGCAAAATTATTCGCTTCTACTTTTATTGATGGAAAAATCAAGTTATTACCAGTGTCTATAATTGCCAATTATATAAAGTAGACCACTTTTAAGCCCTCTTCCCCATAGTAGATGGGTGACGAGTAGCAAAGCAATTTATGTATAAAGAAGAACCACCTTCCGTTTTTAAGAAGGCGGTTCTCACAGCTAATCAAAATATAAAAGAAAGTCCAAGACTCCCGAATGTTGAATTGAATTAACCAAGATTCACTTTGACGGCTTTGTGTTTTTCTGGTTCCGCTTTCGGCAAAGTTAAGTGGAGAATACCATTTTTGTACTCAGCTTGCACTTTGTCATTTTGAATTTGGGAAGGTAACGGGATTACCCTCTGAAATTTCCCATAACGGAACTCAGACCTAGTAATACCGTTTTCTTCACTCTTGGTTTCAGTCTTACGCTCACCGGTAATCGAAATTGATTCCGGAGTTGCTTCCACATTGATATCTTTTGCTTCTAGACCAGGTACTTCTAGTTTCAAGCGAATTGCATCATCAGTTTCTTCTAGTTCAGCAGCAGGACTAAATATAAATCCAGACCTCTCACCACCATTAGTACTTGGGATCAATCTGTCAAATAAACGATTCATTTGCCTCTGCAAGGTGTCGATTTCTCGGAATGGTTCCCAAGATTCAGTATCCCGAAATGGTTCTAAACGTTCACTATCCCGGAATGGGTTCCAACGCACCAGTGGCATAACTATCACCTCTAAGATGAACTATTTAGTCTTAGGAGGCTCAATCTCAAGCTTTTTAGCTTGCGAACAGCTGATAAAATGGGTTGTTAAGCAATCTTAAATTGCACAAAGCTCAATCTCAAGCTTCCTAGTTATTAGACTAAATCAACTTTCAAGTTCAGCAGGTTCGGTTTTATAGCAATATGCGATCGCAATAACCGTACCTGTTAAATGCTCACAAAAAATCAGGAAATTCTACATCCTTCTAGAGACGTAACACTTCTACATTTCTACTCCTGACTTGTAGCAGGCGGTGCAGCAGGTTGCGATTGGGGTTGTGGGCGTAAACGGCGCAAAGAGTCCCGCAACTTGTTCTGGCTAGCGTTATCTCTTCGCCGCCTATTATTTGCGGTTGGTTGTGGCTTTTGTGATGAATCGTTAGCCGTTTGCTCACGCCGGATGCGGCGTAAAGACTCTCTAGCAGTTCCTTGAGTGCGAGTTGTGCTAGCAGTACTTTCCCCTGTTTGAGGTTCCAATCGTCTACTAAATCCAGATATTGCTGGCCTTGTGGCTCTAGTAGGTTCATTAGATGAAGGTGTCAACTCTCTGCGTCTACGTTTTGGAGCTTCTTCCGTGGAGTTAGCAGCCGTTGTCTGTTGGGTTCTCTCTTCTGCTTCTCTTTGTCTTTTCCGTTCTTGAACTTGGCGTGATCGCCGTGAACCTTGTATGGCAAATTCAGTGGCTATTGATACCCCTTGTCTACCACCTTCTGCGGGTTTTAATTTCCAGTCACGCGCCTGTCTCATGGTTTCTTCATCCAAGTCGCGGTTTCCACTGGAGCGAGCAACCCGCACATTGGTTACATTTCCTTGTGCATCAGTATCAACAGCTACTTCCACTCTGCCTTCAACTCCTCGCCGTCTTGCGGCTTCTGGATATTTGGCATTACATTCGCGGCAAGCTGCACGACCATTACCATTACCTGAACTGTTAATTTTTGGAGGTGTTGGCGCTGTTGCTACTGTCGGACGGTTTCCGTTTCCTACTCCATTGCCTATACCATTGCCGGAGCCGCTACCAATACCGCTACCAGTACCACTACCTGTGCCACTGCCAATCCCACTGCCGGAGCCGCTACCAATACCGCTACCAGTACCAGTGCCAGTTCCACTGCCAATCCCACCGCCAGTACCAGTGCCAGTACCTCCGCCACTGCCAGTACCGCTGCTTGTACCTACAGCAATACCACTACCTGAGCCTAAACCAACACCGGAACCGCCACCACCGCCACCACCGCCACCACCGCCTACCGAACTTGCTTTGGAATCTCCAGATAGAGCAGGTCGTGGAGCGGATGTAGATTTCACAGGAACTTCTGGCTTAGTAACAATTGCTTGTGGCGGTGTATTTGTCGGCTGTGGCTTGGTAGCAACTGCTGTAATCTGTTCTTGTTGCTGAATTTTTTCTACTGATGGAGTTTCTATAGGCTGTTTTTGGACAACTTCTGGTTCTTTTTTTATTTCTTCTGAAATCTCTGCGATTGGTTTTTCTGGTTCCGCAGTCGGAGAATCCACGATCGCCACCTCTATTGGTTCCTCTTCTCCTGTGGGCACTCTCGTCAAATAATTACCTATGCCTAAAGACAGTACGCCGATATGCAGCGCCAGTGAACCTATTAGACTGTAAGTCAGAAAAGACTTGAGAGCCTCAACTTCTTTGGAACGTTGCTCGACAGTAGTGCCGGAAAAGCTCATAGCTATTGCTACCTATTCTCACTAACTTAGCTATCTTAGAATGCATGGTTGCAAATATCAAGTAAAAAATTAAAATTATTTCAGGCAGTATTACAGAGCAGCATAATTACAACATAATAATAAAAATATAAAAATATGTTTGAGAGATACTGTGATTATGACGATTTTTAGACAAAATTAATTTTTGTGTTATTCATAATGTGTTAATTAAATCAATTTATATAAAAAAATAAAAATAATAGTACTCAGATTTGAGAAAAATTATGATTACATCTTAAACTCTGTTGAGAAAAACTTTCATTTTTAGCTTGATTCTGGTAGTCTGATTTTGTATTGTTAATGACGTTTAGAGGCACTACATGGGAATTCAGAATTTGTTTGAAGCAGGCGGTGTAGTCATGTTGCCTCTGCTGGCATTTTCGGTGTTGGCAGGGGCACTAATGATTGAGCGGGCGAAGTTTTGGCTACAGATTGGTAAGCGTCAAAACCGGATGGTGCGAGAGGTTTTAAATCTTTATCGACTTGATAATCTCGTTAGTGCTGTGGAAAAGCTGCAAAAAAATGTAGATTTACCCATAGCACGCATTTTTCTGGCTGGACTACAGCTAGAAAGACCGACTCCAGAGAAATTTCGTTTGGCTTTGAAAAGCGAGGCGCAAGCAGAAATACCTACACTCAAGCGGTTTCAAGCTGTATTTGACACCATTATCGGTTTAGCGCCTCTGTTGGGACTTCTCGGCACAATTTTAGGATTAATTCGCTCATTTGCTGGACTGAATATTGGTGATGTCGGAGGTACTAAAACTAGTGCAGTCACTGCTGGTATTAGTGAAGCTTTAGTTGCTACCGCTTCAGGATTGGTTGTGGCTATCTTTGTGCTTTTAGGAGCCAGCATCTTTAGGGGACTATACCAAAAACAGATAACAATGATTCAAGAGTATGGCGGACAGCTAGAAATACTGTTTCTCGATCGCTATGAACAACTTGAACACTACGGAAAACAGGAGAAAACCTATGGATCTAGATGATAATGAACCAGATTTACAACCATTTATAAATGTAGTACCTCTGATTGATGTAATGTTTGCCCTTTTGACATTTTTCATCATGTCAACGCTGTTTTTAACTCGATCGGAAGGGTTGCCAGTAAATTTACCGAAGGCAGCCACGGCGAAAGAACAGCAAATTCCTACTAAAATTACCATCACTGTAGATGAAAAAGGTAAGATAAGCCTAAACCGCAATCCAATAGCAGTTAATGATTTAGCACCGCAAGTACGAACTTTAGTTGGTTCTAACCCAGATGCATTGGTGATTATTAATGCCGATCAAAAAGTCTTGCACGGTGAGATAGTCGGGATAATGGATCAAGTCCGTCAGGTGAAGGGAGCAAGGTTAGCGATCGCTACCCAAAGATAATAGTAAAATCGCCTGCCTCCAATCCATTATTTTGAACAACAGTAGCAGCCAGAATTAACGGAAACTCTAGATTCTGGCCCTTAACTTCAAACTCTTAACTTCTTGTTAGAGAACTCCAAAAAATAAATTGCCCAATTTCTGGAATCAAAATTATTATGATTAAATTTGAAAAAATTATCATTAGATTTTAAATTTTCTTGAGAAAAAGTTTTAGCTTTTTTCTCTATTCTGCCAGTCTTACAATGTGTTGTTAATGACCTTTAAAGAACATGGAAATTCAAAATCTGTTTGCAGCAGGTGGTGTGGTCATGTGGCCTCTGTTGGCGTTTTCGGTATTGGGTGTGGCACTGATTTTCGAGCGGATCAGGTTTTGGGTAAGAATCAATCAACGTCAAAGCCGCGTGGTGCGCGATGTTTTGAATCTCTACCGTCTTGATAATGTTGTCGGTGCAATGGATAAACTTCAGAAAAATGCAGATTTGCCACTCGCTCGCATTTTTCTAGCGGCTTTAGAATTAGAGGAGCCAAATCCAGAAGAATTTCGTTTGGCGTTAGAAAGCGAATCGCAGGCTGAGATACCTGTGTTAAAACGTTTTCAAAACATTTTCGAGACAATCATTAGTCTGGCACCTCTGTTGGGTCTTCTCGGCACAGTATTAGGATTGATAGCCTCCTTTGCTTCCCTAAATCTTGGTGACGTAGGAGGTAGCAAAACAACAAATGTTACCGCCGGGATTAGTGAAGCTTTGGTATCAACAGCATCAGGATTGATAGTTGCTATATTCATACTCATGTTTGCCAATACCTTTCGGGGATTGTATCAAAGGCAAATTGCATTAATTCAAGAGTATGGGGGACAGTTAGAATTACTCTACCGTCGTCGTTATGAAAGAGGAGAAAAAACTTATGCGTCTACCAGATGAGCCAGAACTTCCATTACAGATCAACATCGTGCCGATGATTGATGTGATTTTTGCAATTTTGACATTTTTTATCATGTCAACTCTGTTTTTGACCCGCTCAGAAGGCTTACCAGTAAATTTACCGAAGGCTAGCACAGCGAAACAACAGCAAGTTCCCACTAAAATTACCATTACGGTAGATGACAAAGAACAGATAAGTCTGAACCGTAAACCAATTGCAGTTGATGATGTGACAGAGCAAATACGCGCTTTAGTTGGTTCTAATCCAGACGTGTTGGTGATTATTAATGCTGATGAGAAAGTTGATTATGGTCGAGTAGTAGCGGTGATGGATCGGGTTCGTAAAGTTGAAGGGGCAAAGTTAGCGATCGCTACCCAAAAATAAAAGTAGAAATATTGTACATCAGAAGTTCAGAGAGTCAGGAAAATTCGATATTCTGACTCCTAACTCCTTTTTCTCTAATAACTAATATTCAGCTACCCTTACGCATCTGCAATTCTTGATATATAAGTTTAAATAATAATTCTTGGTGGGAATGGATGAAAAAGTGGTCGCCGTTGAACTCATGTAATGAGAAAGCAGCGATGGTCTGTTCTCGCCATGCTTGCAAAGCTTCATGACTAACGTCTTGGTCTTGCAAACCACCAAAAGCAGTAATAGGACACTCCAGTGGCTGTTTTGGAGTGTAAATATAAGTTTCTAGAACTGCAAAATCTGCCCGCAAAATCGGGAGAAATATCTGCATTAGTTCCTCGCTTTATAGCACTGCTTTGGGTGTACCATTAAGACTGCGTAGCTCGTTCTGCAAATCATGGTCTGATAGGATGTGGAGGGGTGGTTTTATGGGTGGCAATTGCGGCGCACGACGAGCAGAGATGAAGAGGTGAAAGGGAGTAAGATTATACTGAGAGCGGAGTAGACGGGTCAACTCGAAGCTAACTAATCCGCCCATACTGTGACCGAAGAAGGCGAATGGTTTGTCTAAGTATGGCATGAGAACTGGAGCGATCGCTTCCACAAGAGGTTCTAATCGCGTTAAGGGTGCTGACTGAATCTGTCTTCCTCGTCCGGGATATTCCACAGCACAGACTTCGACATTACTCGGTAGATTATTAGGCCAGGTGCGAAAAATTGCTGCGCTACCACCAGCGTAGGGGAAGCAGAATAAACGCAAGTTTGCTTGCGAATTTGGTTGGGGACAGATAACCCAGGAATTGAAGCTTGGTGGAGTTGTCATAATAGAGCTTAGAGTTTGATCGCACAACTCTGCTTTAATTTTTAAATATATTTATTGAATAATCTTATGACAGGAATGGAACCTTGGGCGATATCAGCCGTTAGCGGTGTCGCCGCTATGTTTTTCCAAATCGGTAGTCAGGTTTTAGGAGTATTGGGCAAAACCCTGGATGAAAAAACCAAGAAAACAAGCAGCAGTGCGGGTAGTCATCCCAAACCTGAGAAGCAATTGAGGCGCAGATGTTGTTGGTTCTAGGTAGTTAAGCAACAATAAAAACATGAAAAGATAGCCAGATAAACGCTCCATTAGTTCATCACAACAGGCTAAAGATACAAAAACTCGAACCTTTACAACAATTTTGCACTGGGAAGAGGATGTTTATTTAGCTGAATGTCCAGAGGTGGGAACCGCCAGCCAAAAAGAGACGATAGAAGAAGCGCGACGATCGCAATACTGTTCGGTTAAGGCAAGAGACGCAATAAAAGAGACGCGATAAATCGCCGTCTTTACAATAATCAGTCCTTCATAGAGACGGCGATTTATCGCGTTTTTGGGATCTATAGGATATATTATTTTCATCAAATAATCTTAACTGAAACGTATTGGAAGCGATCGCGAATTTACAAGAAGCAACGGAACTTTATTTAGAAGAGTTTCCACTTTTTGAGACAGCACCTCATCGGTTGCTTTTTTAATGTAAGTTGATGCATTAATAATGTAAGCTGATGCATTAACAATGCAAACTGACGCATTAACAATGTAAGCCGATGCATTAGCATTCTAGGGTATCGCCAAATTTAATTTGCTACAAATTAATGAAATGCTCCACTAAGTTTTGTCGTTATGAATGCAGGGTAAGCGTACCAAATTTGTCGTCGCTCAAAGAAAAATCGGAAATTCGGTACCGCCATTGCTTGCATATGCTGTAGGAATGCAAGTTAGAGAACATCTAGAATGCAATATAACTTATCAGATTAAGTGCCAAAATTGGCAGAACTGCTTATTTTTACCAATTTGTTGCAATTTTAAGAATATATTCGTTTTTGTCAATGAAATGCTGTCTTTAAGCCAATACGGTTCAGTTAGCGCCAAAAAACTTAAACTGCGTAGGTTGGGTGGAGGCAATACTTCTCGCTTTGTGCATTTTTAATTCGGAATCGGATTTTGGGTAAAGGGTACTGGGTTTGGGTTAAAGGTTTTTTCTTTCCCCTTCCCCCTTCCCCTTTTCCCCTTAACCGAGAAGTATTGGGTTGTGATGTTATCTTGGCTAAATTAGATGATAAAAGATCCTTTGACCGTTGGTTATTGCCAATGGCAGGCGGCCCTAACTCCAGCCAAGCAATTAAGTTATTACCTGCTCTAGCTTCTTTAAGTACATCGCCCCAAATCAAGCTATGTCAATTTTTCCAGCCTACTAACTGATTCCTGACACAACATTTACTTGTTTAATATCTTTTTCTTCTAGTGCATCTGCAACACTTTCACTTAACGCACTCGTCCAGTTATCCAAATCTACTTGTCGCGATCGCATAAAGTAATCATGGAACGACCACAGGATATAACCTGCCGTGAGTGAAGTTCCAAAAGCTGTTAGCATCAGGTATGTGCCTAACAACTTGGCATAAATTAGACCTCTTGCAAAAAAGTTTTGTGGTATGGTAGAGGGTTGACTAAATCCAAAAGAAATTTAGGCTTCTTTTTGAATTTCGTAATTATAAATCCCAGCAATTAAATGACAGCGCTCTTCCATTACGTTTCCGACGATTGCGGTAGCGCTGACTTAAAATCAGAAAAACTTTTAAACAAGTTCAATCACTACTCGACGACTCGCTAAAGCGCGGTTGGATCGCTTTTGTTCCTTGGTTAACTTACCTCCTTTAGGTTTCTTTTGAGGTAAGTGACTATTAGTGTGTAGTTTAGAAATTCCTTGGTAGCCACTGTCTTCTAAGCTTTCGGTTTCGGAGTGAAAACGAACCTTACTCTCTATAAATAGAAATAGTTTGTAGTCATGTTTGCGACCAGAACCGTTTACAATACAACGAATTTCTTGGGTTGTTAGGTCAATTATCAATTGAGATTTGAGAGTATGCCGTTTTTGTTTACCACTATAAAAGCGTTTTTGCCCGTGTTTCGGACGTTCAATTTGACTCTCTGTTACATCCATCACAGCTGTTTTTGGTTTCTGTGATGAGATCAACAAGGACTTTTTTCCTTCTAAACGGAATTTTCCAGAACTGATTAATGTGCTTTCAACCCAATGTACTATGCGGCAAACCGAAGATTTAGGATACTTGCCAGTCACTAGCAATCTGGAAGTAAGTCCGATATTCTCTCCAATACTGTAGGCAAACCAAAGCTTGGTCTTCCAAGCCTAGCTTGTTCGGATAACCTCGTGTTTGCTTAAAACTGGTTGTATGTTCTAACACCTTAACCATCTCATCGAAAGTACGTCGTTGCACCCCGACCAAACGTTTGAACTGCCGATTCGATAACTTTTTTGTTTGCTCATATCGCATAAGTAGTATTGATTCAAGCGACAAAATCCAACATCATACCATAAAATATTTTTGCAAGAGGTCTATTGAGTATCCGCTTACGATCGCTAGAGCAAATGCATCTAAAGCACAATGATCCTTTAATACTTGGGTTTGGGCATTTGATGATTTTGTCATAAGAGAGACAGGAGTATGTATTCTTTATACAAGAAGTAACATAAGTAATACTAAGCCAACTTAGACCTATCTAAGAATTTTCTCCAATGAGACTGTAAATCAGCCCAGCTAGTACAATTAGAGTCACAATCACATACGTATAATCTTTTAGTCGAACAAAGGCTAACAGAGAAAAAACCACTCTCATAACTGGAGTAGCAATCAGTAGCAGTAGTCCTAGTTGAATAATGCCTCGGTTACGACCTGATAATATTGATGTTTTTACCCCGGCTGGAGTGCGAAATTCTGCTGGTTCTCCCCGAAAGAACTGGTAATTAGGAACCTCAGTCCCGTGGCGAATTAAGTACAAAATTCCACCCGTTAGAACCAGAACAGTAGTAAGGATGACCCCGACTCTTAACAGATTGCCAATAAATTGCTCAAATCGCTGCTCAAACTTAGTACGTCTGTTTAGAACCATTTTAAAGCCTCCCAGTTAGACCTTTGTAGATCATTTCCAGCGCCAGTACCAAAATCACACCATTGAAAATATTCCGCAAAAGTTGTACCCTGGCTCTGACAAGTACTCGCGCCCCCAATACAGCACCACACAGTACTCCCAACATTACTGGCATTGCTAATCCGGGGTCGATATAACCTCGGTTTAGATATATTCCCGCACTAGCTGCTGCTGTTACTCCAATCATGAAATTGCTGGTAGTTGTGGAAACTTTGAATGGAATATGCATTATTTGATCCATTGCCAGCACCTTGAGCGCTCCCGAACCAATACCTAGCAAGCCGGAAAGTACACCAGCTATAAACATTAGCCCAAATCCAAAGGGAACACCATGCACGTTGTAAGATTGTTCTCCCGTAGAAGTTGGATAAGTACTATTTAACTTCAAGCGTGTTGCCAAGGGATCTGGCGGTAAATTATCGATGTTTTCGGAGTAGGGTTTACGAGATAGGTACGCACTATAAAGTAAAACAATCCCAAACACAATAGCGATCGTTCCAGTAGAAATCTTCGCTGCCACAACCGCTCCAGCTACAGCGCCAAAGGTTGTCGCTATTTCTAGGAACATCCCTAGCCGCATATTAGTGTAACCTTCCTTTACATAAGCAGAAGCTGCTCCACTAGATGTAGCAATCACAGATACTAAAGAAGCACCAATAGCATAGTGGAGATCCACTCTACAAACTACAGATAAGAAAGGAACAATTACTACGCCACCACCCAAGCCTGTTAAAGCTCCTAAAAATCCAGCGCTCAAAGAGCCAAACCATATTAATAGCGAAAAATCCAGAGTATTCAAGGTTTATTCTCCACTATTTGGTTTTATGGGTAAAAACACCGATTAGTTTCACACTGGTTAGTTGCTTTTACTTTAGATTTTTTCATTTATAAAAACAAATATTTTTTCTTATTAATTTAATAAAATTTTTTAATTATATTGTATATATTAAGCATTGAAAAACTTATCAAAATGACAAATTATTTATAGTCTATTCTAATAGTTTTTTATCAAATTTATAAAACAGATATATAACCAGATAAACTACTGTAAAGCCAGCCAAATATAGTAGTTTTTTGAAAATCACATTTATGCCATAACTTGGTCATAACTCTGTCATAAATATGTCACAAATGGCTGCTATCTTGTGGATGTTTTCTTAACAGATATTCTCTACATTTGATCAGATATGCTCTTTTTTATAGTCTCAAGTACAGCTTGCAGTGAAGCTGGTGAAGTAAATACAAGTAAAAATTCCTGACTGTTGGCATCTTATTGATAAGGCTGATTCATAAGAATTGAAAAGCCGAATTATAAGACAAAAAAATTTAGCATAGCAAATAACGTAATCCCATATTAGAGAGGAATAAATTATGCTTGAGTTATTAGGTTCAGGCTTAGTAAGCCTGTGGCTCGGAAAAGCTGGAATCCAAATCAATTATTTAGATGCTTTAGATGCACTAGCTTGGCAAATTAGTCCTAGCTTGGTTCTTGCCTCAGATCCGAATCCATCTGGAAACACTACAGTGCAAGAATATCTTCAGAAGCTAATAACATCAAAACTGATAGCACAGAATTTGAAAGAAAACCAAGGGATTTGGATACAGTCAGGGCCAATACTTATGGCTAATCACCAAGGTACAACACCTCTGCCAGCTGCGTCTTTAACCAAAATTGCTACCTCATTAGTTGCTTTCAAAACCTGGGGACCAGACCACCAATTTGAGACTTTGGTAAGTGCCACTGGGCCAGTAGTAAATGGGGTATTGGAAGGTGATTTAGTCATAGCTGGTGGTGGAGATCCAATGTTTGTTTGGCAGGAAGGAATAGCTTTAGGAAATACTCTCAATCAAATAGGCATCAAACAAGTAAAAGGAAATTTGGTAATTACTGGTAACTTCGCCATGAATTTTCAGCGTTATCCATTCTTGGCAGGTCAAATGCTCAAACAAGCACTAAATTATGCCAGATGGAACCGCTCTGTTATTTTCCAATACTCAACTATGCCCAAGGGAACACCAAAGCCACAAGTCATAATTACGGGTACTGTTAAAGTAAATTTACAATCCACTCTCCAACAAAACTTATTAGTCCGTCATCGGTCTTTGCCTTTACAACAATTGATCAAGGAGATGAACGTTTTTAGTAATAATGATATGGCAGAGATGCTAGCAGAATCAGTGGGAGGTTTTAGTGTAGTCCAATCAACAGCCGCTAATCTGGCTGGAGTACCACAGTCAGAAATTCAATTAATCAATGGTTCTGGACTAGGCCCAGAAAATCGCATTTCTCCTAGAGCAATTTGTGCAATGTTCATGGCGCTAGAGCGGGAAGCAGTCGCTCATCAGATGAATTTGGCTGACTTATTTCTCACTTCCGGGTTGGATCATCGGGGGACAATTCACCGCAGACATATTCCTGTTGCGACTGTAATTAAAACTGGGACATTGCATGATGTTAGTAGTTTAGCTGGTGTGATGCCCACACGCGATCGCGGTTTGGTCTGGTTTGCAATCCTCAACCGTGGCACAAACCCAGCAGGTTTCCGTTCTGAGCAAGATAAACTGTTGCAAAATTTGATGAAACAGTTGCAACTACCTCAAGTAGTTCCTAGTATCCTAACTCCTCACTTAGCGATGAACTCTTTACCTCAAATCGGTGTAGACAGTCGGAATGAAATTATATTTAGAAACTAGCCTTTTCAAAAGTTATTTTTCTAAAAAATATAGTATTATCTATTTTTTAATATAGAAATATTATCACAATGCGTATTTTGGTAGTCGAAGATGATGTTCAGCTAGCAGAGATGCTAATGGAAGCTCTGACTGACCGTCAATATGTGGTAGATATAGCCCAAGATGGAGAGGAAGCATGGGATTGTATTAAAGTGTTGGAATATAATTTGGTGGTACTAGATATTACTTTACCCAAGTTAGATGGTTTGAGTTTTTGTCAACGGTTGCGATCGCCTACATCAAAGCATACCTTATCGCGCAACATTGCAATACCTGTACTCATGTTAACAGCACGCGATACCCTTGGTGACAAAATTACTGGGTTGGATGCTGGCGCAGATGATTATATGGTCAAACCTTTTGAAATGCCAGAGTTAATGGCTCGTGTTCGCGCCCTGTTGCGCCGCAATAGTGCCGCAACATCTTCTTCAGATTTTGGTTGGGGTAGTTTGCGTTTAAATTCCAGTACTTATGAAGTCACTTATGCTGACCAGCCTTTACATCTAACACCTAAAGAATTTGCTCTTTTAGAACTAATGGTTTCTAGCGGTCGGCGGGTGCTAAGTCGAGCCGGCATTATTGAACGCATTTGGTCACTTGATGACCCTCCGAGCGAAGAAACTGTTAAGTCTCACATTAAAAGTTTACGGTATAAACTTAAAGACGTAGGTGCTGCCGATGATTTTATTGAGACAGTTCATGGACTAGGCTATCGCTTAAAGCAGCTTTAGGAAAATACCCGATTTCTACCCGATATTTACCTTTTATCTTTACAACTGATTGTTATACTTCAATTACATTACTGAAATTAACCTCTTTTTTTACACTAGAACACTATTATTCTCCAAATCAATTTAATTATTGGTTTGGAGAATTTTAATTTTTATCTAACTAAACTATCGCAGGTATAATAGCAGAGATAATCAGAAACCAGATTTAAAGTTATGCGATCGCGCTGTGCCAGTAAAAATACCTGCCCTAGCGAATGGAATTCGCGGCTATACAGACAAAACCGACCTCCGTGGGTTTCAAATTCCTAGAGTCCGCGTAGGCGGACTTCTTTGCAAGACGCTATTCGCGTTTGTTTGTGTAGCCGCGATTTCTAATCGCTTTTGGTTTATTTGAATGCCTTGATAGCGTATGCTGTATCAAACAACTCTTGACTTGGAAAAGTACGAATGTCCCTGATATCGCAAGGATTAGCTAAAGATTTAATCAAATTTGATGATGAGCAAAAGTATATCACTTATGTTCATCAAAAAAAGAAAAGAAACTTTGAAAAGCCTGAAGAGCAAGTACAGGCGGAGACTTTTCTTAAGTTGATTTTGATCTATGGCTATGACCCAAAGCGGCTGCGGCTATTTGTGCCTGTAACGATGGGAAGTACTGTTAAGGAAGCGGATATTATTGTTTACAACGACGATCAATGTTTATCGCCTCATATTGTTGTTGAGTGCAAAAAACAGGAAATCTCAGAATTAGAATTTACTCAGGCAGTTGAACAGGCTTTTAGCTATGCTGTGGCTGAGGGTGCGAAATATGTTTGGGTGACTTCGGGGATTAAGGATCAGTATTATCAAGTTCCGACAGAAAGGCCGAAAGAGCGTATTGCAATTACTGATATTCCTCAGTATGGTGTTGATAAACTTGCAAGATATAAGTATGCCAAGGGCGGCGGATCTTCTAATGGACAGAAGTTATTTGAGTTAGAGATTGTTGCTGAAGATGAATTAACTCGTCGATTTAAGCAAGCGCATCAATCGCTTTGGGGCGGTGGTGAACTTAATCCTTCTAGTGCATTTGACGAACTAGATAAGCTGATTTTTTGTAAGATATGGGATGAGAAAAAACCGCGTAAAAAAGGAAGTCCCTATGATTTTCAATTATTTAGTATCAGCGAAAATGAAGAAGAAAATGCTGCCAAAAGGAAAAAACGATAAAATGAGGAGTTAAGCGATCGCATTAAAGCTCTTTATGAGGAAGGGCGTAAAAAAGACACTGAAGTTTTTAAGGATGATATTCGGTTAGAACCACCGTCTCAATAATGTATTGATAAGATTGATTGTGCATTGCTTCTTGGGAAATTTGTTCTGCCATGCACAGCGCGATTTCTGGTGCAGTCACGCTGTTTTTAATGTGAGGCACATTACAGGTTTGCACTGAATCGAGAAACGTCAGGTAGCTAAGGATGCCATCAAATGCACGTCGTTCTCCAGGTGTGAGATTGACGTAATCTGTCACATCTTGAGTAATGTCTATTTTTTCAGGTCATTTGTGTTCAGCAAAGTTCGCTACACCCTGCCCGCTTTTCAAGCTGCTACATATCACTATGTAGATCGGACTATATCATCATCCTCTGATTAAAAGAGTCCCCCGCTTCGACAGTCAATCGCTTACTGCTTACTCTACTGCAAACCTTGGCTTGCCTTTCGATAGTCTCTACACCTTCCGACTTTTCGGTCAGCTTGGCACGGTATTGTCTGTGATGTAAAATCCGGTGGCAATTTGAACACAAAAAGATACATTTGTCGAGTTTTTTAAACACTTTATCTTTCTTCAGCATCAACATATCGGATAAAACGTACTCTTTATCTGAACCGTCAATGTGATGAAAATCAAAGGCAGCTATTGTGTCTTCTGTAGTATTAAAACCACATTGAGCGCAACGTCCTCCTTTGTATAAGCAGAACTCAAGCTTTCTTTTGTTCTTGAAGTTAGCTGCCCTGTACTGTCTTAGATATTCTCTGTTGTAAGCAGTCTTTTTTTCTTTATTCTGCTCAACATAGGCTTTGACAACAGCTTTACCCTTTTCAGTTGCATAGTATGATTGCTTGTACTCGCAAACACACTCTTTGCACCAAGACGTGACTCCATCCTTTCGTCTAGTGTCTTTGTAAAACTCGGAGAGAGTTTTTACTTTGCCAGTGAGGAATGATAATTAATAATTGTTTACTGATGACTAATGTTCAGCTTGTACAAGCAACACATTGCTCGTTCGATTCTTTGAAACTATCTTTTTGGACAGTGCGAATATAGTAGATTGCTTTACAACCCAATTCCCAAGCCAGCATTAGGGTTTCAAAAATATCAAAAGCGGTGAGAGAACGCTCAGGTTCGTCGGGGAAATAAACTCCAGCGTTGAGATTAAACAGTAGTTCCATTGAAATTCCTGTATCAATCCATTGTTGGATTGTGGCGATCGCCCGCACCACTTTTTTCTGATCTAGTGTCTTATTTTCGACATAGAACCATAGATTATCCCGAATGTAAGGTGGTGCGATGGGTACTGAACCCTTTGCCCACTTTTCATAAAAGAATTTGCTGTAAACGGGTAAAACACTGGCTGTACAACCCTGAACTAAAGATGAAGAAGTATTGGGTGCGATCGCTGTAATATGTGAATTGCGAATACCATGTTGTTTGATATCCTGACTCAATTTTGCGAAGCATTCTGGAAGACTAGCGTGTTGCAAAAACCATTGCACAGGTTTTGCTCCGATTAAATGTCCCTTGCTCCATTCACTACCCGCAAAAGCAGGATATGCACCTCGTTCCTTAGCAAGGTACATTGATGCTGCGGTGCAATAGTAACCGATATCTTCAAATAAATCGCTTATTTTCTGAAGATGGGTATAGGTGAGACGACGTTTTGCTAACCAGTCGGCTAATCCCATACAGCCTACCCCAATTGTGCGATATTTGGCGTTGTGAGTGGCACTGACAGCAAAGGGTGGTGAGGTGAGTTCAATGGTGTTATCTAATATACGTACTGAAATCTGACAAATCTCTGGTCGCTGCTCATCCTCTAAATTTGCGAGATTAATACTTACGAGATTACACGTATGACTCTCTTCTCCAGGTTTCACATTTGACCACGATTCTTGGCACAGATTTCCACCTGGAATATAGCCCTCATGCTGATTGGGATTAGCTCGGTTCGCGGTATCTTTAAACTACAGGTAAGGCATCCCGGTTTCTAACTGGGTTCGCATCACCTGTTTAAGTAAAAGACGAGCATTCACCCGTTTGTAAAGTGTAATCTCACTGTCTAAACTGGCTTCGATTTGAAGATAAGCCTTTTCAAATGCTTCACCCCAAACTTTTGCCAATTCAATGCCTAAACGAGTTCGTACCTCATAAGGATCAACTAATGTCCATTCTTCATCTGCTGCTACTCGCCGCATAAATTCATCACTGACAACCAGTTGTGGGAACACGTCATAAGCTTTGCGTCGCCCGTCCCCATTCTCTGTTTGCATTTCCAAAAATTCGGGCAAGTCCAAATGCCAAATATCCAGACTGACGGTGACAGCACCTGCTCTGCGTCCACCTTGATTAACTGCTACTGCTGTATCATTCAACAACTTAATCCAGGGAACCACGCCACCAGAGGCGTTCTTCTTCCCCATTACCCAACTACCAGTAGCCCGAATGCGAGACAGATTTACGCCCACGCCGCCACCATTTTTAGAAATCCGAGCCGCATCATGAATACCATCAAAAATGCTTTCTAAATTGTCGTCCATCGCCGTAATGAAACAGCTGGCTAGCGAACCATTGGGAATCCGCAAGTTCGCTAAAATGGGGGTTGCTAAGGATATTTGACGACGAGCGATCGCTTCATAAAATTGCTTTGCCCAGGTTAATCGAAACTCTTGTGTTTCCACGGAGGCAATCAATAACGCACAAGTTAAAAATGCTTCCTGTGGTAGCTCATTCGCCAAAAGATATCGCTTCGTCAGTAATACTGCTCCGGCATAATCATAGTCGGCATCCCAGTCAGGATTGATCCAAGTGTTAGCAATATCTAATTCTGCGTCCGTGTAGATTAAAATGCGGCGATCGTATTCTCCTGACAAAACTTTTGTTTGTACAGTCCGAGCATAATAACCGTACTGATAACCACGGCTAACTGTTATTTCTTTCCACAAACTCCAAATATGTAATCGCCCTGCTACATAGCGCCAATCAGGTTCTTCAGGACTACACAAATCCAAAGCACAGCGAATTAAATTATCTTGAATTTCTCTTGTGGTAATTCCAGGACGCAATCGAGTTGTCAGATGTGCTTCTAGAGCAATAGAATTTGCTGAAAGTCCGCAACAAGCCCAATTAACTACTGTGCGAATTTTATTAATTTCTAACGGTGTTGTCGAACCATCGCGACAAACAACATAGATATCCGTTTTGGAGTCCTCAAAAAGTGTGGATGAAGCTTGCATACAAGATGTGTTGATGAATTGTAGAAAAATAATTGCAAAAATGGAAAATAATTGTTAACTAGGTTTTGTAAAAAAACATTTTCTATGTTGTTTGATTTGCTGCCAACCAGTTAAGTAAATCTTCAATAGCTGTAAAATCTAACAAAGCTTCACCAAGTGATTCTAATTGCTCTAAAGAAAGAGTTTGAATGCGCTCTCGAACCTCTTGAGGTAACTCCCCTACTTGTCTTTGTAGTAGCCGTAGTACAAGAGCTTGTCCTTGTTCCTGCTTTCCTTCTTCCTTCCCACGCTCGTAGCCAATGCGTTCGCCTGTGGTAATGTAGCTCATAATCCGCTCCTGCTCAAATTGCTTAAACTCTTGCCAAAATTCTGCTTCCAAGGCTTTTGGTAAAATCATAACCCAATCAATAAATCGGTACAGGTTACGAATATCCCTTTCCTGTAATCCTAATTCATACAACCGGCGAATTAAGCTAAATTTCCAAGTTTTACGTTCTCCTAGCTTTTTACTTGTTTGCTGTGTTTTCAAATGCGCGATGACTACGGTTACAAATGGGTTGTCACTGGCTTCTAATTCTGCCCAATTATTTTGATAATCTAAAAGCTTGACGATGCCAAATTCAAAGTTACGTTCTCCTAGCTTTTTACTTGTTTGCTGTGTTTTCAAATGCGCCATGACTACGGTTGTAAATGGATTGTCACTGGCTTCTAATTCTGTCCAATTATTTTGATAATCTAAAAGCTTGACGATGCCAAATTCAAAGTTAAGCCTAGTATCGGGGTAATTATAACTATATTGATTTGGTCGCCATGTCAGGTCAGGATCGCACAAAATCGCCAAACTAATTGCA
Organism: Nostoc sp. TCL240-02; assembly: GCF_013343235.1. Lineage (GTDB taxonomy): Bacteria > Cyanobacteriota > Cyanobacteriia > Cyanobacteriales > Nostocaceae > Nostoc. The sequence continues at coordinate 2,975,303 of NZ_CP040094.1, read as the reverse complement.
GGTTTGGCAAATTTATCAAAAATTCGCAGGTTGTAGGAAAACATTCTTTCTGCAAAAATGTCTTCTGATTTTGCCTGAATTTCTACATGGATTAATAGCCAAATTTCTTGTCCTTGAATTTGCCATACTTTGACTAATTTATCTGCATATCGCCTACCTTGTTCAGCTTCACGAGCTATTTGCTGAAATTCCTTATCGAGAAATTCGTGGGGGCGTTCCCAATTAATTAATGCTGCTGTTTGGGAAAAGAAAAATTGCATTGCTTGGGGAAAGTAAGCTTCTAAAATTTCTTTCCACGGACTATCATTAATCTGCTCTTTCAAGTTCCTCGGTCATCGGTTGATTGGTAGATGGTGGACTGACAAATGAATTAAGATTTTTAACAATTTTTGCCTAAGTTATGAAAATGGTCTACAGAATAATGCCAGCGCTATGTCAGCAAACGCTGGCAACCCGAAAAAGTTTGTTGGGTTGAAAATTTCTAGAAGAATTGTCCAATAAAAATCCAGAGCAAGCTTTGGTAAAGAATGAGACTTGCCCCGATTAATGACGAATGCCAGTATAGATCGACCATTGATTTTTATGCAAGCAAATCACAGTTGTGTTAGTATTCAGATTAATCTCGGTTCTAGTGGGGAACAGCCACTAGAGGAAAGGGGGAAAGTTCGGTGTAAATCCGGCGCTGTCCCGCAGCTGTAATCAAGGCTAGCCTTGTGAGTCAGAATGCCCGCCGAAGTGAACTTGTAAGTTTTGTACATCTGCGAGGCACAGATAAGTATTTTTATGAAAATTTCTACAACTACTCAGCTTTACGTTCTCATAGCCCCACATATCAAAACGCTACAGATTACGACTTTCTATGAGAGGGTAAGCGATTAATTTCCGGTACAAATTGTGTCTTGAGATGCAGCGATCGCTATTGCTACTCCAGATGAGAGTATCGCTTGCAAATAATCACAGCAACAAAAAAACGTTGTATTAAATAACAGATAGAAGTTGTTAAAAACAGGTAATAAATGGCGTGTATGACGTATATATTCCTGTGACACTACTGAATAAATGCTTTTTCAATTACGCATAGAAATTGCTAATTTACTAGACTAATACTTCAGTTAATTATCATGCCGAAATTCTATCTTCACCGAACTGGGAAGATTCCTACTGCTATTCATCCCTTTGTTAAACAAACGGCTCTGCCTCAAGGCAAATACAAGCCCAGTCTACTGCAAGAGAAAATTATTCAAGATGTTCAAAACATTGCAATGTCGATGTATCGGATGATTTATATTGCGATTGCCGACCTTGGGCGGTTAGTCCATCGCTCGCCTGATTCAGCACGAACAGCAATGAGTAAACCGTTAAATCGACTCAAATAGTTGTACAGGAGCGTTCAAAAAAATGTCAACTTCATTATATTTTGTAATTGGTTTTCTTCTGCTTTTAGTAATTGGAATTGCAGCTTATCTCCTGACTGCCCGCAAGTATCAATCCTCAACCACAGTCGCCAATTCCTACGATCAATGGACTCTTGATGGCATCGTAGAGTTTTATTGGGGGGAACACATTCACCTTGGTCACTACGGTTCGCCACCACAACGAAAGGATTTTTTGGCTGCTAAATCTGACTTTGTACATGAAATGGTTAAATGGGGTGGTTTAGATAAATTACCCCCTGGTACTACCGTCTTAGATGTTGGCTGTGGAATTGGGGGTAGCAGCCGGATTTTAGCGCGGGATTATGGATTTGCTGTCACAGGGATTACCATCAGCCCACAGCAGGTGAAACGCGCCCAGGAGTTAACACCCCAAGGGCTAAACGCCCAGTTTGCGGTTGATGATGCAATGGCATTGTCGTTTCCAGATGCCAGTTTTGATGTAGTCTGGTCGATTGAAGCAGGCCCCCACATGCCAGATAAAACCGTTTTTGCCAGAGAATTAATGCGGGTGCTAAAGCCTGGTGGAGTGTTGGTTGTGGCTGACTGGAATCAGAGGGATGACCGCAAAAAACCTCTAAATTTCTGGGAAAAACCAGTAATGCGGCAACTTCTCGATCAGTGGTCTCATCCAGCTTTTTCCAGCATTGAAGGCTTTTCCGAGCTTTTGGCAGAGACTTCCTTAGTCGAAGGGGAGGTAATTACGGCAGACTGGACAGAACAAACGCTTCCTTCTTGGTTAGATTCTATCTGGCAAGGAGTGGTTCGACCAAAGGGATTGGTGTGTTTTGGTCTATCTGGTTTCATTAAATCTCTGCGTGAGATGCCGACGTTTTTGTTGATGCGTTTGGCGTTTGGTGCAGGGCTGTGCCGATTTGGAATGTTTCGGGCTGTACGGGGGAATGGGAGTACAGAATTGATGGACAGAAACTTTGCCAACCAAAATCCCTCAAGCTTGGTTCGGTAGCGATCGCAGCTAGTTATAAATATTTGGATTTTAACGCTGGCAACATTGCATGATATCTGCGGTTAAAACTTCTTTCTTGCGATCGCAAGATTAATCAACAAACGACACACTTTATATGCAAAAAATTCCCGTCACAGTAATTACAGGATTTCTAGGCGCAGGCAAAACGACGTTAATTCGCCATTTACTGCAAAACAATGAGGGACGACGCATTGCTGTTTTGGTGAATGAATTTGGAGAAATCGGCATTGATGGCGAACTTTTACGTGATTGCCGAGTATGTGACGATGAAGAAGATTCCAACAGTAATATTGTTGAACTCACCAACGGTTGTCTGTGCTGTACGGTGCAAGAAGAATTCCTCCCAGCGATGCAAGAATTACTTCAGCGACGCGCCAGCCTTGACTGTATGTTGATTGAAACCTCTGGACTAGCACTGCCAAAACCATTGGTGCAAGCATTTCGCTGGCCAGAGATTCGCACAGGCGCTACAGTGGACAGCGTAATTACTGTGGTGGACTGTGAAGCGTTGGCAACTAATCAATATGTAGGCGATTTAGCAGCCCTCTTGGCACAGCGACAAGCCGACTCTAACCTAGAACACGAAACACCTATTGAGGAACTGTTTGAAGATCAACTGGCTTGTGCTGACTTGGTGTTGCTGACTAAGAGCGATCGCGTTGATGAAAAAACGCAAGTTAGGGTGCAAGAATGGCTAAGGCAGAACTTATCCCCTGGTGTAAAAGTCATTCCTTGTCAGGATGGTAAAATCAGTGGCGATGTGTTGCTTGGTTTCAATGCTGCGGTAGAAGACAACTTGGATAGTCGTCCCAGTCACCACGACAACGAAGCCGAACACGAACATGATGAAGGGATTAATGCAGTACAACTACTACTAGACCAAGCATTTGAGCCGTCTGTTCTAGTCAAACGCTTGCAAAAATTGGTGCAACAGCAAGAAATTTATCGAATTAAGGGATTTGTAGCAGTTCCGAACAAAGCCATGCGTCTAGTATTACAGGGAGTTGGTAATCGATTTGACTATTTTTATGATCGCCCTTGGCAACCCCACGAACCCCGTCAAACGCGATTAGTATTGATTGGACGGGAGCTTGAGCAGGTTCGCATTGAGTCAATTGTGTTGGGGGAGGAAGTCAATGCGACCATCCAATAGTGTTTGGCAAGGAAATTTCGGCTACTGGCAAAACAGCTTTATCCATAATAATTTACTGGTAATCGGTTACACAGGATGGAAGGGATTTCAGTCATTTGGGCGGGGAGTTGTTATTTGTGATGTGGATACTAAAGTTACTCACCCTACAAATACAAGTCTTGATACAGTTCCCTTCACCCTGCAATTTCTCCCCTCTGATTTGATTGGATTTTACTTGCGTTCTTTTCAGGATGGCGGAGTCATATCGCAATCAATGTGTTCATCCATGATTTCATCAATTTTCCCTGCGATCGCAACATACAATCCCCATCAAGATATTCTTCTGGTGCTAAAGGCGGAACCTCAGATTGAGGTTAATTTTTTACACCAACTAAAAATTACTCCACCCGATTGCTACGAACAAGTTTGCAAGCGATGGTCAGAATTTAAACCAAGTTTAATGCCCTAAAACTTACTTTAGTCCTCAATGCTCAAGCCAAAATCAAGCAATATTTCCAAAGCAACTCGCTACCAAAATGCAGCGATAGATTATTACATAGGACTCACAAATTCCGACTATCTCCATTACGGCTATTGGGAGCCACTACCTGCTGTGGGTGAAGAATTAACTCTAACTCGCCTGCGTGTGGCGCAAGTTGCATATACAGCGAAACTTTTGAGTTTTATCCCAGAAGGTATAAAAACTGTGCTTGACGTAGGCTGCGGGATTGGTGGGAATGCGGCATATTTGTGCGATCGCGGTTTCAGTGTTGAGGGATTAGCACCTGACGCACTCCAGCAAGAGAGGTTTATTAAAAATACCAACGGTCAAGTACCTTTTTACTTAACGAGATTTGAAGATTTTCACAAATCATACTCCTACGATTTAGTTCTGTTCAGCGAAAGCAGCCAATATATTGCTGTTGACGATTTAGCTCAAGGTGCGGCTCGTTTACTGGATAGTGGTGGCTACCTGCTGCTTGCAGACATGATGCGTTTCGATGCCGAATACCAAGAAGGTATTTTTTCTAATTGTCATGTCGCCAGTGAGTTTCAAACAGCGTTGATACAGACTGGATTCAAGTTAATTAAGACTGAGGACATCTCCACTCAAGTTGCACCAACGATTGACTTGTGTGTTGATAACTTCCGTACTTTTGGGCTGACTACAGTTAAATATATTGCTGATGTTGTGGCGATCGCACTTCCTCCATTATACTCACTCGGTCGTTGGGCATTTAAGCGCTGGCTAGAAAAGTTAGTTGTCGAGGGATTAGCAGCACGCGCAATTTTTGAGAGCCATTTATGTTATGAAATTCAACTCTGGCAGTTATCAAAAGGAGTTTAATCAAAATGACCCCAGAAATAAACATCCAAGATTGGCAACAAGCTTTTATCGCCACCAATATATTAGCAATTGGTTACAACACTTGGATCGGTTATTCAGGAGGAGAACGTGGTGTCGTGATTTGCAGCACCAATTCTCCGCATTTAGGTATGGCTGGCGAAACATTTAAAGCGCATTTTATCCCGCGTAAAAACCTTGCAGCTTTCTTAAATGCTTGGTTAGCAGCACTCGATACCGTCTTGTTACAAAGACACTTCATGAATGCTCATATTCTCGAAACTGTAGATAAGTATAATCCCCAAAAAGATGTTGTATTTTTATTGGATTACAGTCATCAAGCTGGATTTTTCTATTTAACTAAATTACCAATCACACCACCCCAATGTTACCAAACTGTATGCAAAGAATGGACAGAATTCCAACCTCAGCACACCCTCTCAATAGGAGCAAAAACACAATGATACTTATCCAAAATAAAAAATTAGCTTTCTGCGAATTGAGATGTATAGAGCTTTAATAGCAGAGTTTAAGGCTCAAAAGCTCCAGTCTTAAAAACTTCAAAATTATTTCTCCTAATAGTGGGTAAAAAGATTTTATCTATTTACCCAATTTCAATATGTTTATCATTAATGAATGTTTTTGATTAACTGTAAAAATTCATTAACAAACTCTCATGATTACTGCTGGATATATTGATATTTATTGATAAAATAATTAAAATTTAATTTGGATGCTAAAAATAGACTGACATTTAAATTTTCAGGTGTTAAGGTTATGCAGTCCAATAGCATATTATGGAGAAAATATTGCAAAAATTGCCTCTAATTTTACTTATAGGCTCAACATTTGTTAGCTCGTTGCTACTGAATTTATTCCTAGAGAAATCCGCAAAAGCAGATAATCCCAATCAGCAGAAATTACCTGAGAATATTTCCACAAATAATGCTCATACAGTCACTTTAAATTGTCAACGTCAAAACTGTAGTGGAAATACTCATCTAGCAACTTTCAATCGCTTTTTTATGGCAAAAGCCGATAATCTTCAGGCTGATAATCAAAAAGTGATAGAACTAAATATGACAGATGAAGAAAGTGATGCTGCTATCACTAAATTTGGCTGTGACTGTCCGAAAGCAATAAATGCGTTACGTCAGACAAGGGAAATCACTGTTGGAGTTGAAGGTGAGTATCTTTCACCAGTAGAGAAAATCACACCCTGTACAGATAAAAAGACACAGACTGATTCTCAATCAACTAATACTTAATAGTAAAATCCCAAGTTAATGTGTGCTTCTAGAGTAATTTGTGAAAGCTTTATCAACCCGTTTTTTTTAACGGGTGTGAAGTTAACTATACTAACTTTCATAAAGCTAACTCTATATTCACTTTATCAGTTTTAATTTACTATCTAAAATCCTTGACATTACATTTTTTCTTACTTATGATTCTCAATCAGTTCTGATTTAATTTACTTCCCGAAAATCTCTGTAAGTAAATTCAATATTCTCCTCACCATACTGTATGAAATTACGCTGGTTATTGTTGAGCTTAATAAGTATTTTGCTCCTATCCTCTCCCGCAAGAGCAACTCAATTAGAATCCTGGCACTTTGACCCCATTCACAATCAGCTTGACCTAACCACTGACTCAGGTATTCAACCGAGAGTTTTTTTAATTAATAATCCTAAAAGACTGGTTATTGACTTATCGGGAACTACTTTTAGCTACCCTACAATCAAACAAAACTTTGGCTCAAAGATTCAAGAAATTCGGGTAGCACAGCTTGACCCCCAGACAACCCGACTCGTAATTGAATTAGCACCCGGTTATACTGTCTCTCCCCAAAGTGTAATAGTCAGAAGAGATTCTAACTTTCATTGGGTCGTAAAACTATCATCAATTGAAAAAATGCCCGCGACGGGAATTGTGGAATGGGGAATAGGGGCTGAAGAAGAATCCTCCCAAACACCAATTTCCATTACCCCTAATCTCCAGCAAAAACGCAAAGTTCTCTTATTCCAAAATAAAGCGCCTTTACAAAATATTGCAACTATCAATAAATTGAGTCCACCAGATATACTCACTAAACCAATCAATGCTTCTATGTTTGCTGGGGTAGTTCCTTTAGGTGAGGAAATACTACAACTAAAATCTCAAATTAATGCATTGATGACTCGCTACAGTTTCCTCAAGCCAGGGATGTTTTTTGTAGATTTAGAGACGGGTAACTATTTGGATATTAGTGGCGACAAAGTATTTCCCGCCGCGAGTACGATTAAGTTTCCAATTCTGATTGCTTTATTTGAGAGAATAGATGCGGGTAATATCAAACTAAATGACACCCTGGTAATGCGGCGAGACTTGGTTGCAAGTGGCTCTGGAGACTTGCAGTATCAACGTGTGGGAACCAAGTTGACTGTGCTGCAAACCATAAACAAAATGATTAGCATCAGCGATAATACCGCCACAAACATGATTATTGACCGTTTGGGTGGTAAGGCAAAATTAAATCAGCGGTTTCACAGTTGGGGATTGAAAAATACTGTAATTCGTAATTTACTGGGAGATTTTAAAGGGACTAATACGACCAGTCCCGCCGACTTAGTAAAATTGTCAGCATTGATTCAGTATCATAAGTTAATTTCAGATGCTAGTCGCTCCCAGGCAATAGACATTTTAAATCATTGCCATAACAAAAAGTTGCTAGCAGCCGGTTTGGGTTCGGGAGCAATAATTGCTCATAAAACAGGTGATATTGGGTTTGTTATTGGCGATGCAGGTATTGTTGAGATGCCTAATGGCAAGCGTTACTTAGCAGGGATTTTTGTGAGAAGACCTTACAATGATACTAGAGGTAGGGATTTTGTTCGTCAAGTTTCTCAGTTGGTATATACATACTTAGACCAACCAAAATTAACTCAGTTACCTTAAGGAATGTAGATTAAAGGAAATGCAAAACTTCTGTTTTATAACCTCCACAAAAGTACGCTAGGAATGTAATACACCTGACGAAATTAAATCTACAATGTCCGCAAAGTCCCCTTTACTAACAGTTAGGGGATTTACTTTATGCGTGTTATCTGTAGCATAAGTATAATTCCATATCTAGTAAGTAATATAGAGAATCAAAATTGTTATCGACTGAATTTACATATACACAATAACTATGGTAATGTGACATATAACTGTCGGTTCTGATGGTGAGCAGCCATCAGGCGCAAGGGGGAAAGTTCGGTGTAAATCCGGCGCTGTCCCGCAGCTGTAATGAGACGAATAGAACGTGTCTCTTAGTCAGAATGCCCGCCGACTCACTCTAGACACAAAACATTTATCTGCGAGGCACAGATGATACATTTGATTAATAAATTTCATGGGTATAGATACTGTTTTAATCCAGTACCCTCTGCAAGTTTTACTAATTCGCTTCGCTGTTAGTAACGAAACTCAATTTTGGGTTGTTCTATAGTAATTTGGGTATCCATAAGGAATACCACAAGGTATTTTTTGCTATCCAAATAATATCCACCATGATTTAGGTATAGCAATGCTTTGCAGCAAGCTAGTTGAAGCCTAAATCTTAAAAACTCATAGCACAAATAAATACTTGCATTTACTGAAAACGAGGAATTTCATGTCCACTTCCCGTATAGTTACTTATTGTGAATTTTTCTCAAAAATCTTCGTTTTTACCGCAATCTATGCGATGGTATATGGGGGATACATAGCGATGCTTACGGCGGGCTACGCCTACGCTAATCAAGTTCCACAAATATCTGAGTTTCCCAAGTATGAAGGTACTGCAAGAGACTTAGAACCAGTAGCACAAACAACGCCTGAAAATACCCCAGCTTCCACAGAAGAAAAAGAACCAGATATTGAACTAACAGTCATCGACAAGCTATTGAATGAACCTGTTTACTCACCCTTTCGTCGCGAGGGGACAGTGAAAGATTCCACCCGTCCGGTTTATGTGATTACGGGTGAAGAAATGGAAGCGCAGGGTGCTAGAACTGTCAGAGAAGCACTAAAATTTCTGACAGGTATCTTACCTGATGGTACAGTTGGCACAGAAGTGAATGCCTTAAGCGGTCAATTTATCCGAGGTTCTAACTCTGCACAAGTCTTGATTTTACTTGATGGTAGACCAATTAACGATTTGGGTTCTGGTGGTTTTGACCTTTCAGAATTTACTACCAATATCGTTGAAAGAGTCGAAGTATTACCAGGTGGTGGTTCTACCCTTTATGGTTCCGATGCAATTGGGGGAGTGATTAACATTATCACTCGTCGTCCCACAGAAAAAGTGACGACACAAGCGGGAGTTACCCTTGGCGCGTATGGACAAAATCAACAGACTATCAGTAATAGTGGGAAAGTCGGCAATATTGGTTGGGTTGTAGCTTACAACCGTACCGAAGCCGAAAATAACTATCCTTTTTCTATCCCAGAAGCGAATTTCAAGGGAACTAGGGAAAATAATGATGTTCTCTACAATAACTTTAATGTCAAGCTGGAGGCAGATTTAGGAAAACGCAACACCCTAACCCTTTCAACCCTATATTTAGGCAGAGACCAAGGAGTACCAGGAGGAGTCCCCATTCCTGAACCATTATATGGTCAAGGCTATTTTAACTCATTGACTGATAGCGATCGCAAATACACAGACCAAGTTCTCACCGATTTAACCTGGAACTCAAAATTAGGAGGTGGAGATGATTCACTGCTAACAGCCAGAGTTTACGCAGATTTCCTCAACACTCGTTTTGATAGTCGCAATTCATCCCAAGCACGATATGATAACGGGCAGACTTCTTATGGATTGCAAACACAACACAGTTGGAAATTTGCTCATAATCAAACCTTAGTTTATGGCTTTGATTATCGCAATGTATCAGCTACTAATAGTACATTCGACTTTTCTGCTAATACAAAAACAGTCACTTACGACGATAGTATTAGTCAAGGGGCGCTATTTGCTAGATATGAAATTAACTTTACTCCTAATTTCACTGCAAACTTAGGTTTACGCCAGGATTTTAGCAGCTTGACAAATGGCTCTTTTACATCACCAAGTGTAGGAGCAAAATTTGCACTTACGGACTCTACCACCCTCAGAGCTAACTATATCAAGAATTTCCGTGCGCCGAATCTTTTCAGCTTATATGCGAATGGTGGTAGTTACGTTGGTAATCCTAACCTCCGTCCAGAGAAAGGTGATAGTTATGATATCGGAATCGACCAGAAGTTAGGCAATTTTGGTTTATTGCACTTGACCTATTTCAACAACACAATATCAGATTTAATCGCCTATAACTTTGCTGTTCCGATAGCTACTTACGAAAATATTGGTCAGGTTCGCACTACGGGAATCGAAGCGGTTTTAAATTTGCAGCTAGCGAAGAATATCTACGCCTTTATTAGTTATACAGCAAATGATCCCCGGATTTTGAAAAGTACAAATTCTGTTGAAGTTGATAAAGAATTACGATTCGCAGGTGCAGATAGTTTAAATGCAGGACTTTCTTATGAAACTTCTCAAGGTTTATATGCTGGAATACTGATGCATTCTTTGGGTGCATATCCCACAAACAATACTAATACAGAATCTTTGTCTGGTTATACTACTTTTGATCTCAAAATGCGGGTTTCTCTCAGTGATAACTTAATATTAACAGGCAGCCTGGATAATATCTTTAATCAGAGATACCAATTATTTCCTGGTTATCCTGATGGGGGGAGGGTTTTTCAAGTTGGGTTGAGTTCTACGTTTTGAAGTCAAGAGTTTTTTCACGCAGAGAGGAGTTTTGAATGACTGAATTTAATTGTTGGGTAACTCCAGTAAATAAGATTGTGATTGAGGCTTTATCTACTGAGGGGTCTATTGAATATGAATATTTTGATTGTAGTACCGATGTTTTGTCGTCGCTACTTTACACTTTATTTCAGCAAAATTGGCAGCAGGTAGGAGTAGGACATATTGTTCAAGGAGGTGTATTAGAATTAGAATTTAATGCTCCACCTAAAATTTGTATCCTCTATGATGGATATCTCACAGTAGTTACAGAAGGCTGGCATTTGCATTTATGTATTGAAGCTAATTTAGGTGGCCCTCATTGTAAGACTCCTTTAGAATTAAGACAACAACGTCAAGTAAATCGTGCTGCATTTTATCGACGGTTTAATGCAGAAGGTATCCCTAGAAGTTGGGGAATCGATTTATGGAATGGTGCAAATGAAAATCTCATGACTATTTTTTTGCCAAATCCGTATGTAGAAGGTGAGAATTTATTACCAGAAGGTAAGCCGAATTTATCAAAGTTAGCTTTTTATGAGGAACTACGAAATATTTATGTATTGGGAAACCAGCCTATACCGTTTGCTAAAAATCCTCTAAAACATTATTATATCTCAGTTTGCACTTCTACTCGCTGTCTTCCTTCACGCAAATGGCAATCCACATTTGATGCTTTAAAATCCGCAGTTGAAAATGCAGGTTTAGACATAGAAGTAAGAACATCTGGCTGTTTGGAAGTTTGCCAACAAGGGCCAGTAGTATTTTATTCTAATGATAGAACTTGGTACACTCGCGTTCAACCAAATATAGCTGAAATTATTGTCAATGAACATTTGGTAAAAGGTCACAAAGTTATTGAACATTGCTATCCACAAAATTCTGTATAACTTCTATTTTTAAAAATCTCACGCGAGGACATAAAACAGATTTTATCTAGTTCATATTTTTTCTATTTTCTCTAACTTTCTGCGGCTTTGCGCCACCCTGCGGGAAGTTGCAAAGCGTCTACTGCGTGAGAAAAATTCTATTTCCTCAAACCCCATGAAATTGGTAAAACATCATCGCTTAAAACCCATTATTTTTTTATGCCAATTATTCTTAATTGCCACTTTAATTATTGCTTGCCATACTATAGCAATTAATACCTCTACAAATACCAATAATAACGGCTGTATTCAAAAATATGACTCCAATACTGATTACTTTCCTAATAAAATTCAGATTACTCATGCAACAGGCTTTGCAGTAGAGTATCATAAACACTACAAAACCGTCACTATAAAAAATCCTTGGCAGAATGCCAACACAGGTTTTCAATATGTTTTAGTCCAATGTGGAACTCCTACGCCAAAAGGATTTAATCAAGCACAGGTAATTACAGTTCCCATTAATTCCATAGTTTCTCTATCTACTACTCATTTACCCCACCTAGCCAAATTAGGTGTAGTTGATAAACTGATTGGTATTAGTAATAGCAAACAAGTCAATACTCCTAATGTAGTCGAGAGAATTAAAGCCGGAAAGGTAACACAAGTAGGTGATAATTCAAATGTGGATATAGAGAAAGTACTAGAATTAAATCCAGACTTGGTGACAACTTTTGGTACTGGAAATTCCCAAACTGATAGTTATGCCAAACTCACGGAGGCGGGTTTGAAAGTGGGGATAAATTCTGAATATATGGAAGATACGCCATTGGGAAGAAGCGAATGGTTAAAATTTACGGCTCTGTTTTTTAATAAAGACGAGCAAGCAGAAAAAATATTTAGTGAAATTGCCAATAAATATGAGCAAATAGCTCAAAAAGCTAAATCTGTAAAAAATCGTCCAACTGTATTCGTAGGATTCAACTTTAAAGGTACTTGGTATATGCCTGGAGGCAAAAGTTACGTAGCCAAATATCTAGCTGATGCAGGAGCAAACTATCTCTGGAGTGATGATAAATCCTCTGGTAGTTTACCTTTATCTTTTGAAGTTGTTTTGGAACGTGCAGCCAATGCTGACTACTGGTTGAATTTTAGCCAATCTTGGAAAAACTTAAAGGATTTAGTCGCAGAAGATAATCGCTATGATGATTTTAAGGCTATGAAAATAGGCAATCTTTACAATAATAATGCCCGTGTTAATGAAAGTGGAGGTAATGATTACTGGGAAAGCGGAATTAGTAACCCAGATATGGTTTTATCTGACTTGATTAAAATACTGCATCCAGAGATATTACCTAACCATATACTATTATATTACCACAAACTTAATTAATAATGTTCAGCGAAAAATATAAATTTAAAATTCCCCTAATAACCCAAAAGGCTCCGGTTTTTAAAACCATTATTTTCTTAATTATCCTTATAAGTTTAGTATTGGCTTTTTTATTAGATTTGGCTTTAGGCTCAGTTGATATTCCTCTTAATGAAGTAATAAAAGTTTTGCTCGGACAAGAACCAGAAAAAGTGACATGGACTCATATTATTCTCAAATTTCGCCTACCTAAAGCTTTAACTGCAACTTTAGCAGGTGCAGCTTTAGGTGTAAGTGGGTTACAAATGCAAACCCTATTTAAAAATCCTTTAGCGGGGCCTTTTGTATTGGGAATTAGTTCTGGTGCAAGTTTAGGTGTAGCGTTAGTTGTGCTGACAGCAAGTGCTACGACACCAACATTATTAGCAGATTTGGGGATAATTAGTGATTTTGGTTTAGTCATAGCCGCAAGTCTCGGTGCAGCATCAGTTTTAGGGATGATGTTAGTTGTTTCTCGCCGAGTACAAGACACAATGACGCTACTAATTTTAGGTTTATTGTTTGGTTATGCTACTAGTGCAATAGTAAGTATTTTGTTGCAGTTTAGCTCAAAAGAACGGATTCAAAATTATATTATGTGGACGTTTGGTAGTTTTGCTGGAGTGACTTGGAAACAATTAGTTGTTTTAATTCCTGTGATACTTTTGAGTTTATTCTTAGCAGTGCTACAATCAAAATCTTTGAATGCACTTTTACTTGGTGAATCTTATGCACGTAGTTTAGGTTTAACTGTGCAAAAAACTAGATTTTCAATTATTTCTAGTGCATCTATATTAGCTGGAGCAATTACCGCTTTTTGTGGCCCTATAGCATTTTTAGGTGTGGCAATTCCCCATCTGTGTCGTAGTCTGTTCAATACTTCCGACCATCGGATATTAATCCCTAGTGTAACAATGATAGGTGCAATCTTAGCATTGTTTGCAGATTTGTTTTCTCAACTAGCGGTAAGTCAGATGGTTTTACCTTTAAATGCTGTCACCGCTTTGATTGGAACTCCTGTTGTCACTTGGGTAATTCTGCGGCGTAATTCCCAAAAGTCTTTTTAAGATTTTTGAAACGCAGAGGTACGCCAAGGTAAGCGCAGAGGTACGCAAAGTGTTTTTAAGGTTAATTCGCTATGAATTATTATTTTGATAATGAGTAACTCGATTTTAACAACTCACAATTTGACTATTGGTTACAAGACATCCCGAAAAACTGTTCGGTGTGTTGCGTCTGATATTTCGGTATCTCTGCAAGCTGGGGAACTTGTATGCTTACTTGGCCCCAATGGTGCAGGTAAATCTACATTACTGCGATCGCTCGCCGGAATGCAACCCCTAATTGATGGTGAAGTGCGACTCTTGGGGGAAAATATCTACAAGTTAGCACCACAAGAATTAGCCAAACGTCTGAGTTTGGTACTGACTGAGAAAGTTGATGTGGGAATGCTATCAGCCTACACCTTGGTAGCTCTAGGGCGATATCCTTACACTGATTGGTGGGGAAATTTGACACCCGAAGATGAAGCAATAGTCAATTGGGCAATAAAATCTGTAGGAGCAGTACACTTAGCACAACGCCAAGTTAGCGAATTAAGTGACGGTGAACGGCAAAAAATTATGATTGCGCGTGCTTTGGCTCAGTCGCCTATTGTGATGTTACTTGATGAGCCAACAGCATTTTTAGATTTACCACGCCGAGTGGAAATTATGCAGTTGTTGCGCCAGTTAGCACGAGAAACCAATCAGGCGATTCTCCTTTCTACTCACGATTTAGATTTAGCTTTGCGTCTGGCTGATAAAGTTTGGCTATTATCAACTAATGATATTTTACACGTTGGCGCACCGGAAGATTTGGTGTTGAGTGGTGCATTTGCTGATACTTTTGAAAGTGAAGGTGTAGAGTTCGATGTTGCTTCTGGGGAATTTCATCTTCATACATCCCCCAAGGGAGAAATTAATTTGATAGGTGAGGGTATCGCATCTGTGTGGACTATTCGTGCTTTAAAACGTGGAGGGTTCAAAGTTAATCAAATTCAAAATATCTTACCAATCTCAGTAGACGTGATATCAAACTCTAAACAAGTTTTGTGGAAAATCACAAAAAACAATACTGTGTATACTTATCATTCATTGTATGAAATGATTAAATCTTTGAATTCTTTATAAAAGCATTTTCCTTAATTTTTTGAATTATGTAACTGTATAATCAGGAAAAATTACAAAATCGTTCTAATATCCGTTGTCGCACTCTTTCTATAACTATTCCCTCTTCAGCAGATAGCCCATCAAATAACATCTCATATATCAATGGTACGCCCAACTCTAACTCTGATAAAAGTGTACGCTGGCTAAATACATCTTGTGGTTTACCTTCTAGCATCAGCCGCCCTTTATCCATGACAAAAACCCAATCTGCCCACCGATAAACTAAATCCAAATCATGGGTTGCCATTAATAAGGTAGTTCCATCTCGATGAATTTTTTTCATGGTTGCTATCAAGTTACGAGTATGTTTTATATCTAGATATGCAGTTGGCTCATCCAACACCAACAGTTCTGGTTGCAACACCATCACATCTGCTATGGAAACTCGCTTTTTTTGTCCTAAACTTAGATGATGCACTGGTCTTTCTGCTAAAGTAGTCAGTTCAAATTCAACTAATGCTTGCTCTACTCGGTCTTTAATTTCTGGTTCTGGTAAACCTAAATTACACAAACCATAAGATATATCTTCTTCAACAGTAGAAGCTACTAATTGTTGTTCTGGGTCTTGAAATACTAGTCCAACTTTCTGCCTTAAATTACCCAGATAATTACGATTGTAAGTTAACGCTTCACCACGCCAACGGACAACGCCAGAATCAGGTTTATATAAACCGTTAGCTAATAAGAATAGTGTCGTTTTACCACAACCATTCTGACCAATTAATGCACACCTTTTGCCAGATGGAATTTTCAGGGTTAGACCATTCAAAGCTGATTGTTGTGCACCGGGATAGGTGTAATATACCTGCTCAAATTCGAGTAAATATTCCTGCATTTCGCCAAAAGTCTAATACTGTTAATCCTACACAGCCGCAAATTGCTTCGATGATATATCGTGTTTGGGGACGATAGCGACGAGGATGCCAAACTCGAAATTCACTTACAAAACCCCGTGATTGTAGTCCAAGAGAGAACTGACTATATTTTTGTAAGGTTCGCTGTAATAGTTGTCCGATTAGTAGTGCTAAACTTTTCATCCCACTACGCCAAGTACGGTAGCCACCACGGGAATTTTGCGCTGTCCACAATTCATCGGCTGTGTTCAGCAGGATGAAAATAAACCGATACATTAATAATAATAAATCGGTTAAAAGCACTGGAAATCCTAAGTAAAGCAGAGTTTGTAAAATTTCCGTGAAAGGAACAGTTAGCATGAGAAAATATAAGCAAGAAACAGAGGCTAATGCTCTCGTTAAAATTCCCAATGCTTGGATAGTTCCACTATGGCTGATATAAATATAGAAGTGTCCGAGAGGTAGTCCATACCATGAGTCTAATTTGACACTTTGTAAATCAGTAATTGCAACTCCATTCACCATTAATGCTGGTAAACTCGTCAAACAAAATACTATGGTGAACATTAACAAGCGAAAATAAACACCAGCCGGAATTCTTGCATAAATAACTGTCCAAATACCCATCCAAAGCGCTATTAAAATTTGCACTAGCGGATGGGCAGCAAGGGAAATAGCAAGAGTAGTAAATGCAAAAATTAGTTTATGTTCTGGTGGCAATCTTCGCAGTCGATTAGTATAAGCTAAAGTGTCTATTTGCAGGCTCATTCTTCACGTTTCTGTTGTTGGGAACGTCCTTTATACAACCCAATTGCATAACCAACTACTCCAGCACCCAAAGCTGCTTGGGAAGCAAATAATAAGCTTTCTATTTCCCCACTAGCTGGTTCAAAAAATGATTTAAACCAGGGTTTATATCCAGGTTGTATTTCAGTAATTGCTTTTTCTGCTTTTTCATCGGAACCGGCAAATTCGCCACCACGCACAAATATTAACGGTGCAACTGCTAAAGCTAATACAGCTACTACCAACAGCCAGTTACTCAACCCTTTTTTAGATTGACTCATTTCCTTGGGGTTCCCGTTTGATTAATTTCAGCAATTCTAATTCTTGAGGATTATAAGATTGCAGCCAGTTCCACACCAATACAGTTAGCAATCCTTCACTAATTGCTAAAGGGACTTGAGTTATAGCAAAAATTCCAGCGAACTTGGTAAATGAAGCAATAAACCCACCAACAGGTGCAGGAAAAGCTAGGGCGAGTTGGATAGAAGTGATAATGTAGGTGAGTAAATCTGCGATCGCAGCTGCTAGAAATATGGCAATTTTTTGTTTACCACCCAACTTTATTGTCAGATTATATATCCAGTAAGCTGCAAATGGGCCAGCGATCGCCATCGAAAAAGCATTTGCCCCCAGCGTCGTCAAGCCACCATGCGCCAGTAACAAAGCTTGAAACAACAATACTAAGCTACCCAAAACCGTCATAGTAAGAGGTCCAAACAGCACCGCACCTAACCCCGTCCCTGTTGGGTGAGAACAGCTACCTGTGACAGAAGGGATTTTCAAGGCTGAAAGCACGAAAGTGAAAGCACCAGCCAATCCTAGTAGCAGTTTTAGTTCTGGGTTAGCTTGGGTAATGCGAGTAAGACTACGCAATCCTAGTAGAAAAAACGGTAAGGCGACAATCCACCAAAAAATTGCCCACTGCACTGGTAAAAAACCTTCCATAATGTGCATAGCGTAGGCGGGTTTGGGTAAACCAACTACTAAGTAAAAACTGATAACTCCCATCAGGGTTAGACTTACTAACGCCTGTTTTTTTCTTTTCATAATCTGTACCTCGCAGATTTATCGAAACATATTGGTTCTCATCGGCGGGCATCCTGACTCACCCAATTTTGGTTCACAGTTGCGGGACAGCGCCGGATTTACACCGGACTTTCCCCCTTGCGTCCGATGGCTGCTCCCCATCAGAACCGATTGGAGTAACTATATCATCATTAACAATTTTGAGCAGCGATTTGTTACCAGATATTCAGAAAGCGGTAGTTCATTGAGATAGTTTAGCTCTAAACAACCGCATTCCATTCGCCGTTACTAGCAGGAACTTCCGGTATCAGCTAAAACAGCAACTGCTAAACCCACAAACCCGAATGTCGCCAAAAGTAAAAACAGTGCTTTTGTCACCAACGAAAAGACAATATTTTGCTGAATCATCGCTATAGTGAGGCGACTCAAATCAACAGCATAGTCCTCAACTCAACCCGGTTCTGACTTTTCACATTATAAAGTCCACCAAAAACATAACCCCCTTACCGACGCGGGAAGGGGGGTAAATTCAAAGTCTCTCTCCTTTTAGAAGAGAGAAATAGAAGTGAGGTTTTCTAGATGCCGTGGAAAGTCAGAACCCGATTGAGCGATTATGGCAGTTTATCAAGCGTCAGTTCAAGGGCGAGAATTTTTTAAATTTACAGGAACTAGGCCAACGGGTTCAAAATGAGTTAGCTCAAATGTCTTGCGAGTTAATCTCCTCTTTGACAAGTCATGATTTCATCCTTGAAGCTTTATTCTATGCATCTTCATAGGGAATTGGTATTACGGACTCAAAACCTAAAACCCCTTTAAAAAAGCTTGGATCTTTATCTTGTGCGATCGTAAAAGTATATGCTACTATCAATATTCGTGTGGTTAAGGACGTATAGCTCAGTTGGTTAGAGCGCTACGTTGACATCGTAGAGGTCACTGGTTCGAATCCAGTTACGTCCATTTTTGTAGATTCAGCAATTCGTGAATGTACAATAAAGCCAAATTAGTTCATGGTGTATTGCCATCTCAGCAGGTAGAAATATTTTAGCTAGCCTGCATCAACTTCTACCACAGATACGTAGGCGTTCGGGTAGCGTCTCGTAGAGAAGCCCGTCGCAGACATCGCTTCCAATTCTTGGTAACTAGAGAGAGGGTTAAAATAGTCCTATATTAAGTTTGCAGGAACATCAATTTTTTGTGGGATGAGATTAAAGTGAGCTTTAAAGGAGTATTTATGTCACAGTTGGAGCAAGCACTGCCAGACACCTTTGTAACCAAAAGCTTAGAAACTCTCCCCAATATTTTCGCTCAGGTTGAGGCTCTAGCTAAAGACTTTGCCACCCGTGCAGGCGCACACGATAAAGAGGGTTCCTTTCCTTTCGAGAATTTTACAGCTTTGCATGAGGCAAAATTACTCAGCCTCACCATTCCCCATGAATTGGGTGGTGAGGGTTTAGGGCTATCAACTATCTGCCGAGTTATTGAAGGGATAGCACGTGGCGATGCTTCAACTGCGCTAGTACTGACGATGCACTATCTCCAACATGCCAATGCAGCCCGTAGCCGTCGCTGGCATCCAGAAGTATATAAAAGGTTGTGTCGTGAATCCATTCAAGGCATTGCCCTGATCAATGCCGCCCGTGTTGAACCAGAGTTAGGAACCCCAGCTAGAGGCGGATTACCTGCCACAATTGCCGAACGGACAACAGAGGGTTGGCGTTTAACAGGCCACAAGCAATACACTACGGGTAGTCCCATCCTCAGCTACTTTGTGGTTTGGGCGCGGACAACTGAAGATGAACCACAAGTTGGCAATTTTTTGGTTCCACGCGATTTGCCCGGTTTGCAAATTGTCGAAACCTGGGATCACTTGGGAATGAGAGCTACAGGCAGCCACGATCTGATTTTGGAAAATGTATTAATTCCCTTAGAGTACGCCCTGAATATCAGTCCCATATCTGCTGCACCATCACTCGATCCACTGATTTCCACTTGGGGCAGTTTGACAGTAAGTGCTTTATATCTCGGTGTGGCTACCAGTGCGCGAGACTGGCTGGTTAAATATCTTTGGGAGCGATCGCCTTCTAATCTCAAAGAACCGCTAGCAACTCTGCCACGCTTCCAAACTGCCGTGGGTGAAATAGAAGCACTGCTATTTGCTAACAATAGATTAATTTATAGTTTGGCTCAAGATATTGATCGGGGCGAGTACGATCATCACGTAGGATTACAGGCACAAGCTGTTAAATACCTTACTACAACTAACTCGATTCGTGCTGTGGAGATTGCCTTGGAACTAACTGGTAATCCTGGTATGTTAAAAAGAAATCCTTTAGAGCGACACTACCGTGATGTTCTTTGCAGCCGTATCCATACACCACAAAACGACGTTATTTGTCAGTCATTAGGGAAGTCGGCACTGAAAGTCAAGTAATTGAGGAGTGGGGCAGCAATTCTCATAATGAGAATTGCTGTAGAGTTTGAAGTATACCAGATCATACTCTCCAGAAAAGCTCTATGATTGCTCTACCTGGTATTGCCATCCAAGACAAAATCTACAAAAGTTCTAATTCTTTAGTATATTGGGGCATCAGAAACGATGGAGTAGCGATCGCCATAAAATTACCCGCGTTGCAGGCATCGCGTACAAGTGACCGGGTATCGCAATTGCACGTTTAATATGTATTTTCTAGTACATTACTAGCCAGTTGTAGAGAAGCGATGACCGAGCGCTGTGGGTTGGATGCTGAGTTCTTCTACAGCGTTGGGTCAACAACTGGCGATTTGTCTTTTCTGTTGATATCTCATTTAAACGGCAATTCAGAGAAAAGTTATGCCAAATTGCCAGAACTTTTGAACGTGGCATCGTCACTTCAACTTTTTTTTCAAGGAGAAGTGGAAAGAATTGATGGGCGAACCTATCGGTTAAATTAAGTCTTGGTGTAATTGAAAATATTGTAGAGTATAGAATTACCCTAAGTATTGTCCTACGCAACTCACCCTATGACCACCGCACCCTTAAGCTGGGAAGAACTAGAAGCCCTAACGGACTATCAAATAGATACCGTTAATGGTCTCACCAATGCTAAAGCCCGGTTGCGCTTGTTTGGGAAGCCAGAATCTGATGTGCGAGTAACGCTGTACCGCGATAACCATGCCTGGTGTCCTTACTGTCAAAAAGTTTGGTTATGGTTAGAAGAAAAACAGATCCCCTACCGCATCGAAAAAGTGACAATGTTCTGCTACGGGGAGAAAGAAAGTTGGTACAAACGTAAGGTACCGTCAGGAATGCTCCCTGCGATCAAGCTAGATGGACGGATTATTAAGGAAAGCGATGACATTTTGATCGCTTTGGAAAAAGTTTTTGCTCCATTAAGCCAAGGGATGGAAGACCGCACGGTGCTGACTCTACGTCAATTAGAACGACTTTTATTTAGAGCCTGGTGCGTTTGGCTGTGTTCTAAAGCCGGTTCCTCTCA
This sequence comes from Nostoc sp. TCL240-02, assembly GCF_013343235.1. Classification (GTDB taxonomy): domain Bacteria; phylum Cyanobacteriota; class Cyanobacteriia; order Cyanobacteriales; family Nostocaceae; genus Nostoc. The sequence goes on along the minus strand of NZ_CP040094.1, from coordinate 2,953,979 downwards.
ACAAGAACAACGCAACCGAGAGCAATTTATCGCAGTGGTGGCTATGGTCGAGGAGGCTCTGGGTCGCACCCCAAGCCCTTACTTTCTAGATAGCTTCGGCATTGTCGATGTCATTTTTACGCCATATCTCGAACGGATGAATGCGAGCCTTTACTACTACAAGGGCTACTCCCTGCGATCGCAAAACCCCCGCTTGAGCGCATGGTTTGCGGCAATGGAAAGCCGACCGACCTACTGTGGTACCCAGAGCGACTTTCACACCCATGCACATGATTTGCCACCCCAGATGGGGGGCTGTTGGGAAAACGGCGAAACCCAGATGCTTCTCAATAAAGCGCGAGTGGATAATGGCCCCTGGTTTGGGCTACCAGATGTTGCTTATCCAGAACCCGAAAACTCCCGCATGGAAGCTCTTAAGCGAACCATCGAGCATCGCATCAATATTATCCGAGTCAACCCCTTAGATGATAAATTGTTTGATCAAGCGCTACGTTGTGCTTTAACACACATGATGACAGGTGAAGACTGTGTACCTCCATCGGGAGCTGATGTTGCTCTTCGATATTTGCGCGATCGCATTAATGTACCACGAGATATGTCCATCTATGCAGCCAAGCGATTGAGGGAATCCCTGGAAAAAACCGCAGCTCTTGCGGGTGATGGGCAGCCAGACCCGATTCCCACCAAGCATCGACGAGATCAAGACCCGTCTAACTTTGTCATCAAATAGGATTTAGACACCCATCCTGGCAGATCGCGCTCCTCTCTCTCAAAAAGGAGTCAATGGTGAGTCAATACTTTTCGGTTAAGGGGGAAAGGGTTTGAATTTCCCTTTCCCCAGACCAAAAGAGAGATTATTGGGTTTATCCGAAAAGTATTAAATGGTGAGTAACTTGTTAAGGTTTTGATCGCGCCAACTTTTTCACATCTGAATATTGGGTGATGTTTTTCAAGAAGGCTGCAACGCTTTTAGCTGTGCCCGTAACTGGGCAATTTCTTGAGCCATATCCATGACCATTGCTGCGCCTACGAGATTTAGTCCCAAATCCTGACGCAAGCGTTGGATCTGAGCAATTCGTGCAATTTCCCGTGAGTGCAGCATTGAGCCTTAATCCTTTATCTGTAGTTTTCAAGCAGCAGGAATGACGCTGATTTGTCTACTGCGTTCAAGACGTGCAATTTTTACTTGGCTTTGATCGGATCAGTTGAGCGTTGCTGCGTAAAGATGCTGTCCAATGGGTTTGGCTAACATGGGCTTTTTTCAGGTTATTTGATTGAATTTCGCCATCTTGAATTAGGATTAGTGAGTTACCATCGATCGTTTGTCGGAATAGCTCGTCATTGTTATAGACAGATAATAATAGTGGTTTCTGGGTTAGTTAGATTACAACTTAATCGCTCAGTTCTAGTAAACTTTAATATTTGAATTTACTTGCTCCTAAAACTAATCTCTCTATCGTTATCTTTTTGTAAATTTTTGACTTCTACGCTAAAAATATGGCTCAAAAGCCTAGTTCTTGATATATTCAACAGTACATTCATATTTATCTATAATCGCTCAAACTAATTTACAGTAAGCATTACAAATTTACGGATAAGTCTATTAATTAACCACAGACACTTCTGACAATTTGTAGAAACTCGCGTAAAACAGGTGTTATATCCTCTTGTCGCCATACTACAGCCGTTTCTACTAATGGTGTTTTTTCTTCTAAAGTGCGATAAACTACACCAGCCCTTTGAAGATTTTGCAAAGAAGACGGTACGATCGCAATCCCCATTCCCGCAGACACTAGTCCGATGATTGTTTGCATTTGGATTGCTTCTTGAGTTACTTTTGGGCTGAAATTTCCTTGCTGGCAAAGACTCACGATTTGATCGTAAAGTCCGGGACCCAAATGGCGGGGGAACATAATAAAATTTTCGTCTTTTAGCTCGCGCACTGAAATATTTTCTTGTCTAGCTAAGAAATGAGTTTCTAGCAAAGCTACAATTAGTCCTTCTTGCTGAATGCATTCTTGATTGAGAGTGTTGTCTTCTAAAGGTGGATGGGCAAAACCTACATGGATGCGGCGATTGAATAACGCTTGTTCTTGCTGAGTTGTCGTTAATTCTTGCAATACTAACTCTACCTCTGAAAACTGTTCTCGAAACCGCCGCAAAATCACAGGAAGCAAATCGTAAGTTACCAAGCTGGTGAAACCTACTCGTAGTTGTCCTTTCTCACCCCTACCTGTCCGTTGAGTCAGATCAATTGCTTTTTCTAGTTGAGCGAACAATTGATAAGCTTCTTGCAAAAATACTTGTCCGGCTTCCGTTAGCTGCACCTGGCGTTTGGTTTTACGTTGAAAAAGTTCTATCCCAAGGGATGCTTCTAGCTGCTGAATTTGTTGGCTTAATGGAGGTTGAGCGATGTGAAGTCGCTCTGCGGCTCTACTAAAGTGTAGTTCCTCAGCTACAGCAATGAAGTAGCGCAGGTGTCGCAGTTCCATAGTTTTGATATTTTATAAGTCTCAATTATCCATAAATATATATTGGACATGTCAAAAATTGCTATCTATGATACTCATACATGCAAGTCAGAGGATGATGTAACTATGTCGGAGAATTTGAGAAGCCAAATCGTAACGCAAGGGGTACAGCGATCGCCAAATCGAGCTATGCTGCGTGCAGTTGGTTTTAAAGATGAAGATTTCAACAAAGCCATTGTCGGTATAGCCAACGGTTACAGCACCATCACCCCCTGTAATATGGGAATCAATCAACTAGCACAGAGGGCAGAAGTTGGGATAAAAACTGCCGGAGCAATGCCACAAATGTTTGGCACAATAACCATCAGCGATGGGATTTCAATGGGAACAGAAGGGATGAAATATTCCCTAGTGTCGCGGGAAGTCATCGCCGACTCCATTGAAACCGCCTGTACCGGACAAAGTATGGATGGTGTGCTAGCCATTGGTGGCTGTGATAAAAATATGCCAGGAGCAATGCTAGCGATCGCAAGGATGAATATCCCGGCAATATTCGTTTACGGTGGCACAATTAAACCCGGTCACTACAACGGACGCGATTTAACCGTTGTCAGTTCTTTTGAAGCAGTTGGTCAATACAGTGCTGGAAAAATTGACGAAAAAGAATTATTAGAAGTCGAAAGTCGCGCTTGTCCGGGTGCCGGTTCCTGCGGGGGAATGTTCACGGCAAACACCATGTCTTCAGCATTTGAAGCGATGGGAATGAGTTTACCTTATTCTTCGACAATGGCAGCCGAAGATACTGAGAAAGCTGACAGCACTGAAAAATCTGCGTTTGCGTTAGTCGAAGCCATCAAGAAACAAATCTTACCCCGGCAAATTATCACCCGCAAATCCATCGAGAATGCCATCTCTGTGATTATGGCGGTGGGTGGTTCGACCAATGCAGTGCTGCATTTTTTAGCGATCGCCCGTGCTGCTAATGTAGAGTTAACCCTGGATGATTTTGAAACAATCCGCGCCCGTGTCCCTGTTTTGTGCGATTTAAAACCAAGTGGTAAATATGTAGCTACAGATTTGCACAAAGCGGGTGGCATTCCCCAAGTCATGAAGATGCTACTTGTGCATGATTTATTACATGGTGATAGTCTGACCATTAGCGGACAAACCATTGCAGAGATATTAGCAGACATCCCAGAAGAACCATCCGCCAATCAAGATGTGATTCGGACTTGGAATAACCCCATGTATCCTCAAGGACACTTAGCCATTCTCAGAGGTAATCTGGCAACCGAAGGCGCTGTCGCCAAAATTACCGGGGTGAAGAAACCAGTAATTACCGCCCCGCACGGGTGTTTGAATCGGAAGAAGCTTCTTTAGATGCAATTTTGGCGGGTAAAATTCAAGCTGGTGATATTTTGGTTATCCGTTACGAAGGGCCTAAAGGTGGCCCTGGAATGCGGGAAATGTTGGCTCCTACTTCGGCAATTATCGGGGCTGGTTTGGGTGATGCGGTGGGATTAATTACCGATGGACGCTTTTCTGGTGGTACTTATGGCATGGTAGTTGGTCATGTTGCTCCAGAAGCAGCAGTGGGTGGTGCGATCGCGCTTGTCGAAGAAGGCGATAGTATTACTATTGATGCACCTGCTCGTTTATTGCAGTTGAATATATCTGAATCAGAATTGGCCCGTCGTCGTGCTAACTGGCAACCTCCCGCTCCCCGTTACACCAAAGGCGTGTTGGCGAAATATGCCAAACTGGTATCTTCTAGCAGTATCGGTGCAGTCACAGATTTAGATTTGTTCAATAACTAGTTATTAAGCCAATAGCCATTTAAGTTTCACTTTTAAAGTTTTGAGGAGTCAAAGAAGAGGAAAGGGGGCAGGGAGCAGGGGGGAGAACCCCATAAATAAATTTAGTTGCTCTGAAATAAGGACGCATTATTTCTCGTGGCACTTTCCGCGACGCTCGATAACTCGCTAACGCTGCGCTATCGAAATAAATATTCAGTGAGGCTGCTCGAATACTTCATGCTGGCTGGATTCAAGGGTTGTGTGTACCTTAATTCAATCCCATAAAGATGTCAAATGGGTTCTATAACAATCGTGGTATTTTGTATGCTGACCAACCTGATGGTGTACAAAGAGCGTTGGCAGACTTCAACCGAGCTATTGCACTTGACCCCGAATATGTCGAATCCTACTTCAATCGAGGTCTTCTAAAAGAGGCATATCTGAATGACAAAGCTAGTGCTATTGCTGATATCCGACAAGCAGCCAGGATACGTCGAAAACTTTCTACGGCTTGCATTACTTGCCTATCAAGCATCAAAGCTGAAACTAATCTCTAAAACTGTATTGAATACCATTTTTACCAATTTAGTTGGTAAAAATTTTCTGCTAGACAAATCCTCTGTTTATCGGAATTTGGGGCTTTTGAGCCAAAAGAGCAGGCAAAAAGTAACCATCCGCAAAAATAATTTGCGCTTGGCAAGCAAACTTGCAATTTATGTGATAGTCTTTTTATATAGGGAATCGAGACAGCGAAAGCACACTCATGTCGTCAGAGAGAAATGATATAAACTCAAAGACCACGCTTTCGCCTTTGCAAATGCAATGTTTAAATCCGCTACGGCTTTTTGAAACTAAGAGACAAAGCCAATGAAGCAGGATAGTGACCTCCGTAATAACTTGAAGTCGATTAGAACTCGCTTAGGTATGAGCCAACAAGATTTGGCTAACATCGCTAGTGTGACTCGTCAGACAATTAGTGGTGTAGAGTCGGGACTATATGCTCCCTCAGTAGCCATAACACTTCGCTTGGCCAAAGCGCTTGGCTGTCAAGTTGAGGATCTATTCTGGTTAGAGCGGGATTTACCTGAAATTGAGGCAGTTCTTGCTAAACCCGTTCCTAATGGTCAGCAACTACGAGTTAGCGTGGCTCGTGTAGGAGGACAATGGATAGCTTATCCCTTGATTGGTAAGGATGCTTTTCGTCAAGATATGATTCCGGCTGACGGTGAGGGTGAGACTTGCACAGGTACAAATAAAATTCGAGTCCGTCTTTTAGACGATAATCTCGACACACTTCACAACACCGTTGTGATTGCTGGTTGTGCCCCTGTGATTTCACTATGGGCAAGAGCCACCGAACGCTGGCATCCCCAACTGCGAGTTCAATATAACTTCGCCAATAGCATGGCTGCATTGCACAGTCTATGCAGAGGTGAGGCGCACATCGCTGGGATGCATTTGTACGATCCTGAAACTGGTGAGTATAATACTCCCTTTGTTCGAGATGTTCTGGCTGGGAGGGAAGCAGTTCTGATTACCCTTGGTGTGTGGGAGGAGGGACTTTTGTTAAAGTCAGGGAACCCAATGGGAATTAGAACAGTCAGTGATTTAGTTGCTGGGGGAGCGACTATTGTTAACCGCGAAATCGGTTCTGGCAGTCGAATGCTTTTGGAACAAACACTCCAAAAAGAGCAGATACCGTTCGATGCTGTTCAGGGCTTCGATAATATACTCAAAAGTCACCAAGATGTTGCCCAAGCTGTAGTCAGAGGAGTCGCCGATGCTGGTATGAGTACGGCATCTGTAGCTACCGCCTTTGGGCTGGGATTTATCCCTTTACATCAGTCACGATATGATTTGGTGATTCTTAAGGAATATTTAGAAGAAGCACCAGTACAGCAGTTGCTCAGTACTTTGGGACATCGGATGGTTCACTCCCAATTTGAAATTCTCGGCGGTTACGATATCAGCAAAATTGGGGAAGTTGTAGCGACTGTTTAGAGTGGATTGCAATGGTTGGTTGTGTGATTTAGGGAAACTTGGCGTAAATTTAAATCCTGCTGCAACCACTCTTTAGGTATGAGCAACCTTCTTTGTGATTACAACAACTGATAATGCTCAATTCGTAATTCGGATTTCAATTTGAGTTTCCGGCTTGGAATCTGTAGCTTTCTTTTTTCCAATTGGTATTATACCAATTCAATTCATGACTGCAACACATCTTTGGGTAAAGACGCGATGAATCGCGTCTTTACAAATGATCTGTTTGTCGCTTTCTTTTTTCCAATTGGTATTGCTACCGCTAGAGAAATCATTTAAGTGAGCGGATGGTAATACTTGCAATATTTCTTGAGTAATGACTAATGGTCAACGAAAACTGACCAAAACTTGAATATGTTCTTTCTTTTGACTCTTTTTGCTGTAGAACGAGCACCTCCAACAACGTTCTACATGAGGTCACAGCTGTAACTTAACAGCACAATCGTCTCATAAACCGACAGACTCACCAAACAAACAATTACAGGATCAATCATCATGTCCGACGGAAAAATTAGACAAATTGCTTTCTACGGTAAAGGTGGTATCGGTAAATCTACTACCTCCCAAAATACCCTCGCCTCTATGGCGGAAAAGGGTCAACGCATTTTGATTGTGGGTTGCGACCCCAAAGCTGACTCTACCCGATTGATTCTGCACTGCAAAGCCCAAACCACCGTGTTGCACTTAGCTGCTGAACGGGGTGCTGTGGAAGATATCGAACTGGAAGAAGTGGTAATCACTGGCTTCCGAGATATCAGATGCGTAGAATCAGGCGGGCCAGAACCTGGTGTAGGTTGCGCCGGTCGCGGTATCATCACCGCAATCAACTTCCTTGAAGAAAACGGCGCTTACTCAGACGTAGATTTCGTATCCTACGACGTACTGGGCGACGTTGTGTGTGGTGGTTTTGCTATGCCTATTCGTGAAGGTAAAGCTCAAGAAATTTACATTGTTACCTCTGGTGAAATGATGGCGATGTTTGCAGCTAACAACATTGCTCGTGGCGTTCTCAAATATGCTCATACTGGTGGTGTACGTTTGGGTGGGCTGATTTGTAACAGTCGTCAAACTGACCGAGAAGATGAACTGATTAGCACCCTGGCAGCCAGATTGAATACCCACATGATTCACTTCGTCCCGCGTGACAATATCGTGCAACACGCTGAATTACGCCGGATGACAGTGAACGAGTATGCGCCTGACAGTAAACAAGCTAATGAATACCGCACATTAGCGGACAAGATTATCAACAATACAAATCTTACTGTTCCCACACCCATCGAGATGGATGAGCTAGAAGATTTATTGATTGAATTCGGCATCCTTGAAAGTGAAGAAAATGCTGCAAAAATGATTAGCCAAGCAGATGCTGCGAAAAAGCTAGAAGACGCTCAAGGCGAAGCACTAGAAGCAGTGAAAAAAGGAAACGTAGAAATAGTTTCTGGTAGCTAGAAGAAGTAAGGTTCTTATTTAGACTCCGGTGCTAAATACAGAGTAAATATCAGGTGGGCAAAAATAGCCCACCCTTTCATGAATCTTTTAAAATGGAGGTAATCCAATAGCCGATCTTAACTTCTGTTTATTTCCAATTCACCGTGCTAACACTAATCTATTAAGGTCTAGACAGCAACATTAATACTTTAATAGTCTACTTCATGTTTTTGTTTTCTCCTTCTCTAACCTAGTTGGTGTTTATGTTTTAGGGAATGGGAAACTATTTTTCTCATTCCCTTTTATTCCATCCTTTAGATACACGGTTAATAAATGGAAATCATATCAAAGCCTTTTGAAATTCAGTTAACACCTAATAACTTCTACTTATTGTCACCAAACAAATGAATCCCACACCAGGAAAAACCAACGATTCACTCAGTGACTCCAATTCCGAAGATGCTCGTCAGCAGCAGAAACTGCATAAAAAAAAGTCCTCCACACAATTACCTCAACCTGGAACCACTCAAGGGAGTTGTGCTTTTGATAGTGCAATGATTACGCTAGTACCAATCACCGATGCTGCTCATGTAGTTCACGGGCCAAGTGGCTGTGCTGCTAGTATTTGGGGAAGTTATAGCAGTCTTTCTTCTGGTTCAATGCTGTACAAAATACGTTTTACCAGCGACATAGATGAGAACGATATCATCTTCGGTGGAGCTAAGAAGCTGTACAAAGGCATTTTAGAATTAACAAGACGCTACAAACCTGCGGCAGTATTTGTTTACTCCACTTGCATCACTGCCTTGATTGGGGATGACATCGAGGGAGTTTGCAAAAATGCCACCGAGAAAACAGGAATACCCACTATCCCTGTACATTGTCCTGGCTTTATTGGGAATCAAAATTTGGGCAACCGTGTTGCTGGTGAAGCGTTGCTAGAACACGTTATTGGAACAGCTGAACCAGAGAATAGTACACCTGATGACATCAACTTAATTGGTGAACATAATATCGCAGGTGCAATATGGAATGTTCTACCGTTATTGGATAAATTAGGTATTAGAGTTTTAGCAAAAATTACAGGCGATGCTGTCTACAAAGAAGTTTGCTATGCCCATAGCGCCAAGCTTAACGTGCTGCTCTCTTCCAAAGCACTAATTAACATCGCAAAAGGGATGGAAAAACAATATGACATTCCCTATATTGAAGAGTCTATTTATGGCATAGAGTCAATCAATCAATGTTTAAGGAATATTGCTGCAAAGTTAGGTAATTCTGATTTGCAGGAACGTACAGAAAAACTAATTGCAGAAGAAACTGCTGCAATAGATGAAAAACTCGCTCTGTATATTACCCGATTACAAGGTAAGCGCGTTATCCTTTCTATTGGAAGTTTCAAGAGTTGGTTGATTATCTTTGCTGCTAAGAAATTGGGGATGGAAGTTATTCCTATTCTTACTAAGAATAATACTGAGGAGGATACAATTAGAGTCAAAAGTTTGCTGGATCAAGATGGCATCATTCTAGAACAAAATAGTTCTCAAGAAATCCTACAGATAATTAACGAAAATCAAGCTGATATGTTAATTGCTGATAAACGCCATCAAGACACTTCTCTCACAGCTAGGATTCCCTTTCTAGACATTAATCAAGAACGCAACCATGCCTATGCAGGCTATATGGGAATCTTAGAGGTAGCACGAGAATTGTATGCCGCTTTTTACAATCCTGTGTGGGAACAAGTATACCAGCCAGCCCCGTGGGAGGGAGATGAGGGAGAAATTACTTCCTCATCCCCCTCATCTCCCTTATCTTCTCAAGAGGAGGAAATTTGATGGCGATTATTAGCGTTACGAGTACATCTGTTGCAGTTAATCCCCTGAAGCAAAGCCAAACTGTGGGTGCAGTTTTAGCCTTTTTGGGATTGAAGGGAATGATGCCTTTATTACACGGTTCTCAAGGTTGTACTGCTTTGACTAAGGCGGTATTAGTACAACATTTCCGTCAGGCGATTCCCCTTTCCAGTACGGCGATGACCGAAGTTGCAACCATTTTGGGTGGCGAGGAAAGAGTTGAACAAGCAATCTTGACTTTGGTGCAGAAATCCAAACCAGAAATTATCGGTCTTTGTAGCACTGGACTGGTGGAAACCAGAGGTGATGATATGGGACGCTTTGTCAAGGAGATTCGCCACCGTCACCCAGAACTGGATTATTTACCAATTGTGCTTGTCTCTACACCGGATTTCAAAGGTACATTACAAGATGGCTTTGCTGGTGCAGTTGAGAGTATAGTCAGGGAAATTCCTCAAAAAAGCTCCAACCAAGACGCTTGTCCCACACAAATCACTATTTTGGCGAGTTCTGCCTTCACACCAGGGGATGTCCAGGAAATCAAAGAGATTGTTACTTCCTTTGGACTCGTATCTATTGTTGTACCTGACCTTTCTGGCTCACTAGATGGTCATATAGAAGATTCTTCTAGTGCCATTACAGCTAATGGCACTACATTGGCACAATTACGCTCAATTGGCAGTTCTGTATTCACTTTGGCGCTGGGTGATAGTATGCGGGGTGGGGCACAAATTTTGGAGCAGAGATTCAACATACCTTATGAGGTATTTGGTGAATTGACGGGATTAGCAGCAGTAGATAAATTTCTGCAAGCATTGGCGGATATCAGTGGTGTCAGCGTACCGGAAAAATACCGCCGTCAACGCCGTCAATTACAACATGTGATGTTGGAGAATCACTTTTACTTTGGGTGCAAGCGAGTTTCTTTGGCGCTGGAACCAGATTTACTTTGGTCAACAGTTGCTTTTTTGCGATCGCTTGGAGTTCAAATTCACTCAGCAGTGACAACAACACGCTTTCCTCTGCTGGAAAAACTGCCGATTCCCACCGTCACTATCGGCGATTTGGAAGACTTTGAGCAATTGGCGGTTGGATCTGATTTACTAATTACCAACTCTCATGGAGTAGCGATCGCTCAACGCTTAAAAATTCCTCTCTATCGTCAAGGTATTCCCATTTTTGACCGCTTAGATCATGGTCAGTTTACCAAGGTTGGCTATCGAGGTACTATGCAACTTTTATTTGATATTGGCAATCTCTTTTTAGAGCAAGAGATAAAGGTTAAGCATTAAACAGATCAAAATTCCCAATTGTTACTTTCAGTATGAAAGTTATAACTATGAACACAAGTTGGTATGAACAAGAGCTAGTCAAAGAATTCAAAACGGTTATTGCTCATTCTTTCCCACAAGTCGAGGAATTGCTAAAACACTGTCATGTTAAACTCATCGAGTCTTATTGGGGAAGACCTCGTGTTCACTTTCTGCCATACTTCACTATTTATTGCCCTGACAATCTGATTGCTGATGTTAAAGCCCAAATATCTATACTTAGAGAAGTAGCAGAATATGCGGGATTAGTTGAAGTTGTCTGCCTAAATGCTACGCATCTGCTGCGAGATCCGATGTCGAAGATAAAGCAGACAGATCCGCTTTTGTGGTTAGAACTGCAATGGCTTGCAACACAAAAACAAGAACATTTACTATGATTTTCCGAATTTGGGTGCAACTACAAAAGTGCTTGTTGCGCCATCTACTCAAAGATGGCGTGATTAAAACATGCAGAAGCATTGTATTTTTTTGACTAATAATTCCCAATCCCTAGTTATTTACTATGAATAAATCCCCCCTTCCCGCAGATGATTTGCCTCCAACTGGAGCACCTATACTTAACGAGTTATTCTACAGGCAACTAGAAGAAGCTACTTGCAGGCGATTTTATCAAGCTTGCGGCCCAATTATGCGAGTTTTGTTATCAAATTGTCACTGGTATTTCAAGATAAATACTAGTCCTCTGATGTTACTCATTATCTGTTATGACATAGAAAGTTATCTGCATATAGTCGATGCTATTCCCCAGTTCATCAAAAAGTTGAAGCAGTTTTCCAATAAGGGCAAAATTCACCTTTTTTCACCAGATTATAAAGGAGAACCTTGGGAAATCAACATTGAAGAAACATCAGATGATGAAGCCTAGTCAAACAGGTGAAGCAGACTCGCTAACGCTGCGCTATCAGTGGTAACTTGAACTCTCCATTAAAAAATTAGTGGGGGCTTGCTTGTACCCGTTCTTTAATTACGAATTACGAGTTACGAATTAGTAATTATTTGGTTAACTACCAGCTACCGTAAATCCCTGTTTTTCAAACACAGTTTTGGCTTCATTGCCCGATAAAAATTGCACAAAATCCTTAGCGGCATCGACATTTTTACTGCTTTTGAGAACTGCGATCGGATAGACGACAGGAGAATGGGTTTTTTCAGATGCAGTTGCTACAATTTTGACTTTTGGCGTACTTTTGGCATCTGAGAGGTAAACGATTCCAGCGTCAGCATTGCCTGATTCTACGTAATTGAGAGCTTGACGAACGTCTTTGGCATAGACGGCTTTGCTTTTAACAGCATCAAGGATTTTTAATGAAGTTAAGACTTGTTGAGCATATTGTCCAGCAGGGACACTTTTGGGTTCGCCGAGAGCAATTTTCTTAATACGTGGTGAAGTTAAGTCTTTGAAATCAGCCACAGTTGTGGAATTTTGCGGTACTATCAACACCAATTGATTTTTCAACAAGTTTTTGCGAGTCCCATTAACTAACAAATCTTTTTGTTGTAAAGCATCTATCTGTTTAGTTGCAGCTGAGATAAAAACGTCAACTCCTGCACCCTGTTCAATCTGTTGTTGCAAAGCGCCCGATGAACCAAAGTTGTAGCTCAGAGTAACATTTGGCTTTTCCTTACTGTAGAGAGGTTTGATTTCGTCCATTGCATCTCTGAGGCTAGCAGCTGCTGATATCGTCAAATTTGCTGTTTGGGCTGCTGGGCTAGGAGTTGAGGATGAGTTAGGTGTAGTCGTTTGACTACAGCCGACGATTAGTAAAAACGAGATAAATACCCAACTCACAAAAGTTAGGATTCGTTTATTATTCATTTGCAGTATCTCAAGCATTTTTTCTTAATTAATTCATAATTTACCAATCTAGCGAACTAGTAACCAAAAAAACTGGTAAAAAATCACAGATTACCACTTAGAACTGACTGCTACCAACAACTGTGCCGATATTGATTAAAATCTTGCCAGCTTTTTACCAACTTTTATGGTGATAACCTGACGCAGATGATACATTAGGTGTTTTTAATACCAACAATTTTAGTAGTTAAGTTGGTCTAATAGTATTTGAGGTGTGAGGTTAATGTCTACTTTTTTACATAATTCATTGTTGATTGCTCCAATCTTATTAGCAGTTAGTCTGATTGATGCTCAAGGTGCATTAGCTATTCCAGCAGATATGCAGACTACTCAGTTTCAGGCAAAAGAAGGTGTAGTTGCTCAAATAGATAATCAAGCTGTTTTGACTGCACCTATCGGCGTTACTTCATCTGACCAGATCCAGCAGTTAAATAATAACAGCAGTAAAAGTCCGAACTCAGTCATGAGTCAGGTTACTTCAGTCTCTCAACTATCTGATGTGCAACCTACAGATTGGGCATTCCAGGCTTTACAATCTTTAGTTGAGCGCTACGGTTGTATTGCTGGATATCCTAATAGCACCTTCCAAGGAAATCGGGCAATGACTCGTTATGAGTTTGCCGCAGGTCTTAATGCTTGTCTGAATCGGGTTAATGAACTGATTGCTAGCAGCACAGCAGATTTAGTGACAAAAGAAGACTTAGAAACCTTGCGAAAATTGCAAGAAGAATTCGCTGATGGACTAGTTGAAATACGGGGACGCATAGATGGGTTGGAAGCTCGTAATGCAAATCTGGAAAATCAACAATTTTCGGCTACTACCAAGTTAAATGCAGAAATAATTTTCTCTGTTGGGAGTGTGTTTGGTGGGGATAGAGCGCTAGATTCCGATCGCTGGAGAAGAATTGAAGCAGCTCCCGGAGGCGCAGCTAGAGAGACTGCAAGAGCTAACGAGTATACAGCATCGGGTGGACGAAGGCTTCAGGATAACGCGATTTTTAGCGATCGCATCCGCTTGAATCTAATTAGTAGTTTTACTGGTAAAGACCAGTTGTTTACCCGTTTAGAAGCCAACAACACCACAGCCTTTAGTGGGGCAGTCACAGGTACAAACATGACCCGTGTATCGTGGGACGGGAACAACGACAACACCATTGTACTGGGCAAATTATATTATCGCTTCCCGGTAGGTAACAAAATCAATGTCATTGTTGATGCTATTGGTGGGGAGTTCTACGACAACTTCAACACTGTTAACCCTTTGTTGTCCTCAACTCCGATTGGATCTCTTTCGCGGTTTGGTCGATTCTCCCCTATTTACCGTGCCAGTAATACGGGTTCTGCTAGTAATACAGGTTCAGGTGTCAGCGCCATCTTTAAATTGAGCGACGCGATTACTTTGTCTGGGGGTTATCTTGCTAGAAGAGCTAACGATCCTAGTGCTGGTGCAGGGCTATTTGATGGTAGTTATGGTGCTTTAGCTCAATTAGCATTCCAGCCCAACCAAAACTTAACTCTTGCTTTGAGCTATGCACACTCTTACTTTACTGGTAGTAATAATGATGTTTCCGTTTCGGGGGCTTATGGTAGCGCTTTCGCTAATACCCCATTTGGTGCTGGTATTGCCACTTCAGCCAATCATTATGGGATAGAAACCAGCTATCGTTTTAACCCCCAATTGGTACTTTCTGGTTGGGTTGGGTATAGTCAAGCGATCGCAGAGGTTAGTTCCGGTGCAAATGTTAATAGAGGTGATAAGGCAGACATCTGGAACTGGGCGGTCACTTTAGCTTTCCCTGATTTAGTCAAAAAGGGTAACTTGGGAGGTTTAATCTTTGGTCAACCACCCAAAGTGACGAGTAATGACTTTGGCCCTGCTGTTCTTACTGCTACTAGTAATCTTCGTGAAGATAGCAATACATCTTTCCATTTAGAAGGATTATATCGCTACCAAGTGAATAACAATATCTCAATTACACCAGGCTTGATTGTGATATTTAACCCAGAACAGAACAGCAATAATGACACTATCTATACAGGAGTTGTTCGTACTACATTCCGATTCTAGATAATTTTGCATTAAAAGGACGGCAGTCGTTACAACAAGGAGACAGTCTGCTAGGTGGCTTTGCCAGCTTGTTAATAGAATGCCTTCCCGAATTGTAGAGACTGCCGTTGCAGAAGGAAATATGAATTTTTACCCAAATATTGTTCTGAAATGTAGCTTGTTTCCTTTCGCGTAGCGTCTCCAACAGGAAAAGGGTACTTAATCGAATTGGAATGACAACATCTCAAAAAAGATGAAGTAGCACCGAAAACTTATCTTGCGTGTGTCAAATAACAGTCTGAAAAGTGGTTAGTTGAACTAACTACTTTGTATTACTTCTATTACCAAATAAGTTGGTTTAAAAATATGTAAATACCAAACAAATTATTTAGTAAATTATTCGCGTATATTTTCTATATTAATAGTAAAAATTCATATATTTTCTATTTGTAGTCATACAGATTCATTTAATTACTTGTTAATATTTACGTGTAAAGAAAAAACCAGTAGGGGTCATCAAATGCAAGTTAGCGCTCGTAATGCTCTCAAAGGAACTGTAAAAAACGTTATCGTTGGCTCTGTAAATAGTGAAGTAACAATAGAAGTAGCACCAGGGGTAGAGGTGACTGCGATTATTACCAAATCATCAGCAGAAAATCTCAAACTTACTGAAGGTAAAGAAGTCCACGCCATAATTAAATCATCAGATGTAATTATTGCCGTAGGCTAAAGTAATTGTTGAGATTCTATTAAGGGAGGCAGTTTGATTGCCCCCTTTAAAGCGATGTCTACGACGGGCTACGCCTACGGGTAGGTAACTGGTTACTACAATTTTCCTATCATATAATATGTAGATAAGCTAAACCAAAGCTATTTAGTCTATTAGCCACATCAGCAAATGTCTGCATAGGATTGCGATCGCAGGCTTCCGATATCCCAAGATAGTAATAAACTGCTGTACTAGTAATTGTTCCAAGTATTCTTTGAGAATCACCAAGTCGTATCGCGCACTATGAAGGGGGATAAATCCCAACCCAAAGCCAGCAGTTATAGATGCCGTACTGATTCTTGCATCAGCCATTGCTGTATATTCCACCAGAAAGCAATAATACCTCAAAGACCCCACAGCTTTGCTGTAGGGTTTATTTCATTGGGCATTCAACCCAGGACAAAGAGCAAACTGGCAGTAATCGATCGGTGCTGGTCAAAGAGCAGGGATGATCGAATAAAGGACTATCACGACATCTCCGCAGAGAGAGCAGCACCACATTTGCGACGCCGATAGCGTACCACTCCGTGGAAGCAAGCTACGCGTAGCGTCTCCAAGAGTTGCGTTAGCTCTCTAAGAGTTGCAAGCTACGCTTTTAGCGTCTCGTAGAGAGCGTCATAGCCCATCATAGACATCGTTATATTTGCACATAGCTCCCTTAATAGTGCCTGCAACAAATACCAACTTTACAGGTACTAAATCAGAAAAGTGTATAGACAACTACAATACTTGCTACCAACTAGGTGGTAAATTTTACGACTGATAAAGAATTAAAAAGCGATGAACTTAACACCCAGTGAGTTAGAACGCTATCACCGCCAAATGATGCTTCCCAATTTTGGAGAAGCAGGACAAAAGCGCTTGAAGTCTGCAACGGTTTTGGTTACAGGTGTAGGGGGATTAGGCGGTACATCAGCACTTTATTTAGCAGTAGCAGGTGTTGGGCGGCTAATTCTAGTTCGGGGTGGTGACTTACGGCTAGATGATATGAATCGTCAGGTTCTGATGACAAATGATTGGGTAGGTAAGCCAAGAGTATTCAAAGCCAGAGAAACTCTGCAAGCTATTAATCCTGATATTCAGGTAGAAGCAGTTCATGATTACGTTACAAAGGAGAATGTAGACTCTTTAGTGCAATCTGCTGATATAGCTGTTGATTGCGCCCACAATTTCACAGAGCGGAACTTGCTTAATGAGGCTTGTGTGCGCTGGCAAAAACCTATGGTGGAAGCTGCAATGGATGGAATGGAAGCTTACCTGACGACGATTATTCCTGGTGTCACTCCTTGTCTATCATGCTTATTTCCAGAAAAGCCGGATTGGGATCAGCGTGGGTTCGCGGTTCTCGGTGCTGTTTCTGGGACACTAGCTTGTCTTAGTGCATTAGAGGTAATAAAGCTGATTACTAAGTTTAGTGAACCCTTATTGTCACAACTGCTGACAATCGACTTGATGCGAATGGAATTTGCCAAACGACATTCTTATCGCGATCCTTCATGTCTGGTGTGTGGTAGCAGTTCTTGCTCGGAAAATTCGTAAATAGTTGGATGAGCGTAGCGATCGCTCTATCTGACTTTTCCCGTTAAGTCTCTTTTGCAAGCTGCCAACCCTCACAGAGGTCGTGTAATTTTAACCAACCTCGCCACAGTACCTGGATACCAATAGGTGTTTTACTTCGATGTTCTAAGTAGCCGCCAAGACGAGCTACAGCTTCAACAGCCCAGCTAACTGTTAGCACTTTGGGGAGTTTGGGAGACTTAGCTTTTAAAATCTTGAGTTCAAGGGGATTAAGAATTTCAATGGCAGGGGCTAAGGGCTGAGTGCGGTGGAGATAAGTTAAGCGCAAAAGCTCAACAGCTATTACGCTAAAAAAACCAATGAGGGTCTTCATCCCATCAGCAGCAAGCCTATATTTTTCTACCTGACATCCAGACTTAAAAATTTTATGGTATTCTTCAACACGCCAACGATAAGTATACCAGCGTAAAACTGTAGAAGCCATCTGGACATCTGCAATAACTTCCGTAGTCAACAACATCCACTCCACAAGTGTTTCACCATCTGGGCAATCAATCTCAGTGGCATAAACAGCATATACGGGTAGAGGCTCACGGTTATCAAAACGATAGGGAGTACGGAGATTGACCGGACAAAATCGCACAGCCAGCTTGGTTTTACGGGCAGAACGCTGTCCAGTCTGGGGTAATTCGATTTCCTGTTCAAAACTGGTAGGTTGTGCAAGGAGTTTTGACCAAAGACGCTCGCTCTCGGAATCTAAACTGCGGTTATGAGCCGCGCGAATAAGAACTCCGGTGTGCTGGAGTTGGCGAACTTTATCGAAAACTTCTGTGATATCACCTTCTCGGTCGAAAACATGAATCACTTGCGTGTGCTTACTCACAAGGTTTTCTATAGTGGTGAGCGCTTCTACCCACCTGTAAGATTCTTTCTGTTCAAAGGGACGGTTTCGGGCTTCTTTACGTGCTGCTGCTTGCCGTTTTTTCTTCTGTGTTGGAGTTTCATCTTTTGGCGGTTTCTGTTTTGCTTCTCGATTCCAAAGTTTTTGCCACAACAGACCAAGGGACTGGCCTTTGTCCGATTCTATGGCTAAAGCACTGTGTAATATTAAACCGTTACCTCCCTTACCAATTGGGCCGTAACCTTCTTTTTTAGCCTCAATACTGCCATAATCAAAAAAAGTCGTGTCTCCAACACACAGCACTACGTCGCACTCTGCAACAGTTTCCGCAGTCATTTGGCAATGCGGCTCAATCACGCTGGGAAATTGCACTTTTGGATTAGCAAAAACTCATAAGCCCTTTTAAGTACGGTTCCATTACTGAAAACTTCCGACAGCGCTTTGCCGAATCCCAAACTTAGAGCATACCCGATTGACATTGCACGCTCATTCAATCGGCGATCGCCTAGAGATATGGTTGCAAAATTCTTTTCCCACCAGTCCAGCATTGCTTGTTACCTTTAGCACCCAATTTCAATTACTGTACCGTATTTGCTGTGCTGTTTCTTAAACCCTTTGCCAGCAAGTCTTTCAAGACTTAACGGGAAAAGTCAGGATGAGCGTAGCGATCGCTCTATAAGCGGATCGCCACAACTTATCTACTCATATCGAGCTATTCTGTAGCAATTATGACATCCGACGCTTTAATCACAGCGATCGCTTGTTTGCCCTCTTGAAGTTGGAGATGCTCTACCGACTCCTTGGTAATAATTGCAGTTACTTCCACCCCAGGCACAATTTCTAATATGACCTCAGAGTTGACTGCTCCTGCGTGAATTTTCTTAATAGTTCCTTTTAAGGAATTACGAGCGCTAACTTCCATACTTTAATACTCCTTAGTTATAAGATAATTCTGAACTAAGTAATAGTAACAATTATCAAATTGTTGGATTATCCTCATTTAGTGAGATGTTATCTTCTCCCTTACAGAAGAATTTAGATATCATACTGGTATTAGAAGATGCTGAAAAAGTTGATACTAGAATAGTAAAATAGACAGTTAAAGCTTGGCAGAACATTCATTCAAAACTGTTTTTAGTAATGTGTCTACTTAATTATTTTGGTACATTCTGATAATTATTGGTACATAAGCTAATCGTCATTCATTTTTTAGAATGATTCACTCGTAGTAAGGGCTATATAAATGATTGCCGTTGCCAACAATCATTTTCCGATCGCTGCAATTTTGATTCAGTTTATCCAAGATTTTCAACTTGTATCTTTTGCTTTGGCTCTGCCAATTTTTTATTGAGTGCTAAACCTATAGTCGCAGCTAGTAATAGTCCCCAAACATAGTTGGGTTCGGGTACTGATTTGGTGGGGCTAGTAAAGCCATACTTATGCAAAATTTGCTGTCCTTTCTCTGACAAAATATAATCTGCTAGTTTCTGTGCATTCGGGTCAGCATTTTTGATAACTGTTAAACCGAATGGTGCTGCAACAGACAAATAATCTGGTAGTCCAACTACTTGCAGACTCGGATCAATTTTTTGCGATGCGATCGCGCCAGTATAGTAACTTAAGAAAACATCTGCTTGCTGAGTTTTGTTAAGAAAATATACTAAGCTGTCCTGTCCTGATGGAACTATTGGGGAATTCGTTCCACCTGTTAATTGCAAGGCTTTACTATTGAGGGTATCAAACCTACCAGGGTTTTTTGAATTAGCTTGAGTAAATATCTGTTGAGTGTAGTCTCCAAGAGGATCTAATATAGGTGTTGCAATTCCCAACTTGATGTTGGGATTTAATAAGTAATCTAACACCTGATTTGGTGCAATTTTTACCTGGGAATACTTTGATGAAAACACCGCTACAATCTGGTTTTGAGTAAATTCCACTGGCTGACTGCTCAACCCCTTAATGTAGAGTTTTTGGGGATTTCCAATATCTGCACTAGCAAAGACATCAGCAGTAGGCTGTCCCAGTTGGAGTTCTGTTTCTATTGCTTGCTCTCTAATACCTGATGGCCCAAATACTGTATTCGTTCCTATTCCTGTTTCTTGGGTGAAGTCTTGGCTTACTTCCGTTAATGCATTTCTTAAACTACCTGCTCCATATAAGCTGAGATTAGCTGCAAAAGCTTGATTTGATATCAGAACACTAGAGACACAAGCTGCCAAAGAACCTGTCAAAAAATATTTTTTCATCTGTTCGCTAAAATCTTCAAGTTTTTGGTATTTTATCCTCAAAGCTCACATTACCAACTAAGTTGAAAAAATGTCAATTACTTCATATAGACAAATGTTGACTTTGTTACTTACAATCTTCGGTTAAGAAAGTTATCAGTTAAGGCAAGCAGTTATTGAGCAGTTCTTGAGAAAGAATTATTGCTCAATAACTCTTTTTCCTTGCCTGCCTCAACAGCTTATCCAAACCGTATTGGGCTTTGTTAATTATTGAAGATATAACTGGCGTAAAACTTGTTTTACGCCAGTCATACTCAATAGATTTACAAATGTCTCTAGAAGTTATTGCTGATATTATTGAGACTGATAACCTTAGCCTCCATATCAGAAATATTTTGGTTTCAAAGGAGAAGGAGGAGCAGATAATATGACGATATTTGTCACATTACTAATGTAACGACCTCCAGCTTTGTCACCTGGAACTACTAAACGAGCAAATCCTTCATCTGTTAAAGGCACGACGTTACCATCACTACCTTTTTTTGCAAATGCAACTAGCACTGTTTTCCCTTCAAAGTTAGGTTGAATTTCACCAATAGCTACGACTGCACCATAGCAATCTGTGGCATCAACTAGAACATATTGCCTCAAAAAAGAGTTTTTACTATTTACCCCAGAATTCCCAGGTTTTAGACCACCTCCGGCTTTCGGATTATTAATTAATTCCCATAGGGGGATTCCATAGTATGTTTCTGTTCGTGGCCCTGAGCCAGTTTGAAAGCTCACAGTGATTTCAGTAACTAATGCTGGATTTTGTTTTTTTAAAGCATCTTGTAAATTTTGCAGTTTTTGCAAGTTATAAGTGGCTGGATTATTGAGTTCTCCACCTAAGCGAAAACTTTGCGAAGAACCTCCAAGACACTTATTTTTATCCCATACAGAAGGTGTTTTTTCTTCTTTTTCTGAGGGAAGACTACTTCTTGAGTCAGCTAAAGTTGGCTGCCATAAAACCAGTATTGATAGCATTAAATACGCAATGGGTATCGTGCGGGTAAAACGCATAAAACATTTCTCCGTTTACTATTGAATATTGAAAAAACTAGATTGTTTTGCTCAAAGCTGTTTGCTTACCAAAAATTAGTATCGTTATCGCCAAAATTGAGCAATTTGACAATAGATTCTGTTAGATAAAAATAAAAACGGTTCTATCGTTAAACTTTGAACTCCTTACCAAACGCTACTAAATAGCTAGTTTTTAATATGAGTTATTAAAAACTAATAAATCCTAACGCCAAAGTTAGCCACAAACCTCTTGTTAGATTTGCGTTTTTCCAAATGGATAAGTATATCTGTGTAATCTAATGAAGATAATACCAACTTATTGAGTAAAATACCAACTAATATAGTAATTAAACACTAACAAAATTAATTTTTATTTCTTTTTAAAATAGTTCAGCTTAATGTTGTAAAGAAACGAAGCTGTCGTTATTTGCCTTATAAATAGGTAACTATCAAGCTAATAAACTTTTTATAAGTGAGACTCACCTGTAAATTGGAAAACTGTCCGAGTTATGGGGAAGGGTTGTAGTTGTCCCGACAGTATAGTTGAAGCAAAACCATACAGCAACTAGACTATTCCGTGTATACAACCAATAGACTAAATAAATGCTACAATTACTGGTGCAGTGAATAGAGCGATAGATGGCTATATCGCTCTATTTCATCAACTGCTTAATAGCTTCCTAAAACGCCCACTTACTTCCGTTCTAAGTCTTGCCTAAGCACTGTTCTTTCTGGCTCAACTCCTGCGTTTTAACAACTGCAATCTTAAGTATCAAACTCAGTTAAAAATGCCTACTGTGCCATTGTCATTTTGACTGCAATATCGCATGGTTTACCAAAGTACGGTGAACTTGTCACTAAAATATTTACACCAGTACTAGCATAATCCTTTATATTTTCAGAGGTAATACCACCAGCTGCTGCTAGTTTTAAGTTTGGATACTGCTGCTTCAATTTCAAAACTAGAGGCTCAAGGTCTCGGCTCGGAATTTTATCAAACTGAATTAAATCTACACCTGCTTGAGCAGCCATACAAGCATCTTTTGGTGTATCTACTTCAACGCAAATATGTTGTTCTGGAAACTGTCGTCGCAGTTCATTCATACGCTCAATTAACCCACCTATACCTCCCAGGAATATCAGGTGTTGGTTAAAGATCAGAACTGTTTCAGATAATCCTAAGCGATGAAAAAATCCTCCGCCAGCTAGAACTGCTTTGATGGAAAGCGCTCTAGTACCTGGAAAACATTTACGAGTAGTCACAATAGAAACTGACTGATTTACTGATGAAGCAGTATCTACTAATACTCTTGTACGCGAAGCAATGCCGGAGGCGTATTCCATCAAATTTAAAGCAACTCTCCAGCCACTGTGCAAAGCTTGAGCAGTGCCACTAGCTTGAAGAATTAATTGCTTCTCTTGGCAGACTGTACCACTTTCAACTTGATAATGAACTTCGGCACCACAATATTTTAATACTCTGGCTGCTTCTTCAGTAGCGCAAATGGTCATCGGATGACGGGTAGAAAACTCGATTTCACCAGGTTGCTTGCCAATGCCAAGCCCGTAGGTTGTCAAATCTAGGTAGGGAACATCTTCCTGAACTAACCTAGCGATCGCCTCATCTGAGAAGAAAACACTCATTATGGGTATTCAAGATTATTTTTTAGAGTACTCTACAATTTTTTACCAAAATGGTTGGTAAAAAGTAGCGATCGCTACAATTCACAGACTTAATAATGTGATATTCGTAACCTCGCAGTAGTATCGACTTTTGTACAAAAAGTCATGAAAAAGTATTTATTTGAAGTATTTATTTGTCATACCACTGATTACTGGTAAGTTTGGTGTCACAATGCCTAGTCAGGTTTGGGCTGTTTCTTTGTACAATGCTGGCGCTTTAAAGACTGCCTTTGGTGAAATCTCTAAGAACTTTACTGCCAAATATGTATGACATTCCGGTTACACAAGTGTCTGTCCCTTATGGTTCGCTACGCGAATGTATAGAGCAAGAACTTTCATCAAAAAAAGCATCCGCAGATGTTTATGGACTAAAAAAAGATAAAAGGCTGCTATGGCAGGGCACTCATCTTATAGCAAGAAAATTATACATATTGCCAATTTGCTTGCAAAGGTAAAAAATTTTTTGATATAGTGCTCGCTAGGCAGCTAGTTCACGAGTAATCACCTGTAGGACTTCCTCTGTAATTTATTAGGTAACTAGGGAGACAATTATATCGTGCCAGATAATTTTGAGGACAAGCGTCCTGAAAAAGATAGAAGAAACTTAGATATTTTTCAAGGATTGACGATTCTTGTGGTGGACGATAGCACAGATATCCTTTTTTTAATTACTTATATTTTTGAAAGTTATGGAATCCAGGTAATAACGGCATCCAATGCTTTTGCAGCATTTGAGATTATTAAACAATATCAAGTGGATCTTTTAATTATCGATATTGACATGCCATTTGAGAACGGATATTCGCTAATACAGAAAGTCCGTTCACTTACATCTCCACTAACAAGAGAAATCCCAGCGATCGCTTTTACTGGTAGTTCTGAAGATAAGGTGGATAAAAAGGCTCTTGCATCTGGATTCCAAAGTTATATCCAAAAGCCTTCAGACTTAGAACAGTTTATAACAGAAGTAGCAAAACTGCTTCAAATATCCTGCAAAAGGATGACGATTGCATCTATTCTCTGAAAACAAGTAGTTAACTAATAATAGAAAAGGCAGTTAGCTTTCTTACAGAGTATTCTGATTATATGAGTGCAACTATAGCAGTCATACCAGAAGTGTTGAATGTTAAGAAAAATCCGATAAAAATAGCCCAAAATATGGTAGTTTTGGGCTAAGGCTTAAAATATATTAGTTTGATTGTGATTATAAATTCATTTCCCAAAATTGTCAAAGATATACTGAAAAGCCTGCCAAAAAACGATTATCCAGTATTGAACAGTCGTCTGTTTTTTGAGTGCTGGCTATCCTATGCCCTGGATAACAGCTTAACAAGTATGCGAGATTTGTTTAACAGATTAAATAACAATTGTTTTGAGGTAGATATTTCTACTTTCTCTAAAGCAAATTTACATCGAAGCCAAAAACCTTTTCAAGAGATTTACCAAAAATTAAATGAATTAGTACAGAAGAAAGTTCAAAAAAAGTTACACAATAAATATGCAATTTGTCCAATAGATTCAACAATTATTACTCTCACAAGTAAATTGTTATGGGTACTAGGTCATCATCAAGTCAAGCTGTTTAGTTCCTTAAATCTCTCCACAGGAAGCCCAGAAGATAACTTCATCAATTTTGGACATGACCATGATTATAAATTTGGTTCCAAAATGATGTCTAGTCTCCCAATAAATGCTGTTGGAGTAATGGATAGGGGTTTTGCTGGATTAAAATTTATCCAAGAATTAGTACAAGAAAACAAATATTTTGTTTTGCGGATAAAAAACAATTGGAAACTAGAATTTGATGGCTCAAATGGATTGGTCAAAGTTGGTGCATCTGATGATGCTCAAGCTTATAGAGTAATTAATTTCTGTGATTTAGAGACAAAAACCGAGTTTCGCTTAGTGACTAATTTACCAGAGTCGGGAGATGCAGCTGTTCATGATGATGAAATTAGGGATATTTATCGATTACGTTGGGGAGTTGAATTGTTGTGGAAGTTTTTAAAGATGCACTTAAAACTTGACAAACTCATTACCAAAAACGTCAATGGTATTACCATACAAATTTACGTGAGCTTGATAGCCTATCTGATTTTACAGCTTTTATCTATTCCCGAACAATGGGGACATACACTATTAGATAAATTCCGCTATCTTCAATCTTGTATGTGTCAGAAAATCAGCTATGTTCATTGGTTTGAGGAGATGATGTTTTGCTGACTAATTTAAGCTTTTGAGACTTAGTGTAACTAATAATGTAAAGTTTTGTATCAGCATTCAACATTTCTGCAGTCATACCTACTTTGTAAGCATATCCATAACTTCTGAAGAAGTTGAGGATATACTTACAAATGATTTAGAAATGCTATATTTTTAAACCTAATTTTCGCTTATACAGTAGTAAAGTTATACCACCCGTGACTAACATGGCAGGTATTGAATCTGATTCAGGAATTGGTATAATTTGACCTGAACCACTTATTGTGTTGCTAAACTGTCCAAAATCATTCACTCGACGACCAGTAGTAACTAAAAAGTATTTCTGTCCTGTAAGGAGTTCTCGGTTGAAAGTAACAGTACTACCATTAGTAGTAGTATTTGCTACAAGAACATTAGTTAATTGTTCAGTGGGATTGAAACTGTCCTGATATAAAGCTAAGAAAATATCCCATTTTCTATTTGCAGGTGGTGTAGGTTCAGATTCACCACTTATATTATATAAACCTGATTGATCGACCGTAAAATCGAATACACTGAAAGGGACACTCATTCCCAAATTCCCATCTTTTTCACCACTGATAAGAGTGGGAGGATTCCCTGGTGCTACACGCCGCCAAATCGGTTCATTTGTTGTATCTCCCTGATAAGTAAAGGTAGCAGCTTTGGAGGGTTGAGCGGTAGAAACAGTAGCTAATGCTAACCCTAGAATAACCATTAATGGTTTTTGAAAAAACTTTGTTTCTAACATAAATTATTTCTTTGAATTTACTAATAGCTTGTTTCAAAAATGTTGAGGGCGAGAAACTTATCAAGCAGATTCTCCATTGTGAGTGACACTCGATGTATGGCGATCGCATAGATAGGATTGCTGGCAAATGTCTCGACTTCCTTACTACTAATGCTTGAATAGTCCTTGATCTGAGCATTTAAATTTCATGAATTATTCAACAGTATTTATGGCATATTTTTTATACAAATTTGTGTTTTTAATTGAATTTATCATACCAACTTGGTTGGAAAAAATCAATTCAACTACGTAATTAAACGCTGACTTTATCAAAACTTTAAGTAAAAAGTTTTTTTATTTCGCACGACTTATACGGATGACAAGACTTCATGAGTAACTACGACTGTGGTGCTTTTACGATGCCTACAGCGAGCATACCCCTGCTCAAAAATCGGCTATGCAGAGCGTGTCCTAAACCCTGTGGCATACGCTTAGGGCGCAGCCTCTGTCTCCGACACGCTATTCGCGTTCGTGGAGAAGCGATCACAATGTCTATGACGGGCTACGCCTACGCAACATAGCTATTTACTCTCAAAATCCGAGCAACTTCTTGCATGGCGTGGGGAATGTGTTCCTTTGCTTTATGCTTTCTTTCACGATGAAAGAAAGCAAATGTGGAAGCATAATAGCTTATGAATCTTGTCCCTCGACAATTTCTTTTTGGATAAAACTAATTTGTGCAGCTAATTCTTGTCGAGTAGAAGCTTTAAATAGATATCGGAAAACAAACCAGATTAAGTAACCAATTCCAGTCAACTCAAAAACTAGATTTAACTGGGGAATTTCATTTATTACATCTAATACAGCTAGAATTATCTTAACTGCAATAGTCGCTGTAATAATTGTAGCAAAACAAATAATTGGCATTTGGTGCTCCGTGGAAAAGCTACCTAAGTATTTAGGCAATTGCTCCAAAAATGCAGAGATTTCCCCGCCAATTTGCTGCCGTTGAAGTAATGGTTGATTATCAGGTATTAGCAATGGTTGAGTATTAAGGTCTGAACTTTCAACTGCTGCGTAGTTTACCGCCGTAGGCATCGCTTCGGTAGATGTAATATCAATAGATTTCGATTGTTGTACTTCATTCTCCTGAAGTAATGGTTGATTATCAAGTATTAGCAATGGTTGAGTATTAAGGTCTGAACTTTCAACTGCTGCGTAGTTTACCGCCGTAGGCATCGCTTCGGTAGATGTAATATCAATAGATTTCGATTGTTGTACTTCATTCTCCTGAAGTTTCCTATTTTCTTCAGAGATAACAGTTTTATTTTGCTGACCACGGATGTCATCCTTAGCCAACTTCATCAAAGGGGAGTAAATGGCATTGTACATATCGCGCGCCATATTCACCGCACCTTCAAAACCCATATAAGGGCCATTGTGGTAGCCATGACCATTCACATAAGGCAAATGCAACTTCTTCACCAAAGCACCCACCCGTGGTCCAGTCAACACCAAATCAGGCTTGACCATCTCCAGCACCTCGAAGAACTCAAGTTCATTGCCATCATCAATATAGATAGTCCCTTCTTCACCTCTGGCAATTACCTTTTCAAAATCCTCTTGGTGTCCAAACTTGGACGACATCGCCACCACTTTCATTCCCAAATCGTCTTCTAAGGCTTTAGTCCAGTGCCACAAACGTGGGCCACCAGTCCAAATACAGACCTTTTTCCCAGTCAAGCGCTCCTTATACCAAGCTAACTTCGATTCATATTTAGCCACCTCTTCAGCAATCACCGCTTCGGCTCTATCCTCAATCCCAAAGAAAGCCCCGATTTTGCGTAACCCTTCCTTAGCATAGTCAAAACCCCAAGTATCCACATCAATCCGGGGAATGCCATATTTTTTCTTTAACTCATTGGCAATATATCCAGCAGAACGGGCACAGTTGGTCACATTCAACTGCGCTCTGTGCATCCCACGCAATGAGTCATAAGTCCCATTACCAGTAAAATGGGCAATAATTTGCACGCCCATTTTTTCCATATACTTTTCAAGGACAAAAGTATCTCCTTGAATGTTGTAGTCACCAATCACATTAATCGTGTATGGGCTGGTAATTTCTGGCTCATAAGTTCCTACCTTGTCCGTCATCCACCCCATGTTAAATACGTGGTGTCCTTTGGATTGACTCACCCCAGCAAAACCGGGACACTCGACGGTGAAGATATCGACATCACCGAGTTCTTTTTCGACTTCTTTAACTACAGGCTTAATATCATCGCCAATCAAAGCAGTAGAGCAGGTGGTGTACACCATCATCCGCTTGATGTCAGGAAATTCTGCAAAGGCTTCCAGCATCGCTTTTTTCAGCAGCTTTTCACCACCGAAGACAACGTGCTGTTCCTTCATGTCCGATGACCAGACATATTTGAGTTGGAAGTTGCCATTGTCGCTGGGATAGCGTTTGGTGTGCCATGTGTCATAAGCACAGCCTACAGGCCCATGTATCAACTGAATAGTGTCTTTGAGAACACCACCAATTACTAGCTTTGCACCACAATAACTGCATCCGCGTTCAGATAATGAGCCGGGAATGGTTTCGACGTGGGCGCTAGGGAGAAACTGGGTTGTATCTTCTCCTTTCTCTTTAATATATATGTGCTTCTCCCGTTCGGGGATAGTTTCGTCGCACTTAAACAACTTCATTGGCATGGCTGATTGCTCCAGTTGCAATTGATCAGAAGACAGACTCTTCTAATATGTAATTTTTGTCAGAAACTTGTTGGAGTTCCTTGATTTCAAAATCCTATCAACCTTTCTAATTAATAATAGTAAAGCTGATAACAATAACGCAAATTAATATTGCAAAATAGAAATAAAGCCAGTTTATAATAGACAGTTCTGTCTAGATTTAAAGCAGCCTTAATCCTTTTATATATAAGACTTTTAGTAAAGAAAATAGACAGACTATTCTAACTGGAAGTGAAGAGACAAATGATTTACTTTATGTCCTCAATATAGATATCTCTCCAAAGAGAAATCGACGATATTTTCTTAACTTTCAACAACAGAATAACGCAATTATCGGCTTTGAGGCTCTTTCGCTGATGACTAATTGTAACCACGAATACTCTTTGTAAATTAATTGATCAGCGCAAGTAAATTGGCCAGATGTATGATATTCTTTATTTATAGGGAATCTAAAACCAGAATAAAAACTCCTTAGATTCCTTTGAAGTGAGTATCAGACCAGCCTCATCAGTTATTGGTGATGGCATAACGTTAATCGAAGTGGAGCAAAGCCGCCTAAAAATCGGTTTTTCGTTTGGCGAAGCTGTTGCCATAGCGTAGGCTGGACTGATTTTTTTATGTATCTTCTTTGCAGCGAAAATAATACTTGTCTTGCTGTGAGTAAACAGAAATTTCTCATTCACCTGCTGTATCTGTGGAAGTTTTTTGGATTTTTGGTGACAGGATTGGAACTAATTTTTAGCACCCTTGTTGTATCTCGCATCCCGCTAATATTTACTGCCATATCTGTAAGAAGCTGTTTAACTTCTAGCAAATAACTGCAATATTTATAGTGCTGGATAGACGGTTGATGTACATTATCTAACAGCATCAATTCAGTCACAAACTGGGTAGTAAATACTTTCAAGGTTTACAACTCCAATTTGATTCAATATTCTGCTTGATTACACCATAATCTGGGAGCCGAATTAATAAGTCTGCGCCATTATTGAGGTTTTTATGCGGAAAATCGCTATTTATGGAAGAGGGGGAGTTGGCAAGTCCACAACAACTCAAAATGTAGTGGCTGGACTCACTGATCTGGATCGTAAGGTGATGGTTGTAGGGTGTGACTCAAAAGCAGACTCCACCCGGCTCCTCTTGGGGGGATTCCACCAGAAGATTGTACTCGACACGTTGCGTAAAGAAGAAGATGATGATTTTAATCTAGAAGACTTCCGCCAGGTGGGATGGGGGAAGACGCTGTGTGTGGAATCGGGTGGGCCGGAACCTGGTGTAGGATGTGCAGGTAGAGGCATTCTGACATCAATTGGGTTGCTGGAACAACTTGGTGCTTATGATGATGCAGTTAGACTTGATTATACATTTTATGACGGTCTAGGTGACGTGGTATGCGGTGGATTTGTCATGCCCATTCGTGAACGCAAAGCTCAAGAGGTTTACATTATCACTTCTGGGGAAATTATGGCAATGTATACCGTCAACAACATCTGCCGAAGTATTCAAAAGTATGCACCCATAGGCGGTATACGTCTGGGAGGATTGATTTGCAACTCTCGCAAAGTCGATGAGGAAGATGATTTGATCAAAGCTCTGGCAGAGAAACTGGGGACTCAAATGATCTACTCCATACCCAGAGACAATATGGTGCAGCAAGCAGAGTTCCACCGCAAGACGGTGATTGAGTATGCTCCTGAGTCGGAACAGGCGCAACACTATCGCAACCTGGCAATGGCAATTGACCAGAATACAGATTTTGTCACTCCGAAATCTATGTCTAACGATCAGCTAGAGGAACTGCTGGTACAGTTTGGGTTGTTTAGACATCTCCAAACATTAGGTATCACCCCAAGCTCCACAAGGATTGCAGATTCATTTTCGGAGATGCCTCTTGAATAGGACGATGCAGTAGGGGTTATCCCTCATACAAAATGTCTGGAGCAATTGGCAATCTCTGACTCGAAAAAGCAGAAAAAACTGCGTAAACTTCTTACCACCATTTGAGAAATCGGCGTTCTGAACCACGCTAAAATTCGTCTACCTCATTGAAGGAGGAGAACTCATTATGTTGACCGAAGAGGTTTTAGTCCAAAAATTTATCACCATAGCTCAGGGGCGCTGTGCCAAAGTAGGTGAGTTGCTCCAGTACTGTCACGTCGAACTCGTAAACTCTTACTGGGGTTGTCCTCCAAAACTCATACAACATTTTGTTGTTTATTATCCTAATATGCTGTTTGCCTCAGTTAATGCCTACCAAGACATTTTCCGAGGCGTTGCCCAAGATTTGGGGATATGTGAGGCTGTTTGCATAAATGCCACACGGATTATCCGCGATCGCGCCTCAAGGTTGAAGGAAAAGAACCCGATCTTATGGTTGGAACTCCAGTGGGTGGCAGTACCAACTAAAAAAGGCAATTGGCATCTAGATCAGGATTTACCGCACTCGGACTAAGTTTTTTTTGGTGAGGTAGCTTGCTACCGTTGGCGATGCCTAGGTTGGCAAGCTACGCTAAATTGCTAAAATAGTATCCAAAAATGCAAGTATTTTAGCGATATGTATGCTATGCTTGCAGCAAATAAGCAAAATTGTCAAAACATCAATATGTCTGACAACAAAAACGGCAAATACGAAAAAACCTTGCGATTGACCCAACAGATTTAAGTTTGTCTGCTGTGGCTTTTTCTAACGGAGATATACAGCCTCATGAAACTGGATGTGAATCTTTGCAATAACCTGAAGTCAATTAGAACTCGCTTGGGTATGAGTCAGCAAGAATTAGCTAATATAGCTGGCGTAACTCGTCAGAGTATTGGTGGTGTGGAACTAGGGCAATATGCTCCTTCTGTTGCTATGTCACTCCGTTTAGCCAAAGCTCTTGGCTGCCAAGTCGAGGACTTATTCTGGTTTGAAGAAGATTTACCAGAAGTTGAGGCAATTCTTGCGGGATCAATCCCTAAGCAACAGCGATCGCGAGTTAGTCTAGCGCAGGTTGGGAATCAATGGATAGCTTATCCCCTCATTGGAAATGATGCTTTTCGGATCGAAATGATTCCAGCTGATGGTGAGACGCTTGCAGTGATCTACCCTGATGCTAAGGTTAGCGCAAGCGGTAACGACGTAGGAGCGTCATCCGTAAGGGTGGAAGAGTTACCCAGCATCAGCAAATTGCCATTAGCGTCAGAAGTAGCTAGTAATGAGCGTCAATCGGAGGGTGAAGCACAAAGCCAAAGCGTTACAAATAAAGTCCTGGTTCGGATTCTGGATGATATAGACAAACTACACAATACAGTTGTGATTGCTGGTTGTACACCTGTGCTTTCCCTGTTGGCAAGAGCAACTGAACGTTGGCATCCGCAACTGCGAATTCATTATCGTTTCGCCCACAGCAAGGCTGCATTACGTAGTCTGTGCAAAGGTGAAGTTCATATTGCAGGAATGCACTTATACGATCCCAAAACTGGGGAACATAACATTCCCTTTGTGCGGGAAGCCTTAACAGGCAAGAGTGCCGTTTTGATTACTCTTGGAGTTTGGGAAGAAGGTTTGTTAGTCCCACCAGGAAACCCAAGGGGAATTAAAACAGTTTCCGACTTAGTAGAATTTGGAGCAACTATTGTCACCCATGAAGCGGGTTCTGGCGGTCAGATGCTTTTAGAACGGAAACTCCAAGAAGAAGGAGTGCCATCTCAGACTGTGAAAGGATTTACCCATATCGTCCACAGCCATCAAGATGTTGCCTTATCTGTAATCTCAGGAATTGCTGATGCTGGGATCAGTACGGCATCTATAGCTGCTGCTTTTGGGTTGGGATTTATCCCCCTTCATAGTGCGCGATACGACTTGGTGATTATTAAAGAATACTTGGAAGAAGAACCAGTAAAACAGTTCCTCAGTATCTTGGGACATCAGCTAGTGCGATCGCAATTAGAGATTCTCGGCGGCTATGACACTAGCAAGATTGGGGAAGTTGTAGCAAATATTTAGTAATTCGTAATGATGCTCTCTACGTACCCCTCCGGGGAAGCAAGCTACGCGCAGCTTGTCGCAGACAGAGGCTAAAAGCGTAGCTTGCAACTCTTACAGAGTACGCAGACTCGCTACCACTACGTTCGCGGAGCGTCTCGGAGAGAAGACAGTAATTCGTAATTATTATCCTATGGCTAAGAAATATGTCTTTTAGTTTCCACAACTCAAGTTAGCTGCTGTGCATTTCAATTATGAATTACTCAAGCAAATCAAAATCACCCAACAAGTTAGCTGGTTATGAATCATCACTTCACAATGAATAAACATCCCGTTCAGATTAACGATACAACTTTGCGAGATGGCGAACAAGCTGCGGGTGTAGCCTTTAACGTTGAAGAAAAAATTGCGATCGCTACTTTTCTTGATGCCATTGGTGTTCCAGAACTGGAAATTGGCGTTCCGGCAATGGGACAAGAAGAAGCAGAGTCGATTCGAGCGATCGCTAATCTGGGATTAAATGCCCAGTTACTTGGCTGGAACCGTGCTAAATTGTCCGATATCCAGGCATCTATAGATTGTGGTTTAGAACGGGTGCATATTTCCGTTCCCGTCTCAGAAATTCAGATTGCCGCCAAGTTTGGGGGTAAGCAGCAGGTAATGCTCGATCTGCTGCGGGATGCGATTAATTTTGCTTGCGATCGCGGTTTAGCTGTATCTGTTGGCGGAGAAGATTCTTCCAGAGCCGATCCATCTTTTCTATTGGATGTGGCGTATTATGCTCAAGAGTTGGGAGCTTTCCGATTTCGCTTTTGTGACACTGTAGGAATACTCGACCCTCTGAACACTTACAGCAAAGTTCGCTCCCTTGTGCATCATCTATTCATTCCTATAGAAATGCACACACATAATGATTTTGGACTGGCAATGGCGAACTCGCTAGCTGGTATTGAAGCAGGGGCGCGATCAGTCAACACTACAGTAAATGGGATTGGTGAACGCGCAGGTAATGCGGCGCTGGAAGAAATTGTGATGGCACTGAAACACCTCTACGGCATCCCAACGGGTATTAATACAAAACGGTTGCTGGAACTGTCACGGTTAGTTGCTAAAGCTGCCAATTGGCCGGTTCCTCCCTGGAAAGCGATCGTGGGTGAAAATACTTTTGCACACGAGTCAGGGATTCATGCTCACGGTGTGTTGCAAAATCCCGGTACTTACGAACCGTTTGCGCCAGAAGATGTTGGCTGGGAACGTCGCCTTGTTGTAGGCAAACATTCTGGTCGGCATCTGATATTTAGTGTGCTGCAAGAACATGGAATCACCCTCAGTCAGCCAGAAATTCAATCAGTGCTGGATGCTGTAAAGCATGAGTCAGTAAAAGTTAAGCGCAGTCTCACTGTTGAAGAACTCCTGAGTTTTGTTCCCCAAAGGTGAACTTAATGAGGAGTAGGGAAGATTAAGAAAGCATCACAATTCCGTCTCTGGTTAGCCAGCGCAGTTATTGTATCAACTGCTAGAATACTACCAATAATGTTGGTAGTAATGATGCCGAGAAAAGAGCAAGGATGGATCACTTTTCAATTGTCTCCAGAAGAACGGCAACTTCTAGAGCAGTACTGCAAGCGGTTCCAACGCACTAAGACTGATGTTTTGCGCTCGCTGTTGCGTAGTCTCCAAGGACAATCACTCAAACAGCAGGGAAAGCAGTTTGATCCTGGAGAGGTTGATCTGGACTTATTTTGAGCAGTGGTGAAGAACCGCTATCGGTAAAGCGAGTTGTCTTGCACCTAAACAAATTTGCAATGAGGTTGGTAATCCCTCTGAAATCGTAAAAAAGCGTTCAAGTTCAAAAGTTGGCTATGACAAATTCTACAAAGTTATTGTGATCGGGCCGCTCCGGGACTGGGTACTGGGTACTGGGCAAGAAAATATGAATCAGATTTGCTTGGGATCTAAATTCCCATCTAAATCTTTCCAGTCCCCAGTCCCTAGTCC
Organism: Nostoc sp. TCL240-02; assembly: GCF_013343235.1. Taxonomy (GTDB): domain Bacteria; phylum Cyanobacteriota; class Cyanobacteriia; order Cyanobacteriales; family Nostocaceae; genus Nostoc. Next base: position 2,919,325 of record NZ_CP040094.1, on the reverse strand, counting down.
CTAATCCCTAGTCCCCAGTCCCTAATCCCTAGTCCCTAGTCCCTAGTTCCCAGTCCCTAGTTCAGTACCATTTGATGTCCAGGGTAATCATGATTGGTTAATTTTAGTAAAGCGTTTTTTCTACCATGCTTAATTTTGATTCCATTAGTACCACAGCAATGCAAAAAGTCCCATACAATTGGGCTTTGATCAAAAACCTGCTTTCACCAGAAGCAAGCTTAGAACTAACTGCGAGTTTTCCCCATGAAGAGTTTCGCCTGTCGGAGGGAGAGGGATATGGATACTCTTGGGGAAAGATGCTTGCTACTAGCGAGGATATTTCCTTGATGCTCAAATCTAGCGATAATCGCTGGCGAGAGCGGATGGCACAAGGCAGACTTACTTATGACTTGAGACACCTGAGTAAAGTCTGGCGACAGTTGATAGAAGAACTGTGGACAGATTCTTACCGCGCAGCCATAGCTGAAATGTCTGGGTTGGAACTGAAGGACTGTGTAATGGATATTGGATTTCGTCGGTATAGCTCAGGACAGTTGCATCACCCTCATACAGACGAGCCGAACAAACTTTTAACTCATCTGCTATTTTTCAATCAGCAATGGTCTGTAGATTGGGGAGGCTGTTTGCGAATTCTCAAAGACTCCCAGGCGGAATCTGTCTTTCAAGATATTTTACCCCTTAGTGATTCCTCAGTTGCGATCGCACGTTCTGATAACTCTTGGCATACGGTTACTCCGCTAACTTGTCCTGCATCTGAGTCTCGGCTAGCCTTACGAGTTGCTTTTTTTCGGAATAATCCCCTTTCAGATTTTGGAGAAACCAGGCTAGCTGCGTAGCAATCAAGTATTTTCTCTCTACTTTTGTCAGAAAATCAGCCTCCTGATTTTCTGGTTCTTCCTTGTTTTCCTTAATCGTAAAAAAGTGTTCAGGTTCAAAAGCTAACTATGACTAATCCTACAGAATTACTGCGATCGCGCTACGGTGAGATTCCCTTCAATTACGAAATTGACTGGAACGAATCTCTAGAAACGCTAATAGCCCACCGTTCAGTCCGGTCTTATCTATCTAAGCCTTTACCACCAGGAACTCTAGAATGGCTAGTTGCTGCTGCTCAATCTGCTCCTAGTTCAGCTAATATGCAAACTTGGAGTGTAGTAGCAGTTGAAGATCAAGAACGCAAAGCAGAATTATGCAGGCTGGCTAATAACCAAGTATGGATTAACCAAGCTCCCGTATTCTTCGTTTGGTTAGCAGATTTAGGTCGTCTGGCTCATATTGCTGACAGTCGCGGACTAGCTCCCGTAGCCCTGGATTACGTAGAACTGTTGGTTAAAGCAATAGTCGATGCTTCAGTCGCAGCGCAAAATGCGATCGTAGCTGCTGAATCTGTTGGTTTAGGAACGGTATATATCGGCGCAATCCGCAAAAGTACCCAAGAGGTAGCTACGTTATTGAATTTGCCACCTTTTGTGTTCCCTGTGTTTGGGTTGTGTGTGGGTTATCCCAATCCTGAAGCACAACCTGTTGTTAAGCCACGTCTACCCCAGCCAGCTGTATTCCATCGGGAAACCTATAAATTGGCAGAGCAAGATGAAGCGATCGCTCACTATAATGATATCATGAAAGAGTTCTACACTGAACAAAAAATGAATGTCGCTGGTGATTGGTCGCAACATTCAGCCGAGCGAATAGCCACTTTAAACTATTTAAAAGGGTGTAAGGATTTGCGTGAGACTCTGAATAACTTCGGCTTCAAGTTGTTATAAAAGGAGTCAACAGCCAGAATACAAAGATACAGGGTAAGCATCCACCCTATCTTTAGTAGTCTGTCAATAAATAATTGATGGATAAATTAAGAGTAGAGACGGCGATTTATCGCGTCTCTTTAACCGTCAAAATGAATTTGACAGACTACTCGTCTCAAGTAAACTATACGCTGCGGCGACCAGAGGAGAACTTCTGATATCTGCACCAAAGCTTTTGACACTTCAAGACTCAAAACCCTACACTTCAGTCTCAAAAGATGATTTCGGTGCGTAAGTCTAAGCAATAAATAAGAACTTAGGCACCATGACAAAATTATCTCATTGCGAGTGCAGCGATGCCTGCGGCGGGCTACGTCTACGCATTCGCGGAGCGTCTCGTAGAGAAGCAATCTCAAACCTTAGTTTTCAGTGCGTAAGTCCTAAAATAGACTCGCTAACTTGTTAGATATAGCAATATCTCCTGCTTGAAACCTTTGTAAGAATTTGGGGAATCTGAAGGCATTTAAGCAGTCAACAGGCGAACAATTTAATTGGTATTCCAGCAAGATTTATCTTTCAAAAAAGGGCTGACTTGTAAGAATCGCTCTTTGAGAGAAAATTGCTGACCAAAAATGTAGAATTTACCCCGTGAAACCAAAGGAGCTTCAAACAATGAATATGACTGAGTTATCTACCAAAGACCTCAACAAACTACGCTCTCAAGCCAAAATAATTGTGAACCGAGTGGAGATTTTCGTAGAAACTTACTTATTAGAAACCTCTCTTGATGAGAAGGTGATGAACGAAACCTTACAAGAGATCATCAAGGCTGCGAATAACTTAACAACCGCAGTATCCAAAATTAAAGCCGTAGAAACGGTAGGTGGTGACTTGAACGGTTCAAAATAGTTTAATAGGGCTGAGTGGAACCCCATAGCTAAATAATGGGGATTGAATACAGTTCTGAGTGCTGAGTAATCGATGCTAGATACTCAGCACTATTTCAGTTATGGAAATAAATGAATCTAGACTGTTAGGAAATACGATGCTCAAAGGGCTAACTTTAAACTTAAATGACTGGTTACAAAGAAATACAATTGTACGTAACCTGGAGTTTTTTCAAGACTTTATTATCATTTCTCTCTGCCTTGGTTTATTCTGTGTGATGCTGATCCGACTGGGAGATATGTTCTTCTCCTTTTTGAGTCCATTAGATTTGCGGCAAGTAACATCTGATATCCTGTTCATTTTGATTTTGGTAGAGTTATTCCGCCTGTTAATTGATCATATACAACAACAACGGACATCCGTGGCAGCAGCAGTAGAGATTACTATGGTTTCTGCTTTAAGAGAAGTAATTTTACGCGGTGTTCTTGAAATTCCCCGTGACCAAATTTTTGGAATTGCAGTATTTTTAGTAGTATTAGCGGGAATTCTTGTGGCTTTACCTTGGGTATCTAACTTTTTTGAACAGGTCAAAATTGCTAACCCAGAAACAGCAGAAAAAAAGCAATTGTTGGCTGATAATCCTGTAGTTCATGATTAATTGTAACGACAAATACTGTTTGAAAATTAGTTGGTTAACGCAAGTAATTTTAACAAATGTATGATATTCTTTATATATGGAGAATCAAAAGTACAAAATTCTTCAAAAAAATAAAGTACACTCCAAAATCAGCAATTCTCTTTATGAGCTTAGGGCATAATAATGTCCAAAGCCTATTTAGTCATTGAAGAGGACAAGGAACAGGGAGTAGGCAGGGCTGTTTCATTTCCTAAAACAGGTAAAATTGCAAGTGTTGAGGGGATAAGAATCATGGATGCTTGTCTGATTGAACATCTGCGGCAAGTAGAAGACTTCAGAACAAGTGATGGTCGAAGACATCCACTATGGTTGGTGTTGCTGTTTGTAATAATGGGCACTATGAGTGGATATGTTGGGTATCGTGCATGGGGAGATTTTGTCAAACGGCATCGTCGAGCGTTAATCAAAACGTTTGAAATACAAAAACACGGTGTTCCCTCATACTCAACTATCAGGCGCATAGCGATGGGAATCGATTTTGATAAACTGGTGACAAAATTTAATTACTGGGCGCAAAACTACGTTGAAATAGAAGAATCTGAATGGTGTCGTATCGACGGTAAAAGCATTAAGAAAACAGTCCAAGACTACGAACAATCATGTCAGAATTTTGTCAGTATCGTAACAGTGTTTGCGAGTAAAAGAGGACTATTAGTCAATATGGAAGAGATCCAAAACAAGGAAGAGAGGGAAATCGTAGTAGTGCAAAATTTAATTGCGGCTTTGGAGCTAAAAAATGCTGTATTTAGCTTTGATTCTTTGCACCGCCAAAAAAACTTGCCAGTTAATCCATAGACTGTGGAAATAATTACGTGATTGCGGTCAAAGACAATCAGCCAAGGATGATTCCAAAATACGTAAGGTAATGTCGCTCCCAATTTATCCATCATTGTTTGACTTCACAGATGGAAAGTAGTAACTCGTTCGTCAGCATTTACCAACGAGTAAAACATTTTTCGATAACTTGCTATTCTATATTCATTCCAGTGAGCTTTTGCCTATCAGAATCAAGCTACTCTGTGAAAGAATTCTCCTCATCAGAATTGCTGTTGTTATTTAGAAGGATTTTAAGTGCAATCTAAGTTGTTGTAGAAATCAAAAAATGTGAAGTATTGATTATTAAGCACTAAACACTAACTAACATATCAGTAGAATACCATGCTTGAGAAGCTTCTGAATAACCATAATTTACCGTATCCTGATACGATACATCCCATCATTGTCCATTTTGTGATTGCAATGGTGTTGTTTGCCTTCGTGTGTGATGTCATTGGATACTTTACTAGCAATTACCGTCTTTTCGAGGTGAGTTGGTGGAATATGTTTTTCGCTACAATCTCCATCTTCATCGCTGTTATTTTTGGTCAATTTGAAGCAGGTTTAGCACAACCTTATAACGCAGCTCAACCAGTACTTAATTTACATACGCTCCTTGGCTGGTCACTTGCAGGAATTCTGGCAGCTATTACAGCTTGGCGTTACGTGATTCATTGCCGCACTCCAGAAAAGATATCAGTTTATTACCTAGCAGCAAGTCTACTTTTGACTGTTTTGGTAGGCATACAAGTGTATTTCGGAGATGAATTGGTTTGGGTATATGGGTTGCACACTGTACCAGTTGTTGAAGCTATAAAGGAGGGCTTACTGCAATGAACTCTGAAGTTATTGAGCAATTAAAGACTCAGATGGGAGCAAATGGGTTGCCCTACACTATACCCATTCACCCAAATTTAGTTCATCTCACTATAGGTTTGTTCATCCTTGGCATTACCTTTGATTTGATTGGTGCTTTCTTCCCTCTCCAACAACCAATCTTCAAGTTTTTAGCAGTTCCAGCCACTCGTTCCAGCTTCTTTGATGCTGGCTGGTACAATATGCTAGGTTCAGCACTTATCACAATTTTTACGGTAGCAGCAGGTTTTTACGAAATCATGTTGGCAGAACCACTCACTGGGGTAAAGAGTGCCTGGGGATTGTCAGCTATGGAAACAATGCTTTGGCATGGAGTGGGTGGTGTTTTTCTACTAGCGCTGATTCTTGGGATGGCTATTTGGAGAGGATTTCAGCGTTATATTTGGCGTCAGGATGACAGTCAACAAGTGCAGTGGAGTTATTTAGTTTCTGGACTGTTCATCATGTTTATCATGTTTATCCACGGTACGCTAGGGGCGCACTTAGCTGCTGAGTTTGGAGTTCACAATACTGCTGATATATTGTTGCGCTTGGGTAAAGATCCCAACTTACTGCTGAGGTAATCTATGAAAATCCGAAATATTTTGATCTTGAGTGCGATCGCAATACTCTTAGCTGCTGTTAGTCTTTGGATAGGGCAGTGGACGTATTCCTGGATGCCTCCTCAAGCCGCAGCAGAATCGCACCTCGTCGATAAGTTGTTTAGTTTCTTAATCACGCTGGGAGCATTTATCTTCCTTGGAGTCACGGGAACACTGATCTACTCAGCGATTTTCCATCGAGCAGAGCAATATGATACCAGCGATGGTCCTCCTATTGAAGGAAATATCACACTAGAAATTGTCTGGACTGCAATTCCTGTATTGCTAGTGTTTTGGATTGCCACCTACAGCTACCAAATCTACGAGCAAATGGGGATTCAAGGCCCAATGGAAGCTATGCATATACATATTCCCATAGGAATGCGATCGGCATCTGCTGCACCAATTAACGGAGATGCGGGCATAGTTTCCGCCTCCCCGACTTCCTCAATTGTATCAACTGATGCTACATCAAATGTAATCGCATTTGAAGACATTGAAGTTAATGCCAAACAGTGGGCTTGGGTTTTCCGCTATCCAGAAAAAGGAATTACCAGCACTGAATTACATTTACCCGTCAATCATCGCATCCGTCTAGCTATGCAATCTGAGGATGTTCTCCACGGCTTTTATATTCCGGCTTTCCGAGTCAAGCAAGACATTATTCCCAACCGCAACATTGACTTTGAATTCACCCCTATCCGCATTGGCAAATATGAATTGACTGATTCCGAATTTAGCGGTACTTACTTTGCAACCATGCGGGCAAATGTTGTTGTCGAGTCCCCTGAAGATTACAAAAAGTGGCTTGCAGAGGCAGCAAACCGTAAACCATGTACTGCAAATAATCAAGCAGCTTCCGAATATGCCCAAGAATCAAAAGAATTAATCAAAGGCTGGGTTACGGTAGCACCCGCACAAGCCCCTGTAGTTAATTACAGCAATTAGTCATTGGTCATTTCATTAGTCACTTGTACTGCCCTTCTCCTGTCGGAGACGCTGCGCGTAGCTTGCTTCCACGAAGTGGTACGACTACGCTCAGGAACCGCGACTCGTGCCGAGCAAAACCGAGGTAAGACGTTGGCGCAACCTCTCGTAGAGAAGTATTAGTAATTGGTTTTGGACAAGTGACAAATAACAAAGAATAAAGGACAAAGGATAAAAGACAATGACAAATATTTCCGTTGAAGACATTACAGGTGACGCACCTCAACAGGAACCTAGAACAGACTGGAAGCAATACTTTAGCTTTAGCACAGACCACAAAGTTATCGGTATTCAGTATATTGTCACCGCTTTCATTCTCTTTTTAGTTGGTGGCATATTTGCAATGATCATTCGTGGGGAATTGATTACCCCAGAATCAGACCTAGTTGACCGTAGTGTTTATAATGCAATGTTCACCATGCACGGCACTGTGATGCTATTTGGATGGACATTCCCCATACTTACAGGTTTTGCTAACTATTTTGTACCTCTGATGATTGGGGCGCGAGATATGGCGTTTCCCAGACTCAATGCTGTCGCCTTCTGGATGATACCGATCGCTGCTATCCTACTGATGGCCAGTTTCTTTGTACCCGGTGGGCCAGCGCAAGCAGGTTGGTGGTCATACCCTCCCGTGAGCTTGCAAAACCCTACAGGAAACTTAATCAATGGTGAAGTCATCTGGCTTCTAGCAGTAGCAATATCAGGGGTTTCCTCAATTATGGGGGCGATTAACTTTGTCACCACGATTGTGAAGATGCGCGCACCTGGCATGACATTCTTCCGTACACCCATCTTTGTTTGGAATGTATTTAGTGCCCAGATTATCCAACTGTTTGGACTACCTGTATTAACAGCAGGTGCAGTCATGCTTTTACTCGACTTAACAGTTGGAACTAGCTTTTTTGACCCCACCAAGGGAGGCGACCCAGTTCTATTTCAGCACTTTTTCTGGTTCTACTCTCACCCTGCTGTTTACGTAATCATTCTGCCGGTCTTTGGAGTCTTTTCAGAGATATTCCCTGTTTTTGCTCGTAAACCTCTGTTTGGCTATAAGATTGTCGCTATTTCATCACTCCTAATAGCTGGAGTTAGCGGTATAGTCTGGGTACACCATCTGTATGTCAGTGGTACTCCCGGCTGGATGCGGCTGTTTTTCATGCTCACAACCATGTTCGTTTCTGTCCCCACTGGCATTAAGGTGTTTGCCTGGACTGCAACGATTTGGGGTGGCAAGCTCCGATTTGATACACCAATGCTGTTTGCGTTTGGTGCATTAATATTGTTTGTATTTGCAGGTATCACTGGCATTACCCTTTCCTCTGTTCCCATTGATGTCCATGTCAACAACACTTACTATGTGGTGGGTCACTTTCACTATGTTCTATATGGCACGGTAACAATGGGGATGTTTGCTGCTATTTACTTCTGGTTCCCCAAGATGACTGGACGTATGTACTACGAAGGCTTAGGCAAGTTGCATTTCTGGCTGGCGTTCATTGGCACTAACCTCAACTTCTTTCCAATGCACCCACTAGGATTACAGGGAATGCTGCGTCGAGTTTCTTCTTATGCCCCAGAGTATGAATTTTGGAATATTATCGCCAGTATCGGAGGATTTTTGCTAGGTGTGTCTACCTTACCCTTCATTCTGAATATGATTGGTTCTTGGATACATGGCGAACAAGCACCGAAGAATCCTTGGCGAGCAATTGGACTGGAGTGGTTAGTTGCTTCACCACCTCCTGTCGAGAACTTTGAGGAAATTCCAGTTGTTGTAAGTGAACCCTACGGCTACGGTAAATCTGAACCATTGGTAGCCGAGCATTAGAGAGCAGGCCAAATGTTTGATTTGATTTTTAAACGCATAGGCGCTTCTCTACGAGACGCTACGCGAACGCCTTCCCGTAGGGTAGGTACGCAGAGGGACGCAGAGAGTTTGAGGTGAGGTATTACGCGATCGCAGACTACTATTTTACTCTCTTTTCTTGCTCTGTGCCTCTGCGTGAGATAAATATATAGGAGTTTCAAGCAATGGACAGTTCCATTATTTCAGAAGAATCAGATCATCTCTCACACGAGCATAACCATGATGAAGAAGGCAGCAAGATGTTCGGCTTCATTGTCTTCCTGCTGTCAGAGACTTTCATTTTCCTCGGTTTTTTTACAGCATATATTGTCTATAAAACAGCAAATCCTGACTGGCTACCAGCTGGTGTTTCTGGACTGGAAGTCAGAGATCCGGCAATTAATACGGTAATTCTTGTTTCTAGTAGCTTTGTCATCTACTTGGCAGAACGCGCCCTTGCACGCCACGACTTGATAGCATTTCGCCAGTTTCTCATGCTTTCGATCGCAATGGGATCTTACTTTTTAGTCGGACAAGCGATCGAATGGAGTCATCTTTCTTTTGGCTTTACCACAGGTGTTTTTGGTGGGATGTTCTACTTACTGACAGGTTTCCACGGTTTGCACGTTCTTACTGGCATTTTGTTGCAGATACTTGTTTTTGGTCGCTCTTTCATTCCTGGTAACTACGATACAGGTCATTTTGGTGTCAATGCCACTTCTATTTTTTGGCACTTTGTTGATGTCATCTGGATTGTTTTGTTTGTCCTTATTTATATCTGGCAATGACATTCCGTAGTCTAAGGTTTTGTGCAGAAGATCGCTTTGCAGCATAACAGTGCCCATCACCCGCCGCAGATAAGCTCGAACGCTCACAGACAAACTTTCGACGGTCGGGTACATGGGCGTTGTTAGCTGGTTCTCGCCTCTGATCGCCTTAACTTTCATTCAAATGAAGTGCAAAGACTTTGTACGCCCGCTCCACTGTGTTTGTTGGCGATTTTTACCCTAATGTTTGATTGCAGAATCAACCCAATTGTCTATGGCTTCTTTATGAGAACAGGTGTCAAATGTTCAGAAATATTATGCAACCTAATTTGAACACATCCAAATTTATAAGCATCCTCTACTGATTTACCAGCACCGAGAGCTTGATAAAACCCAATAGCGAATGAGATTGCTGCTTTGTCACCGATAGACTTGTTCATACCAATAACATAACTGATATGATTAGCAATAGCTTTTGCTTGAATTTCGGAATAGCAAGCATTCAATAATACGCAATCTACATGGTCTGTTACTAATTCAAATAAACTTGCTAACGCCTCTGGTTGAACAAAATGAGACTTGCCTATTTCGTTTTCAAAACACAAACTTCCCTCATTTGTGCCATGACCAGAGAAATGTACAATTTGTGGTTGTACGTCCAGTAATGCCTGACTAATATCTGCTGGTCTAATGGACATTCGTTGGTCTAAATTGAATTTTCCTCGTAATTTAGCCATTTGAAGTTTCTCCTGAATTTCTCTTAATTCTTCACCAAGTCGTAGTCGAGATTCATTACTAGGGTCAGCAGATAGAAATAATATAGAAGTAACATCTTTAATGTTTTTGCGATTATTTATTGCGTCGCCTTGAATCATTTTGTGCTTATTTGAACTATCACTACTAATAATTATTTCCTTATCTAGTCTCAGAACGTTACTTTTCGCTGCTGTATTCCCTTGATTAGCAGCAAATCGGTAGAATCGGAGAGCTTGGTGTAAGTCCCGATTTACACCAAATCCATACTCATACATCCAACCCAAATTATTCTGCCCTTCCGAATTTCCGTGGTTGGCTGCCTCTTGATACCACCGTACTGCCTCTGCATAGTCTTGTGTAACTCCAAATCCATGTTGATACATCCAGCCTAATTGATTCATACTTAAGGCGTTACCCTGAGCAGCAGATTTTTGATACCAATTTAATGCTTGTCCATAATCCACATCAACCCCTAACCCATACTCATACATCCATCCAAGGTTGCTTTGTCCTGAGTGATAGCCTTGTTCCGCTGCCATACGGTACCATTTGATAGCATCTGAATAATTTTGAGGGGTTCCGAGACCGTTTTGATAGAACCAACCAAGATGGTCTTGTGCAACTGAATCACCCTGTAAAGCAAGGGTAGTAAAAAGAGACAGGGCTGCCTGATATTTCTCAAGACGAAAAAGTTCTATTGCTTTCCCAAGATTTATTTCTAATTCCATAAGACTTATCCGAAAATGATAAATGTATACAGTAAAGGGATTTCAGTGATTATAAGGGAATGTGCGATCGCTAGATTAGGTATACGAAAGAATAGAGCTTTGAGCATAAATTACGGCTAAATTATCAGTTTAGAGGCAAAAATATTGGTGAAAATATATTTAATTTTTTAATACAAAAATTAAATATTAATAGCTAGTAAAAGTAAACAATGAAGTCGTAGTCTGACTAACCCATAAACGGTCATAATTACCTGGCTATACTTGTGCCTTGCTAAACGGAATTTCTCACTAGCGACTCGAAATATTTTTACTTTCCCTGAACTCCTGTCTTAAATATACGGAAAACTTCTTTTTTAGATCCTTATTTGGGTACTATACCGATTTTTTCCGTATAACCACCTTTTACTGGAAGATTATAAAGAATTTTTCCTTATATCCCTTGGTGTTATCAATAATTTTTCCGTTGGGATCGAGCTTTTCGTTCCAAACATATTCATTGGACTTAGAGTTTAGCGATCGCTCTTTGGTAAGGGACTGCCAAAAAATCAAATATACAATGGGGTACGTTACTACAAATTAAATAATTTTTTAATTTAAATCCCTAATCATGAGTTAGAGCGATCGCTTTCCTAGTAAAACAATATGAAGTATTTTGCAACTAAACCAACAGATTTGGATCAACTATAGGATTTACGATCGACAATGTACTCTTGTACCTTAAAAGCCAATGCCAATCGTATTTAATGTAGTAGATGTTGAGGACAAAGAGCATTACTTGAACTATGAAGATATAGAGGAAACAAAGGTAGCTGATGAAGGATTACGCAATGATGATTATCTCGATGCTCAATGCTTTTTCGTCCTCCTCAAAAATGGAGATATACTACTTCTAGAAATGGCGAGACAGAACCAAGTAAGTAAAAACTTCCTTTACCGCTTGCTGATGCCAGGAGAATAGCCTCCTTTAATATCTAGGGCTGCCTGGATGCCGACCGTTGCTATTCTTAAATCCATCGTGGACACACGAACCTATTGCGATCGCAGTTGATCAAAGACTGCGATCGCATTCCACCAAATATCTCTAAACTACGTCACAACAACTTAAACAAAGCGGTCTAAAGCTATACCAGGACTTCTGTCAAGTTCTTCTAAAGAAATGCCATATTAGACATCTCCAAAATAGTACTATTTTGTGGTAAAAGAACATCAAGGAGCTTTTTTGACACAGAAACATGAGCGATATACTAAATCATATTGAAGAGAATCTTAAAAGAACAAAGCGGTTAATTGGTCTGGAGTATGAACCTGACTTTTCCCGTTAAGTCTTGAAAGACTTGCTGGCAAAGGGTTTAAGAAACAGCACAGCAAATACGGTACAGTAATTGAAATTGGGTGCTAAAGGTAACAAGCAATGCTGGACTGGTGGGAAAAGAATTTTGCAACCATATCTCTAGGCGATCGCCGATTGAATGAGCGTGCAATGTCAATCGGGTATGCTCTAAGTTTGGGATTCGGCAAAGCGCTGTCGGAAGTTTTCAGTAATGGAACCGTACTTAAAAGGGCTTATGAGTTTTTGCTAATCCAAAAGTGCAATTTCCCAGCGTGATTGAGCCGCATTGCCAAATGACTGCGGAAACTGTTGCAGAGTGCGACGTAGTGCTGTGTGTTGGAGACACGACTTTTTTTGATTATGGCAGTATTGAGGCTAAAAAAGAAGGTTACGGCCCAATTGGTAAGGGAGGTAACGGTTTAATATTACACAGTGCTTTAGCCATAGAATCGGACAAAGGCCAGTCCCTTGGTCTGTTGTGGCAAAAACTTTGGAATCGAGAAGCAAAACAGAAACCGCCAAAAGATGAAACTCCAACACAGAAGAAAAAACGGCAAGCAGCAGCACGTAAAGAAGCCCGAAACCGTCCCTTTGAACAGAAAGAATCTTACAGGTGGGTAGAAGCGCTCACCACTATAGAAAACCTTGTGAGTAAGCACACGCAAGTGATTCATGTTTTCGACCGAGAAGGTGATATCACAGAAGTTTTCGATAAAGTTCGCCAACTCCAGCACACCGGAGTTCTTATTCGCGCGGCTCATAACCGCAGTTTAGATTCCGAGAGCGAGCGTCTTTGGTCAAAACTCCTTGCACAACCTACCAGTTTTGAACAGGAAATCGAATTACCCCAGACTGGACAGCGTTCTGCCCGTAAAACCAAGCTGGCTGTGCGATTTTGTCCGGTCAATCTCCGTACTCCCTATCGTTTTGATAACCGTGAGCCTCTACCCGTATATGCTGTTTATGCCACTGAGATTGATTGCCCAGATGGTGAAACACTTGTGGAGTGGATGTTGTTGACTACGGAAGTTATTGCAGATGTCCAGATGGCTTCTACAGTTTTACGCTGGTATACTTATCGTTGGCGTGTTGAAGAATACCATAAAATTTTTAAGTCTGGATGTCAGGTAGAAAAATATAGGCTTGCTGCTGATGGGATGAAGACCCTCATTGGTTTTTTTAGCGTAATAGCTGTTGAGCTTTTGCGCTTAACTTATCTCCACCGCACTCAGCCCTTAGCCCCTGCCATTGAAATTCTTAATCCCCTTGAACTCAAGATTTTAAAAGCTAAGTCTCCCAAACTCCCCAAAGTGCTAACAGTTAGCTGGGCTGTTGAAGCTGTAGCTCGTCTTGGCGGCTACTTAGAACATCGAAGTAAAACACCTATTGGTATCCAGGTACTGTGGCGAGGTTGGTTAAAATTACACGACCTCTGTGAGGGTTGGCAGCTTGCAAAAGAGACTTAACGGGAAAAGTCAGGAGTATGAACAGTTACAACAATTAATTCAAAATGCAGAGCGATTACACTCTTGAATTACAAGAGTTATTAGAATCCAAAAAAGTGAGAATTATTGCTGGTGGTGGAGATCGTAAACCAAAATTATCGCTCAAAGAACAAATAATTTTAACGTTGGTTTATCTCAGGCATCTGACTACATTTGAGCTTCTTGGTATCCAGTTTGGTGTGAGTGAGTCCACCGCAAATGATACATTTAACTATATGGTTGCCAATACTCAGAGAATTGCTACCATTCAGTTTAATTGAACAAGTAAAAAAAACGAATCTGACTTGATGGTAGTCAAAGAAATACTTACAGATTATGAATTAATTGTAGATATCTATCAACAAGTAAGGGAAAGACCTGTGGATAATAAAGAACAAGAAAAATATTACTCTACTACTTTGTCCACTTGGTAAAAGTTGGCTTTGCAAGTGGGTGATCTGAAATCGTCAAAAGTCTCTTGTTGATTTACTAATTTAATTAAGTAAATAACTATGAAACGACCTGCATTAATTGTCGCAACAGCAATTTTTCTGATTACTCATGCCCCAAGCTTACAAGTTCCTTTGTACAACACCTATGCACAAATTGGCGGGTTTGGTAGTGGCATATCAGCAGTTGCTTTTTCTACTTATGTCGCCGGACTGTTGCCGACTTTGATTTTGCTTGGTGGCATTTCTGATCGCATAGGACGTAAAACTACAATTCTCGCTAGTTTATTATCAGCCTCGTTAGCAACATTGTAAATGATTGTTTACCCAACCATTTACACATTGTTTGTCACTCGTATTTTTCAAGGAATTGCCGTTGGTTTGATTACGGGAACTGGCACGGCGTATCTATCTGTTTTGATGCCGCGTTCTTCGGCGATGGTTGCCACCTATGTTAGTTTGACTACATCTTTAGGGTTTTTTGCCGACCGAATAGGTATTTTGAACGCTCTTTTAGGTTTTGGAGCAATACTTTTTGTCAGTAATATTTTGCTTGCAGGTATGTACCAAAGAGCTAACAAGAAAAGTGCTTGATCAAGATATAGCAGTCCTAAATCATTTATGAGAAAACACCATACTCATGAAGTTTGGGAAAGTCAAAAATGCCAAGAGTGTTTTACCGCTAACGCTTTTCGTTAACTTAGTGCCATTCGACACAGCCTCTTTATTTTCGTTTAGCTAGTTTGCGATCGCTAAATCATGCCTTATTTCTGATACTATCCGGTATAATTGCCGCATACTGCTGAGAAGTCAGAGTTGCTTCCCGGACATCGACTTGTTTTGGCACGATTTTTAACTGGTACAAGAGATCGGCAACCTGCTGTTGATCTCGTAGCACTTGCTCATTAATAGGTTGCATATCATACTTGCGCCGAGACAACATTGTTTCCATCATTGGCACATCAACCTTTAACTTCGGAGCAAGGATTTGGGCCGCAGCTCGCCTGTTTTGATTTGCCCACTCTCCAACTTGATAATACTCTTCTAGAATTGCTTTGAAGAGTTCAAGGTTATTACTAGCAAATTCCCTCGCAGCTAAGTAGAAAGAGCCTGGTGTTTTAATTCCCTGAGCATCCCGCAATACTCGGATCGTTCCCTCCTGTTGAAGCTTGATCAGTGTCGGGTCGATCGCTACATAGGCATCAACAGTTTTGTTTAAAAATGCTGCTTGTCCATCAGCAACAGTCAAATTCACACCTTGAACATCGTTAAACTTCAGCCCAACTTCTTCCAACGCTTTCGCCAAAAAATAGGTCAGAGCAGTTCCTCTGGCATAGGCAACCTTTTTGCCTTTAAGATCCGCCACCGTTTTAATAGAAGAATCCTTTGGCACAATAATCCCATAACTTTCCCCCGTACCCGCCGGGATATTTACCAGGTAAACCAAATTGTTACCAGCAGCTTGAGCAAAGATAGGCGGCGTTTCCCCGACTTGTCCCCCATCAAGGCTACCCACACTTAAGGCTTCTAGCAGGGGTGGCCCGGAGATAAATTTCGACCAGCTAACATCTACTCCCAAAGGAGCTAAACGCTTTTCGATTACACCTTTTTCTCTTGTTAGATCGCCAAATGATGTGAAGCCAAGCCGAATAAGTTTAGGCTTACTATTATTGCTACCGCTATTACTGGCAACAGCGTTTTTATTATTACTTATCGTATTCTTGTTTTCACTACCAGCATTTGCTCCACAGCCTACCAATGTAGCGAAAGAGGCGAACCCATACAAGGTATAAAGCAAATCTCGCCTGGAAATTAATCGTTTCCTGACATAAGGTTTAATCATGGCTCTCAATCCCGTGGAGTTGATTTTTGAATGTCATTTGCTACAAGTCGGCATAGCCGACGGCAGTCGCTTCAAGCCGGGGAACCCGTCCAACGCGCTGCCTCCCCAACGCAATGGTTCCTGTTGATCGTTGGCTGTTAAATCTCAACGATCAACAAGCTATTTCGTTGTATATCTTTAAACTGCTAAACCTTTAGAAAGGACGACTACCCCGGAGGCTAACTCGTTTGAGAATACGAGTGGCATTGGCATCAAATTCAGGGCGGTAGTGAGCCGTTGCTTGATTATCCCAATAAAGTAGGTCGCCCTTGCTCCATTGGTGAGGATAGGCAAATCGGGGTTGTTTGATATGCTCTTGCAACTTTGCAACTAGTTTTGCTCCTTCTACATGGTCATAATCCACGATGTCTACATCGCTAGCTGCATTAAAGAAGAGGATCTTTTTGCCTGTTTCTGGATGTGTGCGAACCAGAGGATGAATTGCTACTCGTTCGCCTGGTTCTGGAGCGCGACCAGCTGCATATTTAGGCTGACCATACTCATCCCGATCCTTACTGCCATAGGAATTGAAGTAACGAGCTTGCAAATCAGCAATTTGCTCTTTGGTGGCATCGTCTAGCTCGTCGTAAGCCTGAGCCAAATTCACCCAATAGGTATTGGGGCCATTCTCAGGTACTTCTACTGCATATAAGAAAGAACCGCTAGATGGTACAGGCAGCCAGTAGTGATCGATGTGGGGTAAAAGTTCCTGATAGTTCGGTCAAATATTGACTGAACTTTCTTCAGGAGCAGCATTTGCGAGAGTGAGAACTAGGGGTGGCAGGTATTCTTCTGTTTCTCCTTTGCGGACGTAGGCAGGCTGTTGAAGAATATCGCCAAAGTAATTGGCAAACTCTAATAACTGATCGTCAGTTAATATTTGGTTTTTGAAGATGAGAAGATGGCGATCGCGCCATGCCTGTTTAAGTTGCAGAATTACCTCTGGTTCCACAGAATTAACATCGAATCCGGTAATCACTGCACCAAGAGCCGCTTCAGTGGGTGTAATATCAATCCGGCTTGCCGTGAATGTCATAATCGGATCTCCTTAGATTTAGGACTATACGATCAACTGGTCATGCAAAAGTTACCCTTGTAGAGCAACAAGGGGTTAATGTCTGCGTTCATAAGTACTGAGTACTTTTTAATTTACTCAGCACTCATGACTTATAACTCAGTTTTACGAAAGGACTGGTTGTGCTTCCTTAGACTCAGCTTTTTGCTTGAAGACGCTTGGTACTTCAGCACTGAAAGCTTCGCCTTGAACCACTTCTGAACGGGAACCATCAACCCCTACTGGAACATCGCCTGTGATGGTGGTGCGATAAAGGAGACGTTCGACATCCAGATGATCCAAATCTTGAGGAGCCAAATGCACGGTGGCGCGGTTGTCCCAGAAGGCGATATCACCGTTGTTCCAACGGAAGCGGGTGGTATAAGCAGGTTTGGTGACTTGGTTAAAGAACAACTCTAGCAACAGTCTGCTCTCTTCTGGTGACACATCAACAATGCGGGAGACGAAGCCAGGGTTGACGAACAAGGCACGCTCACCAGTCTCAGGATGAACTCTGACGACTGGGTGAATAGAAACTAAGGGATTGACAGCAATGCGATCGTCGAATTTATTGTTGCGGGGTTGATAACCGCCTCCATTGAAGCGATGTTCCGCTTTTAATGTATCTGCTAGCGATCGCAGGGGTGCTGAGAGTCCCTCATAAGCGGCAACGAGATTACTCCACTGGGTATCACCACCGAAATTAGGGACATTAACTGCGCGTAAAATTGACGCTGCTGGTGGGTTGATCGCCGCCGTTACATCTGTGTGCCAAGGGCCGCCAGTGCGAAAACCATACTGCTGCTCATAAAGCTTACGGTCTACGGGTTTGATCTGGGGAAATCCCGGAACTGGTTCAGGCTCTCCCAAGGGATGGGCGAAAGTCACTTCGCCAAAACGAGATGTGAACTCGACCTGGGCAGCATGATCGATGTTCTGACCACGGAAGAACAAGACTTTCCACTTCAATAGCGCTTTGCGAATTTCTTGGACTTGATCCTCAGAAAGAGAGCGGGAAAGGTCTACATCGCCGATTTCTGCACCGATGAAACCAGCTACCTGTTTAACTTCTATATGTTTGTAGCCCATTAGGATTCTCCAGAGTTTGATCTATCAGGAGGTGTTCACACTCGCCTATTTCCTTGAGAATTGCCGCTACCCAATATCTGCTAGCAACATTCCCATGCTGGGAGCATAACTAAAAACATCATACACTATTCCGATAGATTTAGCGTAGTATGCATTTGCTAAATAGTAACTTCCTACTTTTTTGCAGACCAATCCTCTTCTATAGCGATCCGATGTCAATGTGCAAAAGTCTTAGCTCAGACAGATCAGCGATGCCTGGGCAGTAAACTACGTGATTATTTGACAATTCTTAGTTAATCTAATTATTAGTAGACCATAATAAAATTTTCCTCATGAAAATTTGGCATAGACAACTAGGGGAAAGCATCAGTAATATCACTTACCACTATTTACCCGCCTTGCGCTGGCGTAACTTTCGCCTATTTTTTGGCGGACAGTTACTATCAATGTCTGGAACATTTATGACCCAGCAGTTAACTATTCCTTGGCTGGTATACGATTTGACAAATTCGCCTTGGTTGTTGGGAGTTGCAGGGTTTGTACAATTTTTACCTACCTTATTAGTGATTCCCTTTTCGGGCATATTGTCCGATCGCTGGAGTCGTCGTGACTTGTTAATGGTGGTGCAGATATTGGGAATTAGCGTTTCCCTGGCTTTAACGATTCTCACCTTTACCAATTGGATTACCTTTCCTATCCTCTTGGTACTGAGTGCTTTCAATGGTTTGCTCAAGGGATTAGATATGCCCGTGCGCCATACAATCGTCACCGAAACGGTAGACGATCGCGCCGATTGGGGTAATGCGATCGCCTTGAATTCAGTAATGTTAAGTTCCTCTCTCGTCGTGGGGCCTGCTATGGGCGGGATTTTGATTGCTACACTAGGAGTAAAATATTGTTTTCTTTACGATACCCTCAGCTATATTCCTGCCATATTTACCTTGCTAGCGATGCGGCTGCCAGCCAGACAGATGCAACCCCTTACGGGCATTAGCGATACTTTGGAGAAATTGCGGGAGGGCTTTGAATATGTCTGGAAATTCCAGCCGATTAGAGTAATTTTATTAATGCTAGCGTTACATGGTTTCGTCGGGATGTCTCATGTCGCGCTCATGCCTGTTTTTGCAGCAAAGATTCTCAATGGAAACGCAACAACGATGGCTCACCTCAGCACATCAGCACCGATTGGCTCGTTGTTTGCTTGTTTGTATCTCAGTGTCAGACGAGGGATTGTAGGCTTAGAGCGTTTGATTGTAGTCGCTCAAGTTTTCATTGGGATGAGTTTGATATTCTTTTCACTCTCACGTCAAGTTTGGCTATCTATAATCATTCTGGTATTTGTAGGCTGCTTTTCTATCCTCAACATTACCAGTAGTAATATGATTATTCAAACCTTAGTTACCGAGGATAAGCGCGGACGGGTAATGAGTTTTTACGCTCTAGCAATGGTGGGTACAATGCCCTTTGGGAATTTGTTAGCTGGGACTTTAGCAGATAATTTTGGTGCGACTAATGCCTTGATTGTCTGTGGTAGTATGATTATTTTAGGTGCGTTCTGGTTCTCTGCACAATTGCCAGCAGTAAGCCGTTGGATTGCTCGCTAAACAAGCCGCTTTTGTTAGTTAGACAGTAAGTGATCTTACATAGGGGAGCTACTGCGCCCTTGCGCTTAAGAAACAGTTACGCAAGTGGCATAGTTCGCCCCCATGTCCCTAATCCCCAAAGGCAAAGAGATTAACACCGATATTGCTAAGTTAAATTTGAAAGTAGCCGAAATTCAAAGCACCCAATTGTTATCTTGATCTTGTAAAGAAAAGACTATTATTAACTAGCTTTGAATAGTTTTATCTAACGGTTAAAACAAAAGTAGAGCCAATAGCCAACATTGATTTAACAACCTCAGGCTCAATCCCTAAAGGCTTTAAGCAAGTAATTTGATTTATCACTTCGAGCATAGTGTATTCTTGAATATCAAATCCTTGTTCATAAGCAAATTGTTTCACATGGTCGATATTTTCAAAGTGATAATTATTAATAGCTCGACCAGAGACATTACTTGCAGTTTGATTGAGTCTTTGTAACCCAGGACTAATCTGCCGTAGTTGATTCAAGCCATCAAAAGTTGTTAGGTCGGGTGTAATCCATACACCACCGTAAACTTGCAGTATTTCACGAACATTAGCAAACACCATTTGTTTTTCTGCTAATGTTAGGTATGTTAATAATCCTTCGCATAGAATAACTACAGGTTTGTTTTTATGTAAATAATTTACCTTCAGAGGCAACTGACTAGGTTGACTAGTAGCATCAATTGCTGCAAAATACAAATTCTGCCGTTTTTCGATCAATTGTTTTACGAGTTGCTGCTTCTGACGAATCATTTCAGGTAAATCACTTTCAACAAAAGTGATATTTTTATTCTGAGACATTACCATTCCACGAGGTAATAATCCAGATGCTAACTCGATAATTTGGGTAGCCTGAAATTGCAATTGTTGAGATATTACTTTATTAATAGCTTTGTAACGAGCCTCAACAAGAACAGACACTTCAGAAGGCTGTGTTAATTTTTGTTGTTGCAGTTTCTCTATGAAGCTTTCGGCATTAACTAATTGAGCTAATTCCTTGCTATAAGGAATATCAGTAAACTGCCTTGTGTAGGCTACCATCAAAGCTGTTGGACTAATTGCATTAAAAGAGCTTGCCTGTGGTTGAACCATTTGCTACCTCACATATAGTTTTTTATATAATGTAGTATTTGTGCCTGTTAAAGCTAAAGCAATATTTCTAAATAATATAGTAAAGCTATTAATTTGGGGAATATCTGGCACAAATACCAAGAATCTCTCGCTAATCAAAAAGTTAGCGGGAGATGATTAATGATACCGACTTTGCAGAATAAGCTTGTGCCTATAGCTGATAGCTGATTTTTTCATCCCAAGGAGCAGGTTTGCTAATTTGCTCCCATATAGGACTATACAAGGCTTCATGTAGTTCACGTGCTAGTACCACCAAACCTGCATAACCTGCATAAGCATGGTGACGTTCATGGTTAATATCTAAAAAAGGAATTCCCGTTTTGAGTGCCGTATATTTATTGCCAGCCCCAGTAATCAATACATCAGCTTTTGTTTGGTGTAATACCTTTAATAATGCCTGGGGAGTTGTGTCAGACAAAAGCATTGCATCTGCACCAAGATATTGTTTAATTTTAACTTTCTCCTCTTCTGTTGTTTTGCCATCTGTAGCTGCAATAACTTCCATTCCCAAATCTTGGGCTGCTAAGATCAGCGACCAACTTTTCACACCACCAGTAGAAAGAATAATCCGCTTACCTTTTAAATCAGCAAGGTAAGGAGCTAAAGCAATATCTAGAGCAGCATTTTCTTGAGCAATTAACTTTTCTGTACGTTCTTGCAGTTCACAGGCAATAATACTATCTCCTAAGGATATACTGAATTTGGTCGCAACATTTCGCAAGCAATCGTTTAAGTTGATCGCACCATAGAACGATTCTTCAATATAAGGGATTCCATAGCGTTCCGCCATAGTTTGCGCCATTTGTATAGCTACATTTGAGCAAAGTACTACATTTAATTTGGCGCGATGAGCATAGCAAACTTCTTGATAACGAGCATCACCTGTAATTTTAGAAAGAACGCGAATTCCCATTTTTTGGAATAATGGTAAGATATTCCACGTTTCACCTGCAACATTATAGTCACCAACAATATTAATATCGAATGGTGTGGTAAATTCCGGTTCGGCTGTACCAATGACAGCATTCAATAAAGTTTCATTACCGATGCGATTCCCTAAATTTTTACTACCAAGAAATCCAGGCGCATTTACATAGATAACTGGGATATTAACTTGTTGTGTAGCAAGTTGGCAAACACTATCAATATCATCACCAATCAAAGCAGACAAACAAGTAGCATAAACAAAAATAGCAGCAGGATGATAGCGTTGAGCAACATTCACAATCGCTTTGTACAGTTTCTTTTCTCCACCAAAAACGATATTACCTTCACTAAAGTCAGTAGTAAAAGCAGTTTGGTATAATTGTGAGCCTGAAGAGAGGCTACCATGAGTTGCCCAAGGATTGTGAGTACAAGAAACAGCACCATGTACTAAATGAACAGCATCAGTAATAGATCCGATAGAAACCATTGCTCCATCAAAAGGGCAATTTCCTTGAGTTGCACCTGGTTGTGGCGGTTTTGTGCAAGTTAGTTTTTTATTACCAGTCAGTTTTTTCTGGTTAGATTTGCAAGGTGTTTCGCTAATGGGTTCGTTAATTGTTACTTGAGTGTTTTTCATGCTTTTCCTCGTGCTAAAAATAAATACAAAACAGCCAAGAATGAGGAGTTAAGAGTATTATTTTCTCTCTACTTCCTATTTTTCTTACTTACCAATTTTGCTGCCTAGTCCCCACTCGTCTTTATAGATGCTGGTAGACAAAGTTGATTGAGACTGATTTCTGAGAAATTACAAAAAACAGCAATTGATGCACTAGCATTTCAGATAAAACAAGCAACTCCTCTGATGCATCCTGTATTTTTAGAAAGGCTTGTTATGGCAGCCCTCGCATGAGTTACATCTTCGCCTGTAGCCCCTCACCGCAACGAGATGTAACTCACTCAGACGATAAACACTATAATTCTTTGGCTAGTGTTAGCTTATCTAAATATTAGTATAGATAATAATATGTGAAATCAAGTCTTGTTTTGAGATTTTTAGAATATAGGTTATTAGATAATTAAACAGGATAATTTACACACATATTTTCTATGTACCTTCTATTCTTTTTTATCATCCAACCAAGAAAATTATTTTTTACTAATAGTACCTAAGGTATTTTATTTAACTAAAATAACGATTTATATAGGGAATTGTAGTCTTAATTATTTTAAAACACTCTAAATCTATCGATAAACAGAACTATATTAAAAAAATTTCTTGAAATTTGAAAAGTATACACTATTTAAACTACGAGCTTTAGCCGCAGCCCTAGTTGGATTGACGGTGGCGATCGCTTTGTAGATCCGAGAGATTTTACAAACAGCCCCCTCTCCCAAATATTTCCTGATTTTCTGTTCCATATTTCTCATTTATATGCAATTCTTAATATTATAGCTGTTAACTCCGGCAAATCGATTCATATATAGTATTTTGTATCCTGACTTTTGCAAAGCAATACTCATAGCTCTGCAATACTCTGGGCAAATCACTGTCAAAAGGCTATAGAAATATCACAACCTTATTAAGCATCCCAACAAAAAGTAGAGCAAACCGTATGACGAAATATGTAAATCTTGGCAAAACTGGGCTAAAAGTATCCCGGATTACCCTTGGCACCATGACTTATGGCTCGCGTAAATTGCGCGAATGGGTATTAGAAGAAGAAGAAAGTCGTCCATTTATCAAACTGGCTTTGGAATTGGGGATTAATTTCTTTGATACCGCCGATGTCTATTCCTTGGGTGCTAGTGAAGAAATTGTCGGACGAGCGCTGAAAGACTTTGCTAAACGAGATCAAGTTGTGATTGCTACTAAAGTACATGGCAAAGTCGGCGATGGCCCAAATGATCGAGGACTATCTCGTAAACATATTTTTGACAGCATTGATGCTTCTTTGCGGCGGCTACAAACTGATTATGTAGACTTGTACCAAATTCACCGTTGGGACTATGAAACACCAATTGAAGAAACCCTAGAAGCACTGCATGATATTGTCAAAGCAGGTAAAGTCCGTTACTTAGGAATTTCTAGTGTTTATGCATGGCAGTTTGCTAAAGCTCTTTATACAGCAGATATTCACGGCTGGACTCGTTTTGTATCAATTCAAAATCACTACAACCTAGTCTATCGGGAAGAAGAACGAGAAGTGATACCCTTAGCCCTAGATCAAGGGATTGGTATTATTCCTTGGAGTCCCTTGGCGCGGGGCTTTTTAGCAGGGAATCGCAGTAAGTCAGATCATGGCCAAACACTGCGGGCAAAAACTGACGAATTTGCTCACAATCTCTACTATCAAGATTCAGATTTTAAAGTAGTCGATCGCGTAGTTGAATTAGCCGGAAAACGGGGTGTGAAACCCACACAAATTGCCTTAGCTTGGCTATTGCATCAACCAGGTGTGACATCTCCCATAATTGGCGCTAGTAAGATAGAACATCTTAAAGAGGCTGTGGAGGCAGTGGATTTAGAGCTTTCTGATGAAGAGCGCAAATTCTTAGAAGAACCTTACACACCCCATCCCATCTTAGGGCATCAGCACCCATCTGGAAATCGCCCATAGAGTAATCTTGCACCAGGCGATTGGAAGGTCACGGCTACACAGGTAAAACCCGCCTACGCGGGTTAAAAGCCTTGATTTTACCTCTTTTTGCAGCAATTCCAAATTCGGAATGTAGTGGGAGATACAGATAAAATTATAATGATCGGCATTGCCTTTGCTACCACCTAAACAGAAATTTTGAAGTATCTTGACAAATTAATTTTGGGAAACTTTTTTATCCTAAACTCATATTATTTATGATGTATAAACAGGAAGTTATCGATTTCTACAACGCTAGGACGAATTATGATAATGATGCCACTCGCAATCGCGCGATCGCACTTTTTGACTACGCAACTCCATTTCCTGGGCAATCCGTTTTAGATGTTGCAACGGGAACAGGAAATATTGCGATCCAAGCTGCTAAGAAAGTTGGCGCAAGTGGTTCTGTGATTGGAATTGATATCGCAACAGAATTACTCAAGATTACTCAGCAGAAAATTCAAGCCGAAAACTTATCCAATGTTCAGTTAATTGAAGTCGATGCCGAAGCATATCAGCCTGAATCGAATGAGTTTGACGCGATCTATTGTTCTTACGCGATCGTGCTTTTTCCCAACATTCCCACAATACTCGGAAGTTGGTATCGTTGTCTCAAATCCGGCGGATTCATTGCATTTACCTGCTCGTCTGAAGATTCATATTTAGCATTGTCGATCGTAGAAGCCTGTGCAAAACATGGAATCACACTTCCCAATCTGCATGAACCATTGGGAACACCAGATCGAATTCAACACGTATTAACTCAAGCCAAATTTAATCAAATCGAAATTCATCCCCAACAGATGGGAACTTATCTGGGCTTAGAAAAAGCCCAGAGCAGATGGAATGGGCAATTCTGGCTACATACCGATAATCCTCTGCGGGAATTAAAACCGGAAAAAATTCGCCAGATTAAAGCGAGTTATGACGATGAGATTGCTGCACTAGAAACCGAGCAGGGCGTATGGCATGAGGAATTGATTTACTACGTTGTTGCTCGTAAACCATAAGCATCATTGCAGATATAGTATCTTGTCTTTATGAAAAGCTACGCAAAGCGCGTCTACTCTATTTAAGCCGAACTTCCGCTTTCTCTAGTTATGCCACACTAGTAGTCTGTCAAGCAAAGTTTGCTGGGTGAGGGCTGGGGAAAGGGTAAAGGTTAAAGGGTAAGGGATTTAAACCTTTCCCCTTTACCCCTTACCCTTTACCCAAGCATTGTTCCTTTGACGGACTACTAGTTTAAACCCTACTACTGCTTATGTTTCATTCAATCTTGCATTATCCTGTCTTGCCCTGTTCAAAATTCTAAGTTGTTGAGTTGGATCTTTGTCAGTCCCTCCCATTTTGCCATGATGCCAACCCATATTACGGGTGTAACTACCCATCAAGTTTTGGGTAATTAACTGTTCTGTATCAACCTCATCATCCAGTTCGGCATAAGGCGACACATAAAGCGCATCAACAGGGCAATACAACTCGCACAAAAAACAAGTCTGACAATCTGATTTACGAGCAATTACGGCTATTCCATCGTCTCCAGAATCAAAGACATCGCGCGGACAAACTTTTACGCAGATATCACAGCCGATACAGCGATCGCTATCAACAATTTCAATCATTACGCTACCTCTTGCAACTGATTTTCTGCGGCGACAACCACAACATCATCGATACCACTGCTAAATATTCTTCTTGTTTGTTGCACATCAGTTTTTGTAAAATCCGTGCGTCGGTGCATTCCTCTACTTTCTTTACGTGCATCCGCACTCGCCCAGATCCAGCGAGCTGTGGCTGCCATCGCCGCAGCTTCCCGTGCGCGTAGAGCATTGCGACCTTCACCGACTAGATAATCGCGAATATCTGCCCATACTGCATCCAAACGTTGACGTGACAGCGCTATCCTCGCTCCAGAACGAAAGAAATTAACATCAAGCGGCAAGGTTTCAGCCTGAACAGCACTAATCGCTTCCGATATTAGCTCATCTTCTATTGGGTGTTTACGGGGACGCAAACCTGCTTGACCTAAACCACGAACCAAGCGTGTCCCGGCTTTGTCGCCTAAAGAGGCAGCAAAAAGTGCTGCTGCGCGACCACTCCAAGTCCCACTAGCGATCGCCCAGGATGCATTAGGGCTTCCCCCTCCTGAAACTGCCCCTGTAAGATTTTCCCGAGAGGCTGCATCACCGGCGGCATAAAGTCCCGGCACTTTTGTAGCGCAATCATTGTTGATAATTTCCAGCCCACCTACGCCGCGAACAGTTCCTTCGGAGCGTAGCGTCACTGGGAAGGGTTGCTGGAATGGATCTAAACCAATCCTCTCAAATGGTAGAAAGCAGTTAGGTTGACCCTGGCGCAACCATTCATGTTCAATAGGGTTGCCGCGATTCATCAGGGCATACACTTTTTCACCTGCAATCAACTGGCGGGCAATACGTACAGCTCGGTCTTCCCCAGTTTCCGGTAAGGGAGAGCCATCCTCCAGATAAAAACTGGCGAAGGTAAAGGTCAATCCCTTGGTAACAGAAGTATGAGCAGGTGACAAGCCATATTGTGAGGAAAATTCCATTCCAGATAGCCTGACTCCTGCCTCTGCTGCCATGAGATAACCATCACCAGTATTACCATCGCAACCTAGTGCACGAGACAGAAAAGCGCATCCGCCAGTCGCCAGCACAACGGCACCTGCTCTGACTTCCCAGCGATTCCCAGTGCGCGGATGAATACCTGCCGCACCTGCGATCGCACCATCAGACGAAAGTAGTTCGAGTGCGGGATGATGGTCAAGAATACGTACACCAGCTGCGATCGCTCTATGTCGCATGAAGCGCATATAATCTGGCCCGCGCAAGTTAGCACGGTAGGGATTGCCCTGCTCATCAAAAGGAAAAGGATAGCCGTTATTCCCTAAATCATCTAAACCTATTTGTGCCTGCTCAATCACACGCTGCAACCAACGGCGATCGGCAAGTCCTGATGAGCGAGACAGCCGACGCTCAATTTCTGCATCACGTTCTGCGCCTTTGGGAAGATACCATGTCCCAGTATTGGATGGAGCTGTTGCCCCTGATGTACCGCAATACCCCTTATCCGCTAGGACGACACGGGCACCTTGCTTTGCTGCTGAAAGTGCTGCCCAAGTACCAGCCGGCCCGCCACCCAGAACTAAGACATCAGTGGTAATTACACTCTGTGCTGCCGAGACTTGAAAAGTTTTTGTATTCATATTATCGCTTTATAAATTTATAGCAGCCCTATTTGATTTGTGAAAAATATAGAGAAGGAAACGAACCGCAAAGTACGCAAAATACGCAAAGGGAAGAAAGAGATATGTAATTTTCACAAATGATTTAGGATCGCTATATTTAGTATCCTGCTTCCTTATTGACTACATTCTGTAAAGGCTTATTGCCTCGGTAACGCTCTAAGTTATCAAGGAACAAGTCTGTAATGCGTCCTTTTAATGCTGGGGAAATTGCGGAAGTATGGGGTGTAATAAACAAGTTAGGCAACGACCATAGAGGACTTTCTGGCGGTAGTGGTTCAATAGAAACTGTGTCTAATCCTGCACCTGCAATCCAGCCTTCAGTCAGAGCCTTAGTTAATGCTGATTCATCCACAACCGCACCGCGACCGACATTAATTAAATAAGCATGACTGGGTAGCGATCGCAGTACTGTTTCATCAATTAAAGCTTTGGTTTCTGGTGTTAGAGGTGTCGCCACAATTATATAGTCAACTTCTGGCAACAATGCGTGCCATTCATTTGTGCCGACGATTTTATCAAAATTTGGTAGAGGTTCAGGACGACGACGACCACCCCAAACTCTCGCCCCAAATGGTTTGATACGAGCTGCGATTGCTTGACCTATATTCCCAGTCCCAAGAATTAATACATTTGAATTTGCTAACTCTGGTAGTACTAACCAGCTTTTTTCCCATTTGCGTTGATCATGATCTGCTTGCAACTGCCGTAACTGCTTGGCGTGATAGAGGATCAAACTTAAGACAAATTCCGAAATCGGAATCGCATGAACCCCCGCGCCATTAGTCAGAATAATATCGTGTTCGAGAAAAATCGGTGTCAAAATGTGATTTACACCAGCACTAGGAGTCTGTTGCCAACGTATTCCAGGAGCAGCTGCCAGCACCTTATGTAGAGTGGTTGGCTTCAATTTAAACCCATTGAGATAAACTTCAGCATCACTGGGATCGCTATCAAAATTACCATCACTATCTACCCGCACAAATTTTGTATCCGATGGTAGGTGTGGCTCAATCTCGGTAGTAAGTTCTATGGGTAAAATTAGTTTGACCACGGGTTAATCCTTCACGCTAAATAGTCAATGGGCATGGATAAATGCAAGCAATATATCAAAGGAAGCGATCGCCACTGAAAGTATAATACTATAAATCGATAAATTTACCGTATTATAAAATTAATCAACAAAGTTGTTTCTCTCCTCCAATGCTGGATTGCTCATGCTGGCTCACTATTTACATCTAAAA
This sequence comes from Nostoc sp. TCL240-02, assembly GCF_013343235.1. Taxonomy (GTDB): domain Bacteria; phylum Cyanobacteriota; class Cyanobacteriia; order Cyanobacteriales; family Nostocaceae; genus Nostoc. The sequence goes on along the minus strand of NZ_CP040094.1, from coordinate 2,890,513 downwards.
ATCAATGAAAGCCTAGATTGTTAGCTTTGCTAAGTTTTTTAAAAAAAGGCTAAAAGTTTCCGTTTCTTAATCCTAGTTATCTTCAATTGGCAATTTACTGAGTATCGATAAGGAGATTCATTAAAATGACGCAGAAACTTGCCCAAACGCAATACCCTGTTCATGACTTTATCCAGAGTCGTTGGAGTCCTAGAGCTTTTGCCGATCGCTCAGTTGAGCAGGATAAACTACTCTCATTGCTAGAAGCAGCTCGTTGGGCACCTTCTTCCTACAATCATCAGCCTTGGAGCTTTATTGTTGCCACCAAAGATGACTCAACGGAATACAATCGTCTACTTAGTACCTTGGTGGAGTTTAATCAAGGATGGGCGAAAAATGCTCCAGTACTGATACTTGCAGTCGCTAAAATCCTTACTGACGACGGAAAAACAAACAGACATGCATTTCATGATGTCGGACTGGCTTTAGAAAACCTGATCCTTCAGGCGACTTCTCTTGGTTTATTTGCCCATCAAATTGCGGGATTTAATGTAGATACCGCTAGAGAAATATACCAAATTCCAGAAGACTATGAGCCTACAACTGTGGTGACAGTTGGTTATCCTGGCGATCCCCAAAGCCTCCCTGATGGACTACGCGATCGCGAACTGGCTCCCCGTGTCCGCAAGCCGTTGAAAGAATTTGTCTTTACTGGACAGTGGGGACATACCTCAGCCTTATTGAAAGACTAAAGATCGAGGCTGAAGTATGTAGAGCAGAACCGCGTGTGAGTGCTACAGAGATCCAAACCGTGGGTAGTAAAGGTTACGACGGCTTTGCGACCGCGCTCGTGACTAGCGACTCTTGAGTCGCAGAAGCGATCGCCCGTTACATCGGCTGTCTTTGCCATACTTAAAGACTTGTATTCACTAATAACCCATTTAAGATGAGCAGATCAAAGCAATTAAAACTGGGTGCATTCATGCGCCCGGTCAGCATACATACTGGCGCTTGGCGCTATCCTGCGGCTTTCCCTGATGCTAATTTCAACTTCCCGGCGCTGAAACAATTTATTCAAAAACTAGAGCAGGGCAAGTTTGACGCATTCTTCATGGCCGATCACTTAGCGGTGCTGAATATGCCGCTGAACGCTCTCAAGCGCAGCCATACTGTCACTTCCTTTGAGCCTTTCACTTTGCTTTCTGCCCTTGCCAGCGTTACCGAACGCATCGGATTGGTAGCTACCGCTTCCACAACTTATGACCAGCCTTACCACATTGCTCGCCGCTTCGCGTCTCTCGACCATATCAGTGGCGGTCGCGCCGGCTGGAACATCGTCACCACATCAAATCCCGATGCAGCGCTCAACTTCGGTTTGTCAGAAGAAGTAGAGCATGATGAACGCTATGTACGAGCTAGAGAATTCTATGATGTCGTCACGGGTCTTTGGGATTCCTTTGCTGACGATGCGTTCATCCGAGATGTGGAATCAGGGATTTATTTCGATCCCGCAAAAATGCACGTTCTCAATCATAAGGGAAAACATCTCTCGGTACGAGGGCCATTGAACATTGCCAGACCTGTCCAGGGTTGGCCAGTAATTGTCCAGGCGGGTGCCTCCGAAGCGGGTCGGCAATTAGCAGCTGAAACTGCCGAGATCGTGTTTGCATCAGCCAGTAGTCTGGAGGTAGGTAAAGCTTTCTTTGCTGACATTAAAGGGCGGGTACGGGCGATCGGACGCGATCCAGAAAGCATCAAAATTCTTCCAGGTGCTTTGGTAATTGTCGGGGGAACCGTCGCCGAGGCACGCGCCAAGCGTGTCCATTTGGATAGCTTAGTACACTATGACAGCGGCATTGCCAGCCTGAACAGCGCACTTGGCTACGATGTTTCCGGCTTTGATCCAGATGGCCCCTTGCCGAAAATTCCGCCGACTAACGCCGGAAAGACCTCGCATGAACGAGTAATAGGGCTGGCGCAACGTGAGAACCTGACGATTCGTCAGCTGGCGCAACGTATCGGTAGTTATGGTGGGCTGGCTTTCGTCGGTACACCCCAAACGATCGCCGATGAAATGGAGCAATGGCTGACCGAGGAAGGGTCTGATGGCTTCAATGTTATGTTCCCTTTTCTTCCTGAAGGGCTGAATGATTTCGTAGACAAGGTTGTGCCAGAACTGCAACGACGTGGGATTTTCCGCCAGGAGTACGAAGGCAAGACGCTGCGCGAAAATCTGGGACTTGCTCGCCCTACTAACCGCTTCTTTCAGACCACAACCGCATCTGTTAGCTAGATGTAGCTATTCCAAAAATATTCAGAGAGAAAAACGATGACCCACATTGAAGAAAAAGCTTTAGATTCCACCTTTGAGTTCTCTGCTCCTGTCACAGCCAACTCTCCCGAACTGCAAACCCTGTTGGATTTTATCGCTCTGGGGGCAACTGAGCGCGATCGCGATCGCATCCTGCCTTTTGATGTCATCGACCTAATTAGGCGATCGCGCTTAGGTGCATTACGCATCCCTGTTGCCGAAGGTGGTGATGGTAGTTCAGCGCGCGAACTATTTGAGGTGGTGATTCGTTTGGGAGATGCCGATCCGAACGTCGCTCACATTGTGCGGAATCATTTCTCCGTGACCGAGCGAATTTTGCGCGCTCCCCGCAGTGAGAGAAACCGCCGTTGGCTCAAGGCGGTCGTTGATGGAGCGATTATCGGACTCGCTACCACCGAACTGGAAGTGAAGCGATCTGGTGGCGGTGCGGTGGTAAATACAAAATTAACACCCGATAACGGCGGCTATCGTCTCAATGGTAAAAAGTATTACAGCACTGGTAGTATTTATGCAGACTTGATATTTGTACGCGTGTTAACACCCGATGACGCTACAGCATTCATACTCATTCCTACTAAGCGTGAGGGAATTGATCTGATAGACGACTGGGACGGCTTTGGGCAACGGTTGACGGGTACGGGAACGACAACGTTCGCTAATGTTCGGATCGAGGCAGATGAAGTAATTCTTGATACAGACACAGATAAAGATAACCTACCCTACAACATTGTGCCGCAATTGTTTCTGACTGCAATTAACGCTGGGATTATTCGCAGCGTCTTGCGCGATGCAACAAACCTCGTCCGTAAAAGGCCTAGAACCTTCTACCATGCCGTAAGCGAGCAAGCAGCAGATGACCCGCTATTGCAGCAGACCGTCGGTCAGATTGCCGCCAATGCCTTTGCCGCCGAAGCGATCGTGCTGGCCGCCGCTGATGCTCTCGATCGCCTCTCTGCTACCCAAGTCCAGGGTGAAGAGTCGGAAACAGCAGCGGCGCTAGCAGCTTCTTTAAGTGCAGCCAAAGCCAAATTGATTGTCGATGACTTGGCACTACGTTCTGCTACCCTACTATTTGAAGTTGGTGGAGCTTCAACGACCAAGCAAAGCTACAACTACGATCGTCATTGGCGAAACGCCCGGACTTTGGCATCACATAACCCCAGTCACTTCAAAGCCCGTGCAATCGGAGACTACGAAATTAACGGCACACCTCTGCCGACAAGAGGATTCTTCTAAGGTTTTGTATAGGGTATGGAGAAGATGAGGAGATGGGGCAGAAAACTCCCAATACTACTTGGGTTTTGTATTCTTAACTCGGAATTGGGTTTGGGGAAAAGGTTAAAGGTTTTTTCTTTCCCTTTTCCCCAAAACCCGACAAGTATTGCCCACACTCCGTTCGGCTACGCTCACGGCAAGCCTGCTCCTCTGCTTCTTAATCCTACGCAGACTTAGCTGACTGAAGCCTTGACTGGCTGCTTCCACACTGCGGCGGCGTATAGTGAGTCCTCAAAGTCCGGTGGAATGTTGTCGCTGGTGATGCGTGCCTCGTGCTGCTCCCAGTCAGTGAAGAACAAGTCGTGACTGATGCGAGATACTATTACAGGCACATCGCGGCGAATGCTGGGTACATCACCAATGGGTAGCCCGAAGCTGACGAAACCAGCTGGATTGAAGATGTGGATGTCTTTGAGGTAGGGCGCAGTGCCAGGTACTTTTTCTAGATATTCGTGGGCACTACCCAGGTAGGGGTGCGTTCCTAAATCATCGTCGCGCTGATTGGCTGGTGGTTCGTAGCGATCGCGCCACAGGGCAATGTGTTGGGCAAAGTCGGCTAGTTCGGGGCGCTTTGTTGGGTCAACGAAATAACCAGTACCAGTGATCGCAAAATCAAACTCAAAAACATCATCGTTCACCCGGGCAACGATACGTCCGCCTTTTTCCTGTGCCGATTTCCAAGGTGCAGATAAATGTAAGTGAAAATTGGGGAAGGCGATGGCTCGCTCAACCGCATCCGGTGGCGGTGTGGAACCTACTTGGCGAAAGCGCCACGCTTGGAACCAGCGAGCTGTATCAGGCAGTTGTGGATAGTTGTAGTAAGCGCCAGGATACCCCCGCACCCGTAACACTGGTAGAGATGCGATCGCCGAACGCCGTGCGAACAAATGTACTGCCTTTGCTCCCGATTCCAGGGCTACCCCTGCTGCGTCGAAAGCTGAAGCCGCCGCACCCAGCACTGCAACAGTCTTACCGCGCAGCACTTCAAAATCGATGGCATCGGCGGTATGTGCGTACAGGGTGCGTGGTAAGTCAGCCAATACTGGAGGGATGTTTGGGCCACCAGTACCCGCGACACCGTTAGCAAAGATAATCTTACGTGTGGTTTCCACCTGCGGGACACCGTTTACCTCAAGGTGCAGGCGAAAGAAACCTGCGGCTGGCTCTATCTGTACTAACTTTGTTTGGTAACGAACTGAAATGCCGAGGATCTGCCGATACCAGCTAAGGTACTCAGCCCAAGTCACTCGTGGAATCCGGTCTATAGCTGCGTATGCCTCAGCGCCGTGCCGTGCTTCGTACCATGCTTGAAAAGACAGTTCTGGGATGCCTAATTCGGGGCCCGGCAGGTTCTTTGGCGTGCGGAGCTTTTTCATCCGCGCTCGTGTCAGCCACACGCCTGCTAAACTTTCGTTCTCGGCTGCATCGATTACTGTCACGCGGCCGATACCTGCACGCCGTAGCGCAAATGCAAAGACACTACCGCTACCACTACCACCTACTATTGTGACATTGTGGTCGATGCCTGGGCGATCGCTCACCCAGTTTTCCGGATGAGAACCGATTAGGCGTAGTGCCTCAAGAGCCTTGAAATCAGGGTTTGTTGTTGTTGTCATATTGATAGCGTTGAGAAATAGGAGTAAGGAGGATGAAGAGGATGTTTCTCGTTCATCTGGCTTGATATGCCAGTAGTATTAGTGGAGATTCAATTTGAACTATCTTGAATTTATGGAATGTAGAACTTGTAGAGATTAGCGAATAAATGGTGTGTGTCGCTAATCCATTTTCAAGAAATGTCAGTTATATTAACTGCGGCTACTATTAAGTTTAGTTAATTACTAACTAATTGAAACTCATATATTCATCATTAGGAGCCTGATACATTTTGGTCAAACCCCGATGAATAGCCGATAAATGAAGTATTCAGAAGACGAAAGCATTAAGCTTTTAACCGCTGACATACGCCCAAAAAACAGGTGGATTGCAGAGTTATAAAATTGTTTTTCTGCAAAGCTTTGAGATAATTGTGTTTGTCATTTAGGCATTCACCTATTATTAGACATTAAAGATAGAGTTTACACAATACATACAAAAAAATATGTATTGAGAAACACAACTTTGTTTATCAAATATTAGATATAGCAAATTATCTAGGAGCCATGAAACGTTGGTATAAGATGCTTGAGTAATCGCATCCTAAATAAAGTAGCTGTCACAAACTGCGTACACCAATAACGTATGAAAAAGAGACTCTTGGGCTAGGGAGAAAGCACTAGTATTTTTCACTCAGTGCTCAGCATTAACCCCACAGGTGTAAACTAAGTCAACCATCCGCGTAGTGGACACACCAGAAGGCATTCCCCACAACGAGGTATTAAAAAAATATTGACTCACTAGCTTTTTATCAGGTTTAAAAATTCAAGAATATGGACGATAAATTTATGCTGGCTGCTTTAGCTCAAAGCAGAAAAGCTTTACCAGAATGCTTACCTAACCCACCAGTAGGTTGTGTAATAGTCCATTCTGGTCAGATAGTAGCGGTAGGATATACGCATTCACCTGGAAAACATCATGCAGAGGCTGATGCACTAACCCACATTCAAGGTCAAGATTTACAGTTTTTGCAAATCTACGTTACTCTTGAACCTTGTTCTTTTCAAGGACGTACACCCTCTTGTGCTTTGGCGATCGCTAAAGACCCCCGCATTCAAGAAATATATGTCTCGATAGTTGATCCAGAGCCTCGCAATAAGGGTAAAGGATTAGATATTCTTAAACAAGCAGGAAAAACAGTTCATGTCGGGTTATGTGCCGATAAAGTGAATGCTTTTCTTCAAAAATATTTATTACAGGGATGAATTACCAATTACGATTCAGTTTCTCTGCATCAGACTAACACAGTCATACACTATGGCGATTTCGGGAAAAACCAGGTAGTTTAGGATCAATATAAGCCCAAGGGACTGCGGAATCAGTCCATATTTGATGCATCGGCTTAACCAACTGGGGATTGTCCAGACTTCCTGCTTTCAGCCAGACAAATTGGGGCTTTGCTGGCGCTCTCGTAAACAGGGGTGAACCGCATTCTGGGCAGAATTCACGACTGATGCTGTTACCACTGTCTCCATTTTTCGTATAACTTTTAACTTCACCTGTTACGATATGCAGCGCGGCTGATTGTAGGCGAATTCCAATATTGAAAGCACTACCCGTGGTCTTTCTACAATCTCGACAATGGCAATAGTTCGCGGCTTCTAGTTCTCCCTTATACTCATATCGCACATAGCCGCAAAGACACCCTCCTGTGATAAGTTCAGTCATCGTTTTTTCTTTATAGTACATCTGAAATTACTGGGAAAGATTTGTGTTCACTTCCAAAGGCATAATGAAAGGAGAAACAGTTTCATAAGCTTTAGCTGCTTGCAATACTAGTAAATCTCTGTACTTGGCAGCAACAGTTTGTATACCTACAGGCAAGCCGTTTTTGGTAAAGCCGCAAGGTATAGATGCAGCAGGTTGTTGTGTGAGATTAAAAGGGTAAGCAAAAGGTGACCAATCTCGTTCCAGATGGTCAATATATGACAGGGGTCTGTTTTGTCCGACGGGAAAAGCAACTACAGGTAAAGTGGGAGTAATCAGCAAATCATAGTTGAGGTGAAAGCGTTGCAGATGTCTTCCTAAAACTTCACGAGCATCTTGGGTACTGAGGTATTCTGTTAGTGTAATGCGTTGGCGTAGCCCGCCGAAGGCATCGCCTTCTTTGGCATTAGCCTGCAAGCCTTCTTTAATCACAGCTTGTTGTTCTGGACTAAAACCACGCAGTAGCTTAGCTGCACCAGCTTTCCAGAAGGTTTGGAAGATACTCCGAGGATTGGCAAAACCAGGATCGACTTCTTCGACAATAGCACCGAGTTTGGCAAGTATCGGAGGATTTCTGCTAGGTGTATCCACTTTACCCTTCATTCTGAATATGATTGGTTCTTGGATACATGGCGAACAAGCATCGAAGAATCCTTGGCGAGCAATTGGACTGGAGTGGTTAGTTGCTTCACCACCTCCTGTCGAGAACTTTGAGGAAATTCCAGTTGTTGTAAGTGAACCCTACGGCTACGGTAAATCTGAACCATTGGTAGCCGAGCATTAGCTGAATGAAAGAATTAACCTCACGCAGAGAGGCAGAGGAACGCAGAGAGTTTGAGGTGAGGTATTACGCGATCAAATATCTCTAAACTACATCACAATGACTGAAACAAAGCAATCTAAAGCTATACCAGGACTTCTGTCAAGTTCTTCTAAAGAAATGCCATGCTGGGTAAAAACTAAGATGTCAGCATCTTGTCAGGAATCTTCTCATCATCAAAATTGTCTGGAAAACAACATAAATATAGTTGCTTTCCTAATCAATCTTGCCTATACTCCTCAATGTAAGCTTTGCTTGCCATAGTAAAGAATATTGGCGTACAGATTGCTAGGAGAGTGCAATGATCAATCATCGAGCTTTGCGTCATGGGTATTTGGTAATTCTCGTGGCGATTCTTTGCATCAGCTTTGGTAGTATATTCAACCAAGAGCCAACTTTTGGACAGTCTTCAGGAAGTAGAAATGTCATTGTGGCGATGACAACCAGTATTGAGGATAGTGGGCTGCTAGATGATTTAGTTCCGGCGATTGAAAAGAAAACAGGATATAGGCTGAAAAAGGTTGCAGTCGGCACCGGACAGGCTTTGGCTCTGGCTGAAAAAGGTGAAGTTGACGCGCTATTCGTCAATTCACCGAAAGCCGAACGCAAAGTTTTGGAGGGTGGTGCGGTGATTAATCGCCACTTGGTAATGCACAATGACTTTGTGATTGTCGGGCCAGATGCAGACAAAGCAAAGATTAGAGGGAAAAAGAATGCTGTGGAAGCATTCAGTCTGATTGCCAAAAATCAAGCATTGTTTGTATCGCGGGGTGATGACTCAGGTACTAACAAACTAGAAAAAGATTTATGGAAACAGGCAAACATCACACCATCTGGCGCTTGGTATCAGCAAACAGGTTCAGGGATGGGGGAAACTTTGCAAATTGCTAATCAAAAACTGGGATATACCTTAGCAGATCGAGCAACCTATATATTTCAGCAGAAAAATCTGTCTTTGCCTGTACTGGTGCAAGGAGATAAGAAACTGTTAAATCTTTACCATGTGATGGAGGTAAATTCTAAGAAGTACCCCAGAGTCAATAGTGCAGGAGCTAAAGCGTTTATTAATTTTGTCTTATCTCCTGAAGGACAGACAATAATTGCAGCCCACGGGAAAAAAGAGTTCAAACAACCGCTATTTTATGTTGATGCCGGTAAAACGGAAAAAGATTATGGCTTTTAAAGAAACTTGAGTATCAGCTCGTTAAGAGTTGCTTTACTGCATATTTGAGTATTCTTTCCCAATTTTTTAAGAGATTTGTATTTGTGAATACAATCATCGAAGGAGCTTTCAAAGCTTTTGAGCTATTAAGCAGTGGCGATAGTGACGTTTTCCAAGTCATGACGATGACATTGTTTGTATCTGGAACAGCTACAGCCATTAGCGTTTTACTGGGACTACCATTAGGACTGTGGCTAGCATTAGTGGATTTCATCGGCAAGCAAACTCTGACTAGTTTGATTAACTTCGGTATGGGATTACCACCCGTCGTAGTCGGTTTATTCATCAGTATGTTTTTGTGGCGATCTGGCCCATTGGGAAATCTGGATTTAATTTATACACCTATAGCTATGATCGTCGCCCAAACCATCATTGCTTTTCCAATTGTTGCTGGCTTCAGTTTTGCGGCAATTATCAGTATTAATCCGAAACTACGCTGGCGACTGTTATCAATGGGGGCGACACAGTGGCAAGTCAACTGGTTGCTAATCAAGGAAGCACGGTTAGGGTTAATGGCTGCAATCATGGCTGGTTTTGGTCGCGTCATCTCGGAAGTTGGTGCATCCATGATGGTGGGCGGCAATATTAAGGGGCAGACAAGAGTCCTGACTACAGCGATCGTTTTGGAAGTAGGGAAAGGAAATTACGATGTGGCTATGGCGATCGCATACATCCTCCTCATCATCACATACACCGTAATCGTGTTGCTGACTATCCTACAGCATGACAAGAAAATTCTATGAGTACTAACGAATATGTCCTGAATATGCGACAGGTGAGCGTCGATAGCAAAACACGTAAGAATATCCTGTCAATTAACAATTTTACAGTCCGTCCAGGGGAACTAGTTGCTGTGATTGGCCCCAATGGCACTGGTAAAAGCACTTTGTTAAGAACAATCAATCTCTTGCAACCTTACCGTGGTGAGATGCAATTATTTGGCCAGGATGTCCATAATACCAATAAAACATTGTTGCGTCGTCGTTCGGCTTTGGTCTTTCAGGAAACCTTACTACTGGATGACACTGTTTTTAATAATGTTGCCAAGGTATTAAAGTTTCGCGGCACACCAACACACAAGATTAAGCAAAGGGTACATACCGCACTTGCAACTTTTGGCTGTGAATACTTAGCAAATCAGTCAGCTCGTTCTCTGTCTGGTGGTGAAGCGAAACGAGTTTGTATTGCCTGTGGTTTAGTTGCTGATTCCGAATTGCTGCTTTTGGATGAGCCTTCTGCCTCTTTAGATGTGGGAATACGTCCCCAGATGATTGAGAAAATTAGACAATGGGCGCAAGCGAGGGGATCGGCAGTTATATTAGTCAGTCATAATTTTACAGATATACTGCATTTTGCCGATCGCGCGATCGCTTTATTTGACGGTTGTATTGTCCAGGATGATAACTTGGAAACTATCATCCGCCGACCAGCTAACGAGCAGCTTGCCAGACTGGTAGGGATAGATAATATTATTCCGTGCCATGTAGAACGGAGTAGCCGTGGAAATTTTATCAAACTTGCAAACGGGATAGAGTTTTTATATCCTGGGGAAATCACCAAGCCAATTACTACATGTTGTTTATCTGGCGATACTTTCAATCTTTACGATGCAAGTTCTTCAATGCGACACAAACTGTGTTCGGTAATTATTGAAGGGCTAGTAGAACGGGTTTTAAATGGTATTGGTATTTGTAGTATTTGGGTTAAGGTGGGAGAACAAACTTTAATCGCCAGGGTGCCTCGGAATCATATATTTGGCAATGTATATCCCCATGAGCTAATTAAACTAGCATTCAATCCTAAAGATGCACATTTTGTTTAGAAAAAATGGCGTTAATGACCCTCCGATAACCCAATACGGTTCAGTTAAGGAAATTTATCGATTGAGATAAGCAGGGGGAGAAAAAAGGGCTTACCTAAACCGTATTGTGCTATATCATCGGTCGCATTTGTTATTTCAGCGACTCCATTTGTTAGGGAGCATCCCAGTTTTTTGCAAAGAAGACGAAAATCAGTCAGGATAGGTAAGACGAGTGTATTTACTTACCGATGACCCCAGAACAAAAGCAAGCTCTTCAAAAACATATTCAGGCGATTGCTAAAATATTGTATGAAGATACGTCAAAAGAAAAGCTCACAAATCTTGCAGCAATTGAAGAAGCAGTGCGGAGTCAAATGCAGAAGCATGTTATGCCAGAAGTAGGGGTTTTTTTATCGAAACGATTACAGGGACAACCGCAGGATACCAACGACGGCTCAAAAGCATTCTTGGAGAGTTAGCAATAACGAGCAAACAAGCCATTGAATTAGAAGTCGCACCAAGTACTCAACTGAGTCCATATCTAGAAACTTGTTGTTTGAGGGTAAGTGCGAATGTCAGCTATGAAGATGCGGCATCAGACATCAAGTATTTTACGGGCATAGAGGTTTCTCACAGCAGTCAACAGAGATTAGTGCATCGCCAGAATTTTGAGTTGCCAACACCAGAACAGACAATTGAAGAATTAAGCGTCGATGGTGGAAACATCCGTGTCCGAACTCCTAAAGGTCAAATATGTGCATGGCTTGGCTATAAAGCAATTAGCTTACATCATCTCGGAATCTTGGGAACTTCATTTCAGAATAATCAGATTGTGATTGATTGGGTTAATGACCAACCACTGGCTAGCCCACTCACTTGTATTGGTGATGGACATGACGGCATTTGGAATATAATTGACCAATTAGCACCTGATGCACAACGTCGAGAAATACTTGATTGGTTCCATTTAATAGAAAACCTCCACAAAGTTGGGGGTTCACAAAAACGCTTGAAACAAGCACAAAATCTACTATGGAAAGGCCAAGTTGAGGCTACTATTGCCTTATTTACAGATTGTAAAGGCAAACAAGTACAAAACTTTTGCCGTTATCTTGATAAGCATCGCAATCGCATTATCAACTACGAATATTATCAAGCTGAAGAAATTTGTTCAATTGGTTCAGGTTCAGTTGAATCTGCCGTTAAACAGGTTGACCGTCGAACAAAAATTTCCGGGGCACAATGGAAACGAGAAAATGTGCCTCAAGTCCTAGCCCATCGCTGTGCTTACCTCAATGGATTATTGTCAGTTTGAGCCACTTTAAAAAGTGAGATGCTCCCCATTTGTTATTTCAGCGATCGCTGTAATGGTTAGTTGCGATTGATAACATAGCCGCAAATAATTAACATGAAATTATCTGTTAATTTTATGAAAATATGACTCTCAGCCTTCGTAACATTTACCCACTGTCAGAATTTCAACGGGGTACTAAAGCCTTTTTGGAAAAGCTTAGGGGAACAAAAGAACCTATTATCCTTACTGTTAACGGGAAAGCGTCTGTAGTTGTTCAAGATGCCCAAAGCTATCAGGAATTGCTAGACAGGCTAGAACTGTTAGAGACAAGCGCAGGAATTCGCAAAAGTCTTGAGGAATTTGGGCTTGGTTTAAGTATCCCCCTAGACGAAGCATTCGAGCAGCTGCGAACAAAATATGACATACAAAGTTGAAATTTCGCCGACTGCGATCGCTGATTTGGAATAATATCCTCCACCTCAAACGGAAAATGAAAAACGACTTTAGGAGCTTGGCAGTACTCACAACGATGGTTGGCACGCCCAGCGATCACAGTATAATACGGATTAACGAATTCTCTGAGTGCATCATCGATTAACGATTTTGCTAGGATTCAAGCTTTCAAATCTATTCTTATATCCGGATTTATGCGTGGCTAGTGTCAAAGCGACAACATCTACATTCTTTGTGAGAGGAACTATGGTAACAACAACTCGACAGCAGAGGTTTGATGCAATTGTGATTGGCTCTGGAATTGGTGGGTTGACGGTTGCCGCGCTCCTATCTAAGCTTTACCACAAAAGCGTTTTAGTGTTAGAACAGCATTTCACCCCTGGGGGATTCACCCATACCTTTGAGCGCAAGAGAAAATTTAGTTGGGATGTGGGGCTGCACTATGTTGGAAATATGGGAGATGGAGGCACTGGCAAAGCTGTGTTTGACTATCTCACCAATGGCAATTTGAATTGGCACAAGATGCCCGATCTGTTTGAAAAATTTGTCTACCCGGACTTCACCTTTGAGGTTTATTCTGACCCCAATCGCTTTGAGTCTGATCTAATCCAGCGCTTTCCTCGCGAGCAGACAGCTATTCGGCGGTACTTTAAGGATGTCCAGAAAGCGGCATTTTGGTTTGGGGCGCATTCAATGTTGGAGCTATTTCCGGTATTGCTGCATCCTCTACTCAGGCGGTTTGTTCGTCATTTTGGGGCTATTGCTAGACAAACGACCCAGCATTATTTGAACAGACATTTTCAAGATGCCCAACTCAAAGCATTACTGGCTTCCCAGTGGGCAGATTATGGCTTACCGCCATCCCAAAGTTGCTTTGGCATTCATGGTGCGATTGTTACCCATTATTTTAAGGGCGGCTGGTATCCTGTGGGTGGGGCAAAAGCGATCGCGCAAGCCATTATTCCCGTGATTGAACAGGAGGGTGGTGTCGTCATCACCCAACGCCGAGTCACAGAAATCTTGTTGGAATCAGGGGTAGCAGTGGGAGTGAAAGCCCAAGATACAGCACATACCAAGGCAGACCTAGAAACGTACTTTGCACCTATTGTGGTGTCTGATGCCGGAGCCTTCAATACTTATGTGAAGCTGATTCCACCCAACTACCCACTAGCAGAGCGCCAGAAAATTCAAGCGTTTCCAAAAAGTAGCAGTATGGTAACGGTATATTTAGGGTTAAAAGAGAGTCCACAGCAACTGGGGTTTCAGGGTGAGAACCATTGGATTTACACGACCTATAACCACGACGCAATTGCCCAAGATCCACCCATCCCTGTCGCTAAATTCTGCTATCTCTCATTTCCATCGCTCAAAGATCCATCATCTGAGGGGCATACGGCAGAAATTATTGCCCACGTTGACTATGATTTCTTTTCGCAGTGGCGGGAACAATCCTGGCGACGGCGAGGCGCGGACTACACTGAGCTGAAAGCCCAAATTACCCAATCCCTGATTCAGTTAGTGGAGTGCCACTACCCTGGCTTTCAGGATTTGATTGAGTATGCCGAACTCTCGACTCCACTGACGGTGGAACACTTTGATGCTAGCGATCGCGGTGCTATCTTCGGCATTCCCTGTATTCCTGAACGTCTGGATCAATCCTGGATCGGGGCTAGAACACCAATTAAAAATCTATACCTGAGTGGAGCCGATACACTTTCACTCGGCATTATGGGAGCGATGATGGGTGGAGTAAAAACAGCAGGTGTTTTAAATGGAGTATTCGGCTTTTTTAAGATTATGGCAACCATCATGAGAAGGTGAGAGAGAAAGCTTTACGCTTATCAAGCGACTGTGAATAAGCACCCCGTGAGAAGTGATAGTAGCAATTCTCATTTTGAAATTTGAACGGAAGAAAGGTTGGTGCCACTGCCAAACTCAATCTCTGCTTCATCAGACTAATGATTAAAAGGCTTGCAGCACCTTCTTAGGTGTCAAATGGGTTCTATAAAGCAACCTATCAGTTTTGTGTCTGATTGCATAGATACCAGGACGAGCAGAAATGTTGGCAAATTCGCGGCTCAAAGGCTGGCATTGCTCAAAGGGTATGAAGGCGATCGCATCCAGGATTCTCTGAAGCTCAGATTTGCAATTCAGAGTCGTTTGTCGGTATGAAAGTAAGAAAACTGATTGCACATCTGTCATGCTCTCACAAATTTTGTCATAGTTTACTAATGACTCCCGGTTCGCCCATTTTTTAACTCCTTAGGAAAAGTAGATAGTCAAAAGTATACCGAAGGACATATTCCCAAAAAGACTCGATTAGGCATATGTTCGCACTTATGGCTACTGAACCCATAATCACAAACGAACGAGTCGATGATATACCTATACTTCTAACTCAAATAGAGGGTATGGGCGTACAATCGCTAATCGATAAACATTTTCCCAGACACGGAAATTGGCAAGGTCTAAGTCTGGGAAGTGTAGCAGTAATCTGGTTAGCACACATATTATCGCAAGCAGATCACCGTTTAAATCACGTCCAAGGCTGGGCTTCTAAGCGGTTAGAAACATTGAAAACTTTTTTTGGAGAAGAGTTAGGTGAACTTGACTTGACGGATGCTCCTCTAGAAGCCCTATTAGGTTATCTTGATAGCGATAGCGACTGGTACTCATTTGAGTCAGAACTTGGAGGTAACTTTGTACAAATTTATTTGCAGCGTGAAGAGCATATTACAGGATTAATTCGCCTACTTTCAAATGGAAAAGCGTGTTTTGACCCTTTTAGAGTTTCAGGTTCGTCGGAATTTGGAGCAAAATAAGGAAAAGCTAACTGGACTTTATATTGGTAATCCTAAACGAGAAACTGCACGTCCTACTGCTGAGATACTTCTTGCTGCATTTAAGGAGATTACCCTGTTCTTAATTGAGGTTAAAAACGAAGTTTATGCTCATTTGACTGCCCTTTCACCCTTACAGCAACGTATTCTTGTTTTACTTGGGTTCCCAACTACTATTTACACTCAACTTGGTGGTCAATCTTTTACTCCTGAGTAGCCTTTCTTCTAACTCCCGAAAAAATGGGCGAACCGGGAGTATTGAAGTGAAGTTAGGTGGCAATCAACCTGAAGCAATATTTTACCACAACTCGGCTGCAATAAACCTGGACAGATGCCCCACATTCGTTGTCGCAATCACAATGTCGGGAACTTCAAGAGTCATGGCTTGCGCCACCAAAATCATGTCACCATCAATCGTTTTGTCACTTGCTGTCGGTTGCCCTTGCTGACGAGCTTGTGCCCAGAGTTTTGCAGCTTGGCGCATTGCAACCGTTCTAATCGGCAAATATTCAATGAACTTGCCTAAATCGTCTAGCCGAGCAATGCCTTTTATCTTGTTTGCTCGTAACAACTCACGACGAACCTCATAGTCCGCAATTTCTGGAATGAGAACGCGGCTCCCCAATGTGAGGTGAGTTTGGAGCCATTGGGTGCAAGCGGCACTTTCAGGCGACAGCTTTGGATTGGTGATTAGACCAAGTGGTTCTGCATCCAACACTATGACTCGGCTCACCAAGTTACACCCTTCGTCTCAAGCGGGAACAGCTTACGTTTAGAGAGCCGATCCTCATCCAATGCACGAATTAAGTATTGACCTGTTTCTTGCTGTTCCTCAACATTCTCATCATCAATCCAGGACTGTAGCAGATTAACCGCTTCACCCTGTTTTTGCCTTAGCACAATGGAGCTTGTCAAAAGTTGCAGTGTCACAGCCTCAACAGAAAGGCCTTGCTGCTTGGCTTCCTGGAAGAGATATTGCTCTAATTCCGGTGTAAGGTTAAGGGTTAACGTCAATGAGTTTTTTAAGAGATACACAATCATATTTTAACCCCGCAAAGCTAAAGGTCAGGTCAATGATTTGCTAGCACTCAGCACTGTTTCGGTAACGCTGGATTTTGATGCAGTCTGGATTAGCGTTGCCGCGACTTTTTTCGCCTGTGAAGCGGTTGACCAACTTCCTTCCATCATCGCAACTACGATCGCGCCTTGTACCAACAGAAGCAATTGTCTGGCTAACTGTTCCGGTGATGAAACTTCTGCGGCTTGAGCTAGACCCTTGATGTACTGGTAAATCGATTGTTGATGCTCCAATGCTACTCGATGTCCAGGATGGTCAGCATTGGCTAGTTCCACTGAAGCATTAATGAATGCACAACCTCGGAAATCTGGGCCCTCAAACCATTCCCGCAGGGCATCAAATATTGCCAGTAGTTGTTGGGATGGGTTAGAAGCTCGTTGCTCAATGGTGGTTTTCAGCCATTCACACCATTGTTCATCTTGTTGTCGCAACCACGCTTCAATCAATGCGTCTTTTGACTTGAAATGATTGTAGAGCGACATTTTAGCAACGCCAGATTCCGCAACGATTTTGTCAATACCGACATTGCGAATTCCCTCTCGATAAAACAAGCCTGATGCTGTAGTTAGGATGCGATCGCGAACAGATTTACGAATTGTTTTCAGTTTAGTCATTTAGATCGCATCCTTTAATAATGTTTAATTTTTCAATGCTTGATAAATAACAATGACAAAAATCTTCTCAATTTCACAATAGTTAAAACCTGAAATTTGATTAGCTTTTCGAAGTGATGGTGTAAAGAGAAAAAAATGTAAATTAGAAAAATCTCTTAAACATTTTTTGATTTATTGTAAAGATCGGAGTGTTTTATCAATAGCAATTCTATGTGATTTATGAAAATTTGCGGTGTCCAGATCCCTGACTTCTCAAAGAAGTCGGGGATCTAATTTTTCATGAATGATTTAGGGCTGTTATCGATTGCTCGTTCTATTCTTTCTAAGGATTTAAGAAAAAACTATCTGTAAATAATAAAAGGTTTATCCCAAAAGTGATTGATGAACTGCAAGCAGACCAAAGTCCCCCCGAACTTCAGAACTGCTACCGATCAAGTACTTCCACAATCCTCCAGAAACTTGTGGAGCAAGACCATCAGTTCATCAAACAATTGGTTAACTTATGGGATTTGGCTTCATCACTACAGCGCAAGTGCTTGGAGATCCTTGGTGCGTGAAGTGGTTTAGATTCCCTATAAATAAAGAATATCATACATCTGGCCAATTTACTTGCGCTGATCAATTAATTTACAAAGAGTATTCGTGGTTACAATTAGTCATCAGCGAAAGAGCCTCAAAGCCGATAATTGCGTTATTCTGTTGTTGAAAGTTAAGAAAATATCGTCGATTTCTCTTTGGAGAGATATCTATATTGAGGACATAAAGTAAATCATTTGTCTCTTCACTTCCAGTTAGAATAGTCTGTCTATTTTCTTTACTAAAAGTCTTATATATAAAAGGATTAAGGCTGCTTTAAATCTAGACAGAACTGTCTATTATAAACTGGCTTTATTTCTATTTTGCAATATTAATTTGCGTTATTGTTATCAGCTTTACTATTATTAATTAGAAAGGTTGATAGGATTTTGAAATCAAGGAACTCCAACAAGTTTCTGACAAAAATTACATATTAGAAGAGTCTGTCTTCTGATCAATTGCAACTGGAGCAATCAGCCATGCCAATGAAGTTGTTTAAGTGCGACGAAACTATCCCCGAACGGGAGAAGCACATATATATTAAAGAGAAAGGAGAAGATACAACCCAGTTTCTCCCTAGCGCCCACGTCGAAACCATTCCCGGCTCATTATCTGAACGCGGATGCAGTTATTGTGGTGCAAAGCTAGTAATTGGTGGTGTTCTCAAAGACACTATTCAGTTGATACATGGGCCTGTAGGCTGTGCTTATGACACATGGCACACCAAACGCTATCCCAGCGACAATGGCAACTTCCAACTCAAATATGTCTGGTCATCGGACATGAAGGAACAGCACGTTGTCTTCGGTGGTGAAAAGCTGCTGAAAAAAGCGATGCTGGAAGCCTTTGCAGAATTTCCTGACATCAAGCGGATGATGGTGTACACCACCTGCTCTACTGCTTTGATTGGCGATGATATTAAGCCTGTAGTTAAAGAAGTCGAAAAAGAACTCGGTGATGTCGATATCTTCACCGTCGAGTGTCCCGGTTTTGCTGGGGTGAGTCAATCCAAAGGACACCACGTATTTAACATGGGGTGGATGACGGACAAGGTAGGAACTTATGAGCCAGAAATTACCAGCCCATACACGATTAATGTGATTGGTGACTACAACATTCAAGGAGATACTTTTGTCCTTGAAAAGTATATGGAAAAAATGGGCGTGCAAATTATTGCCCATTTTACTGGTAATGGGACTTATGACTCATTGCGTGGGATGCACAGAGCGCAGTTGAATGTGACCAACTGTGCCCGTTCTGCTGGATATATTGCCAATGAGTTAAAGAAAAATATGGCATTCCCCGGATTGATGTGGATACTTGGGGTTTTGACTATGCTAAGGAAGGGTTACGCAAAATCGGGGCTTTCTTTGGGATTGAGGATAGAGCCGAAGCGGTGATTGCTGAAGAGGTGGCTAAATATGAATCGAAGTTAGCTTGGTATAAGGAGCGCTTGACTGGGAAAAAGGTCTGTATTTGGACTGGTGGCCCACGTTTGTGGCACTGGACTAAAGCCTTAGAAGACGATTTGGGAATGAAAGTGGTGGCGATGTCGTCCAAGTTTGGACACCAAGAGGATTTTGAAAAGGTAATTGCCAGAGGTGAAGAAGGGACTATCTATATTGATGATGGCAATGAACTTGAGTTCTTCGAGGTGCTGGAGATGGTCAAGCCTGATTTGGTGTTGACTGGACCACGGGTGGGTGCTTTGGTGAAGAAGTTGCATTTGCCTTATGTGAATGGTCATGGCTACCACAATGGCCCTTATATGGGTTTTGAAGGTGCGGTGAATATGGCGCGCGATATGTACAATGCCATTTACTCCCCTTTGATGAAGTTGGCTAAGGATGACATCCGTGGTCAGCAAAATCTGCCAAGTACCAATGGTAATGGCAACGGTAAAGCAACCAAAGAGCTATCTGAGCAAGTCGTTTCTTTAGTTCAACAGCAAGTTAAGGAAGCCACTTCACAGGTTAAACAGCCAGCTAAGGAAGTTGCACCACAGGTTCAACCGCAAGCTAAGGAAGTTGCGCCACAAGTAGCTAAGGAAGTTGCACCACAGGTTCAACCGCAAACTAAGGAAGTTGCACCACAGGTTCAATTACAAGCTAAGGAAATCGCATCATACATTCAAGAACGAGCTGCGGAAGTCACAAAATTAATTCAAGAACGTTGTTTGTGGCAGTTTCACTCGCGTGCATGGGATCGGGAAGAAAACATCAATGGTGTTCTCAATAAGACCGCCCAAATCTTGACTGGAGAAAAGGTAGTTCTGGAAACCTTGATTGACAGGGGTTTTTATGCAGATGCGAAGATCCTTTCGGCTGACCTGGAAATTAGGTTTGCATGGTTAAATAGCATGGAGAACTCGCAAAAGAAGGCAGTACTGGAAGCTGTTAAGGGAATGCTGGTCGATATTGTAATAACCAAGTCGAAGAATGGTGAATTGCATTATTCGCTTTATTAAAGCAATTAGATCGGTAATTCAACCAAACTAGGACTTACGCAAAGGTAAGGAAAACAAACCACAGAGGACGCAGAGGCCACGGGGGAAGAAAGTTTGAGAGAGTTTTTGCGTAAGTCCTACAAACGAACGGCGTTGTTGAATTGGAGCATGAATTAGAGTCAAGTCATCCTGTTAGTGTTTGTGCAGAAATTTTCTTACAGAGTAGAGACTTGCAGAGTAGAGAGCAATGCCTACAGCAAGCTAACGCTGCGATGGGCTACACCAAAAGCATTCCTAAGAAGCTTGGTATCTGACTACAGAAGCATCTCATCTAGCTTTCAAGATTTTCACGAAATTCAATTCTACTTTTGTTCTGTAATCGATGCTATGAGTAGTTTGCTTCTTGGTTGGATGCAGCTTTAGCTTGCCACAGATACCGCTCTACTTTCTTAAGCTCGAAAAGACACTTCATCTCTTCGTTCAGCAACGCCAAACAAAATCACGCAATTTTTTACCACATAGGAGTCAAGAGAATGTCTTTAGTCGTAAAACAGAAAGAACGCAAGGGAATCATCAATCCTATATTTACCTGTCAGCCTGCTGGGGCTGAATACGCTTCCATCGGAATCAAAGATTGTATTCCCCTGGTGCATGGAGGACAAGGATGTAGTATGTTCGTTCGTCTCCTGTTTGCCCAGCATTTGAAGGAAAATTTCGACATTGCTTCTTCTTCACTCCATGAAAATAGTGCTGTTCTTGGAGGACAGCCACGCATTGAGGAAGGCGTAAAGACCTTAGTAGCGCGATATCCCGATTTACGGATTATCCCAATTATTACGACTTGTTCAACTGAGACAATTGGGGATGATATCGAAGGAACCATTAACAAGCTCAACGCCCAGTTAAAGAAAGACTATCCCGATCGCAAGGTTATTCTTGTTCCTGTACATACCCCCAGTTACAAAGGTAGCCAGGTAACAGGCTATAATGTCGGCGTACACGCAATTATTTCTAGCCTAGCAAAAAAAGGCGAACCAACTGGCAAGTTGAACATCATTACTGGGTGGCTTAACCCTGGAGATGTCACTGAAGTTAAACGCATCTTAAAAGAGATGGACGTTCCAGGAAACATTTTACTGGATACAGAAACCTTCGATGCGCCCACCATGCCCGATAAGACAAGTTTTGCCTTTGGGAATACCACCATCGAAGAAATCGCTGATTCTGCCAATGCGTTGGGAACTATTGCCTTATGTAAATATGAAGGCGGTAGTGCAGCCGAATTTTTAGAAGAGAAGTTCAAAGTTCCCGCAATTCTTGGCCCAACACCAATTGGGATCAAAAATACCGACATCTGGCTGCAAAATATCAGCAAACTGACTGGTAAACCAATACCAGAATCTTTAGTCATAGAACGTGGTAAAGCTATTGATGCGATCGCAGACCTCGCACACATGTTCTTCGCCAACAAGAAGGTAGCTATTTACGGAGATCCCGATCTAGTAATTGGTCTAGCAGAGTTCTGCTTAGAAGTTGAGTTAGAACCAGTGCTAATGTTGTTGGGAGACGACAACAAAGCCTGTACCAAAGACCCAAGAATTGCCGAGTTGGAGAAGCAAGCAGCTTGTGATATCGAAGTTATCTGGAATGCAGACCTCTGGGAATTAGAGCGCCGCATTACAGATAAATCCCTCGAAATTGACTTGATTCTAGGTCATTCCAAGGGTCGGTATATTTCTATCGACAACAAAATTCCGATGGTTCGGGTAGGATTTCCTAGCTTTGACCGTGCAGGTCTGTGGAAATATCCTGTGATTGGCTACAAAGGAGCAGAATGGCTAGCAGATAACATCGCCAACGCCATGTTTGCAGATATGGAGAACAAGCACGATCGCGAGTGGATCTTAAACGTCTGGTAGATTGAATTTTCAACGCATAGGTGCTTCGCCTTCCCGCAGGGTAGGAACGCAGAGTAAAACGCAGAGGAACACAGAGTTTGAGCCTCTATTCAAAACTTTGCGTTCCTTTGCGCCAACCTCAGCGACCCTCTGCGTTTAAAAAAGATGAAATATTTGGAGAACTATGATGATAGATCAGAATGTCGTATTTTACGGAAACTTGAGCGAACTTTATCGCTTGGCAAAAGAAGGTAAGATTAAGACCACTTTACAAGGTAGTCATACCCGTCCCTGTAAATTTTGGACTGCAACAAAGATTTTAAGTGGGATTAAAAATGCGATCGTCATTTCTCATGGGCCGAGTGGCTGTGCTTATGGAGTTAAGCGGGCATACAAGCTGACTAATAGCCGCAATAGTGGTTCACCTTATGAACCCGTGGTGACTACAAACATGAGTGAGAAGGCGGTAATTTTTGGAGGGGAAAAAGAATTAAAAGGTGCGATTCGAGAAGTAGATGAAAAATACCATCCTGATGCGATCGTTGTTGCTACTAGTTGTGCGTCTGGTATTATTGGCGACTGTGTTGATGACGTAGTGAATAAAGCCCGCAGCGAAATCGATGCTGAGATCATGACGATACATTGTGAAGGATTCGCCGGGGAGTATCGCAGTGGATTTGATATCGTATTTCGGCAAATTGTAGACTTTATGGAGCCGCCAACTCCAGAGCGGAAAGCACAACTAGCTGATGCTGTCAATATTGTGGGCGCGAAGATGGGCCCTGAAAGGACGGAAGTTGAAACCGATGTCAAAGAACTGGTGCGATTAATAGAAGCAATGGGGGCAAGAGTTCACAGCGTCATCGCAGGTGATTGTACACTAGAAGAACTCAAGCAAGCACCGAGTGCAGCAGTCAACTGTACCTTATGTTTGGATCTTGGCTATACCATCGGCAAAGCCATGTCAGACAAGTTTGGTACGCCGTTAAATTCTACAATCCTCCCCTATGGAATCAGCGCTACAGAAAAATGGCTCGAAGGGGCGGCAAAATATTTAGGGATGGAAGAACAGGCGGCTGCCCTAATGGAAAAGGAATATGCCGCAATCAAGACTGAATTTGAAGCAGCTAAGGGTTATATAGAAGGGAAGTTAGCGATTATCGAAGGACATGATGCTATCAAGTGCTTATCCCTTGCTCACATGTTGGATCGTGATTTTGGGATGCGTGTAGTAATCTATAACTTCCATCCCTGGAGTACAGAAGCACGAGAAACCAGTGTAGATTATTTGTTGGAAACAGGGTTAGACCCAGAAATCCTGATTACGAAGGGAACGCTGGCTTTTGGTAAGTACGAGTCGATGAAACAAACGGAAGATGAATTACTGGATTTCATTGGTGGTCTTGATGCAGAATCGGTAGTTTATTTTGGTTCTTCCTTGAGTTTCCCCCATATTCCCGTAGTCGATTTAAATGCTATCTTAAATCGTCCCAGATTTGGCTATCGCGGAGCCTTAAAGGTCGCAAGGTGTATTAAAACAGCACTTCAATATGGCTTTAGACCTCGGAGTGCTTTGACCAAGCAAATGGTATTCCCTAAAAATTCCGGGTTAGCATCTACTCAATCATTGACTGGAAAATTAGCTCAAGACATGCCTGATTGTACTGTATATGCAGGAAAGAAGCGGGGCAAATGTTTTAACGAGTAATACCAATTTTTGATTACAAGAAAATTGTAGGTTGGATAGAACAAAATGAAACCCAACATTTCTGAGATTTTGTTGAATTGAGAAACGAAACCCAACTTACTAGCGCTGATATTGGCAAGACTTAAGCTAAAAATGTCACCCCTTCAGCTCTTGCAAGTTGCGCGAAACACGGAAACGTCAACACAGAAGTTCTTGCAGGGAAAGCGGAAGCTCTTGCAGGCTGCGCGAAACACGGAAACGTCAACACAGAAGTTCTTGCAGGGAAAGCGGAAGCTCTTGCAGACTACGCGAAACACGGAAACGTCAACACAGAAGTTCTTGCAGGGAAAGCGGAAGCTCTTGCAGGCTGCGCGAAACACGGAAACGTCAACACAGAAGCTCTTGCAGGGAAGGCGGAAGCTCTTGCAGGCTGCACAAAACACGAAAACGTCAAGCCAGAAGTCGCTACAGGCTGCGTGAAACGCATTTACCATAGTCAAGCCTTAGAAAAACAGGAGGAAAAAATGTCTGCTGAAACAACTTTTGACAATTGTAACCATAGCAAAGACCCAGTAGTTGGCTGTGCCCTTGAAGGTATTGCAACTACGGTTGCTGGCATTAAAGATGTCAGTATTGTGATTCAGTCTCCACAAGGTTGCGCGTCTACTGTTGCAGCTGGGTATGATGCTCATGAGGTTGATTTCACCAAGCGGAAAGTAGGTTGTACTCGTCTTTTTGAGTCAGACATTGTGATGGGAGCGTCTGATAAACTCAAAGGGATGATTAAAGAGGCGGATCAATCTTTTGATTCTAAGGTGATGTTTGTCGTTGGTACTTGCGCGGCAGACATTATTGGTGAAGATATTGCGGGATTGTGCAACCAGCTTCAGCCAGATATCAAAGCTAAACTCGTTCCTTTACTTGCTGGTGGGTTTCGGGGCAATGCTTATGATGGCTTGGAGATGGGTTTGGAGGCTTTAATTCCTTTTATCAAAAAAAGGCAGACTAAGAGAAGAGGCAGAAAGCCGAGGATTGTAAATATCATTGCGCCACAGGCAAATCTTAATCCTACTTGGTGGGCTGATTTGCAATGGGTAACGCAGATTTTAAAATCCTTGAGGATTAGGGTACAGACTGTCTTTTCTCATAATACCTCATTTGAAGAACTGGAGCTAGCTGGTGAGGCAACAGCTAATATTGTTCTCAGTCATGATGTTGGGTATAAGTTTGCTCGGAAAATGCAAGAGACTCACAATATCCCCCTCATTCTTGATGATATACCTTTACCAGTAGGTGTAAATAACACTACTCGATGGTTGAAGGCATTAGCGGCACATTTTAAGATCGAAGAAAAAGTCGAACCGCTAATTAAACAAGGCGAAGAAATGGTCGTAGATACACTTCGCAAACGAGCATTGATGATTATTCCCCGATATCGTAACTGTAGAATTGCCATCTCTGCGGATGGGACGCTTGGCATTGGACTGGTCAGAATGCTCTTTGAAGAATTGGAGATGATTCCAGAAGTCTTATTATTTCGCTCGGCGATGCCTGATTCTCGTTCAATTTTGGAGCGAGAATTGCACAGCCTCGGTCTTACTTCCCGCGTAATATTTTCGGCAGATGGCTATCAGGTAAAACAGACTTTAGAAGAGTTTGATGTTGATGCTGTGATTGGCTCGGCATGGGAAAAATACATGGCAGAGGAACTAGGAATCAAAATTGCTTTTGATGTATTTAGCCCCACTAACAGAGAAACTTATGTTGATAAGCCATATTTTGGCTATGAAGGCATGATTAATATAATGGAGGTGATTGCTAACGATTGGGATAGAGCTTTTCGTTCCAAAGAGATTCATTGGACATAGAGAAGTATTGTATCAAGAATGTTTTGATATCTTTAGGATCAGCCCTTTCAAGGTCTTGTAATTTTCCCCAAATTATAGTTAGTTGAAAAAATAAAGTTGGTCAACGGGGAATAGCAAGAATGATTATAGGTCAAGTTTTTGAGCGTTTTGTAGAAGAAAGTCCGGTTTCGGTCATGGTTCGCGGACTTCTGGAAACAATTTTATGTTCTCAGAAACTTGACGAGTTATTTGAGAAAAGTGCAAAAACTCAGTGCACTTTGAGCTTTTTGAGTGGTATCGTAGCGAGAAAGGACTATTTCATCATCCGAGAGCATCAATTCTTTTCTTGGTATGATGCCTCAGAATTTCGCCATATTGGTTCAGTAGAAGGAGGAAAAGTTTTTGAACAAACTGTTAAAGTCAGCGATGATAAGGGCTATTTATCAAATATTCGGCGTGTAAAAATAATTTTAGATGAAACTAACCGTGATGGAGACTCAGAAATCTTTATCCTGACTAATCTCCCCACAAAGGTTGCTAATTGCTATCTCTGTGATTATGGCGGTGGGTGGTTCGACCAATACAGTATTGCATTTTTTAGCGATCGCTCGCGCCGCTAATGTAGAGTTAACCCTGGATGATTTTGAAACAATCCGCGCCCGTGTTCCCGTTTTGTGCGATTTAAAACCAAGTGGAAAATATGTAGCTACAGATTTGCACAAAGCTGGCGGCATTCCCCAAGTCATGAAGATGCTACTTGTGCATGATTTATTACACGGTGATAGTCTGACCATTAGCGGTCAAACCATTGCAGAGATATTAGCAGACATCCCCGAAGAACCATCCGCCAACCAAGATGTGATTCGGACTTGGAATAACCCCATGTATCCTCAAGGACACTTAGCCATCCTCAGAGGTAATCTGGCAACGGAAGGGGCTGTCGCTAAAATTACATCGGTGCTGGCTTGGGTGATGCGGTGGGATTAATATACCGATGGGCGCTTTTCTGGTGGTACTTATGGCATGGTGGTTGGTCATGTGGCTCCAGAAGCAGCAGTTGGTGGTGCGATCGCGTTTGTCGAAGAAGGCGATAGTATTACGATTGATGCATCGGCTCGTTTATTGCAGTTGAATATATCTGAATCAGAATTAGCTAGTCGTCGTGCTAATTGGCAACCTCCTGCACCACGTTACACTAAAGGCGTGTTGGCGAAATATGCCAAACTGGTATCTTCTAGCAGTATCGGTGCTGTGACAGATTTGGATTTGTTCAAATGATATATAGATCGGGTGATTGGTACAGAGTTTTAAGATTGCAGAAAATGTAGTTAGCCTAGTTCATTTTTCTTTACATCGCTCCTACCTCCAAATCAGGATTTCGGCTATTGTTTGCGTTAGTCCTGTAAAATCCCAAATTGGTATGATTTATTTTTCGGGAGTCCCTGAGTATAATTCTGATCAGTGTCGCGCTTTCTGATACCAATTGAAAAAGAATCCACAAGCCATAATTCAGAAGTCACAACTTTTGTAGTGGGCGATTTAAACCTGCGACGACGAAAGTTGACCGCGAACTGGGAGATATTGCCGAAGTCTGGCGACAGGGTAGTGTAATTGCTTCCTGGCTATTGGATTTGACAGCGATCGCCTTATTAGAAAGCCCCAATTTAGAAGAGTTTGGTAGTCTATCAGATTCTGGCTAAGGGCGCTGGAGTGCGATCGCAGCAATTGACGAATCTGTACCAACTCCGGTGTTAAGTGCAGCGCTTTTTGCTCGCGTGGGGAAACAGACTTTGCCGATAAACTTTTGTCAGCCATGCGCTATCAGTTTGGCGGACATCATGAAAAAGCTAATTCTTAGAGAGGTTAGTCATGGGAACTCCTGATTCAGACGCACTAGTATTTTTTGGGGCAACAGGTGACTTGGCCTACAAGAAAATCTTCCCCAGCCTTCAGGCAATGGTACGGCGGGGCAATCTTAATGTCCCAGTAATTGGGGTTGCCGGACGATCTTGGACGACGGATCAACTTAGGGAAAGGGCACGTGATAGCCTAGAACATAATGGTGGTATAGATCAAGCCGCATTTGAGAAACTTTCTGGACTACTCCAGTATGTTGCTGGTGATTACAACAAACCAGAAACTTACGAAAAATTACGTCAAGCCCTTGGTGATGCCACTCACCCCCTTTACTATTTGGCAATTCCACCGAGCCTGTTTACACAAGTAGTGTCAGGATTGGGTGAATCAGGCTGTGCTAAAAATGCGCGGGTGGTAATTGAAAAACCATTTGGACGGGATTTGAAATCAGCACGTGAGTTAAATCAAATTCTGGCATCAGTTTTTCCCGAATCATCCATCTATCGCATCGACCATTACCTGGGCAAGGAACCACTGCTGAATTTACTCTATTTTCGGTTTGGCAACTCTTTTCTTGAACCTATCTGGAATCGCAACTATGTTGAAAGCATCCAGATTGTGATGGCAGAGGATTTTGGCATTCAAGGAAGGGGGCGCTTCTATGAAGAAACTGGTGCAATTCGGGATGTGGTGGAAAACCACATGCTGCAAGTATTGGCTTCAGTGTGTATGGATGCTCCCGCTAGTACGGCGGCCGATTCCATCCGGGATGAAAAAGAACGTATTCTCAAAGCTATACCTTCACTGCAACCCGATGATATTATTCGCGGTCAATTTTCTGATTACCGCAACGAAGAAGGTGTTTCTCCTGATTCTCAAGTAGAAACTTTTGTTGCCGTGCGGTTATTTATTAATACGTGGCGGTGGTCAGGAGTTCCCATCTACATCCGGGCTGGGAAGAAATTGCCTGTTAAAACTACTGAGGTGATGGTCAAGCTAAAGTGTCCACCTTTAGATGTGTTCCAAGAAGGAAGAAAAGAAAACGCTAATTATGTTCGTTTTTTACTAGATCCAGAGGTAATTGTGGGATTGGGCGCTCGCACTAAAATCCCTGGAGAAGATATGAGCGGCTCTGCGGTTGAACTCCTGGCCTTTTACGGAGGTGGCGACGAGATGGAACCATACGAACGTCTATTGGGTGATGCCATGCGGGGCGATCCCACCTTGTTTGTACGCGAAGATACCGTAGAAGAGGAATGGCGGATTGTCCAGCCAATTCTCGATAACGTCACACCGATTTACGAGTATGAGCCAAATACATGGGGCCCACCTGAGTCAGATAAACTGCTCTTGCCAAAGGATCAGTGGTACAATCCCTTATCTAAAGAGTAGGATATACAATACGCTTGGGTTAAGGACTACTGGCAAAAATTTTGAGTTTTGAGACGCGATAAATCGCCGTTTCTACAAGGGGCTTCACCAATTAATGGGAATGGTAAGCAAGTTCGTAGTAAGAACTTTAGTCCTTACTACAAACCTCAAAACTAGCCAGAGCAAAGTATTAGGTAATCACAGTTGGCTGTTCCCGTCCTGTCAGTTCGCGGATTTGGGCGATCTCCTGGACAATAGTGATTAAAGAAGCAAGTGCTTGCTGTGGATCGAGGTCATGTTTGGCGGGATCTGGCTCGTAGCTTTCTAGATAAACTCTTAGGGTTGCACCTTGAGTACCTGTACCAGAAAGTCGCACTACAATGCGGGAGCCATCGGTAAAACCAATGCGGACACCTTGTTGCTCGCTAATGCTGCCATCAACAGGGTCGGTATAACTAAAGTCATCACTGTATTCAACTTGATAGTTACCGAATTGCTTACCTTTAAGGTTTGGCAATAAAGAACGCAGTCTTTCTATTAAAGTGTTGCCTTGCTCTGTCTGTATCTCTTCATAGTCATGGCGAGAGTAATAATTGCGTCCATAAGTCTGCCAGTGTTCCCGTACAATCTGCTCAACAGATTGTTGACGGACTGCTAGGATATTCAGCCAAAACAGCACAGCCCATAGCCCATCTTTTTCGCGGATATGGTTAGAACCGGTACCAAAACTTTCTTCACCGCAGAGAGTCGCTTTACCCGCGTCTAAGAGATTGCCGAAAAACTTCCAACCAGTGGGTGTTTCGTAAGATTCAATCCCAATCTGAGCAGCAACTCGATCTACTGCTTGGCTAGTAGGCATCGATCGCGCTACTCCGGCTAAACCTTCACTATAACCAGGGACTAGCTTGGCGTTTGCGGCTAACACTGCGAGGCTATCGCTAGGGGTGACAAAGAACTTACGCCCTAAGATCATATTGCGATCGCCATCTCCATCAAAAGCTGCTCCAAAGTCTGGTGCATTTTCTCCGTACAAAATATCCACCAAATCATGAGCATAAACGAGATTTGGGTCAGGATGTCCGCCCCCAAAGTCTTCGAGGGGTGTACCATTTTGCACAGTTCCCACTGGTGCGCCCAAACGTTGCTCAAAAATGGCATGGGCATAAGGGCCAGCTACGGCATGTAAGGCATCAATGCTGAACCGAAAATTTCCTCTTGTCAATAGTTGCTGAATCCGTTCAAAATCAAACAGGGACTCCATTAACTCTTGATAATCCTGTACGGAGTCAATCACCTCAACTACCGTCTCTCCCAAATGTGACTCACCTAAAGTTTCTAAATCTACATCTGGTGCTTCCAGAATTTGGTAGCTATCAATGACTTTACTGCGATCGTAGATCGCCTCTGTCACCTTTTCCGGTGCTGGGCCACCATTGCTAATGTTATATTTCACGCCAAAGTCACCATTTGGCCCGCCCGGATTATGGCTAGCAGACAAGATGATGCCACCAATAGCCTGATATTTGCGAATAATCGCGGAAGTCGCAGGAGTAGACAAAATTCCCCGTTGACCAACTTTAATCCGCCCAATGCCATTGGCCGCAGCCATTTTCAAAATGATTTGAATAGCTTGGCGATTGTAATAACGACCATCACCACCCAAGACTAAAGTTTGAGAGTGCAAGTCCCCTACAGAATCGAAGATGGATTGGATAAAATTTTCCAGGTAGTGGGGCTGCTGAAAAACCTTAACTGATTTCCGCAGCCCAGAAGTACCAGGCTTTTGGTCGCTTAAGGGAGTAGTAGAGACTTTACGTATGTTCATAGATACTGTTTATTTAACAAGGCATTTTCTTTTTACAGCTTTACATAAGTTTGTTACAAAAAAATTGCCACGTATCATGTACCGAATGGCAGGCGTAAATCCCTGATATAACTTTTTAGGGGTGGGGTTACAATACTTGTCGGGTTTTAGGGGAAAGGGACTCATATTAAAGGGGAAAAAACCTTATATATCGAGCCTTCCACTCCTTTTCCCTTTAACAACCTACAAGTATTGTAATCACAGCATAATCAAACCCAGTCGCACACCCACAGCAACAGCCTCAGTACGGCTGGAGACACTGAGCTTTTGAAAAATAGATGAGAGATGAAATTTGACGGTATGCTCAGAAATCTGCAAACGTTTAGCGATCGCTTTATTCCCCAACCCAGAACCAAGCATACCTAAAACTTCTATCTCTCGTGGTGTCAAGGTTTGTACAGGATTCGCTACCACTTTCTCTCGGATAGAAAGTAATTCTATAGCATCCGGGTGCAGCACCACCAAACCAAAAGCGATCGCCTCCACAGCAGCGACAATTTCTAACTCTGTGCTACTACTGGGCAATATTCCTCGGATACCAGAACGTAACGCCGTCTCTAAGTCGATGCTATCGAGTTCCTCAATAATGGCGATCGTTCCTAATGAATATTGCTTTTCTTGAATAAGCAGCAATTTTTCCCACACCGATTGTTGAAGATTACTACTCAAATCTACCAACACCACATCTGGTTGTAATTGCTCAACTTCCCTTGCTAATACATCCAAATCCGATGCACTTCCCACAACCGTCAGCCGAGGATTGGTAGCCACCACAGCTGATAATCCTGCCCGCACAACAGGAGAAGTGGCAACTACCATTACCCGAATCACGTCGCCTCCACAGCAGTTTTACTAGACTGCACTACAACATAAATCACTAATTGCTGCCCACCCCGTAGGAGTTGTAGCGGCACAGATCCTTTACTGTCATGGAGATATTTAGTTAAATCATTCATGTTAGTGAATAATCGCCCCGAAACTCCAATTAAAACATCGCCGATTTGCACACCAGCAGTTTCCGCCGCACTGTTAGGTAAAATTGACAACACCAATAAACCCAAGCTACGCCTACCTAAAAGTACAGGTTGCAGCGTGACTCCCAATTGCGGACGATTATTTCTCTGTAAAAAACGCTCAACGGTGTTGCTGGGAACTGCCACAGCTAAACCATTAACAATCATAGTGTTAATTCCTACGACTCGACCGAGACAGTCGGCAAGCGGCCCCCCAGAATTTCCAGGATATAGTTGCAAATCAGCCATAACAGCCCGCGAATTATTTGCATAGATAATTCCAGTTGTGACAGCACCACTCTCAGCAAAGGGATTACCCACCGCCAAAACTAATTCACCTACTCGTAGCGCTTCCGAATTGCCAATGCTTGCAGCAGTTAAATCAGTGGCGACAATTTTCAGGGCTGCTAAATCCTGTTGCGGATCAAATTGTGTACGTACCGCATCAAATACTCTTCCATCTGCTAATTCCACAGTTGCACGGTTGCTGGTTGCTACATGAGCATTGGTGATAATTAGTCCGTCAGATTGCCAAATTACACCGGAACCGATTCCTAGAGAGCCACTTTTCACTTTGACAGTGCGATCGCGTAGTTTAGCAGCTACCTCTGTCAATTCAGCAGCAATATTAGTTAATGTTGTATTTGCCATATTATGCGATTTTTCCCCGTGTCAAAGTAGAATCTGTTGGCTGACAATTGTTTTTAGTCGGGTTGGGATAATTGAGAATGCTGCAAGATATTTAGTCAACCCAACTTTGGAAAGCAAATTTTGACAAGTTCCAAGTTTAGAAGCTCAACGTTCGAGTAAAAAGGTCGAAGTTCCAAGTTCAGAGGCTCAACGTTCGAGCAAAAAGGTCAAAGTTCCGAGTTCAAAGCCTCAACGTTCGAGTTCCAAATTACGAATTACACAGATCGTTCGCCAACTGCGATCGCTAACTCAATTAACACTCCACCCCGGACAACTTGCAGGTTGACAGTTTTACCAATGCGATCGCTACTATTGAGTAACGCCAAAACATCACCTGTATCGCCTACAGTTACGCCATCGAACCTTACCAAAACATCGCCAAGCAGCACGCCTGCATTGTCAGCAGGCCCAGAAGACTCAACATTAACGACAATTACCCCAGTTGCAGAAGTTAAATTGAGAGCAGTTTTCAGGTTATTTGGTAAACGTACAGGTTGCATTCCCACACCCAAGTAGCCTTTTGAAATGCGTCCTTTTGCTACCAATTGGTCAACCACGCGATCGACTGTAGCACTGGGAATAGTCAGAGCAGTACCACGCCGCCCCGATGTATTCATGCCTACCACAAAACCAGCAGCATCTACGAGCGGCCCACCTGCAAAACCAGAGTAAAGGGTGATATCTGGACGGATGAATTGGTCAATATTTCCGCCATTCATGCTGCGCCATGCACCGCTAACTACACTCACCGCACCCATCGCCGCCCTTAAGTCACCTTCGCTACCTCTTGCCAGTCCTAACACCAGATGACCAACTTTGAGCATTTTGGCATCACCAACTTTCGCCACAGGTATTTCTAAATTTTCTAGTTTAAAAACAGCTATATCGGTGCTAGAGTCATGACCAACAAGTGTTGCGGGTACAGTGCTACCATTTGATAGAGTGATGGTGATGTCGTCATAGCGCTGGAGAGATTCATCAGAGGTAACAATGATGCCATTACGCCAGTGAATGCCACTTGGGGAAACACGAGTACCCCCATTCACAGCAACCACAGCACTTCCAGCTTGTTCTACTGTGTCAGCTAAACTGTTGGACAAAGCCATTAATGAAGACATAAGATTTTTCCAAAAACATTCTCAGATGTTCATATCGTGTCCTTTTCTCAACACAGATGACATCGGAAAAATGGGGAGAATTCATCCTATAAAAATGGCTAGGATCGGTAAACTAGAAAGTTGTTTCCCAAAGAGCTACGACTAGATACCTAGTATTTTTATAATTAGTTATTTATTAGCAGAAATCCATGCAGCTTGAAAAAATTCATGCTCACAAAACATCGCATAACGGTAGGTTGAATTCACTACAGCATTGTTCGTGGCATAATTTTCAACTAAAGTTTCTAATTGTTTTATTAGTGATTGAAACTCGGCGCTGCTGTAAGTACGAATCCAGTCTGCATATTGATGATTAGGAATACCATGAAGAGCCAACTGTTCTCCCAAGAAGCCATACAAACGCATACAAGGAGACATCGCCACAGCAGTCAAACCCACATCTCCACTCCAAGCAGTTGCTAACAAAAAATCAGTATAGCGGCGGGTGGCATAGCCAGCTTCCACAGAATGTAAATTCACTCCCCACTGGGAAGCATAGTTACTATGCAGCCGTAGTTCTTCTAAAACCGAACTGGCTAAGTTATGAAATGTGGTAAAACCTAACCAGTCTGGTGCTTTAGCTGCGGCGATACTGTACGCCCGCGCAAAAGCTTCTAAGAAAAAAACATCTTGCCCCACGTAGTAAGCAAATTTTAGCTGCTCAAGAATACCATCGCCAATGCCTTGAACGAAAGGATGCTCTAAGCAAGCTTGGGCTAAGTCTTGATTTGCTGCCCATAATTCGTTCGATAAAGCCATTTGTTAAAAGTTATTAATCAACTGTTATTAATACTATAGGAATCTGGTTTGGTTTCTTCAATTACCTATAATCCAATACGCTTGGGTTGAGGGCTACTGGCAAACAATTTTGGGTTTTTGAGACGCGATAAATCGCCGTCTCTACAAGTGTTTTGGTCTGCTCTGAACTGTATTGTATTATAGTAGTGTTGTTCTCCCTTGCTTAATACCTCAACCAGGAACAACACACCATTAATCAATAATTAAATCTCTACTGGCTGCCGATCAAATTTCCGCATCAATTCTACAAGTGCATCTTGGTCTAGGCATAGTTCCCTACCTAAAGGCTTATAGCACTCGGCATATCTCGTTACTTGGGCGATCGCTTCTGGGGAATCGCCGGAAAAGGTAGCTTACTGGATTGGTGACAATGTGCAAACTGTTTTGAGGTACTACTGCCACCCAGATGTTACCAAGGCGGAATGTCCAGATTTTTAGCCTACTCATCTGCTACTCAGAAACAGACTGAAAATGCTTGTAATCTAGTTAGGAGGTAATTCTAAACTCATTTCACCTAATAACCCCTTACGAAAATCTGTTAAAAGTTGCCTTGCAGCACGCTCTACATCACCTTTGTAACGATGCTCTGCTAAAGCATGTAGATAAGTATCCCCGGTGTCTGAGATCGAATCGAGTTGGTAGCGGGACTGTAATGGTTTCCTCGGTAACAAATCTGTAGTTACAGCTTCCAAGTAGTTGAATAAATCCACTAAGGCTGCTGCTACTAGCTGATTATCGTAAGATGCTTCGCCGATATCATCACAAATCGCTAGTTTCAATGCTGCATCTTGGTCTTCTAACCTTAGAGGGATGACACCAGGAGCATCTAACAATTCCAAATGTTCAGAAATTCGCACCCAGCGCAATTGGCGAGTTACCCCAGGACGGGCTGCACTTTCCACTACTCGCCGTCCTAAAAGGCGGTTAATCAAAGCTGATTTACCAACATTGGGAAAACCAATGACCACAGCCCGGACTGGACGAGGTAACATTCCGCGATCGCTTCTTCTTTGATTTAATTCTACTCCGGCCGCTTGCGCTG
This sequence comes from Nostoc sp. TCL240-02, assembly GCF_013343235.1. Taxonomy (GTDB): domain Bacteria; phylum Cyanobacteriota; class Cyanobacteriia; order Cyanobacteriales; family Nostocaceae; genus Nostoc. Next base: position 2,855,199 of record NZ_CP040094.1, on the reverse strand, counting down.
CCCGCGCCACTTCTGCTATACCTTTACCATGTTGAGCGTTGGTAAAATAAGGGACTTCTCCTTGACGTTTAAACCAATCTATCCACAGCGATCGCATTTGTGGCGTAATCATATCTACTCGGTTAAGTATCAATACCCGTGTCTTACCCTCTACCCACTCACCTATTTGGGGATGATGAGTCGCTAAGGGAATTCGGGCATCTCGTACCTCAAATACCACATCTACGCGCTTAAGCTGTTCTTTGAGTTTCTTTTCCGCTTTCGCAATGTGACCTGGATACCATTGAATTACGTTTAATCTATAGTTTTGAGTTATAGCCATTTTTTTATTTGTCCTTTGTTATTTGTCATTTGTCATTTGTCATTTGTCCAAAACCAATGACTAATGACTCTCTGTAGTAGCAGCTTGATGTAAAATCAGACGATTGCCATCAGGGTCATAGGCATAAATTTCTCTGCCGTGAGAAGCAGTGGAAATATTTCCTGGTGGAGGATAGCCTAAAGCTGTTAGGTGAGCGATCGCATCTTTTAAGTTACTCACTTCTAAACACAAACTTATCTTACTTTTGGCGTAGACACAAAGCGGGCTGTCGTTAGACATCGCTTCAAATTCCGATTCGTTTGTCTTCTTGGGTTTAAAAATACCTAATCGCATACCAACTAAATTAAACTCAGCATAGACATTCGGAATCAAAATAACTGCTTTTTGCTCCAGGAATTTAGTATAAAAATCTACTAATTTATCAAAATTAACCGATCCTATGGTGACAAATGCGTTAGTGTACTCGAAAACCATATTTGCCTATTGCCTTATCCCAACATCTTAATTTTGGCTAAGGTATGGTAACTAAACTAAGAACTTTGAGCAAATATTGTGTCAATGTAAACGCATCTACACCCAATTCAGTCCGCTCTTGGGCTGCTAAAATCCCGGCTTGTGAATGCCACCAAGCGGCAGTTGCGACAATATCTTCTACAGAAATCTGTTTAGTTGCGGCTTGTGCCAACAATCCACCTAGTAGCCCAGTTAATACGTCACCGCTACCTCCACGTGCGAGAGCAGGTGTGCTTTCAGTAATCATCCAAATGCCACCTTGAGGGTTTGCGATCGCAGTTCTCGCTCCTTTCAATAACACCACCGCCCCACTTTGTAAGGCTGCTTCCTGCGCTGCTTTCACTGTGTCATGTTTAGCATCAGCGACATCAGGAAACAATCGCTGGAATTCTCCAGTGTGGGGTGTAAGTACGGTTACGGCAAGACGTTTTTTTAAAGTGGCGATCGCTCCCATTTGTGCCAAAATATTTAAACCATCGGCATCGAGAATCAAAGGGCGATCGCTTTCTATGACCTCTTGCACAATGGGAGTAGCATCTCGTGTTAAACCGGGGCCACAAGCGATCGCACTAAAGGAAATCAGATCGGTTTTTTCGGGTAATTGCAATTGAGCGATGGCTCCACTTTCTGTCTCTGGACAACCGACGATTAGCGCTTCTGGCAAGTGCGACACCAAAAGAGATTTTAGCGATTCGGGCACAGCAATAGAAAGCATCCCCACACCACTAGCCCTAGCACCCAAACCAGTTAAAATTGCTCCACCGGCATAACGCCGCGAACCGCAAATCAGGAGTAAATGTCCTTCTTTATATTTGTGGGTAACAGGTGGGCGAGGTAAAGGTAAAGTAGCGAGTGCCGTTGTTGGTGTAATACGTTTAATGCTGGGTGCATCTTTGAGAACAGCTTCTACATCAGCTAAAGGAATATCAAAATCGATTAACTCAGCTTTGCCAATATATTCCAGCGCCCGATCTTGGAAGAAAGCTAGCTTCCATAAACCCAAGCAAAAAGTGTGAGTGGCGCGAATGGCAGTTCCTAATACAACGCCAGTATCGGTGTGTAAACCTGAAGGTAAATCAATACTATAAATCGGCACAGACAATTCATTTAGCTGATTAATTGCAGAGGCAATAGGATCAGTCAGGTTTCTTTCTAAACCAAATCCAAACAAGCCATCAATCAACAAATCAGAATCTGGCAGTTGCTCAATTGTTTGATAAATTGGAATGCCCAAACTCTGAGCATACTGCAAGTGCTGCGAAGTTAATTCCTTAAACTTAGAGAAAGGAGAATAAATCCAAATCTCATACCCACGAAAGTGTAATTCACGGGCTACTACTAAAGCATCCCCACCATTATGACCAGGGCCGACAAGAATTCCAACACGAGATCCCACCGCTTGCGGCAACCCCTTTTTTAAGAGGGTGTTTGAAGCAACATAATCTCCCTTTTTAAGGGGAATTGGGGGGATCTCTTGAATCCGACGGGCAACTAATCCCGCCACCTTTTCCATTAAAGCTACTACAGGCATTCCTGCTGCAAAGATCCGATCTTCAATATCGCGCATCTGCCCAGCAGTCACTATTACTTGTGAAATTTTTTCTTGCCTTTGCATCAGCCCTAAGTCCTATTAGCGATCGCGGGGTATTTAGCCCGTGCTAAATTATAAGTTTTAGGTTAATTGAAACTTTAACAGATTTCACACAATTATCTTTAAAGGGACTTCCCAATCAAAAAATATCTCAAAACTAACGCCAAAATCTTCTCTATCTCTCCTCACTCTGTGTTCTCTGCGCGGCAGTCACTCATGGGGGAAACCCCCATCGCGCAGCGTCTCGTAGAGAAGACCGCGCTGCCTTACCTCTGTGGTTAATTCATTTTTTGGACAATCCCTAACCGTGACTAACCCATGTATTCCTAGCGCTGTGATTACTCCTCCCAGTAATCCCCAAGTCCCATCAGCAAATACATTGATGCGATGGTAGGCATACTCTCAATACGGTTCGGTCAAGGCAAGAGACGCGATAAATCGCCGTCTTTACAATAATCAGTCCTTTGTAGAGACGGCGATTTATCGCGTCTTTGTGATCTAGGGCGTAGTCTATCAAAAAACCTTATCCGAAGCGTATTGGGCATACTCTAACTACCTATCATTAACTTTTCCGACATTTACTAGTGGTCTGTCGCAAAAGTTTTGATAGGTAAATCAGCTTTAAATCCCTCTTCTCTAACTCTTAACTTCGCGTTCTTTGCGTCCTTTGCGGTTCGTTTATCAACCCCATCAAAATTAATGCGATAAACCACTAGGTTTACCTGCTTAATGCTGACATAGCAAGAATCTTTGTGTTACAACTTGGCAGATCAATTTGATACATAGAGTGAGTTAATCAGATTTTGGGAATAATCCTCATAGTGTTTGAAAGCATCGTTTTAGTTAGGCTCACGCTATGAGAGCGCGATTTCTAGGTAAAAATCTGATTTTTGGCTGTTTATCTCTGGTATTCTGCTGCATTTTGTGGATTTGTTTGTCATTAATTCCAGTACATGCAACTTCCACAGGGTCTATTGATACTCTGCGACAACAGCAGCAACAAATGAACCAGCAGCGTCAGAGTGTGGTTAACGATCGCGATCGCTTAACCAATCTCCAACAAGAGGCCCAAAAACACCTCACTGGTTTAAAGCAAAATCTCCAAACTACAGATAGCTACATTCAAGAGAGCGAATCTCGATTACAACTCGCCACCCAACGCCTCCAGCAGTTGGAAACTGATTTAGCTGTAGCACAACGTTCCTACGAGGAGCGGCAAATAGCAACAGTAGCACGATTGCGTTATCTCCAGCGATCGCCTGCATCTGTTGGCTGGGCAGTTTTGCTCCAAAGTGAAAATATCAGCGATTTTATCAGCCGTCGTCATCAGTTGAAGTTAGTGTATCAGGCAGACGAGCAAATTTTGGTGAAACTCAACACCCAAGCAAACCTGATAAATCAACAAAAAACGGGCGTAGAACAACAAAAAAATGAAATTGCCTTGATTCGTGAGCAACTACTGGCACAAAAATCCGGTTATCAAACTCAGGCGGAGTCACAATCAGAATTGATTCAACGCCTCAATAGCGATCGCCTAGCCTTGGAAGCAGCGCAAAACCAGCTAGAGAGGGAATCCAAAAATCTGGAAGTCTTGATTCAACAAAAGGTAGGAGAAGCCAGAGCAACAGAAGAGGCGCAAACAAAAACCAACAGCCAGACAAGTGTGATCGTTCGAGGAACCGGTGTAATGGCATATCCTAGCGACGCTTCTACTAGTAGTCCCTTCGGCTGGCGGATACACCCAATCCTTGGCTATCGTCGCTTTCATGCTGGGTTAGATTTTGCCGCTAGCTATGGTAGTAAAATTCGGGCAGCCGATTCAGGCAGAGTGATTTTTGCTGGGTGGTATGGTGGTTATGGCAGAGCGGTAATTATTGACCACGGCAATGGTCTTACTACACTCTATGGACATACCAGCGAGTTGTATGTTTCTGAAGGACAAGCCGTTGAACGCGGACAAGCGATCGGTGCTGTGGGTTCCACAGGTTTCTCAACTGGGCCCCACCTCCACTTTGAAGTCCGTCGGAATGGTACACCAGTAGACCCAGCTAATTATCTGTAAACTTATAAACCAAGTTTTTCTAGGCTGAGAACTTTATCATAGACGTGCTATAATGGGGGAGACTAAGGGCGCGTAGCTCAGTGGATAGAGCAACAGATTCCGGTTCTGTGGGTCGGGGGTTCAAATCCCTCCGCGCTCGTTTTTTTGTACATTAACTCATTATTTGTCACTGTTAACAGATTGATGTCATATTTAACTAATTGATGTCACTGTTAACATATTACCTGTCACATTTATATACTGCTATATATTTATAAGTATGGCAGTATTATCCTTGTGCATCTAACTTATAACCGGATTAATTATTCACTAATAGAGCCAGAGGTCATTCCCTCCAAACAAAGAATCTGTTGCTCTATCCTTTCAACCCACCTAAAAACTGTCAGCTTGGCATCGAAATTGAGAACTAGTTACAAAAAGTCGATAAAGCTTTTAAAGGAATGCTAACACCGAGAAAGAGCTAATTTACGAACAAGATGGTATATATTTTTTCAACCCGCCTTTAGTTGGGAGGGGTGTTGAAACTTTGCAATTTGTTGACAAACCTTTTTCCCAAAATACTTTTAACCCGCCTCTAGCTGGGAGGGGTGTTGAAACCCAATTTGTAAACTATAGCGGTTATCAGTCTACTTCAGTACAGTAGGAGAGAGCAATTCTACTGATAATTGGTGGTGATGAAAGCCTACTCTCTCGACTTGCGTCAAAAAATAGTTGATGCTTATGCCTGCGGTGACATTTCCCAACGAAAACTGGCTAAAAACTTTGGTGTCACCTTAAGTTTTGTGCAAAATTTACTCAAACGCCATCGAGAATTGGGGATGATAGGCCCCAAGGTGCGGACTGAGCAGACAGCAACAAAGTTGAATGCTGAACAGTTAGAAATCCTGCGCCAACTCGTCATAGCACAGCCCGATGCGACGTTAAGCGAATTGCGGGAACGACTTTACGAGAAAACAGAGGTCTTAATTGGGGTAGCTACGGTGAATCGGATGGTTCGCTGGAAACTTCACCTCAACCTCAAAAAAAAAGTCTCCACCTCACAAAAAAAGGTAGTGATGAAGTCCAACTAGCCCGATTTGAGTACTGGAAACTCTTGAGGGGGATACCCGTCGAAGAGCTGATTTTCTTAGATGAATCGGGAGTTAATCTGTCCTTCATCCGCAAATGTGCCCGCGCCTTGCCTGGCCTTCGGGCCTATGCTCAAAAGCCCAACCGCAAAGGGAAAAATGTCTCGGTAATTGGTGCAATTAGCTTGAAAGGACTGCTCACCCAATGGAGTGGCTTAGGTTCTATCGATGCTTTGACTTTTGATGCCTTCATCGCCCAAAAGCTCGTACCCAAACTTTGGCCTGGTGCAGTGGTGATCATGGATAACTGCTCAATCCATAAAAGTGATGAACTTGAAGCTTTGCTCATCGCTGCTGGCGCTCATCTCATTTATCTCCCCCCCTATTCTCCCGATTTTTCACCGATTGAGAATTGTTGGTCCAAGATTAAGAACATTCTCCGTCGCATCGGTGCAAGGACATACCCTGATTTACTCCAGGCATTAGATACGGCATTCGCAGAAGTGACAATAGAGAATTTGCTGGGTTGGTTTACTCACTGCTGCTACTGTACCTCACAAGACTGATAACCGCTATACTACTGACTTCCCTTTGTGTACTTTCAACCCGCCCCTAGCTGGGAGGGGTGTTGAAACTCTCTGCCTTCCCTAAACCATTTCACGTTTAAAGGCTCTTTCAACCCGCCTCTAGCTGGGAGGGGTGTTGAAACTTTGCTTTGTCAAAAGCTTGATAGAATTCAGTAACACCTTTCAACCCGCCTCTAGCTGGGAGGGGTGTTGAAACCGAGCAATGCCTCATTACAACTACAAAACCTTGGCTACTTTCAACCCGCCTCTAGCTGGGAGGGGTGTTGAAACAATGATTCATGGATTGGGCAAGATAATGTAGTTCTTTCAACCCGCCTCTAGCTGGGAGGGGTGTTGAAACTCTGCGCTTCAAAGCCTTGATTTACCAATAGTTCTGAAGGCATTTTTGTCACGTCTCCCAAAACCGCCCGTCAGTTAATACTTAAAAAAGTAAATCAACTGACACATCAAAGGCTATAAACCTTATTAAACAAGCGATTTAAAGTTTTGGCAGGAGTCCCAGCGAAATCGCCCCTGCTTTACCATGCCAAAAAATAATTAAGGTGGGTTCCTCCTTGGTCGGAGGTGATTCAGTAGCCACCACTGCGGTAAACCCGCACCTCTATTACTGGGGGCGCACCTTATTCCTGTCCGCAAGGGACAGCAGCATCAAGGTGGGCAGCTACCAGGGTCAGAAAGCAAGACTGTTTAACAGCAGTCAAACTAACCCAAATTTACACAGTACAGAGGCTTATAACAAGCATGAACTGCGGCGCTGTTGAATTTTCTTATTTTATTGTCAAGGTTCGGTGTTTTGTCAATCAGTTTATTTTGCGGGAATAGTAAGCGGAGATCGCTAATTCTTTCGCTTTCTCTTGTGGACTACCTCGAATTGGCTGTTTTGATTCCTCTATCACAATTCCAGCTTTAACAGCCTGACTTTGGATGTTTGCCATCAACCTGCCGTAACTCCATTGATGAACGCTAACTCGGTACTGTTTGGCATACTTTTGTTGAACTTCTATTGAGTCTGATTTTTGTTCAGCTTTGGCTTGAATCTCACTCTGAACTTGCTCTCGCATATTGTCCAACTTAGGTAGAACAATACTTCCAGCAGAGTATGTTTGGGCGATCGCAATAATCTCTTTCGCTAGTAATCTGTCTATATATTCCCCTAACTCCGATTCTCCAAACTGATTTAGTGCAGCAAGCGTTTGAGCTATTTGGCGTTGGTGGGATAAAGAGTGCTTTTGCTGTCGCTGTCGATTTAGCAGTTTGTAATTATCACCCAGTAGTTGTTTGATGCTGCGATAGGTAATTACTTGACCTGTAGTGCCGTCTACTACCGCTAGCGTTGCAGGCTTTTCTAAGCCGAGGCTAATACCAACAAGAATATGAGATTGTCCTTTATATAAAGGTTTCGTGGGGCGAGGAAAAGGGTTATTAATTGTGTCTAAAGTAGAGTTTTGCCGTTTTATATGGGCTTGCTGTTCTTCATTAAGCTTGCCTTTGGCTTTTGTATTGGTGATAATTTTAGCGATTTTTTCGGCTTTTTCTTCCCTTACTTGATTGGTTCCTTCAGTAGTCCATAGGCGGGTATCTACAGAACAGTAGAGGGTTACACGATTAACATTCCAAGGATCGCCTTTGCCTTCCTCTTCTTGCCAAGCAATACGCCCACTACGGAGGGTAAACAGGCTGCTAGAGTGTTGATTTTTGCTATTTTTCTTAATTTGTTGATCTTCTAGGAAGCGTTGAAACCAGTGAAGTTGGCGAGAATCACAATACACTTGAAAACTATGCTCACTCAAACCGTTGAATTTTACACAGATGCGCCCAAACTGGTTTTTAAACCAAGTCATGTCTTCGTTAGTTTCGTAAGCTACTGGGAAAGGTACTTTGCTAGATTGTCTTAAAAGGCTGTCTTGCCAAGATTTCGCCTCGGCTTCATTTGTTGGAACGTTGTGAGTGGCAACGACAAGGGTTTCTAACCATTTGGTAGCGGTTAAACCTCGACCTTTGGGAATTCGTGTTTCTAGCTGTTCTCTAAGGCGTTCAATCTGAATTTCAAGTTTACGGCGACGTTGAGCAAATTTTTTAGCGTCTTCCTCTTTCTCGTTGATTTTGCAACCATTTTTGAGCAAATAGCTGATGGCGCAACGAGTCAAGTTATCTTCTGTGTTGCGGTAAGTCTCAAATAAATTCTTTGATAAATTGCGATCGCTATCTGAATTTTGAGATTTTTTGCGCTTTTTAGCTTTTTTTACATTCGTTGATTGAGTTTCAGCAGTATTGAGAGTAGCAAATTGAACCAAAATTTCAGCAGATTTAGTGCGAAGACTATTTAAGCTGACACCACTACTTTCTACCAATTCAACATCACTATTGAGCATTTCCAACCAGCGAATTTTGCCTTCTAGTTGGAACTGCGATCGCTTCATTAACGCAAACCATGATTTATATATGTAATTCACCAATGCGATCGCACTCGCGTAAAACCGTCCAGGCTGACCGATAAAGCGAGGGTCAGTTTTCAAAGGTTGGCAGAGTTCTTTGACAATACTAATAGAGTGTTTGCCCTTTTGTCGCCAAGTCTCAAACTCTGGGTGTTGATTTACCTGATGCAGTAGTTCATTAATCAGTGGCGTATTTAGCTCTGCCATCAACTTCCATAGTTGGTGGCGTGATGATTCTGAGGCTACAAGACGACACTGAATAGTGATTTGGCTCATCGCTTTAAAACAATATTGTTCAATACTAACACAGTTGTATTAAACAAGTCTTCTATAAAATAAATTGTATGCAGGAGACATTTTTTACAAGCAAGGAAGCTGCTGAAATTACAGGCTGCACCCTTCGTCAGCTACAGTATTGGCGAGAGAGAGGGGTGATTGTTCCTGTAATCAGTGATACTGGGACAGGACGTAGTATTTATTACTCAAAGTCTAATTTGGTGGAACTGGCTGCAATGTCATATTGGCTATCTGTGGGATTAAGTTTTGACATAGCCAGCGCCACCCTGAAAACGCTCAAAGACCAAGAGCCAGAGTTATTTATTTCAGGTAAGGGTAAGCGCTTTATGTTGTTGCAAGCACAGGAGCGATCGCTTGAGCTTGTGGAGTTTGACAGAAAAAAGGCGATCGCATCTCTAGATGAAGGTAAAGCTGTGATTCCGGTGTGGTTAGATGTTATTTATCAAAGGTTGGAATCTAAGCTATCAAATTAGTGAGGCTATGGTGAAGTAGGATGGAACAAATTTGCAATTTACCTAATAAATGGTTACAAGTGACACTAGAAGATATTTTGATATCTCTTGAAACAGGTAAAAGACCAAAAGGTGGTGTTCAAGGCATTACTGATGGAATACCAAGTATAGGTGGTGAACATCTCAACAGTGATGGAAGCTTTAATTTCTCTTCAATAAAATATGTTTCTGCTGATTTTGCTCATCAGATGTCAAAAGGTGTAATATCATCCGAAGATATTTTAATTGTAAAAGACGGTGCAACTACAAGTAAAACAAGTTATATAGGTAAAGACTTTCCATATAAATATGCTGTAATAAATGAACACGTATTTATTGTGAGAGTGTCCAATTTAATAAACAAAAAATGGATATTCTATAATTTATGGGCGGAGTCTGGAAGGCAGCAAATACTTTTAGATTTTAGAGGAGCAGCACAAGGAGGTATTAGTTCTAAGTTTGTGCAAAAAGTTTTAGTGCTTATACCTCCTATTAATGAACAAAATCGTATTGTTGCTAAAATTGAAGAACTTTTTTCTGAATTAGATCAGGGTATCGAAAATCTAAGAACTGCTTGCAATCAACTGAAGATTTATCAACAGGCAGTTATAAAACAAGCTTTTGAGGGTAAACTAACAGAACAATGGCGTAAAACAAATGCTGATCAACTAGAAACTTCTGATAAACTAAGAGTAAGTATTGAAAAAACACGAGAAAAGCTATATCAGCAGCAAATTAATGAATGGAAACAAGCTCTCAACGCTTGGGAGGCTACTGATAAAAAAGGTATAAAGCCAAGAAAACTACAAAAACCGAGAAGTTTATCTCATCTAACAAAACAGGAATTACGAGAATTACCCTTATTACCAGACCAATGGTGTTGGGTTAAGCTATCATTTATAGCTGAAAATATACAAATCGGTCCTTTTGGATCGCTGTTACATAAATCTGATTATATCACGAACGGTACACCAATCATTAATCCCAGTCATATTAATAATAAACGCATTGAGCCTGATTGGAACTTATCTGTTAGTCCAGAAAAATTGTCTCAGTTGTCCAATTTTATTATGCGTAGTGGTGACATAGTAATAGGGCGAAGAGGTGAAATGGGACGGTGTGCAGTTGTAACTCAAAAAGAAGACGGTTTTTTATGTGGTACAGGAAGCTTATTTATAAGATTGATACCTGAAAATAACTCAGATTTTTATTGTTATTTACTAAATTCCCAACGCGTGAAAAATTTCCTTTCTGATCAAAGTATTGGTACTACAATGCAGAATCTCAATCAAGAAATTTTACATAATGTACCTGTTACATTATGCACTTTTTCTGAACAGCAAAAGATTGTAGAAGAAATTGAAAGTAAGATGACTGTTATCTCTAAATTAGAGAACATTATTGAAGAAAATTTGCAAAAAGCTGGAGTTTTACGTCAAAGTATTTTAAAAAAAGCTTTTTCTGGTCATCTTGTCCCACCCGATCCTAATGATGAACCAGCAAGCATCTTATTAGAACGTATTCGTACAGAACGTAAAAAAACACCAAAGCCAATTCGTAAAACATTAAAAAACAAGATCAAGAAGGATATAGCTACAATGCCAAACTTGATAAGTGTAATTGAATCAGCAGAAAATTGGTTAAGTGCTAAAGATGTTTTTTGCCAATGTGGTATTAGTGATGGAGCACAAACAAAAGATATCGAAAAACTATATCTTGAGCTTCGTGATTTAATAAACGAAGAAATCATTAAAATAGAACGGCGAGGAGATGAAGACTGGCTTTGTATTTGTTCGAGAAAGGAGGAGTAACTTTGCGTCTAGATCAGTTATGGATTGGCGAATTTAAAAACCTGAGAAATGTCTTAATTGATTTTGACGAAGGGCATTGGGTAACTGTAGTTATTGGTTGGAATGGCACTGGCAAGTCCAATGTACTAGAAGCACTAGCTACTCTTTTTCGTGACTTAATCACGGGTGAGAATGAGAACAAAGAAAAAAACAAACCTTCTTTTTCATACCGTATTACTTACCGTTGCCGACAGAATAGCATTTACATAGATGCAGATATAAAAAGAGTCAAAGATGCTTATCAAATTTATGTAAAGCCTATTAATGATAACGAACTATCTATAAGTTCTGTTCAAACATCACTGCTAGAAAATGAACTTGAGAATACAACAATTGACAGAGGTAAGCACATTACAGTTAGCCGTTTTTTAAAAGAGCAAGATCAATATTTACCTAAATATATTTTTGGCTATTATTCAGGTCATAGCTCACGTATGGAAGAAATTTTCCGAGAATATTTAGTAAAATATGATAAAAAGCTACGTAGTGGTCTAGATCCTGGACTAAGACAATTATTTTATGCACTACCCATACACAGTCAATTTGTATTACTAGCTTTCATTCTTCAACAAGATGATATAGTTAATGAATTTCTGGATAAGCAATTGGGTTTAGATCCAGAAAGTGGAATTGATTCAGTTTTATTTGTATTACGTCAACCTCCGTGGAAATCTACAGTGGGAGATCGCCGTTTTTGGAATGCGCGTGGTATAGTTAGCAATTTTTTAGCTCGACTTTATGATATTTCATTAGCACCTATTCGGATTAAGCGCCGTGAGTCTGCCTCTTTATGGAATAAACAAGATCGGGAATTTTTATATCTTTACATCAAGGATCTAGCAACATTACGAGAACTTGTAGGACAAGAACCTCCCAGAGAATTCTTTCGTGATTTAGAAAGCACTTATGTTTCAGAATTAATTGAAGAGGTTAGAATTCGAGTTAAGTTACGTAAGAATGATGGTTCAGTTACATTTCGTGAGCTAAGTGAAGGTGAACAGCAGCTTTTAACAGTTTTAGGTCTGCTCCGTTTTACAGCTGAAGAGGAAAGTCTATTTTTGCTAGATGAACCAGATACCCACCTCAATCCAATCTGGAGTGTGAAATATCTCGACTATTTACAAAAATTTGTAGGTATGGGTGATATCGACCAGAAATCAACTCATGTATTATTAACTACTCATAATCCATTAGCAATTGCTGAATTGGTGAAGGAGCAGGTGCAGATTCTTAAACGAGATATGGATAATTTATCAATCAGTGTGACACCTCCAGAAGAAGACCCGCGTGGTATGGGGTATGCAGGTATTCTGACCAGCGATATGTTTGATGTACCAGCAGCACTTGACAATTACACATTAGGATTACTGGCACGCAAGAGAGAGTTAGCACTTTCACAAGAGCCATTAAATGATACTCAAAAGAAAGAGCTAGAAAACCTGAATAGTGAGTTAGAAAACTATGGCTTCCAACATGAAGCGCGTGATCCCTTATTCACGGAGTATCTTCGCGCTCGTCATGATTATCAAAAAGCTTTAGAGGAAGAAAGAGCAACAGAAATTCCACCTACAGAGGATCAACGTCAAGCAGCACTTGAGCTTATGAGGCAGATTATGTTAAGGAGAGAAGATTCATAACAGTTACTATGCGTTATATAGATTATTTTGATTTAAAACGAATACGCTGTATTTTACCTGAAGATTGGCTAGAGGAGTGGTTGGTGAAAGCTAAAGACGCAGAGGAACAAGTTTCTTTAGGAATAGATATAGATAAATATGCTCAGGTGTGGCGGGATTTTAAACCTGCCTTAGAATCTATTATTGGTCAGAAGTGTTGGTATTGTGAAACTATACAGCCACGTTCTGATAAAGAGGTTGATCATTTTCGACCAAAAAAGACACTTTTGGATGTAATACCGAAACATACTGGGTATATATGGCTGGCTTTTAATTACAAAAACTTTAGATATTCATGTCAATTTTGCAACAAAATTCGTACTGATAAAGTAAATAATACAAAAGGTGGCAAGGGTAGCTACTTTCCACTAATAGACGAGAGTAAAAGAGCATGGAAACCTGGGGACGAGGTTTCCGAAAAACCTAAATTGCTTGATCCTTGTGTTGAAGAAGACGTTAAATTGTTGGATTTTAATGAAGATGGAACTCCGTGCCATATACCTTCAGCAAATGCCGATGATCAAGACAGGGTAAAAATATCTATCCAACGTTATCATTTACATCATAGTGCATTAGTTGAGGACAGAAAGAGATTAGCACGAGATTTGGAACAAGCTATAGTTGATGCTGAATACTTCTTTCAAACATTTGCTACCCAACAAGATCAGAAAATATTGGATAAATTTCAAGATAAGCTCAAGTTACTCAAAACAGCAATAAATATCACATCAGAATACTCATTATTTGCTGAACGCTACGTAGCAGGCAAACGCAACTATGATTGGATTGCTTTAGTTTTTATATAAAAAAACCACAAATGACACCATCACAAATAGTCACCAAAATCTGGAATTTCTGCAATATTTTACGAGATGCAGGAGTGAGTTACGGCGACTACCTTGAACAGCTAACATATCTTATTTTTTTAAAAATGGCGTATGAGTATGCTAATCCACCCTATAATCATGATTTAGGTATTCCTGCTAAGTATAATTGGCAAAGCTTAAAAACTAAACGCAGTGAAGAACTGGAGATTCATTACATAGAGCTTTTGCGTGAGTTAGGAAAGAAAAAGGGAATTCTGGGTCATATTTTCACTAAATCTCAAAACAAGATCCAAGATCCAGTAATGCTGTCTCGTGTTATTGACATGATTGACAATGAAGCTTGGGTAAGTATGGGTGCAGACGTTAAAGGTGATATCTATGAAGGACTACTAGAAAAGAATGCAGAAGATACCAAGTCAGGAGCAGGACAGTATTTTACACCGCGTGCGCTCATCCAAGTAATGGTTAAATGTATGCGTCCTGAGCCTTTTAAGACTATTGCTGATCCTGCTTGTGGCACCGGGGGGTTTTTCTTAGAAACCCACAATTTTCTGAGGAAAAACTACAATTTGAATGAGAAACAAACTCAATTTCTCAAGCATCAAACCTTTTATGGGCATGAAATTGTTCCCAATACACGCCGTTTGTGTTTAATGAATATGCTTTTGCATAACATTGGTGATATTAATAGTGAACCAACTATTTCTCCTCATGATGCATTAGCTGTAGATACTAAACAACGTTTTGACTATGTTCTCGCTAATCCACCCTTTGGGAAAAAGAGTAGTATAACTGCTACTAATGGAGAAGGTGAGCAGGAAAAAAAGGATTTTACCTATAACAGAAAAGACTTTTGGGCAACTACCTCAAATAAACAGTTAAATTTTGTACAGCACATCTATACAATGCTGAAAACTACTGGCAAAGCAGGTGTGATAGTGCCAGATAACGTGCTATTTGAAGGTGGAGCAGGGGAAACAGTTCGCCAAAATCTGTTGCAAAAAACTGATTTGCACACTATTCTTCGCTTACCTACAGGAATTTTCTACGCACATGGCATTAAAGCAAACGTTTTGTTTTTTGATAATAAACCTACAAGAAAAGAAGCTTGTACGAAAGAGGTTTGGTATTATGACTACCGCACCAATATCCACAATACTCTCAAAAAAAAATCACTTCAATTTGAAGATTTAGAAGACTTTATCCAATGCTACAATCCTGAAGATCGCAGTAAACGTGGGGAAATTTGGCATCCAGAAACAAATACCGAGGGACGCTGGCGCAAATTCAGTTATGAAGAAATTATGACACGGGATAAAACTAGCCTTGATATTTCTTGGCTAAAAGATAAAAGTCTGTCTAATCTGGATAACTTACCAGAACCCGACGAACTAGCAGCAGAAATCATTGAAAATCTGGAAGCAGGTTTGAACAGTTTTAAGGCTATTTTGAATGCGCTTGAAAATGATACTTAAGTGAAATACTAAAAATATACTTGAGACTGTGGTTTAGCAATTCTTTTATAACGAAGATCGCACAGAGTTCTGACTCTTTAGCATCTCCGCAAACGGCGTAAAACACCGATGACACCAACCATCAACCCACAAAGCCGGAACTTTAAACCTAGCCCCACAATTAGGACACTCAGACAACAAACTTAAATTATGATGCTGACACCCCTGCGTTACCTTCAACTGCCACTCAATTTTGTGACAAGGCAACTCGGTATAACAAGCAGCACATAACCGAATAGGCTCTATTTTCATCCCCACCCCAGCAGACGGTAACATCTGCGCTAACCTATCGGCATCAACCCCTACAACCTTAGCCAATGCCTCTAACTGCTGGTGAGACGGTGGGGGATTAAAGCGAAACTTTTCCTATCGGGCGATCGCACCTCCAAGTCCTGCTGCTTTACCTAACCCAGTAGGGGTTAAATCATTTGCCTGTCGAAAGCGTCCCAAAAAATGACTTAGGCTTTCTCCTTGATATGGTTGAACTCTAAACAGCCAAGGCTTAATATTTTCCACTTCCATCACTTGTACTCAGCAGCTACTTCCTTCAAAGTTTCCAAGTCAATTTTTTGCAGTCCTTTTTTTAAAGCCCGAATTGCAGTCTCTCTCAGAATCATATCCATCAAACCGATATAACCTCCAGTTGCTTCCCCTAACGTCTTCAACATCGTTTTACTCGAAAGGTTGGAAGCAACTGGCAATCTCAGTATTTGTTTCTCCCAAATATCCACCGTTCGCTTAAAATCTTCCCCTGACATCTTTCCAAAACGGTGACAAGACCGAAAACGGTTGTAAACTTGCTCATCCCGCTTAATCACTGCATCTAAGCGGTCAGTTCCTACCAAAATCACTGCTATTTCCAACCTGTCAAAAATATCACGCACTTCCGCAAAAGTTTTCGGCTTAAAGCGGTCAGCTTCATCAATAATCAACATCTCCACGCCGCAACCTTTAAGAACCCGTAGTGTTCTATCTCGAATTTCTGCCACTGTTCCTTTAGTTACTTGATATTTTAAATGCTCCATAATTACCCCAAATAATTCCTTAGCACCGCACTCTTGGGGAATTTGGATATAAGCTACAGGTACAGTTGGGGGTTTTCCTGCAACTTGAGAGGGTTTATTCCTAAGCCTATAGGCATCACAACCCATTGTTTTACCTGTTCTGGACTCACCTACCACACGCCCAGATTGTCTTGATTGGCGCTTTCCTTCCAACCAATCATGGAGAATTTGCACTTGTTCAAGTGGGACAAAACCTTTACGATTTAATCGTTGAATCTCCGCCTGTAATTTTTCACTATTAACGGGAATATCACCCAATTGTTGGGCGACTGCTTGGGCTTCTTTTGAAGTCATTTTCTAAAATCCGTAATCTTCACGCATTTGTTCGTAATCAAAAACTTCCGGCATCTCTGGCTCAGGTTCGCTATCAATAGATACTGCCTCTACTGATGACTCTGGCTCAACAGGTATAAGTTGTTTAGATTTTTTGACCTCAGCCTGTTCTACTTTCTGACGCTCTTTTTTAGTTTTCTTTTGAATTTGGAATGTTTCGCGTTCCCTAACTTCAGCCAAAATTGAGCGATTACTCACAGCCTTACCCGCTTCTCTGACCTTACGACTGATAGCTTTTGCTTCATCTAGAGATAGTTCTTCTGTCTCCAAATCTTGAGCATAAGCACGAGCAATAAATACCTCTTTATCCCCTTCTATGCGATAAACCAAAATCGTTGTGATGTCTCTAGGGTCATATCGCAACACAACACTTTCCCCCGCATAACCCGCTAAGAGTTCACCTCGATACATCAAGTTTTCAAATTGCAGATATCCCCCGCGTTGAATTTGTCGCCGTGTTTGCTTCATTAAGCAAATATCCAAATCCCGCTCGGAAAGTAAATCGGGTGCTGCAATTAAACCAGATTCCCAGCTTTGAAATCTTGTCTGGTCGCCCATTCGAGCATCAAGTCGCTGGTTATAGTTATCAACAATGTAACGCACCAACATTTGCTCTAACTGCCGCAACGTTAAGCAAGCTTCTTTTTCCGCTTCCTCTGGCCGCTCTTGAACGTTTGAACCTGTATATCCTTGTAAAGTTGAGAATAATTCTGTATTTAGAGTTTTAAACGGACGCTCAACACTACAACTGCAAGATGGGCGATCGCGCAAATGACAAACAAATCCTAACTGCACCCCTATTTGCTGTAAATGGTTGGAACGAAAATCTTTACCCCCATCGGTATAAAAGTGTTGCGGCAAACCAGAAGTACCCCATTCTTCGTGAAGTCCATATTCTGAAGCATATTGCTTGGGCAAAATTGCATGACGTAGCGCTAAAGCTACAACAGTCGAACTTGGTGCATCGTGAGCCCAAGTTAATTCCCATAATGCAGCGTGAATAGCTATCAATAACCGTTGTTAACCAAGGACGACTTAGAATTTTGCCATGCTGGTCTACTAATAAAACATCAACAAGGGTGTGGTCGCATTGCCAAACTTGGTTACTATGTTCTATTTGCAAGTCTTTTCCATCACGGGTTTTCACTGATAAGCGCGAACCACGCCAACCCGGACTGCGAATACTTTTAGCTTGCTCAATTTTATCTATTAACGGCTGCAAAATTCGGTAAACCGTCATGTGGGAAGGATGCTTAACTCCCAGTTCGTCTGCTCTTGCCTTCACTCTAATAAATACCTGCTGGCGAGTCATCCTTTTACTTCCCTTATTACCCTCCTTATAAGTTTTCAATACAAACTCTTGCCAGTCTTCATCAACTCGATGCTTCCCTTTATCCATCCGTTGATTTTGCGCCAGTCCAGCCAAACCTTCCTGTTCCCATTTATCTACCAGCCGTCGCACTGTACGTACTGACTTACCAAGCTTTTCTGCCGCTTCCTTGAGCTTTTGAGTATATGTAGTGCGATCGCTATTTTCTAAAAGATTTTGAATCACCTCCATTTTCAGCAAAGCTTCATCTGAAAGTTTAGAAACTATAACGTTTGTTTCAGCAAGATCATTATTAACATCTGCGGAGCTTGCCCAAGTCGTAGAGATTGTAGAGAATTCTGCATCTTGCATACAGTGTTTTATCAAAACATAGTTGTATTATACTAATATTTTGACAAATAATTTGTTAATTTATGAAAACTCATGATTTTTCCAGGTTTTTGGGAAGTGACAATTAAATTGTGAAATATCTGGTATTTGACATCTAATTAGTGAATATCGGCTTAGATGGGTATAACTGTCTTAAATAGGAAAACCCTGGTATAATCGTTGCTATGTCAGGGTTTTAGATATTTATAATGTTGTGACAATATTTTGTTAAATTGACAAATAATTAGTGAATGTACATTTTTATTTTTTGATTGACAATTATTGTCTCGGCTATGTCTACTCAAACAGATATGCTGATTTTGACACAGCTACACTTTCTTTGGTTAAGACTGGACGTGTTGATAGAAAATCCGTTTAACGTTTTCTGCACAGATGATATAAAGTCCAACAATTGCTGCCAGCACCAAAAGGAATTCAATGGGTAAAGGTTGGAACCCTAGTAAACCTGCAACTGGAGTATAAGGAATCAGGAGGGTGACAATGGCGATCGCGATCGTTGCCGTCAATAAGTACTTTCCTGGCTTGCTCGTGAGGATAGATTGCCGTGTGCGAATTACCAGCACAATCATAGATGCAGAAATCACTGATTCCATAAACCAACCGGTTCTAAATTGCGCTGAGTTGGCGTGCAGCAGCAATAGGAGTGCCGCAAAGGTGAGGTAATCAAAGACTGAACTCAGCAGCCCAAACACCACCATAAAATTACGGATAAATGTGATGTTCATCCGCCGGGGTTTGTTGACCATTTCCCGGTCTACGCGATCGGTTGCGATCGTCATTTCTGGGAAATCGGTCAACAGGTTTGTGAGCAAAATTTGGCTAGGTAGCAAGGGTAAGAAGGGTAGAACTAGAGAAATACCTGCCATGCTAAACATATTGCCGAAATTAGCACTTGTTGCCATAAATACGTATTTGAGCGTATTGGCAAACGTTACCCGTCCTTCTTTCACACCTTCGACCAAAACATTTAGGTCTTTTTGCATCAACACGATATCTGCGGCTTCTTTGGCTACGTCAACCGAACTCTCAACAGAAATACCCACATCGGCAGCATGAAGCGCTGAGGCATCGTTAATGCCATCGCCAAGATAACCGACTACATTCCCGGTTTTTTTCAGCGCAATGATGATCCGCTCTTTTTGATTTGGCTCAACCTCAGCAAAGACATTTATTTTGCCAACACGATGCATTAGGGCTTCATCAGAAAGCTCTTGCAATTCGCCACCAGTTAAAACCTTTGGTTTTGGTAATCCCACCTGTTCAATGATACTGATGGCAACCGCTCGACTATCGCCCGTGATCATTTTTGTGGTAACTCCAAGTTGTCCCAATTCTTTGAGCGTATCAGCAATATCTGCTTTTGGTGGATCGAAAAGAGCAAGATAACCCAAAAACGTCATGTTTGTTTCATCGTCTTTGCTGAAGGAATTGCGATTGTCGTCAGACGACACGCAAGCTACGCAGTTGCGGTAAGCTACCCCCAAAACTCGAAACCCTTCACTACCAAGTTCTTCTGCCCGTAGCTGAATCTTGTCCTGCTGCATAGCAATGTCAATTGTCTTTCCGTCACCAGTTTCGACGGTTGAGCAAACATTGAGAATTGCCTTTAGCGCACCTTTGGTGACAATCAGATTCCTATTATCTTTCTTCAACAGAATACTTAGACGTTTACGGTTGAAATCATAGGGTACTTCATCTAGTTTCTGATAAGCAGAAATGTCAAATTGCTTGTGTTGACGAATTGCGGCATCGATGGGATTTACATAGCCTGATTCAGACGCAGCATTTAAATAGGCATAAAGCAAAACGCGATCGCTCTCCTTCCCCTCCACATCAACCGCAGCGTGAATTTTCACTTCCCCTTCCGTCAGCGTGCCCGTTTTATCTGTACAAAACACGTTCATGCTGCCAAAATTTTCAATCGCAGACAGTCGTTTCACAATCACCTGCTTTTTCGCCATTTGTTTAGCGCCGCGAGCCAAGTTAACGCTAACGATCGCAGGCAACAATTGAGGAGTCAGACCGACTGCAAGCGCTAGGGAGAATAGAAAAGATTGTAGAACAGGGCGTTGCAAGTAGACGTTGGCGACAAAAATTAGAACCACCAAAATCAACGTCACTTCCATGAGAAAATAGCCAAACTTGCCCAGTCCCCTTTCAAATTCGGTTTCGGGCGGTCTGAGTTTCAGGCGTTCTGATACCTTGCCAAATTCAGTCTGTTTTCCGGTCTGCATCACAACCGCCTTCGCAGTACCACTGATGGCGTTAGTGCCCATATAAAGGGTGTTTGTTCGCTGGCTGAGTCCGACTTCGTTCGGCAATACGCCACCCAGTTTGTCAGCAGGATAGGTTTCTCCCGTGAGTGCTGCTTCATTCACTGACAGATCCTTCGACTCTAAAATCAGGCAGTCACCAGGGATACTATCGCCAGCAGCAAGCAACACAATGTCACCTGGAACCACCTCCTCATTAGAGATTTCTTGAGATTGACCATCTCTCAAAACTGTGGCTTTTACTTGCACTAAAGCCAGTAGCTTCGTTACGGCATCTCTAGCTCCTCGCTCTTGCCAAAATCCTAATAGCCCACTAATTAGTACGATCGTCAGAATAATAATAGTATCAATGACATCTCCAAGAAAACTGGAGAGAACAGCAGCTGCTATTAAAATCAAAATAATCGGACTCTTAAACTGGTTCAGCAACAAGAGTAGTGTGGATGACTGTCGCTTTTGCTTGAGACTGTTTGCACCATATTGAGTGAGCCGTTGCTGCGCCTCTTGGCGACTCAAACCCTGGTGGCTACTCTTAAGTTGATCTAATACCTGTTCGGCAGGTAGGCTCCAAAATGAGGGGATGACTTGAGGCATAGATGTCAGTATCCAATTTTTTTAAATCCTGAATAGATAAGCAAGGTTATCTACTAAGTAAGTTGGTAGAAATAAACCAAATTATGTTGCGAAATGTAAATAGTCTTAAAGTCCTTACTAATGACCAATACTTCTCTGCGAGACGCTACGCGTAGCTTGCTTCCACGAAGTGGTACGACTACGCGGTAGTTGAGCGCAGTCGAAACTCAGTACAAGTGACAAAGGACAAATGAGTTTATGTTACCTCACGACTTCCTCAAATTTGGCATTTAACATCAAGTGGATTGATCTGTTTTTTATGTCTCATAGGAAAAAGCAGAATTATGGTTTCGACCGTCGATCTGAATACCGTGGCTGGGTTATCTGAGGTTGAAGCGATCGCTCGGCTCAAACAGGATGGCTACAATGAACTTTCCTCGGCTCGCTCTCGCAGTATTTTATCCTTCGCTTGGGAAACTGTTCAAGATCCGATCTTTCTCTTGCTGGTCGGCGGCGGGATCATTTATTGGATTTTAGGCGACTTACAAGAAGCCCTGATTTTGCTGGGTTTCGTCTTCTTCATCACAGGAATCAGCCTTTACCAGGAAGGTAAAACCGAACACACCCTAGAAGCCTTGCGCGATCTCTCCAGTCCTCGCGCCTTGGTAATTCGGGATGGACAGCAAAAACGGATTGCGGGGCGAGAAGTCGTTCGGGGAGATATCTTAGTGTTGGCAGAAGGCGATCGCGTACCTGCTGATGCAATAGTACTATCCTGTACAAATCTCTCAACTGATGAATCGTTATTAACTGGGGAATCTCTACCTGTTCGCAAAGTTGTTTCGACTACGCTCAACAACCTTGCTGCCGCCGGTACTGTGGAAATGGCGCGTCCAGGGGGAGATGAGTTGCCCTTTGTATATTCTGGAACCTTGGTGGTTCAGGGACAGGGAATTGCTCAAGTCCAAGCAGTGGGCGCTCAAACAGAGATGGGCAAGATTGGCAACGCCTTACAAAAAGTCAAGCTGGAACCGACTCCCCTACAACAAGAAATGACTCGGTTGGTAAGCCGTTTATTTGGCATCGCTTTATTATTGTGTGTGGCGATTGTTGTCATTTATGGACTGACGCGAGGAGATTGGCTCAAAGGATTTCTCGCGGGTATTACTTTAGCGATGGCAATTTTGCCGAATGAATTTCCGGTTGTCGTGACGATTTTCTTAGCCTTGGGAGCATGGCGTATTTCTCAGAAACACGTCTTAGCTCGTCGCGCTTCCGCCGTTGAAACCTTGGGTTCCGCAACCGTTCTGTGTGTGGATAAAACCGGGACGCTGACGCTGAATCAGATGGCTGTGCAACAGCTATTTGCATACAACAATGCAGAAAACGCTCATCCATATAATTTGGAATTGCATTTACGAGAGTCTCTCCCCGAAACGGTTCATGAATTAGTCGAGTTCTGCATTCTGGCGAGCCAAAGAGATCCCTTTGATCCAATGGAGAAAGCGTTTAAGGAATTAGGCGATCGCTATCTCGCACATACTGAACATCTGCACAACGATTGGATACTGTTACGAGAATATCCGCTCTCACCCCATCTATTGGCAATGTCTCATGTTTGGCAGTCAGGCGATGGTAAGCAGTATGAAATTGCAGCGAAAGGAGCGCCGGAAGCGATCGCGGATCTCTGTCATTTCACGCTTCAACAGCAGAGAATTCTGGCAACCCAAATCAGTGAAATGGCCAATCAAGGATTGCGTGTGTTAGGCGTTGCCAAAGCGTCTCTTCTTGATGCGCCGCCTCCATTTTTACCACCTCATCCGTCCCTCAATCCCAATCATTTACCCGATGAGCAACATGACTTTCCTTTTCAATTTCTCGGATTGGTAGGACTGTCTGATCCAGTGCGTCCAAACGTTGCGGCGGCAATTCAAGAATGTTATACCGCAGGTATTCGAGTGGTGATGATTACGGGTGATTATCCCGGAACTGCTCAAACTATTGCCCGTCAGATTGGATTGATGCAAATGGGAGCCATTTTGACAGGAGCGGAATTGGATCTGATCAGTGACGCTGAACTCGAACAACGTATTCAAAGTACGAATATTTTTGCACGAGCCGTTACCGAACAAAAATTGCGGTTGGTGAATGCTTTGAAAGCTAAGGGTGAAGTTGTTGCTATGACTGGGGATGGTGTGAATGATGCTTCTGCTCTCAAATCTGCCCAAATCGGGATTGCGATGGGACGGCGAGGTACGGATGTTGCCCGTGAGTCGGCAGCGTTGGTGTTATTGGATGATGATTTTTCGTCCATCGTGGAAGCAGTCAAACTTGGACGGCGAATTTTTGATAATCTCCGCAAAGCAATGGCATATCTGCTAGCGATTCACATCCCGATCGCTGGCATGTCTTTGATTCCAGTGTTGTTTAAGTTGCCATTAGTATTGCTTCCCGTTCACGTTGCCTTTCTGCATTTGATTATTGATCCAGCTTGCTCCATCGTTTTAGAAGCTGAACCCGCAGAAGCAACAGTAATGCAGCGTCCTCCTCGCCACCCCAAAGAAGCATTATTTGGTAGGAAAACTTTAGGATTGGCAGTGCTACAAGGGGTGGGAATTTTGTTGATCACTCTCGCCATCTTTGTGGTGGCGCTATATCGCCGACAAGGTGAACTTGATGCCCGTGCTTTAACGTTTACAGCGTTGATTTTGGCAAATTTATTCCTAATTTTGAGCGAAAGTTCTTCATCTCGCCTCAGTCTAAAAATCCTGAAATCTCCCAATAATGCTCTCTGGTGGGTGGTTGGTGGGGGACTGGTTTTTCTGGCGTTCGTGCTGTATGTTCCGTTCTTACGTCAATTGTTTAGCTTCTCCTTCTTACACCCAATCGACTTGGCAATTTGTTTAGGAGGTGGGGCGATCGCTCTGCTTTGGTTTGAACAGTTAAAGTTTCTCAATCGACCCCAACGAGTTATTCAATCTAAATCAATAAAACCTATCCAAGAAAATCTGTAAATGATTTACCTACGCACCAATCATAAAATAGGGAGTAGATCGTTCACCACTCCCTACTGGCTCTATGCTTCAATCACTACCCGCAAATTGCCCCGTTTTTTCGCAACGCGACAAGCAGTCGTAGTACCAGAACGCTCGAATTCTAAATCGAGAATTGTGGGGCCGACTCGCAAATTGTGAAATGATAGGCGATTAATCGATTCTGGCAAAGCGGGATCGATTATTCGCAAGCAGTTATTTTGAGCATCAGGCACCAAGTTGACCATCATTTGCAGCAGTTGGAAGATACTACCAGTCGCCCAAGCTTGGGGAGTGCAAGCAACTGGATACTGCACAGGGGCATTATCACCGTTGCGTTCGTAGCCGCAGAAGAGTTCTGGAGGACGTTCATAAGGCTGCTGACTGGTCATATCGAATAAACCTTGGAAAAGTTCTAAGGCTTGATCGATTAGACCTAGCGATCGCAATCCCATTGCAATCAGAGCGTTATCATGGGGCCAAACCGAACCAATGTGATAACCCATTGGATTGTAAGCGGGTGATAAACTACTCAGGGTACGAATGCCCCAACCATTAAACATATCTGGTGCCCGCAACCGTTCTGCTACACTGTAGGCTCTTTCGTGGGTGAAAAGACCCAAATGCAGACAATGACCAGGATTTGAGGTAATACTGTCTACAGGTTTACCATCTCCATCCAAAGCCAAGGCGCAGAAATCCTGGTCTTCTACCCAAAAATCTCGATTAAAACGAAGCTTGAGACTTCTAGCCTCTTCTTGCCAACGATCTGCCAAATCAAGGCGCTTTTTCATCCTCGCTATTTCTGCTAGGCGCATTTTTGCAGCATAGACATAAGCTTGCACCTCACAAAGGGCAATTGGGCCGTTAGCTAATTCTCCCTTATGGTTGACAATGCAGTCGCCAGAGTCTTTCCAACCTTGGTTAGCCAGACCGCGTTTAGATTTACGGTAGTAGCTGAGGTAACTGGTTTGTTTGGTATTGCGATCGATCCAGTCCATTGCTGCTAAAGCATTTGGCCAAAGTAACTCTAGGAGTTCTTGGTCGTGAGTCCAAGCATAATGTTCGGCATACAGCATTAGCCACAGGGGAGTCGCATCAACTGTACCGTAGTATGGCGTGTGAGGAATTTCTTGACAACGAGCCATTTCTCCCAAACGTAACTCGTGCAAAATCTTACCCGGTTCTTCTTCGCGCCATTCGTCGTCGATTTTGCCTTGGTATGTCGCCAGTAATATTAGGGTTTCTTTGGCGATTTGCGAGTTTAACATCAGGGTTTGGGAAGCTGTAATCAGCGAATCCCGCCCAAATAGTGTAGAAAACCACGGTACTCCAGCCGAAACTGTCTTATGCTTTCCAAAAGACTGGCGCAACAAATACATATCTTGCTCGGCCCGCTCAATCACTCGATTGAAAGTGCTTTTATCTGAGCTAATGCGGGTAATTTGCTGTACCCAGTGTTGCTCCTCCATCAACTCAGCAGCTTTCGCCTGTCCTAAAGTGATGGCGGCGCTTACGGTTGAACTAGATTGGTTATTTTTCAACATATTCACTCGATAACCCAGCTTTTGGGTTTCGTGAGAAGCCAACTCTAGCTGCCAAACCGCAGTGTAACCTTTGAAATAGTCTGGTTGACGATGCTGGAATAAAATCCGAGATTCCATCACCGATCCATCCAGACCTTGATAGGCAAGTGTTAAGGATTCTTCCCTAAAAGTTGATGGGTCTTTAGGTAATGGTGAAACGCCATTGACAATTCCTTCTTCAGTCGTGGGTTCTAGTAGACGTAAAAGCCTACCGCGTTTTTCTCTGTCATAACCCCGGACTTCAAATAAATCAACAAAATCTGCATCGAAGCTGATACTTAGTTCAAAATTGACAGTTGTTGTGCTGTAGTTAGATACTTCTATTTCTTCAAATAGAGCGCCATTGAGTACTATTTCTCGCCGAATTCCGATAGTTTCGGCTCTTAGGCGTTCGTCAATTCTGGGGTTAGTACACAAAACTGAGAGTGAAAACCCTTTTCCGGCAGTACTACTGAGAAGTACAGGCGATCGCCCTTCAATTTGCAACTCTAAGCGATTGAGAAATCTCGTATCACAGCAAAACAGCCCCATACTGGGATTACCCTCACTGAGGGAACAGCCAGAAATATTCCCGATAGTATCTGTCACGAAAAATAAATCATCATCTTTAACCGTCAGTGTCGGTTGTGGTCTTTCACTCACAACACAAGGCCACTCCGGGATAGGTAATTGTTCAGCAGGAATAAAAGTTTTTCCATCCAGGAAAATTTTTTCCGGGGTCATTAGCGTATCCGGTGTCATTAGCCAAAGTTCCGTGTACAGGTCGTAGATTGTTTGTGGTATTCGGAGTAGAGGTCTTTACCCCTCACAACTTGCAGAAAAAAGACTCTTTGTAAAACTTGTTTGAGCTATTCTAGCCAAAATAATTTTTACGTACTGTTGACAAAGTAGCAGCGTCCAAATCTATATAAGTATTGTATAAGTCTAAACTCAAGACTGAAAACTCAGAATTTTTAGATAAGTGCTTAGTTGTCAAACTTTCTCAAGACACAAGATATATAATATACTCAGCAAAAATGCTGTGTTCCTAGTTCTATTGGGTAAAGCTAGCATTTATTGACTAAACTATTATACGATTTTATTTTAAATATCTTTGACGTTAGATTTAGAAAAATTTCCCATATTCAATTGATTGATTAATTTTAATCAATCATTACTGATTAAATTATATGGTATGTAGCAGTAATGGTTTTTGGGTAAGAAAATTCTATTTAGTGAGTGTAAATATTACGACAGGCTACGCCTTGGCGTGGACTATCAATCAATGCTCAGTAAAGATTATTAAATTCAGCAGTTAAAACAATACAAAAATTATGTGAAATGTACTTAGCAATGAAAAATTTTAGCTGTGCAAGCATATTTCAAAGTTAGTCAAGAATGTATATTGGGCGTAGTAGGTTGTCAATCAATAAGATCAATTTGGTAACAAAATGTTGCGCCTGCTTTGGCGAAAAGTGCATTTTAGCGTTCTTTACATATTGCAACTCTCTATTTAACTTGAGAGTGCCTTGGAATTTGTACAATGCAGCTGTGACATGGATCTTGTCGAGGTTGAGCGTTTAACAATAATTCATGAGCATTTCGACTTCTGTGCTGAGTGATCTGCTAAAGTCCCTACCATACTTGCGGCCCCAGCTATATTTTAAGGCTTCACTAACAGCGCTCTCCCATGCGATGGAAGATCAAGTTTTGGCTGCGACTTTAGCACAACCCCTTGTAATTGCTAGTTTCCAGCGAGAGCGATTCTACCGCCAAGAAGCTCATCGCTACCTGCGACTTGCCTTGCGGAGTAACCAAATATACGTATTAGCTGCTCCAGAAACGGATTTCGCCAATAGTTCGGAACATTATGAAAAGATCGCTTTTGAGCCAACGGATGGCTTAAGTCAAGAGTGGCATTTGGTAGTGATTGCTGACAATTATGCTACTTGTCTGGTTTGTCGGGAAAGCCTTGGTTCTATTGCTAAAAACAAGCAACTACCGGAACTAAGCCCTAATCTGGATATAGACACAGCGCGAAGATTTGAGGGAGTTTGGACATCGGAAAGGGGAGTTAGTCTGAAAGCCGCTGAATTGCTGTTAGACAGGATTTTGGTTTACAGACCAGAACTGGCAAGTAAAATAAACGAGGCACGTCAAAGGTTTGGCATCGGAGAGCCGCGAAACCACTCTGGAGCGGAACAGCTTAACGAATATGCTTGTGACATCGATACAGATCCCTTTGTGCAGCGCTTAGTCACTTACTTGCAAGCTAGTCAATACAAATTGCACAAAGCTTACCGTTCCATTGCTGCTAAAGCACGAAAAGAACGATTAGTCAACTCAATTAGTACTGCTATTCGGCGATCGCTCGATCCTCACGAAGTTCTCCAAGTGGCGGCACAAGAATTAGGACAACACCTAGAAGCTTGTCGCTGTCTAATTTACCGCGCTCAAGCTACAGATAGCCAAGCCATAATTGAACACGAGTTTTTGAATCCCGGTATTTTATCGGTTCGTGGGCAAACTTGGGAATTAGAGAAAAATTCCCTCTTTCAGGACATCGTGCAACAAGGCGAAGGTGTTTGTATTAGCGATACGCTAAATGACCCTCGGGTGAACAATTCGCCAGGGCTTTCCTTAATTGCCAAAAAGTTTGCCATTCGTTCTTGGCTGATGGAACCAGTATTTTATCAGGGGCGGTTGTTGGGCATCGTGGAGTTGCATTACTGTGGAATGCCACCGCACGAGTGCCAACCTGGGGAGTTGGATTTGGTAGAAGCGATCGCTACCCAAGTCGGAGCAGCCCTGATTCAAGCCGAGGCCTACGCCAACCTAGAAGAACTTAACCAGCAGTTAGAAGCCCTAGACCGCACCCGCAGCAACCTTATAGCCATCACTGGACACGAACTGCGTACTCCCCTATCCACCATTCAAGTGTGTCTAGAAAGTCTCGCTAGTGAGCCGGATATGCCTTTGGAGTTGCAGCAAATTATGCTCAACACGGCTCTTTCCGACTCAGAACGGATGCGAAAATTGGTACAAGATTTCCTCACGCTTTCCAACTTGGAAAGCGGGCGAGTGCAATGGCATCCAGAATCCCTGACTTTACAAGAGTGTGTGGATTTAGCACTCAGCCGCAATCGCACGCGTTCTTCGACGGAAAAGCCACCCCAAGTCAAAACTCAAATTGCCGAAAATCTACCTCTGGTAAGGGCTGATGGTGATTGGCTAGTAGAGGTACTGGCAAAACTGATGGACAATGCTTGTAAATTTACGCCGTCCGAAGGAGAAATCACCATTAAAGCGATTTCCAACAGCCATCAAATGGTCGAGGTGACTGTGGCTGACACTGGACGCGGCATTGAACCCAATCGTTTAGAAGTAGTTTTTGACCGCTTCTATCAAGAAGAAGGAGCGCTACGCCGCACCACTGGCGGAACAGGACTTGGTTTAGCTATTTGTCGTCAAATTGTGAATGGCTGGGGTGGAGAAATTTGGGCAAAGTCAACTGGCAAAGACCAGGGTAGCCAGTTTCACTTCACCATCCCCATTGTTCAGAATAGCCATGAAGAAAAGCGGGCAAAAGTCAAGAGTAAATAGGAATTGGGAATTGGGAATTG
Source organism: Nostoc sp. TCL240-02 (assembly GCF_013343235.1). Classification (GTDB taxonomy): domain Bacteria; phylum Cyanobacteriota; class Cyanobacteriia; order Cyanobacteriales; family Nostocaceae; genus Nostoc. The sequence continues at coordinate 2,825,784 of NZ_CP040094.1, read as the reverse complement.
GGCATTGGTTTTTAACAAATGACAAAGAACAAAGGACAAATGACTAAAAACTGTTACAGTCTATAACGCGATCGCAATATGATCCTGGTTGCAGTGTTAGGATTCCCTAAAAACGTTGAGAGAATCATCTATATGGCAGAAACACTCTCTGGACAAACCCCACTATTTCCTGGCAGCACTGGTGGCTTGCTAAAGAAAGCAGAAGTGGAAGAAAAGTACGCTATCACTTGGACTAGCCCGAAAGAGCAGGTATTTGAATTACCTACAGGTGGTGCTGCTGTTATGCGGAAAGGTGAAAACCTGCTGTATATAGCTCGTAAAGAATATGGCATCTTTTTGGGCGGTCAGCAACTTCGTAAACTCAAAATCACAGATTACAAAGTTTACCGGATTTTACCAAACGGAGAAACTACCTTACTTCACCCAGCTGATGGTGTCTTCCCTGAAAAAGTGAATGAAGGTCGTGAAAAAGTGCGTTATGTCCCACGCAGCATTGGGCAAAACCCCAATCCGTCACAACTCAAATTCAGTGGTAAAGCTACCCACGACGCATAGGAACTAGGGACTGGGGATTGGAGACTGGGTACTAGGTACTAGGTACTGGGGACTAAGGACTAGGGACTGGGAGTTGGGGACTAGGGACTAAAGTTTTCTTAATACCCAATGCCCCATACCGGATGCCCTAGACCCATATCCAAGCCCCAATCCCCAAGCCCCAATCCCCAATCCCCAATCCCTTAGCTATTTATGGTATTCCCCGATTTCTCTGAATTTTCTCAGCTAGCTTTACAAGGCAACTTTGTTCCGGTATATCAAGAATGGGTAGCGGACTTAGATACGCCCGTATCTGCTTGGTATAAAGTCTGTGCAGGTCAGCCCTATAGCTTTTTGTTGGAATCGATAGAAGGTGGGGAAAAACTAGGACGCTATAGTTTAGTGGGCTGCGATCCACTTTGGGTTTTGGAAGCAAGAGGCGATCGCACCACCCAATTAAACCGCGATGGTTCGCAGGTCGTTTTTGCAGGCGACCCTTTTGCAACTTTAGCCGAATGTTTAGCACCTTATCACCCAGTCAAGTTACCACAGCTACCGCCAGGAATTGGCGGCTTGTTTGGGTTTTGGGGCTATGAATTGATTAACTGGATTGAGCCGCGCGTGCCAATCTATCCACCAGATGAGCGAAATATCCCTGATGGCTTGTGGATGCAGGTAGACCACCTGTTGATTTTTGACCAGGTGAAGCGAAAAATTTGGGCAGTTGCTTATGCTGATTTACGCGACCCCAATGTAGATTTATACGCAGCCTATCAACAAGCAGGCGATCGCGTCACCCAAATGCTCGAAAAGCTATCTCTCCCCCTATCGCCCGAAAAAACTCGGTTGGAATGGAAACCACCAGAAAGTAGGGGAGCAAAGGAGCAGGGGAGCAGGGAGCAGGGAGCAGAGGAGTATAGGAGTAATTTTACTCGCCCTGATTTTTGTGCCAGCGTTGGGAAGGCCAAAGAATATATTAAAGCAGGCGATATCTTTCAAGTAGTAATTTCTCAGCGACTATCAACACCGTATACAGGCGACCCTTTTGCCCTTTATCGCTCCCTACGTCAGATAAATCCTTCGCCTTACATGGCTTACTTTAACTTCCAAGATTGGCAAATCATTGGTTCCAGTCCTGAAGTGATGGTGAAAGCCGAAACTGCTCCAGATGGGGGAGTTATAGCAACGGTACGCCCCATTGCTGGGACACGTCCACGGGGTAAAACTACCGAGCAAGATGCAGCATTCGCTCAAGATTTACTCGAAGATCCCAAAGAAGTTGCCGAACACGTGATGCTTGTAGATTTAGGGCGGAATGATTTGGGGCGTGTTTGTCAAAATGGTAGCGTCAAAGTTGATGAATTAATGGTAGTTGAGCGCTACTCCCATGTGATGCACATTGTCAGCAATGTTGTGGGTAAATTAGCACTCGATAAAACAGCATGGGATTTATTGAAAGCTTGCTTCCCAGCAGGTACGGTAAGTGGCGCACCCAAGATTCGGGCAATGGAAATTATCCACGAGTTAGAGTCTAGTCGGCGCGGTGTTTATTCTGGTGTGTATGGATATTACGATTTTGAGGGACAATTAAATACTGCGATCGCAATTCGCACAATGGTAGTACATGATAAAACCGTTAGCGTACAAGCTGGCGCAGGTTTAGTGGCTGATTCTGAGCCAGAAAAAGAATACGAAGAGACGCTGAATAAAGCTAGAGGTCTATTAGAAGCAATTCGTTGTTTGCGTTGAACTAGGAACTAGTAGTGACGGAAGTTTGCCTAGCTTTAACAGGTAATTGAAGTTCTACGGCTTGTAGTTCAAGTCCACTCGAGTGGACTAAAATTCTTATTTAGTCATCTTGAAAGGAATACAAGCTATTAATCTATAGCGGTTTGCAATTGCGTGCAATAAAGATAATCAGTAGAGTAGCACAGATGTGCTGCCACAATCATTTAAATAAAAATCGCTATATCGTTAGGACTTACGCCAATACTTTTCGGTTAAGCGGAAAAGGGTTTGAATCCACATTTACCCCTTACCCTTTACCCTTTACCCAAATCAAAAGAGAGATTGTTAGGTTTATCCGAAAGGTATTGGGACTTAATGCCTTTATAGTTACTATCCCTTGCAATTAATTGCCAACTGGTTTTTATTGGTTAATTGTAAAACCGGGCTTGATATAAGTACAGTAACAGTTCGATTTGCTGTATGAGAATCTAGACCAGATTTTAAAAGTTGATTGATCAATATTCTTCTATTTTGAATTACATAGGTTTTACTTTGAACTGCAAGATGTTTGGAAACAATTTCTGCTACTTCTAAGCCCATGTATCCACAATACCGTGACAAATTAGGAAGCTTTATAAATCCAATCAACATCGAAATTTTCCCAAAGCTAAAGAGACTTTTTTATACTTCTTGAAAAGTAAAAATAAGTCTTGGTATCCAAATCCAAGACCTCCATTGAAGTTACTAGAAAAATGAACAAACTTGCTCATCCTAATTGATTGAAATAAATCGCCCAAAGCATTCCAGTTACTCCAATAGCGATTAAGAGATTAGTGAAAAATCTGCCGAATTCAACTTCTTGTCCCAGTCCCTTATCATCTTGACCGCCACTGAAAAACAATGACCACGCTTGATTTGCATTGATGGTCTCAAAGTTGTTGAAATCAGGTCTAAAAACCACTGTTTCAATCAAATCTTTTCTGGGGTAATCAAAATCAGTTTTCATAAGTCTGCCTCTAAATTGTTTTATTTGTCAACTGGATAAAATTTGTAAATCTGAAGTGTCTTCTCTAAAAGTTAGTTAGCGAGCTAATCAAACCGTGTCTCGTGAAAACTTCCAACGCGATGAGTGAGATAAAACCAATCATTGCCAAACGACCATTGAGTTTTTCGGCATATTCGGTGAAGCCTGTCCGTGGGGTTTCGTCAACATAAATTTTGGGTTCAATCGCAAATCTGTTGAGTTGACCGCGTTCGTTAATAGTAAAGCCTTTATTTGTCATCTTTTACTTTTTATTGTTGTGTTCTGTAAACGAATGTAACTTATTATAAATATTTTTTGCAAGTACTTGACATAACAAAAAAGGTGGTAAGAACCGTATTAAGCAGATAGGGTATTTTGGCTTCATGCGAGAAGGTAAGCGATGTGTAGACACAATAGTTGAGCGAAGGATTGATTGTAAAATTTGATACAAAAGAGATATACCAATACAGTTCAGATAAGACCAAAACACTTGTAGAGAAGGCGATTTATCGCGTCTTAAAACCCACGATTTTGTACAAGTAGCCCTTAACTGAACTGTATTGAGAGATATGCGATCTCTACGATGGGCTACGCCTACGCTCTTAAAAGTGAATACACACAAAAGCATTAATTACCTTTAGTCTGACTTGAGTAAAACTTATCATTTACATAAATAGAAGTTATCTAAGTATGGCTGAGGAAGTATTGCTTATTTGTAACGAACTTGTTATATTTCTTTACACATAGAAACATAAACAACATAAATGCGTTAAAGCACTGTTGGTCAAAGTTTTCTAAATAACTATGCAGTTAAGCCTGCAATTTGCTTTGCCGAGTATCCAAACTCAACGGCATATCATCATGCCTTTGGTAAAGTGATGTCTAAAAAAGTCTGTGGTCAGACTGCTAAGTGCCTTTAGTAACACCTAAACGCATTTCTCCTCCGTTTTTTCACATTCGATAGAACTGTAATTTTTTTAGGAAACATCTGCTATGTCTTTTACCATCAAGTCGGCTCAAAGTATTTTTCCCGGCACGCTAGTTGCTGATGTTGTTCCAACTGTTGTCGAATCATTCTCTCAACTCAATGCTGAAGATCAACTAGCATTACTTTGGTTTGCTTATACCGAAATGGGTAGAAGTATTACGGTTGCTGCTCCAGGGGCAGCTAACATGGTACTCGCACAAGGCTTACTTGAACAAATTAAGCAAATGCCTTTCGACGCTCAAACACGAGTTATGTACGATTTGGCTAACCGTGCTGATACACCCCTCTGCCGTTCTTATGCATCCTTCACCGTCAACATCAAGCTGGGCTTCTGGTATCAGTTAGGAGAATGGATGGCACAAGGAATTGTCGCTCCTATCCCAGAAGGTTACAAGCTTTCTCCCAAGGCTGCTGATGTGTTAGAAGCAATCAGGAATGCTGATTCAGGTCAACAAATCACAATTCTCCGCAATACCGTAGTGAGCATGGGATTTGACCCGAACGCTCCCGGTAGTTACAAAAAAGTTTCAGAACCTGTGGCTCCCCCCACTGCACCAGCATTTCGGACTAAAGTCACCATTGAGGGTATCAACAACCCTACAGTGCTTGGCTATATCAACAACATGAATGCCAATGACTTTGAAGCTGCGGTTGCTCTATTTCGTTCTGAAGGTGCTTTGCAACCTCCCTTTGAAAGACCGATTGTTGGTCAAGATGCAATCCGCGCTTATATGCGTGAAGAATGCCAGGGATTGAAAATGATACCAGAGCGTGGTATATCCGAGCCAGTAGAAGATGGCTATACCCAAATAAAAGTCACCGGCAAAGTCCAAACCCCTTGGTTCGGTGCAAGTGTGGGAATGAATATTGCATGGCGGTTTTTGCTCGATCCTCAAGGCAAAATCTTCTTCGTAGCGATTGACTTGCTTGCTTCTCCTAAAGAACTGCTTAACCTAGTACGTAAGTAGAAGCTAGATTAGCCGCTGCTTAAGCGTGGATGAGTAAAAGAACGTAGACGTAACTCGTCGTAGACATCTCTATCTCACCACGCTTAAGCATTTGAAAACAACCAGTCTTATCGGCAATATTCTAAAAGATTATTAAATAATTTCAATGTTGGTGCGGAGTTTTAAAAGTCTCGTAATGAGAGATATTTTCAGTAATTATTGATTAGATACTGTAATTTTTGGGTAAGAGATGGAGATTTGGGGTTGTATGGATGCTAATGAACTTCTCAAACGCTATTGTGCAGGAGAGAGAAATTTCACTCAAGAAAGTCTGCACTTAGTTAACCTCAGCGAGGTCTGTTTAGCTGGAATCAATTTGAATCGAGCTAACTTGGCTAACGCAACTTTATCACAGACCAACTTGCGCCAAGCAAACTTGATTGAAGCAAATTTGACTGCGGCGACCTTATGGAGAACGGATCTAAGTGGCTCAAATTTGATTTTAGTAAACCTCAAGGCTGCTAATCTGATTCGAGCAACTCTTAGGAATGTGGACTTGCATGAAGCTTTCCTGATAAAAGCAGATTTGCGTTTAGCAGACTTGCATGATGCTGACCTCAGTAGTGCAAACTTGGCAGGAGCAGACTTGAGCTATGCTAACCTAAGTGGTGTAAACTTGGCTGGGGCAAATCTCAGTGGTGCAAACTTGACTGGCGCGAAGTTGAGCAATACAGACCTGAGTCATGCTAATCTTGCCAAAGCTATTTTCTGCAAAACTGATTTAAGTAACGTTGATTTCACGGAAGTAGACTTGACTGGGGTTGATTTGCACTACTGTTTATTTAACGGAGTCACCCTACCTGAACGAAGCTTAATTGAAGTGGGTTGAGCATTTAAGTTGAATCAATACTCCCGGTTCGCCCATTTTTTCGGGAGTTAGAAGAAAGGCTACTCAGGAGTAAAAGATTGACCACCAAGTTGAGTGTAAATAGTAGTTGGGAACCCAAGTAAAACAAGAATACGTTGCTGTAAGGGTGAAAGGGCAGTCAAATGAGCATAAACTTCGTTTTTAACCTCAATTAAGAACAGGGTAATCTCCTTAAATGCAGCAAGAAGTATCTCAGCAGTAGGACGTGCAGTTTCTCGTTTAGGATTACCAATATAAAGTCCAGTTAGCTTTTCCTTATTTTGCTCCAAATTCCGACGAACCTGAAACTCTAAAAGGGTCAAAACACGCTTTTCCATTTGAAAGTAGGCGAATTAATCCTGTAATATGCTCTTCACGCTGCAAATAAATTTGTACAAAGTTACCTCCAAGTTCTGACTCAAATGAGTACCAGTCGCTATCGCTATCAAGATAACCTAATAGGGCTTCTAGAGGAGCATCCGTCAAGTCAAGTTCACCTAACTCTTCTCCAAAAAAAGTTTTCAATGTTTCTAACCGCTTAGAAGCCCAGCCTTGGACGTGATTTAAACGGTGATCTGCTTGCGATAATATGTGTGCTAACCAGATTACTGCTACACTTCCCAGACTTAGACCTTGCCAATTTCCGTGTCTGGGAAAATGTTTATCGATTAGCGATTGTACGCCCATACCCTCTATTTGAGTTAGAAGTATAGGTATATCATCGACTCGTTCGTTTGTGATTATGGGTTCAGTAGCCATAAGTGCGAACATATGCCTAATCGAGTCTTTTTGGAAATATGTCCTTCGGTATACTTTTGACTATCTACTTTTCCTAAGGAGTTAAAAAATGGGCGAACCGGGAGTTATGAACAGCACATCGAGGCAAGGATTGCTCAGATGTTAGCCCAGACTGCATTTAAACCTTACATGAGCGTGTTTGACAAATTCGGTTTTGGGTTGAGAGTGCGATCGCGTTTACTCACCAGAATCTACCCATTCGAGTCATTTTGGGTGTCAACGGCAGGGCCGTAATTGAGTATGAAGTGCGGGAGGTGAAGAAAACGGAGCGCGAACGTAAAGACGGACAAACCACAGTCCGGCGATTAGCTGGCGACACCAAACGAATTAAACGCAACCGCAGCCGCGACACTTTCAAGATGCGTTTGGGTATGGGTACTGTTCTGGAACAGTCAGGAGATGGACTTGTTGAAAAGCCTAGCGGTTCGTCATTATGTCGAATCAGTCTGTGGCAGTACGTCTTAACTGGTGTGGAAACTGGAAGGCTACCAGAGAACGAACTAACCAAGGAATTGATTAACTACCGCGACTCACTTAAAGCTAACGTTACTGAACAAGGTGAGAAGCTGCTGGGTGCCAAACACATTCAGGGGAAGTTGATGAGTAAGGTAGTTAACTTACTGTTCCAAGAATTGTGTAAAATAATTCCTCTGACCTGATGTAATAGCCCTTCATTTGGATGAAGGGTTTTAAAATTTCTCAAACTTTCAGTTACCCTGAAGAAAGTTATGAGGACGCAAAGATGACTGACAAAAATCGTTCTCAATGGGACTTAGGCAGGTTTATCGAAACCCTGACTTACTTTGAGGTAATTCCTTTCCTCAACTGGGTACAGCATTTAATCCAAGGCCGTCCAAAGGATAATCAAGATAGACCCAATGGAGGAAGAAACGTGGGTGTAATACTAGTAGCAGGTGCAACAGGTGGTGTAGGTAAACGAGTAGTGCAGCGATCGCTCCAACGTGGTTATAAAGTTCGCGCTCTAGTTCGAGACATTGACAAAGCACGGTCGATTCTAGGTAATGACATAGACTTAGTAGTTGCGGATATCACAAAACCAGAAACTTTAACTCCTTTAGTTATGGCTGATATCCAAGCTGTAGTTTGCTGCACAGCAGTACGCGTGCAACCAGTTGAAGGAGACACAGCCGATAGAGCAAAATATTATCAAGGTGTTAAATTTTACCAACCAGAAATTGTTGGCGACACCCCAGAAAATGTAGAATATCAAGGTGTCAAAAACTTAGTCCAAGCGGCCGCAAAATATCTGCCCCAAGGAAACGAAAAAATAATATTTGATTTCACCAAGCCATCAGCAGAATTAAAAGATAACTGGGGGGCATTGGATGATGTTGTCATGGGTGGCGTGAGTGCCAGTAATATTCAATTAGTAGAAAATACAGCTTTGTTTGCTGGTAATGTCTCCACTGCTAACTCTGGCGGATTTGCTTCTGTTAGAACTAAGAATTTTGATCCCCCTTTCAACTTATCCGGTTATGAAGGTGTGAAATTGCACATCAAAGGTGATGGACAACGTTATAAAATCTTCCTACGAACAGATACAAAATGGGATGGCATTGGCTACAGCTATTCTTTTGACACAGTAGCTAATACTTGGATAAATGTTCACATTCCCTTTGCAGATTTGATTCCCGTCTTTCGGGCAAAAGTTGTCAAAGATGCGCCGCCTATTGAGCAGACTAAAATTTGTTCATTCCAATTGATGTTGAGCAAATTTGAATATGATGGAGCTTTGAATCCCAAATTTTCCCCTGGTGGTTTTACTTTGCAATTGGAATCAATTAAGGCTTACGGTGGTACAACTTTACCACAATTTATCCTAGTCAGTTCAGCAGGCGTAACTCGTCCCGGTCGCCCTGGCATTAATTTAGATGAAGAACCGCCAGCAGTGAAATTAAATGACCAATTAGGAGGAATTCTAACTTGGAAGTTGAAGGGAGAAGATAGTTTAAGAGAAAGCGGAATTCCTTATACGATTATTAGACCTTGTGCTTTAACTGAGGAACCAGGGGGTAAGGAATTAATATTTGAGCAAGGCGATAATATTAAGGGCAAAATCAGCCGTGAAGATGTGGCAGAACTTTGCGTGCAAGCGCTAAAAATAGCACCAGCTTGTAATATCACCTTTGAGGTAAAACAGACAGACAATACTGTTAACTCTATTGATTGGCAGAGGCTATTTTCTAACTTAGTAAAGGATAAATAAGTGAATTGACTAGAGACTTATAGTCCATCCAATACGCTTGGGTTAAGAGAAATAGTAGCGACTGTCTTAAAAGTCAAGCGATCGCTAACAAAAAATAGTGACTGGGAAGATTGACGCAACAGGGAAGGCTGCGCTAGATTCAGCTGTGTCTGGTACGGGCAAAAAGACTTGTGGCTCTTGGTCAAGATGTTCGCATCGCCGCTGAACCTTCCCCAGTTGCTGGATTTCGCTTGTAGGCAAAAAGAGCATGAAAAATTTACCCTACTGATGCGATCGCCTTTACAAAACTGGGTACTGGGTATTACGAAAACAGTCTCTAGTCCCCAACTAAATGGTTATGAATATCAAACGTCGGGAATTTATTACAACCTGTGGACTAGCTACCTTAGCCACCCAGATACCAGCATTTACTGCTGCAGGTAAGCCATCTCCAAACATCATCCGCAAGCCGTCACACCTACAAGTGGGTGATACTGTAGGATTAATCGCCCCTGCGGGTATTGTAGACACTAAAGATATCGAAGCAGCACAGCAATCACTTTCCCAATTAGGGTTAAAAGTCAAGTTGGGGAAGCATATTCTAGACCGTTACGGCTATTTAGCGGGTAAAGATATCGATCGCGCCCACGATGTAAACTTGATGTTTAGCGATCGCACCATCAAAGCAATTATTGCCATGCGTGGTGGTTGGGGTTGCAATCGCATTTTACCCCTACTAAATTACTCGCTGATCCGCTCACATCCGAAAATTATCATTGGTTACAGCGATATTACTACCCTGTTGTTGGCAATTAATGCCCGTAGTCAAATGATTACTTTTCACGGGCCAGTTGCTACGTCTACTTGGAATCAATTTACAGTCGATTACTTCAAGCGCATACTATTTAATGGTGAAGCTGTGACTATGCAAAATCTCAACCCTAGCGAAGTGCGGGTGGAGACAATAGCACCAGGAAAGGCGAGAGGTAAACTTGTAGGTGGAAACTTATCAGTGCTATCAGCAATGGTAGGTTCACCTTACCTACCTTCTTGGAACAAAAGCATTCTGTTTGTGGAAGAAATTGGCGAGGATGTTTACCGGATAGATAGAATGCTGACGCAGTTAAAAACTGCTGGCATACTTAATCAAATTGCTGGCTTTATCTTTGGGCAATGCACTAAATGTAAACTTGGAGATGAACCATCATTTACATTAATGCAAGTATTGCAAGATCGCATACTTCCTTTAGGGATTCCTGCTTGGTATGGTTCAATGATTGGTCATATTAAAGATAAATTTACCTTGCCAATCGGTTTAGAAGTAGAAATAGATGCTGAACTTGGGACAATACGAATGTTAGAGTCGGCTGTCAGTCTGGTTTAAGTATTAGCCGTACCACAGTGATTTTGATTAAGATTTTGATAGACAAGTATGAATTTCTCCTCGCCATGTTACGACTCACAGAAGTAAAGCTCCCGCTCGATCATCCTGAAGATGAGATCAAGACTGCCATCCTCAAAAAGCTGCAAATTACGGACGAAGAATTGATCAGCTATTCCATCTTCAAGCGTAGCTACGATGCCCGTAAGAAAGGAGAGATTACCCTTGTTTATATTCTTGATGTAGAAACGACTCAGGAAACTCATCTACTCAAGCGCCTGAAAAAAGATCCCCATGTGATAGTTACGCCAGACATGACTTATCGCCCAGTGGTAAAAGCACCAAGCAATTTGGCGATTCGCCCCATTGTCATTGGTACTGGGCCTTGTGGCTTGTTTGCGGGTTTGATGCTGGCGCAAATGGGGTTCCGTCCCATCATTTTAGAACGTGGGAAAAAAGTTCGCGATCGCACTGCTGATACCTTTGGCTTTTGGAAGAAAAAATCAGACTTCAACCCCGAATCTAATGCCCAGTTTGGCGAAGGTGGTGCGGGTACATTTTCCGATGGCAAACTCTACAGTCAAGTTAAAGATCCTCAGCATTATGGGCGCAAGGTACTAACCGAACTTGTGAATGCGGGAGCCTCACCGGAAATTCTTTATATCAACAAACCCCATATCGGTACATTCAAACTGGTAGGAATTGTTCAAAGTATGCGGGCTAAAATCGAATCCCTCGGGGGTGAAATTCGTTTTGAAAGTCGGGTGGAAGATATCAACATCGAAAATGGACAGGTGCGGGGAGTCACCCTCGCCAGTGGGGAATATATCGCCAGCGATTATGTAGTTCTGGCAGTGGGTCACAGCGCCCGTGATACCTTTCAAATGCTATTTGAGCGCGGGGTTTACATTGAACCGAAACCATTTTCCATCGGCTTTCGGGTCGAACATCCCCAGACTCTCATCGACCAATGTCGTTTCGGCGCTCAAGCTGGTCATAAGCTTTTAGGTGCTGCTGATTACAAACTGGTTCACCATTGCCAAAATGGTCGTTCCGTCTATAGTTTCTGTATGTGTCCGGGGGGATTGGTAGTTGCAGCTGCATCAGAACCGGGGCGACTTGTCACCAATGGGATGAGCCAATACTCTCGCAATGAGCGCAATGCCAACAGCGCGATCGTTGTGGGCATTACCCCCGAAGATTATCCGGGAAATGCTTTGGCGGGAATTGACTTTCAACGACGTTTAGAAGAACGGGCTTTTGAATTGGGCGGCGGAACTTATGAAGCGCCAGGGCAGTTAGTGGGAGACTTTCTTAACCATCGTCCCTCGACAACATTGGGCAGTGTTAAACCGTCTTATACACCAGGGGTACATTTGGGTGATTTGAGCCAAAGTTTACCAGATTATGCGATCGCAGCCATTCGTGAAGCCATTCCCGCTTTTGATAAACAAATTAAAGGTTTTGCGATGGATGATGCCGTTTTGACTGGGGTGGAAACCCGCACGTCATCACCGATTCGGATTAAACGCAAAGAGGATTATCAGAGTTTAAATACAGTCGGTCTTTATCCGGCTGGTGAAGGCGCGGGATATGCAGGGGGAATTCTCTCGGCTGGTATTGATGGGATTAAGGTAGCAGAGGCGGTGGCTTTAAGTATTTTGAAAAATTGCGATCGTAAAATCTGAAATAGTGAATGCAATTGCAGTCACTATTTCAGATTTTAGGTTGAGAGCGATCCATCGTCTGTTGAAAAACTACAAGAGATCGAAGCGATCAAGACATTTTTTTAGGCGTTATTGCTTATAGTTGTCATGTTAGGCTGAAGTTGTCTGGCTAAATTAGCAATATGAAAGCTGACACAAAGGAAATCATAGATATGGAAGTTTATTGATGAATTAACAATTTTTATTTAGTTTCAATTCAAGCATATCAGAGCCTATAAATATCCCTTTAAGAGAAGGGGGAGTTATTTTTGTACTAGGTGCGAATGCAGAAATGTTGAATGCTGATACAAAACTTTACATTATTAGTTACACTAAGTCTCAAAAGCTTAAATTAGTCAGCAAAACATCATCTCCTCAAACCAATGAACATAGCTGATTTTCTGACACATACAAGATTGAAGATAGCGGAATTTATCTAATAGTGTATGTCCCCATTGTTCGGGAATAGATAAAAGCTGTAAAATCAGATAGGCTATCAAGCTCACGTAAATTTGTATGGTAATACCATTGACGTTTTTGGTAATGAGTTTGTCAAGTTTTAAGTGCATCTTTAAAAACTTCCACAACAATTCAACTCCCCAACGTAATCGATAAATATCCCTAATTTCATCATCATGAACAGCTGCATCTCCCGACTCTGGTAAATTAGTCACTAAGCGAAACTCGGTTTTTGTCTCTAAATCACAGAAATTAATTACTCTATAAGCTTGAGCATCATCAGATGCACCAACTTTGACCAATCCATTTGAGCCATCAAATTCTAGTTTCCAATTGTTTTTTATCCGCAAAACAAAATATTTGTTTTCTTGTACTAATTCTTGGATAAATTTTAATCCAGCAAAACCCCTATCCATTACTCCAACAGCATTTATTGGGAGACTAGACATCATTTTGGAACCAAATTTATAATCATGGTCATGTCCAAAATTGATGAAGTTATCTTCTGGGCTTCCTGTGGAGAGATTTAAGGAACTAAACAGCTTGACTTGATGATGACCTAGTACCCATAACAATTTACTTGTGAGAGTAATAATTGTTGAATCTATTGGACAAATTGCATATTTATTGTGTAACTTTTTTTGAACTTTCTTCTGTACTAATTCATTTAATTTTTGGTAAATCTCTTGAAAAGGTTTTTGGCTTCGATGTAAATTTGCTTTAGAGAAAGTAGAAATATCTACCTCAAAACAATTGTTATTTAATCTGTTAAACAAATCTCGCATACTTGTTAAGCTGTTATCCAGGGCATAGGATAGCCAGCACTCAAAAAACAGACGACTGTTCAATACTGGATAATCGTTTTTTGGCAGGCTTTTCAGTATATCTTTGACAATTTTGGGAAATGAATTTATAATCACAATCAAACTAATATATTTTAAGCCTTAGCCCAAAACTACCATATTTTGGGCTATTTTTATCGGATTTTTCTTAACATTCAACACTTCTGGTATTTACTCATTACTTATTACTTATTACTCATTACTCGTGCGAATGGTGTAGGCAAGTCTAGTCTTATGCAGCACTTGTATACCAACAATCGTAATAATAGTAAGAGAATATTGGCACATCGAAAAACATGGTTCAGATCTAATGCAATGGAAATGACGGCAGCATCAAAAAAACAGATTGAAGTCAGTATAATGAGTTCTGATGCTAATATTCAATCAAGATGGATGGATGACTATTATGAACAAAGATCAAGCTTATCGATCTTTGATTTGATTGATTCTGAAAATATTAGAGCCAGAAGTATCGCTACAGCTGTTGATAACAAAGATATTGATACGGCAAAAGCACTATCATGTAATGAAGCTCCTATAAATACTATTAATGAATTGTTAGCTACTGCAAATATTACAGTTAAGATTAATCTAGGACAAGACGCTCAACTTTTTGCAACAAAGAATGGCAATGATTATTACAGTGTTGCGGAGCTATCTGACGGAGAAAGAAATGCGCTTTTAATCGCTGCTGATGTGTTAACGGCAAAATCTGGATCACTAATTATTATTGACGAACCTGAGAGGCATTTGCATCGTTCTATCGTTTCACCATTATTATCATCACTTTTTCAAAAACGTGCGGATTGTACCTTCATCATATCAACCCACTATGTATTTCTTCCCTTGGATAATCCGAGTTCTAGTGTACTAATGGTAAGAGGATGTACTTGGTCAGGAAATACTATAACTGGTTGGGACGCTGATTTAATAACCGCATCAGAAAACATTTCCCAAGACCTAAAAAAGGATATTCTCGGTGCAAAAAGGAATATATTATTCATAGAAGGCGAGTATGAGAGTCTAGACAGGCAAATTTATCAGTTGATATATCCAGATGTATCAGTAATACCTCAAGGCAATTGCGTCAATGTTGAGAGGGCTGTTGAGGGCATAAAAAGAACTGAGGAGCTTCACTGGATAAATGCATTTGGGTTAATTGATGTAGACGATCGCACTCAAGAACAAATTCATAAGCTAATTGAAAAAGGAATATTTGCTTTATCTTGCTACTCTGTTGAGTCACTTTACTATCATGTAGAAATTATAAATAAGATTGCAAATAGAGTTGCGAATACTACTGGAGAAGATCCAGTGGCTTTAAAGGATAAAGCTTTATCGTCTATTATTCCTAACATTTGTAAGCATAAAGATAGATTGTCATCTCGCTTAAGTGAAAAAAGAGTTCGTAGCAAAATTATGGGAGTATTACCCAAGCATAAGGATATCCTGAATCAAGATATATTTAGTATTGAAATCGATTTAAAAAGCGAATTAATTAAAGAAAGAAAAAGTTATTTTCGATGAATATGTGCAAAAGAAGGATTATAACTCCTTGATATCTCGCTATCCTGTAAGAGAAACGGAAGTTTTAGCTAAGATTTCAGAATCTCTTGGTTTTCAGGATCGTCAGAAATATGAAAGTGCGGTTAGAAAGTTGATAATTGACGATAAAAATACATTATTATTTTTTAGATCGTTACTTGGCGATTTAAGTAATAAGCTATTAGGGACTGTTAGTACAATCGCTAAAGTATAATTAGTTTGGAGCCGTGAATGCGATCACAGTCCAAACATCCGATTTGGGGTTGAGAGCGATCGCTTCTTACACCATTATCTGGTATTGCCAATATCAATTTTAATATCAAGCCCCACCTAGATGCTTTCGAGGCAGGGCTTTGGTTTTTATGGCTGGAGTCGATATGCAATCATGCATCAAGCGCGATGGCGTACACGTCCGCCGTAGGCAATCGCACTGGGGAATTTAGCCGAACGTTAAAGCTGGTTCTTCACAGAAGTTAAATACGGCTGACTCACTTTCTGATTCATCTTCAAATACAGCAGATATGTACCATTCACAGGGCGAATCATTCGTATATTCAGCCCAAGCAATTGTTACTGTTTCACCCGATGGAATCCCTGAATCACTCAAGGTAAATGAAGCCCAATCTTCATCATCGAGAGATACCCATAACTCTGTAATTGCTTGTTCGGTATCATTGGTAACGGTAAACGTGAATTGGTCTGACATAAATAGCCCCTTAGCTATAAATAAATTGCAGGTTGTCAGTCACCGATTATACTGCCACTTTTTTTAACCGTTGTCATAATAACTGCCAGAATATATACTCAGAAGTGGTTTCAAGCCTTTTTTGACTAAATTTAAATTTGTTAAAGAGTATTAAAAATATCACAGGTAAGACGCGATAAATCGCGTCTTTGTCTTAATACAACTCATATTTCATTAACTGACAAGGCAGCGCTCCGTTATACACCGCAATCCGCCGGGATGATTTTAGTCCAATCGAT
Source organism: Nostoc sp. TCL240-02 (assembly GCF_013343235.1). Classification (GTDB taxonomy): domain Bacteria; phylum Cyanobacteriota; class Cyanobacteriia; order Cyanobacteriales; family Nostocaceae; genus Nostoc. The sequence continues at coordinate 2,809,735 of NZ_CP040094.1, read as the reverse complement.
TGAGACAGTTCCTTGTTCCCACTGAGGACAAATGCAGTCCAGCCTTTGAAGCGCTGTTTCAAGACATCGCCCAAAAGTTTGTAAAATGCCCCTAAATCGCTATCTCGTCCCAGCCGTTCGCCATAGGGTGGATTGCAGAATAAAATCCCACTGTCTGCGGGGGCGACAACATCAGCTAACTCCATTTGAGAAAACCATACATGGTTATCAACGCCGCAGTTTTGAGCATTGTTAATCGCTTGCTCAATTATATTTTCATCGCGATCGCTTCCCCAAATAGGTGCGGGAAGGGTATCTAGTTGGCTGTCCTTAGCTTCTTGAAGCAACTTTTCTAAAAGGGACAAATCAAAATCGAGCCAAGTTTCAAATCCAAAGGACTCACGAAACAGTCCTGGTGCGATATTCAGTGCCTTTAAGCTAGCTTCCAAAGGTAAAGTGCCAGATCCACAGAGAGGATCGTAGAACATCTGGTTTGGCTCCCAACCCGAAAGCTGAATGAGCGCAGCAGCGAGAGATTCCTTGAGAGGGGCTGCTCCCACCGCAGGACGGTAGCCTCGACGGTGCAGACTATTTCCAGAACTGTCGAGTTTAACGGTACAAAAGTCGCGTTCAATATGAACATTGACCCGCACATCTGGTTCATGAAGCTCTACATTTGAACGCTCGCCCAGATTTTCTTTCTGCTGGTCAACGATCGCATTTTTGACCTGGAGAGATGTGAAGTGGCTGTGGTTGAGGTGCTGGTTTTTGCCCGTGACATTCACCACCAAGGTCATGTCTGGCGTTAAATAGTTTACCCAATCAATAGTCTGGATACCGCGATAGAGATCATCGGCATCAAGGCATGGAAACTCATCGATATTCACCAAAATTCGGAATGGTAGCCTAGCCCAGAGGTTGACGCGATAAAGCAAAGTGCGATCGCCCTCAAAAGCGACACCGCAAAACCCTGGCTCCACCGAATGGGCACCCAGTTGCTCTAACTCCTGAGCCGCCAGGGTTTCTAATCCGCGAGCAACTGTTGCAAAATAATTCATAATTCGTAATTCGTAATTCGTAATTGTAATTAATGGCTACTAGTCACTCAATTTTTTATTAGTGGAAATAAAAAACATTATTCCTTTTTTAGGTAAGCGACTTTTTGAACTCAGATTCATCTATAAATTTCTAAAATCAATCATTGTCTGACGATAAGCATCTGGCAAACCTGTATCAAAACACTTCCCTTTAACAACATATCCTGTCATTCCCTCTTCCTGGCGCAATCTTTCCAGACAGGATGTTAACTGAAATTCACCTCGTTCTCGAAAATTTTGATTTATATGTTCTGCTATAAAGTCAAAAATCTTCGGCGTAAGTAAATACAAGCCAAATATACCTAAAAATTCATTTTCTGCCATTCCCTCTACACTCAGATTTTCTCGTGCATACTCGATAGTCGGCTTTTCATAGAGTTGTGTAACTGACAAAATCGAATTTAACTCTTGCCAAACTCCTGTTACACACCCAGCCTTATGAATAATTTCTGCTGGCATTGTAGTTAAGCCAACAACATTTTGATTCACTTGTTCGTAAACATCTAAAACTTGACTAGCACAAGATTTTTCAATATCAGATGCATAAATGTGGTCGCCCAATATTAGCAAAAATGGCTCATTTTGCACCCAATCTTTGACACAAAATACCGCATGACCATAGCCTAATTGCTCCTCTTGCAATAAAATGGTAACTCTACTACCTAAATCTTCGAGATATCGGCTATATTCTTTGTTTTGTGGTGAAAGTTTATCTAAAAGTTCTTTTTTAGGTGGGTTTTTCAATAAATCTTCAAATACTTCTTTGTCATCGGGCTGCACCACGATCCCTACTTCTGCAATTCCAGCACTAATTGCCTCTTCAATAATTGCGAGAATCACAGGTTTTGCCCTACCATCTCGATCAATAATCGGAAAAAGTTCTTTTTTCACAACTTTCGTAGCTGGAAACAACCGAGTGCCGAAACCAGCTACCGGAATCACAGCCTTTCTAACTTGATTTTTCTGCATAAATGGATCGTCACCCCAACTTTTCAAACAACTCCGCCAACACTACATTAGAAAACAAAAACCCTTGGGGATCAATTAAACGCAACCTTCCCTCTGCAACTTTTACCCAACCTTTGTCAAAATACTCTTGCAAACATCTGCAAATTTCCTCTACTTTTTCTTCTCCATAAGCTTCCGCCAACGCCGCCAAACTCATACCCTCCGCCAAACGCAACCCCAACATTAATGTTTCTAACAATACTTCCTTTGGGGGAGTCAGATCACAATCAATTACACTGCCAGCTTCCACCCACTGGTAATACTCCTTAGTTTTACGCGGACGAGTGAAGCGTTTACCCTCAACATAACTCGCCGCACCCATCCCAAAGCCGTAGTAAGGGCGGTTTTCCCAATAGACTCGATTATGTCGGCACTGATGACCAGGTTGGGCATAATTGGAAATTTCATAATGCTCATAACCTGCACCAGTCAAAATCTGCTGCCCCATCTGGTACATTTTGACTGTGGCTTCATCTGTGGGCAAAGGAGTATCGCCAGGTTTGTAGTAACGACCAAAGGCTGTACCTGGTTCGATGGTCAGATCATAAATAGATATGTGAGTAGGTAGAAGCGCTACCGCTTTGGTGAGAGAATCTTGCCATTGATCTAAAGACTGATGCGGCAACCCGGAGATTAGGTCTAAGCTAAATTCGGGAATCTCGACTTGATGAATTAGTTCCACAGCTGCAAAAATATCTTCAACTGAGTGCGATCGCCCCGCCCTTTGCAATAATTCTGATTGAAAGGCTTGTACACCCAAACTTACCCGGTTCACGCCTGCACTGCGATATCCTGCTATATGTGCTAAATCAAAGGTGGCTGGGTCAATTTCCATAGAAATTTCTACCCCAGACGCAATACCAAAATGGTTCTCTAACTCTGTTACTATCCGTTGTAACTGCTCAGTTGATAGCAGCGAAGGAGTACCACCACCGAAGAAAATTGTCTTTAAGGGTTGACCAAATGCTGGTGTCATAGCAATTTCTTGACATAGCACCTCAACATATTGGGAGATAGTACCAGATGTTTCGCCCCGCAAGCGATCGCCAACAACAGACACCGGGAAATCACAATAAAAGCATCGCCGTCTGCAAAAGGGAATATGCACATAAGCAGAACTTGCAATTCCCGAAATACCAAATTTTTGACTCATTTTGAGAAAAGTTTTAAGTTAAGCCAACTGCGAATTAGAGACAATGAAAATGAGCAGTTAATTTACAAATTTTTGTCGTTTTACAAAGAAACAATGAAAAATATTAAGATAAAAGCCTTTAGTTATAATAATTGCAGATATTGTCAGCCTAAACCCTTAGTGTAAGTCAATATTGATCAGTTTATCTTACCGATGAAATAAAAAATACTTAACTTTATCGGTGAACACAGTTGCAGGAAAACAACATAACCATGCTTGACGCAATTATCATTTTCTCATTTATCCTGGCAGCTTCGGGAATAGGGTTCTACAGCATTGAACTACTACCCAATGGCACTCTCGATCAGGTAACAAATCTTGAAGCTTTACGCTTAGTTGTTGCCGTCTTTGCCGCTATTATTGGTGGTGCGATCGGGCTGAGTTTCCAGACGACATATCGCCGCCTAGAATCGCAAGTCAAAGAAATGCCTCTGGAAATGATTTTAACTCGTGCCATTGGCTTAGTAATTGGCTTGTTGCTAGCTAACCTCATGCTAGCCCCATTATTCTTACTACCTATCCCGGCGGACTTTGGATTTATTAAGCCACTTGTGGCAGTTGTCGGTAGCATTATCCTCTCCGTCACAGGCATGAATTTGGCAGATACCCACGGACGAGGTTTATTGCGGTTCATTAATCCCAACACTGTCGAATCGATGGTTGTAGAAGGAACGCTAAAACCAGCGAATACCAAAGTTTTAGATACTAGCTGTATTATTGATGGTCGCATTGAAGCGCTATTAGAAACAGGGTTTCTGGAAGGACAAATTCTCGTACCGCAATTTGTCTTGCAAGAACTCCAACAAGTGGCAGATGCTAGCAAAGACCAAAAGCGCGTGCGGGGAAGGAGAGGACTAGAAATTCTCAACCGCATTAAGGAAGAATATCCCGATCGCATTTTGATTAATGCAGTTGACTACGAAGATATTCCCACAGTCGATGCCAAGTTGGTACGTTTCGCCCAAGAAATTAGCGGCACACTGCTAACTAACGACTACAACTTGTCTAAAGTTGCTAGTGTTCAGAAAGTACCTGTTTTGAATGTGAATGATTTAGTTAACGCTGTCCGTCCTAGTTATTTACCTGGTGACAACCTTGATTTGAAAATCCTCAAGGAAGGCAAAGAACCAAGCCAAGGTATTGGTTATCTAGATGATGGCACAATGGTAGTAGTTGAAGAAGGCAGCAGTTATGTGGGTGGTGAACTGCGAGTCGTAGTCACCAGTGCTTTGCAAACCACCGCAGGAAGAATGATTTTTGCCAAACCCCAAGCTTCAGCATTGGCGTGAGGGAAACGTCCGGTGCAATTAAATATAAATTGTGCAATCGGTGCAGTCAAACTGCACCGATTATTTATTTGGAATCACCAGATTTGCTTACCTGCAAATACTGTAACTGCTCAATTGATAACCCTGTCAATCTTGCTATCTCTTCTAATGGCATACCAGTATTAAAAAGGTTGCTTGCCACTTCAAGTAAAGCTTCAGCTTTCCCTTCAGCTTTCCCTTCGGCTTTCCCTTCTTGTAAAATATCTTGATAAATCACTGACTCGCGCATAATGTCTGACCTCAAAATTCGTTTAATAACCTCTTTATCTAATACTAAACCAGCTAAAATAGCCGTGGAAGCAGCAATATTACTTTGAGTTCTTGATTCTGTAATACCGTTAATTTCACGCACCACTTCATTTAGTATAACTTCTGGCTCAATTGTACTACTCAACACTGCCAAAGGTAAAAGTCCAGGTGTTCTCAAAAATACTTCGGTTGGTTGTTCCCAAAGTCTGATAACTTCAAATTCATGGCGTGTTCCAGCAATTGTAAATGTATTTTGTTGCACCAAATCCGAATTTGTCTGCTTGAGATAAATTACGACTTGATGCATTGCTTTGTGTGGAAAACGGCGATAAACTCGCAATCGATAGTCAATCATCCGAAAAGGAATTTCCGCATCCACTTGGGTTTGAAATTCCAAATGCAAGATGGTTTGCTCCGACTGTAGCAAAATTAAGGCATCAGCACGAATGGGTTCGAGAGATAATTCTTTTGGACTGAGTTCAGTTAAAGTAATGGGTTCGCCTAATAACCAAGTGGCGAAGTCGCTGGAGAAATTTTCAGCTAAAAATTTGCAGATATTGTCAAACATTTGATAATTTTACCAAATAGCTTGCTCACTTATTATTAATCTGCAATTATTTAATCCAAATTTATCTACTCTAATTTTCATAAATTTCTAACGGCAAATTATCAGGATCTTTAAAAAAAGTAAATTTCTTACCTGTAATTTCGTCAATTCTGATATTTTCTGTTTCTACACCTTGCGAGTTTAAATAAAAAACAGTTTCCTCAATATCATCAACTTTAAAAGCAAGATGTCTTAAACCACAAGCCTCTGGTTTACTAGATCGTTCTGGAGGATTTGGAAAAGAGAATAGTTCGATTTGAGTATTTTCTGCAACTTTTAAATCTAATTTATAAGAATTTCTTTCAGCGCGAAAAGTCTCTTGAATAATTGAAAAGCCTAAAACTTCTACATAAAATGCTTTGGAGCGATCGTAGTCAGAACAAATAATAGCTATATGATGAATGTCAGTAATTTTCATGGATATTTTGTTTTTTATAAAATTATTAAGAGAGTGTATGCAGTTGCGACACAACGACATTACACCCTCTGAAGTTGAGGTTAAGCTTTAATCTTTTTAATTGATCTTACCTTTCTTGTCAGGAATAAGCCAATACTGCCAACCAGAAGTGTGCTATCTAAAGTACTAGGCTCGGGTACTTTTCGATAAGAAACTGTACCAGAATTGGGAGTTTCGGAGGATACGGAAAATGATGTTCCAGAAATTTCGTAACTTTTAGAAGGATTAACTTTGTCGAGAAAGTTGTACAGCAATCCAATCGATGCGTTATCTGCTAATGATACTGTTGGAAATGCAACGGGATAATCTGGATATTCAATATCATCCTTGGCGGTATAAATATTGGGGTCATTATCGAATTGAAAAGTTAGCGACTGAAGTGGTGCTACTGGAAAATTATCATTACTGAAAGTTGCGTCATCAACGCTAAATAAACCGTTTCCTTTGATTGTAGAACTATCAACGGTGAAGGCATAATTAATAATTGCAGCTGATGCGGATTTAGTGCTTAATGTAGCCAAACCCAGAACAAGGCTAGTAGCGATCGCTAATTGTGAAAACAATTTCATATCGATTACCCTCAAAATAGATTTGTGTAAGTGATCTCTAGAAACAACCAGCAAGAGTTACCAATCAGGTGTTGTTACAAGTAATTCTGTCCAAGGGGTACAATCTGGTTCTTGAGCAGCATCTTGAGTAGGACGAGCATTGCACCCACGGACTTTAAAGGTGTACTTAACAAGATCCCTGGCTCCGGTATAAGTCCAACTACGTGCTGTTGGGTCATCGATTTGCGTCATATCATCTTTATCGTCGCCCCAAGTTACTTGATAAAAATCATTTTTTTGACATATATCCCAAGAAATCTTAATTCTCCGCACTCTTGTGGTGTCTGCAACCAAGTTGTATGGATTTCTAGAATCACAAGAAGAATTATCTGTTTTCTTCTCGCAATTACTAGTACCAGGGGTGCATTCAGCTAGGGTTTTGATTGGGCGAATTAACCCAGTAGAAAGTGTTGTTAATAATATGACAGAGGTCAGACTATATCTGAAAAAGATGGAACTCAATCGTATTTTGTGCATAACAAATCCTTCAATTGTCTTCAATAAAACCACAGCAGAATTTAGAAGGTAAAGGTAGTTCTAATAACTCCCAGTACAGCATCACTGTTTCGATCGTCATGGTTGGGAGCAGTCAGCCAAATTAAACCAGGGGTGATGGTAATATTGTCGGAAACTGCATAACTGTAAAAACCTTCAACGTGTAAAGAGGTGTTTCGGTCTTGAGCAGAGTCGCGGTTTTGCAGCGGAACTATGTCTGTAAATACATTCGCGATCGCCCCATTAGCACCGGTCACTTTCGGTTCCATACCCACAATCAGCCCCGCCAGGTTGCCTTTTTTACCCAAATCGGGGAAAGCTAAAGCAACTGCATAATTCCAAATATCGGCATCTCCTACGCCTAAAACGCGGGTTTTGGCAAAGCCAGCCCAAGCATTAATCAAAAAGCCGGAATTTACTTGATAGGATGCTTCCAAGCCGTAAGCGTTGGTGGAAGTCGGCGAATCAGTAACTAAGCCCAAGTTAGCTTTTTGGCTACCAGTACCTGGGATTGCTAAATCCTCACCCTGGTTATTATAGGCATTGACGTAAGTTAAACCGATACTGAGGCGATCGCTAGGTTGGAAAGTCAATTGAGCGATCGCACCGTAAGAACCATTGAATAAACCTCTGTTAGCGTTGGGGTTGGATGCTGTACTAGACAAATATCCCAAACTCAACTCCAACTGCTCAGAGAGGCGGTGTGTCAACCCAACTCCGGCTCCAGCAGGTACAAAGTAGTAAACTGAGTTCCGACTGCCAAACTTGGATAAAGCACCACTGGCTCCCTCATCCCCATCCAAAAAGGGGTTGATTGTATTCACAAAATCTTCAACTTCCCCTTCGTTGGCAAAAAAAGTAACTTCGGTTTTTTTGCCTAGAGGAAATCTGTAATACAGTGTCTCAACTCCAACTTGATTATTTTCAGGATCTTCATCTCCAATTTCTGCATTAAAAGCTAGAGTCCCTTCTGGTAATCTAGTTCCAGTGCCACCTTCACTAGAGAAGTAATTGAGGTTAAGGGCTTGTAAGCGAACTCTGAGTAAGTCTTGTCCAGTGAAACTGGTGTCAAAGTTGAGGCGGACGCGATCGCCAAAAGTCGTGCTTCTCGGAATATCAGCATTATCGGCATCTTGTCCAGATGCAAACCCTGATAGAGCAAAAATTGCCTCACCATGAAGTTTTGTCGTGGTTGAAAACTGCTGTTTTTCCAGAGTTTCCAGGTAAGGTTCTAAAGCATCTACTCGACCCCGCAAACTTGCCAATTCAGACGCAAACTGTTCTTGTAATTTTTGCAGAGTTGCTAAATCTTCTTTTTTAACGATGTCAGTTGTTGCAGTTGAAATTAGTTCATTGACCCGATCTAAACAGGCATTAATTCCAGCCGCAAATTCGTAACGAGTTAAAGCCCGATTACCGCGATAAGTTGCATTAGGATAACCTGCAATACACCCATAACGCTCCACCAAAGATTGCAATGCACCGAATGCCCAATCTGTCGGCTGTACATCCGACAGTTGAGAAACAGATGTTACCTGTCCTGCTGATTCTTGAACAGTTCCCGTTTTAGCTGGAAGTGCGTTGGCATCGCCCGCCGCAGACATCGCCCCAGTTGTGGTAGTGATTACCGAGAAGAGCCCCAAAGTCACTGGACAAATCGGCAACCACTTCCAAAACATTTTGACCATTTTTCTGTAATCCTTACACCATTTATTATCAATTGAAAAACAAGCAATCACACGAAAATTGACCTATTAAAATCCTTGTAAAGACGTAGCAGTGCTACGTCTTTATATCCAACCTCTAATAGTTACTTCTTCGCTTCAGTAGAGTTATCTCTTTGACTTAATTCCCAATGCTTTAGCATTTGAGCGCGATTTTGCCGCAAGTCTTTACGGTTACGTTCTTCAGGATAAGGAATGCCATCGCCCTTAATTCCTGCCCAGAGAATTTCGTTGAACTCTTCTGGATCGAGCTTATCTTCACCTACAAAATTGAAGTCCTTGGTCATAGCAGCCCACCATTTTTTAGGATTTAGAATCGGCATAGCTGCTGTCTTTTCAACATTGCGATCTTGGCAAGCTGGTACTAGTTTTGGATCTACAGGATTGGTACACAAGTTACCTGGCACAATAGCTGTGTAAGGTTCAAAATTGGGTTCTCTAGTGAAAGCATCTGACATTGGTTCAGAATTAGCATCAGTAATTGCCAAATAGCCAATGTTTAACAAATCCTCCATTGTCCGCAATACACTAATGGTGTTGTAGTTAGTGCTGACGAGCGCACCTCGTTTTGTATAGGGCGAAATAATGTAGGCTAAAGAACGGTGAGAATCAACGTGATCTGGCCCATTTTGGGAATCATCTTCAATGATGAAAATTGCCGTTTCTTTCCACTCCGGCAGATGAGAAATTTTCTCTACCAATTTGCCAATAGCATAGTCATTATCTGCCATTTGCAATTCAGGAGTATTTAGTCCAGCCAAAGCAGTACCAAAGGAGCCAAAATGATCGTGAGATAAACGCACAAGCATTAAATTGGGTAGTCCATTTTGCTTCAGATCCCTTTCCCATTCGCTGTACAAATAAGTATCAGCATTATTTTGATCGAATGACCGGAAGTAAAGGTCGGTTTTATCCAACAGTACAGTTTTGGTAACGGGAGCTTGAGGAATCTTGTCAGCGTAAGGAGTTGGGGAGATGGGGATATAAGTTAGATTTTTTGGATCGGGTTTAGTAGGATCGCTTTGGCTAGTAGTGTAGGGAACTGCATTATCAACAAAGAAACCGTAATTACGTACAGTCTTGCCAGCACGTAGCGCTGTATCCCACAGATAACCACCAATGGCATCCGGCTGGAGATTACCATCGCCTTCAGGAGCATCAACATCCCTGTCTCCAGGCAATATAGAAGAATGCCCAGAAGGATCTAAAATACCTGTGATACGGGTATTGATTGGCGATTTATTTGAGGAAGTTTGGGACAGTGCGAGACTGATATTCCGATTTGTACCTTCGTAATCGTAGGTTAAGCCGTTAAAGCCGGCGTTACCGTAAAGAACTGATTGAGTTTTTTCGGTGTAATCTGTAGTACGACCATAGGTAGACCAGTTCCAACCAACTCCACTCGATTCGCCACTGTCGTAAAAGTTATCAAAAGTTGCGAAGCCAAAGGATAGCTTGTGATGGTTTGGTGAAATATTGTTGGGAAACAAGGTAAGTGTTGGGTCGCCATTACCGAGAGGCAAGTCACCAAGTACTTGGTCATAAGTACGGTTTTCTTTAACTATGTAGATAACGTGCTTAATTTTGCCTTGTAAATACCTCATCGTCCGGTCAGGACGGCGATTGTAGAAACCATTATTTTTATCCACTTGCGCTGAAAGTGTACCCAGAGTCGCACCCTTGGGCACTGGAATAATTGAGATCCCAGCTTTTTCTAAAGCCCAGTTGTACTCATTTTTAAAATTAGTATTGCGTGCTAGTCCTGCTGGAGTTGTCAGGTTTCCTGCGGGGTTGGGGCCAGAATTACTCTTGGCATTGACAACGTAAAGTCTTTGACCATCTTGACTGACGCTTACAGAATTGGGATACCAGCCAGTGGGGATGCGTCCATTTACTCTACCACCTTGCAAGTCCACAACAGCGATCGCATTCTCACCCCCTAGAGTAACGTAAAGTGTTCGTCCATCTGGATTGAGGGTTAAAGAGTTAGGATTTGCACCTTTATATTTCTCACCAGGGCGAGACAGAGAGATGGTTTGAACAACCCTATTGTTATTTGTATCGATGACTGAAATCGAGTCATCATTACCATTAGCTACATACAGTCGATTTTGGCTAGACGAGAGCAGTACTTTATTTGGTTGGCTACCTATTGGTATACGGGTAATTTGTCCAGAAATAATGTCAACAGCAAGGACTTCGTTGTCGCGCTGGCTACTAATGAAGACTTTAGCTGCTTGACCGTTTTCTGCACTCTTAATGGCTACATCAAAAGGAAATTCGCCAGTTGCTAGTTTATCGCCTGGTCTAAAGAACTTAATTTCTTTAGTTACCTTACGGGTAGTAGTATCAACAATTGATATTGAGTCATTCTCAAAGTTTGCAGTTACTAAGGTTTTGCCATCCTTACTAACCGCAATACCCGCTACAACTGCTCCTGTTGCCACAGCCTTCGCTGGCGTATCCTTTAACAAACCGCCATCATATTTAGGGAAGGGGTCAGTTTGGTTAGAATTGTGACCTAGTAAGATAAAGGGGGCATCTGGTACATACTGGCTACCGTTAGACGCATAAACATAAACGCGATCGTCAATCCCACCTGATACAAAGAAGCGCGAGCCGTCTTTGGCCCAAGCTAAACCGTTATAAGTATTCGGAATATTAATCTGTTGTTTTTTAACCAACTTACCGCTACTGACATCATAGACAAAAACCCATTCTGCTTTTGGAGTTGTTGTACTACTTGACTTGCCAGTTTGTGGGTCTAATACAGGATAAGTGAAAGTACTGCCCGTGTTTTCATTTTTGAAGTTTTGATTATAGCCACTGGTAAGCACCAGTAAAGTTTTTCCATCAGGGCTGAGGGCTGTGCTTACTGCTTCAGCCGCATCAGCATTATCATCTGTACGCAAACCAGTTGCTAAAGGTGCAAACGTTGATCCTGGTGCTGCTGCGGGTGTAATGGTTTGACCTGTGGGTAGCAAAGCGGCTCCACCCTGTAAGTTACCAACGGGGCTGGTAGTTCGAGCGCTAACTGATTGTATATTTGCACTCAAGGTACTTAAGAGCAAAAGACTTAATAGATACCCTTGATTTTTGCTAGGTTTCATGCAATTTTTCTATAATTAGGATAACCATCAAATAAAAATATTGATAGTCAATAGTTAAGCCATCAGTAATTTTTGGTTATGTTTTGGTAGTAGCAATTCGTATTTAGTTAAGTTTTTTAAACCCTTTATTTCCTATTCAGTTACCGTCAAATCGTATGCTTTTGTGTGGTTTTTCTATCTCGCTAGCAGATGGAGAATAACTACTACTGAGGGTTTTTGTCTGGGATCTAATAAACTTTCTTAATCCAAGCTTAATTTTTGCTTAATCATTAAAAATAGATACTAGTAAAAGTAAAAAAAACTGGCAATATTCCTCAATAAATACTGTCTTCTAGAATATAGAACTGATATGCTCAACAAAAGTCTAATTTTGTCCTTGTTGGCGTTATTTGCTGTGGCTCCTGCCGCCAATGCAGAGGTTAAATTAATTGCAATTGGGAGCCTAGATGGTAACATTAGCGATCGCTCCACGGAAACATCTGCTCCCCTGGAAAATGGTGTTCCGGGAAACCTCTTGGGTGGTTTAGGGTCGGGATTGGCCTATGCTGGCTGTAACACCTTTATCGCTATCCCAGACCGAGGCCCAAATGCCGTGTCATACAACAGCGCTGTCAGTGACACAGCATCCTATATCAACCGCTTCCAAACTATCAAAGTAAAACTCTCACCAAGCAAGATTGGTTCAGCGTTGCCTTTCACACTTACCCCTTCCTTAATTGACACGACTCTGCTATTCAGCAATGAGCCTCTTTACTACGGGAATGGTGCGGCATTGGGGTTAGGTAGTGGTGTCCCAGCTTTGAATACCAAGAATAAAAACTATTTCACTGGACGTTCAGACAACTTCAACCCCACCCAAATCTCGACATATCCCAACAATGCCCGTTTCGACCCTGAAGGTGTGCGTGTATCCAATAATGGCAAGCAGATATTTATCTCTGATGAATATGGCCCTTATGTATATCAATTTAACCGTAATACAGGTAAGCGAATTAGGGTCTTTAACCTACCTAGCAAGTTTGCAGTCAGCAACTTAAGTCCCGTTAGTGATACAGAAATCACTGGCAACACGTCTGGTAGAGTTGCGAACAAAGGTATGGAAGGACTTGCAATTACTCCCAACGGTAAAACCCTGATTGGCATTTTGCAGAGTCCACTGCTTCAAGACGGTGGTACTAATGGTGCTTATACCAGAATAGTCAAGATTGACATCGAAACAGGTGCTACCGAGGAATACGCCTATCAGCTAGATAATATTGGTACGGCGGCTAAACCGAAATATCCCACCGTCAGCGAGATTTTGGCAATCAGCGATCGCGAATTCTTAGTAGATGAACGCGATGGCAAGGGCTTTGGCGACGGCTCCAAGGCTGCCTTCAAGAAAATCTATCACATCGATCTGACGAATGCTCCAGAAGTAAGCAATATCACCGGGGAAATCAACCTTGTTGGTAAGGCGGTCAGCAAGACCCTGTTCCTTGATGTGGTGACTGCACTAACTCAAAACGGCATCAAAGAAGAGGACATTCCCGCCAAGCTTGAAGGTTTAGCCTTCGGAGAAGATGTGGTTATCAACCGTGTGAAAAAGCATACGTTATTTATCGCCAATGACAACGACTTTCTTGGTACTATAGCGCCAGGTATTGACAACCCAAACAAATTTTTCGTCTTCGCTGTTGACACTACTGACTTACCAGGTTTCGTACCCCAGGATATCAAAGATAGGGATTGATATTTCAGTTCAGCAAAGCTCAATTATTGCATCGTCCTACTTGGGCGATCGCATCATTGAGCTAACTAAGCACTATGAAACTGTTACTTGATCAGGCATTACTAGCTTCTGCGGCAGCATTGCTACGTGATGCAGGTATTGCAAAATCATTTTCATACATGGAATTAGCAACGCCATAAATTGGCTTGTTTGCTGCGAAGCTTTTAGTTGTGAGCGATCGCATTATATTGAAGTAATCTGGATTTCCGTTACTCGGTGCATTGGTTTGGTTGGCTTTTCAGTGGTGATCAGTTGATCAGCTTGAATTTGGAGAGCAGCCGCCATATGAAGTGCATCCATTGCAGCTAAACCGTAAGTACAGGCAATTTCAGAAGCATTCTGTATAATTTGCTCTAAGTCAGTTGCCCAGTGGATGACAGCACTAAAAAATGTTTTGTAAAATTCTGCTTCGTATTGTAGCTTGTTAAAAGTTGCTTTAGGCAAGACTTCTAACTGAAACGTTGCTACTTGAGGCAAACTCCAGATTTTCATCGTTAAGAATTTGATTCGCTTTGATGCTGACTGAATGCCACAAAAAGCCCTGATCAGTACACCAGAGTCTATGTACGTCTTCTTACAACTCACGGAATCCACCGCGACGTGCAGCAAGTTCAAGTTCGTCTTCTTTAACCCCAGTTTGCTTGTTTATTTAAGTAATTCACGCATTCATTTTGGTGTATCGTTGAGATGTTAGCTTGTGATCGCGATCGGTTCATTCAGCAAGAATCTTTCAACGGCTTACTGGTGATGCTGGCTTGTTGGTTAAATATAGGTAATTGACAAGAGTTTGAAGCGATGAACCAGACATTGAAAACCTCTATGGTTTTTGACTACTAGTCAATTTATTTAATAATTCAATAACTTTATTAGCATCTTTCAAAGTTTGCTTTGCCTTAGCTATGAGAAGATGAGAAGCTATATAATCTTCATAGTCAACTTCATTCCTCAATCCACGTAGACGAGACAAACATTCTCCTAAATATCTTCTATCTTTATCTTTACTATTTCCTAACTGTTTGATTACGTATTCATGTATACTAAATTTGTCAGTTTTTAAACTAGTATGTCCTTCAATATCACGTAAGTAGTTTCTAGCTAGGCAAAAAACTGAATAATACGCTCTACTAACAGAAGAGCGTATCTTTGCTTCATCCATTGATGAACTATTTGACTGTCTTGAGGAATTAGTTACTTCATCAAATAGAGTTTCTGCAAGCTTTAAATAACTTGACCAGTCGAATTTCATTCAAATTCCAAATTGATATAAAGATTTACAGCAACTCCTAATGAAGCTTCTATCCACCATTTTTGATCGAACTCGTCTAATTTATTTAAAGCTTCATCAACGTATTCTGGACTAGAATAGATAGAAAGTAATAGTTTCTCCCATTGAGGAGATTCCGGATCAACAGACAACTTTAATCGTAATTTTTCAGATGGGAAATACTTTCTAACTTCTTGATGAGCTTTGAGTAGAATATCTACAAGGCTTTGATGCTTTCGCAAAAATCTCAGTGTATCAACAACATTATCTATGGTATAAAATTGAACTATCTTGCTGAAATTATAAGATAATTCATGATTTTCTTGGTGTCCTTGTGTTAACCAAGTTTTTTGTTGTTCTGTTCTATTTTCGTGAATTAACCAATCATTTGTTGATGACTTTTCAAGTTGAATAGATACATTCAAAAACTCCGTATTTGGTAATTTATTTTTTCTTACTTCTGGATTTTCTAGGAGCATTTTTCCACCTTATTTTGAGTTATAGTTAGGGTCTAAATACAGAATATTTGCTTTATTCAGAATAGAATTTATAACTTCTGTTTTTACTAAAGATTCCGATAGCTGCTCTTGTAAATTCTTTACATCATTTGAATCTAATGCTACATAAAATTCTTTTAAGCCACCTGCATCTTGGTACTCGATTTTTAATGTGTGAACTATTAAAGCTCCAGCTATTCCTTCCTGAGTTTCTGATTTGAAGACAGGTCTAATATCCGTAATAATACGCGAATTCAACAATATACGATCATACTCTTGTAGTAAGTCTATAGCTTTGGAAGAAATACTGATTGAACCATCGACTGCCAACACCAACAATTGAGTCAGCCTTTGTTCAAAACGTTTTAATTCTTCATCTGATAAATCTGAAAATGTATTGTCAATTGATACAGCATTACTCAATCCTGTCACTATTTCAGTATTTTTAAGATTTTCTTGAGTACGGAGAGCGAAAATTGAACGAATAGCTCTTAAAATTTCTTGTAAATCATTGACAGCAATTTCTTCTAATTTCGGAGAAATCTCCATGACTAAGCTTTCTATACTTACGAAGGGATGGACTTCTATAATAGAATTCAGTAATTTATGGAATAGATTTTCATCAATTTTTATAATTAATGTAATACCTAATTGATACTGTGGTGGAATTTTTAGATTCTTCATATGAGTTAACGTTAATATATTCAATTCCTCAGTTGTAAATTAAACTTTATTCCATATACTAATTGCTTTTAAAATCTAATTTAGTTTTTTAGTATACACATTATTAGACTTGGATAAATATTAGAGAGTAGTACAATTTAAAATTAGTAATAAAATACAAACACAGATTAATTTCTCCTTACTAATAAGAGTTATAGCTATAGATTAGCATGAAAACACGTTCATTTTTTTGTTTAAAATATTTTTGAGCGTTGATAGTATAGGCAATGATGCATTAAATCTCAGCAAAATTAAGAGCTTGAAACCTGAATTAATTGTAAATTATGAGTTAACTATTCCTGTAAAACGGTTTTTGATGCAATTCTAGTCTTCTTCAAGTCTGCTTCCGAAAGTTCTTCCCCAGCTTGCAAGCGAGTGGCAGAAGTTTGCAACACTGTCGCCGCACCTTTATCCCCGATTTGTAAAGCGGTTTTGGCTGCTGTTTGTAGCATTGTAGCTGCACCAGTGCGATCGCCTTGTAGCAATTTCGCCTCGGCTAACTGGGTTTGGCGATACTTCGCTAATGCTAAAATAGACTGCTGTACCTGCGGATTAGAATCTGGTTGATACGCCCGCACTACGTCTGCATACACCGGCACCAGGGAGGAAAGTAAGCCTTCTTGGTTAACTAACGGGTCATCATAGCGAATTTGCAGATGCCCGATCGTTTGTTTTCCCTCTGGCAACTGTCCCAGATAAATATTAGCCAAAACTACCCTTTCTACATCCTGCATCAAATCTCCCAAACGTACAGCAAAGCTACCATCAGCTTCTCGTTCCACTGGTAACTCGATTGTGTCTGGGGCAACTTGGGCAATGGGCTTCAATTCTGCTAATCGGACATTCGGCACTAGAGATAACAGCAAGTAGGCATTTGTTAGCCCAATTGACTGAATCCTTCCAAATAGTCGGCTAAATTGCTCCACAGCTTGTTCAGGATGTTCAATATGAGCTAGAGTACCACCACCGACATCAGCAATTTTTTCTAGCAAATCTTGATTCCAGCTATTGCCAAATCCGAAAGTGTTGATAGTTAGGTTCAGTTTGGCAGCTTTTTGCGCCAGTTTGACACAGCGCTTATTGTCATCTCGCCCAATATCCCACTTCCAAATCCGCAAACTGCTTTCACCATGCCCATCCGTCAGCAGAAACGCCTGAGAAACTGCTCCTCTTGTGCCCTTCATCAGTTCTGTAATTCCCAGTTCCAAACCCTCGGCGATCGCAGTGCCGCCACTAGCGCTGAGTTTGCTTTTTATTTGGGATTTGATGCTTTCGGGGTCTTCGATCGCTTGGTTGGGGATAATGACTTCCGCAGAACCGGAAAAAGCCACAACAGAGATGCGATCGCCAACTTTCAACCGATCTATTAATCCTTCCACTGCCTGAATTACCGTTTTAATCGGTTGTCCGTGCATAGAACCACTTCTATCCAGAATCAAGCAGAGGTTAAGGGGTAGATTTTGGTCAAACTCACCAGCAATCGCAAAAATCGTTATTGCTAGTTGACGTTGGCTATTTGTTTGAGCCACATCAACATTATTGTCATTTAACGCCGATAGCAATTTAACTTTCATCTAAACCTGAGTTTACTGGGGAGGGGTATCTTGCAAAACTGTTTTTGAGACAATTCTGGTTTTCTTGCGATCGCTTTCAGATAAATCCCCACCAGATTGTAGCTGAGTGGCAGAAGTTTGCAACACCGTCGCGGCCCCAGTATCTCCCATTTGCAGAGCCGTTTTAGCAGCCGTTTGTAGCATTGTTGCTGCACCAGAGCGATCGCCCTGTTGCAATTTCGTTTCGGCTAGCTGGGTTTGGCGATATTTAGCTAATGCCAAAATAGACTGTTGCACTTGGGGATTCGGATCTGCTTGGTAGTTTTTCACTACATGGGCATAAACTGGGATATTTGGTGTAACTAAACCTACCTTGTTGGCGGCTGGATCGTCGTAGCGGACTTGCACATTAGCGATCGCTTGTTCACCTGCTGGCAATTGTCCCAAATAAATATTAGCTAAGATTATCCGTTCTGCATCTTTCATTAAATCTCCCAACCGCACAGCGAAACGTCCATCAGCTTCTTGTTGCAGTGGTAACTCAATTGTGTCTGGGGAAACTTGGGCAACGGGTTTAAGTTCTGCTAACCGGACATGGGGCATCAGAGACAGTAACAGATAAGCATTAGTCAATCCCACTGTTTGAATGCGGCTAAACAGGCGATTAAACTCATCCACTGCCTCTTCCGGCTTTTGAATGTAAGATAAAGTCCCTAAACCAGCATCAGCAATTTTTTCTAAAACATCTTGGTTCCAGTTGTCACCAAATCCCAGAGTGTTCAAAGTCAAGTTATAGCTAGCAGCTAATTGGGCGAATTTCAAACAGCGATTATTATCACCATGTTCATTTTCACCGTCGGTTAATAAGAAGGCTTGGGAAACAGTATCTTTCTTTCCCTTCGCCAACTCCTCAATCCCCAAACGCAATCCTTCATCAATTGCAGTCCCACCATCGGCGGCTAGGCGGTTGATTTGTTGTTTGATTTTTTCTGGATCTTCGACACTTTGGCTAGGTACTAAGACTTTGGCACGGTGATCGAAAACTACAACACTGAGGCGATCGCTAGGATTGAGTCTATCTACCAGACGATTCGCTGCTTTTTTGACCGTTTCTAGCGATCGCCCATTCATAGAACCACTGTGATCCAGAATTAAGCATAAATTCAGGGGTACATGGCGGTCTTGAGTCTCTGCGATCGCCGAAATCGAAATTCCCAACTGACGTTGACTATTCAGTTGATTCGCGTCCAAATTACCATCATTCAAGGCAGGCTGCAAGCTAACCTTCATAACTTAAAGTCCCTATTCAGGATATACATATTAATAAATAACTTCAAAGCACCACTTTAGCTCTACGGAAAACCTATCCAACACAAATACATGAATATAATCAGAATATCTTAGAAGCCAAACATTGGCAGATGCAAAGCCACCTTAAGCATTAGGGAGAAATCCGCACCTTGAGGGAAGCGTGCATCGCGCTAGGATGTATTACAGTTAACGGCATAGTTTCAGGCGATCAGTTGCTATGGACATTTCCCCAATCAAAGCTGTTCAAGCCCCATATTACGGCGATAACTTCTACCGGACACCACCGCCAGATTTACCTTCCCTCTTATTGAAGGAGCGAATAGTCTATATTGGGATGCCACTGGTGCCTGCTGTCACGGAATTAATCGTGGCTGAGTTGCTGTTTTTGCAATCCGATGACCCAGAAAAGCCCATTAAAATCTATATCAACTCCACCGGTACATCTGGTTACAGTGGCGAACCCATTGGCTTTGAAACCGAAGCCTTCGCCATCTATGACACCATGAAATATATCAAGCCTCCTATCCACACCATCTGCGTCGGTTCTGCGATGGGTATGTCAGCCATGCTTCTCAGTGCTGGGACAAAAGGTTGCCGCGCTAGTTTGCCTCACTCTTCGATTATCCTGCATCAGCCTAAGAGCTACGCCCAAGGTCAAGCAACGGATATTCAAATTCGGGCAAGGGAAGTTTTGGTAAACAAAGGTGCGTTAGTTGATATTTTACATCGCACCACCGGACAGCCCCCAGAAAAAATTGCTAAAGACATGGATAGGTTGTTATATCTAACACCTTACGAAGCGAAGGAATACGGACTAATTGACAGAGTTTTTGAGAAAGAAGAACTCGCAAATCCCCCCCTTCCAGCCAGTGTCCTTTAGTGAGTGCTGTTAGCGATAGCGGGGCGTTTAGCCCGTGCTGAGTACTGAGTTATTAAGTTAGGAGTTATGAGTTATTTCTAACTCTCCTACCGCGCCCAAATTATTAAAAACGGAGTAAGTTATGCCTATAGGCGTTCCTAAAGTTCCTTACCGGATGCCCGGAGGACAATATACAGATTGGATTAGCATCTACGATCGCCTTTACCGGGAACGGATTATATTCTTGGGACGAGACATTGATGATGAAATTGCCAATCAAATAATTGCTGTAATGCTGTATCTGGATTCAGATGATCCAGGTAAAGATATTTATTTATACATCAATTCCCCAGGTGGAATGGTTACATCTGGCATGGCTATTTTTGACACCATGCAACATATAAAATCAGATGTAGTGACTATTTGCGTTGGTTTAGCTGCTTCAATGGGGTCTTTCCTGTTGGCCGCTGGCACCAAAGGTAAACGCCTAGCATTGCCTCATTCACGGATTATGATTCACCAGCCTTCAGGTGGAACCCGTGGACAAGCAACCGATATCGAAATTGAAGCTAGAGAGATTCTGCGGATTCGTCACCAGCTTAATGGCATTTATGCCGATAAAACTGGTCAGACCATAGCAAAAATTGAAAAAGATATGGATCGTGACTTTTTCATGTCTGCTGAAGAGGCTAAAGAATACGGTTTAATTGACCGTGTGATTGAAGAACGAACCTCTATAGTAACAGGCGAGTAAGGGAGGCAGGGGGCAGGGAGAAGAGGGCAAGGGGCAGAATTAATAACCCAATACCCAATTCCCACTTGCCCTGAGCGGAGCCGAAGGGATGCCCAATGCCCAATGCCCATTCCCAAAACAAACTGTCAACATTGAACTTTAAAATAGAAAATTAGCCTTTATCATTAATAGTCCAGGCTTAAAGCTGATATTGACAGATAATAGCCGATAGCTAAATATTCGATAGCTCATAGCTCAAGATGGATCTTGGAGATTGCTACCGTTTGCTAGGTTTAAGATCGGGAGCTTCTTTTGCTGATATCAAAGCGTCTTATCGACGATTGGCGCAGCAATATCATCCCGATATCAACCCAGATGACAACAAAGCCAAAGATAAGTTTATTGCCTTGACAGAGGCTTACAAACTCCTGCTGACGGTAGTACTGCCAGAGGAAACTGCTGCACATTCAACTCAGGTGTCAACTGGGCGTGATGCTGCTAAGACAACGCAGCGACAGAAAACACCAGTCACAACGGTGGTAAACCAGCAACCAGGGAAACCAAAACCGCCTAATCTGTTAGAAATAGAAGAACGGCTGAAGTGGAAGACTTATGATCAATTGCAGCGATTTTTGCAAGAGAAACGATTTCCGCAAGCGATCGCACTGGTGGAAGCTTTAGCAGATCGTTTGTCAACAGATGCAGAAGTTCGCCAATGGCAAGCGATCGCTTATCAAATTTGGGGACGGGCGCTAATTTCGGAAAACCAACTGCTTAAAGCCAGAATTTATCTTAAAAAAGCTTTGAAAACAGACCCCCACAATAAAAGTCTCTGGTATGAAGTGCAACGTGATTTCCAACGCTTAGAACAAATTTTTTAAAGATTTACAAAATTTATTGAAAATCAAAATCTCGTTACCAAATTCTAACAACAGGGGCAATTCATAAATTGCCCTTATCTGTAATTAAAATTTTTCGGCTATTGTTTGCATAATTCCTAAATTACTCGACGCGGAAAAAGCAGCAACCCGTCCGGTTAAACTGATAAGGAAGAAAATAGCAGATTAGGCAGTGAATAACATAGTGCGGTTAGTTTTGACAGCAATATTGCTGATGCTAGTTACAGCTTGTGGCAGTATTGGATTGCTACCAACTAGCGAGTTAGTGCAAAAAGCGATCGCACTTGGGCTAGAGCAAACTCAACAAAAACTTAGCCAACAGTTGGATCTAGATTTTCAAGGATTTGAAATCAAGCGGCTATCAATTACCCAAGAACAACCCCTAACGATTGAAAATTTACCAACTTTCCACGTTCGGGGAACCTACGACTTGATTCTCAAGCTACCAAAACGGCGCTTGACGCAACCAAAACAACCCTTTAATGTTTACTTGCAAATTCAGCAAGAAGGTAAAACTTGGCGATCGCTAATTCCAGAAAAGGGTATTAAAAATACTCAACCTATTTGGCGTAGTTATCTCATCCAATAGCGATCGGCAAAGGATTAAATTGCCTCACTCTTTTCCCAAACTACAGGTTAAATTTTGTGTATCCTGTACCGTCGTCTTCTGCAAGAATTATAAAATCGAAGGACTCAACTAACGCCTGTATTGCACCAGTTCCGCCATAGGGATAGCTAAAGGGTTCAAACTCAAGTTTAGCTCTGTTGGCAGAAACCATTCTACAAGCAATTAATTGATATTCACCATTTTGAAAAGCATCAAACATAGAAAAAAAGTCCCAAGGAGTTTCGAGGCTAGGATCTGTCCACCTCTGTTCCACAGGTGTTGCAAACCAGCGACGGAAATATTCAGTCTCTTCCTCTTCGGTAGAGCAGTAGATTCTTAATCTATTGGTTGCGGGTTCAAATCCCTCGTCACCCACTTTTTAAGTATTTGTTTTTCATCTCAGGGATAAATTTAATTTAAGCCAAAAGACAGAATAAGGGTGGACAGCTAGAATAATAGAAAACTATAATTAATACTTAATAATATAATTTGGATTATAACTTATCTATAGGACTTACGCAAACAATAGCTGAAACTCCTAATTTCACGTAGGGCCAATTAATGAATTCCCCCTACAGCGTGTATTTTTGCGTAAGTCCTAATCTATAAAAGCTGTATCTGATAATTGCTAAGAAGTTACTAGATAATGGATTTGAGTTATTTTTGCTTATAAACTAGTCTCGGCTTTTAGATAGTCGATTCCTAATTATTAGATGGTGTGTTACGAAGCCCATATCACCAATAGTTTTGAAATCTAAAAAGTTACAGGAAAAATTTTTATTGAGAATAGTATTATTAAAAATCCCTTCCATCATTGAGGTTTGGAAGGGTCTAAAGCAATATTTAATGTGAAAAAATTTATATAGCAATTGCTTTTGCAATAAGCTATGTTGTAGCACTACCGCAAACAAATGGCGTTAATGCATTATCATGTAAAAATAAGTTGTACAAATTGAATTTGGAATAAGCAGTAAGCTTAACTTCTCCATCAAAAATGTTCAAGTTATTTTTGCAAGACTCCTAATAGAGGTGCAGTTACGACTGTAATATTGCTTTTGTACCAAGCCATATAGCAACAGCTTCAGCAGTAGCAGCACCACCACAAACAAATGGTGCTAATGGAGGTGCGGTTACAACTGTAGCAACACAAAGTGCAGCACCACCTGCTCCAAAACCTATACCAGCTATAACATTATTCCAGAAAGTCTCCCCATAGGATGTGGTTGCTAATATGGGAGTTGGGAATAATGACAAAGCATGAGCAGATTCTACGGTACTAAATACCATAGAAATTATGAGAGCAAAGCAAGTGAAGAATTTGAAGAAAGGTTTCAACACGATTAGTACCTGTTTTTAAATTTAAATGAACATAGGTACACACACTTATAAGCCTATAAACGATTACTGATTTCTAGCTTTAAGAGAGTTTAATCGTTCTAGTTTTTTGTGTCTTCTATCTTTAGAATTATCCTTAGACTGATTTTTGTATGAAAATTATAGAATATAATATTTCTATAGGATGTTTTTATACACGTTTATTTTTGGTATTTAGTACTTATAAAGTTGTGTTTTATGAGTTGCTATGAACTGTTAAAAATATCTCTCATTTCTCTCTCAACTTAATTGCCGGATTGAGAGAAAACCAATAATAAACACTGGATATAATATGTTTCACTAGCTACTAAATAGCTCAACGATAAAGCAGTAGATTCTTAATCTATTGGTTGGTTGCGGGTTCAAATCCCTCGTCACCCACCTTTTAAGTATTTAATCAGGTATTTGGTGCAGACTCTTTTGCAAATATAGAACTGCTTTTAATCTTCAACAAAATGGAGAGTAATTGCAAAAGGTTGTGAGTTCACCTCCGCAACCCAAAATCTATAGATTAAATGGTTAAGAAACGATTTTAGAAACTATATACTTAATACTTAGGCTCAAAAAAAATCTAATAATTTTCAGCCCGAAAATCTTGAGTAATTAGGGCAGCATCATCTTTAAGATATCCTGCTATCACACAATCATCAATCAATTGCAGGACAAAAGGCCACAGTTCCGGCGCACCTGTTTCTACTGGTGCTAACCGTTTCATCACCTGATTGCGGCTAATGCCATGAATACGCCAAGTCCCGCCCTGAGTTTGCTGATTATGCAGCAAAGGCTGTATCCGGTCTAGGGCTGCGGCAAATTTGGCGGTGGGTGTTTCTCCTGCTTCAAACTCATCCCAGAGTAAACGCAACTCGCTACCTTGGTCTGCTGGCAAAAGTCCGAATAAACGCAATGCTGCTTGTGCTTCTCTTGCTGCTTTGCTGTCATTACCCTGCACATCGTAACAAAAGGTGTCACCTGCATCAATTTCTACCAAATCGTGAATTAGCAGCATTTTGATGGCATGGAATATATCAACACCGTCTGGGGCATAATCTACTAAGGCGATCGCCATTACAGCTATATGCCAAGAGTGTTCTGCACTATTTTCTCGGCGTGACCCATCAATAAGTAGGGTTTGGCGCATCACGTGTTTCAACCGATCAATTTCGATGATGAATTGAATTTGTTGAGTCAGCCGATTGATTTGCACCTGAATTTCTGATTGGGGGTGAGGTTTACTGGATTTTAGACTGTAGGTGATTATCTCAATAATTCCAGCATATTTGCAAGTACTCGTTTTTACATACCAATCAAAAAACGTCTGGGAGTGTTGCCGTGTTTCCACCCCAGACGTTCTTTAATTTTTAACTTGCTCCTCACACAGCTAAATACTATCACTGGTTCAATTAATAGTCGGTTATTGCGAGTGACAGTTTCAAAACTGTACCAATAATCTAATTCTTATATGAAAATTAAAAAATGCCTGGGAGTGTTGCCGTGTTTCCACCCCAGGCATTTTTTATTCTCAACTTGCTCCTCACACACAAATAAACCATATCACTACTTCTATCTGATGGCAAGTATATTGAGAGACATTTTTAAAATTGCACAAGCAATGCAATTTCTGACTAATTAAAAAGCGCTTGGGAGTGTTGCCGTGTTTCCACCCCAAACGCTTTTCATTTTTAACTTGCTCCTCACACACAACTGAAAGATATCACGAATTCAATTATAAAGAAAGTATATTGTATGACACTTTCTCAACTGTACACCTGGTAAGCACTAAATTTAGTGTAAAAAGTGACGTACACCAGTTAAGACCATCAGCAAACCCAGTTCGTTAGCAGCAATGATAGAATCTTTATCGCGCAAACTTCCCCCTGGTTGGACGATGGCTGTAATTCCTGCGGCTGCGGCTGTTCTCACGGAATCATCGAAGGGGAAGAATCCATCGCTGGCGAGTATTGCACCTTTGGCTTTTTCTCCAGCTTGTTCTAGGGCAATTTTAACTGATCCGACGCGGTTCATTTGACCAGCGCCTACTCCTATTGTAGTGCGATCGCTAGTTACAACAATGGCATTAGATTTTACGTGTTTGCAAACTTTCCAAGCAAATAGTAATTCGGCTAATTCGCTGTCAGTGGCTTGACGTTCAGTGACTACTTGCCATTGGCTAGTATCAGCAATTACATCATCGCTAGTTTGGACAAGGAAACCACCTGCGATCGCTTTCACTGTATCCTTAGGGCCACTGCTCAAATCAGCTAGAGTCAAAACCCGCACGTTAGATTTCTTAGCCAGGATTTCTTGAGCTTCTGCGTCACAACTTGGTGCAACCACACATTCTAAAAATGTTTTAGTTAACTCGCTAGCCGTAGCCGCATCAATCGGGCGGTTGAGTGCGACAATCCCACCAAAGGCAGAAGTCGAATCAGCATTGAAAGCTTTTTGATACGCTTCGAAAATACTACTTCCCAATGCCGTACCACAGGGATTTGTATGTTTAATAATCGTTGCGGCTGGAGTATCAGTAAATTCAGCAATGATTCGGCGTGCGGCTTCTAAATCAACTAAGTTATTGTAACTAAGTTCTTTGCCTTGCAGCTTTGTTGCAGCTGCCCATCCCGTTGGAGTAGTCCCAGTTTGATACCAGGTGGCGGGTTGATGGGGGTTCTCACCGTAACGCAGAGATTGTAATTGTGTGCCGCTAAGGGTGTATTGCTGTGCTTCTGCGAGGTAAAATGCGATCGCTCGATCATAGCTAGCAGTGTGCGAAAATCCTTTTAATGCTGCCTTTTGCCGAAACTCTAGGGATGCTATGCCGTTATTTTGGCGCAATTCCTGCAAATACTCGTCATACTGTGCCGGATCGCATAATACAGCCAGATGGGCGAAGTTTTTCGATGATGCCCGTAGCATAGCAGGCCCACCGATATCAATTTGTTCAACAGCTTCTAATAATGTTACCCCTGGTTTAGCGATCGTTTCCTCAAAGGGATATAGATTCACCACCACTAAATCAATCGGGCGAATTTGGTTATTTTCTAAATCTGTAATATCTTGGGGAACATCTCGCCGTGCCAAAATTCCGCCATGGATTCGGGGATGTAGGGTTTTGACTCGGCCACCTAAAATTTCTGGCGAACCTGTGTAATCTGCAACCTTTGTAACAGGGAGTCCCGCATCTTTGAGGGCTTGGGCTGTTCCCCCACTGCTGATTAAATCAAAGTCAAATTCTTCAACCAAGCTACGGGCTAGGTCAATTATACCAGTTTTGTTAGATACACTCAGCAGGGCTAGACGCGCCATTGATCAATTCCTTAAAAGTAGGCTAGAAGCGAAGGATCTCAAGTTTTGCATAAGCCTTGGTTCACTTCAAGACCATGAGGAATAATATTGACTTGTGTAATTTATATGGTTACATTCCTCAAAGTCAGCACTGTCGAAAATGCTGGAAATAAGGAATAAGTAGGCTGTGCCTAAGAGGTTAGAAAGAAGTTGTAACGCACTGTTACATTTAATAGTATTGAAAGTTGGGAGACGTATACAATCCTTTACTTGGAATACAACAAGCATAGGCACCTCGCCCGTCTTTTAACGGGCAAGATTCCCAAGCCATAAGCTGTCTTAAAACAGTATTGAATGGATCTCGTAAATAATTGCTAGCTTTGAGCCGGGCGATTACGCCAGAAATACAGTTAACTTGACTAAAAGATGGATAAACCACCTAATAGATCCAATCAATCCCAGTCAAAATCAAAGATAAATTCGGAATTACCTTAAATTCTTGAGGTTGACAAATTACCGATACGTTAAAAGCTTTATTGCAGTTTCAACAACTACAGTTGACAGTTATCCAAAATTACAAAAATCATCTACGCGGATATCCCGCCAAATATCAGAAATCTGCCAGCCGGAATTGCCAACAGATTGGACTATGGGATTATCGCGCAATGGAATGTAGTCGGGTTCTCTCGGCTCTGGGATCGCTACTGGTTGCTCATCAACCACAGGGGCTGAAAAATTGACGGTATCAGCTTGAAGATTTTGGTCTTCAGCGTCTTGGATTTCCATCATTTTCTTCAGGGTCAGCGTGTCAGATTTTTTGATGATCTTCATATCTACTAATTAAAAGTTTTCATTCACTGAATATCGAAGCCATTGGCTGAAAAGTCGGATGACAAGACAGTTGTAAAAAGTCGGGGGTAAAATGAGTGTTAATAATTGCACGGAATAAACAAGATACACTAAATCTATGGAAAATACGAGTCCCCTGCTGAAGAATTTCTTAATTGAGTGCAAATCTCTTTTTCGTGCAGATGCCTTAGTATAATTTTGCACAGGTGCTTTGAGCAATTTACACTACTGCTTTAGAGTAAGTCCAAGGCCGTTTTGTGTTTTAGACTCAATCAAGCCTGATAATAGAGGGTTAAGAGTTCTCGCTGTAAAGGAGCATTGAGAAACTTGTCAGGTCATAAAGGAAAAATCCTGGTAGTAGACGACGAAGCGAGCATACGTCGGATTTTAGAGACGCGTCTTTCCATGATTGGCTATGATGTCGTCACAGCTAGCGATGGTGAAGAAGCTTTGTCAACTTTTCGTGTATCCACTCCTGACTTAATAGTTTTGGATGTGATGATGCCAAAGCTCGATGGCTACGGTGTATGCCAAGAATTACGGAAAGAGTCAGATGTACCAATTATTATGCTTACAGCCTTGGGAAACGTAGCCGATAGGATTACTGGGCTAGAGTTAGGTGCTGATGACTATATGACAAAGCCTTTCTCTCCCAAGGAACTAGAAGCTCGGATTGCCTGCATACTAAGGCGATGCTTCCATAAAAGTAGTGTCAATACCACTCCTAATTCCACGATTATCCATGTGGGAAATCTCAAAATTGATACGAATAAGCGGCAAGTCTATAAAAATGAGCAACGCATTCGCCTGACAGGTGTGGAATTTAGCTTACTAGAGTTGTTAGTGAACAATTCTGGAAAAGTTTTTTCCCGATTAGAAATGTTGCAGCTATTGTGGGGTTGCGTACCAGGACTTCATTTAGACACCCGTGTAGTAGACGTGCATATCTCCCGATTGCGGACAAAGGTAGAAGATGACCCCAACTTACCAGAGTTGATTATCACAGCAAGAGGTAATGGTTATTTTTTCCCACGAATTATTGAATCACAGTAGGAGGAAATTAAAGAAGAATTCCAAATCCAGAAATCAGTGGTTGATTTAGCTCTACCCAAAACCCAAAACAAACCATTAGATAGATGAAGAATTAGTCACCTGATGGTAGTTTCAGATGATGAAAAGTCAGTAATAACTCTATTGTAATAAAAGTAGCTATTATGATCGTTGTCCATCATCTTAACAACTCGCGATCGCAGCGCGTGCTATGGCTGCTTGAAGAATTAGGGATCGATTATGAAATTAAGTTTTACGAACGCGACCAGAAGACGATGCTGGCACCAGCATCCCTGCGTGAAGTCCATCCCCTCGGCAAGTCACCAGTAATCACAGATGCAGAAAATACTGTTGCTGAGTCGGGTGCTATCATCGAATACATCGTCGAACGCTACGGCAATGGTCAGCTAATCCTGCCATCTGGTACACCAGAGCGTCTGCGCTACACTTATTGGCTGCATTATGCCGAAGGCTCTGCAATGCCACCTCTGGTAATGAATCTCGTCTTCAACCGTTTTGGGCTAGGAGACAGCGTAAACGAAGGATTTATCGCACCCCAAATTAAGCTTCACTTTGACTATTTTGACTATATAGAAGATGAACTTGGTAAGAGTACATGGTTTGTAGGCGAAGAATTCACCGCCGCCGATATCCAAATGAGCTTTCCTTTGGAAATAGTCGCTGTGGAAGCCGAACTCATCTCAAGCCGACCGAAAATTAAGCAATTTATCGAGCGCATCCATGCGCGGCCCGCTTACAAACGCGCTCTTGAACGTGGGGGCAGATACGACTTTGCCAATAGTATTAAATAATTCTTGTACCAATTTCAGATAATTAGAAACTGATTAATGTTGCATTTATAACATCATCAGTCGCATCTTCTTCTAATTCAGTAGAAGTTGCTAGTAGTCTGTCAAATAGACATTTCCAGAAATTAAATATGCCTTATTCAGAACCCTTGTAGAGACGCGACATTGTACTTCGTCCCGCTACGCTAACGCGTCTCTAGATTCTTTTTCGGAGATATCTAATACATTTTGATGGATAAAGGAACGAACCACAAAGGACGCAAAGAGCGCTAAGGAAGAAGGAAAGAAGAAAAATTGCAAGATTTACTTATCCGTCAATTAGTTCTTGACAGACCACTAGGAGCTTTTGGAGTTATTTTCAGAAGTTAGATAAGAGACAGCCACCCACAAATCCTGCTGAAGCAGCAACAGCTATTACATTTATAGGCATTAACTAGCAGTTTCTGCAATCAGTGCCATAGTTCCTCTAACATCCAGTAGATTGGGAAAGATTGTGGTATCATTGCACCACAATGATACCGTAATTTTGTCTAGATTATAGAATTCTATCGCTCTGCCAACGGTAGATTATTTCTGAAAGGAGTTTGCTGCAATGTCCACAACACCCACTACTCGGCTAATTTTGGAGACTTTACTCCCCCATCTGAAAGTAGCAGCAGCTTATGCCCATTTTCTTCAACCAAAAATTGCTGCACTTCCCGCCAAAGGAGAAGGAAACAACTTTTTTAGTGCTGCACTTACTGATGCGGATGTGGCTATTCAAAATCTAGTAGAAGTAGTATTACTGGGCACTTTTGCAGATATTCGCTTTTATGGAGAAGAGTATGCAAGTTCTAATAACACCAAGTATTTTCGTGCTACCGAACTCGGTTCAGAAGGTGATTACTTAGTCACACTCGACCCAATTGATGGTACAAAGTTTTACATGGATGGACATTCTAATTACCAAATTATTCTCAGTATTCTAAATTCAGATAACTTTGAAGCCGTAATCGCCATTTCTCCTGCCCAAAACATTTATTTTTATGCCCTTCGAGGTGAAGGTGCTTTTAAAGGGACTCTGGACATGAGCCTAGAAGCCTGTGCCCCATTACACATAACATCTGCCAAACCTGCTATTTTGTTGGGATGGGCAATGAATTCTATTGGACATTTACTAAAAGATCGATATCAAGTAATTGATATAGCGAATGATTACTCTAGTGATATTCAAATTCCTAATCTTAATGGTATTCTCACTGGTGACTTGAGTGGAGCAGTGATTAAATCGGGTAAATTTATTGATGTTGCTGCACTCGCTTTTATTGCGAAAGAGGCTGGTTGGATTGTAACGACTCTGGACGGTTCGACTTTACCGCCATTGCATACTTGTCAAAACTATAGTCTGCCTGGATTGATAATAGCTGCCTCAAAATCTGTTCATCAAGATTTACTGAAAGCTATCCAAAGCCTAGCTGTTTGAGGGTAAATAAGTAGTTAATTATTTGCTAACTATCCCTAAACAAAATGAAAATCTGTATTGTTGGCGCGGGTGCAATTGGTGGATATTTAGGGGCAAAACTGGCACTGGCAGGTGAAGCAGTGACGCTAATTGCACGTGGTTCCCATTTGGAGGCGATTAAAGAAAATGGGCTGAAGTTGCTCATGGCAGACGGTTCTAGCCAAATTGCTACTCCGTTTTTGGCAACTAGCAATATTCAGGAAGCGGGGCCACAGGATGTAGTAATTCTAACTGTCAAGGCTCACAGTGTGCCTGCGATCGCACCTCTTCTACCTGCACTCTACAATCCTCACACAATGGTGGTGACAGCCCAAAATGGCGTTCCTTGGTGGTACTTTCGTCAGCATGGCGGTGAGTATGAAGGTACGCGAATTAAATCTGTTGACCCAGATGGGATTATTGAAAGTAGTATTGGGGCTGAACGTGCCATTGGTTGTGTTGTTTACCCGGCAACTGAGATAATTGAACCAGGTGTAATTAAACATATTGAAGGCGATCGCTTTACTCTCGGTGAAATCGACGGTAGTAAAAGCGATCGCATCCAATTATTAGCACAGGCTTTAAAACAGGCAGGATTCAAAGCACCAATCCGCAATCAAATTCGCACGGAAATTTGGATCAAGTTGTGGGGAAATGTGGCGTTTAATCCTATCAGTGCGCTGACTGGTGCTACTCTAGAAGATATTTGCCGCTATCCCCTCACCCGTGAATTAGCGCGGTTTATGATGACAGAAACTCAAGCGATCGCGGAAAATTTGGGTATAAAGTTTGGTATCACTTTAGAACAGCGAATTAATGGGGCAGAAAATGTTGGTGCCCATAAAACCTCGATGTTACAAGATATTGAAGCAGGACGCGCTACGGAAATAGACGCTATTGTTGGCGCGGTGGCAGAATTGGGAAAACTGACTCAAATTCCCACACCTTATATTGATGCTATTTATGCCAGCGTTAAACTGCTGGAAGTGACCAAAGTCAAAATCTGACAGTCCCGAAGTTTTCATGGGATTAAGCAGAGGCTTTACCATGCATTAATTAGCACTTGTAAGTCGATGCAATAGCATTGTAAGCCGATGCATTGGCATTGTAAGCCGATGCATTGGCATTGTAAGTCGATGCATTAGCATTGCAAGTCGATGCAATGGCATTGCAAGTCGATACATTAGCATTGTAAGTCGATGCATTAGCATTGCAGAGCAAATGATATAAGGAAATATTTAGAAAATTTGTGTGTACACCATAGCCATTTAGCGGACATGATATAGCACAAGATTTGGTGGTTAGGACATCAACAAATGATGAAACTTAGACACAAAAAGACTTTTCACCCAGTCCCCAGTCCCTTGCTATATCACAGGTATTATTTGCTTGATTCATGTAACCTACATTCCGCAGGTAAGAGAGGAGATCAATGGTATTTTTGATGAATGACACCATCAGTATCAGAAATAAGAGTACAAGATATTGACCACTGTGGGATAGTGGCAGGGATTATTGATCAAATGTGTTTGGTAGAGCAAATCAACCAAATACTGGGAACACATTACCAAGAAATAGTCAGTTCAGGTCAAGCAGTCAAAGCAATGATTCTCAATGGCTTGGGTTTAGTAAGTGCGCCACTATACCTATTTGAGAAGTTCTTTGTAGGCAAAGCCACAGAGCATTTACTAGGGGAAGGTATAAGTCCAGAACACTTGAATGATGACCGCTTGGGCAGAGTCTTGGACAAACTGTATGAAGCGGGATTAACACAAGTATTTGTGACAGTAGCACTGGCAGCAGCCAAGAAGTTTGGGGTGGAAAAGGACAGTTTACACTTGGATTCAAGTTCGTTTCATGTGCATGGAGAATATACCAACAACTCAACAGAAGGTTCAGGCAAGCCAGGAGAGATAACAATCACAAAAGGATACTCAAGAGATCATCGACCAGACCTGAAACAGTTTATTGTAGACCTGATGTGCAGTGGAGACGGGGATATTCCTCTATATCTAAATCTAAGAGTGGCAGATGGGAATGAAGCCGACTCAGCCGTGTTTGCTCAAATCTTGAAAGAATTTCGTCACCAATGGGAAATAGATGCTTTGTTTGTAGCGGATGCAGCACTCTACACCGAAGGCAATCTTAAACAAATGGATTCTTTGCGATGGCTATCACGAGTTCCAGCCACACTGACTACTGCCCAATTACTCTTGGAGAAAATGAGTCAGGAAGCTTTTGTGGATAGCATAGTCACAGGCTACCGAATAGCAGAGTGTTGCTGCGATTATGGTGGAGTCAAACAGCGTTGGCTAGTGGTGGAAAGTGAAGCTCGTGCCGCAGCAGATTTAAAGCAACTGGAAAAACGTCTGACTAAGCACCTCCAACAAGCACAATCTCAACTGCGACAGTTGTCACAACAAGAATTTGCTTGTGCCGCAGACGCGATACAGGCTTCAGGGCGTTTTGAGACTCAGCAACGCTTTCATGAACTTGCTGAACTAGAAATTATCGAACACAAACGCCATGCCAAATCAGGCAGACCACGTAAAGATGCTCAACCACAACAGTGTTACTATCAAATTCGTGCGACTGTTGTACCTAACGAGCTAGCAATTGCCACTGAAAAACAACGAGCCGGACGTTTTATTTTGGCTACCAATGTTCTTGATGCTCAACAATTGAGCAATGATGACTTACTCAAGCAGTACAAAGCCCAGCAATCTACTGAGCGTGGTTTTCGTTTTCTCAAAGACCCTTTATTTTTTACCAGCAGTGTTTTTCTCAACTCGAAAGAACGTGTTGCTGCTTTAGCAATGGTCATGGGTCTATGCTTGTTAGTTTACACTTTGGGACAACGGGCGTTACGCCAAGCTCTAGCTCAAGCAAAACAAACCATCAACAATCAATTGGGTAAACCAACTGCCTCTCCTACGATGCGGTGGGTGTTTCAATGTTTCATGTCGATTCATCTGGTAACGATCGCTGGCTTTCAACACATTACCAATCTTACTGACGAACGACGATGGATTCTCCAATTTCTTGGTGCGCCTTGCCGAAAATATTATCTTCTCACCTGATATACCTGCGGAATGTGGGCTACATCTCTATCTGGCTGAATTAATACAACTTCTCCATCGTCTAAAACCACTCCCAAGACTAAAACTTCGGAGATGAAATTGGCTATTTGACGGGGTGGAAAGTTAGTCACAGCTAATATTAATCTGTTGATTAATTTGTCTTGGTCATAAAGTTTAGTAATTTGGGCACTAGATTTTTTAATGCCCAAATCGCCAAAATCTATCCACAATTTATAAGCTGGTTTTTTTGCTTGAGGAAATTCTTCGACTTTAATGACTTTGCCAATATGAATCTCGATTTTCTCAAAATCACTATAGCTAATAAACATTTGCTCAAAAACTCAGCATTAAAATCTTTTTACCTATTTTCTATGTTATTTACCTGTGAGCTTCACCAGCCCAACACCACCGAAATAAAGCCCTAAAACGGCTCCTGCTAAAAGACTTTGAGTTAGAGGATCGGTAGAAGGTGTAAGTACGGCTCCTAAAACTACTGCTCCCATAATCACGTAACGCCAACCAGAAACCATCCGTTCAGATGAGACAATGTTCAAATTACCGAGCAATAATTGGATGATAGGAATTTGAAATGCTAAACCAGTGCTGAATAACAGTAGCAGCACAAATTCAAAATATTTATCTATTGACCAAAGTTGTTCAACTACATCTGCTCCGTAACTGATGAAAAATTTCAAAGCTGCGGGGATAAGGAGTAAATAAGCAAATGCTAAACCCGCGCCAAACAGTACACTCGAACCCAAAACCACAGGCCCCAGTAAACGGCGTTCGCGGCGAGTCAGTCCAGGAAGCACAAACTGGATAATTTGGTAAAGAATGAAAGGACTAGAAAGTACTAAACCAGTGTAGGCTGCAACTTTGAAGGAGACAAAGAAATATTCTCCGGGTGCAAGTTGGAGAAATTTTACTCCTTGTGCTGGAACCTCAAGCAGCTGGACAATCGGCTTAACGGCAAAGAAACAGCCAATAATACCTATTGCTACGGCAATCAACGAATAGAAAATGCGCTGTCGTAACTCTTCTAAGTGGTCGAAAAGGGACATTTCGACTTCATCGGGCAACTCATTGAGAGGATCTGTGTCTGAGTTGCCATATTCTTCTGGATCGATGTTGGGAACGTTTACAGTATCTGCGTCTTGTAAAGGCGGCATGAGTCAGTTAGTAGGCAACATTTATAACTGAGTGCTAAGTAATGAGCAAAATTGTTCACTCAGCGCTTTTAACTTAGCACTCTTCATTATTTTATCTGGGGAATGCAGCTACCAAGATATGTTTTTGGATGCTGTGGGTTTTTTTTCCTGTTTTTTAAGGTTGCATCTGCATAAGTTAGTAGGAAGCCATCTTGTAGGCAATGCCTAACCTAAAAAAAGGGTGGAACTGATAATTTAGAAATCACGTCTCTGCGGCTAGTAGCTTGTAAAACTAGTTTTGATGGTTTGTAGTAAGCACTTTAGTGCAAGAATAAGGGCTAAAATCCTTACTACAAGGTTGTCTACCCATCAATTTCAAGTTGATAGCCTACTGGTAGTGCTGGGTAAATTCACACAACATTAATATTTAATACTCAGTTTTGAAAATCCGGTTCATCAAGGTGGCATCTATACATACATAGCGCAATCGGAAATTTTTAACTGAGGTTGGTTATGAACCGGACAATTTGCTTTGTCTTAATGGCATTGCCTGTTTATTTATACAATGTTGGGCTAAGTAATGCTCTTAGCAGTGACGTGACGATTGTCAACAACCAGCTTCCTACAATCGCTGGTCTAATTGTTTACAGTGCAAATGCTCCGTTACGCATATTGCCGTGGCAAATATCAGCTAGAGATGACCAAACCGAAGATTGTCTTAGGTTTGGTACTTGCAAAGATTGATACTAGTTGGGAATTGGGCATCCCTTCGGCTCCGCTCAGGGCAAGTGGGAATTGGGCATTGGGCATTGGGCATTGGGCATTGGGAATTGAATATAGTTATTCTCCTTGTCCCCCTGCTCCCTGCTCCCGTTCGGCTACGCTCACGGCAAGCCTGCTCCCTTCCCTCTACCTCTTTGGGGATTGGGAATTACGTAGTCACATTATAAAAAAAGAAAATTAATGGTTGTAGCAAATCAACGTACAGTAGTGGTTACAGGAGCTTCAACAGGAATTGGCCAAGCATCTGCTTTGCTTTTAGACCAGTTGGGCTTCTCTGTTTTTGCTGGCGTGCGTCAAGATATTGATGCTCAAACACTTAAGCAAAAAGGATCGTCAAGACTCATTCCGATTTTTTTAGATGTTACTGATGCTGAATCGATCGCAGCTGCGGTTGATAAGGTAACAAATGCAGTCGGTGGTACTGGAATTGTAGGTTTAGTGAATAATGCGGGAATTGCTATCCCTGGGCCTTTAGAATTATTAGCGATCGCAGAATTTCAACACCAGATGCAAGTTAATGTCACCGGACAATTAGCTGTGACACAAGCATTTCTTGGGCTTTTACGCCAAAGTCGGGGTCGAATTATCAATATGGGTTCCATTGCTGGTAGAAGTCCTACGCCGTTGTTAGGAGCTTACAATGCTTCTAAATTTGCCTTAGAAGCACTTACTGACGTGATGCGGATGGAGTTACGGCCTTGGGGAATCTCGGTTTCAATTATTGAACCTGGTTCCATCGCTACCCCAATTTGGGAAAAGTCTTTAAATCAATCTGAAGTAGCACAGTACGATTTACCACAATCGGCACAAAATCTCTACGGTCAAGCGATGAATATTGTTCGCAAGAAAATGCAGATTCTCGCTTCTAAGGGAATTTCTGCGGATATTGTTGCTCAGACTGTTGTTCATGCACTCACTGCAAAGCAGCCCAAGACACGCTATCTCGTTGGACATGATGCCAAAATTGGAGCGGTGCTAAAGCATATTCTGCCCGATCGCCTACATGACAAGGTAATTTTATACTCAATGGGCCTGTAGTTACTAATTGTCAATGCTTTAGAGGTCGTCACTCTAAATTTAAAAGCTGTCATCAACAAAATCATGCTTTTCATCAAAAAAAGCATGAGTTTCATGAACAAACTCATGCGTTTCATGAACAAACTCATGCTTTTCATCAATAAACTCATGCGTTTCATCAACAAAGGCATAATTGGGAGCATCTCACTTTTTAAAGTGGCTCAAACTGACAATAATCCATTGAGGTAAGCACAGCGATGGGCTAGGACTTGAGGCACATTTTCTCGTTTCCATTGTGCCCCGGAAATTTTTGTTCGACGGTCAACCTGTTTAACGGCAGATTCAACTGAACCTGAACCAATTGAACAAATTTCTTCAGCTTGATAATATTCGTAGTTGATAATGCGATTGCGATGCTTATCAAGATAACGGCAAAAGTTTTGTACTTGTTTGCCTTTACAATCTGTAAATAAGGCAATAGTAGCCTCAACTTGGCCTTTCCATAGTAGATTTTGTGCTTGTTTCAAGCGTTTTTGTGAACCCCCAACTTTGTGGAGGTTTTCTATTAAATGGAACCAATCAAGTATTTCTCGACGTTGTGCATCAGGTGCTAATTGGTCAATTATATTCCAAATGCCGTCATGTCCATCACCAATACAAGTGAGTGGGCTAGCCAGTGGTTGGTCATTAACCCAATCAATCACAATCTGATTATTCTGAAATGAAGTTCCCAAGATTCCGAGATGATGTAAGCTAATTGCTTTATAGCCAAGCCATGCACATATTTGACCTTTAGGAGTTCGGACACGGATGTTTCCACCATCGACGCTTAATTCTTCAATTGTCTGTTCTGGTGTTGGCAACTCAAAATTCTGGCGATGCACTAATCTCTGTTGACTGCTGTGAGAAACCTCTATGCCCGTAAAATACTTGATGTCTGATGCCGCATCTTCATAGCTGACATTCGCACTTACCCTCAAACAACAAGTTTCTAGATATGGACTCAGTTGAGTACTTGGTGCGACTTCTAATTCAATGGCTTGTTTGCTCGTTATTGCTAACTCTCCAAGAATGCTTTTGAGCCGTCGTTGGTATCCTGCGGTTGTCCCTGTAATCGTTTCGATAAAAAAACCCCTACTTCTGGCATAACATGCTTCTGCATTTGACTCCGCACTGCTTCTTCAATTGCTGCAAGATTTGTGAGCTTTTCTTTTGACGTATCTTCATACAATATTTTAGCAATCGCCTGAATATGTTTTTGAAGAGCTTGCTTTTGTTCTGGGGTCATCGGTAAGTAAATACACTCGTCTTACCTATCCTGACTGATTTTCGTCTTCTTTGCAAAAAACTGGGATGCTCCCGGCATAATTTTTGTAATCAGAGGCAAAATCTAGCTAAAAAATTAACTCTGATCTGAAGTTTATTTAAGCAACGTTTTTGTTAAAAGTCTTATTCTCTAAGGGTTGTAGATTATTTTTTCGCAAAAGTAACGGAAGCTCTTAATAATTCAAGCTGATGATGAGTTCAATAGAGCTACAAAATTGTACTTAACAGTACCTTTTTTTGTATTGGATATTTTTAATATTCATAAGAGTACCTTATTTAATATTAAACTTTTTCGCTATTTATACTTATAGGAGTATTTCTGCTTACTTTAACTAAAATCTCAGGATAGCTATGTGCTACATCTAACTTATGTACAAACAATTATCCGAAATTTTGCTAGTGTAGTTAGTAGTTTGATTAAAATAAAGCATAAATTCCCTAAAATCAATATATTTATTCAGTAAATTTTGTCATACTCATTCCTGAGTGAACTTGATTAGATATGCTCCTAGATTTAGAAAGATTTTATCAGGCTTGCAATCCGAGCAGACCTCTAATTATAGGAAATGCCAGCGATCGCAGGTACTATATCGATTTTGCTGCGGTGCGGGGTGGCAAAATTATCGAGGCTTTGCAACGCACGATCGCTCGAATCTCTCCAGATGAACCAACTTGTCAGCTATTTACAGGACATCTCGGCTGTGGAAAATCAACGGAGTTGTTGCGACTCAAAGCTGAGTTAGAAGCGCAGCAATTTCATGTAGTTTACTTTGAGTCTACCCATGTCTTAGAAATGGCAGATGTGGATGTGACTGATATTTTGTTGGCGATCGCTGGACAAGTAAGCGAAAGCCTAGAAGCTATGAAAATTAGGCTCAAACCTGCTTACTTTACCAAGTTGTTTGGTGAAATTGTGGATTTTCTGCAAACGCCAATTGACCTTGGGGTAGAAGCAGAATTATCTATGGGAATTGCCAAAATTACAGCTAAAACTAAAGAAAGTCCCCAATTGCGGCGGCGGTTAAGAGATTATTTAGAACCGCGAACAGCAAATATTTTACAGTCAATTAATCAAGAATTGCTAGAACGTGCTATCAAGGAACTGAAAACCAGGGGTAAAAAAGGACTGGTAGTTATCGTTGATAACTTGGATAGAGTTGCAATTCGACCTTTACCATCGGGGCGATCGCTGCCAGAATATTTATTTATTCAGCGTGGCGAACAGTTACGCAAACTAAATTGTCATGTAGTCTACACTATTCCTTTAGCGTTGACTTTCTCCAACGATAGCGCCGAACTTCAGCATCGTTTGGGGGGAGGAGTTGCACCAAAAATGCTACCGATGATCCCTGTACGCCTGCGCTCTGGAGAGATTTTTCCTCAAGGGCTAGCAATGTTACGGCAAATGGTGCTAGCTAGAGCTTTCCCAGACATTTTACCTAGCGATCGGTTAGGCTTAATTACAGAGGTGTTTGATAGTGTGGAAACCTTAGATCGGTTGTGCTTGATTAGTGGTGGTCATGTCCGCGACTTGCTAGGGTTACTGTTTGACTGTCTGCGAGAACAAGATCCACCTTTTGAGCGGGAGTGTGTTGATTTGGTGATTCAAAGACAGCGAGATTACCGAGCCAATGCTATTGACCCTCATGAGTGGGAACTAATCTTTCAGGTGGTGCAACAGCAGAGGGTTAGAGGTGATATAGAATACCATACTTTATTGCGAAGTTTATTTGTATTTGAATACCGAGATCATCAAGGAGCTTGGTTTGCCGTCAACCCAGTTTTAGCAGAGACGGAAAAATTTAAATCATGGTTGAACGACACCCACAAGCAGATATAAGAGCAGCTAATGAGCGGGCTTTACGGAGTTTGGGAAGAGCAATTACCCTTTCTAGCGGTCAATTCTCTCTAGTTTTGGTGTGCTGCAATTATCGGGTTTTGCAAGAACAAATGCTGCAACGACTCGAAGAAATTTCTTCAGGTGTACACCATATTCAAAAGATAATTCTGCCGCATAATGCTAGAAGTCTTTACACAAGTATTCATTTACAACTGGTAACTGAAGAAAATCCGCCATCGGCGTTGATGATTTTGGGTTTAGAGTCAGTAGATGGAATTGACGATTTACTTAGGTCTGTCAATCATATTCGTGATGAATTTCGCAAACGCCACCCATTCCCGATGATTGTGTGGGTGAATGAAGAGGTGTTGCAAAAGATAGTCCGTTTAGCACCAGATTTTGCTAGTTGGGCGGCTACACCGATTCGATTTGAGATGACAACTCAATCATTGCGGCAATTTTTGCAACAGGAAACTGACTCTTTATTTGCTACGGTGTTACCAACCGATGCTGCACAACATCAACCTCCTCAAGTTGCAAAGCATTATTTCACTGTGGAGCAAGTCTGGAAAAATAGCTATGAACTCCACTTTGCAATTGGAGAGTTGCACAATCGTGGTATTACCTTAGAGCCAGAATTACACGCTAGTTTAGAGTTTGTTTTTGGTTTAGATAATTATATTAGCGATCGCATCAATACAGCTTTAAGCCACTTTCAGCAAAGCTTACAAGTTTGGCAAAAGTTGGAGGAAATAGGGAGGAAAGCAGGGGAGCAGGGGAGCAGGGGAGCAGGGGTAGCTAGGGGGGATGAGGGAGTATTTTCTTCGCCTACACCTCCATCTCCCCCATCTGTGCTACCTCTGCGACAGGGAATCTTGCTGTTTTATATTGGACTGTGTTATTGCCGTTTAGCAGAGCAAAATCAAACAGAAAACCGTCGTCATTGGTACACAGCTAAATTTTATTTTCAGCAATGTTTGAATGTTTTGCAGGTGGCTGGGCGTTTAGATATAGTTGCTGGATTTATTGGGCAACTTGCTGAAGTTTTGCAATATCTACAAGAGTGGGAAGAATTGCAGACTGTTGCTCAAAAGTCTTTGGAGTTGCATCAAACTTATGGTAGTCAAATCCAATTAGCTTGTGACTATGGTTTTCTGGCACAAGTGGCTGTGCAGCAGTCGCGGTGGGTACAGGCAAGTATATTAGCACACGTATCACTGCTGAAATTAGGTGAAGCGCAAAAGCACAACGACCCTTATAACTGCTTATTTCCGTTACTGCTGGGGCAAATTTACTATTTAGTGTTGGCGAAAGCACAGCGAAATTTAGGTGAATTAGTAATCGCTCATGAATACTTAGAAAAAGCGACAAAAGAACTGCCAGCAGCCTTAGAAGGCAGTGCCCATCAATACGATGCTCATCGTTATATTCGCTTATTGCGGACACTGCGATCGCTATACTTTGAAGAAAGTTGCTATTTGGAAGCCTATTACATTCGGCAGAAGCGGCGTTCTGTTGAGCAGCAGTATGGTTTTCGGGCTTTTATTGGTGCAGGACGTTTGCAACCTCAAAGACAGGTAACAAACCCAGCATTGATGTCACATTCTGGAAGTAGCAGCGTTGCTTTAGAAATTGCCGCTTCTGGTCGAGAGCGTGATATTAATAACTTAATTGGGAGAATTAGCCGCGCCGATCAAAAGCTGACGGTGATTCACGGTCAATCAGGGGTGGGTAAAAGTTCTATTGTCACTGCTGGTTTAGTTCCAGCACTGCAAAATCGAGCTATTGGCGACCAAATAGCTGTACCTGTAGTATTGCAAGTTTATACCGATTGGGTGCGGGAATTAGAGAAATCTTTGAGTGGGGCGATGTCTGCTGACCCATCCCTTGCCATCTACGCTGATATTAAGCTAGAAACAGCCCTTGAAACGGAGGCTTTGCCTTACTCTGATACACCCATCACCATCGTCAGAATTATCCAACAACTCAAACAAAATGCTGATAATCACCTGATTACAGTTTTAATCTTTGACCAGTTTGAAGAATTTTTCTTCGGTTATAGCGATCGCAAACAGAAGCAAGAATTTGATAAATTTATTAGTGATTGCCTAAATATCCCCTTTGTCAAAGTTATCCTTTCGTTGCGAGAAGATTACTTACATCGTTTGTTAGATTTTAAACATCTTTCGGCGCTGGAAGCGATTAATAATAATATTCTCGACAAGCATATTCGCTACCAGTTGAATAATTTTTCGCCAGAATATGCCAAAGCAATTATCCGAAAATTGACAGAGCGATCGCAGTTTAATTTAGAACCTGCTTTAATTGATGCCTTAATCGAAGATTTATCCACAGAATTTGGAGAAGTCCGCCCCATTGAATTGCAAGTTGTAGGAGCGCAACTTCAAGATGAGCGCATTACTACACTAGAAGAATATCAGCCATATAGACCCAACAAACTCATTGAGCGATATCTTAAAGAACTGATTAAAGACTGCGGCCCAGAAAATGAACGAGCCGCGTTACTCGTCTTATACTTATTAACAGATGAAAGTAACAACCGACCTTTTAAAACTCGTGCTGAATTAGCGGCACAGCTAGCAGAATTAGAAGATGCTAGCAAATTAGAGTTAGTATTAGACATTTTAGTACGCTCCGGTTTGATAGTACTATTCCCTGATGTACCAGAACGCTATCAACTGATTCACGATTATTTAGTAGACTTGATTCGTTACCTGCAACAACAAGAATCAAGTTTACAGGTACAACTAAATCAGTTGCGCTATAAAGTAGAACAAAGTAAAGCTGAAATTGACCGACTTAAAAGCGAACTTAGCCAAAAAAAGCAGCGTTCTACATTAGTAGATTCTCATCCTCAGCAGGGATTAGATTTATTAACGGAATTGCGAGAATTACACAAGCGGGAAGAATTGAGTCAGTTACAAATTGAGCAATTACGAGCTGAACTCAAAGAAAAAGAATTAACAGCAAAACTTGCAGAAAGTCAAAAGAAACAAAGGCTTAGTGAAGCTCAATTAAATCGTTCGTTGAAAATTGCCCTGACTGCTTCTGTTCTCGCCATATTTGGATTAAGTGTTTCCATTGTGACAGCAGTAGATAGCGAAATTAAAACCCTTAGTGCATCCAGTGAAGCCCTCTTTGCATCGCAAAAAGGTATTGATGCTTTAAAAGATGGTTTAAGGGCGGGAAGAAAATTACAGCAAACAGTTTGGGTTGATTCTTATACAAGAGAGCAAGTACAGACGGCGCTATATCAAGCAGTTTCTGGGTTGAGAGAATATAACCGTTTAGAAGGGCATA
The DNA here is from genome assembly GCF_013343235.1 of Nostoc sp. TCL240-02. Lineage (GTDB taxonomy): Bacteria > Cyanobacteriota > Cyanobacteriia > Cyanobacteriales > Nostocaceae > Nostoc. The sequence continues at coordinate 2,766,305 of NZ_CP040094.1, read as the reverse complement.
TATCTGGAGTAAATAGTGTTACATTCAGTCCTGACCGCTCTTTAATTGCCTCAGCCAGCGCGGATACTAACATTAAACTTTGGCTTCCCGATGGTAGCTTATTCAAAACCTTGTCGGGGCATGAAGATGTAGTAAATAGCGTCAGTTTCAGCCCAGATGGTCAAATTGTTGCTTCCGCCAGTCAAGATAAGACGGTGAAACTGTGGAGTCGAGAAGGCGTACTGCTTGTTACCTTATTAGGGCATCAAGGTGTAGTAAATAGTGTCAGTTTTAGCCCAGACGGTCAAATTATTGCTTCGGCGAGTACAGACAAGACAGTAAAACTGTGGAGTCGGGATGGTAAGTTGCTCAAAACCTTGCAAGGACATGGTGGTGCAGTTTTGAGTGTCGCTTGGTCAACCGATGGACAGACCATTGCTTCTGGGAGTGCTGACAAGACAGTGAAATTATGGAGTCGGGATGGTAAGCTGCTCAAAACCTTGCAGGGACATGAAGATGCAGTCTTGAGTGTCGCTTGGTCAACCGATGCACAAACCATTGCTTCTGCTAGTTTAGACCAGACAATCAAACTGTGGAATCTGGAGGGTAAATTACTGCGAACCTTATCAGGGCATAGTGCTGGAGTTACCAGCGTTACTTTTAGCCATGATGGTAATACTATCGCTTCCGCCAGTACCGACGAAACGATCAAACTCTGGAGTTCTAGAGGGGTGCTGTTAGGAACCCTGAAGGGGCATAATAATTGGGTTAACAGCGTCAGTTTTAGCCCAGACGATCGCACCCTAGCTTCTGCAAGCCGCGATAAAACAATTAAACTCTGGCATTGGGACGATGTATTATTGCGAAAACCCAAAGCCGATAATGATGACTGGATAACTAGCATCAGTTTCAGCCCAGGCGATCGCACTTTAGCCGCAGCAAGTCGAGACAAAACTGTAAAACTCTTCAGTCGAGAAGGTAAACTACTCCGTACTTTCACTGGGCATCAGGGTCAAGTTTGGGGAGTTAGTTTCAGTCCAGATGGTAAAGTAATTGCCTCGGCTAGTAAAGATCGAACAGTGAAGCTTTGGAGTGTTGACGGTAAACTGCTCAACACCTTACAAGGTCATAATAGTACCGTCTTGGGTGTAGCTTGGTCGCCCAATAGTCAAGTAATTGCCTCAGCTAGTAAAGATAAAACAGTAAAGCTTTGGAATCGAGACGGTAAACTACTCAACACCTTGCAAGGGCATCAAGATGCAGTAAATTGGGTAAGTTTTAGCCCCGATGGTAAGTTGCTAGCCTCAGCCAGTGATGACAAAACCGTAAAAATCTGGAGTTTAGAGGGTAAATTGCTCTACACCTTAATTGGCCATAGCCGCAGGGTAAATGGGGTTGCTTGGTCGCCTGATAGTCAAGTGGTAAGCAAAGCCATGCCCAAAGGGCTTATCGCTTCAGCTAGTATTGATAGCACCGTGAAGATTTGGAGTCGGGACGGTGATTTGCTAAATACTTTTGCGGGGGATGGCGATAGTTTCATCAGTGTAAGTTTTAGCCCAGATGGTAAGACTTTAGCCGCTAGCAGTGATGACAAAGTAAGAATTTGGAACCGAGAAGGGACATTACTAATTGCTTTAAAAGGTGATAAGCAAGAGTTAACCAGCGTCAGTTTTAGTAATGACGGTAAGACTCTGGCTGCGGGTAGTGGTAATGGCACAGTGATTTTCCAAGATTTGGCAGATATCCAACTGGAAAAGTTACTGGGACGGGGTTGCAATTTGCTGCATGATTATTTGCAGACTAATCAGAAGGTGACAAAGAGCGATCGCGCTTTGTGTTTTAGTAGGTAATGCAGAAGAATGATGAAAGGTGATGTGGTGTTAAGATAAATAAACCGATTCAATCGCGCCAAAGTTCAATGACTATGTTTAATACAGTAGAATTCAGAATTTAGGAATCAGTAATTCAGAAGCCAAATACGTTTTATTACTGGCTTTAAGATAAATCGTTCTTTCTACCATTTTTTTTGTACCTAATACCAATTTAATGTGAAGCTGCATAGAAAAGAGCTTCTAAGATAAAGTTATAAGAAGAGACAGAAATTACTTGCTCAAATGTAAGTTGGTCGAATATCTCTTGGATGCGTTCGCGTAAAGCTTGTAAAGAAGAGAAAAGTTGATTTTTGAGAGGTTTCTTAAGAGCTTGCCAAAGCCTTTCTTTCTTGATTGAGTTCAGGAGCCGATGGTGGTTGAAATAGAGGAATAATAAACTCTTGCCAGCTAATCACTGAACTTGTATGAGCCGGTGCTTGATCAATCTGTAAAATTGCATAATCCGAGCCTAATTGCACAGATAGCCAGTCCAAGAACTGTTGAAAACACTCGCCATTCAGTTTCGGATACTCATAAAGAAAGTGGTCTCCAGTTAATGGTTCAATTGCACCATAAATCCAAAAGTTATCTCTTGGCGATATCACCTTAACAGTGGGCTTGACTCCGGAAGCTGTAATCACTTTTCCTGTAAGAGTTTTGAGTCCAACCATAGTTTCATCCTGGCACAGGTAGCGAACACACTTGCCGGGTGCTAGATGTTTTTCTAGACAATTTCAGAATGATACCGAGTTTTTTTTAAACTCAGATACTAACTTTTCATCCTGCTTATGGCTTTGAGGACGTGGTACTTTTAGTTTTGCCCCTAATCGATATCGAACCAATGCATAAACCGTTGCATACTCGATATCTTGCCCCTGCTCTTGCTTTAACCACTCCACTATTGCACCATAGCTACTAAAGCCTTTTCCTGTTTTTAACTCTTCCTCAAGTGCCGCGATCGCTGCCTCAGGAATTTTCCGTTTTGCTCCCGGAGCTTTTTTTATTTTCAATAATTCATCTAGCCCACCCGATCTATATTTTTGTAACCACCTTGTCACCGTTGATGTATCTTTAGCCAAGCGTTTTCCAATATCTTGCTGCTCCTTGGCCTGCCCGCTTTTTATCCACCACAGCATAATAAGTTTTTCTTTCTGGTTCCCTAAATTAGCTGTTTGTAGACGTTTTTTAAGTTCTTCTTCGCTCTCTGCGATTTCAATCTCAAAAGGGCGGCTCATGGTTATTTTAATTTATCGAGTTTGTTTTCTCTATTATATGCAGCTTCATATTAAATTGGTATTAGTTCATAAACATACAAAGTTTTTTCTGCTAATTGCTGATTTGGGTCATATACAATGTAGTAACTAGCCCGCATGTGTTCATAAATTCGCAGCTTTTGCCCAGTTCATCACCTTCTTTGTTAGAGACAATTTCGAGGACAACTTCTGGAGGTTTGCCAAAACGCCAAACCATATAACAACGATTTTGTTTCTCCCACCAATTTTCAGATACTTGAACATCCAAGCTAAGAAAGATATCAGGTACAATAGGAGGCTGAAGGTCTGTGTAGTAAATACCTATATTAGCTTCAGCATTATTGCTGAAGATGAGTGCGATCGCTATCTCAGCCCATTAAATCTATGCTTTTGCTCCCATATCCTTTGAACTAGATATTTAGAGAAACGTATCGGGCAAGTATCTCTTGTTTGCTCAATTAGAAATAGACTAACTGACTTAAAAAGAAGGCAAGGGCTGCACTACCCAAAGGGACTGTCAAATTATCAATACCCAAAAACGAAAAAGCCTCTAAAACTGTAGCGATAAATGCAACCGCAAGTGATATTACCCAACTTTGCCAACTGTTTCCTTGAGTTGCAACTAAAATCAAAATACTGATTAAATAGCTAACAAACATCATGGTTAGGGAGCCTTCCCAACTTTTTTGTGTGCCAAAGACTTTATATTTGTGTGTACCAAAGCGTTGTCCAATTAAGGCTGCTAGTCCATCTCCCCAAGTCATGATCAAAATTCCTAGTGCTGCGTACTGGGGTTGTTGTAAGTACCAGAAGCTGGCAACTAAAATACCGAAACTAACAGAGTAAAAAAATGTCCCGAAACTTTGCCGCCCAACGCTATTAATACCAGGAAGAATAGGCAATCGGTAGGATAATAAGGTGATTGCACTCGCTAGAATGGAAGCTGTAATCCCTACACTGGCGGGGATATCTAGCCACCAAGCAAGTAAAATTACATTACCAGTGCCTATATGAACTATCTTCCGCACGATTTCTGGCTCGTCGGCGAAGCGGTTTACCACCCATGCAATCACGAGGATGAGTAACACCCAAATTGCAGTAATCGCAATTTGCAGCCATAAAACCGGAATTGAGGTTAAGTCAGAAAATGTAATCAACAAAGATGTAACAAAATGAAAAATTTTACCTCTGTTACTAATTTATAAGATTTAGGTAACTGCAATGAAACTATTATTTATTTGGCTGATTCGGGGCTACCGAATGTTTATATCGCCGTTGTTTCTCCCGACTTGTCGCTTTCAACCAACTTGTTCGATGTATGCTATTGAAGCCATTGAACGATTTGGAGTGTTACGTGGTAGCTGGATGGCTACTCGGCGGATTTTACGCTGTCATCCTTTCCATCCAGGTGGTTACGATCCAGTCCCAGAGGTGGTAGAAAAGGTAAAAGGGCAGTAGTTTAGTAGAGTTTTGCGTAAAATGGTGGCGAATTTATGGGTGAAGTTTAAACGCAGAGGGGCGCTGAGAATTAGCTACGAATTAATCACAAGAGCGTAAATTATTTAAAGGAAATGTTCGTGGGTATAGATATTTAGGGAGATGTCAACAGATGAAGTTGTCATCTACCTTGGGAAGGTTAAATAATTTAATTTAGACTTACCATGCTAAATCTTACTGCGATTTCTATACCCGAACCACAAATTCCTACTCCTGGCCCGAATCCGCTACCTAGTCCTGAACCTGTGCCAGGGCCAGCGATTCCTCAACCCTTGCCGGGGCCTGTACCAGAACCAGTACCTGCTCCCATTCCCCAAACAGTTCCAGGGCCAATTCCCCAAACCATACCGGAACCTGTTTAGATTAACTTGGTAATGTAATCCAAAATCTCAAATCTAAAATCCAAAATGCTAAGAGCCGGAATTGTCGGACTTCCCAACGTCGGAAAATCTACTTTATTTAATGCTGTAGTTGCTAATGCTAAAGCAGAAGCAGCTAACTTCCCTTTTTGCACGATTGAACCGAATGTCGGCGTTGTCGCAGTACCGGATGAACGGTTAAATGTTCTTGCTAAGATTGCCAGTTCGGCACAAACTATCCCGGCGCGGGTGGAATTTGTAGATATTGCCGGTTTAGTTAAAGGTGCAAGTCAGGGTGAGGGACTAGGGAATCAATTCCTGTCCCACATCCGGGAAGTTGATGCGATCGTCCATGTGGTACGTTGTTTTGAAAATGACGATATTATCCACGTTGCTGGTTCTGTTGATCCAGCGCGAGATATTGAAATCATTAATATAGAACTGGGTTTATCAGATTTATCACAAATTGAGCGGCGAATTGACCGGACTCGCAAACAAGCTCGTACCAGCAAAGATGCACAGTTTGAAATCACAGTTTTAGAAAAATTGGCTGCGGCTTTAAATGAAGGTAAATCGGTGCGCCAGGTAAGTTTGAATGAAGAAGAAGAAGTAATTATTAAGGGATTAGAACTGCTTACTTATAAACCGATTATTTATGCCGCCAATGTATCTGAGGATGAATTGGCAACTGGTAATCATTTTGTAGAAACAGTGCGACAAATTGCATCGACAGAAAATGCCCAAGTTGTCATAGTTTCGGCTCAAGTTGAAGCGGAGTTAGTAGAACTACCAGAAGAAGATAAGGCTGATTTTCTCGCATCTTTAGGTGTGGAAGAAGGCGGTTTAAAATCCTTGATTCGTGCAACATACTCGCTTCTAGGCTTGCGGACATATTTTACCTGCGGCCCTAAAGAAACCCGCGCTTGGACAATTAATGCCGGAATGTCTGCACCTCAAGCTGCTGGTGTAATCCACAGTGATTTTGAGCGGGGATTTATTCGCGCTGAAACTGTTGCTTATAAAGATTTGGTAACAAATGGTTCGATGAATGCTGCGAAGGAAAAAGGGTTGGTTCGCAGTGAAGGGAAAGAGTATGTTGTGCAGGAAGGGGATGTAATGTTGTTCCGATTTAATGTGTAGGGTTAATTAATTAAGTGGCCGTTATCGATAAGATAATGGTCAACTTATACCAAATTGCGATCGCCTACAGTGGGCGGGTACACCATCACACTGTAAACCTTGACACTCTTTAAGGAAGTTGTTAGGCGATCGCAAATAAACCAGCAATCTGTTTTCAGATAGCAGTTTGCATAGGTTATCAAAGGACATATCGCTCAATTACTCCCACCCACCATGTATACATAAGAACCCAAATTCTCATCATCCGTACCAAGAATCAGACCACCTTCCGCACCGGGAACAAGTTCCATACCTTCAATTTTGTGGTAATCAGAGCGGTAAAGAGGAACAAGTTGAGAATTTTGCTGCCATACAATTTTGTGATCACGCAATCCCAGATAACCAGCGATATACACAGCTGACTGAAATGGGCCATCGTCTCCGGCATCATTTGCTGAGGTAATGTACACAATTCCTACAGGGTCTACCTTAATGTCTGATATATGACGTACATTGCCAGATGGAAACGGTACTCTCAGATTGGCAGAACCTGCGAGAGTAATTTGATATTTAGCCAAATCAAACATTCCCCAAAATATAGTTGCTGGTTGTTCACCTTCGCCTCGATGTGCCCAAATAGCAACTAATTTTCCGTCTATATTTTGTAATCCAAATCCCTCAAAATTATTTCCTTGAATAATTTCTGGTAGATTGAATTCTTTGAGAACCAAGATGGTTTTATTGGCAGGGTTTAACCTGATAAAATAAGCTTTGCCAGAACTGCTTAAAGCGATAAAAGAGAATTTTGTTTTCTCAGGAATAGATGTTAAAGCTTCTAAGTCGATGGGCAATTCTATGTTACTTGGCCACTTTAATGGGAAATATTCAGGTTGGTTTTTTCCTTTAATACTAATAATTGCTAAACGGGCTTGATTGGGTTTTTTGTTGTCGTGGACAATCAGAAAATCTAGTGTATTTCTTTGCTGCTTTATCAAAGCCATACCACTGATCCCGAAAGGGATACCACCGCGAACTGGTCGCCAATCTTGCGCCCAAACTTGCACAGATATGAATAACAATGCACTCAAGACTACTATATTTATAATTAACTTGAGAAACCGAGGCATATTAAAAAGGATTGGGCATTGGGCATTGGACATTGGGCATGGGATTAAAAAAAGTTTTCCCTGCCCCTACACTCCGTAAGAGGAGTGTGTTAGTCGATGCTCAATCATATCAAATCCCAACAATTTACACTCACATCAATGAAGCGAACTTTTGTACTTATAACTACCATAATACTTGCGTAATTAATTGAGTTACGATAGGATTTTTTGTAAAGAAAGCAATAACTCGTTGACAGTGTAGGGCTTTACCAAAAACGTATTCACACCAATAGCAGCTACTGCACTAAGCTTATTGTCAGACATAAGTCCACTGCTGGCAATAACTCTGACTTTGGGGTTAATTTTTTGCAGAGTACGGATGGCAGTTAAACCATCGAGTAAAGGTAGCATAATATCCATCAGTACGGCACTAATTTTATCCCGGTTTTGAGCGTATAGCGCGATCGCTTCAATGCCATCATTGGCAATGAGGGTTTTGTAGTTGTGAGCTTCTAGCGATGTCCTCGTAATCTCTTGAATAGCAACTTCATCATCCACAATCAAAATCAATTCTCCATGTCCTTTCTGTGCTGGCGATTCTTCTGGAGTAAATGTTTCCATTCCCTCCACTGCTGGCAAGTAAATCTTAAAGCTAGTGCCGCTTCCCAGTTCGCTATAGACATTCACAAAACCACCGTGGCTTTTAATAATTCCCAGCACGGTGGAAAGTCCTAACCCTGTGCCTTTTCCGACATCTTTTGTGGTAAAAAATGGCTCGAAAATTCTATCTAAGATTTCTTTGGGAATCCCAACTCCAGTATCGGAGACAGTAATTACTATATAAGGCCCCTCTTTGGCTTCCAGGTTCATGCGGGCATAATTTTCGTCAATCAACAGATTTTCAGCATAGATGCTCAAATTACCGCCATTTGGCATTGCATCGCGGGCATTAACGCAGAGGTTCATCAATACTTGATGTAGTTGGGTACTATCTCCAGAAACCATCCACAAATCTTGCAGGACATCTGTGCTGATTTGTATGGATTTGGGAAATGTCTCTTTAAGAATCTTGGCAACTTCCACAATTATATGTCTGAGTTGCAAAGTGATACGCTTTCCTTCTACACCCCGTGCAAATGACAACACTTGTTTGACTAAATCTGCCCCGCGTCTAGCGTTGATTTCCAAAATTTCCAGTAGATGGCGAGTCCGCTCATCTGCATCAGGAAATTTGAGTGGTAAAAGTTGCGCTCCTGCCAGAATAGGTGTCAAGATATTGTTGAGGTCGTGAGCAATGCCACTAGCTAGAGTGCCAATACTTTCCAAGCGTTGGGCGCGAAATAATTGGGCTTCTAGATGTTTTTTATCGGTAATATCTGTGTCAACGGTGAGAATCGCTTTTGGTTTTCCTTGTTCGCCGTACACCAAACTCCAGCGACTAGCAACAAGGATTTCTTTGTCAGCTTTGGTAAGTTTAGTTAACTCGCCCTGCCACTTACCTTTACTAGTAGCTTGTAAAAGAGCCGCTTCGATTTCTGGTGAAGGTTCGTCAAACAAAAGCTCACTAGCATTTTTGCCCCAAGCTTCTTCAGCTTGCCAGCCGTAAAGTGTTTCTGCGCCTTTGTTCCAGAAAATAATTTGATTGTTTAAATCTCGCACGCAAATGGCATCAGTGGTGACATCGAGTAATGCTGCTTGTTCGCGGATTTTTTCTTCTGCCAATTTGCGATCGCGTAGCGCAGCTTGTTTTTCGCTAATATCAATACTGGCGCACGTCACGCCCACAACTTCTTGCGACTCATTCCGCAATGGCTCAACTGTCAAATCGTAATATCGAGTTGTATCTTTGATTGTAATTGATACTTCCTCTCGCGTTCCTATGCCAGTAGTTAGTACCCCGCGTTTAATTGTGGTAAGACGTTGAGCATCTTCACCTGGGATAATATCTAAGTCTTGTTTGCCTAATATTTCCTCAACTGTCAATCCAGAAGGGGGATTGTAAACCCAGGTGTAGCGTAACTCTATATCTTGGTTGTAGACAAAGATGGGAGAGTTTTTTAGGGCCACTCGAAATCGCTCTTCACTGTGACGCAATGCCTCGTCTGCCCGTTGACGTTCGATAGCATAACGCATGGAGCGCACCAGCAAGTCGCCAGTTACTTGCCCTTTCACCAAATAATCCTGCGCTCCTTCTTGCATCGCCCTAATTGCCAAAGTTTCATCGTCTATACCCGTCAGCACAATTATGGGAGTGGCTTTAGCCTGATGGTGAGCGATGACAAAGCTTTCTAACCCCTGGCTATCTGGCAGCGAGAGGTCTAGCAAAATCACATCAAAAATTTCCTTTGCTAAGTAGTTGATTGCTTCCGAAAGCCGCTCAACGGGTATCAAATCAACTACAACTGTGGTAACTTCTTTTAAAAACTCCTGTAATAAAAAAACATCACCGGGGTTATCTTCTACTAACAAGACTTTAATATTTTTACCTGCCATTTCCACTACTCCGGTGGCAGTTTTACGATCGCAAACCAAAAATTTTCTATTGATTGTACAATTTTAACGAATTGATCGAAATCTACTGGCTTAGTTATATAACAGTTTGCACATAAATTATAGGCTTTGAGGATGTCTTCTTCAGCTTGGGAAGTCGTCAAAATTACCACAGGAATTCGCTTGAGCTTTTCATCTCCTTTGATTTCTGCCAGTACCTCCCGCCCATCTTTTCTGGGGAGATTTAAATCGAGCAGCACAATATCGGGATGGGCTGCTTTGACATATTTTTCTTGTTTTCGCAAGAATGCCATTGCCTCTACACCATCTTCGACGACGTTGAGGTGAATCGATATCTTACTATCTTCTAAGGCGATGCGTGTAAGTTGGGCATCGCCAGGATTGTCCTCTACTAACAAAACCTCAATAGGCATAATCGCTGTTATAACGCTCACGATTGCTTACCTGCTCTATCTGGAATTGTGAAGTAGAAAGTCGAGCCTTGACCCGGTTTCGATTCAACCCAGATCCGGCCGCCGTGCCGTTCTATAATTTTCTTGCAAATTGCCAGACCAATTCCAGTACCAGGATACTTGTCTCTACCGTGCAAACGCTGAAAAATTATAAAAATACGTTCTGCATACTGGGATTCCAAACCAATTCCATTATCACGTATCGAGAATAACCATTCATCTGCCAATGGTATAGAATTTAAACTTTCTTCGTCTGAATTTGGATTTGGCTTGGCTACCCCAATGTGAATTTGTGGCTGCTGATTCTGGCAAAATTTGATCGCGTTGCCAATCAGGTTTTGAAATACTTGTGTTAGTTGGGTAGTATCAGCCATCACTTCAGGTAGAGAATCGTAAGTGACAATTGCCTTGCTATCTGCAATCGCAATTTGGAGATTAGCGATCGCCTGCTGTAAGATGACATCACAATCAACTAACTTAAATGGCTGTCCACGGGTGCTGACGCGGGAATAGTTCAACAAATCGTTGATTAAGGTCTGCATTCGCCGCGCCCCATCTACTGCGTAGGTGATAAACTGATCGGCATTGTCATCAAGTTGATTTTTGTATCTTCGCTCTAGTAGTTGTAAATAACTTGTTACCATCCGTAGCGGCTCTTGTAAGTCATGTGAAGCTACATAAGCAAACTGTTCTAATTCCGCATTAGAACGGACGAGTTCTTGACTTTGCTGGGTTTCTTTTTCTAATAGTTGCGCTTGAGATAAAGCAATGCCAATTTGATTAGCTAGTTGCTTTAACAACTCCATCTCAAAGTTATTCCACTTTCGAGGTGCGGCACACTGATGAGCCAGCAATAAGCCCCAAATGTTATCTCTAACAAGAATCGGTACTATTAGGTTAGCTCTGACAGCAAACTGCTGAAGAAATTCTCGATGGCATGGTTGAATGTGAGCAGCTTGAACGTCTTCCATGGCACTGACTCTTCCTTGGCGATATCTTTCGATATATTCTTCTTTAAAGCAGGTATCGAGAATATTTTCTCCTAGAATTACGGGCCAACCAGGTAGCACTGCCTCTTGTATTACTGTTCCCGAACCATCAGCTTCCAGTCGAAAAATTAAAACTCGGTCTGCTTGTAGTAATTTTTGTACTTCTGTAACTGTGGTTTGAAGAATTTCATTTATTTGTAAAGATTCTCGAATTTTCAGGGTGATTTCTGCAAATAATTGCGATCGCAAATTCTGCCGCTTTAATTCTTCATCTGCCCGCTTGCGATCTGTGATATCTGTATAAGAACCCACCATGCGAACTATATCACCCAATGCGTCCCAAAGTGCTTGTCCTCGATCTAGAATCCATTTATAGCTGCCGTCTTGGCACTGGACTCGATATTCACAAACATAAAACGGTGTTTTCTTGGCAAAGTGGTCTTGGAAGGCTTGAAGTACCCAATCTCGCTCATCGGGGTGGATTTGTTTTATCCATTCGTCCCAACCGTTGGAAACTTCGTGGTCTTTATAACCGAGCATTTCCTTCCACCGAGTTGAGAAGAACACTTCATTAGTCTTGAGGTTCCAATCCCAAATGCCATCATTATTACCATGTAATGCTAATTGCCAACGTTCTTCACTTTCTCGTAGTGCTTCTGCTGTTCGCCGCCGTTCAGTAATGTCTTGAAAATAAATAGACAAGCCGTCTTTGGCAGGATAGGTATGGACTTGAAGCCAGCAGTTTAGTGGTGGATAAAACTCCTCAAATTCCACACTCACCTGTTCTATGATTGCCCTGTGATACTCATGGTAAAATGTTGTGCCGATGATTTCTGGAAACACTTCCCAGATGTTTTTACCCAGAAGCTCATTTTGTTTTTTTCGCAACAGCCGTTCTGCTTGACCATTAATGTAGGTGAATCGCGACTTTTTATCCAGGGCAAAAAACCCATCAGTAATGCTTTCAAGAAGATTATTGATGTGGGTTCTCGCAGCTTCAGACTGGACGCGGGCTGCTTGCTCGTGTGCCATGAGCTTTTCAGTAACTTGAGATACCTCAGTTACATAACGCCTAAGCTCTAGTTGGTCGATTATCAAGTGACTCAGAGCCACAAGCGCCTCCACTTGTTTTTGGCTCAATTCTTTTGGAACTTGGTCAAGTACACATAGAGTTCCCAGCATATCTCCCTTGGGAGTAATTAAGGGTACACCTGCATAAAACCGTACATAAGGATAGCCAGTGACTACTGCATTATTGGCCAAATTTTCATCAGCTAAGGTATCAGGAACCACCACAACATTACGCCGCTCTTGGCAAAGGTAAGATAACCCAACACAACGGGGCATTTCTGATACATCTAAACCTACTTTTGCCTTAAACCATTGACGGTTTTCATCAATAAAATTTACCAAAGAGATGGAAGTATCACAAATAAATGCCGCTAACTGAGCAAGATTGTCGTAAGCTTCTTCAGGTTCGGTGTCAAGAATTTGATACTGGCGGAGGGCTTCTAGCCGCGCCACTTCTGTATCAATGTGTCCTACTTTCATTAATTTTTATTAATAAATCTAAGTGTAATATTTAAGTCAGGAGCGTAGCTATCTCAAGAGTAGCTTAACTTTTTTTAACAATTAATTAGTTATTTCCCCACCTCTGGCTATTCAGGGAATTCTGTTTAAATTTTGTCGTACTTTTGCGGCGGGCGGATACGCCATCGCACTAATCCTAGTGTAAACAAATTTTAGTCTGCATGATGAGGTTCAATTGTTGCAGACTATCTGCTAGTCATATAAGCTGTCCCACATTTAAATTGCATATCCTGGGCGGGCATCTTGCCTACCCCACAAGAGTTATGTTTAATTCGATTATGCAAGTTAAATGTTTTTTAGCTTATCACTCAGCCAAAGGCTGCCATTAGAAAAATCATGATTTTGTGAATGAAAATCATGATTTTGTTTCTGACTTCTGAATTCTGACTTCTGCTGTAACAATTAAACCTCTACCAAAATTGCTTCCCGCAGCTTGGCAATTACATCACCGACATTACCTGTATTCATCCGGTAACTCAGAGGGTGGGCAATCAACCGAGCCGTGCTTTCATACAGAGTAGCGATTTCAATTAAACCATTTTCGCGCATGGTGCGCCCTGTAGAAACCAAATCCACGATCGCTTCTGACATTCCAGTAATCGGGCCTAATTCCACTGAACCATACAACGGTACGATTTCCACGGGTAAATCTAGACTGTGGAAATATTCACGAGCGCAATTCACATATTTTGAAGCAACTCTACCATGCGGTGGCAAATCTAAAGGCGATCGGTAAGAACTTGATGCTTTTACCGCTACTGACATCCGACAATACCCAAACTGCAAATCTACCAAGTGGGCAACTTGCGGCTGCTTCTCCCGCAACACATCGTAACCAACAACACCCAGTTGTGCTTGACCATATTCTACATAAACAGGCACATCCTGCGCCCGTACCAACAAAGCTTTTGCAATTCCCTTAGTATCAGGAATTTGAAGTTGGCGAGTTCCTGAATCTAAAAAAGCGCTAAAATCTAATCCCACAGATTGTAGCAAGCGGATGCTATTTTTAAGGAGTTCCCCTTTTGGTAATGCAACAGTCAGCATTCTTTTTCTTAATATCCTTGGCGTTCTGGCAGTTGAATAATATCTCTATATGCTTACCACAGCAGCATGAGAATTTTATTAGTTGATGATGAAGTTGAACTAACTGAACCCTTGAGTCGCTTGTTAACTCGTGAGGGTTACGTTGTGGATGCCGCTTTCGATGGCACAAGTGGCAGCGAATATGCACAAGCAGGCAGTTATGACCTACTAATTTTAGATTGGATGCTGCCAGGAAAAACCGGGTTAGAGATTTGTCAGCAATTGCGACAACAAGGCAAAACCACTCCCGTGCTGTTTCTCACAGCTAAAGATACTCTCGATGACCGCGTACAAGGTTTAGATGCTGGTGCTGATGACTATTTAGTTAAACCTTTTGAACTGCGTGAGTTACTCGCTAGAGTCCGTGCTTTATTGCGTCGTTCTGGCTCCCAAACCTATGAAACCACCACCGGACGTTTAACCGTCGCTGATTTAGAACTAGATTGTGAAAATCAAGTCGCCTATCGCCAAGGACGAATCATTGAGTTATCGCAAAAAGAAAGCCAGTTGCTGCAATATTTTATGGAACACACTGGACAACTAATGACTCATGCCCAAATTATGGAAAATTTGTGGCAAGAGTCAGAACAACCTAGTAGTAATGTGATTGCAGCATTAATTCGTTTGCTGCGTCGTAAGATTGAGGTAGGTAGAGAAACTGCACTGATTCACACAGTCTACGGCAAAGGCTATCGTTTCGGTGCTTCTTCAGTGGAGTCAGTTTAGCCGCCTGTTTCCAACTCATCTCCAGAAGTTATAACGGTTCTCAGTTGTATGCAATATACTTTGACCTCTCTCCTTTTAGGAGAGAGGCTTTGAATCATGCTCCCCTTCCCTTGCAGGGAAGGGGCTGGTGCAGGGAAGGGGCTGGGGGTTAGGTCTGTATTTAACTCAACCCAGAAGCGCTATAACTTAGTAGGAGAATCATAGTTTTGCCAAAATTTCTTCCCACTCAGAGGGCGAGAGGGGTTGTAACTCTATCTGCATATCAAAACAATCACTAGCGGCGATGATTAAATCTGCAATAATCTTTTCCACACTCAGGCTTTGAGGTAGTTGTACAGTCGTAAAAGATTCTGCACCAAATACTTGAGCAAACAGTTCAGCATCGGGTTGCAAACGAATGGAGCCATGTTGCAAAATTGCCCTACTACGTCGCAGTTGAGCGCTACCAATGAGTTTGGCACCATCTGGCAGAACTAAATCTGCACTGGTTGCTGTACCAAAACAGTTAGGGTTGTGGATGTAACCTCGCCCTTCTGTACCGTAATGTAATTCTACGCCAAGCGATCGCCACCCTTGAATCAAAAACTCACAAATCTTTTCATACACCTGGAGGCGACTACCCGTAATTCCAGATGTGACTACAGTGTAAGTTAAATCACCTTGGTGTAATACCGCCCGTCCACCAGTAGGGCGTTGCACTAAATCCAATTTCTGCCCTTGCCAAGTCAAATTTTGCCAATATTCAGGGTATTGTCGTTGATGATAGCCAAGAGAAATGGCAGATGGCGACCAGGTATAAAAGCGCAAAGTGGAGGGATGCTTTCCAGACTGGTGCTGTTCTAGTAACCAGTTGTCAATGGCCATTTGCACATTACCAGCCGCCTCTAGCAAAGGAATTAGTCGCCACACCTGCTTGCTATACATCTAATACAATATAAGCCCAATCTAAAATCCCAAATTCCTTAAGTTGCACCAAATTCAGATTGTAAAGCTTCATCGTTGTTATCAGCGATTGTTGCCACAATGGTGATGAGGCGAGACACTTCGCCGGGAGATAACTCCGCTAAGGTGCGTGTTGAGATCACAACCACTCTGTTTTCTATAATACCAAAACGCGCTTCAAAAGTGCTGGAGCAGTTCAACTCCAACAGATAACGCAGTAATCTGGGTTCATCTTTAGCAGGTAAATTTAGCACCGCAGACCAAACCGTTATGGTGTCTTCATCGGTTGTACCGTTGAGTTGGACAAATACCTCTACACTTCCGTACTTAAACTTCCAGAGATAGCCACCCTCTGGAGTATGGCTAACCATCGCACTATCATCTTGTTCCAAAGAGTCGATGACATTTTCAATCACCTCCAGATGGTTAATGCCTGTTGTCTCGGCGATTAGCTCATTAATGGATTCGTCACTAGTTACGGTTTCTTGGTAGCTTGCCATACAGATTTTTTTCTCAATATACTCGCTGTTTCATCTACACATACTTTATAACTTGTGGAGGCAGTTAGTTTGAGCTTCCTTTTGGGTCTACTTTCCAAATAGCCTGGAATATAGCAAGAATTTTTTCACCTTGGAACTGGTACTTGATTAATTACCGACGCAATTACCGCATCCATTTGTAAACCATCCAGCATTGCTTCTGGTTTCAAAATGAGGCGATGACGCAGCAGTGGCGATGCAACTGCTTTCACATCATCTGGTGTGACAAAATCTCTGCCAGCTAACCACGCTAATGCTTGAGATGTCTGCAACCAAGCACCAGCAGCGCGAGGTGATGCACCCAAGGTTAAATCGGGATATTGACGCGATATTCTCACCAAGGCTAACAAATAATCAACGATCGCTTCTGATACTTTAACTTCTTTAACTGCTTGTCGTGCTTGTAAGATGTCGGCTACTGTTGCGATTGGTTTCAAACGGCTAATATCCAAACGCCTTGCTGAAAACCCAGCCTGACGATTGAGTAACATTTGCTTTTCCGCAGCTTGATCTGGGTAATCTACCACTAACTTAAATAAAAATCTATCCAATTGCGCTTCTGGTAAAGGATAAGTCCCCTCAAATTCCAAAGGGTTTTGGGTTGCAATCACCCAAAATAAATCTGGTAAGGGCAAACTTTCACCATCCAATGTTACCTGCATCTCTTCCATCGCTTCCAGCAGTGCCGCTTGTGTCTTTGGAGGAGTACGATTGATTTCGTCTGCTAGCAGCACTTCGGTAAATATTGGCCCTTTTTTCAAAGTAAAATTGCGGCTATTCAAGTCAAAAATATTTGTCCCAGTAATATCTGAAGGTAAGACATCTGGTGTTAGTTGAATTCGGCGAAAATCCCCTTGGATTAACTGTGCTAATACTTTTACCAGGAGAGTTTTACCAGTTCCTGGTACTCCTTCTAAAATTACGTGTCCACCCGCTAGTAGTGCTACTAAAAGTTGTTGTATTAGGCTCGATTGTCCAACAACTACTTGATTAAGACCTTGACCAAGGCGAATTAAGATAGGATGAGTTTCGCTCATTTTTTTACTTATAAATAATTTACTCAAAAGTACTCAGGCACAGAAATATTATGCACAGCTTCAAAACAATAATTACGAATTACGAATTTTCCTAATATTTCGCCATTTGCCCAACCAGCTTAACAGTTCTCGCTCACTGATGGGTTGTTTGTGGGATTGTAGCTTTAAAACTGCATCTAATTCTGCTGCACTTATGCCTGTTTTTTTTTTCCAGAAATTGATCAAGGCTTGAGGTTCTAAAAGTACTTGTCCTAATCCCAAGGCTTTTTGTAGTTGGAGTTGTTCTTGTTTACCCACCATCTCGACAACAAAGTCGGTGGTATCAGCTTTCTGCAAGACTCCCGCTAAAGCTTGGATGTATGCTTCGCTATTATCTGTAACTGGTGCATCTAAAGCCACTGGCTTCCCAAAGCGGCGATTCTGGGCCCAAGTTAGCACCAATAGCAGAATACCTAACTGTATTAGTATTGGAAATAAAGGAGTTTTAGCAAAAAAGCTAGATAAATCACCTTCGCTTTCTTTTTTTCTGACATCAGCATCTTTATAGCCGTGGATGTATTCATCAACAATTACTGTGTTACTTTTTTCAGTTACTAAACTAGCTAAATACTTGAAATTACTTAAATAGTCTTGATAAGCGTTGGCGGCTAGATAAGGGGTGGTAGAAAAAATTACCTTTCCCTGTTTGTAACTTTTTTCCCAGACAACAGCACCAAAGCGATCGCCTAAATCAACTTGCTTGGAGTTAGCTTTCTGATACCGTCTACGTGTATCAATTTTGATATCACCTTGAGGAGATTTTTGCATAGTGCTAAACTCCGCTTCTGTAACCCGCGCCCCCGCACCCAAAATTACCAAAGTATTCCCTTTTTCTACCCATTCCCGCTCTTGACCATTCAATGCTGTCTCCCTTGGATAGGCGCTTACCTGTAGAAAGGTAACTGGGCTATTTTCTGGCTGAATATCACTAAAAGGTTTTTGCCAACGCTTGATAGAAATTCCTTTTTGTTGCATAAAAGCATACCAAGCACCATACCCATCAGAGGCGCGGTTATAAGTAGAGCCAGTGCTAATTTTTGTATTATTGGGAGCCACTAACAAAGTAAGCAAAACGATCGCAGCTAGTGCGATCGCTCCCATCCAAGCAAGGCGATTTGAACGTTTCATCTTCGACTTTCACAATCATCACTTTGTTTCTGTATCACAAGTGTTAATACTTACTTATTTTTCCGGTAAAGTCAAAAATATCATTACTTTTCTTAAACCTGCATTAAAATACTTTTGGCAATAAAAGATACAAGCTGTTTAGATAAAAATACTTTTATTTGGAAGTCGTAAAAAACCCCACCTCTTTTACGGGGTGGGGTTAGTATACTGACTAAGGCTATTTAACCTCACATAATATCATTCAAATTGCACGAGCGATCGCCCCGATACAACAATAAAGCCGACAGAATCAAGCCTAATCTGAGGCTGGCGAATACCTTGGAGAATGGCTGCATTTAAAGCAGTTTCTATTTTCAATTCTTCAGCTAATGCGTTATCCCAACTTTGTTGGTTTAGACGCAGGCGTAATTGTTCTACTCTATTGGCTAATTTCTTATCGGCGACCTTAGCACAACTTTGGCATAAGTCAAGAAAATCGGGACGATTTGAAAGTAATTCCGCAGAAGTATTACGTACTTGATAGCAGAAATTTTGCCATTTACTAGGGTCAACAAAATCGTCAATAATTCCTAAGCGCTCTTTTGCCAGATTGTAATCTCGTCCTTGATTACTGTTTTTATCTTTATATGGACGTTGGAGAATACTTAAGAGAGCTTTATCTTCAACAACGCGGATTGGCTCATTGCGACCATCAACATAGATAGTTTCTATAATTGGCGGAAATAGAGCATCAACACGTCGTTGCAAGTTTTTGAATTGAGAACTATCGAGTTTGTTATCTAGTAAAACTTGCTTGGCAACTCTTAAATTTGCCTCGACTACATAATTGCATTGAAAACCGAACCACTCTTTTCCTTCTTTCGCATCCCAAGATGCATCAGTGCGCCACATTGCAAAGGCTTCACCTCGGTCATCCCAGTTTATATAGTTCCAGAGTGCTTCGACAAATCCTTCCCCAACTCGAAAGAGTTTAATACCAGGATTCTGGTTTGCAACTCTGCGGTTATAAGTACCAAATTGGTCTAGATAACTATCAGCAAAACGATTTTTTAACTCATTTATCGGAACCAATGTCCGCGTTGATGGTTGATAACGTCGCATTTCTGATGAGTCGGGATTATTCAGTCCTCGAAATCCCAGCGCCTCACAAATCCAGCCTTCAATTGCTCGTTTCATTTCTAGATGACAAGCATCGTAATTATCGAGGTCTTGAAAATATTCGGTGGCAATTTCATCGTTAGCGTCAATTTCATCAAGAGCATTTTGTTCGCTAATTTTTGCAATTTCGGCTTCAATTTGCTCTTGAATTGGCGAAATCATCTCTAATAATCCAGCAGCACTTGATTGAAATAAAGCTGTTTCTAATTCTGCAAGCTTATCATCCACATAAAACTGTAAACTTGCAATTGATTGCTGGAAAATACCAAATCCATCTTTTAATACTTGATACCAAGCATTGTGAGGGCTATCTTCCAAATAGGGGCCAATCAAAACACAAGATTGGACTCCAATTTTGCTGCCAATGCGGTCAAGTCTGCCAAGTCTTTGCTCTAATTGATTAGGCGACCAAGGAAGGTCAAAATGAATTAACCAATCGGCAAATTGGAGATTAAGCCCTTCTTCTCCTGAGCGATCGCATACTAAAATAAAGCAGTTTGGGTTATTCTTAAACTTATTTAAGCCTTCCTCAACTTTGTCTGGTGATTCTCCAAATTGATGTTTGACGATTGTCTCTGCACCAAAGGTATCAGACAAATACCGGACTATTTCGCCACAACTTTGGACAAAACTGGTGAATACAATAAATTTGGGCAGAATATCGCCAGTAATTGGTCTTTTGATTCTCTGCTGTATTCTCGTGATGAATTCCTTTTGATTCTTCCGAACGTTTGCGGGAATTTTGAAGTATGTACCTAGCTGATTCAGCAGTACAGTTTTTAAATTTTCCGTCCGTCCTCCGTCTTCTTGGGGTTGACGAATAATTTTAAGGAAGGATTGCAGAATCTCTTCTTCCTCAAAGAATTTGGGGGTTGTAGTTAAGACGCGAAGATCATCTTCTTTAAACTCCTGGATGAGTTTAGCATCAGGCTTACCAGTTAAGCGGGCGGTAATTAACTGCTCTAAAATGCCTAACCAAGTACCAGCCGCTAGAAATAACAGCAGAAAAATTCGCTGATATGGCTTTTCAGCAGGAGCAACACTACGCCATTGATTGAGGAGTTCGTGGATATCAGGCGATCGCTCGTCTAAATCGTACTCTTCTTTGGGTGTAAAATTGCGGTCAAATATCACATCTTCTACCGCCGCGCGACGGTTGCGAAGCATTCGGCGGTGTAGTCGATAGATATCGCTGACGTGAGTACGAATCGCTTGGACTATTTGATCTTGCTCGGTAGAATTTGCTTGTAAACAATTTTCTAAATCATCCGCCAGCTTCAGGAAATACTTATCCTCAGCTAAGAGGTTTCGTAGTTGCTGCAAGTTGCTTTTGAGAACAACGGGTTCAGCACCTTCTTTGAAAGAAAGCAGAAGTCTACCAATTTCCTGACGGCTTTCAACTTTGGCACGAAAACCTGCTAAATCACCAATTTTATAGGTTGCTGGGTCGAGCAAGTGCAACATTGCCAAGAAATCTTGCTCATGATTGAGAACAGGAGTGGCAGATAATAAAAGTAAGCGATCGCTTTTATGAGCAAGTTCTTTACAAGTCTGAAAACGCTGGCGCACTGTTGCATCTTTGGAAGTCGCCATTGCTGCGATATGATGAGCTTCATCTAAAATTAAGCAGCCTATCCTCGCTTTCAGGTTGATTTTATGAATATCTTCAACCGCCAGCATCGCTACCCGTTTGCCAAAATGGGAAATGTAAAACTTGTTTTCTAACTCAGTCCGCCATTGTTTAAGCAAGTATTGCGGAACTAATACCACCGCACCCTTTTTCGGTTCATCCAAAAGGAATTGACGCAGAATCGCACCCGCTTCGATGGTTTTTCCGAGTCCCACCTCGTCTGCTAGCAAGTAGCGTTGAATTGGGTCTTCCAGTACCCGCCGCACAACTTCAACTTGGTGAGGATAAAGATTAATATTTGCCGAAATCAGTCCTGTCATTCCGCGACTGACAGCGCGTTGCTTAATCAAGGATTTGACGAAAGCCAATCTTTTGTCGTGGAAGTAAGGCGTTTCGTGACCCTTCATCGCTAAAGTTTCGATGGGGTCTGTGTTTGGGAGATTACAACGAACGTAAATGTCTTCTTCAGTAGCGATCGCAGTTTTCTTATCTGGTAAATCAATTTGATACATTTCTGTATCTTCATCCCAAATGAAAACTCTCCCAACTATCCATTTATCCTGAGTTTGGTACTTAATATAGCATCGAGCCTGTGGTTCAAGCCTGACTTCAGAGAGAGAACTTAAAGGTAAAGTTTTTTGAAGACGCTGCCCTATAGAGCAAAAATACTCAACGTTTGCATTGGTATCAGATATTTCCGTAACTTTGCCGATACCCAAAGAGTTATTCTGGGACTGTACCAATAAACCGAGCTTAATCATAGATCCAGTCCCCTGAACACACTAAAAGAACCTTCCAGACTAGTTTTTTCACCTATATCTGGTAGTTTTGTCGATCAACATTATAGATAATAAACTGGCATTACTGTTTTTCGTTTTAGCGATGTCTACGACGGGCTACGCCTACGCTTCACCACACCTAACTAGTAAAATCAGCCCAAAGGTTGATTTGCGTTTTAAATGCATCAGGACGCATTAGCATTGTCAGCCGACGCATTAGCATTGTCAGCCAACGTATTGGCATTGTCAGCCAACGTATTGGCATTGTTAGCCGACGCATTGGCATTGTCAGCCGACGCATTGGCATTGTCAGCCGACGCATTGGTATTGTCAGCCGACGCATTGGCATTGCATTGCTACCAAATTAATTCGCTACGAATTAATGAAATACTGTACTTAGTTGGTGATGTGGCGCAATAGATTCATACTTTGCCTTGATAACACCAGGGTACAATTAAGATGATGTAGTTTTATTTAGTATGAAGAAAATCCGAGATAACACAATTAAGTTAAACCAATATTTAAAGTTGATGGGTATAGTGCCAACTGGAGGACAAGCCAAGCTAATGATTCAAGGTGGCGATGTCCAAGTAAACGGTATGCAAGAAACCCGACGAGGGCGGAGGCTAGTACCGGGTGATAAAGTGACAATAGAAGGAAAGACTTTAGAAGTGAATTTGGATAACAATGAAGACCAACATATAGTAATAGATTTTCCCGAACAAACCGAGTAAAAATTTTATCCCAAATTAAAAAGTTCCTCTTTTGCCTTGTGAGCGATGCTGCAAATTTCCAACAAAGTTATAATCCCCCAGAGTGATATTGAAATTAGTGCGATTCGTTCGCAAGGAGCAGGAGGCCAGAATGTAAATAAGGTTTCCACAGCAATTCACTTACGCTTCGATATTGTCGCTTCATCATTACCAGATTATTATAAAGAACAGCTTTTAAAGCTGAACGATAGACGCATTACCCAGGAAGGAGTTGTTGTCATCAAAGCGCAGGAACACCGAAGCCAAGAAAACAATCGGGAATCAGCTTTGAAACGACTTCAAGAACTCATTCAAAGTGCAGTTGTCGTGACGATAAAACGCAAACCCACGAAACCAACTCGCAGTTCTCAAAGAAAGCGCCTTGACTACAAAACTAAGCGCGGACAGGTTAAATCTAACAGAGGACAAGTGACAGAATTTTAGATTTTAGGCTTAGTGTTATGAGAAATCAGTCTTAACGTTTAATTCCCTTAAACCGTTCTTGCGCCGCCTGAAACGCTTCTTGCATTACTAACTGAATTCTTTGGGGATCGGGTTTCTTACCTCCCATTAAATCACCAAAATAAACGCAGGCTGCTTCCCCTAGTGCCCAGGTGTAGGCGGCTGCCCAAGACGCTGCGATCGCGCTCCCAAAACCTGGTATAAACTTAATTAATTCCCGTGCAATTGCCTGTGCTAAGAAACCACCTGCGATCGCACTGACAACACCCCCCGCCTGTGATGGTGTAATTGTCTGTCCATATAATTTACCCAACAGACCCACCATTGATACTTGCAAGGCAGTTAGTACAGGCATTGTGGCAAAAGGCAGAGGTACAGCCGCAAGAGTTGCAGACATAATTGCAAATGGCAAAATATAACGGCGTGCTGCATCTCTATAAAGGTTGCCAAGTTGCTTACCAGCTTCTTCTCGATCTAATAGCTGATAAATCGCCTGCGCTTCTGCTTGTGGGAGAAGTTCTGCCAAAGAATCTCGCAGTGCTTCTAAGCCATAAAATACCGGATCGTAGCCATCTTCTTCTAGGGTAAAGTCAATTAATACAGAGCGGTCAGTTATCCCGGCGAAGGCTTGCTGCATTGCCGCAAATGCGCGGTTGACTTCTTGATAATCTGGCGGATAGGCAGGATGATCGACAATATCAGCAGGATAAACCTCATGCAAGCAAGTAACTACTAGCAGACAGGGAATATTTGGATACTGCTGGCGTAACTTTTGAGCAATTTGTCGGAGTGTATCAGTTGCAAAATCGTTGATTTTGACCGTCAACAGAAGGATTCTGGCGGAACCAGTTTCCTTTTGTAAATCGCCAACTAACTCTTGAATGATTGTTTGGGTATCTTG
Organism: Nostoc sp. TCL240-02; assembly: GCF_013343235.1. Classification (GTDB taxonomy): domain Bacteria; phylum Cyanobacteriota; class Cyanobacteriia; order Cyanobacteriales; family Nostocaceae; genus Nostoc. Next base: position 2,742,400 of record NZ_CP040094.1, on the reverse strand, counting down.
GTTGACATCACCTAGTCCCACCGTATCAGTAAAAACTAATAGCGGCAGGTCATTGGAAGGATAGGCATAGCGTTGCGTGTGTTGCGTGTGAGGACGAAAACCCTGACCAATAATCTCAGCCGAAACTCCTGTTAATCCCCGCACAATTGAACTTTTCCCGGCTTGGGGTTTACCAATCAGCAGTGCTTCTGTGGTTGGCAGTTCGGCTCGGATTTTCTCTAAAATCTCCGCAACCTGAGTTTCACTGACGCTAAACCATTCAACAACAGTTTGTGCCAGTTGTTCTACAGGTAGGAGTTTGGTTAAACGTGTTGTTGCTGTGTTCCAGACACCACCAATGCGGTTTGTCCAAGAATTATCGACCGACTTGGTAGTTGCTCCATCGGTCGGTTCACTCAATTGCTGAGAATCAGTTGTTGGTGAGTCAGCATCACGTTGCTCAATCATTTCTATTCAAACGTAGAAGACCCTTTTACTAATCTTATAGCGATTATCAAAGTGATAACTAGTACCGTTAGTAGTGTTATGTAGCGGTTCTCGAATGGAAGCAATACACGCTTTGGGCACAGTAATGCTTATTTTATTGGTAACAATGCGATTGTTTCGGCTGACAATGCGATAGTTTTGACTGACAGTGCCATTGTTTCGACTAACAATGCGATTGTTTTGACCGACAATGCGATTGTTTCGGCTGACAATGCGATAGTTTTGACTGACAATGCTATTGTTTCGAATTGCATTGTTAATGAGTCCTTGAGATACTACGCGCACAAAGAACTAATCCTTAACAAAAAAGTTTTTTTCGCCCACAAAACACTCGTTATGTACCAGTGACCAATGACCAATGACTAATGACTACTGGATCAAATCAACGATCGCTTTTACCAATACATCTGGATCTACTGGTTTAGAAATATGCATTTGAAATCCGGCTGCTAGTGCTTGCTGCTGATTCATTTCGCCTGCATAAGCTGTTAGAGCGATCGCTGGTACGTGTCCTCCTTGTTGCGGCGATCGCGATCGCACTTCCCGCATCAGCATATAACCGTCTGTCTTTGGCATTCCAATATCACTGATTAAAACATCTGGTATCGACTCAGACAGCGCTTGTAATGCCTCCAGTGCTGAGGATACTGCGGTTACTTGTACACCGTAGTCTTGCAAAATGAAGCTCACTAAGTCGCGGATATCTGGTTCATCGTCTACCACTAAAACTTGAGTATTCGAAAGGAGTGAAGATTCAGGCTGAGAATCTAAAGACTCATTCTCTTCATACCGAACTTGTTCACTTCTCACCAAAAGCGGTAGTTCAACAGTAAAGGTTGCACCCGATCCTTCTCCAGGACTTTCGGCTTGAACTTTTCCCCCATGCATTTCTACAACCTTACGCACGATCGCTAATCCTAAACCTAGTCCGCCAAATGTGCGTGTAGTTGTGCCATCAGCTTGGCGAAAGTAATCAAACACGAATGGCAAAAAGTCTGGGTTAATTCCCTTACCTGTATCGCTGACTTGAATTTGAATCTGATTACTAGCTTCCATGAGTCGAATTCCTACCCGTCCTCCGGTTGGTGTAAATTTTACCGCATTAGAAAGTAGATTCCACACAACTTGCTGGAGCCGATTTGGATCGCCCATTACTTGCCCTAAACTGGCATCAAATATGGTCTGAATTTCAATTGATTTAGCTTCTGCTGCTAGCCGTACCGTTTCTAGTGCTGCTTCAACTACCATTACCAAGTTCACTGGACAGATATTTAAGTTTAATTTTCCTTGGAGGATGCGAGACACATCCAACAAATCTTCAATTAGTTGGGTTTGTAACTTGGCGTTGCGTTCAATAGTTTCCAAGGCGCGATGAGTGGTTTGTTCATCAAACTTGCGAGTCCGTAACATTTTCGACCATCCCAGGATAGGGTTGAGTGGGGTTCGCAGTTCATGGGAGAGAACCGCCAGAAACTCATCTTTAATTTGGTTGGCGATCTCTGCTTCTTGGCGTGCTGTTCTTTCGCATTGGAGGAGGCGATCGCATTCTTTTTCAGCCAATTTGCGATCGGTAATATCTAGTACAAAAGCAACACCATGTTCTTGGGAGTCATTCAGCAAGGCTATCCCCAAAACAATTGGGACTCGCTTACCGTTGTGGTGGATGTACTCTTTCTCGTAAATTTTGGAAACTCCAGTGGTTTGCACCTCTAAAATGGCGCGATCGTCTAAATACTTGTATTCAATAGGAGTGAGTTCTCGCCAATTAACTTTACCTAAAATAGCAAACTCCTCACGAGTGTAACCAGCTAGTTGAAGAAAGGCATCATTGGCATCAATAACGAAGCCATCCACATTCCAAAAAGCAACCCCGATTAGGTTAGACTCAAACAAACGCCGAAATCGAGCTTCACTTTCGCGTAATGATTTTTCTGCCCGTTTGTGTTCGGTAATATCACGAGAAACAGTAATTACGCCTTCAATACTTTGGTTTAAATTCCGTAATGGTGTGAGAATGTATTCATAATAATGGACTCCATCGGCAGTTACATATTTGCACTCATCCTTGATGGGCTGCCCAGTTTTAATCACAGCTTTTAGTTGATTGTCTACCTGTTCTACAAGTTCTGTGGGTAAATCCAGTTCTTGCAAAGTTTTTCCGACAAGATTCTGGGGTTTAAAACCTAATATAGTAGCTGCATCACGACTAACATACTGATAGCAACCTCTGCGATCAAAGATATAAATGTGATCGACTGAGGCGGTGAGGATGGCATTTAAAACATTTGCCTGTTCTTGGACTTGTGTGGTTAGTTCGCGAGTACTTTCTTCTGCCTGTTTGCATACAGTAGTTTCCATACAAACGCCGATCATTCGCACCGCTTGTCCACACTCGTCATAGACAAATTTTCCCTTGGCAGAAATCCAATGTACACTTTGGTCTGAGCGAATTATCCGAAATTCATCGTTGTAGTCAGTTTTTTGTGCCAAAGCCTGGCTAATCCTTTGCATTACAGATTGCTTGTCTTCAGGATAAACGCACTTCTGAAAAGTTTCATAAGGGCCATCAAAACTACTTGGAAGTAGACCAAAAAGCAGTTCATAATTTTCAGACCAGATGACTTGATTGGTTAAAATATTCCAATCCCATAAGCCCATCTGAGAAACATCCAGAGCTAGCCTCAGCCGTTCTTCACTATTTTTCAGAATTACTTCTAGCTGTTGTCGCTGTAAAATTTCTTGTTGGAGTTGCTGTAAAGTCACTGCCACATCTGTTGTTACATTAAAGCCTGTAGACTTCTCCTGCTCCAGATGGCATTCAATCTCATATTCTAAAACTGAAATATGCGAACGTTGTGCCGATATTGCCAGTTTTCTTAATTGTTCTTCTAGTTCTACTTGCCTTTGCTGATAAAATATTTCTGCTTGCTCTAACTCAGCTACACGCTGCCGTAAAACTGCTAATTCATCAGTAAGTCTAGAATTAATTTTATCAACATTTGACATTTTAATAAACCGCTAATAACCAAAAATAATACTGACTTGAAGAGTAGGCATACCCTAGTTTTAGCAGTATGATTTTTAAAGCTAAAAAATGCAATCCATCCAAAGGCACATAAGAGTTTTAGCCAAAAGATATCTTCTAGTATTTAAAAGCCATGTCTAAAGATAAGACAAATCAATTATCTCTTCAATCGCATGAAAGCCGCACCACTGAATAATCCCACAATCTGCCCCCAGAAGACAACACCCGATTGATTTACGCCAATGGGGGGAATATTTAAACTGCCTATACCATAAAATAACTGTTGCACAAACCACCAAAATATATAGAGAAAGGCGGGAACTTCGATAGGAATATATACAATAATTAACGGCAAAATGGTATCAATTTTAGCTTTAGAAAACTTCATAATGTATGCTCCTAAAATAGCTGCGATCGCGCCATTGCCCCCAATTAATGGTACTGTCAAACTCGGTTGAATCAAAATTTGTACAACCCCTGTTAAAATGCCAGCCACCAGATAAAATTCCAGATACCGTCTGTGTCCCAAAATATTTTCTACAGTCTTACCAAAAACCCATAGAAATAATAGATTTCCCAATATCTGACTAAAACTGCCGTGCAGAAATATTCCAAAAAGTAATGAAAATATCCGCCAAATTACAATTATCCAAGCAGCAGAGTTGTTGAAGAAGAGTGCATTTGTAATTGCCCCACTAATCTGGGCCGGAATCACACCCAAACTATTGACAAAAGGGCCCAAAGTATCACTAAGCTCTAGTTTAATTTCCCATAAAAACACGGCAATATTAATGCCAATTAGCCAATAATTAATAATCGGCTTATTCCAACAACGAATATTATCACTAATAGGAATCATATAAATTTGTCATTGGTAATTGGGCATTGGGCATTGGGCATTGGTAATTGGGCATTGGGCATTGCGGGAATTAAAATTACCTCTTTCCCTCTACTCCCTGCTCCCTGCTCCCCTGCTCCCCTGCTCCCTGCTCCCTGCTCCCCACTTCTTAACATGTGGCAAGATTGAAATCAGATCGCATCGCACTTAAGTAGGCAAACGAGATGTTAGGAAACACGCTTGTTGGAAGATACCAAATTATTAGTAACTTGGGAGGAGGGGGTTTTGGTGAAACCTTTGTTGCTTATGATACTCAATTACCCGGTTCACCTCAATGTGTGGTCAAGAAACTCAAACCCCAAGCAAACGATCCGGTATCTTTAGAGACGGCTAGGCGTTTATTTGATACAGAAGCACAAGTTCTGTATAAATTAGGAACTCACGATCGCATTCCTCAACTTTTAGCTTATTTTGAGGAAAATGCCGAATTTTATCTCGTACAGGAATTGATTGAAGGTCATGACCTGAGTCAAGAATTAATACCAGGTAAAACCCTTAGTCAAGAGCAAGTAATTTCACTTTTACAAGAACTTTTGACAATTCTAGAATTTGTCCATCAACAGAATGTAATTCACCGTGATGTCAATCCCCGAAATATCCTCAGACGACACCCGGATGGCAAATTAATTTTAATTGATTTTGGTGCGGTTAAACAAATTACGACCCAAGTAATTACTCCCGAAGGTTCAACTAAAGGTACCGTTGCCATAGGTACGCCTGGATATATTCCTGGAGAACAAGCTCATGGTACGCCAAAATTAAGCAGTGATATCTATGCTACAGGCATCATTGCTATTCAAGCCCTCACTGGATTATTACCAGAGGAAATAGTCAAAGATGCTGAGACTAATGAAATTATCTGGCACGATAAAGCTACAGTAACGCCAGAATTTGCTCAATTTTTAGATAAAATGGTGTGCTACGACTTTCGACAGCGCTATCCTTCAGCTACAGTAGCATTACAAGCACTGAAAGAGTTAACACTACCACCTGCTGAAACAATAGCGTTAACTCCTATTTCTCTTCCCAAAAATCTAACCAAACCACAACCGAGAAAAGGGATTTTAGGTAAAGTTTTACTAACAATATTTTTAGCAGGGATAAGTGGAATAGCATCAATATTTATTTTTAATCACATTAATTCAAATAACGCTATAGAATTATCCAAGCAAGGAAATACACTTTTTGATTTACAACGCTATCAAGACGCATTAGAAGTATATGAAAAAGCCGTTAATATTAGACCAGATTATGCTCAAGGATGGAATGGTCAAGGTAAAACTCTCTATAAATTAAAAAAATCTAAAGAAGCATTAGCTGCGTATGATAGAGCAATCCAAATTAAGCCAGATTATTTTGAAGCTTGGAGTGGACGCGGCTTTGTCTTGGCAAGTCTACAGCGATATCAAGAAGCGATCGCATCTTTTGACAAAGCCCTACAATTAAATAATGAAAGCTCAGAAGTCTGGAATGCTAAGGGTGAAGCTTTTAGTAACTTAAACCAATATGACCAAGCAATTAAAGCTTATGAAAAAGCGATTGAATTCAAACCAGATAATTATGAAGCTTGGTATAAAAAAGGATTAGCTTTACAAAATTCTAACCGATATGAAGAAGCGATCGCAGCATACCAAAAAGTCGTTGATTTAAAACCAGACTATGAGCAAGCTTGGTATAACTTGGGAAATGTACTAGTTAATTTGCAACGCTACCAAGATGCATTCAGCGCTTATGATAAAGCTGTACAATACAAGTCAAATTATTATCAAGCCTGGTTTTCAAGAGGTAATACCCTACTCAACTTACGACGTTACCCAGAAGCAATTGAATCTTTTAATCAAGTAATAAAATACAATCCTAGTAGCTATCAAGCATGGTATAATTTGGGCTGGTCGCTACATCAAAATCAACGCTATGAAGAAGCGATAAAAGCTTATAATAAAGCCGCAACGCTTAAATCAAGAGACTATCAACTCTGGTACAATTTGGGTAATTCACAATATATTTTACAAAAATACGAAGATGCACTCGCGTCTTATAATAAGGCAGTTCGTTATAAACCAGACCATTCTGAAAGCTGGTATAGCAGAGGTAATGCTCTCTTAAATTTAAAACGGTTTCAAGATGCGATCGCGTCTTACGATCAAGCAATAAAATACAAGCCTAATTACCAACAAGCTATAGATGGCCGCAATCAAGCCCAGATTCAACTGCAAGGCGAGAAACCAAAGCCTATAATTGTGCCAGTTATCCCAGTTCCTAATCCTATTAATCCACCGCAGACAACGCCTTAATACACTAAAAAATTCGTAATTAATAATTACGAATTGTTAACAACACTTAATTAGGAGCAATAATTGGAATTTTAGTTGATTTTAAAGAATATTTTGAGATAAAAACTTACAATTCATGACACTCCTATAAATTTCTGGTTTATTTTACCAAAAGCTGTGAGCATCGGTAATTTCTGGGGAAATCTAAACATAATCGATAATTTTTTACCGAACTGTGTAATTAAGGAGCTAACCCTTGATACAAAAAAACTCCAGCCTATCGGCATCTGACAGAGAAAATCATCCTTTACGAAATTTACTAATTCGATTTCTTCTTGGCAGCACTACCCTTATAGTCAGTATTTCTGCCTATTTCAGCTATCAAGCCACTAGAAATCTGATGCTCAAAGATTTGAGACATAGTGCTTTTTTAGAGGTACAGAGAGGAAGTGGTGAAATTGAAGAATGGTTACATCTTCGCCAAGCGGAGGTACAAACCCTGGCGAATACTTTAACTGTCCGTTCCTTAAACTGGTCTGTAGCAGAACCCTATTTAAAGTCAGAAGTCAAGCGGATCAATGAATTTTTCTTTTTCCAAATAGTCAACCCAGATGGTTCATTTTCCAATACAAAAGTTGGTCGATCCAATAAAAATATTCAGGATCGAGACTACTTTCAAAAAGCAATTGCAGGAAAGAGCAACATTTCTGACCCTTTCATCAGCCGTTCTACAGGAATTCCTTTAATAGCGATCGCCACTCCAATCTCGTCAAGTTCTGCTAGCAGTAGTTCACCGATTGGAGTCTTCCAAGGCAATGTGAGAGTCGATCACATTGCAGAGGTTGTCAACTCCTTGCAATACGGTACGAACAGCTATGCTTTTGCTCTCAATTCCCAAGGACAAGCGATCGTCCACCCTAACTCGGCGTTAATGTCAACCGTAGAAAAACCTGCACTCAGCCTGCTGAAAATGAGCGATCGCAATTTAAATGCGATCGCTCAGAGGATGGTAAACAAACAACAGGGAATTGAGTTAATGGAAATTGACGGCACTAAAAAGTATGTAGCTTATCTGCCGTTGAAAGCTGCTAACTGGTCTGTAGCTTTGGTGATTCCCCGCCAAAATATCGAATCTCGATTGCAATTCCTCGATTTAATCGCCTTAATTGTCGGTGGATTAACTGTCACCATGATTACTGTCTTGTGGCAAGTGCAAGCATTTGAACAACGCGAACTGAAAAAATCTAAAGCTGCGGCTGATACAGCCAACCATGCTAAAAGCGAATTTTTAGCTAATATGAGTCATGAACTGCGAACACCTTTAAATGGCATTCTCGGTTGTGCCCAAATTTTGCTGCGTTCCCCAGCTTTACCTAAGCAAGAGCTATATCACGTCAATATTATTGAACAATGTGGCTCTCATCTGCTGACTTTAATTAATGACATTTTGGATCTCTCCAAAATTGAAGCGAAAAAGCTAGAATTGCATCCTTATGATGTGCATTTCCCTTCCTTTCTTCAAGGACTTGTCGAAATATGCCACATTCGGGCAAAACAAAAGGGCATTTCGTTTATCTATAAACCCCCGATTAACTTGCCTACAGGGATTTATGTCGATGTCAAAAGATTACGTCAGGTACTATTGAATCTGCTGGGAAATGCCATCAAATTTACAGATGAAGGTCAGGTTACTTTCAATATTGAAGTAATCGATCAACCTCCCAATGATGGGCAGATAATGAAACATCGCCTTCGCTTTACCGTAGAAGATACGGGGATTGGTATAACTCCCGCAGAATTGGGCCAAATTTTCTTACCATTTGAACAAGTAGGTGATAAAAAGCGCCAAGCTGAAGGTACTGGTCTAGGTTTAGCTATTACTCGGCAGTTAGTACAGATGATGGGTAGCGATATCCATGTTCAGAGTCAGATCAGTAAGGGAAGTAGCTTTTCGTTTGAGTTAGAGATACCCGAAGCGACTGACTGGGTACAATCTGCCATGACTGCCTCAGAGAAACAAATCATTGGTTTTGAGGGTGGCCCCTACACCATCCTGATGGTTGACGATCGCTGGGAAAATCGCACAGTGATTACAAACTTACTGCAACCACTGGATTTTAATGTAGTTGAAGCCAGCAACGGTAAAGAAGGTTTAGAAAAAGCGATCGCCCTCAAGCCAGACTTAATTATCACAGATTTGCTGATGCCAGAAATGGATGGGTTTGAATTAATCAAACACCTGCGTCACACTCCAGAAATTAAGGATGTATTGATCATCGTTTCTTCCGCTAGTGTCTTTGAAGCCGATCAAAATCGCAGTCTGCAAGCTGGAGGTAATGCTTTCTTGAGCAAACCCATACAAGTAGATGAATTATTGCATCAACTAGAAAAATACTTAAATTTGGTATGGATTTACAAGCAATCTCAGCCTGATGGAGAAAAAGCCCAAGAAGCAACGATAGTAACCGATCAATTAACCGATCAATTAACCCCTCCTTCTCCACAAGTATTGCAAGAACTAGTCACCTTAGCCACTAAAGGTAACTTCAATGCCATTCTCAAGTGGGCCGATAAACTAGAGGAAACAGACACAATTTTTGCCCCATTTGCTAACGAACTACGTCAACTAGCAAGGCAATTTGATGAAGATTTAATTCTAAATTTCTTGACTAAATATGCGGTGGGAAGAGTATGAATACAATTATTGAAAACCAAAACAAATCTATCAATTATGCTCATTCTAGGGGAATTATTTTAGTCGTTGACGATAACCCTGCCAATTTACAAGTTTTATCCAGCTTTCTAGATCAGTCTAGCTTTGAAGTCTGGGCAGCCCGTAGTGGAGAGAAAGCCCTTCAGCGATTAGAAAATGATGATTTACCTGATTTAATCTTGCTGGATATAATGATGCCGGGTATAGATGGTTTTGAAACGTGTATACAGCTAAAAAGCAATCCTCGTGTCCAAGATATTCCTGTCATTTTCATGACAGCCCTTTCAGAAACGGCTGATAAAGTTAAAGGTTTGCAATTAGGAGCCGTAGACTATATTACAAAACCTTTTCAGTATGAAGAAGTATTAGTGAGGATTGAAAATCACCTCAATCTGAGAAATTTGACAAAAACCTTAATTGCTAAAAATGCCGAATTACAACAGACTCAAACTCAACTGATTCAAGCAGAAAAGGTAGCAGCTTTAGGTCAACTAACAGCAGGAATTGCTCATGAAGTTAATAATCCCATCAATTTTATAGCTGGCAACTTAAATTTTGTTGAAAAGTATGTACAAGAAGTAGTTGGTTTACTAAACCTCTATCAAAAATATCTGCCCGATCCACCAGATGAACTTCAAACCGCAATTGAAAAAAGCGATCTTGAATTTTTGTTAAATGATTTATCTAAAATTATTAAATCCATGCAAGTTGGTACAGATCGCGTTACAGAAATTGTGTCATATTTGAACAACTTCTCGCGTCACAGAGAAGCTGGGAAAAAACTAGTTAACTTGCATGAAGGGTTAGAAAGTACATTACTCATTCTTGGACATCGGTTTAAGCGAAATGCTCATCAACCAGCTATCGAATTAGTTAAAGAATATGGAAGTTTGCCACTTGTTGAGTGTTTTCCAGGCGAAATTAATCAGGTTTTTATGAATTTAATTTGTAATGCAATCGATGCAATTGAGGAAGCTAATAAAAATAAAGATATTGATACAATTTCTAGGAATTCTGGGGTGATTAAAATTAAAACTGAGGTAATTGGAGAGCAAGTTATTTTAAGAGTTGCTGACAATGGTTTAGGTATAAAAAACGCAGATAAAACAAAAGTATTCGATGCTTTTTACACAACAAAACCTGTCGGTAAAGGAACAGGGCTTGGTCTATCTATTGCTTACCAAATTGTGGTTAATAACCATCATGGCAAGCTCACATACGATTCCAAGCTAGGTGAGGGTATAGAGTTTATTATTGAACTACCCATTCGATAAATAAAAATCCTAAACTAAATAAAAGCAACCATCACTTCTTTGTTTAGCAATACGGTTCAGTTAAAGATTTTTGTTAATGATTTTAGACCTGTAGAGACGCGTTAGCGTGGCAGGACGTTCGAAGCCAGCCCAGTACAATTTCGCATCTCTACTTAAAATTGCTCTATGTAACAAGTACATTTATCTAAAAATTGCTGTAACTATCGAATATTAACTTCTTGCAAATAATTTACTTGCTGAAGATATTCAATCCTAGTGTCTGAATTTTTAGAGACAAATGAATTTGTTCTTTTTGCAGAAGCTATCTTTTGATTGCCAGACTGCACGCGTTGCTTTTGAGTATACTCATTCAATTTAACTTGAGCTTGAGCATAAACTAGAGCATCTTGGGGAATATTTCGGAGAAATTTCACAGCCCGATCAAAATCACCTACAGATGCTTTTTTGTAAGCGTTCTGTAAAAAATAAGCTGCTCTGATTTGGCGCTTTCGATTATACTCAGCCAGCTTTTCTTGAACTAAAGCCCCCGCACGACTTTCTTTAGGAATTTCCCGCAGATATTGTAATGCAGTAGAAAAATCTCTGATCTCGGCACTTTCGTAAGCTTTTGCTAATAAATCTTGTGTCTGTGCTTCAATGTTAATGTATGCTTGCTGAACTAGTTTATCTGTTTTAGATTGCCAATATGAAATATTTGGAATTTGAGAAACAGCATCAAGAACATCTGACCATCGGCTCTCATGAAAAGCTATTTGAGCTGTTTGGTATTGTTGTGCAGCAGCTTGCCATTGCTCTTGCCATTCTTCAATTGTGGCTTGTGCTTCTGGATAAACATTGCTATGGGAGGGAATTGATTTAGCAAGTGCGATCGCTTCTTGCAAATCCCCAGCTTGATATTCTTTTCTTGCTTGATATAAAGTATCTGTTTCTGAGTATGCTGGTGCAGTATTAACTAAAGAATATACACCAAATCCCATCAATAAAGAATTAGCTGCTAGTCCTACTTTCATTCCTGTTAATAACGGGGATGATTTGCCAGATGTAGGATTTTGAAAATCATTATCCTCAATCGCAGCTTCTAGGAAAAATTGAGAATCTTCCTCTAATATTTCTGGTGGCTGATCCCATGTTATTTGTTTGAGTACCCGCAGTACTTCAGTCGCAGACTGGAAGCGATTTTGAGAATCGTAACGGATCATTTGACTGAGAACAGCAGCTAGATAATCGTTAACTGGCGTGTTTTGAGAACGCCAAAAAATTTCATTAGTATGAGGATCGACTTTTAATTGTAGTGGTTCTAACCCAGTTAAAGCCTGGATAGCAATCATACCCAAAGCATAAATATCGCTGTTGGGCTGTGTTTGTCCAATAAATTGCTCTGGTGGTATGTATCCCAATGAGGTGACGGGAATCCTATAAATCGGCAATTCCGCACCTATGCCAAAATCGATAGACTGGATTGAGCCAAAGTCAATCAAAACTAACTTGCCATCGCTATTACGTCTAATCAAGTTTTCTGGTTTGATGTCACAATGGATCACGCCTTGAGAGTGAACAAATTCTAGAATACTTAAGACATCTATCAGGAATTCTACAACTTCCCTTTCACTCCACAGACACCCCCACTGTTGAGCAATGGGCAATTCCGCAGTCAGCGCATGTCCTTCAATTAGCTCTTGTACTAAATAAAACTGGCTGTTTTCTTCAAAGCAGGCGATAAATTCAGGAATTTGTTGATGGTTTCCTAGAAGCTTGAGGGTTTCAGTTTCAGTTAGAAACATTAATCTCAGCATCTCTAAGTAGCCAGGTTCGGAACTGCTAACTTTTATCTGCTTAATAACACATTTAGGATTCTGTGGAAAATCTACGTCTACAGCTATATATGTTTGTCCAAATACCCCTGCACCCAGGCTTTGGACAATTTGGTAACGCCCTTGTAGTAATTTACCGATTATGTGGTTGGTCATGACCTGGTTACTCAGTAAGTCCTTATTATTTACTTTTTCTGACATTCCCTCCTATTTCCGGAATGCTTTAGAAATACATATATCGAGCCTTAATTACCAAAATACAAAATGGATTTACTACAGTACTTTTACTTAAGCATTTAAAAAAACGAACAACAATATTATTAACTTCTTTAAGAATAGAACTGACACAAAAAATAGCCTAAACCATTATTTTCATGTAGTGTCAATTTATGAATTGCCACTAAATTATAAAGATTATGTGAATTTTGTATAAAATTTATGTATTTAGCCTTGCTAAATTACAACTATTTTAACTAATATGTGGCCGTAACTCAGTGTTACATCTAATACAAAGCTAACAATGTAAATACAATGCTAGCCCAGTACTTAATTTTTCATGACTAGTCTGTAAAAGAAAAATTGAGGAGTATGGGTTGTTCTTAGTTGGCGCTTTAGCGCTAAAACACCAACTACCAACCTATGAAATCAAACTTGACAGAGTACTAGACCAACGCCGTCCTTTTCCAAGCAGTGATTGGATAAAGAATAGCTTTGTGAGTTTCAGCTAAACAGGTTCTGATTTAAAGGGATATCCAATGAAAAAGTTTTATAAATTAGCAATTGCGTCTGCTATCTTTGGGTTCGGATTAGGAACGCTGAATACAGCCGAGGCAGCAACTTTTACTCAAACTGCATCAGATCAAGGTTGGTGGGCTGCTGAAGATGGATTGAATGGCCCTAATTCTAACGATAATACCAACTACGTAACTGGAAATATACGCGGAACAGATTTACGTAACTTTTTTAAATTCGATCTTGGCGATCTAGTAGGAGTCTCTTCAGCAACCTTGCAAATTCAACGATTTAAGGGTTCAGGAAATCCAACCGAGACTCTAGGTTTTTTTGATGTTTCAACACCTGCTGATGTGTTGAGTCAGAAAAACAATAGCCCCAACAATACTATTTATAATGATTTGGGTAGTGGTAAAAACTATGGAAGTTTTAATGTCACTACTTCTGGCGATCCAAACGAAATCCTGAGTTTTGCTCTTAACTCCAACGCCATTGCAGATATTAACGCCAGAAGCGGAAATTTTTTCTCAATTGGAGGTGCGCTTCTAGGGGATCTTAGTGAGGAATATCTTTTTTCTGAGAGTGGCGATCAAGGGTTTGCTAGACTTGTGATCGATACCAATTCAACCCCTGTTCCAGAACCTAGCGCCTTAGGCGGGATAGTGTTTCTTGGTGTTGGAGGCTGGTGGCTAAAGCGCAAGCAAAAAGCGTCTCTAACTGTATAGGCTAATTTACTATAAATTATCTAACTGCTGTATAGACGAAAACAAGGAAGATAAGGAAGTAAATTCCTCCTTATCCTCCTTGTTTTTCAACAATTGGATATTTTTTATTTTAAAGTCGCTTAAAATAACTACCTAAAATTAGCTGTGATTATAGGTTAATAATTTAGCAAAAATAAATATTGCTCTCCTCCACTCAAAATATCCTAACTCTCCGTTTCTGTCTCTTCCTCAACCACCTCACTTTTGTCTGTTAACGGCTTCACTACCCGTGCGATCGCTTCTTGAATAAAAGCTTTAATAAATTCATCTCGGCGATTAATTTGAAACTGTTTCTGCACAACTTCCGTCATTCCACCATCACCCCAATCTTGATCGTGACGAAAATATTCAATAAAACTTTTACCAGCAATTCGCGTTAAATAAGCTGCTGTCACACCTTGAATCGCCCGACCAATAAGAAAGGTAGCAACATTAAGTTGCAACGCTGTAGATAATAATTGAATTGCTCCCTTGACAATGCCCAAACTGGCAATAGTTTTCGCTAAAGAAAGGGCTAACTCTCGTCCCCGTTCCATATTCAATTCACAGCCGTAGACTCTGCCAATTTCCACAACCATTTGAGCATTAACAGCTGCTGTCGCCAATAAATCTACTACTGGTATGGGCGTGACTGATACCACACCAGCACCAATCCACTGAAACCGTTCTACGATTTTGTCAGCTTGACGGCGACGCTGACCATCGATGAGTTTTCGTGCCTCGTCTCCCAATCGCAGAGATTGCAAAAGAATGTTATCCGCCACCAAATCTTCACCTTCGGCGCGTAAAACAGCAGCTGTGCGCCGCAGTAAAGGGACAATATCGGGTTCCGGCTGGTAGGTTTCGCCAGTCTCTAGTTGTGCAGATTGGGGATTAGCTGCGATCGCTACCACATCATTAGTAGCAATAAATCCCCGTACCCGTTGACGCAACCTAGCGAGGATGGATTCTTTATCTTCATCTGTATATAAATCAGTTTTGTTGAGAACTAGAAGCGATCGCTTACCAATTTCTGCTAATCCTCGCAACGGCTCATATTCTGAGCGTCGTAAGTCATTATCCACCACAAATAACAGTAAATCTGCTTCTGTCGCTAGTTCTCGGGCCATTTGTTCCCGTTCTGTTCCCGCCACACCCGCTTCTAAAATCCCTGGCGTATCTGTAATTAAAATCTTGCGTTCTAATCCCTTCAACCGCAAACAATAAGTTTCTCCAACCTGGGTTGTACCCATCGGTGCATCCACTTGACCCACCATGCGTCCCATAATCGCATTAACTAGGGAAGTTTTGCCAGCACTCCCCGTACCAAATACCACTACTTGAATTTCACCCCGTGCTAAGTTCGCTTCAATCTCCCGCGATCGACTTAATAAAGCCTGACGTGTGACTTCATCTTGAATTTGCGCTACCTGTTGGCGCACAGCTTGGAGAGTTGTAGAAGCAGCATCAGATTTAGCCGCAGGAATTTGCGCCGCAGTGACTCGCTTGGGGTTGCGGCGCGATCGCTTTTCGCCAGATTGAATTACCAATACATAATAGACAAAAGCGGCAACCAAAGCTCCTATGAGGACAATCAGCAGCAACAGCAGCAAATTCCCAAGCAACGGCGAATAGGACAATTGCCAATAGAGGCGCGATAGGGAATCAATTAGCCATAGGGCTAGCCCCAAAATGACTATCAGACCAACAATTAGCGTTACTATGCGCGACAGAGGCATGGCTAGGAAAGATTAGTGGGTATTTCAGTGGGTAGATGCTTCTGATCTTAATAGTTTCAGTCTTTCTTACCAGAGTAGTAAGAAGCAACTTTTGCAAAATTTGAACCTTTGACGGTGAAACTTAAGCGCAATGCTGTACCCCAACAATAAATAATTCTATATTCACCAGAAAATCAGAAAAAGATATTTGAAACATTTTTTACTACCAAACCACGAGGCATTGGTACTGGTTTAAGGCTAGCGTAGGCGTAGCCCGTCGTAGGCATCGCATATCAAATTGTGGTAGAAAAACCTCAAGGTAAGATTAGCTACCAATTTGAGTTAGATAAAGGTATAGAGTTTGCGTTGGTTTTGCCCACCGCAGGTATAACTTTACCAATTTCTCATCCTTGAGTTAGTAGCTTTTCAAAGTTAATTTTTTCATAATAATCAATAGCAAGTATAAGGTTGCGTGTTTAAATCTTTTTAGTGGACTGACGAAAATTTGCCTACAAAAATACTTCAAGCCAGTTTTGGCAAGCTTTTTGAGAACAAAGGGAGAAATAAATTTATGGGACTTTTCGATCAAATTCTTGGTGCAGTTGCTAATCCCAATCAACAGGGAAGCTTAGGGCAACTGGGAGGAATTATTAACACTGTACAACAATTAAGCCAAAGTACTGGTGCAGACCCTTCTACCATTCAATCAGTCTTGTCAATTGTGGGTGGTCAAGTGCGTTCCGCTTTACAAGACAAGCAAGCCAGAGATGGTAATGAAGCCGCACAAAGTTTAGTGAATCAATATGCTGGGACTTCACCTAACCCCCAAGCCGTCAATTCGCTATTTTCTCCTCAGATACAACAACAGGTAGCTCAGGTTGCTGCCCAGCAAACTGGATTGGATGCTGGTATAGTTCAACAATTGCTACCTTTAGCAGTACCTTTAGTCTTGAATTTTTTGCAATCAGGTGCAAATGCTCAAAATCCCCAAGCTGGCGGGAATCCTGTACTGAATTCCTTCTTGGATGCTGACGGCGATGGTGATGTAGATATCGCTGATGCCATCCAAATGGCTAGTCGGTATATGAGACAGTAAGTTGGCACAATAAAATCAAACTATGTAAATAAAAAGGAACTAGGCTTAAACCCTTATGCCTATTGCCTATTTCCTTATCTCACAGACAATTATTTACGCCCACTTATCTTGATACTTTTCCTAACTCCAAACTCCCATTTGCTCAGACATCGGCAATTGGGCCTTGCTAGATATTTAGCTAAGGCATAGGCTGAGAAGATGAAAAATTTGTATGTGAATATAAATCAGACAGTCTATGTCTAAACTTTTTGACTGTATTACAGACGAACTGCAAGACTTTATTGCAGCCCAACACCTTTTCTTTGTTGGCTCTGCACCCTTGAGTCCTACGGGTCATGTTAATCTATCTCCTAAAGGTTTAGGATGCTTTCGTGTTCTCTCTCCCAAGCAAGTAGGTTACGTAGACCTTACAGGCAGTGGTAACGAAACCTCAGCCCATTTGCAAGAAAATGGGCGGATAACCTTCATGTTTTGCGCCTTTGAAGAACCTGCGTCTATTCTGCGTCTTTACGGTCAAGGAAAGACGATTCTACCGAATTCTCCAGATTGGGACTCTCTGTACTCTCTGTTTTTACCAATGCCTGGAACTCGCCAAATTATCGTCGCTGATATCGAAAAAGTACAGACTTCTTGTGGTTTTGGCGTACCACTTTATGAATATCGAGGTGAGCGCCAGACTTTAGTAAACTGGGCTAGTAAAAAAGGTGAAGAGGGAGTTCGAGAATATCAACAGAAGAAAAATCTTGTCAGCATTGACGGTTTACCAACACCGCTAAGTAAATTATCCTAAATTTTACAAAAGCGGACTTTAGGGCATGAGTTATGGATTATTCTATTCGTCCATTGATACAGGAAGATGAGCCTTTTCTCTGGCTTATGCTTTATGAAGCAGCGCATCTGGAAAAAGAAGGTAATCTGACAGTACAGGATGCCATAAATAATCCTGATTTGGCAAAATATGTTAAAAATTGGGGATGTAAAGATGATAGCGGCTTCATCGCTATTCTGGAAACTAGTAATCAACCAGTAGGATCTGCATGGCTGCGTCTATTGACAGGTGAAAATAAAGGATATGGCTATGTTGACGATCAAACTCCTGAACTAGCTATTGCGATTCTTCCCCAACATAGAAATAAAGGCATAGGAACGCAGTTACTCACACATTTGTTAGCAGCAGCCCAAACATCTTATTCATCAATATCACTTAGTCTCAGAGCGACAAATCCAGCCATGAGTTTATATAAAAGGTTTGGCTTTGAAGTCGTTCTTGGTAGTGAAATAATCAACCGAGTTGGTAGCATCTCTTTTAAAATGAAAATTGATCTTTGAAATAGTTTGAAAATCCTCTCTTTATTTTGATTTTGCTTTTAGGGAACTCCAAAAAATAAATTATCCAACTTCACTACGATTTTCCCTCCCTCCCCCTGCCCTTAAAGCGATGGGATATTTTTTTATTTGGAAGTCCCTTATGACCCTTTTGGGTTAGTGTCACCAGCAATTATTGCTTGAAATACGTTTCCAAGTAAAGAGAAAAATGTCGAAACTAACACTACCAGCATCAAACTAGCAAGGGCAGCAAAGGGAGAAACGATGAATAAGAGTAACAGTGCAAGCATCAAAATCGTTAGTAATGTCTTATTCATCTTTTTTCATCTTTAATAGTTGCTATTCTCAAGTTAACCAACTAATTTATGAACTTGACCACAGTCAATAGAAGGAATTAGTCTTAGTTCTCTGGTAGGAATTTGCAAGCTAATTGAGTGCCAAAGTTTAAATTAAAAATCAAAAATCGAACCACTATAGTTTTGCAGTCATAGCAATTTATGATTCTTTAGCACAGCAGTTACACAAAATTCTCTTACACCTTCTCCTTTGCTGCTGGCACAATGCCCAACTTATTTAAACCTGCATCGATTTCTTTAAGTAGTTTAAAATCCTCCTCTGGTAGGGGATAGCTGCTAATGCTGAATAAACCCCCACTAACAGCAGGCTGCTTTTCCAAAAAAGAGAAAGCTTGACGAAACTGATACGCTTGGGCTTTTATCGGTGCATCAAAGTGGCAGGGAATAATCCACTCGAAGTCCCAACTAGCAACTTTATCAGCCCAGTCAATAGTTTCCTTCGGTGCGCGGTTAAGAATCAACGTCTGTAAAATTGGTGCAACAAACAACCGCCCATTACCTCGCAGGGCATCAAACGATCGCAGCCAATCTGGATGCCATTGAAAGGGGTACAATCCAAAATAAGCTTTCCTTGAGCGTTCTGGGGCTTTCAAGGCATCTTGCAACACCTTATTCCATTGGGGTATATTTAGTGCGCTTGGTTGAAAGTACAAAGCAAACAGACAGATGCGCTGCCAACCCTTACGGCGATTTACCTGAATGTCTGCAACAATATCAGAAGCCCGATCCTTGGCATGGAATAGTAGGGGATATGGATCTAATAAAACGATCGCAGGTGGATCGTCTGGGATAGAGAGTACACAATCTGTTACTAAAAGAGTATGCGATCGCTTGTGAAAAAAAGCAACTTCTGCAAATCGACCAGGGCCAAGTTCGATGGGGCCCAGCATTGCATAATCAAACTCGTCAGCAAAGGGTGTTTTGCTACTATCTTCTGGGAGTACCTGAGTCCGTTTTGGGGGTAAACCCAGCCAACTAAGGGGCAGATTTAGCGGGAAACTCCACTGATGGGGAGCCACAAACACCTGTGCAGTCGGAAAATATCTAGCGAAGGGGCCGACAAAGATTTTGTGTTCTATACCAGAGATAGTCGGCAGAATGATGTACTTAACATTACCGTGTTCCACCACCAACTCATTCACAAGCCGGATGCACTCTGGGGTGGGTGCAACAGGCGCATAGATAAGAAGACCCCCAGCTTCGAGCTTAACCACAGTCATCCGAATCGGCACAACAACGTAGAAAATACCCTGAATCTGGTCAAAATTCCAGATTGTGTCCTTAATCACTTCTTTGCGGATTGTCTGCCGCCTGCCATAAGGATAGAGTGGCAGAACAGGCCATAGTTTCCATGAAAAGTCTTTTGGATGTATCTGTTGTGCATTGACTATGCGTTCATCATTAGTCACTCTGCGACCCCCTCCAAATTCCCTGCTCAAATTGTTTTTATTTGGTATCCCCAAAGTTGGAGTTTAGCAAATTGTTGAGATAATAATACTAATTCGTAATTCGTAATTCGTAATTCGTAATATCTGTGTTGTAGTTCATGCCCGAAAAAATTATGCGTAAATATAGAATTTTAAAACCAGACCAAAGTTACACTTTTAGTCAATACTTTTTGTTACCTAATCCAACCATAGATGTAGTAGCTGAGTTTGAGTACAGTTACGAACGCACAGAGCTAAAATTACCAATATACTTTGCTGAAGTTAGCTATTTAGAATTTTTACAAAATTACTTACAGCGCAATATAAAGCTTTTTAACCCGACGGCTGAGATATCAATTAGAGAATTTATGATTGCTCCTATCCTTGCTGAAATCTGCGATCAAACAAAAGCTCAACTATATAGTGAATATCCAATTAATGTGGATGAAAAGCTTAAAGGTACTTTGGATTATTATTTACATAAATCTAACTCTTTATTGGTGATTGAAGCAAAGCAATCAGATATTAGAAGAGGGTTTACACAACTAGCAGTAGAATTAATAGCTTTGAATCAGTCTCTAAACGATAAATCATCAATTTTATTTGGCGCAGTTACTAATGGAGATGACTGGAAATTTGGTACACTCACAGAAATGTTGAATGCTGATACAAAACTTTACATTATTAGTTACACTAAGTCTCAAAAGCTTAAATTAGTCAGCAAAACATCATCTCCTCAAACCAATGAACATAGCTGATTTTCTGACACATACAAGATTGAAGATAGCGGAATTTATCTAATAGTGTATGTCCCCATTGTTCGGGAATAGATAAAAGCTGTAAAATCAGATAGGCTATCAAGCTCACGTAAATTTGTATGGTAATACCATTGACGTTTTTGGTAATGAGTTTGTCAAGTTTTAAGTGCATCTTTAAAAACTTCCACAACAATTCAACTCCCCAACGTAATCGATAAATATCCCTAATTTCATCATCATGAACAGCTGCATCTCCCGACTCTGGTAAATTAGTCACTAAGCGAAACTCGGTTTTTGTCTCTAAATCACAGAAATTAATTACTCTATAAGCTTGAGCATCATCAGATGCACCAACTTTGACCAATCCATTTGAGCCATCAAATTCTAGTTTCCAATTGTTTTTTATCCGCAAAACAAAATATTTGTTTTCTTGTACTAATTCTTGGATAAATTTTAATCCAGCAAAACCCCTATCCATTACTCCAACAGCATTTATTGGGAGACTAGACATCATTTTGGAACCAAATTTATAATCATGGTCATGTCCAAAATTGATGAAGTTATCTTCTGGGCTTCCTGTGGAGAGATTTAAGGAACTAAACAGCTTGACTTGATGATGACCTAGTACCCATAACAATTTACTTGTGAGAGTAATAATTGTTGAATCTATTGGACAAATTGCATATTTATTGTGTAACTTTTTTTGAACTTTCTTCTGTACTAATTCATTTAATTTTTGGTAAATCTCTTGAAAAGGTTTTTGGCTTCGATGTAAATTTGCTTTAGAGAAAGTAGAAATATCTACCTCAAAACAATTGTTATTTAATCTGTTAAACAAATCTCGCATACTTGTTAAGCTGTTATCCAGGGCATAGGATAGCCAGCACTCAAAAAACAGACGACTGTTCAATACTGGATAATCGTTTTTTGGCAGGCTTTTCAGTATATCTTTGACAATTTTGGGAAATGAATTTATAATCACAATCAAACTAATATATTTTAAGCCTTAGCCCAAAACTACCATATTTTGGGCTATTTTTATCGGATTTTTCTTAACATTCAACACTTCTGGTACACTCAATAGGCAACAAAAGCTAATTACAGAAGATATTAAGCTTTATCGTGTTCCTGAAGGTTTAGAAGATTTGGTACGAGTACTAGTAGGTATCCTTTCATCTGAAGCTTGACGAAAGTTGAAAAAGCCTTGGCGAATAGAATAGAGCCTCCGGCACGCTGACGCGAACGCAGCTATACGGACAAAACCCACGCAGGTGGGTTTCAAATTCCTAGAGTCCGCGTAGACGGATTTCGTTTGTGCGCCCAATTTGGGAAACCTGCCCATGCAACTAAAAACACAACAGCCATGACTCATTACATTTTAAAAGCGACTAAGGAAACTGTGCATCTGGGTGGTTTCTCTCATCTGTTAAAACCAGCACTGATTATTGATTCTGGTGATACGGTTGATGTGGAAACTTATACTGGTTACTACGTTTATGACAAAGCACCACCAGAGTTTGTCACACCAGAATTGCTCGATATTTGCCAAAATCTTCTACCAGAACGTAAGATTGCTGGGGGGCCGCATTTACTCACAGGGCCGATTTATGTGCGCGATGCCGAACCAGGGAATGTTTTAGAAGTACAATTAGATGCGATCGCACCTAGTTTACCCGTCGGCTTTAATGCCATTCGTAAAGGTTGGGGAGCTTTACCACATCAGTTTCCTCAACCTGCCTTAAGATTCATTCCTCTAGATTTAGCCAACAATATCGCTGAATTTCCGGCGGGTGCTGGCATAAAAATTCCCCTCAAACCGTTTTTTGGGATTCTTGGTGTCGCTACCTCAGAAACCTCTCGAACTTCTGTCCCACCAGGTTCTTACGGCGGTAATATCGACAATCGAGAATTACAAGCTGGTTCTCGTTTATTTTTGCCGATTTTCGTACCAGGTGCATTATTTTCTATTGGTGATGGGCATTCTGCACAAGGAGATGGTGAAGTAAATGTCACCGCCATTGAAACCTCTATGAACGGTAGAATTACCCTCAAACTTCGCAAAGATTTACACCTAACAACACCAATCGCCGAAACTCCAACTCATATCATCACAATGGGGTTTGCTCAAACCTTAGATGAAGCTTTAGAATTGGCTTTAAAAAACATGATTGATTTTCTGGAACGCTTTGCAAATTTATCGCCAGAAGATGCTTATATATTGTGTAGTTTAGCTGTGAATTTTCACATCACTCAAGTTGTGAATAGTCCTCATAAAGGTGTGCATGGAATGTTACCCAAATCAATGTTTTCTTGCAAAATTATTTTATAATTCAATAGGTTCATTTAACGCAAAACTCTTTGTCAAAGTCAATTTTTTTAACGTAGACGCTTCTCTACGAGACGCTACGCGTAGCTTGCTTCCCCGTAGGGGTACGGCTTGCCGCAGGCTACCGTAAAGGATGCATTCGCACAGCGTCTCGTCAGAGAAGGACACAAAGGAAGATAAGGAAGAGAAGAAAAAATGCTTAACTGAACTATATTTATTTATAATTTCCAATTTAGTGACTATTTTTTATGTCTAATATCTTTATCCAACTGTTGTTAATCGGTTTAGTTTCTGGCGTTGCTGGCGGGATGTTTGGTATCGGTGGCGGCGCAATTATGATTCCGGCAATGGTATTAGTAATTGGTTTGGATCAGAAATTAGCTACAGGGACTTCTGTGGCTGCTCAAATTTTGCCAATTGGGATTTTAGCAGCCCTAGTTTACCATCGCAACGGTAATCTTAATATCAAATATGCCCTGATTATTGCAGTTGGTTTAATCGTAGGTAACTTCTTCGGGGCATTGTTTGCAAATCAGCCGTTTATTAGCAGCGAGTTCATGAAAAAGCTGTATGGTATCTTTGTATTGATGATAGTATTCGTTATTTACTATCAAATTGAATAACTTAACTTAATTGAGCTTCAGCAATATTTTTGTTAAGCCCTCGCCTAACTTTTCAATAGATTCTTGCTGTTTCGGATCTTTTAAAGTGCCATCGGCATTAAAGGCTTCGTAAGCTTTGGTTACTGCTATTTGATCGGGTAGTACCAAAACTTTGATGTTTCCCAAAATAGACCGCAGGTGAACCAATCCCCGCAAACCACCAAGAGCGCCTGGAGAAGCGCTCATAATAGTAGCAACTTTACCTGCAAAAGCAGCCAATGGCGCTTCATTTGGGGCTGGACGGGATGCCCAGTCAATGGCGTTCTTCAAAACTGCTGTGAGTGAACTGTTATATTCCGGCGAAGCAATCAGCAATCCTTGATGAGAAATCATCAAGTCCTTTAAAGTGCGGGCGTTGGTAGGTAGTCCTTCTTGAGCTTCTAAATCTTCATCATACAGAGGTAGGGGCAAATCGCGGAGGTCTAGATAAGTCACTTCTGCACCTGCGGACTTAGCACCAGCCGCCGCAATTTGTACCAATTTTTTGTTGTAAGAATCAATCCGTGTGCTGCCGGCAAAGGCGAGGATTTTAGGTATGGATGCCATAGTTCTAGGTTGAATGGGAAGGATTTGACAGTTCAGCTGATTATCCTGTTTTCAGGCGATCGCTATTTGCTACCTTTAGATTTTCTTTATAAAGATCGTACCTGCGGAATATGAGTTGAAACCATAAAATTCCAATTTGATTTTTTGGTTTTTGAAAATCTACTGAGACTAAAGAGCTAGCTTTATCTAAAATCCTGTTCAGAAATTAGACAGATTTATTATACTAACTATAAGTATTTATTTAGATTCTGCCTATCTAGAGGTTCAGTTACAATATTATTTACCCCAATCATCTGACTTAATACTAAAATACCTGCTTGGTGAATTTTATCACCTCCTGTTGATGCTGAGTAATATTCTAAAATATAAGGGTTAAAATTGTTCTCAAAAAAATCAATTGCAGTTTTTAAAACACAAGAATCAGTATCCAAACCACAAATAAATACTTTTTGGATATTATTGCTGTTTAGGAAATTAAGTGTCTCTTCGTTACAAGCAGTGTATATAGTTTTATCAAAAGTTAGTTGAGCAAATGGTTCAATCTTATCCACAATTTTTTGCTCAAATGGTGATATGAGATTATGCCAATTTAGATATTTGACATAAGGACTGTCTGGCATATTTATAAATTTCGTGAAGATGACGTGTTCAAAGATATTTTGCTCTAATAAGGATTTAACCCTTTGTGGAATATGGCTTGTATTTTGAGTGATAAATCCATTTTGAATATCAATGATAAATAGGCAGAAGTTCATATAGTAACTACTATGCTTGATTGGTTGGTACTGAAGACAGTGATCGCAAACATTACCGACTATTTTTCTTATTATCCAGATATATAAACACTGAAGTAAATTTAGATGCTATTTGCTACCTTTAGGTTTTCTTTATAAACTTTCTCTCAGATTATGGCAAATTGGTCAGACTCTTATCTCGGCAAATTACGACAAGTTGTAGGCGATCGCTTACTTCTATTATTTGGCGCACGTGTGATTATTGAGGATAACTTGGGGCGCGTTTTATTGCAAAAGCGGAGTGATTTCAAACTTTGGGGGCTACCTGGCGGTTGTCCTGAAGTCGGTGAATCTGCTGAAGATTGTTCAGCACGAGAGGTTTTTGACCCACATTCCGCAGGTATATCAGGTGAGAAGATAATATTTTCGGCAAGGCGCACCAAGAAATTGGAGAATCCATCGTCGTTCGTCAGTAAGATTGGTAATGTGTTGAAAGCCAGCGATCGTTACCAGATGAATCGACATGAAACATTGAAACACCCACCGCATCGTAGGAGAGGCAGTTGGTTTACCCAATTGATTGTTGATGGTTTGTTTTGCTTGAGCTAGAGCTTGGCGTAACGCCCGTTGTCCCAAAGTGTAAACTAACAAGCATAGACCCATGACCATTGCTAAAGCAGCAACACGTTCTTTCGAGTTGAGAAAAACACTGCTGGTAAAAAATAAAGGGTCTTTGAGAAAACGAAAACCACGCTCAGTAGATTGCTGGGCTTTGTACTGCTTGAGTAAGTCATCATTGCTCAATTGTTGAGCATCAAGAACATTGGTAGCCAAAATAAAACGTCCGGCTCGTTGTTTTTCAGTGGCAATTGCTAGCTCGTTAGGTACAACAGTCGCACGAATTTGATAGTAACACTGTTGTGGTTGAGCATCTTTACGTGGTCTGCCTGATTTGGCATGGCGTTTGTGTTCGATAATTTCTAGTTCAGCAAGTTCATGAAAGCGTTGCTGAGCCTCAAAACGCCCTGAAGCCTGTATCGCGTCTGCGGCACAAGCAAATTCTTGTTGTGACAACTGTCGCAGTTGAGATTGTGCTTGTTGGAGGTGCTTAGTCAGACGTTTTTCCAGTTGCTTTAAATCTGCTGCGGCACGAGCTTCACTTTCCACCACTAGCCAACGCTGTTTGACTCCACCATAATCGCAGCAACACTCTGCTATTCGGTAGCCTGTGACTATGCTATCCACAAAAGCTTCCTGACTCATTTTCTCCAAGAGTAATTGGGCAGTAGTCAGTGTGGCTGGAACTCGTGATAGCCATCGCAAAGAATCCATTTGTTTAAGATTGCCTTCGGTGTAGAGTGCTGCATCCGCTACAAACAAAGCATCTATTTCCCATTGGTGACGAAATTCTTTCAAGATTTGAGCAAACACGGCTGAGTCGGCTTCATTCCCATCTGCCACTCTTAGATTTAGATATAGAGGAATATCCCCGTCTCCACTGCACATCAGGTCTACAATAAACTGTTTCAGGTCTGGTCGATGATCTCTTGAGTATCCTTTTGTGATTGTTATCTCTCCTGGCTTGCCTGAACCTTCTGTTGAGTTGTTGGTATATTCTCCATGCACATGAAACGAACTTGAATCCAAGTGTAAACTGTCCTTTTCCACCCCAAACTTCTTGGCTGCTGCCAGTGCTACTGTCACAAATACTTGTGTTAATCCCGCTTCATACAGTTTGTCCAAGACTCTGCCCAAGCGGTCATCATTCAAGTGTTCTGGACTTATACCTTCCCCTAGTAAATGCTCTGTGGCTTTGCCTACAAAGAACTTCTCAAATAGGTATAGTGGCGCACTTACTAAACCCAAGCCATTGAGAATCATTGCTTTGACTGCTTGACCTGAACTGACTATTTCTTGGTGATGTGTTCCCAGTATTTGGTTGATTTGCTCTACCAAACACATTTGATCAATAATCCCTGCCACTATCCCACAGTGGTCAATATCTTGTACTCTTATTTCTGATACTGATGGTGTCATTCATCAAAAATACCATTGATCTCCTCTCTTACCTGCGGAATGTAGGATGTAGCTGTAGGCAAAAGAGTTTTGTAGGACATTATGGTATTTTTTGTATAAAAAACACTGTGATTACTCAGGAAATTATTAATGTTAATGCAATAACGGGTCATAATATCCATTCTGAAGAGCGCTCACCCAAATCAAGAGGGATGCTAACAGCTTTACCGAGGCGGGGGCGATCGCGTGTTTGGGCAATAAATGTTTGTACTTGCGTTGACCCTCCCAAGGCATGAAGATAATTAGCAATGCTGTCAAGATGCTCTTGGTATTCCGCCTCACTCAAGGGAAAAGAAGCTTGCTCCAGATATTTCCACATTACTTGCAAAAATATCTTTCCCTGTGCCCGCCGGAACTGGACATCATAAGAATATCCCCACTTATCAAGCAACATCTGACGTAATTCCTGTCCTGTCATAGCTTTTCTCAATCAGATTTTACATTTAGTTATGATGTTAAGTTCCGTGACTCCAGTATGATAAGGATATAAAGAAATGTAATGCTAACAGAAAAGATGCTTTTTATATCTTGGAACAAAGAAGTATGGCATCGTTGTGAGCGCTAGCATTTCGACTTAGACAAGAGTTCCTCAAGTACAGTACTTTTGTCAAAATGCTTAACAAAATACACAAAGAGCGCGTAGATTATGGCTCAATTTTCTGAATCAGCAGACGTGCCCGATATGGGTCGTCGTCAGTTCATGAATCTGCTCACTTTTGGGACTGTCACTGGAGTAGCTCTGGGTGCATTGTATCCCGTTGTCAACTACTTTATTCCACCGGCTGCTGGTGGTGCTGGTGGCGGTACAACGGCAAAAGATGAGTTAGGTAACAATGTTAGCGTCACCAAATTTCTAGAAAACCGGAATGCAGGCGATCGCAACCTAGTCCAAGGACTTAAGGGAGATCCTACCTATATTGTGGTAGACAGCAAAGAGGCGATCAAAGATTATGGCATTAACGCCATCTGCACCCACTTAGGTTGTGTCGTCCCCTGGAACGTTGCTGAGAACAAATTTAAATGTCCTTGTCATGGTTCCCAGTATGACGAAACTGGTAAGGTTGTTCGGGGCCCAGCACCACTGTCTTTGGCTTTAGCCCATACCAATGTAAGCGACGACAAAATCGTTTTGACCCCTTGGACTGAAACCGACTTCCGCACCGGTGATGCACCTTGGTGGAGTTAATAATTTTGTCCTTAGTTCTTAGTCATTCGTCCTTTGTTCAGGGCTTAATGACTAATGACTAATGACCAATGACTAATGACAAATTCAATCGTTGCCCTTATTAGAGATGAGAAATGTTTTCCGAACAGCGAGGTTAACTCGCAGTGCTAGAGCGATCGTAAAAACATTGCTCATAGCGATCGCCACTGTGACATTTTACTTCACCAGCGATCTAGCCCTTCCCCAATCAGCTGCCGCCTATCCTTTTTGGGCACAGCAAACCTATCCCGAAACCCCCCGCGAACCAACCGGGCGGATTGTTTGTGCCAACTGTCACCTAGCCGCCAAGCCAACAGAAGTGGAAGTTCCCCAATCAGTGCTACCTGACACTGTATTTAAAGCTGTGGTGAAAATCCCTTACGATCTGAGCGCCCAGCAGGTTGGTGCCGATGGTTCTAAGGTTGGCTTGAACGTCGGTGCTGTACTGATGCTACCTGAAGGCTTTAAGATTGCTCCCGAAGACCGGATTTCTGAGGAACTTAAAGAAGAAATTGGCGACACTGCCTTCCAACCCTACAGCGAAGACAAAGAAAATATCGTCATCGTCGGCCCTTTACCTGGTGAACAGTATCAGGAAATCATCTTCCCAGTTCTTTCTCCCAACCCCGCAACCGACAAAAACATCCACTTCGGTAAATATTCAGTTCACGTAGGTGGTAATCGGGGACGCGGACAAGTTTATCCAACTGGCGAAAAAAGTAACAATGGTGTTTACAACGCTTCTGCTACTGGCACAATTACCAAGATTGCTAAAGAGGAAGATGGAGATGGTAACGTCAAATACTTAGTTAACATCCAACCTGAATCTGGTGATGTTGTCGTTGATACAGTTCCTTTAGGGCCAGACCTGATTGTTTCCGAAGGGCAAGCAGTTAAGACTGGCGATGCTTTGACCAGCAACCCCAACGTTGGTGGATTTGGTCAAATAGATGCAGAAATCGTACTGCAAGATGCCTCTAGAGTCAAATGGATGATTGCGTTCACCGCTCTTGTAATGTTGGCTCAAGTTATGCTTGTGCTGAAGAAGAAGCAGGTTGAGAAAGTTCAAGCTGCTGAAATGAATTTCTAAATTCTTTGCTAAATCATTATTTTTAGGACAGGCATATTGCCTGTCTTTTTTAACGTTAATTACACGAAACTTAGAAATTTGGGACTTATAGAAATTGCTGTACGCCTACCAATGTATTTATATCATTATTAAAATGAAAGGCTATTAACTGCTAGTAAACTTTATGAACTCAATCATGGTTATTCATCCCTATAAGTTCGGCGAGATGTGGGTGTTTGACGATGGAAATGTAGGTCTAGTTAGAGAACCTTTCGTGGCAGGGGCAGACGAAATTATCGAAATAATGGTGACACAGATTCCAGATGCAGAGTCAGGGTTCAGTTTGGTATTTTCTGCATCTCCCTTTCCTGGCTATCAGATCAAGTTTGACTGGCGGCGTGAAGAATATGGAGGTAACTGGTATTACAGTGCAGATTTAGATCGGGAAGGATGGCTTTGCCCTGCTCTATTTAAGTATTTCGATGAGGCTCCCAAAGAGTTTTACGCTCAGTTCAAAGCAAAAATAAATCAATAATGTTGATGAAGATGAGGGTATTATGATGAGCCTTTTCCTTAACTTTTGATGAAAGATGCTATGCAGAACCTTTCTGAGCTAATTCCTTATACTCAAGAAATGAGCGATGAAATGGATAATTTACTAGATGATGTAGTTATAGACAAATGGCTGCATTTACTTGTAATAGATGACAGACTTTTTGATACCCAAAACTTGAAACGCACAGCAAATGATTAACAAACAAACTGCCGAGCATTATCTGTGGAGTAATAACTGTCATGGCTGGCATCTTGTTAAGCAACCATTGAGCGTGATTCAAGAACTTATGCTGCCAGGAACCTCAGAAGTCAGACACTATCACCAGCGCTCGCACCAGTTTTTCTTTATCTTATCTGGAAAGGCAACCTTAGAAATTGATGGTTCCCATCAAGTACTTTCTCAACATGAATGTGTAGAAATTCCGCCTCATGTTCCTCATCAGATGCTCAATGAAAGCGACTGTAATTTGGAATTTTTGGTGATTTCACAGCCCCCAAGTCATGGCGATCGCATTTTGAGCGATATTATTGAATCTAGCCCTAGTTGAGTTGAGGGATTTGCCCATGACAGCCTCAGTAGAGTACATCCCCGTTACGCCGATTGAGTACCCAGATGAGGATGGTAAGCCAATGGCTGAAGGTGATTTACAGCGTAAGTGTCTCGTATACGCTACCACTGTGCTGGAAATTTATTTCCGAAATCACCCAGATGTATACGTTGCTGGTAATCTATTTATTTACTACGAAAAAGGTTATCCAGAATCAGTTGTCGCACCAGATGTATTTGTGGTGTTTGGAGTAGAAAACCGTGACAGACGCTCTTATAAAACCTGGGAAGAAAATAATCAAACCCCAGATTTTGTTCTAGAGATTACCTCAAAAACCACCCGCAGCAAAGACCAAGGTGCAAAGAAAGGAATTTACGCCTTTCTGGGAGTACGTGAATATTTCCAATATGACCCCACAGGCGATTATCTCAATCCCCAACTCCAGGGTTTACACTTAATCGATGGGAATTATTTCCCAGTGGCAGCCAATACCCTGCCAGATGGTACAGTATCTCTACCCAGTGAAGTTTTGGGGTTAGAGTTACGCCTAGAAGCAGGAAAACTGCATTTTTACAATCCAGCGACTGGTGAAACGCTCCTAACTCATGAAGAGGAAGCAACCGCACGACAAGCCGCAGAAGAGAAAGCGCAAAGATTAGCTGCTAAACTTCGAGAATTGAATATTGATCCAGATAGTTTTTAAGGTGGGTAAATAACACTCACCCGATTCTTGCTTACTGAAGTTGGACAATAATCTTAAAGCTCTCCGTTAATCTTAGCCTGATGATTTCCATCTGGGCTTGCATATCAGCTTCAGTAACAGGCATAGGATACTTTGGAGAGTTAGGATCGCGTTTGCTCATCAGAAAACGTATAGCTTCTATATCTTCGCGGTTTTCCACGATATAAGCTCTCAACTCTGTAAAACTCATTTGCTCATAATTCGGGTTCATTGACAAACTCCCATTCGCCATTGGGATAAACAATAATTTGAACTTCATCTCCAGCCAGGATGTAAACCTGTTCGGTTTGATCGTCAAATCGAAATAAGCGGATGTCTTTATAGAAACCATTTGACATCTTAGGAAGGGTCTGCAAGCCTCTTAATCATTAGCCTGATGAAGCAGAGGTTGAGTTTGGTAGTGGCACCAGTCAGGGTTCGTTCAAAGTTCTTAACCAGAATTTTACAACGCTCCATCCAAGCATTGGAGCGCTCGATCACCCCGAAAGGCTACTGCCGGAACAAATCCACATTTTTCTTGTGCAGCTTTCTCTTGTTTTGAGGGTTTCGTAGAAAGTTGAAACTGGATTTTGGTCATGATCTCCGGGTAAATCTGCTCTAACTCCTGAGTCAAATATTCTGGGTGATACCCGTGGTCTAGTAGGATGGTGATCTTGGGAAGATCGAAAACCTCATAAGATGTCAAATGGGTTCTATAACGACGAGTTAAAACCTCCCACATCACACGCAGGAGTAATGTTAGTCTTGAGACTCCTCAGAGATAGTTTCCGATTCGGTTTCAAGTTCTTCTGTTTGGACTTTAACTGGAGGTTTAACGGGTTTTGGTCCACGCGCTAGGGCAGGATTCCCCTGCTGCCTGTTTTCATCTCCGTAAGATGCTTTTTTTCCTTTGTCAGAGGAGCGGTTACGGCTCGGTTTTGAGCTTTTGGGGTTGGATTCAATAGGAGTTATAGAATCCTTATTTTCGGAATTGTTGTCAGTATTTGCTTGGGACTGACGTTCCGATTTTTTGATTGGACGTTCTACCATTGTTGATTTTTGTAAATTTATCTGTATAGTACATTGGTTTGGTGACTGTCAAACCGTTAGGTAGCATTTTTTTAAATATTTTATCGAACAGAATTCAGGAGTCAGGAGTCAGAATTCATTCTGAATTCTGAGCGAAAAAACGGATGAATAATCGGCATTTTTGCACCCCACAAAACAAGAAAAATTGGTGGTGCAACAATTCAGTCACGGGTCTAAATCTCCGACTCCTGTTAGCGAATAGCTAGGTTGAGTCCATTCTGACTTCTGTTAGCGGATAGCTAAGGTTTAGCCCATTCTGACTCCTGATCCCTGAATTCTAATCAACAAAATCAGGTCGTGCCTTACCTGTTGATTTCAACTTTTGCTCTAAAACAGTCCAATTTTCTTGCTCAATTAAGTTAGTTAATTCATCGAGATTGTGACGATACTGTTGCAACGATCGCAGCAATGCTTGACGATTATACCGCGCCATCATCACTCCCAACTCTGGATTCCCACCACCTACACGGCTGGTATCCCGAAAACCTGAACTAGCTAACTTTTGGGCTAGTTCCAAAACATCGGGGTCAGTTTCACTCAAACAAGCTGCAATCAATGAGGAACTCACCATTACAGGTAAATGGGAAATCCAACTAACCGCACGGTCATGTTGCTCTGGTTGACAATAGTAGATATTAGCTCCTAGCGATCGCACAATTTCTTCTACAACCGCAATTGCATTAGTTGGCGTTGTAGCTATCGGTGTTAATACATAAGGTTTATCAACAAATAAATTCCGTTGTGCAGCTTCTATGCCACTATCTGTTCTTCCCGCCATTGGATGACCGCCGATAAAATTATCCCAAAGGGAAGAAATCGCTTTGACTATCTGTGCTTTTGCTGAACCCACGTCAGTCACGATGGTAGCTGTAGACAAATGAGCGATCATTTGCTCCAATTGGGGCACAATAAGCGCTAGAGGTGTACAAATAAATACAACCTCTGCGGCTGCTAACAGACTCAGATCAACTGATGCTTCATCAACACTGCCGATAGCAACTGCCTTTTGACAGGTAGATTCACGGCGACTGACTCCTAAGATATGATGTCCTTGCGATCGCAAATCAAAACCCAAAGATCCGCCGATCAATCCCAACCCTAAAATCCCAATATTCATTTTTAATTTTGACATTCCGTTTTTATGACTTTACCAACTATTAAAGTTGGCATCCAAGGGGTAGCATCGATGACTGTAGAGGAATTACTAGAAAAGTACGCAGCAGGAGTCTTAAACTTTAGTGGTATTGACCTAGCAGAAGCTAATCTAAGTGGGGTCAAACTCAGTGGCGTGAATCTTAGCGATGCTAATTTAAGTATAGTTAACCTCAGTGGCGCAAATCTGAGCGAAGCTAACTTGAGCAATGCCAAGCTGAATGTAGCCAGACTCAGTGGCGTGAATCTATCCAACGCCATCTTAAATAACGCTAGTCTCAACGTTGCTAATTTGATTCGAGCCGATCTCAGTCGCGCTCAACTTAAAGCAGCCTTATTGATTCGCGCTGAGTTAATTCGCGCTGACCTCAGTCGTGCTGATCTGTCGGAGGCTGACCTCACTAGTGCTGATTTACGAGAGGCGACACTCCGCCAAGCGAATCTCCGCCACGCTAACTTGAGTGAGAGTGTCTTGAGAGGCGCTTCCATGACGGGAGCAAATTTAGAGATGGCTAACTTAAATGCTAGTGACCTCAGTCGTTGCGATCTGAGTGGTGCAAATTTGCGAGATACTGAACTCAGACAAGCAAATCTTAGCCATGCCAACTTGAGCGGAGCAGATTTGAGCGGGGCGAACCTCCGGTGGGCAGATTTGAGCGGGGCGAACCTCCGGTGGGCAGATTTGAGCGGCGCAAAATTGAGCGGGGCTACTTTAATTGGCGCAGATTTAACCAATGCGAATTTAACGAATACAATTTTTATCCACGCCGATTTAACTCAGGCAAAATTAATTAGGGCGGAATGGATTGGTGCTGACTTAACTGGAGCAACATTAACTGGGGCCAAGCTTTACGCCACATCCAGGTTTGGTTTAAAAACCGAAGGTATGATTTGTGAATGGGTTGATCTTAGTCCAGCTGGCGATCGCTCCATTATTCAAAAGTTCCATTCCGAAGACTCACGAGACTTTTTTAACGAAACACCGCCCACAATCCGCATTATTGTTGATGCAGCCTTAGAACACGAAGCCAATTTTGCGATCGCAGGCGCTTACTATCAAATTGCTCAGGAATATCGCGTACTAAAACAACCGCCAAGCATCGAAAGTGGTCGTCGTCGAACAGTTTTCACATTTTATGTAGATAGCGACGAAGCATTATTTTCCACTGCTTACATTGTGATTCTTCCCTTTCTAAATGCGGCATCTACTCAAAAGAATATTTCCAGTGTCGTGGAAATGATTAATAGTGAAATTGTTGCAAATCAAGATTTAAAATTGCCAAAATTGCCCTTGATTGTGAAACAATTAAATATTCTTCTAGAGCAAGCTATGAGTCAGGCGGCAACAATTAAACACACGAAAAAAAATATTGAAGTAGCCACAAAGTTAAATTTTTGTAAAGCCCCAACTCAAATAGTTTTAACGAATTCTAGCGCCCACACATTGATTGTCCATGACCATCCCAACTTTGGGAAAAGATTTATTAATCGCTCTGCTCTTAATGCTTCAACTTATGATGATATATCTAATGAAGCAACAAAATACATATTACCTTCGTTAAGTATGTTAATAGATTTTGTCAAAGGATTTCATTATATTAGTCATTAGAAATGGGGAATGGGTAATGGGGAATGGGTAATGGGGAATGAGAATTAGTTATTAGACAAATGACAGATGACAAATGACTAATGACAAATAAAAAAATGGAGGAAAAAATGAGCAATCTCTTTAATAAAATGATCGGTCGAACTCGCTATGTAGTCTTTCGCCTATTTCTGCACTTGGGGGGAGGCGAGGTAGCGCCAATTTTGGGAGTATTAAATAGTGCTGGGCGAGATGCGATCGATGCCGATGGCGACTTAGAAGTTTTGGGAGAAGGATTGGTGGAAATTAGCCAAACTCTTCTACAATACGATGAATATTGGCTTTCTGCTGCCAACGAAGGCGACGTACTTTGGACTGAAGGCGAGGCGGGAGATTATGTTAATGAATTATTTACTGACTCTGCCGAAAGATATCTCAGTGAACCAGATTATAGTTCTGACTCTGGATTGAATGAACCTTTATCTATACCTGTAACTCGCAACGTCATTGTAATGATTACAGTAGCTTATGAAGGAGAAGTACCAGAGTTAGAAACCGATCTTTCTAACGTTCAGGCGCTCAAGGAAGGATTGAAAGCATTGATAAATTTGCATTATAAACATAGATTAAAGGCAATCCAAGTGCATTTCTCTCCAGCACAGTTAGGCGATGAACTCACTAGCGACCAACTGTTGCAATATTACCCAGAATTGATTCCTTTATAATGTGTTGGGTAGTCCGTACTTACTACTGACATCGAGAAATTGTTAAGCTCAGAGATAGGACAATAATCCAATGATCATGACCATAGTACGTAAATTTACAGCCGTTTTTTTAGCTCTGAGTTTGTGTGTCACAACTGTCGGTTGTGGTGGGGGAAACGAAACTACTCCTTCCGCTAAGAACGTTAGCCAAAGCTCTACTAACACAAAGCTAAGTGATGGGGAGTATAAAATACAGCAAGCTACTTATGACGATGCAACTGGTGAGTATAGCTTGTTTTTACTTAACAATAATCCCCCAACCTTTGCAACCGAAAATTTGCAAATGGCACGCTTAACTGATGATGAAATTAAGCAGGGTAAGAAGACCTATCTGAAGGTAGAAAAAGGACAACCGATTTTATATCTAACGGAAGACTTTAAAATAGATTACGTCCATAACGTTACCGAGAATAAAACCAATCCCCAAACAGGACAACAAGAGACGGTTGTAGTCCGTCGAGAAAATAGCTTCTGGGCACCATTTGCTGGGTCTGTGGCTGGTAGCTTGGCGGGACAGGCAATTGGTAGTATGTTGTTTAGACCCCAGTATTATGTACCCCCTGCCTATTACCCAGGACAAGGATTAAGTGGCTTCGGTGGATATGGTGGAAGCTATGGCCAAGCAGTCCAAAACTACCAAAGTCGCTATAATGCACCACCCGCAGCCGTGACAAACCGGACTGCATTCCGCAATACAGGGACGATTAGAAGGTCATATCCTGGAAATACAAATATACGCAATACACCGCGTAGCACTACAGGTAATAACCGTCCTTCTGGTTCTGGTTTTGGTGGTAGTACGTTGCGACCCTCTGGTAATTCCAGCACTACCAGACGCAATTCTGGCAGTGGTTTTGGTAGTGGACGTAGTACAGCACCCCGTCGCTCAAGTGGTTTTGGCAGCAGACGACGTTAGGAAATTTTCAATTGAATAAGTAGACTGCCTAAGAAGTTAAAGTAATGTATTGCATAAAGAAGCCGGAGGGTCACAAGTCAATCCTCCGGCTTCTCTTTATATCTATGCAATTTGTGATCAGAAATTATGAATTATTCGGTCAAATAATATGAAATACTAAATATAAATATTGCTAAGAGAACAGGAATCATTTTATTAAAGTCTATTTGCTTTTTTTGAAATATTTCTAAACAAGACATCGGAATCATCAGGGGCCAGAAGATAGTTGTTACCACAAACATCACAACCGATAAAAATTTATCTTCTGGAGTGGAAGCAGGATGACGTAAAGCAAATATTAACCAATTGATTAAAAAATAACATGTCATTAACAGATAACCAATAGTTAAAGTCAGTTGTATCTGATTCACCGTAAGTACTCCTGAAGTTATGTGAGCTTCACCAAACATCATCCGTACAAAGTTATAACATATTTGGTTTTCTTCCTTGCTATGGAAAACCATAGTATCTTTATATACTAAATAAGTAACATTTTTGTTATGTCAAACTTCTCTTGCTGTTTGTAGAGCCTCATTAACCCTCTTTGAAGAAACTTTTTAAATTTTGGATGATGAATATTTATATAGCACGATCCAAAATTTAAAATTTGGTTAGCTATGAGAGGCTATTTATAAAGTAAATCTAAAGGGGACTAATCAAATGAAATGATAACGATAAGATACTTTTGAGACAGTGCATTTACGTAGCGTTCAATGACTCGAAAGGTTTATTCTACCGACCTGAGTGACTCAGAATGGGCTATTCTAGCTCCCTTAATCCCACCAGCTAAATCTGGGGGACATCCAAGGACTACTGATATGAGAGAAGTATGCAACGCAATATACTATCAGTTGAAAACGGGATGTCAATGGGACATGCTACCAGGAGACTTTCCACCAAGTTCAACGGTTTACAGCTATTATCGCAAATGGCAAAAATACGGTATTTGGGAAGAATTAAACCATACACTACGTGACAAACTAAGGGAGAAACTAGGTAGGTCAACACAACCAACAGCGATCGCGGCAGATAGTCAGTCGGTAAAAACGACTGAAAAAAGGGGGATGTGTACGGCTTTGATGGTGGAAAGCGCGAGTTTTGGGAAGAAAACGGCAAACAATAGTTGATAGCCTAGGACTATTGCTCAAAGTGGTTGTGAGTGAGGGTAATGCTGGTGAGAGAGTGCTTGCAGCGTATGCTTTGATGGAACTGCTGGAGGAGCGACCAGAGTTATTAGAAAAAGTTGAAGTCATCTGGGTTGACTCAGGCTATGACGGTGATAAGTTTGCGCTGGCTGTTTGGTTGATGATTCAAGCTCATGTTGAAGTCATGCGCCGTACTAATAAAGAGTTTGAAGTTTTACCCAAGCGTTGGGTAGTAGAAAGAACATGATTGCTGGTTTAACCAATACCATCGTTTGAGTAAAGATTATGAACGTCTGACTGAAATGAGTGAAGCTGCCATATATGCCGTTATGACTCGAATTATGCTACGTCGTCTAGCCATTTAAAGATTTACTTTATAAATGGTCTCTGAGAGTAATAATTAAGCAGTTTTAAAAAATCGAATAATTTCGCGGACATGATCGAGAAATTGCCCGTCGGTGGAAAGTTGCGCGATCGCAGTTCGTGCTTCTCTTGCCAAACGCTCATGTTCAGTTTGATTTGTCGCCCGTAATTCCTCAAAATTAGCTGCAATCCGAGCTAAATCTCTGCGAGTCTCTTCGGCGAAGCGTTGTTGAGTTGCGGGTAAGGAATAGGGTTGTTCTGGGTTGAGTTGATCTTCCAACAACTGAATTTTTTGCTCCAATATCGAGAAGCGATCGCGCAGTTCAAAAATATCTTCGCGTGGATACTTCCATTCTTGGCGAATCATCGCTAATCGCGCATATAAATACTCATAAGCGCGAATAGCTGGACGCAGAATCGTTAATAACAAAGCTGCACCAGAGCTTATATATCCCACCGTACTAATGCCAGTGGCAGCAAGGGTATAAAGACCAACGGCTGAAAATAAGTGTAAAGCAATGGCAACCCAGAGCGATCGCTTCGCCAACAATGTGACATACTTCACTTGTTTCTGATCGACTGGAATTCCTTTTTCAGTTGATTGTGCTGCTTCTGCTAAAACTTCTTTGGCTTGAAAATGTACATTCCACGGTACGGTAACAATCACCAACAGCCACCAAAAACTTGCACCACCAATCACCCAATCAAGAAAGTTACCAGCAGGGATGTGCAACCATTGTAGTAAGCCAAAAGCTGTTAGCACCACAATTACAATTCCAGCAATGGAGCTGATGAAAAAGTTAATATACATCTTGCCCTGTCTCCGGTGAAACTATACATCGATCATGACTGTAACCCAGCAGTTATACGTAAAATATTGTGATGGTTTTTCTGTTTGCACACACCAACTTTTCGATGAGATAGCTACGCCAATTAGGTTGAGTATCTTTACTACCTTTTTGTGTAAAGTAGCAACAGACATGATTGTGATGGTTTTTCTAGTTGCACATATATAAATAAAATAAACCACTGCTTAGAAACAAAGAAGTGAGAAATAATGAAATACTGCTTTGTAGAGTTTCAAGTAGATGATTCCAAAAGATTCAATGCTCTTTGTAAAGTTTTCAACGAAATTAAAAAAGATAAAGACAATAATTCTTGGCGTAATGAAGAAGATTGGCTAATTTTTTTTGACCGCAAAGCATTATCACATTTTTGGTGGACTAGCGAAGAGCTAGTCAATGGCTCCTAAAACTCATTATATCCAGTATTTTTTATCGGTTTTCTCTCAATCTACTAATTAGGTTGAGAGAAACATGAGAGATACTTCTAACCATTTCACAGCAAGCAATTTAGGCAATCACTTAATCGGGTATGAACGCTTATTAGCACTTTTTAAAGAAATACAGAAGCAAACACCAAAGGGTGTAGGACTCAAACGAGAGGTCAAAACATCTGGTACATACATACTATTGCAATTCAAGCTAGGTGATAAACGTACTGCAAAAGCCTGTAACTGCGACTTTACAGAGATTGGCATCGTTAAAGCATTAGACAAAGCTAAACAAGTCAGTGAAGCATTAGGACGGTTTAGCAGTGAATCAGCGTTTTGGATTTGGTACGATGAGGTAATTCTTGAAAAGAACGTAGTCAAGAATGACCTCATTATTTTTGAAGAAGCAATTAGACAGGTAGAAAATTATTACTGGAATAGTTACAACGGCAAAAAACAGAAGCGAGATAGAAATAATCCATCACATCAAACTTGTTGGTATGACAGGTATGGTAGATTTTATAAATCTTTACCGTTAGAAAAAATAGTTAATGTTTCCGATGTCATGGTAGTAATTGACAGTAAAGAACGGGGTACTAAAAATTTTAAAATGTGCGTTCGCGCCATGAAAAAATTAGCAGAAGTCAACGTTTCTACCTCAATATATAATGATTTGAGCAAAATTGATTTAAGACAAATTAAATTTAGAGATGACCTACAAAATATTTCGCTTGATGATTTTTTAAGTATGAGACTACAAGTATTAGATATTCCAGAAGAAGATAAACGCTATGACATAGAATCTCGTAAATCCTGGCTATTTGTATTTTCAATGCAAGTAGTGTATGGCTTCAGAATTAGTGAGGTTTTTGCAGTTAAAAATATTGATAGCTCATTCCAAACTAAAGACGGTGTAACCATACCTGCATTGAACGACCCTAACAACAAAGATATGGTCGCAGTTGTAGGTAGTGAGACTTTGTTGGGTACTACCACAAAAACAGGATACAGGTTAGCAGTACCACTCATTCCACCTACTCATCCTAATTTGATTGAAGAACTACAGATAAAAACAGGTAAGTTACCACAGGTTACTCTGATAACTGATAATCCTATATCAATACGTCATAAGTACACCAAGACAGCTAGACAAAAATTGTGTAATTGGATAAAAGATACTAGGTTTACTCAAACCCATGCCTTACGTCACTTAGCCAATCTTAACGGGATGATGGCAGGGATACCGTTAGAAAAAAGAGCAATGTCACTAGGACATTCACCCGCTATGAATGACACTGTGTACAAAAGGAGACAAACAACTAAAACTACACTAGATTTACTTACACAGTCTACTAACCAAGCTATTCCGCTACAGTCAGCAGTTGCTATAGCTCAAAAATTAGGATGTACTGATGAGAAGTCAATCAAATTACTGGCAGCTATTTATAATGTGCATGAGGATGAAATCAGAATAAAATAACCGTCAATTCTTTCAAGATAAAATAACCGCCCAGGGTAAGCTCATCTAATTTGATATAAAGAGAACTTGACAAATCAAAGAAGATCAGCATAAACGACTCTGTAAAAAATGGACTTGACAACTGAGCAAGATCAATGAGATGAATTCAATTGCTCGATTGAAAATCGCCTGGAGTCAATTTGATGTCAGAAGGCTTTGAAATTAAATCTGCTGATACTCTAGAAAATTCTCCTCATCAGCGAAAGCCAGCAGAAGTGGCAGATATCGTCCGTATTCAACAGAATCTAGTGGAGCATTTTGCTCTTATTAAAGACCCAAGAGTAGAGCGAACCAAAAAACATCAACTTAGGGACATTTTAGTAATTGCAATTCTGGCAGTCATAACAGGAGCGCAGGGATGGGAAGATATCGAGAATTACGGCATAAGTAAGCGACAGTGGTTAGAAGAATTTTTGGCATTACCAAATGGAATTCCCTCCGATAGCGTAGCGTTAGCGAGTCTTCGAGCGTCTGATACCTTCCGACGAGTGTTTGAGTTCATTAACCCAGAAGAATTGAATCGTTGTTTTCTAAGATGGATAGAAACCCTGGTGACAAAGATGGGAGGAGAGATAATCCCCATAGATGGAAAGACAATTAGGGGTTCTTACGACCGCAATCAAGGGAAATCAGCACTGCACGTAATTAGTGCTTGGGCAAGCGAACAAAATTTGGTGTTGGCACAGATGAAAGTGGAAGATAAATCTAATGAAATTACTGCTATTCCCGCATTACTAGAATTACTAGATATCACAGGAGCTATCATCACCATTGATGCAATGGGGACACAAACAGAAATTGCCAAAAAGATTATTGATAAGAAAGCAGATTATGTTCTGGCACTTAAGGCTAATCACCCGACTCTCTACCGTCAGGTAGAACAATGGTTTGAACAAGCTTCTGCACAGGATTTTCAAGGTATTGATGTCAGTTATGAGCAACGCATTGAGAAAGGACATTATCGCACGGAAATCCGTCAAGTTTGGTCTGTTCCAGTTTCTGCCATTGGTGAACTTTACCAGCCCCGACTATGGGCAGGACTTCAAAGTGTGGTTATGGTTGTCCGAGTGCGTCGTCTTTGGAATCAAACTACTCGTGAAATTCAGTTTTATCTGACTTCTTTACATAGTGACGCTCAACTTTTAGGTCGAGCTATCCGAAAACATTGGGGTATTGAAAACCAGGCTCACTGGACACTTGATTGTACTTTTGCAGAAGATTCTTGCCGCATTCGCTCTTTCCATAGTCCGCGTAATTTTGCCCTTTTACGACGCATTGCTCTCAATGCCCTTAATCGCGAACATACTTACAAACGTAGTCTTCGTCAAAAAATGAAGCGCACGGCTATGGACAACGATTATATGATTCGCGTTCTCAGTTTTTGTTTTCTTGACTCTACATTAAATTCCTCTGAATCCTTCTGTCAAGCCTGATTGAGATGCTCTTACCCTGCTATGTATATCAAGCCTTTGGGGCTTTTTAGTGTAGGATGTAGACCTCACCCCTCACTTCGCTCTCTATAAAAGTTGACATGACAATGAGATACAGTTGCTTTTTGAATGTCATCTCATCTTATGAACATCTAATTTCTTAAAAAGGTCTACACGTCTACACTAAAGTAGTTAAAACGTCAGAAATGTTGAATGCTGATACAAAACTTTACATTATTAGTTACACTAAGTCTCAAAAGCTTAAATTAGTCAGCAAAACATCATCTCCTCAAACCAATGAACATAGCTGATTTTCTGACACATACAAGATTGAAGATAGCGGAATTTATCTAATAGTGTATGTCCCCATTGTTCGGGAATAGATAAAAGCTGTAAAATCAGATAGGCTATCAAGCTCACGTAAATTTGTATGGTAATACCATTGACGTTTTTGGTAATGAGTTTGTCAAGTTTTAAGTGCATCTTTAAAAACTTCCACAACAATTCAACTCCCCAACGTAATCGATAAATATCCCTAATTTCATCATCATGAACAGCTGCATCTCCCGACTCTGGTAAATTAGTCACTAAGCGAAACTCGGTTTTTGTCTCTAAATCACAGAAATTAATTACTCTATAAGCTTGAGCATCATCAGATGCACCAACTTTGACCA
Organism: Nostoc sp. TCL240-02; assembly: GCF_013343235.1. Lineage (GTDB taxonomy): Bacteria > Cyanobacteriota > Cyanobacteriia > Cyanobacteriales > Nostocaceae > Nostoc. The sequence continues at coordinate 2,699,374 of NZ_CP040094.1, read as the reverse complement.
ATCCATTTGAGCCATCAAATTCTAGTTTCCAATTGTTTTTTATCCGCAAAACAAAATATTTGTTTTCTTGTACTAATTCTTGGATAAATTTTAATCCAGCAAAACCCCTATCCATTACTCCAACAGCATTTATTGGGAGACTAGACATCATTTTGGAACCAAATTTATAATCATGGTCATGTCCAAAATTGATGAAGTTATCTTCTGGGCTTCCTGTGGAGAGATTTAAGGAACTAAACAGCTTGACTTGATGATGACCTAGTACCCATAACAATTTACTTGTGAGAGTAATAATTGTTGAATCTATTGGACAAATTGCATATTTATTGTGTAACTTTTTTTGAACTTCCTTCTGTACTAATTCATTTAATTTTTGGTAAATCTCTTGAAAAGGTTTTTGGCTTCGATGTAAATTTGCTTTAGAGAAAGTAGAAATATCTACCTCAAAACAATTGTTATTTAATCTGTTAAACAAATCTCGCATACTTGTTAAGCTGTTATCCAGGGCATAGGATAGCCAGCACTCAAAAAACAGACGACTGTTCAATACTGGATAATCGTTTTTTGGCAGGCTTTTCAGTATATCTTTGACAATTTTGGGAAATGAATTTATAATCACAATCAAACTAATATATTTTAAGCCTTAGCCCAAAACTACCATATTTTGGGCTATTTTTATCGGATTTTTCTTAACATTCAACACTTCTGGGTAAAGTCACAGTATAGAAGAAGTTAGAACCTACAGCTATCATTACATCAACTACACCTAACTGTATTAACTTCTTACGGATTTCTAATTCAGAGCCTCTAGCATCACTACCAGAGTTAGCCATAACAAACCCTGCTCTACCTGTTTCATTTAAAGCACTGTAGAATAAATGAATCCAGATATAATTAGCATTATCTACCTTTGGTAATCCAAATTCTTTAAAGCGGATATCACCCTTCATTTTCTCTTTATCCACCTTGTCAACATTAAAAGGTGGATTAGCCATAACAAAATCAAATTGACCTATATTTATATTGGCGTGGTTAAGTTCATAATAAGTGTTACCCTGTTTATCCCTCTTCTGTCACTCTCCGAGATAAGCAAGTAGTAAATAAGTGAAATCATCCAGAAGCAAAAAAGGGTTTAAATTGGTTCATGGCACAAATTAAATGATTAAATCCTAGCAATAAATGAGAATTTGGAAAAATATCTAACCAGGGATAAATCAGCCAAAATAGTAAAAGAGGTTGGACAATTAAACGAAGATTATTAAGAGTATTCTTCCATCCAGAATTATGATTCCATTGTTGATGATGAGAAAAATCTACACAATTAACATAACTAGTACCTATCACCTCAGTTTCAATTTGAAGAGATTGATTTAAGGCTAAAAAGGCTGGGGAATTTAGACTAATCATTGTGTAAACACAAAAAATAATTTCCCACCATCTCTCTATATGTTGAAAATTTGTCAAGCGATAATCTGTCCAGCCGAGTTCCTGTTTACATTGTCGAAACCCATATTCTACCCAGGTTCTTAATCCATATAAATCGCCTAAAGTTTTTTTGAGATTTCCTTGAAGATTCGTCATGACAAATGAAGTGGAATTATCCGGCATTGTTTCTGGATCAGTAGTTATTTCCCAGTAAGTTATGGCTCTTTTTTACCATAAATTATTTCTCGGATATATCTGATTTCGGATTTTTTATTACTAAATGTTCTCTCAAATTTGCACCACTTGTTAGCTCTAACGCTCTGATTAGCTGGTAGCCAGACTCCGTGATTACTTCTAATTGCTACAACATAAGCTAATTCATATTCATTGAGCTTTTTGATGAATTTGCTACTTTCACCATATAAACTATCGGCTAATACTAATTCAATATTAAACCCCTCATTTATTAATTCTGTAATAATTTCTGACGCTAACTCTATTTTGGTTTTATATTTATCTCCTGATTTGAGCGTCCCTTTCGGTTTAAATACTTTGAAACTTAATGGAAATGTTACATTTTCATAAACTCCATAAGCATTGACTGATACTATTCCATTATCTATTTTTCCTACACTCCCTAGATATTGTCTTGCAACATAATCTGTCTTTTTACCTTTTTTCCTATCTCCAGTTTCATCTATTACTACGGTTATCGCCTGACTATTTAATGCTTTCTTTAATTTATCTAATCTTCGGCTCTTTAATTTATTTGCTGACCAATCTGAATAGGCTATGAAATGATGTAATGACTGTGCCGAGTTTATACTTACTACTTTGGCTATTTCTGGTAATGATTTTCTTTTTATTGGTGCAATTATCCCTAAATGTAAATATTTGAAGCATTCATAATTTCTTACTTCTTTGAACAGGTCTTTATACTCTGCACAATATTCATCTATGATCGCAACTGTTGGCTGGGCATCTCTTGCCAAATGTTTTAGGATTTGTAATTCTACATCCATTGCCCTGCTTACCTGAAGAGAGTTTTTTCTTTTAATCCTTTTATTCAGAATACTCGGAAAGTGACAGAAGAGGGTTATAGCGGTTATCAGTCTACTTCAGTACAGTAGGAGAGAGCAATTCTACTGATAATTGGTGGTGATGAAAGCCTACTCTCTCGACTTGCGTCAAAAAATAGTTGATGCTTATGCCTGCGGTGACATTTCCCAACGAAAACTGGCTAAAAACTTTGGTGTCACCTTAAGTTTTGTGCAAAATTTACTCAAACGCCATCGAGAATTGGGGATGATAGGCCCCAAGGTGCGGACTGAGCAGACAGCAACAAAGTTGAATGCTGAACAGTTAGAAATCCTGCGCCAACTCGTCATAGCACAGCCCGATGCGACGTTAAGCGAATTGCGGGAACGACTTTACGAGAAAACAGAGGTCTTAATTGGGGTAGCTACGGTGAATCGGATGGTTCGCTGGAAACTTCACCTCAACCTCAAAAAAAAGTCTCCACCTCACAAAAAAAGGTAGTGATGAAGTCCAACTAGCCCGATTTGAGTACTGGAAACTCTTGAGGGGGATACCCGTCGAAGAGCTGATTTTCTTAGATGAATCGGGAGTTAATCTGTCCTTCATCCGCAAATGTGCCCGCGCCTTGCCTGGCCTTCAGGCTATGCTCAAAAGCCCAACCGCAAAGGGAAAAATGTCTCGGTAATTGGTGCAATTAGCTTGAAAGGACTGCTCACCCAATGGAGTGGCTTAGGTTCTATCGATGCTTTGACTTTTGATGCCTTCATCGCCCAAAAGCTCGTACCCAAACTTTGGCCTGGTGCAGTGGTGATCATGGATAACTGCTCAATCCATAAAAGTGATGAACTTGAAGCTTTGCTCATCGCTGCTGGCGCTCATCTCATTTATCTCCCCCCCTATTCTCCCGATTTTTCACCGATTGAGAATTGTTGGTCCAAGATTAAGAACATTCTCCGTCGCATCGGTGCAAGGACATACCCTGATTTACTCCAGGCATTAGATACGGCATTCGCAGAAGTGACAATAGAGAATTTGCTGGGTTGGTTTACTCACTGCTGCTACTGTACCTCACAAGACTGATAACCGCTATAATGTCTCCTGAAAGTCCATGTACTGCTAAGTTCATCTGACATAAGTTAACAGTCTCACCTACTTTCTCTTGACCATAAACACTAATTTCTTTACTAGGATTCTTTTTATGTCTTTCTATAAAATTTGCACTTTGTACAAACATACCACCTGAACCACAAGCAGGGTCATATATACGCCCATGATATGGTTCTAAGATTTCAACGATTAATTTAACGAGAGAAATAGGTGTAAAGAATTCTCCCCCTTTTTGCCCTTCACTCATGGCAAACTTACCAAGGAAGTATTCATAAATCTTTCCGAAAGCATCCCCTTCTAAGTCAGCATCAAAATCAATCTTGCTAAACTTTTTGAGTAGTTCTATCAGTAACTCATTATCGAGGCGATTATAGCTTTTAGGTAAAGCACCATTTAAATCTTTATTTTCATCTTCTATTGCCTTCATCGCTTGGTTAATAGCTTTACCAAAATCCGCACTCTCTGGTAAATCTAGTAACTTAAAAAAACGTGCATTTTCAGGCAAGTACATTACACCCTTAGCCTGAAAATCTGCTTTACTAATTCCTCTTCTACCGCTAACCTGGCTTTTTAATTCCTTCTCAGCTTTGGTAAACTTCCAATCAGCATAACGGAGAAAGATTAACCCCAGTACAGGTACAGAATATTCTGAGGATTTCAGTTTAGAGTTTGCCCTCAGTTCATCAGCAGCATCCCATAAACGTTTTTCTAACTCTGTTGTGTTGGCAGGCATAGACGCACAATCATAATCAAGGCTAATAGATTATACGCCTGTTGTTACTTTTAAACACCTACTTCCATCAATTTTTAGATTATTCAGTAGTAACAAAGTTAGGAGTCCCGTTTCCTTTAGATTCCCTAGCAAGCATAAAAAGTTGGATGAAAATATACTGAAGTATGTAAGGTATGCAACTTTTTGCACACTAAAGTACATACCTCTAGATATAGGTGATAGCACTCTAACGCAGAGACAGCACCACTATGAAACCAACTTGATGCACAAAATAGTAAAAAAGTCAAGTTTGGTATAAATTATATTAAAAATTTTCTAGCAAGTTCTTAGGAATTATCGGAGACAGGTTTTATAAATGAGTTATAACCAAAAATTATATTAATAAATCTGACATATAATTTTTCTGTATTCCAGCTATCCGTTGCAATTCTGTCTCATAGGATAGATTAGTTTTATCCCGTGAGAGAAAACTGAGAGAAAATTAGGATTGTACATTCACTAATTATTTGTCAATTTAACAAAATCTTGTCAAAATATTTTAAATACCTAAAACCCTGACATAGCAAGGATTATGTGAGGGTTTTTCCTATTTAAGACAGTTATACCCATCTAAGCCAATATTCACTAATTAGATGTCAAATACCAGATATTTCACAATTTAATTGTCACTTCCCAAAAACCTGGAAAAATCATGAGTTTTCATAAATTAACAAATTATTTGTCAAAATATTAGTATAATACAACTATGTTTTGATAAAACACTGTATGCAAGATGCAGAATTCTCTACAATCTCTACGACTTGGGCAAGCTCCGCAGATGTTAATAATGATCTTGCTGAAACAAACGTTATAGTTTCTAAACTTTCAGATGAAGCTTTGCTGAAAATGGAGGTGATTCAAAATCTTTTAGAAAATAGCGATCGCACTACATATACTCAAAAGCTCAAGGAAGCGGCAGAAAAGCTTGGTAAGTCAGTACGTACAGTGCGACGGCTGGTAGATAAATGGGAACAGGAAGGTTTGGCTGGACTGGCGCAAAATCAACGGATGGATAAAGGGAAGCATCGAGTTGATGAAGACTGGCAAGAGTTTGTATTGAAAACTTATAAGGAGGGTAATAAGGGAAGTAAAAGGATGACTCGCCAGCAGGTATTTATTAGAGTGAAGGCAAGAGCAGACGAACTGGGAGTTAAGCATCCTTCCCACATGACGGTTTACCGAATTTTGCAGCCGTTAATAGATAAAATTGAGCAAGCTAAAAGTATTCGCAGTCCGGGTTGGCGTGGTTCGCGCTTATCAGTGAAAACCCGTGATGGAAAAGACTTGCAAATAGAACATAGTAACCAAGTTTGGCAATGCGACCACACCCTTGTTGATGTTTTATTAGTAGACCAGCATGGCAAAATTCTAAGTCGTCCTTGGTTAACAACGGTTATTGATAGCTATTCACGCTGCATTATGGGAATTAACTTGGGCCACGATGCACCAAGTTCGACTGTTGTAGCTTTAGCGCTACGTCATGCAATTTTGCCCAAGCAATATGCTTCAGAATATGGACTTCACGAAGAATGGGGTACTTCTGGTTTGCCGCAACACTTTTATACCGATGGGGGTAAAGATTTTCGTTCCAACCATTTACAGCAAATAGGGGTGCAGTTAGGATTTGTTTGTCATTTGCGCGATCGCCCATCTTGCAGTTGTAGTGTTGAGCGTCCGTTTAAAACTCTAAATACAGAATTATTCTCAACTTTACAAGGATATACAGGTTCAAACGTTCAAGAGCGGCCAGAGGAAGCGGAAAAAGAAGCTTGCTTAACGTTGCGGCAGTTAGAGCAAATGTTGGTGCGTTACATTGTTGATAACTATAACCAGCGACTTGATGCTCGAATGGGCGACCAGACAAGATTTCAAAGCTGGGAATCTGGTTTAATTGCAGCACCCGATTTACTTTCCGAGCGGGATTTGGATATTTGCTTAATGAAGCAAACACGGCGACAAATTCAACGCGGGGGATATCTGCAATTTGAAAACTTGATGTATCGAGGTGAACTCTTAGCGGGTTATGCGGGGGAAAGTGTTGTGTTGCGATATGACCCTAGAGACATCACAACGATTTTGGTTTATCGCATAGAAGGGGATAAAGAGGTATTTATTGCTCGTGCTTATGCTCAAGATTTGGAGACAGAAGAACTATCTCTAGATGAAGCAAAAGCTATCAGTCGTAAGGTCAGAGAAGCGGGTAAGGCTGTGAGTAATCGCTCAATTTTGGCTGAAGTTAGGGAACGCGAAACATTCCAAATTCAAAAGAAAACTAAAAAAGAGCGTCAGAAAGTAGAACAGGCTGAGGTCAAAAAATCTAAACAACTTATACCTGTTGAGCCAGAGTCATCAGTAGAGGCAGTATCTATTGATAGCGAACCTGAGCCAGAGATGCCGGAAGTTTTTGATTACGAACAAATGCGTGAAGATTACGGATTTTAGAAAATGACTTCAAAAGAAGCCCAAGCAGTCGCCCAACAATTGGGTGATATTCCCGTTAATAGTGAAAAATTACAGGCGGAGATTCAACGATTAAATCGTAAAGGTTTTGTCCCACTTGAACAAGTGCAAATTCTCCATGATTGGTTGGAAGGAAAGCGCCAATCAAGACAATCTGGGCGTGTGGTAGGTGAGTCCAGAACAGGTAAAACAATGGGTTGTGATGCCTATAGGCTTAGGAATAAACCCTCTCAAGTTGCAGGAAAACCCCCAACTGTACCTGTAGCTTATATCCAAATTCCCCAAGAGTGCGGTGCTAAGGAATTATTTGGGGTAATTATGGAGCATTTAAAATATCAAGTAACTAAAGGAACAGTGGCAGAAATTCGAGATAGAACACTACGGGTTCTTAAAGGTTGCGGCGTGGAGATGTTGATTATTGATGAAGCTGACCGCTTTAAGCCGAAAACTTTTGCGGAAGTGCGTGATATTTTTGACAGGTTGGAAATAGCAGTGATTTTGGTAGGAACTGACCGCTTAGATGCAGTGATTAAGCGGGATGAGCAAGTTTACAACCGTTTTCGGTCTTGTCACCGTTTTGGAAAGATGTCAGGGGAAGATTTTAAGCGAACGGTGGATATTTGGGAGAAACAAATACTGAGATTGCCAGTTGCTTCCAACCTTTCGAGTAAAACGATGTTGAAGACGTTAGGGGAAGCAACTGGAGGTTATATCGGTTTGATGGATATGATTCTGAGAGAGACTGCAATTCGGGCTTTAAAAAAAGGACTGCAAAAAATTGACTTGGAAACTTTGAAGGAAGTAGCTGCTGAGTACAAGTGATGGAAGTGGAAAATATTAAGCCTTGGCTGTTTAGAGTTCAACCATATCAAGGAGAAAGCCTAAGTCATTTTTTGGGACGCTTTCGACAGGCAAATGATTTAACCCCTACTGGGTTAGGTAAAGCAGCAGGACTTGGAGGTGCGATCGCCCGATAGGAAAAGTTTCGCTTTAATCCTCCTGCTTCTCGGCAGCAGTTGGAGGCTTTAGCTACTGTGGTGGAAGTTGACGCTGATAGCTTAGAGAAGATGTTAGCACCTGCTAGGGTAGGGATGAATCTTGAACCAATTCGATTATGTGCTGCTTGTTATGCAGACTCGCCTTGCCACAAAATTGAATGGCAGTTTAAGGCGACTAAGGGATGCGATCGCCATAAATTACATTTACTTTCGGAATGTCCTAACTGCGGTGGAAGGTTTAAAATTCCAGCTTTGTGGATAGATGGACATTGCCAGAGGTGTTTTATGAGATTTACAGAGATGGTAAATTATCAAAAATTTGTAGAAGTTTGACACATTCTTTCAACTTTGTCTAAATACGATCGCTCTTAATTATTTTTCTAAAGGTTATAGATTGCCCCATTCTCAGCTAACCACTGCTTTCGCTCAAGATAATCTGGTAGAATACGCTCCACCCTATGCCAAAATGCAGTGCTGTGATCAGGTTCAATTAGATGCACTAATTCATGAACTGCCAAATACTCAATCATCGTTCGTGGTAGCATTGCCACTCGCCAATGAAAATATAAATCCCCTTTGTGTCCACAAGAACCCCAACGATTCCCTAACTCACGTACTTGTACTGAACGAGGCGAAGTAGTAACTCGTTTAATCAGTTTGGCAATTTGTTGTTCTACAATTGGCTGAAGGTGTTCCCGATACCACTTAATAAAGTGTTCTCGACCTTGAGCTTGTGCTGGGCTTTGTAGCTCAAAGCGGCTTTGATATAGTCTCAGAGATGGCTGTTGTTGAACTCCATCTACTACTTTGAGGCAATAGCTACGTCCTAGATAATAAAAACCTTCACCTGATACGTATTCTTTAACGCTAGCTGGTGGATTTAATGACTCTTTTTTTAAAAGTTTACTGTAAATCCAGTAGCGTTTATCGCTGACAATTCTTTCTAATGTTTCTATTGGCACTTCTGGGGGAGAAGCTAAGACTAATTGACCGTCACGTTCAACGGTAATACCTACGGTACGGCGTTTGGAACTGTGGCGAATTTCAAAGCTCAGGTCGCCAAAGGTGATAGTTTTCATGCCATTAAACTATCACGATTTCTCCTAGCTAGTTGGACTAATTTATCCGCAACTTCTTCTAGTTGGTCGTAACTCACTAAATCGCGCTCATCCAAGTAACCTGCTATCCACCTTCTCAAATCCTCTTGGACTATTTGGCTACCCCAATTCACCCGTCGTACTTCTTGCCGGATATGTTCGACAATTTCCACAGTTGTTTGAGCAAGTTCGGGGAGCTGTTTTTGGGAATATTCACCTAAAATGTTGAGAAATGGCATTTGAGTTTTGGGATCTAATCCAGTCTCATCTGTAGTACGACCAGCTTGAATTTGTTCGATATACTTCCGCAACGCCTCAACTTTTTCTTCCCAGTTATCAGCTAAGGATTCCAGAATCTCTGTTAGCTTTTCACTTAAATTTTTGTAGTAAACTGGGTCTTCTTCATAATTTTCGCTGATATGGTGACGAGCAGCGAATTCCATTTCTGCGGCTTGTGCTTTAATCGAGCGATGACGCTGGACATGGGTTTTAAAATCCAGTGACATGATATCAACTGGTGGTACTTTTGGGTCAATACCTTGGGATTCAATATATTGGTCTATTAATGCCCTAACTTTCTCTTTGGCACTAATGATGTTCAGTTTTTCATCTCTGTACAGGTCAGCAACAGCTTTTTTAATAAAGCCAAGTTGTTTGGCATCTCGAACAAAATTATAGGGTTGACGTGCTTCTGAACGCGGCAGTATTGTATCGAGAGTGTTGAGGAAATCTTGGAAGCAGTCATTAAATTCAACTCTGAGCCTTTCATCTAGGAGCAAGTCTACACAAGCATCTACATCATCAATTGTGCAGCCATTTTTAGTGAATAGAGCAATAACTCGCTGGTGTCTGTCGCGCAATTTTGGTAATTCTGCACGAATATCAAACAAAGCAGATTCTGTATCAATATTCTCGTAAACCGAGAGTGCAGCAGCGATATCAACACCGTAATAATCGACTACTAACCCTTCTGTTTTTTTATCATTATACACTCGGTTAACACGAGCGATCGCTTGCAGCAATTCGTATTCTTTTAGTGACCTGTCTAAATATAGGGCTTGTTCTAACGGTGCATCAAAACCCGTTAAAAGCATATTTTTTACAATTAAAATCGCTAAACTATCTTGGTCTAAAGACTTTTTAAATTTCTCAATATTAATTTCTTGTTGACTTTTATCTGTCCACTTTTTCCAGCTTGGATAATCTCCTTTATCGCCAGAGATGACAGCAGCAAATTCTAGCTTGCGTATAGTTTCAAGATGAGGGAGTGCTTGAGCAAAAAAACGAGTTTCGGCATCAAGCGATTCTAAAGCTTCAGTATCGAGACTTTGCAGAATAGGGGCGCGGTGTTCTAGCTGCTGTACTATTTCCCGTTGTGCTTCCACAAATCCCTCTTGGTAACGGACTGCGGCGAGACGGGTAGAGGCGACTACTTGCGCTTTAAAGCCTCCTGCTAAAATGCGCTCAATATAATGACGCAGCATACTTTTAGCTTTGGCTTTAATTAGTTCTCGTGCTTCGCCAACTTGGGTTTTAGTCGCATACTTAGCTTTAATTTGCGCCCGTTCTTCTGGAGTTTTATCAGCAAAGATAATTTCAAAAAGTTGGTCGAGGTCATCACCTTGAGTAATAGTACCTCTAGCTTCTAAACCTTCGTAGACAATGGGCAAAGTAACTTTATCTTCTTGGGATTGGCGGATATTGTATTCGTCGATAAATGAACCGAAAATTTGCAGCGTGGTTTTTTTGGCAGCTTTGACAATGGGTGTACCAGTAAAGCCGATACGGACACAGTTAGGTAAGGCTTCTAATAAATTGGTGTGCAGGGTTTTGGCGTGAGAACGGTGTGCTTCGTCAATTAGCACTAGGATATTTTCGGAAGGATTGAGGTTTTTCGGAATTGGTTCAATTTCTGCTTCTTCCTCAGAATCTTCGCCGCCTTTAAATTTCTGAATCATCCCGAAGACTAAGCCAGCGCCTGGTTGTTGCAAGTATTGTTCTAGCCTTTTGACCTTTTTAGCTTTTTGTAATGGTTCCCCAGTGAGGACGGCGGTATCTGCAAGTTGTTTTTCTAAGTCTCTGCGGTCGGTGACAACCACAATTTTAAAGCGGCGTAATTCTGGGATGGTGCGAATTTTCCGAATTAAGTAAACCATCGTCAGGCTTTTACCTGAACCTTGGGTATGCCAGATAATTCCACCGCGTTGGTCATCTGTGCCATGTTGGGCGCGGGTTTGGTTGTGTTGGAGTCGTTGCAGTGCTTTGTATACTGCGCGATATTGCTGGTAACGGGGAACTATTTTAATGGTGCGTCCGCCGCTAGTTTTAAATAAGGTGAAATTATGCAGGATGCCGATAAGATTAGCTGGTTTCAACATCCCGGCGATGAGGGTTTGACGAGAATTCAATTCAGAAGCACCTAATTGTGCGGCAATTTCCGCTTGGGGGGTGGGAATGGTATCTTTCCAATCAACATAATGTTCATAATTTGCGCCGATGGTTCCGGCTGTTGCCCGTCCTCTAGAGGCTGCTATCATCAGCAGATTGTAGTGGAATAATTTTTCTGCGCCTTCTGGTTGACTGCTACCCCGTTGATTGGAATATTTCAATAAGTCTTGAATTGCTTCAGTTATCGGGTTATCTAAATTGGGACTTTTACATTCAATCACTACTAGAGGAATGCCGTTAACAAGTAGTACCATGTCTGGGACTATAAACCCCCTATTACCTGTTGCCCAAGGCGGGTCTACTCGATATTGATTGATGGCAAGAAAATCGTTGCGATCGCAAAGTTCAGGGTCAAATTCAATAAAATGTACCGTATGCTGTTTACCGTCTTGTCCTAAAACAGTAGTGCCTTTGAGTAGCAATTCTGTGGCGGCTTGGTTAGCTTCCATTAATCTATTTGCACCCAGACGTTCTAACTGACTAACTGCGGCTTGAACTTGAAGATCATCAAGCCAGGGATTACCGTTGTCATCCAGGTTGATGCGTTTGACAGCGGCTTTGAGGCGCTCTGTCAGTAGAACTTGCTTGAAGTTTTCTCGTTCGGTAACTTTGGCATTGTCCCAATCTCCTTCAATGTACTGCCAACCCATGCTGGTGAGTTGTTGAATGGTAGGCAGTTCTACATGAATATACTCAGGAGTTTGTTGGGACATAAATTATTTTTACAAGGGTTATAGAATGATTTTAATTAATTTACTCTCTCCTATTTAGGGTGATAATACTTAATTTATGTTTTTTTGGTATAGAAAAATCTAGTTATAAGCAATTGATGAATAACTGATGATATGCTGTCTAATAATGCTAGGTTAGGTCTTTGAACCTACCGTGGATGCCTAAAAGCGTCTTATCCCAAGTGGGTAGCTGTTCCAAGCTATGCTAACTTATAGCAAAGGAAGAAATATAAGAGGCCCACCTTGACAGGAGTTTCTTTATACCTGTTAGAAATAATAGGTATTGGTTATACTCTACACCATAGTAGAGGAGACAGGTTGAGGGAGTGTCTAGCGTTCTCTGTCCGCCTTAGCAGTAAGCACTTCCAAATAATTAAATCACTACAAAATAAAAATATGTCCAGATCCTTGGACGATTTACTCACTGAATACTTTCAGCCGGAGAAGCTAAAGGCTGCGTTTAAAGCTTACGAACAACAAAAAACGGATTTCTTGCAGCAGGGTGAGCCAAAAGTGCAGATGGGGGTAGATGGTATTTCTTACCCAACTTTTAAAAAGGAACTTGATTTACGTTGTCAGCTTCTATCAAATAGATTACTTAAAGGTACATATCAGTTTTATACTTTTCGAGAAATAGAGATTTCCAAGCCATCTGGTGGAAAGCGAGTTTTATCGATTGCTACTATACGCGATGTTATTGTCCAAAAAGTATTGTATGATGCTATTTACAAAGAAATAGAAAAAGATTTTCAAGCTACATCTAAACTTGATAAAGTATCTTTTGCATATAGAAAGGGAAAGTCTGCACCCTATGCAGCAAGCTTGATTCATTATTATATTAAACAAGGTTTTATATTTGCCTTAGATGCTGATATAGTAAAATTTTTCGATAAGCTATCTCACGAATATCTTTTTGAAATTATAGAGATAAAGTTTGGTCAAAATACTCTAGCCACTAAATTATTAAGACGGTTTATCAAAACTGGTGGACTTCCACATAAAAACCAATGTGGCAAAACATACAGATACCGTTTTCATCATCATAAGCCTATTCTAAATAATCAAAGAATTATAAGAACTCAGGGTATTCCTCAAGGTGGTGTACTTTCGGGAATGCTAGCAAATTTATATTTACATGAATTTGATTGTTGGGTTCTCAATGATTTATCGAAAAAATATTCTCTGAGATACGTCCGTTATGCGGATGATTTTGTAATACTTTTAAAAGAAAAAGAATTAATTCCTCTAGTACATCAAGAAGTTGCTCAAAAGTTGCAAGATATAAAGCTAGAATTACATACTGATGAAAGTAAAACCAAACATGTTGATATAGCTAAAGATTTTCTAGAGTTTGTTGGCTTTCAATTCAATCTTGAGCATATCAAAGTTAAACCAGGAAACATTATAAGATTCCAAGAAAGAATTATAGAAAAGATTAATAAAGAGCCATCTTATAAAACTGGTGAAAATTCTAAACGTAGATTTAACTTTTTTATCAAATATGTGATTAATAAAAAAGTAACTGGACGTGGTGAGAAAATATGTGATGAATGCAGTGGTGTGTTAGGAGAAAGAGTAAAAAGTTGGATGGGATTTTTTATGGGTATTACAGACATCCAACAAATACGTGAATTGGATAAATGGATTCGTAAAGAAGTTAGCAAACATTTTTATACAAAGTATCAACTTCGTCTGAAGAAATCAGATTTTAAAAATGCAGGATTAATTACTCTTGAGCAAGAGTATTACAGACTTCATAAACGAAAAAAGTGTTTATGTGAGAAACCTAATTGTTCTTTAAGTCAAATGAATGATAGTAAAGCCATACAGGATACAGGGGCAAGCCAAACTATATCATGGAATTTTATTGGTAACTTTCTTGAAATAATATTCAGGAAGTTGTTTGCTCTTTAATGTTGAGCCAGTTTTGCTCATGTAAACGCTGCCAAGCTTTGCGAATATGTTCTGGCTTAAATAGCTTACGCTTACGATCGCTCCATTCATGTACCAGGGCGATCGCCTGCTCACTATCTTGTGCTGGGTTAGATTCTTTGGTAGCAACCCAGTGGACTGTTGCTAGCAGTTCCATGCCGTAAGGCGTTTCAAAGCCATATATGAGGTTGCTAACTCGCTCTAAACGCTTCTGAGCATCTGGTTCTATTTCTAAAAAAGCTTGTGCTGCTTCTCTGCCTTCAGGCAATACATAGATTTCAGCACTTTCGGCTTTGCTGGTTCCATCACCGTAGCCGTAGATGTAATGTCCTTCAATGCGTTTCAAAGCATGATTGACATTGTTAGCATAGGGGCCATATTTATGTTTTACATAAGGCAGTGTTAAAGTTTCTCCAGCTTCTTGTAAAAAATAAGCAAGTTTCTGGATTTCCAGCTTGGTCAATTCATAACCTGGAATACCGTACAGTTCCAACAGGCTGATAAATAAAGCACGCGCGCGGGTCATGTTGGGCTTTTTGGTCGCAACAGGCATCTTTTCTGCTGCTGGTGCGCCTACTGGCTCAAAAATAATTATTTCTATATCTGACAATTGAGCAAAGGCTGATTCTATCAATGGCTTAACCTCTGACCAATTCAAGCCACCGTTACCGCATCCTAGAGGAGGAATAGCAATTGAGGTGATACCTAATTGTTGCACTTCTGCAACTAGAGCCACTAGTCCGCTCTTAATATCTTCTATTTTTGACTTCCCTTTCCAGTGGCGTTTAGTGGGAAAGTTAATTATATACCTGGGATTAAACAGACTACCTGTTGCTACAGTAAACATCCGCCCTGGCTGTACTTCACCATCTTTACAAGCTTTCTCATAGTGGCGGAAATTTTCAGGATAAGCTTGCTTAAATTGCAAGGCGATACCTTTGCCCATGACACCAACACAATTTACTGTGTTTACCAGGGCTTCCACTTTTTCTTCAAATAGATTGCCTTGCTTAAACTCAAGCATCTCCCTTAAATCGAACACTATAGTACAATTGTACAATTTACTTTGTTTAAAAATTTAGTAATACCAACTAGAGTAAACCTTAACGAGAGTCTGATTATTAAAGTTTTGTAGTAGTTGCTGAACTTGTGACTGGACTGTATTATTTATAACTCCAATTTCTGTGATTAATGAGCAATCGCAGAATTGATGCACTAAGAACTCAGCTTGCCTACGGCGTGTTCTATCATTATCTTCATCAGTGTTAGCCCAGTAATTTGCTTTCATTATGTTCCAATCAATATTACATAAATCGTCTAATTTATCGTAAAATTCTGATAAAGCTACAACAGCAGCATGACCATCAGTAAACACAAAGTCTAATTTATTACTTGCTATAATTTCTACTTCAGAAACTAAGTAAATTACTTTATTTTGTCCACCTTTATATTTTTCTACATTACCTTTATGAATTGCATAAAGCATGGGAGAGCGTGGAGCAAAATAAAATGGTACATAATCATGCAAATATCCACCCATACCACAAGGAACACGAGTTAGACCTCTTCTATCTTGGATGTGCCCATGAGCAATATCAATATAATCAGTTTTTTTTAGCCTACTATTCGCAGCCAATCCACCTGATTTTAGAATTGATGGCAAGTTATCAATGGGGGTAATGTGGTAAATTGGCGTAGACATGGATTAATTTTGTTATCAAGAGTGGTAAATACTTTGTTATTCAGATTATTTAATGCTATTAAGTCGCACTTTGCCAGTTAATAGGTCTTGCATTAGTCCTTGTTTTTGGAGTTTGAGCTTGTTAAGGTAGGCTTCTTCTGTGCGGATGCGGGTGTCATAAGTATTTAAAATTTGAATTATGTATTTTTGCTCAGATTTTGGTGGTATATAAATTATTGTTTCACGTACAATTCCATAATTAATATCAACTTGCGCTTCAGCTAAACCAACTTTTTTACGATTCCAATCTTGTTGTACAGCTATAGAACCAAGTGTGAGTGGTATAAAAGCAGGTAATAACGGGCTTGATTCTTTCAGACGTACTCGAAATACTGTATCTGGCATCATCAGATTAGCAGGTGTTGATGGAATATGAACTACTACACCTACTCGCTCACGCGGGCCTTTGCGAGTTATGAGAATATCATCAGTTTCGACAACAGCTGAGTATCGTGGTTCAAGATTTGAAGGTAATTTTTTGCTTTCTGAAGGATTATAACCACTCCATACAACAGCAGTTGTTTTGAGTACTCCCCATTCACCATTAGCTACTGGCTCTGCTTCACAGATAGGACTCCAACCGCTATCAAGATGTGCAATGTATTCACCAAATTCTTTTACAGTCCACTTTTGTGGAATTCGTCCCAGCGCCAAATCTTTAAATTGTTCAGGATGCGCTTCTGGATCTCTCAATTTGCCATCCTCATCTAACCCGCGTGTGAGCAAGTCTTGCAGCAGTCCGGCTTTGGTTTGTTTGAGTTTTGTAATGAGGGACGACGTGCGGGCGATCGCTTCATCCACTGTATCCAAAATTTCAGCAATATTTTTTTGTTCATCAATATGAGGTATTAAGATTAATAAGGTTTTTTGTAATGTGATACCGATATATGAACGTGTTGATTGAGCAGAAAGAATTTGAAGTTTGTGCTGAAATAAGGGCGACTGGAAAAACCAAAATAAAAACTTCCCTAATAACTGCTTCCCTTCAGCGACTCGGTAGTATGTTACTTGCGGGGTTAGCATAACATCTGGAAGCGAATTAGGAACAATAGCTGTTAAACCAATAGTGCCTTTGTGACTTAGTAAAATATCACGGGGATGTGCAAAACCTATTCTTAATGATTGATATTGATGCCAAGTAATCTTGTGGCAATCTGCAATATTGATTTGCCCATTCACTAAATCCTTTGCCATCACAAAGGGAATACCTTCAGTTACAAAGTCATCAGTTTTCGGATGAGCTTCTCCATGATTACCATCCTGCACATCAATAATTATTCCCTCTCGTAAGCAATCATTGATAGTTAAGCAACTCCAATCCTTCGGAATCCTCCCAACTGGCGAATCCTTAAACTCTTCCGTTTTGACCAAAACCTCACGCATACCCCAACCCCTGCAAAAACTCATTCAACTTCTTTGCTGCTGCATCCCGTTCTTTCTCAATATCCTGCAACGTCACCCGATACTTATCCCACCAATTCTCTACCGCAGCAATCACCTGCTGACGATGTGCGGTAACATATCGCTCCAATTCAGCAATTAACCCATCTTTGAAAATTGCTAACACCAAATCCTGACAATCTTCATCAGTCAACACAGCCCGCGCAGCTTCCAAACGCTTCACCAACTCATTCTTTAACGTCTTTAATTCTGCCTTGGCTTCCTTCAACTGCTTAACAATTTCCTTATAGGGTTCCAGTTGGGCTTCTATTTCGGCAATTTCCGCTTCATTTTCTTCAATAAAAACCTCAAGTTCAGCAATTTTATCCTTATTAAATAAAGATGCCTTCTTTAAAATCTTGAGTTCTTTCTTCGGCTCTTTAATCGAATTCTTTATATACTTAAGGTCTTTCTCTAAATCCTTGACAATATTAACCGCTTCTGATTCTTCACCTTCTTCATCATCTGCCTCAGCTTCTTCTCCCTGCTCAAAAGCTGACTTTTGCTGTTCTAACTCCGCAATTTTCGCCTCAGCCTCAGCAATATCTTGTAAATAATCCGGCATCAACCGCCCAACCAATTTATGATTTAGAGGGTTAAATTTTGCCTGTTTTTTCTTCTCATCATCATCTTGCTCTAAAGCATCTTTAATCGTATCTACCCAACTATCAACTAAACCACCAAAATCTGACTCTGATAAAGTTCTGAGTTCATACCTCTGTTCATTCCACCAACTAGCAACCACACCCGCCACTTTAAAGCGGTCAAGTAATCCCACAGGTTGCAAACTATCTACAAAAGAACTAAAAAACTCAGCGCGGAGTTCCATCACCTTTTTAGTTTTAGGCAAGTCACCCAAACTGGTCGAGTGTATTTGCCACCAAGCAGCAAACACACTATAAAGTTTGCCTTCTTGCTGCTGAACACCAGCATCCGATTCTATAAAAGTTTTAATCTGCCCTCTTTCGCTAATTGCAGAAATAAAATCCAAATAATCCACTAATTCCTCTCCGCTACAATCCTACTGGGGTCAAACCCATGTGCTGCCAATAATTCGCGCTTCGCTTCGACCTCAGCCTTAGGAATTCCCCCAAATAAATGCGCTTTTACATCTTGTGGTTCTGGTGGTAGTGCATTATCAGCATAGCGGCGGATATTACAGTTGTAACCTTCTTCTGCCAATTTTTCCTTAGTTACTACTGCCGAATATCCCGGTAAAGACACAAAATTTTCAAACACCCAGGAAATCTTTTCAATATGCTCAGGACGCAAATAATTTTGAGCGCGACCTGCATAATATTCAGCATCAGCATTAATAAACAAAACTTTTCCCTGGCGTTCAACAGGTTTTGCCCCTTGTGGACACATCACCAAAATACAGGCGGGGATACCTGTGCCATAAAACAAATTCGGTGGTAAGCCAATCACTGCCTCTAATTGATTGTTTTTAATAAAACTCTCCCGAATTTTCTTTTCTTCTCCGCCGCGAAACAGCACCCCATGCGGCATTACCGTTGCCATCATCCCATCAGTTTTGAGAACAGCTAACATGTGCTGGGCAAACATCAAATCTGCTTTTTTACCCGTCTCAGGGCAATAACCATGCGTAAAGCGTCCAGAAAATTGCATTCCCTCGCGGCTATAGTTTTGAGAAAAAGGCGGATTACTGATTACTCTGTCAAAGCGGATTAGTTCACCGTCAGCAATATGCAAGGGATTAAACAGAGTATCGTCATTATGTATATCTGCATCTCGAATGCCGTGCAGCAGCATATTAATTTTGCAAATTGCCCATACGCCGCCGTTATTATCCTGACCGTATAATGCTAAATTTCTGGCATCACGACCGCATTCTTCTACATATTGCTTGGACTGAATTAACATTCCCCCAGAACCACAACAGGGATCGTAAACTGACATCCCAGGCTGAGGTTTTAACAGACGCACCATCAACTGCACTACTTCACGCGGCGTATAAAACTCGCCCCCTTTTTTCCCGGCTGAATCTGCAAACTCTTTAATCAGGTACTCGTAAGCCGCACCCAGCAAATCAGGAAATACAAAATCCTCATTTCGCAAACGATATTTATTGAAGTGTTTAATCAGTTCGCGCAACTTGACATCAGGAATCCGATTTTTACCAGCTTGACGATTAAAATCAATATGTTTTAATACACCTGTCAGCGCTTCATTACTTTCCTCAAATGCCGTCAAAGCATCATTTAGCCCTTGTCCGACGTTTTTATGTAGCTCATCACGAATATATGCCCACCGCGCCTTCTCTGGTACAAAAAAAGTTTCTTTGTAAGTGGTGGGGTTTTCTGCCCTCATGTTTGCTTCTTCTTGTGTCCGTCCCCTTTGCAAATTTTGCTGCAAAATCTGCTCATACTGCGGCTCAAATACATCCGAGGCGCGTTTTAAAAAAAGCATCCCGAAGATGTATTCTTTGAAGTCCGAAGCATCCATCTTTCCCCGCAGAATATCAGCAGCAGAAAAAAGATGACGTTCTAGTTGCGGCAGCGTGAGTTTGCCCATAGTAGATGCTGAGATTCCGAGACTAATGCTTTGCCAGTATATCTCTTGTTGAGAGACACTCCAACACACTTCCAAATTGCTGAAGTCAAATCATTTCAACTTGCTAGCTATACGCTCATGTATGGTATCTAACCATACTGGAATTACAGGTTGACCTGCTTTTATTTGCGCGATCGCTTGTTCTAATTCAAACTCTACAAGTTCGAGCGATCGCTTCTGATTGTCTCGTTGGAGCATCCACCGCGTACCTTTACCAGATTCAAATAATTCTGGTTCCTTGTCTTTCAATATTTTGAGCGTAGTATTAGCAACATCAAAATTTAGCCCCATAGACAAAAAATATAACATTACTGCCAGTTCGATCAAATTCGGCTTTGAGTAATAAATACTACGCCCTATTCCAGTTTCACCGATAACAGGCATAACTACACCCTTTTCTCGCCAGTATTGGAGCTGGCGGAGAGTGCAGCCTGTGATTTCAGCAGCTTGTTTACTCGTAAAAAAAGTTTCCTGCATGAAATCATTTTATGCACAGCATTTTACTAAACATATATGGTATTATTGAACATAATATGTTTTTAAATTTAAAATCGATGAGTCAAAACACGATTCAGTGTCGTCTTGTCGCTAGTGTTGTTACTCGCCAACAGCTATGGAAGCTCATGGCAGATCAAAACACTCCACTGATTAATGAATTATTGCTTCAAGTAGCTCAAGATCCTGACTTTGAAACCTGGCGACAAAAGGGAAAAATACCTACTGGGATAGTCAAGCAACTGTGTGCAGTACTCAAAACCGACTCTCGGTTTACTGGTCAACCAGGACGGTTTTACACAAGTGCGATCGCTAGAGTTAACTATATCTACAAATCTTGGTTAGCACTGATGAAAAGGTTGCAGTACCAACTAGACGGTAAAAATCGTTGGTTGGAAATGCTCAAAAGTGATACTGAATTAGTAGAAACCAGTGGTGTTAACTTAGAAAGCCTTCGTATCAAAGCTGCTGAAATTCTGGTTCAAGTTACACCCCAGTCAGACACGGTTGAACCACAACCAGTCAAAGGAAAGAAACGGCAAAAAACTAAAAAATCAAAGGATTCGGATAGCGATTGCGCGGAGCGGACGCTACGCGATCGCACTGTCTCCAAGAGCCTATTTGAGGCTTACAGCAACACAGAAGATAACCTAACTCGTTGTGCTATCAGCTATTTGCTTAAAAATAGATGCAAAGTGAGTGAGAAAGAAGAAGACCTAAAAAAGTTCGCCCAGCGTCGGCGCAAAGTAGAAATTCAAATTGAACGTCTTACGGAACAGCTAGCTGCTCGAATTCCTAAAGGAAGAGATTTAAGCGATACGAAATGGCTAGAAACTCTCATTATTGCCACTCAACAAGTTCCTAGCAATGAAGGTGAGGCGAAATCATGGCAAGACAATTTATTAAAAAACCCTAGTAGAATACCTTTTCCAGTTGCTTTTGAGACCAATGAAGATATGACTTGGTTCAAAAACAAAGATGGGCGTATCTGTGTAAAATTCAATGGTTTTAGTGAACATACTTTCCAAATATATTGTGACTCTCGTCAACTCCATTGGTTTCAACGTTTCTATGAAGACCAGCAAATCAAACGAATCGGTAAAAAACAGCACTCCAGTAGCCTTTTCACTCTCCGAAGTGGACTTATTGCTTGGCAAGAAGAGGAAGGCAAAGGCGATCCTTGGAATGTTAACCATTTAATTCTCTACTGTTCTGTAGATACTCGTCTGTGGACAGATGAAGGAACAAACCTAGTCAGAGAAGAAAAAGCAGAAGAAATTGCTAAAATTCTCACCAAAATTAAAGCCAAGGACGACCTCAATGACAAACAGCTAGCTTATATAAAAAGGAAAAACTCCACATTAGCCAGAATTAATAACCCTTTCCCTCGTCCCAACAAACCCTTATATAAAGGTCAATCTCATATTCTTGTTGGTGTTAGCTTTGGTCTAGAAAAGCCTACAACAGTAGCAGTAGTTGATGGCTCTACAGGTAAAGTGCTTATCCACCGGAGTATTAAACAAATACTTGGTGATAATTACAGACTGGTTAATAGACAGCGACAACAAAAGCACTCCTTATCTCATCAACGCCAAATAGCTCAAACACTTGCTGCACCAAATCAATTGGGAGAATCAGAGTTAGGGCAGTATGTAGACAGATTGATAGCTAAAGAAATTCTAGCGATCGCACAAACCTATAAAGCTGGTAGTATCGTCCTCCCTAAGTTGGGCGATATGCGAGAACAAGTTCAAAGTGAGGTTCAAGCCAAAGCTGAACAAAAATCAGACTTAATAGAAGTTCAAAAAAAGTATGCCAAACAGTATCGAGTTAGTGTTCATCAGTGGAGTTATGGCAGATTGATTACAGGCATTCAAAATCAAGCAAAAAAAGCTGGAATTGTTGTAGAGGAAGCAAAACAGTCAGTTAGAGGAAGCCCGCAGGAGAAAGCGAAAGAATTAGCGATCGCAGCTTACTATTCCCGCAAAATAAACTGATTGACAAAACACCGAACCTTGATAATAGAATAAGAAAATTAAACAGCGCCGCAGTTCATGCTTGTTACAAGCCTCTGTGCTGTGTAAATTTGGGTTAGTTTGACTGCTGTTAAACAGTCTTGCTTTCTGACCCTGGTAGCTGCCCACCTTGATGCTGCTATCCCTTGTGGATAGGAATTAGGTGCGCCCCCAGTAATAGAGGTGCGGGTTTACCGCAGTGGTGGCTACTGAATCACCTCCGACCAAGGAGGAACCCACCTTAATTATTTTTTGGCATGGGAAAGCGGGGGCGATTTCCCTGGGACTCCTGGCAAAACTTTAAATCGCTTGTTTAATAAGGTTTATAGCCTTTAATGTGTCAGTTGATTTACTTTTTTAAGTATTAACTAACCAGCGATTTTGGGAGACGTGACAAAAATGCCTTCAGAACTATTGGTAAGTCAAGGGTTTGAAGCGCAGAGTTTCAACACCCCTCCCAGCTAGAGGCGGGTTGAAAGTGGAAGAATCATAACACTCCTGAATGGAAGAGGTTTCAACACCCCTCCCAGCTAGAGGCGGGTTGAAAGTGCCATTGTCGCTATGACTTAAAGGCAATGCCCCAAGTTTCAACACCCCTCCCAGCTAGAGGCGGGTTGAAAGTTTACAAATGGAAGAGAATCAGCGCGAGGAAATTGACCCAGTTTCAACACCCCTCTCAGCTAGAGGCGGGTTGAAAGTTAACATACTGCCACCAGTCTTTACCTTGCCCATCACGGTTTCAATACCCCTTCTAGCTTGAGACGGGCTGAAAAAAGTCATTCACAATCGGATTGGGAAGTGAAGACCGATTTCAACAACCCTTCGGATAGAGACGGGTTAAAAGATTAAAAGATTTATATCTTATTTTTCAGATTAGCTACAACAGTTTTGTTAAAAAGGGTGGGTTGAAAGGACTCTTAATCTATTGGTCGTAAATGTTTTGGACAAAAAATATTTTCTAACAAGGTGAGATTAAACGCACAGTACGTTATGGATTCTTCCTGCAATCGCCAGCTGTGGGTATCTTGCAAAAGCATTCTAGGCGGTTTCTTTTAAAGTATCGTAATCAATCACCTAAAAGTGAGATATACATGAAATAATGTTATAGGAAAGTTACATCCTAGTTCTCTAAAGTGCCATTAATTTCTCAAAGAGGATATTAATCTCTTAACAATGACATTAATTAGTGAAAAGTGACAATAATCTGTTAACAGTGACAAATAATTAGTGAATGTACAAGGATAGCTGGGATAGTGGGTGACGAGGGATTTGAACCCGCAACCAATAGATTAAGAGTCTACTGCTCTACCGTTGAGCTAGTCACCCACACGAATAACTATCATAGCATACCTTCTGATAATTTAGCTAGTGATACGCCCAAAAAACTAATTAAAGGGGGAATTTGATGGTGAAGGTGGTTTGACCGGCTCCACTCTCTACATAAATTGAGCCGCCTAAATGTCTGACCATTTTCTGCACTAATGCTAATTCCAGTCCAGTGCCGCTGTGTTTCCAGGGATCGTGCTTGGAAAGGTGATAAAAAGGCTCGAAAATCCGTGACAGTTCGTTGCTGGTAAGCTCTAGTCCAGAATTGCTAATATTAAGCTCTACTGCATCCCCTCTTAAGTGGGTAGAGACTGTAACTGATTCACCTGCTGGGGTATATTTGCAGACATGGTTGAGTAGTTCGGTAATAATCCTCTCCATATCTGTGATATCTGTCTCTAAAGGCGGGAGTTCGCTATCGAGACTTAGTTTTAACTGCTGTCGCTGACAGTTGGTGAGGTCTCGAAAAGACTCGACAATGGGCTGAAGCCAGCTTTGTAAGTCAATGGCAATCAATGTTGGGGGTTCGGGTTCTGCTTCGAGATATGTGAGTTTGAGTAGATCGTTAATTAACTTGCTTTCTCGCGCACACTCGTTATGCAGAATCTGCAAGAGTTGTGGAACTATTTCTATCTCTAATATTTCTGCTGGTGTTAAGACACTTTCGAGGGTTTGGACTGCAAGGCTGATGCTAGTTATTGGGGTTCGCAGTTCTTGAGAGAGATTTCGGAGAAATTGGTTTTTAAGCCGATCGCAATTTTCTAATTCTTTAACTTGTGTCTGGGTTTGTTGGTAAAGTTGAGCTTGGCGAATTGCGATCGCACATTCATTGGCAACCTGCTGCACTAACTCAATTTCAAATTCATCAAATGCCTCTTGTGATGGTCTTGTCAACCAAAGATTTCCCAAAATCCCTTGAGTATCAAAAATTGGACAAGCCATCTGGGACATAACCAACAACTTTGGTTGCCATCCAGGGGCAACTTCCAAAAATTGCAAAGGTTGTTTTTGCAATAAGGGTTGATAAACTTCCAGACGATCAGTAATCTGTCTAGTCAGTTCTTGACACTGCGGTAGGTTGTTGATGCTGTACTCGTAGGCAATAGTTACCAGGGTTTGACAGGGACTATAGAGTTCAATTTGGCAACGTTCAAGGTTCAGTAACTCTGTTAATTCCTGAGTGACAGTCTGCAATACCTGAGCTTCATCCAGACGATCGCGGATTTGTTCTGTCATCCGTCGCACCAAGGCTTCAAAGTTTCGTACCTGCTGCAACTGATTTTTGTGCTTCTGTTTTTGCAACTCTATTTCGGCTTTGAGATCCTTGAACTGCTGACGAAGTTCTGATTGTTGCACAGCAATGCCGATTTGAGTTGCTAGCTGTTTGAGTAAGCTAGTTTCTGCTTGCTGCCATTGACGCGATTCCTGGCAATGATGGGCAATCAATAGCCCCCACATATCTTGCTCTTGGAAAATCGGCACGACTACATTGGCTCTAATCTGCAAAGATGCCAGGAAATCTATATGGTAAGGATGCAAGTCTGCTGCATAAATATCCTCAACAACTTGAATGCAACCTTGCCCGTAGTTTTCTGAATTGCCACTAAAGCAGGGATCGATGATGTTTTTTCCCAATAGTGAATCGCTTGCAGCGACGCTTGCGGCAACAATTACCCCACTGCCATCAGCTTGGAAGCGATAAATTAGAATGCGATCGCAATTCAAAAATTGCCGCAGTTCAATTGTTGTCTGATGCAGAATTGTCTCTAATTCTACAGATTGGTGAATTCGTCCGGCGATCGCTTCTAGCAATTGCTCCCGTTCAACCTGAAGTCCGACTGCTTCTTGGGCTTGCTTCACAGGGGTGATATTGCTACTAGTACCAATTAGTCGATAAATTCGGGAGTTAGCATCTCTTAGTGGCGTGAGAGTCGTACTCCACCAAGTAGTAACCCCCTGGAATTGCAAACATTGTTCGTAAGAAATAGTTTTACCAAATAGTACACAGTCAGCATAGTGCTGACGCACCCTCGCAGCATCGATGGGGGAGAGAATATCCTCTGGTTTTTTGCCTCGGAGATCGTCTGAGCGAATGCCTATCCACCGCTCATGAGTGGGATTAAGTGCCACATACTGAAAATCTCCATCTTCTAGAACATCTACTACAAATATTGATGCCTGCACAGAATCGTACATGCTCAGTAGAAATTGCTCACTACTATTTTTCTCCTCTACTTCCGTGCCAAAGATAATTTGAGGGGGCGATAATTTTGTCAACTCCATAGTTGATTCTGCTGGATTTTTATTCATGCGAGAGTCCCTTTCTGGTATTACTGACTCTTCTAGGCGCTCTCTTATCGTTATGCTTGTAGTAGATGCACTTTAGCGCCTATAGCAAAGTATTGTCAGCTGTTGCTCATCGAAATTTAAATCTTTCTCTACTTCTTATCAGAAATCTAGGAAAGCTAATAAAAGTCAGCTTAACAAATCCTGCTTTTTGAAGGCGAAAATACATTTGCAGTTTAGGGCAAATCTAAAGTATAAAGTAATTTTTTTGAACGGTTTTCCAAGATTTTTGCATATACCTAAGTACAATTATCATACTATATCAAATAATTTTACAATTCTTAATAAAAATCTTGGGCGAGGCTGGGTCATGGGAACTCACGACCGCAATTTATGAGCATTCATTCCGGTGAGGATACCAACTAGCAGCCAAGTGATAGCTAACCCCATAACTTCGCCTAAGAATAATTGCGTTAAGTGGTGCAAAATCATCCCCACAGCAGAACCCACGGGGACAGCAACAGCCCAACTTACCGAAGAGACAAATATCCATCGCCACGCCACAGGCTGAGGAATTGCTAACCATTGTGTCAATCCAATTCCCAAGCCGCCAAGTGCGCCATAAATGGCTCCCGACAGGATTCTCAAAGGAAGAATCTGAATACTGGGTACAATCCAACCTACCGCACCAATACCGATCGCAGTGATGATACTCCAACCCAAAAGACTTGACAAAATCCACCTGATGCAAAATACAGGTTCTTTGAGAAGACAACCTTGAGGAAGTGCGATCGCAAATCCACCAATAGCTGCTTCTACCACCCCGACATCTGGCTTATCACCAACTTCAATAAAAAGTAAACTCAATAAAAAACCGCCACAAGTAGCGAGAGTCCACAGCAATGTAAAGCTAAATCTAGTATTTTCCGGCGCGAATGGCATCAAAGTTTTTTTGGTTTGAATAGTCTGACAGTTCTAGCATTAAACATCTCAAAAAAAGCTTTGCGTCGCTGTTGGGGCGATTCCGGTACAATGTAACCCCAGAGACTCTCCCAGTAAAAAAAGGAGATACCATCAAAATTGCGATCGCGTACTGCTTGAACCTGTTCTCTAACTTGTGCCATTTTTACAGGATTACGCACCGTTCCCGTTGATATACCAATTTGTACAGGAATTAGACTTTGAGCCAATTTCACAGATGGTTGTTCTAATTGAGCGATAAAAGAGCTTTGATCATTTCGATAAACCTGCAAAATTAACTCATTAACTAAACCTTTTTTTACCCAATTTTCCCAGTCTTGCAAATAGTATTTGTAGGCAAAAGCTTGATAGTTTGGAGATAGGGATATTTTGACTTTGGGTTTCACCGCCTTCACAGCTTGATAGAGTTCTGCCATGAAATCAGTAATTTTGTCTGCTCGCCAACGCATCCATTCTGAGTTAAAAGGGTCAATGGGAGGACTTTTGCCTTGATGTTCTTGCTGGTAGAGTTCAATCGTGAAGCGATCGTAGCCAAACTGTACTGGCATCCCAAAATGATCATCAATCTGAATACCGTCCACATCATAATCTCTGACTACTTCCAAAATTAGCCCTCGGATAAACTCTTGCACTTGCGGATGTAAGGGATTCAACCAAGCCAGCTTACTTACTAAACTATTATCAATTTCTTCTGGTGGTGCATCTTGGATAGACTTTAGACCTTCTTGCCCAATTGTTAACCAGTCGGGATAACGCCTTGCTAATTGTGAATAATGCGGTGTCATAAACCCGTATTCAAACCAGGGAATGACTCTCAAATCTTTCTTTTTGGCAAGTGTCACTATCTTTGTTAAAACATCCTGTCCACCGTGCATGAAATTGAGAAAAGGTTGAGTATCTGAGCCTGTAGTTATTTCAGCTACAGCACTTTTATAAAAAGTATGTCCTCGGTTCCAAACTACAGGATAAATTGTATTAAAATTGAGGGACGATAATTGGTTTATAGCCCGGTTAATGCCCCAAGGGACAAATAGTACACCACTAGCAACATTAGTGAGCCAAACGCCGCGAATTTCTGTAGGTAAAGGAATTATTTTTTGGGAATAAACTGGGAGTGAAGAAACTGAAGAGAATGAAAAAACTGTTAAAGTGGCTACTAATCCCAAACACATTAAGTAAGAAACACAACGGCGAGCAAACCGATTCATTTGTAAGCGTGACCTAGTGCGATCGGAATATTATATATAACTACAAAATAAAATCGTAATTCTCCGGAGTATGTGAATAAATGATGATTAAATAATAATTCAGAAGTCAGAACAGTTGAATATAAAGCCAATTTGGTTCATAAATATACTTAACGATACCAAAACTAGATACTGACATTTTACGGTATCTACAAAATACAGAAACACCTAATACCGTTTTACTTTAAGGTTGATACAAATAGGCAGCAGAAGGCAGAGGGAAATAATTAGAGACAAATATATTTGTATCAGGCATTTTGTGAAATAGTATAAAAACTCATTTGAATTTACTACAACACAAAAAGTCAGTGCTGTCGTTGGCAGCACTGACTCCTAACTTCATACAATAATTATTTTATTTTTTGGAAGTGCCTTACTTCTTGATCGGCACCCTGAGCATAAGCGCACCCACCGGGTCTGCTGTGGGGCCGGCCGGAAAATTGACGTGGCAAAGGGCACACTCCGCCCTGAAGTTGCTGAGAGGGATCGAACGTCGATAGTACCATTGGTTGTCTACCTTCTGAACGGACGTGTATGCTTGCCCTGCCATTGCCAGCGCGTTTGCCTGAAACTCGAAGTTGTCGCGGGGGCGATCGTTTTCCCGGAGCGGGCCAACAGTGCCAACCAGTCGCATATCCTTGTTCTGATCGTTAAATATCAGCGAGATGGACTGCTTGCCCTGCTCTACGTTTTGTGCCGTAGTTTCGTCGAACTCCTGCGTCAGCGCTGCAAATAACGTGTTGAGCATAAGATCGCTCGTCTGTTGGGCGATCGCAACCTGCTGATTTGGGGGTGGAATTTCATAACCACGAGCAATTGCCGTGAAACAGAACCCTATGACGAGTATCAGCACAAAAATCCCATATTTAACTAACTTTCTCAGACGCATTCTCTTATCCCTTGGTTCTGTATTCTTTGGTGCGGAGTTACTGAGTCAGTCTGACTCAGTAACTCCGCATCACGGATAGAACCTTTGCTCTGCCTTTTCATAAAAATTCGGGCCTATCAAGATGACTAAGACTCAGCTTTTGTCAGCTTGAAAAACATTTACAGCTTTCAGTTCGCGGGAGCCTAAATAATCTATGGTAAGCCGCTAGAAAAGGAAATAAATCTCCAATATCTTGTCTGAGGAAGAAAGCTTTAATTCTTTTATTAAGCTCAAATGTGAAGCTTAATAAAAGAACTTTACCAATTTATCCGGGAAAATACAATACTGTTGCTGTCTATTTAATACAAGAACAAACCAAAGTACTTTTTCTGGCGATCGCGACGCAACACCAAGCTTTTGCTCTGAATTTCTACATCTTGTAAAAAATCAAAACTTCATGAACTTATCATCCTCTTCATCATTTCTTATTAGAATCTTTCCACACCTTCAAATTTATTGACAGCAGACGCATTTGCTGCTTCTCCACAAGTTCGTGGTGTGGGGAATATCTTTTCAGGATTTGCTAACCCTTGAGGATTAAAAACTTGTCGTACCCATTGCATAGTTTCTAAATCAACTGGGCTAAACATTTGTGGCATATAGCACTTTTTCTCCGCACCAATGCCATGTTCACCAGAAATACTGCCACCAACTTGGACACAAAGCTTGAGAATTTTTCCACCCATTTCTTCTACTTGTTCCAATGCTCCAGGCACAGAATTATCATAAAGAATTAATGGATGAAGATTGCCATCACCAGCATGAAATACATTAGCAACACGATAACCATATTGTTCACTTAATGCCTCAATCTCATGCAGAACATAAGGCAACTGAGTCCGGGGAATTACACCATCTTGCACATAATAATCTGGACTTAAATGCCCAGCCGCAGCAAAAGCAGCTTTACGTCCTTTCCATAATTTCAATCTGGTTTCTGGGTCACTAGCAGAAGTGACATTTCGCGCCCCATTCTTTTTACAAATTTCAGTCACTCGCTGCTTATTTCCTGCAACTTCTACTTCTAACCCGTCAATTTCGATTAGCAAAATAGCAGTAGCATCGCGGGGATAACAATTTGTGGCGACAACATCTTCAACTGCATTGATGCTGAAGTTATCCATCATTTCCATACCGCCAGGAATAATTCCAGCGCTGATGATATCAGAAACAGTTGCTCCGGCAGCTTCAATACTGGTAAAATCTGCTAACAGCACGCAAATTGATTCTGCACTTTTGAGAATTCGCAAAGTAATTTCTGTAGCAATTCCTAAAGTGCCTTCAGAACCAACAAACACACCTGTTAAATCATAACCAGGCATTTCGGGGATTTGTCCGCCTAAATCGACAATTTCCCCTTCTGGCGTGACAATTTTTAATCCTAAAACGTGGTTAGTGGTGACACCATATTTAAGACAATGTACGCCACCAGAGTTTTCAGCAATATTCCCCCCAATAGAGCAGATAATTTGGCTAGATGGGTCAGGAGCGTAGTAAAAACCAGCACCACTAACGGCTTGTGTTACCCAACTATTAATCACGCCTGGTTGAACAATTGTGCGTTGATTTTCCAAATCAATGCTGATGATTTGCCGCATTAAGGAAGTGACAATCAAAACAGAGTCTTCCACTGGTAAAGCACCGCCAGATAGACCAGTGCCAGAACCGCGTGCGATGAAGGGAATAGAATATTGATTGCATATCTTTACCACTTGAGCAACCTGTTCTGTTGTTCTAGGTAATACCACCACAGCAGGACGTTGGCGATAGCCAGTTAAACCATCACATTCATAAGTAATAAGTTCTTCACGGCGTTGCACTACGCCATTTTTGCCAAGGACAACCTCGAATGCTTTGATAATAGGTTTCCAGTTGTGTTGTTTTTTATCTTGGGTCAGCATAGTTTTTAAAGTTAACTATAGTAACTTAGAGTTTAAAACAATACCCAAGTTTTTGAGGGATTTGTCAATAGTTTTGAGCGGTTAACGACGTTTTAACCATTGCGGCGTTCTTTCTTGCTTTACTGCTCTAGAATTTACTGAGCTTATTTGTTAGATTTGAAAGACCTGATATTATCCATTCGTTACGACAGGTTGTCTATTTGTCGCAACTTCTTATGTATTAGTTGCAAAGACTTAAGCAAAACTTATTAATGATCTCCAACTCATGATGTCAAAGTAGTGGTTTTAGATATGCCAAGTTTATAAATACAGGTTCAAATACTTGAAATCAGTTTGAAAATAGCGAATATTGACCATTCTTGCTCTATGGCATTGGTATATCTAAAAAAAATTAAAGATTTTATATCTATCTTAAGAAACAAAAATACAATTTGGTTTTATGTCTTCAGGTTTATGAAATCATGACAAACAATGCCTATAGTTGGGTCTTAGGTAGTCACATACCTAATTTCGTAAGTGAGGCTAACAATCATGTCATATCAAATCAACACATCTAAGTTGTTTGTTGAGTTATTTGACGAACAACAAGAGCTACTCGCTGGAGGTGTAGACTCTCAGAGAAATCAGAGCAATTTCGCTAGAAGAATTACAAGGTTAGACGGAACGAGTAGATCTGGGCCTAATGGCAGCGAAGCTAACAGTACAGGATCAAATGACGGTACTCAAACATCAGCAGCACAGGGCCTACAATTAGGTGGTACTACCGCCATAGTCCTGCTGCCCTTGCCCCCTTTATCAGCACCACTGTTTGCCGCTTAGATCAACTGTATCCACAGGTAATTTGCAAAAATCAGCTATTACATAATCAGAACATTTAGCAAATTTAGGCAGATAAAAAAGAGAAAGTAAAAATAAAACGTCAAAAATATTTTTCGTACTTTTTGGCTTTTAATTGTTGCCTTGTCTGACTTTTATTAGTTTAAATCTGCAAGTTTGAATCGAGTAGCTGATTACTATAGAGACTACCTGTCTACTTTCCCTACACAGCACCACCAATTTTATCCTTGTGGTGGTGCTGGATAATCTGGAAATTTTGAGTTTTCCCTAGTTAGCCGATAGATATTGTACATCTTCATCATCTATCAAAATCCTCGGCGAAAAGAGTATCAACGAGAAAGTTGTGAGTTAAGGTTTTCAACCATCTAAGAGTGAATCTATTTTTTGTAACACTTGTTTTTTTACTATTTTTATTACCTGACCAGAAATCCAATAAGTAATTTCAATACTTGCCTGTTATTAGACTCAGCACAGAAACCAAACATCCAGATCAGGATGGAGACTTGTTGTTAAGATTGTTTTGTTTATAAATAAAAAAGGGGGTCAGAGGAGTTTATTGTAACTCGCTCAACGTAAGTGAGGACTTTGAGGGAGTTTGAGCGTTCTCCTCTGTATTCTTAACGGGTTGCCCGTGTTTGAATCCTGAGAAAGATAAATTCGCTTATCTTTTCGCGCACATCTTTCTCTTCCCCTTTTACTAATTATAGACAATCATAAAACATTATGCTGGGAATTTTTAGCAGTATATGTTACTTTTTCATTCTTTAATTTGGCAAACACTCCTGATGATAGCCCATCTCATATTGGGATTAACTTACAAGTCGAATCTGCGATTAGCTATCTGATTAATTTTGGGAACATTAACATGGAGTTAAATTCTTGATTATACCCTGTGGCATATTACCAAAGATATATATTTTTTTGTGGTATCTGATTTGCGATCAAGTTATGCAAGATAATCAGCTTTGCAGCAAAAGAATTGGAGTTGATATTAAATAAACGTGAGCTTTTGATGTATACATTTCAAAAAATTATGTAATATGGCGAACTTCTTAGCCCGCGAGGAAAACTATTTTGGAAATAGGTTTAATGAACCCAATCCAGAACAACTCCATGTAGTTGATGTTAACGAGTTTCTCCCCCATCTCAGCAAATGGACTAACATTGGCGGGGGAGTTTTAGTTACTACCTTTGTGGCCGCGATCGCTCTTACATCTGTTCTTAGTTACAATGTCACGGTCAAAGTTCCTGCAAGTATTCGACCTGTAGGAGAACTACGGGTTGTTCAATCTGCTATGGCCGGAACCGTTCAAAACATTGATATTCAAGAAAATCAGGTGGTGACTCAGGGACAAGCGATCGCTCAGGTTGATGATTCCCGCCTTAAAACTCAAAAGAGTCAACTAGAAAATAGTATTCAGCAAGGTAAATTACAACAAACTCAAATTGATGCTCAACTGGCTGAAATCGATGCTCAGATTGCAGCTCAGACAAACTTAACCAACCGCACGATTATTGCTGCACAAGCTGAATTAGATGGGACACAACGCAACTATCAAGATCAGCAAGTTAAAGCTGCGGCTGATATGACACAAGCACAAGCAGCTTTAATCTTAGCCAAGGTACAACGCGATCGCTTACTGCGAGAAAAAGTTTTAAGGGCAACTGTACAAGAAGCAGAAGCAGCTTTGCAAGTAGCCAAAGTGCAACGCGATCGATTGCAGCCGATAGTCGCATCGGGATCGGTTTCTCGCAATCTGTTTGAAGAAAAAGAACAAGCGGTTATATCTGCTCAGGCGAAGCTAGAAGAAGCTAAAGTTAGTGTTAAAAATCTTTTGGAGGACAAAGAACAAGCCCTAAATGTGGCGCAAACGAATTTAGAAAAAGCTAAAACTGCAATTAATGCCAGTAATGCGGTTGTAATAGTGGCATCTGAACGAATTAAGCAGGAACAGGCTAGAGGTGAGGCTAGTTTAGCGGCTTTGAAAAAAGAACGAGAAACTTTACTCCAGCAACGCCTTGAACTCCAAAAGCAACTTGCTAGCAGCAGCAAAGATTTGCAACAAGTTAAAACCGACTTGAATTTGAGTGTAATTCGATCGCCAATCGCCGGAACATTGCTGCAATTGAATCTTCGCAACCCAGGACAGGTAGTACAACCAAGTGAAGCGATCGCTCAGATTGCTCCTCTCAACGCTTCTTTACTAGTTAAAGCTCGCGTGCCGGCTCAAGATATTGACAAGGTAAAAGCAGGCCAAAAAGTTCAGATGCAAGTTTCTGCTTGTCCCTATCCAGACTACGGCACTCTCAAAGGAACTGTCAAAACAGTTGCACCAGATGCTTTACCTGTAAAAAATAATGTCAATTCAGGTGTAGCCCAGGTAGTTGCTTATGAAGTAAGTATTGAGCCACAAACTTCATATTTAAGTAGAGGCGATCGCCAGTGTCATCTGAAAGCTGGTATGGAAGGTAGGGCTGATATTATTTCCCGTCGAGAAACGGTGCTTCAGTTCATTCTCCGCAAAGCCAGATTCATCACAGATTTTTAACGAAGAGGCGAGATCCCATTCCCCTTGCCCTCTGCCCCCCTGCCTCTTTTTCAATCACTAATTTAATAGGTCTGTAACCATGTTCGATCTATTCAAACTCCATAAAAATTACCAGTGTGTTTTGCAGTTGAGTGAAGAAGACTGTGGAGCCGCAAGCCTTGCTTCGGTTTCCAAACATTACGGACGTTTTTTAAGCATCAATCGCAGTCGAGATGCCGTTGGAACTGGACAGCTAGGAACAACTTTGCTGGGTTTAAAACGTGGCTCTGAGACTCTGGGTTTTAATGCCAGGGCAGTAAAAGCTTCATCTGCGATCGTCGATAGAATCACAGAAATAAATCTGCCCGTAATTATTCATTGGCGGGGTTATCATTGGGTTGTTTTATACAACAAGCGCGGCAATAAATACGTCATTGCCGATCCTGCTGTGGGTATCCGTTATGTTAACCGAGAAGAGTTAACAGAAGCTTGGAATGGGGTGATGCTCTTACTAGAGCCAGATCCAGAACGCTTTTTTGAGCAGCCCGAAGAAGAAGCAAAAGGTGGCTTAAGACGCTTTTTAGTACGCATATTGCCTTATCGCGGACTGCTAACTCAGGTTTTAACCATCAACATTGTCTTAGGTCTGTTGGCTCTAGGTACTCCCATCTTGATCCAACTACTTACAGACGATGTACTTGTGCGCGGAGATACTCAATTACTAACTGTTGTGATCTCAGCCGTTGTAGTTATGAGCTTATTCGGCAGTACTTTGCAACTATTGCAAGCAATTATGATTGCTCATTTTGGGCAACGACTGCAATTAGGATTAGTGTTGGAATTTGGGCGAAAAATTCTCCAATTGCCCTTAAATTACTACGAAGCCCGTCGGAGTGGTGAAATTACTAGCCGACTGCGTGATATAAACGACATCAATCAACTGGTATCGCAGATTGTAGTTCTTTTACCTAGCCAGTTTTTTGTTGCGGTGGTTTCTTTTTGCTTGATGCTGTTTTACAGTTGGAAACTGACAATAGCAGTCATCTTTTTTGCTGGCTTAATTACCTTATCTACCCTACCTTTTTTACCCATCCTCCAACAAAAAACTCGCAGTCTCTTGGTTTTAGGGACGGAAAATCAAGGTGTTTTGGTAGAAACGTTTAAGGGCGCACAGGTAATCAAAACTACAAATGCCGCTCCACAATTTTGGGATGAATTTCAAAGTCGCTTTGGCCGTCTTGCTAATCTAACTTTTAGCACCATCCAAATCGGTATTATCAACGGCACTATTAGCAAACTTATAGCTACTATTGCAGGTGTAGTTTTACTTGGTTTAGGCAGTATTCTGGTGATTAATAAGGAATTAAGCATTGGGCAAATGCTGGCTTTTAACGCGCTACAATTTAATGTCCTGGCTTTAATTAACTCAGTGGTTGGCTTAGTAGATGAATATTTTCGCTCTCAAACAGCAATTTCTCGCCTTCTGGAAGTTATCGATGCGACACCTGAAGTAGTCGGAGGTAGTCAAAAGCCGGTTGTTCAAATTTCTAGTGATGCAGACATTCGCTGTTCCCATATCCAATTTCACCACCCTGGCAGAGTTGACTTATTAGAGGATTTTTCTCTCAAACTTCCTGGAGGGAAAGCGATCGCTTTGATTGGGAAATCAGGTTGTGGTAAAAGTACTTTAGCGAAAGTGATTGCAGGCTTATATCAGCCTAACTCTGGCAATATCCGCATAGGTTTCTATAATATCAACGATCTTTCCCTGGATTGTTTGCGACAACAAGTAGTCTATGTACCCCAAGAACCTCATTTCTGGAGTCGCTCAATTTTAGACAACTTCCGTTTAGGAACGCCTTACATTTCCTTTGAGGAAATTGTCAAAGCTTGCCAGATAGCTGATGCAGACGAGTTTATCAGTCAACTTCCCAATCAGTATCAAACTGTTTTGGGGGAATTTGGGGCCAATATCTCTGGTGGACAAAGACAACGATTAGCGATCGCTAGAGGTATCCTTACCAATCCACCTGTACTAATTTTAGACGAAGCAACCGCCGGACTCGATCCAGTCAGCGAATCTCACGTATTAGATCGACTCTTGGAATATCGAGAAGGTAAAACTACTATTTTGATCACTCATCGTCCCAGTGTAATTAATCGAGCCGATTGGATTGTACTACTAGATAAAGGTCAGGTACAAATACAAGGTGATATTGAGACTTTTCTCTCTCAGCAAGGAGAGCATTTAAAGTTTTTATCAATGTAAAAAATAGTCTTTGTATGAGCAAATAAAACTATGTCTGAAAATACCAAATCTCACAATCCTGAATGGCTCAGGGATTTGTCTGAAGAAGAACAGGAAACCCTAGATGCTGGGCAAATCACAAATATACCTGGTGGAAGTAATTTTTTTATCCAGCAAACTAATATCCAAACGGCGGCAGACAATACATTAACTCTTGCAGGTGGTGATATTTCTTCGCAAAAAACTAGATATAGTTTGTCACAATTTACTATTGGTTCTTCCATTACATTTGGTTTGCCAAACTTTAGTTTAGGAGAGAATAAATTGAAAAATTTAATCGCTAATCTCTTAAATAGTATCTTTTCATAAAATTTAGCTTTTGGAAAATAAATCTTCTAGAGATAGAGGCACAATTACTCATGCCTCTATCTTTTTTAATAAAACCTAGACAGTTCAAACTTTAACTTTTTTAATCAGGATGATACTTGAGGAAATTATCAATATTTAGTGCATTTTTGCCAACATAAGTTGTAATACTATTTTTTAGTTTCTATTTAAATTTTCATGAGTCAAAAGGAATAATTTTGCTATTATTATTTCTAACCTGAGAATAATTTAAACTGTTAGGAAATAATTACTATTAAAAATATAGGTGAATAACAACCTATGTTAGTAAGTGAGGTAAAAAATTATGTCAAATCAAATTACCATGTCCGATTTGCTTGTGGACTTATCTACAGAGCAACAACAACTTCTGGCTGGAGGAAACACGACCGACGGCGATACTGGTAATGGTGATACTGGGGATACTGGCGATACTGGCAATGGCGATACCGAAGCCACTCCCGTCCCCAAATTCTTCATTCGTGGCATTGTTAGCCTCAGACCAATTAGAGGAGTATCATAAGGTTAAGTTTTTTAAACCTTGCAATTAGTGGGAGGAGGAAAAGACTAATATGACCCGCTTAATCAAAATAAATCTGATTTTGAGAGAGTTTGAACAGTCTTCGATAGTTCTCTTAAAACATTAAGAGATAAGAAAAGTAGCTGTTGGGTAGGGGTAGCGCTAACCTTTCCGTTCTCCTCTAACTTCAAAAGCAAATAGTTGTGACTATTTGACCAGAAGATTTTTTGCGTGATAACTCAAGAAAATAGCCTTAATTTTGCACCCATAAAGGTATTTTACCAGCATGGGTGTTTACCTATTTTTAAGTAAAGATTAACGAATTATAGAATCGATAGCTAGTATTTTTTATTAGCTTTATACACCGCCAGTAAAAATATGATGATAAATGAATAATTGCAGTATAAATCAAAAACTATTGAAATTATTACCATAGTATACATATTTTTTGAAGAAGTTATTTTATTTTTTACTGAATTAAATTAAAAAATATTACTTTTGACTATGTCGATCTACCACTTTTAGCTAATTTTATCTCCATATAAAAATAGCTAGGATAGCATTAATAGAAATCAAACATTCCCGTAACAGAAGGAATGTTTGATTTCTATAAAATTAAGTGAGGTAATTAGTTATGTCATACCAATTGAGCAAATCTAATTTACTTGTGGAGTTATCCACGAAGGAACAAGAGCTTCTCTCTGGAGGAGCAAGAATCATTGTCTTTTTGCCACGTGGTGGTCGCCGTGAAGGCACACTTACTGTGCGTGGTTTAATCTCTTAGCAAAAAAGAGGAGAAAACCATATCATAAAACTTGCTCAAGACAAATCAGACTTTGAGTAAGATTGGTTAGTCTCCTAATATTCTGCCAAGGTCTTAAATTAGCCTTTTTGAAAGAAGAAAGGTAGTAGGTATGTCAAGTTTAATTGGATGGTTTGTAATTTGCACTTTAACGAAGACAGCAAAAACTACAAACAATGCCTACCCATCAATTATTTCTTGACAAAGTAGTAAGTGCTACCCCTACTACCTACCTTTTTCACCCCTTGCTCAAATAGTCAAAGTTTTTTGTGTAGCAAGGTTATTAATGTATAAATCAAGGCACTAGCCATTCTTTTGCACTGTACAAAAGTGAGGCAAACAATTATGTCATTTCAATCCATCCAATCCGATTTGCTTGTCGAGCTATCCATAGAGCAACAGGAGCTTTTAGCTGGAGGTAACGTCCGCAGGTGGGACGGGGGTTGGCGTCCTAGAGGGGGTTCGGGTTTCCGCCCTTGGCGCGGCCGCCGATCCTGGTGGTAAACTATCGCCTATTTAACTTGCACTTTTTGCCGTCTGGAATGCTTGCAACAAAGCTTTTCACTCTCAATGCTAAAAACCCAACAGATGACAAGAAATATGCCAGAGTTTGCAAGTCAGGGCAGAACAAGTGCGTACCTCTGTATTCCGCGTTTTAAACTAAGCTTGAAAGACGAAAAAGCCCGTTTTAACGGGCTTTTATCTTATACCTATTCTCTGTCAACTTGCACTTAATAATTACTCTTTTACCGCTACCAAATGTATTTTCTACATAGTTTGTGTCTGTGGCAAGCAATAAAAGCTTTCAACTGAATCTCACACTGCTGATTGCTCCCAAATCCAATCAAGTAAAATCGGATTGACTAACTCCGGCGCTTCATCTTGAGGGCAATGCCCAACTCCTTCTAAAGGTATAAACTTTTCTACTTGCGGAAAATTAGCTAATTCTCTACCTAACTTAATTGGTTCCCACGGATCGGCCGTTCCCCACAAGATAATTGCAGGACAAGGTAGCAGAGGTAAAAGGTCTTCTGGTAAAGGCCCTGTAGAATAAGAAGTAAAAGCCAAGAACACAGCAACAGCACCCGGATCGCTTGCTGGCGAAGTGAGAATATCTACCAACTCATCTGTCACCATCTCAGGATTCGCATAAGCTTTTAGTAAAATCTTCCGCACTGTTTTCGGTTTGGCAAGTTGATTGAAGAAGAAATCGCCAACTGGTTTGATAGAAAGCAAGCGTTGCAGTAAAGGCGCTCCGACACGACGAGTCCAAGGTAAAGTTACCCGTTTGTGATCGTGCAACAGCCGTAAAGAACAGTTGAGCAATGCAACTCCCAAGGCAATATCTGGATTGCTAACAGTTGCTTGCATGGCTACAATACAGCCAATAGAATTTCCTACTAAAAAAGCAGGTTCGCCGACAACTTCACGGCAAAAATCTGCTACTTGCTGTCCCCATGTTTCTAGAGTGTAGGTAATTTTTTCACCAGGTTGAGGTTTTGCAGAACCACCAAAACCAATCAAATCAATAGCATAAACGCGGCAATTTTGCGCTAATACGGGAATATTTTTTCGCCAATGCCACCAAGAAGCGCCAAATCCATGCACGAGGACAACAGCCGGCCCAGTGGTTCCTTGGGTTTGATAGCAGATAGGGAAATCTTGCCAAACCCAGGTTTTTGTAGAGGTAAATGCTGTTTTTGAACTTGAGGTTGTCATAGGAAATTTGATGAATACAAGGGTAAAAGCCTGTCAGCAGCAAGGCGTAAGTAAAATTATTTTGAATTTGAATAAAATTTATCAGATTTTCAAATAAAATCCTTTGGTCTAGTGATAACTTAGACATACACTAGAAAAGCTTCTAGGCATGATAGTTTTATCCAAGTAGAGAGTTTTCATCTTGTTGATAGAGGTAATTTCCTTACAACTTAGATTATGTCAGCATTAGGAATCATCACTTCTATAATGCGCGTAATACTTTTGCTATTTATTTTAGATGTGAGTGAATTAGCATTAGTGCTAGATTCAGTAGATTCACAATTTACGATCGCTATTTTGGTCTATAACATTGTCAGAATATGAGGCATCGGCTAAGGGGTGGTTTGCAACTGGAAACTGACGCTGAATTTAACAACATTTTTCTTGTTCCTAGTTCTGCGAGCCAGACAACATGAATATACTAGAAACAATCGATACTCCCATCGAGAGCTATGCACCCGATTTTGAACTGCCAGGAATTGACGGTCAAGTACACCATCTCAGGCGTTATCTTGAGAAGTTCCGAGCAGTGGGCGTTATTTCCTTATGTAACCGCTGTCCTTATGTAGAGTGGTATATCAACAGGTTAAAAAACATTCAAGCCGAATTTGCCCCCAAAGGCTTCACACTAATTGGGATGAATGGTAGTGATGGGAATCATGAAACTAGGCCAAGCTTTGAAAATATGAAAGCTTTTGCCCAGCTTCACAATTTGAACTTTCCTTACCTGTGGGACTCGACGCAAGATGTAACCCAGAGTTTTGGTGCTACGAAAACACCAATGGCTTTTTTAATAGATGCTAATGGTATAGTCCGCTACAAAGGCAAAATTGACAATCATCCCCAAGATGCATCAGCAGTGGGAGAAGAATATTTGAGAAATGCGATCGCTTCTTTATTTCTTGGTCAGGCAATAGATGTACCACAAACAGAACCAGTAGGTACTACATTGATTTGGCGTAACTAGACATAGATAGTCCCTGTAACTGCTATCTTAAATTGGAGGCAATTGCAACTTTTTTGATAAAGCGTAACTTCATGGGAACGAATTACCGACGGGTTTTACTCAAACTGAGCGGTGAAGCCTTAATGGGCAACATGGGCTATGGCATTGATCCAGAAGTGGTCAAAGGAATAGCTGAGGAAGTAGCAGAGGTGATAGGCACTGGCGTTCAAATGGCCATCGTTGTTGGCGGCGGCAATATTTTTCGTGGCGTGAAAGCAGCGTCGGCGGGGATGGACAGGGCAACCGCTGACTATATTGGGATGATTGCCACGGTAATGAACGCCATGACGTTGCAAGATTCGCTAGAACACATAGGGGTACAGACGCGGGTGCAAACTGCGATCGCTATGCAAGAATTAGCAGAACCATATATCCGTCGTCGTGCCATCCGTCATCTTGAAAAAGGGCGGGTGGTAATTTTTGGGGCTGGTTCTGGAAATCCCTTCTTTACTACTGATACCACTGCGGCACTCAGAGCAGCAGAAATTGATGCTGAAGTGATTTTTAAAGCCACCAAAGTAGACGGGGTGTATGATGCTGACCCTCAGATTTATCCTAACGCCAAGCGTTACAATAGCCTTACCTACGCGCACGTTTTAGCCAAAGATTTGCGGGTGATGGATAGTACTGCGATCGCCTTGTGTAAAGAAAATAATATCCCAATTCTGGTATTTGACCTAACGGTGCGAGGCAACATCCACCGAGCAGTCTTGGGAGAATCCATCGGTACCCTTGTGGGAGGTTCTTGTGATATTAGCTGACGCTAAAAGTAAAATGCAAAGTTCTGTTGAATCAACTCAACGAGCTTTTAACACGATTCGCACTGGCCGCGCCAATTCGAGTTTATTAGATAAGGTATTAGTGGACTATTACGGTTCGCCTACACCCTTAAAATCACTGGCAAATATTAGCACGCCAGATGCTTCAACAATTCTGATTCAGCCCTACGAGCGCAACACCCTAAACATCATTGAGAAGGCGATTTCCCTCTCAGATGTGGGTTTAACCCCCAGCAACGATGGTTCTGTAATTCGGCTGAATATTCCGCCTTTGACAAGCGATCGCCGAAAAGAATTCGTCAAAATGGCTACCAAGTACGCTGAAGAGGGTCGTGTTGCTATTCGCAACATCCGCCGCGATGCCATAGACTCGATTCGCAAGCAGGAGAAAGCCTCTGAAATCTCCAAAGATGAATCCAAAGACCAACAAGACAACTTGCAAAAACTCACAAACGAGTATACAGCCAAAATAGACGCACTATTAGCAGAAAAAGAAAAAGATATTACGACTGTTTAAGGTCTAAAGTCTGAAGCATAAAGGCTGAAGGATGATGGTAAAATTCTTCAGCCTTTATCATTTTTTAGCTATCTCATAAAAATTAAACAAGTAAGTAGACGTAAATAATTAAAGTGGGGGCAATTAATGAATTGTGCCCCTACTTAAGAGAAAATCAACTAATTCAGGAGCCAAAATTCAGCCTTATGTACGACTGCATCATCGTCGGCGCTGGGCCAGCTGGTGGAACCGCTGCATATCATTTAGCCAAGCAGGGTCGCTCAGTATTAATCTTAGAAAAAGAATCCCTACCAAGGTATAAGCCTTGTGGTGGTGGTGTATCTCCAGCGATCGCTCAATGGTTTGACTTTGATTTTAGCCCAGCAATTTCTGTAAAAGCTGACTCCTTTCGCTTTACCTGGAAATTAGGCGACCCAGTGGAAGCAAAAATCGCCACAGAAGAACCAGTCTGGATGGTGCGACGAGATATTTTTGACCATTTCCTAGTGCAGCAAGCACAGAAGCAAGGGGCTGAAGTCCGAGATAATACCGAAGTAAGAGGTATTGAATTTAAAGGTGACTATTGGCAAGTTAACACAGCCAATGAGCCAGTTACAGGTCGCTACTTAATTGCGGCTGATGGTGCTAAAGGGCTAATGGCAAAATGGCTAGGCTTCAAAGAACGTAAACGCCGTTTAGCAGCAGCTTTGGAAGCAGAGGTTTCCACCACTGTGAAAGACAAATCCACAATTCATATTGAGTTGGGCTTGGTGAAAAATGGCTACATTTGGAACTTCCCGAAAGCGGATGGTTATTCCATTGGTATCGGTACGTTTGGCGGTGGCGAACCCCAGGATTTTAAGAAGATTTTAGATGAATATGCGCGATCGTTTAATCTAGATATCAAAACCAGCAAACAGTATGGTTATCCTCTTTGCTTGTGGGATGGAAAGCAAAAGTTGCATACCCAAAATGCTGTTTTGGCTGGAGAAGCGGCTTGTGTAGTTTATCCTATGACAGCCGAAGGCATTCGTCCTTCAATTTTTAGCGGCTTGATTGCAGCAGGAGCCATTAATGAAGCCCTTTCTGGTGACACCAACGCTTTAGAAAAATATAGTGAAGCTATTAATGAAGAATGGGGTACTGAGATGGCTTGGGCAAAAAAATTAGCTGGAGCATTCTATCGCTTTCCTGGTATTGGCTACAAAGTTGGTGTTAAGCATCCTTCTGGTGCCAAAATCATGGGTCAGATTATGTGTGGAGAACTGCGCTATAGCGATGTTACTGATCGTGCCCTCAAGCGTTTAATTCCTGGCTTTGGAGGTTAGTCAATAGTCGTAGGTGCGTTATTGGAAGTTCTCACCTCTTTAGCGAAGTAGAGGGGTGGGATTCTTTTTTATCTAGCCAACTTAGTCATTTCCAAATAAACAATACCCAATTACTTTTGGTGGGGTTGGTGTCTTGTCTGCCCTAAAACATCTGATTTATGAACAGGATTTAAGAAAAAGATTGCGTTTCTTTTCCAAAGTTAAGCTAAATGCATCTCTGATTTTAACGGGACTAAAATCACTGTATGCCATAGACTCATGCTCCAGTTTTATCTTAATTGTGCATAACTTACCCAGCGCCATAAGACATCTAACACCAAATTAAAAATACCTAGAGAAAAGCCAAATACTTATTCCAGTTCCCACTACACAAATAATTCCCGCCAAACCCGCTAGGGGTTTTTTATTCTTACCTGTGAACAAATCAGAGACTTTACCTGTGTAAGTAATTAATTCTGCTGTGTCTAGGGTAGCGATCGCCCATACCCATCCCGCGTGTAGTCCCCAAGCTAAACCCAAATTGTTGCGATCAGCAAAACGTGCCAACACCAACACCATTCCCATCAGCCACAATCCAGGAAGTTGTGGTGCAGTTTCACGTTGCTCCCAAACTAGATGTAGTAAGGCAAAAATCAAGCTAGAAATTGCTGCTGCTAACCAAACTGGATAATCCTGTGCTAATTCAGTGAACAGAAAACCCCGAAAAACTAACTCTTCTATCCCACCCACTAACAATGCTATCAAGAAAATCGGTAGCAATATGGGTAATAGTAACTTGAAATTCGTTTTTTCAAAAGAACACCAACCTAATCCTAATTGCCCACTAAATACAATCGCTAGGCTTACAACTCCCAAAGCGAAACCTAATGCTAAAGAACCAAAATTTGAAAGATTCCCAACAAAGCCGTAATCCGAAAAAGATTTATTGGTAAGCCAATTAACTCCCCACAGAATCAGGGGAGCTAATAGGTAAAGTGACAGCAATAATGGCATCTTTTGCTGTGGCTGCAAAGGTTTAGGGGGTTGCCAATTGAGTAATATTGCTGATACTGCTGCGACTGGCAACCAACAAACTATCCAGCAAGCAAAAAATGCCATCACTATAACTAGTGCTGGTGCATTTTGCATA
The DNA here is from genome assembly GCF_013343235.1 of Nostoc sp. TCL240-02. Lineage (GTDB taxonomy): Bacteria > Cyanobacteriota > Cyanobacteriia > Cyanobacteriales > Nostocaceae > Nostoc. Next base: position 2,654,617 of record NZ_CP040094.1, on the reverse strand, counting down.
AATGCTAGTAAGGCGTTGACCGAAGGCTCAAGAAAATTTATCAAAAAAAACACGATAGACTTCTTGCACTATAGATTTCTTGCTGATTTATCAAGAATCTACTAAATTTGGCAAATTCTGCAAGGGGTCTAATCGTATTTTTTATCTGGAACAAAATTTTTTCAATAGAGTTACCAGTTTGCTGTTGAGGTAAGGACAAGTTATCATACCTGATACTTATCCCTACCATCAGCAAATTTACTCTTCGTCTTCCAAATCTTCGTCCGATTCGTCGGAGTCTATATCTGGTGAGGTCAGTTTTTTATCACTTTCACCAAGTTGAATCAAGTGAATATGCTTGTATCCCAACCTAATTTCAAACTCATCTCCAGACTTTAAGCCCATTGCTTTGGTATATGTGGCACCAATCACAATCTGACCATTTTGATGGACACTAACCCGATATGTCGGTTCACGACCACGACCATCTTTAGGTGCTTCTGGACTTAGAGGAATTCCTCTAGCCGATAGCAAAGCGTCATAAAAATCGGTGAGATTGACACGAACCTGGTTATTCTTAGTAACAGTGTAATAGCCGCACTGTTTAGCTCTTTCTCGGCGTGGCAAAGTGGAAAGTTCTTTTACTTTCGCAAGTAGTGCTTTTCCAGTTAATGGCGCGGTTGCAGTTTCAGTCATTATGCTCAAATTTTCCTTACTCTCTCCAAGCTGATAAACGATGTAGTCTCATGCCAGCATTTGGCTTTTTAGCGTATGCATAGAGCTACTTAGGACTCTAGTGTTAAGGGTGAATCACTGCCGATAGGAGACAAAAGCACTTCATATTATGGTTGTCTACAACCAATTAGAGGTCATAGTTGCCATAGAAATTAATTTTGCTGATTTCACGGCACTTTTAACCATTATTCGCCATCAGAAATGAAATTATTTTCTTTTTTGGCGCTACTGTAGCGGTGTAACTTTCAGCCACCTTTACAAATGGGGTTGGCTCTACTCCAAATAAGTCGTAGATCCAATAAATTGCAGGTTTTTCACTTTCAGTGCTTGCCCTTTTCGCTAATGAGTAGGTAGAGTTTTCTCTACTCATCCTCTCAGGCTTAGGACAGCATAGTATTTCAATAGAGTCCTACGGGCTTATGCCCTTTGTCCTGCCAGTAGAGACGCGAATTTTCTTGTCTCTACATTACGAATCAACAAAGCAGTAGTAGCCGCGCTGATACGGCTATTGATTCTGGTTTTGTGAGTTCGTAATTTTATATTAAATACTAGCATGGACTAATAATAGCAAAATAGTTGTTTAATTTTGAATTAAAGTTGCTAGTAAATTTTTATTTAAATTTCTGGACTTAAAGGGTGGAAAAAGCGGTGACGATTTTCCTAACCCTTTATTGCATTATAAAAATTTATCTAATTTAGATGAGCAGTTTTGACCAATGAGTTAAATCCAAGATTTTCTTGATTGAGAGGATGCAAAAATCTCAAAGTCTCGCCTATCCGGGATTCCCCGATGCGTTAGACTTTTATTTGAAAGTGGTGAGGATTTTTCCTCGGTTTATTACCGTAAGCTCAAAAGCGGTCAGAGGATTTTCTACGTCTGTCTATGGGAAGAATAAATCTCTTAACATCCGCCTAGCGCTTAATTGTCACTACTATATATTGAATATGTGCTTTTACATTTCTATATAATCAAAAAATTCTGTAAAGCGTTAGCGAAGGCGGAATTTTCCAGCTAGTATTGCTTGACTCAAGTTGATATGAAGACCTGTTGCTAACGGTAGCTGTATTTACCTTGGATACGATCGCTAGACCAAAGATAAACCTGAGTCCCTTTCTAAGTAAAGCCCTTTACTTTACATTCTCAAACGACTAAATTCAATGTCAAGCGATCATTACATTTTTGGCGTTTTATCTCAGAATTTGACACAAATCTTGCCTACAGTGCTGCTAAAAGTAAAATTTTAATGGTTATCCTTAAACTAGAATCAGTTTCCCTTTAATCGTCAGCCTATTAACACCAGGCTTTGAATTGAGGGCAAAAAAAGTATAGCTCACTTTTCGTAACTACCAGCCTTGACTCATGATTGTTAAGGCTGGTGAAACAATTTTAAAATTTTGGTTAGTAGTCATGGAAGTTATTTTTAAGGTCATTCGACAGCAACAAAATTCCTCCCCTATTGTGCAAACCTATCTTATAGAGGCAGAACCAGGTAATACAATCCTGGATTGCCTCAATCATATTAAGTGGGAGCAAGATGGAACGTTGGCATTTCGCAAAAATTGCCGTAATACCATTTGTGGTAGCTGTGCGATGCGAATTAATGGGCGTTCGGCTTTAGCTTGTAAGGAAAATGTTGGCAGTGAACTTGCTAGATTACAACAAATACCATCATCCCAAAGTAAAGTAAATGTCATTCCTGAAATCACGATCGCACCTCTCGGCAATATGCCCGTGATTAAAGATTTGGTTGTAGATATGAGCAGTTTCTGGAATAATTTAGAAGCAGTCGCTCCTTATGTGAGTACAGCAGCACGACAAGTACCAGAAAGAGAGTTTTTGCAAACACCACAAGAGCGATCGCGTCTCGATCAAACTGGTAACTGTATTATGTGCGGTGCTTGTTATTCAGAATGCAACGCCCGTGAAGTTAATCCAGACTTTGTTGGTCCCCATGCCCTTGCCAAGGCTTACCGCATGGTAGCGGATTCTCGCGATAGTGATAGCGAAAATCGTTTAGAAATGTACAACGAAGGCACTAAAGGCGTATGGGGTTGTACCCGTTGTTTATACTGCGATTCAGTTTGTCCAATGGAAGTTGCACCATTAGAACAAATCACCAAAGTTAAACAAGAAATTCTTACGCACAAAGAAGCCAGCGATAGTCGCTCAATTCGTCACCGGAAAGTTTTGATAGATTTAGTTAAAGAAGGTGGTTGGATTGATGAACGTCAATTTGGTTTACAAGTAGTCGGTAATTACTTTCAGGATTTAAAAGGATTACTCAGTCTTGCACCCCTCGGTTTGCGGATGCTCCTCCGAGGTAAGTTTCCCCTATCCTTTGAACCTTCTGAAGGGACAGAACAAGTGCGATCGCTCATTGAATCTGTGCAGAAAGAAGAGGGACTGGGGACTAGGGATTAGGGATTGGGGATTAGGGATAGGGATTAGGTATTAGGGATTGTGATTAAAAGAATTCTTCCCCAGTCCCCATTCCCCAGTCCCAATTCCCCAGTCCCCAGTCCCCAGTCCCCAGTCCCCAGTCCCCAATTCCCATTTTTCAACGCGGTTCTTGAGGTATATTCAACGGCTGTCCATTCCGGTCATATACTAAAACATCCCACTGTCCATTGTTACTGGATTCAAAAGCAATCCTACTACCATCAGCGCTAATTGTAGGGTTGCGGACTTCAGCTTGTAGGTTACTAGTCAAATTTCGTGATTGGCGTGTTTCCCGGTCGTAGAGAAAAATAGCCGATCGCCCCTGACGGCTAGCCGCAAACACAATATAACGACCATCTTGTGAAACACTAGGATGATTTGCGATCGCATCAAAGGAATTTAAACCTGGCAAATCAACCAAATCACGAGTCGCCGTATCAAACATATAAACATCTTGGCTACCGCGTCGGTCAGTAATAAAAACAATGTATCTCCCAGAAATTTGGGGGTTTAATTCTGATGCCAAACTATTGAGACTCCGACCACCCGGATCAAAAGGATAACTCAAAATGCGAGGGTAGCCAAAACACCCAGTTAATAAACTTAAGCAGAAAAATACAGGTATAAAAAAAACAGGTTTCATATATTGGGAATTGGGAATTGAGAATTGAGAATTGGGAATTGGGCATCGATAAGAGATAGGGGGGACAAGGAAGAGGGGGGAGACTTGGGAGAGACTTGTTGAATAATTACTCCCTTTATCCTCCCTGTCCTCCTTGTCCCCCTTGTCCCCCTTGTCCCCCTCATTCTCCTAATCTCCCCTGCCCCCTGCCTTCTACGGAGGTGAACCTACGGTTGCACCATTAGGAATATCTAACTCAATATTTGGCCCTCGGTCTAGGACTTCAATATCCCACTGACCACGGCTGGCGGTTTCAAAGACAACATAGCGTCCATCTGGGCTGATATTTGGTTTTCTGATCCAGCCGCGATAGGTTGGTGTGACGATTTGCGACTGTTGCGTAGCGCGATCGTAAAGCGCCACCACAGGTCTACCTTGGTCACTAGTAAGATAAGCAATATAACGCCCGGTGTAGCTCAAGCTAGGACTTTCAGCAATTGTCTCTGCTCGGTTTATGCCAGGTGTGCTAATAAACAGTTGCCTCTCCAAATCGAAAACCAGTAGCTGCTGATTACCATTCCGATTAGATACAAACGCTAAAAAGCGCCCATTTCCACTCAAAGCAGGTTGCTCCTCGGTGTAGCGACTGTTGAGGGAAGTAGGCCCTATGGGAATATCGTTATAACCACAAGATGCAAGCAAACCTGTTAAACCAAAAACCAGGCTCCAATGAATTGGTCTTTGGAGCCAAAATATAGGCTTAAATTTTTCCACCTCAACTGTTTTCCGTTGCCTTTAAACCTATTTCCACGCCAACTGTTTTAAATATCGTCATCAAAATCAGTCGAATTATCTGGTCCCTGATTTGGCTTTTCAATCGGGTTGTACGGTACATAATCAGTTGGGATCGCCTCATCATCTTCGCGCGGTCTTCGAGAAGCTGAGTCTGTGGGTGGACGACGCCTTCTTGATCTAGGAGTAACATCATCTTCCCGGCTTTCTGGACGTTGAGAACCGTTATTATTACGGCGAGAAGGTTTTTTAACTTCCCCTCCCGAACTTTCCCAATCATCAACTTGCCTAGATGAACCCCAATTTTCTTCTTCAGAGGTTTCAGAAGGGCGATTCACGGGACGGCCAGAAGTCCGCCGCCGCGTTTTATCAGTTGGAGCCTGTCTTTCAGTACTACTGCTGTTGCGGCGTTCTGAACGACGGGGTGGTTGCTCTTCGTAGTAGCTATCACGAGTGGAAATTTCATCCCTGCTACCCCGAATCCGGGCACGCACGGGGCGTTCCTCCTCGTCTTCATAAGGCAATGGATCTAAGTCTGCATCCATTTCAGCTTGATACTTTCTGCGATCATTGTAGGAATAGCGATCGCTAACAGGTCGATCTTCATCCACAATTGGAGTGTTACGCTTTGCTTGCTGGGTAGCTATACTCCGCAGACGAATACTTTCAACTGCAAAAAATACAGTTGTGCCAACTAAAAGCAGTTGACCAAATTGGAGAATTGGGTCTAACCGCCATCCTTGAAACACGAGAATGAAGCCGCAGAGCAAACCGACTGCCGCAAAAAAGATATCTTGATCCCGTGACAATTCTGGACGCACAGTGCGGAGAAAATACAGTGCTGCCCCAGCCACAGCCAGGAAAATTCCTAGAATACTGGCTGAATTTGCCCCAAAATTTACCTGAGCCAGAAAACTGGCTGAGTTCAGCCCAAAATTTATCATTGCTGTTTTCCCAATATCAAATCTATGTTAGCGAGTCACAATTAAAATCACTACTGTAATTAGGCACGATAAATATTGAAGCTTCAAAGCCTCTGGCAAAGAAGCTCTGAAGCTGTTCACCGAAAAGTAAAACACCTATGTCTGTCATCTACAACTCCCACCAGCCGCAGTTTTCGCCGCTTTTGGTGAAATAAATGTAGATAGCTGACAGACAATCGATTATGAGAGTTAATTTAACTCTCATAAGCATTATGAACGCTGAATTTTATCTTTTTGGCTAATGAAAATTAGACCAACTGTAGCGGGTATTACAACAATTGCAGTACCCCATAACAGACTCCAAAGAAAATTTGCTAAAGAAGGCGTCATACTTCTCAACCTTTTTTTACACACTTCATCCTAATTTTAATAGTGTATTACTTTCTTGAGAAGCCTCTAACTCTGAACTGCCAAACTTCGTAATTGCTGTGAGCGAGTTTGCTTTTCGATTGCATATGAAAGTGGCAGCATTTGGTTAAAATGATGATGAGAGTGCTTTATAAAGCTTCAAATTTTGTAGCGTTCGCGAAGCGCGGCTTGCCGTTCGCCTAAGTTTTCTTTCTTTACAGATAGATAGTACCTTAAACCGATGACTGGTGTTGATCTGACTGCTTGGATTCTTGGCCCTGTATTAGGGGTGATGACATTTTTATTTATATTTCGGATCATTCTCACTTGGTATCCGCAAGTGAATCTGAATCGTTTGCCCTTCAATTTAATAGCTTGGCCTACCGAACCATTTTTAGTCCCATTACGAAAACTGGTACAACCTATAGGCGGAGTGGACATTACACCTATTATTTGGGTTGGTATCTTCAGCCTGCTACGAGAAATATTACTAGGTCAACAAGGATTGCTGACTATGGCATCTCGTGTGAATTAGGGAATTGGGCATTGGGAATTGGGAATCGATAAGAGATAGGGGGGACAAGGAAGAGGGGGGAGATAGGGGAGAGACTTGTTGAATAATTCTCCTCTTATCCTCCCTGTCCCCCTTGTCTCCCTTGTGTCCTCTGCTCCCTGCTCCCTGCTCCCTGCTCCCTGCCCCCAGTCCCCAGTCCCCAGTCCCCAGTCCCCTATCCGTTCATCTCCTGGACAAAATTTGTATAGACATTACCCTGCAAAAATTGTGGAGTTTCCATAATTTTTTGATGGAACCCGATAGTGGTGGGTAGCCCAGTGATGGCACATTCCCGGAGTGCGCGTTTCATGCGGTTAATAGCAGTAGCTCGATCTGGGGCCCAAACAATTAGCTTGCCAATCAAGGAATCGTAATAAGGTGGGATTTGGTAATCTGTGTAGACATGAGAATCAATCCGAACACCAGGGCCTCCAGGGGGCAGATAACCACTAATCCGTCCTGGAGAGGGACGAAAGTCATGATCTGGGTCTTCAGCGTTGATCCGGCATTCAATCGAATGACCCCGCAAAACTACTTGCTCTTGGATAAGCTTGAGTCTTTCTCCTTGAGCAATCCGAATTTGTTCGGCAACTAAGTCTATTCCAGTAACCATCTCTGTTACAGGATGTTCTACTTGAATCCGGGTGTTCATTTCCATAAAGTAGAATTTACCGGATCTATCCAAGAGAAACTCAATAGTACCTGCCCCACTGTAATTAATGAATTGTGCAGCTTTGACAGCAGCTTGTCCCATTTTCTCACGCAGGTCTTGGTCGAGAGCCGGACTTGGTGCTTCTTCTAGTAGCTTTTGGTTGCGGCGCTGAATTGAGCAATCCCGTTCACCCAAGTGGATGACATTACCGTAGTTATCCGCCAAAATTTGAAATTCGATGTGGCGGGGACGTTCAATAAATTTTTCGATGTAAACGCCAGAATTCCCAAAAGCGGCTCCTGCTTCCCCTTGGGCTGCTAGGAAAAGTTTAACAAATTCATCTTCAGAACGAACTAGGCGCATACCCCGCCCACCGCCACCGGCTGTGGCTTTAATCATCACTGGATAGCCGATATCCTTGGCGAATTTTAATCCATCTTCCTCAGATTCTACTAACCCCTCAGTACCTGGTACTGTCGGGACTCCAGCTTTTTGCATGGTTTCTTTGGCAGTGGATTTATCGCCCATCAGCTTGATAGATTCTGGAGTTGGACCGATAAAAGCAATATGATGGTCGGCACAAATTTCGGCAAACCGGGCATTTTCTGCCAAAAAACCATAGCCTGGATGAATGGCAGTCGCATTGCGCGTCAGGGCTGCGGCAATAATATTGGGAATATTCAAATAACTTTTACTGCTAGCTGGTTCGCCAATGCAAACCGCTTCATCAGCAAGTTGGACGTGGAGAGCATTCCGGTCAACGGTGGAGTGAACCGCGACTGTGGCAATTCCCATTTCTTCACAGGCGCGGAGAATGCGAAGGGCGATTTCTCCCCGATTGGCAATTAATATTTTGTCAAACTTCATTTTTTAGTTTCGATATCATTACCAGTAGATTCACATTTTCCCCGATCCAACTTGAAACGACGCTTCCGCATTATTTAAAATTATCACAGGAGATTCGCCACCCTGACTCTAAGCAAATTCAAGATTGCAGGCTTGCTGCCTCTACAGGTTTTACTACACTAACAACATTACTGCTGTAAGTCTTGGCTAGCTTACCAAACTGTGTTTTTGCGATCGCGATCGCCACTGCAAAAGGGCGGGTACGCGATCGCACCGCATCTCCCACAGTCGCTCTACCCTTTTTAATATCACTTGTGCAGATGCTAAATTTCTGTCAGTCTGATACCGCCTTGAGAAAATTTATATTTTTGAGAAATATAACTTTAAATATTACCTTACTATAATTAATTTCTTATGCTATAGTCTATCTTTAGACAACCTGTGCGGATGTGGCGGAATTGGTATACGCGCACGCTTGAGGTGCGTGTGGCTTTGCCTTGCGAGTTCGAGTCTCGCCATCCGCATATTTTGTTGATTAGTCAAGGGTCAATAGTCAACGGTCAAAAGACCTGAGACTGTTGACCCTTAAATCTTGGTAGAGCTAAGGTTTTTTATGCTTTTATAGAGATACGTAAAGTTTTGTAAAAAGCCTTGAGTATTACTTTTACGCCAACAAACAACTTAACACAGCCAGCAGCTTGGCATCGCCTCACTCCGATTTGGCAAGGAGGGGAGGAAGTAATTCAAAAAAGTTTACCTCATACTCAGCTAGCACCGGCTTGGCAGCTAATGCTTTTGGGTGACGGCTCTCCAACACGTCATCTAGAATTGCTTACAGGTGAGCCTGTAGAAGTAGATGTCATTGATATGTCATTGATTGGCATGGACTTGGATGCTGCACCTGATTTAATTCAAGTTGTCCCAGGGCCGCGACTACGGCGACAAGTGTGGCTGCGGACTGCTTCTGGTCAACGATTAGCTTATGCTACCTCCTGGTGGGAAGCTAGTCATGTAGATGAGTATTTGCAAAATCGTTCATTACCAATTTGGGCGAGTTTAGCTCGTCTCCGCACAGAGTTGTATCGGGATGTTCGAGGGATTTACTATGGTGACTCACCGGCGCTAGAGTCTGGCTTTGGAGTAACTCGGCCTTTTTGGGGCCGCCATTACTTGTTTTGGCATCATGGACAACCACTAACCCTAATTTATGAAGTTTTTTCGCCTTATTTAACTAAATATTTGGGGACTATGCAATTAAATTCCTAAAATCAGTAAAAGCCTGCGATCGCAACTGAGCAAAACCAAGTAACTGAAATCGTACAATTAAATTATCAAAGGAAGGTTGAATATTGTAGCAATCGCATCTGCTAGTAAATTCCACAAGATCAACCATGATTCAACTTAAAACCCAACTCACCCTCGAAGAATTTCTTGCACTTCCCGAAGAAGATATCACCTACGAACTCATTGATGGAGAAGCTGTTCCTAAATTCAAAAATGATGAGATGGCACCAAAATTTTTTCATAGTTCGATAACAGGTGCATTATTTATACTATTGTCTGCATGGCCGCAAGCAAAGGGGCGGGTTGTAATTGAATGGGCAATTAAGCTAACACGAAATCAACAAGATTGGGTTCCTGTACCAGATTTGACTTATATTTCTTATAGCCGTCTTTCTGCTGATTGGTTGCAAGATGAGGCTTGTTCTGTTGTACCTGAATTAGTGATTGAAATTATCTCTCCTGGTCAAACTTTTGGAGAAATGACAGAAAAAGCCATTGATTATTTAAAAGCTAAAGTTCAACGAGTTTGGATTATTGATCCTAGAGCAAAAACTATTACTATTTTTTATCCCGATATTCTCCCTCAAACTAAACGCGGTACTGATAGTTTAGAAGATTCCTTATTTGAAGGGTTACAAATCACACCTCAAAAAATCTTCTAACAAGCAAGAATTTCCTACTGAATTTTAGCAATCGAAGGCACGAGGAAAGTTTTAATGAATACTGTTGTGTTAAATCTAGAACCGATTGCTCATTTAACCGATGAGCAATTTTATCAATTGTGTATTGCCAATCGCGATCTCAGCCTGGAAATGAATGCAAGCGGGGAATTAATAATTATGCCACCAGTAGGGGGAGAAAGTGGAAATCAAGAAGCAGATTTAATTACAGATTTAAATAATTGGAATCGTCAAGCTAAATTAGGAAAAGTTTTTAGTTCTTCAACTATCTTTATACTTCCAAACGGTGCAAAACGTTCTCCTGATGCTGCTTGGATAAAATTGGAGCGGTGGGAAGCTTTAACACCAGAACAAAGAAAAAAATTCCCGCCACTTGTACCCGACTTTTTGATTGAACTGCGTTCCGAAACAGATCGACTGGCATCAATTCAAGAAAAAATGCAGGAATACATCAAAAATGGTCTGCGTTTAGGTTGGCTGATTAATCCTCAAGATCGTCAAGTAGAAATTTATCGACTTTTGAAAGCTGTAGAAGTTGTGCAAATACCAGCGATTATTTCTGGAGAAGATATATTACCTGGATTTGAGTTGCAAGTATAGGTAAGCAATAAAGCTTTGCTACAACATTGAAACAAAAAATACTGCACTTTTCATGTGGTGCGATCGCGTACCCACTCTTTCTAGTGGCGATTGCAATCAAGCAAAATCAAGTAGCTGAAATTGACTTGCAGCTTTGTCCAGTTAGTTATATTCTCAAATTGCTTGGAATCACAGATTTACTTGCCGGAATTTTCCGACTGAGACATTAATCTTAGGGAAACGTCCTACGAAATTCAACAAAGCGTGTTAAAAATGGTAACTGAGTCAAAAACACAGCTTTTGAAAGACTAAGGCAAGTTGATTACTAAAGTATCATCAGCATTTAGGGTGGAAAAATTTAATATAATTAGCTGCCCTAAAGAATGGTTAAACCTGTTTGTGTACTTGACTAATCAAGCAAGTAATAAGTTTGCAAGTATAAGGTATAGGTTTCGATGGCACCGCCTCTTGTGTCTGTTCCGATGAAGAAAAAAAAGAAACCGTCTCTGGTGCTGACGCTCTCGGCTGCTGGGCTATTGATTGGTACGGGGAGTATAGCATACTGGTTATTAAGCCAGAGACAAATCTCTTCCAGTGATTTGCTCGTAGGTGCAAATATTATTCCTGGTGATGCTCTGTTTGCGGTTTCTCTGACAACAGATCCCCAGCAGTGGCAGAAATTGCGGCAGTTTGGGACAAAAGAAACCCAAGCAGAATTGGACAAAAATTTAGTAGAATTGCGCGATCGCTTTCTCACTAATAATGGTTATGACTTCCAGAAAGATATCGCACCTTGGGTAGGCAATGACGTTACGATCGCAATTCTTGCCCCAGCAACAGCAAATAAAGCTGTACCCAAACCAGTTACCACTAGTGAAGATCCTGGCAGCGATCAGCAGTCGATGGTAATGGTATTGCCAGTAAAAAATCCAGAAATCGCCAAAAACATTTTGGCACAACCCAAAACTCTTAAACAAGGCAAATGGATTGACCGTATTTATCAAGGGATCGCTATTAAACAAAGTGAGGGGCAAGCAGGGGAGAACTTCTCAGCAGCATTACTAGATGGGCGTTTTTTAGTCATAACTGATAGTCCCAAAGCTACAGAACGAGCGATCGATGCCTACAAAAATCAAACATCCCTAGCCACAACAGGTGGTTTTGCTGATAATTTTCCGAAAATTGCCAATAACCAACGCTTTGCCCAGTTTTACGTCAATGTGCCAACAGCAGCCAAAATAGCCGCAGCTTCTCCAAACCGCCCAATACCTGCTCAAGTTTTGGCACAACTGCAAAATAACCAAGGTTTAGCAGGGACAATGACTTTAGAGGCAGAAGGAATCCGCTTTAAGGGCGTTTCTTGGCTAAACCCTAATAGTCAACGGGTGCTGGCGGTAGAAAATAAAGCTGGGAAAATGCAAAGTCGTGTACCAGCAGAAACATTAATGATGCTTTCGGGAGGAAACTTACAGAGGCTGTGGGGAGATTACGTTTTAACATCTCAAGGAAATCCTCTCTCACCGATCGCACCAGAACAACTTAGAGGTGGGATAAAATCTCTTACCACCCTTGATTTAGATAAGGATTTGCTCAGTTGGATGAAAGGTGAGTTTTCCTTATCAGTGATTCCTAGTACTCCAAAAGAAGGTTCACCAGACAATTTTCGTTCAGGTTTAGTATTTATGGTACAGGCCAGCGATGCCTACAACGGGCAAAGCCTCCGCAATTCAGCTGAGACAGCCATAAAACAACTGGATGATGTAATGAGAAATCAATACCAGTTCCAAGTCCAACCTGCGACAGTTGCAGGACAACCCGTTGTTAACTGGGTTTCACCTTATGGTACTTTAACCGCCACCCACGGCTGGTTAGACGGAGATGTAGCCTTTTTAGTAGTGGGCGCTCCCATCACTGATAAAATTGTTCCCAAACCCAACAATACACTAGCTAATACGATCCCCTTCCAACAAACAGTTCCTACAGAACCAAATCCAACAAATGGTCAATTTTTCCTGGATGTGGAACGAACCGTGAAAAATTTCCCTTTACCAACTCTAATTCCCAATCAACAAACTTTGCTAGCTGCAACGCACTCAATTGGAATGACATCCGCCGTCAGCGACAGTCGTAGTAACCTCTACGACATTTTTATAGCACTCAAAAAAGTCAGTAACACGACTCCCTTGCCTAGTCCAGAAAGCAATCAGAGCAACTCTTCTAGATAAGAGAGCAGGGGGCAGGGGGAGGCAGGGAGAGCAGGAGAACAATGGGGACAAGGAGGACAAGGGGGAATTTTTGAATAAGTCTCTCCCTTGTCTCCCCCTCTCTTCCTTGTCTACCTTGTCTCTTCTTCATGCCCAATTCCCAATCCCCAATCCCCAATCCTCAATTCCCAATTCCCAATTCCCCTATCCCATAACCTTGTAAACATATAGGATCAGAACAGTCAGAATCTATATTTGAAATCATCCACGGAGAGAAAACTTTATGAATCTGGTTGTACTCCAGAACTGGCTGGACAATGCCTCCTTTGCCATATTATTCCTAACAATGCTCGTTTATTGGGGAGGAGCGGCTTTTCCGAATCTGCCTTATCTAGCCGCTTTGGGGACAGCTGGGATGGCGATCGCTAATTTGTGTATGGCAACTCTACTAGGAGCAAGATGGATAGAAGCTGGTTACTTTCCCCTAAGTAATCTCTATGAATCTTTATTTTTCTTAACTTGGGGGATTACCACCGTCCATCTAATTGCTGAAAGTAGTAGCCGTAGCCGCTTAGTAGGAGTTGTTACATCTCCAGTAGCAATGTTGATCGCTGCTTTTGCGACGATGACATTACCATCCCAGATGCAAGCGTCAGAACCCCTAGTACCTGCCTTGAAGTCAAATTGGTTGATGATGCATGTCAGCGTCATGATGTTGAGTTATTCTGCTTTGATGGTGGGTGCGTTATTAGCGATCGCTTTTCTGATTGTCACTCGCGGTCAAAACATCCAGCTACAAGGCAGTTCTGTCGGTACTGGTGGCTATCGCAGCAACGGCTACCGCTTGCACAAAGCAGCTGAACTAATTTCTCAACCACCAGCCCCTTCTGCTGAAAATAACGGCTTTGCTCGTTTTGAAACTAGTAGCAACGGCAACGGTAACGCTAACACTGCCGTTTTGAATTTAGTAACTACTTCTGAACCTCAAACCGTAGCATCTGCCGAACCTCTTTCACCTCAGCGCCTTAGCCTTGCCGAAACCCTCGACAACATCAGCTATCGCATCATCGGACTTGGATTTCCCTTATTGACAATTGGCATTATTGCTGGTGGCGTTTGGGCTAACGAAGCTTGGGGTTCCTATTGGAGTTGGGACCCTAAAGAAACTTGGGCATTAATCACCTGGTTAGTATTCGCCGCCTATCTCCACGCCCGAATCACTCGCGGTTGGCAAGGTCGCCGTCCCGCAATTTTAGCCGCCACTGGCTTTGTTGTTGTTTGGATTTGCTATCTTGGTGTGAATCTTTTGGGTAAAGGTTTGCATTCTTACGGCTGGTTCTTTTAATAACCTCACCCCTTTCTCCCTCTCCAGCAACGGAGAGGGAGAAAGGGGCAGATTTAAATTTACTATTATCTCTTGGGAATTATTTCGGATGAACTGTTATATCACTGGAAAATATAGATTTAGTGATAGGACATTTTTATGGAAGATGGATTTGAAAGACTTAATCACGATGAAGTTGTGTCTATAGAACCAGACACTTTTAATAAGTTAGATATTGCTAAAACTTTTAAAGTCCGTGATTTGATTACTGCGATTAAGGAATATATTGGAGCAGAGGAAACAGATGAAGTAAATTTGTATACCCAAGGATTAAATTGTGAAGTTTTGCAATTTAGTACTCAGGGATGGAAAAAAGGAAAAGTTAGACTTGCTTTAGAATTTTGTCCTGATGAATCGGAATCACCACTTGATGAGATTTTTGAAAAGCTTAAACAAATAGAAAAATAAAATTATTTGTAATTGATAATCAAATTATCAATTACAAATAGTTATAAGCATTTTTTAGCAGGTGAACAATATGGTTCAGACTCCAGTTAAGAAATTAACTTTTGAAGAGTTTTTAGAGCAATACCCTGATGGTTATGGCATTTATGAACTGTTAAATGGAGAGATTATACAAGTGGAGGCAACTAGAGCGCATAAGAATGTGGCAAGATATTTAATGCTTGCCTTCAATGATGAAATTAGACGTTTGGAACTTGATTATATTGCCGACAAAGATGTAATTATAAAAACGTTTACTGATACTGGAGAAGAGCGAGGTAGAAATCCAGATGTGAGCGTAGTTAGTGCATCACAATGGAACAGCAATGTTCTAGCTTACGGGGCACTGGTTGAGCCAATTCAACTTGCTGTAGAAGTTACTTCAACAAACTGGGATGATGATTACGTTGACAAATTAGATGAGTATCAGAGGCTAGGTATCTCTGAGTTTTGGATTGTGGATTATCTAGCAATTGCTAGTCGGGCTTATCTCGGTAATCCCAAACTCCCCACGGTTTTTGTTTATCAATTGGTTAAAGGTAAATATCAAATCCAAAAGTTTACGGGTAGTGACCGCATTATCTCTACTACTTTTCCTGAACTAGAACTAACGGTTAAAGAAGTTATAGCTGCAAGTCAAATTCAAAAACTATGAATAGTTGCAATTAATTTATCTCTCTTGGGAACTATAGACTTAGTTGCAGGAGCAAAATTTATGAAGGATGAATGGGAACATCTAAATCCTGAAAAAGATGTTGTGCATTTTCATCAAGAACCGTTTGAAAATCTATCCCGCACTCAAATAATCTTTCAGCTTTTAAAAGAAATAAAAAGATTTTGGGTAAAACACTGTACATCATCAGGGTCAAGAATATTTGACGAAGGATTTGAATGTTTTGTTTTAATGCCTGGTAAACAATGGCGGACAGGCAAAATTAGAGTTCGCCTAGAATTTTGCCCTGATGAAGTTGAAATTGAAGAAAAACAGGAAAATAATCGCTTAGATATCAATCAAGAAAGCTCTCCCTTGGACGATCTTCGCCAGCAACTCAACCAAGGTGAAAATTAATACCCAAATCATAACTGTCGATGCACATGATCTGAGAGACAATTATCTGTGTTCGTCGGCGGTAAAAAATACAAAATGATATGGACTCCTCTACACGCAAAAATACATCGCACCATCCGATCGCGCCACTTATTTGAGCGCAACCAGCCTCTATTAGTCGCTGTCTCCGGCGGACAAGATTCTCTGTGTTTAATAAAATTACTTTTAGATTTACAATCCAAATGGGGATGGAATTTAGGTATTGCTCACTGCGATCATCGCTGGCGTTCTGACTCTGAAGCTAATGCTCATCATGTTGAAAACCTAGCTGAAACTTGGGGTACATCCTTTTATTTAGAAACAGCGAACGAACCTATAAATAGTGAAGCTGCTGCACGCGATTGGCGCTATCAAGCTTTAAGTGCGATCGCCAAAGCAAACAATTATCAGTATATAGTTACAGGACACACCGCTAGCGATCGCGCCGAAACTCTCCTCTACAATTTAATTCGCGGTACTGGTGCTGATGGTTTACAAGCCTTGACTTGGCAACGCCCTCTGACTACAGGCATTATGCTAGTGCGCCCACTTTTAGAAATTACTCGCTCACAAACAGAGCAATTTTGTCAAGAGTTTAAATTGCCAATTTGGGAAGATTCCACCAATCAAGATTTGCAATATGCCCGCAACCGTATTCGCCAAGAACTAACACCATATTTGCGAGATAATTTCAACCGCCAAGTAGAATCAGCCTTAGCCCAAACAGCAGAACTGCTGCAAGCAGAAGTGGAATATTTAGAAAAGGCTGCCCAGGAGTTGCGGGATCGGGCATTGGGCATCAGACATGAAGAAGATTCTCTTACTCCTCTTCTTCCTTTACGGTTAAATCGTAAGGTATTGCAGAAAGCACCATTGGCACTGCAACGTCGGGTGATGCGTCAGGTATTGCAGCAAATATTCACTGATGCAGTGAGTTTTGAACACATTGAAAAATTAACGGCTTTAATCATAGCGCCAAACCGTTCACAAACCGATCCATTTCCTGGTGGTGCGATCGCTCAAGTCGAAGGCGACTGGATTTATTTAAAATAGTTAGGAGTTAAAAATTTTCTTTAATTCATAACTCATGACCCTTAACTCCTAACTTAATTAAGACGCTAATAATTCTGGCTGAGGCATTAAACCTTGGAGAGTGTGGCGCAACTGGGCGATCGCTTGGACTTGATGATCGCCAGTTTCCTGGAATTTATCCAAAGATTCTGCAATTCCTTGCAGCTTTTGCCGTAAGCCATCAAGAGAATCCTGAATTGGTTGTAGTGCTTCTTGATAAAGATTCACTCGACCACAACATTCAGCAGTTATTCTTCGTATAGATAGCAAGTTTTCCTCGATCGCTTTCAGTTCTTGGCGTTTTTCATCCAAATCGTGAGTTTGATTGTCAATCATTCCCTGATTTAGCTCAATACCAGAACGGATCTGATCGATTTCATGTTCCAGCTTTTGGATTTCCTGCGAATATTGTTGTCGCTGGGTTTCAATTTGTAACAGAACCGGTTCTAAATTAACTTTATTACCCTCTTCTTCCTCAGCAACAGTATGTCCTTGTCGCCGTAGCAGTACAGTTTGGTGTTGCTTGAGAAACTTCTGATGCTGTAACATATTGCGGCGTTGTCCTACCAAACTGGAGTTTAGCATCTGATAGAGGTCTTTTTCATCAGTTAATTCCAGTTCCAAATTGATATGATCCTGGTCAGAGGCTTGGCTTAATTTATTTTGCAGTTCTTCTATAGCTTCTTGTTTATATTTCAGTTCTTGCTCTTGATCGTGAACAAAGGTAGCATCTATTTCTAGCTTATGCTGCAAGTCTTGGACTATCTTTTGTAATTCTTCTAAAGACATTTTATCCAAAGCTTCCACATTCGCTTGCTGGCCGAGAACTACATCACTAGACGTTGCAGCTAAAGAGTGAATTTGTTGATATAACTCTTCCGCATTTCGTAACTGCTCCTTGATTATCCGCGCATACTCTTGCTTGCTAGTCAGGTCAGCTGTATTTATCTGTAATTGTGCTGTTTGCTGGACTAGAGTATTTTGTGCTTCTTGCAATGCATTTTGGCGATCACTAAATGTTTGTGACAATCGCTCGACTTCTTCTTGCTGTTGTGCGATCGCAGTTTTTTCTGCTTCTAGTTTTTGCCAGTGTGGGTTTAGAGTTGCTTGCTGCTTTTCGACTAATTCAAAAGCCAAATCTAGGTGTTCTCTGACTGTTTCAGTGGGAGCTACGCGACTAGATAAGCGATCAAGTAACTCACTCATTACCCGACTTTGCTCTTCATCCAAAACCGTCCCTTGTTTAAAATCTGCTTGACGTTCCTCTAAACGGCGCTGTTCACCCCGCAAATGTTCCCAAGCGCCTTCCAATTCTAGGCGGTTGCGTTCAACTTCTGTTTGTAGCCGTTCAATTTCCTGGCGGGATGTGTCAACCTCTTGTTTTTGCTGCTCCAGTTGTTGCAACTCCTCTTCCATATTTTGCAACTGTTCTGAGCGTACTTCCATATCCATTTCACGGCGATTCAACTCTTGCGCCTGAAATGTTAACGACTGTTTCCACTGATCGATCTCATCTTCCTTGAGCTTAAATTTCTCCAATTGGCGGGAAAAATTCTGCAAAATGTTGACTAGTGGCCGTCCTGCTTCTTGAATTCGCTGCACTTGACGATTCGGATTTAGTTCAACTAGTACCAAAGCGCCATCATTTAATTTGCTTGCGTCCTCAGCAGCAATTACTTCTTCTGACACAGTATTCCAATTCTGGTCAGTTCGTTGACAAGCTAGCAATTTCAGTTCAGTTTTGCCACTGCCACTAAGTAAACCACCTTTCTGTTTTTGTACTTCTGCTAAATACAGCACACCGTTAGTCCTTTATTGATGCACTTAAAGTTCATGTTTGGGGATATACCTTAAATAATTCTGTTAACTTGTCTCACTGAACCCAAGTTAGGAAAACAAGACAGACAAAACTATAGACACAATAGTTGCGTCTTGATACTTATAAAAGCGAGTTAGTCACGCCTTTATATTTTGTACTGATGACAGTGATGATGACTTCCGTGTTAACACTAGCTTTGTCAAAGTGTATGACGGAAGATTAAGCTTTATAGTTGAATCTATTCCCTAATGGCAACAAGGAACAGGGTAAAAATCTTGCCAATACTCCATAATCAATACTTAAACTACCTGCTCTAAAAATGGAAAAATTGCAGGACACAATTCAAAAATAATATTTAATGGCATTACAAGGAGTACTTTTGAGGTAAATGCAGGGAAATTTAAGTGAAATTGATATTTGCAGTATCCTGCAATTGATTGCGTTGGGACAGCGAACTGGACAACTATGGGTAGAAGCTCATAGCTCTCACCATAACAACAAGCTGAGTGGAGAGGGAGCAAATATTTTTCGCCCCAGACAACAGTCTTGGTTCGTCTTTTTCCTCAATGGTCAAATTCTCTATTGCCGAGAAGGTGAAAGTAATTTATCCAGAATTAACGATTATTTACGTCATTATCGAGTCGAGATGCGACTCACCGACAAACAGATTGCCTCTCTACCATCAACCGACTCACCAGAGTATGCGTATCTGTGGGCACTTTTGGAGCGGAATATTATCAACCCCAAGATAGCTGGTAGTATCATTCACGGCTTGGTGCATGAAACTCTCTTTGATCTGCTGAGTTTACACCAAGGGAACTTCATTTTCCATCAGGGTGCGGCACTTGCCCCACAATTAAACACTTTCGAGATTGCTCCATTTGTTACAAAAATTACGAAGCAGGTGCAAGAGTGGAAGGAACTCTATCCGCACATTCAGTCTCCCGAACAATTGCCTGTGCTATCTGACAAAGTTCAGCTACAATCATCGCTACCAGAAGCAACTGTAGAGAAATTACAACATTGGGCTGATGGTAAAACATCCTTGCGTCAACTGGCTCGCTATCTCAACCGAGATATTTTGACAGTTGCTAAGGCAATATACCCTTATGTGCAACAGAGTTGGCTACAACTAGTATATTCAGCCACAACTAAACCAGATACCCACAATGACAACTGGGAATTGAAGGGAAAACACAGAGGGCGGATAGTATGTATTGACGATGCGATCGCCATCGGTGAGACTATAAATTCGATCTTACAACCACAAGGCTATGAAGCGATCGCTCTCACCAATCCCTTAGAAGCACTGAGTCTGGTTTTTCAACTCAAACCGGATTTAATTTTGTGCGATATAGCCATGTTGGAATTGGAAGGGTACGAGGTTTGCTCCATGTTGCGACATTCCACAGCGTTTCGGCTCACACCGATTATCATGCTTACTGGTAAAGATGGATTTATTGATCGAGTCAAAGCTAGTATGGTCGGGGCAACAGATTATTTAACAAAACCATTTACAGACACTGAATTACTCATGATTGTAGAGAAATATCTCAAAATAGAATTCTATGAAAATGGGGAGTAGGGAATAGAGAGTAAGGGCTGGGGGAAAACATAACTTGTTGATCTACTAAAAGATCAGTTAAAAGATGTTATCACAGAGTCAGCTAACTCAGTGAAACCTCAATATCCAGTAAAATACTGAGAAGATACAATTAATTTATACAGTTAATAATTGCGGAGGAATCAGGGAATGTTCCAAATAGGAACGTCTACATCAGGAGGTAAATAGACATTTATGAGTACAGTTCTGATTGTGGAAGACAGTATCGCGCAAAGGGAGATGATTACAGACCTCCTGAAAGCAACTGGCCTAACAGTTACCCATGCCAGCGATGGATTAGAAGCATTGGAAGCAATTCAAGTAGCACCTCCCGATTTAGTGGTATTAGATATTGTCATGCCCCGAATGAACGGTTACGAAGTTTGTCGGCGGTTAAAATCCGATCCAAAAACCCAAAATGTCCCTGTGGTGATGTGTTCTTCCAAAGGCGAAGAATTTGATCGTTACTGGGGTATGAAGCAGGGTGCAGATGCCTACATAGCCAAACCGTTTCAACCAACCGAGTTGGTAGGAACAGTCAAACAACTGCTGCGAGGATAAGGATAAAAGCAATATGGTCAGCAAACCGGACTTTTTAAGTGGTAGCGGTCAAGACCACTTCCGACCAGAATTACAAGTGGAAAGTCCTGAAGGTGAGTTACATTTGAGATTTTACATTCCCTCGCATCAGGAGTTTGCACTACAAGCAACTGGCATTCGGGAGGTAATTGAACTAAGTCCTGATAGAATCACCCCGATTCCTAATGCTTCTCCTTTACTTTTGGGTACTCTAAATTTACGAGGTCGAGTTATTTGGGTGGCTGATTTGGGTCAATTTCTGGGGGAAGCAAGTGCATTAAACACGGATAGAGCAGAAATTTCGGTGATTGCCATCGAAGAGCAAGACACAATAGTGGGTTTAGCAGTAGAGGAAATCGGTGGTATGGACTGGTTGGATGTCCAGAATCTTATGCCACCAACTAGTGTTCCAGATACTATGGTTCCCTTTTTACGTGGAGAGTGGTTACTAAGTGCTAAAAACAATCAGTGTCTACGACTGCTCGATCAAATGGCAATTGTACGGAGTGCTAGGTGGGCAGGATGAAATTGGAGGAGGAAATGGCATCAAGTATTGATAATTACGAACCAACATATCAACAGGCGATGACCGCCTATGTTCAAAGGAATTATGAGGTTGCCGCCACTTTAGTTGATCAAGTGGTTCAAAATCTACCAAATGACCCCAACACTCATTTGTTAAGGGGTCACATCTACTATGTTTTGCAACAGTACGATGTCGCAAAAGAAGAATATCAACAGGTATTAAGCTTGACGAACGAACAAGAAATTATTGGTTTTGCCAATAATGGAATTGAGAATATCAATCAATATTTACAGTCATTCGGTGGACAGATTGATACATCAGGAAGTCAAGAGCAGATAAATTCCTCAGAGATGTCCGATCCACTGGCATATAGCGAACCAGAATTAGAAGATTTGGGCGCAAGTGAGGAGTTTGACAGTAATAACCTTGATTTGAACTTTTTTGGAGAGCATCAAGAAACTGTGGATGGGGTTACAGAACTATCTTCAAATAGTCCATTTGACATCCCCACAGAAGATAGTATTGGAATAGGAAAAATCTCAGATTCTTCTATAGCTTTTGGTGACGACCCTTTTGCTTTGGATGAAGAATCAGAGGAACAGAATTTAAATATTAGTAGTTATGAGGAAAAAACAGAATTAGATTTGCCTGCTTTTTGGCAGGAAGATATTTCCGAAGATAGTCATGAAGAATCATTAGTAAATAGTCAGTTTTCAGAGAATGAGATAAATCTCGATCATGAAAATTCAGCTATTGACAATAATAGCTATTCATCTTTTAATTCACCAACTAGTAGTAGCGAAAATAATTTCTCTGATTTGTTGAGTGAGCCAAAGTCTTCAGAGCCTAAGATTGGGAATTTAGAATATAATAAATCTAATTTTGGAGACGAGACTTTACTTATTGTTGTTGAAGAAGAACCTATAAATAGTTCAATAACTACAAATAACAATAGTAGATATGATTTGCCTGAAACCGAAGCACATGATTGGTTGAAGTCAGAAGATTTAGAAGCAGAGCAAGAGTTTCAACCAGAATCATCTGATAATTATTCATCTTTCAAGAGCGATATTCCTCTGAAAGAAAAGCAGATGAAATCAAATGAAATCATCAGCAAAAATAGCTTTGATGATGAAAATTTTGATATGGAAGCATTTGAGTCTGCCTTTGGCTCAGATGGTTTAAGTTCTTATGAAGACTCAAGCACTATATTGAATGGAGAAAATTCTAAGAGCAATATTGACTTTTTAGATGACTTTGAAGAATTTGACGATTTAGGAAACATTCCAGGGTTTGACCTGATCGAACAAGATTCTAACTTCGGTGATGCAGCAATGTATTCTGCCCCAGCAGAAACTAGTGGCAGCATACGCTCTCAAAGCACGGATACTTCTGGAAGCAATCCAGCCGATCGCGAAGAGGAACTATTTTCGATGACTGGTTCCCATGAAGGAGTTCCAGTCTTTAGCCAAACAGATGTCTCGAAACTAGAACCCAACGTTAGCGTCGAGCAAGGCTGGTTAGCACCATTAGAAAATGCTTCTATAGAACGGAAACAATGGTTGATTGCTGGAAGTGTGGGCATTGTCTCAGCGCTAGTTGTAGCCACAGTTAGCTTTGTCGCCACCACATTTTCGCCAGCCCAACAACGTGAATCAGTACGAAACACAGGTTGGGCAATGTCCCTAGCAGCCGGGATTGCCGGTTTTGCCACCACAGGCTTCATGGGAAATCTTGCACTCAAACAAATTCGGCGCACAACCAATGATCTGCAAGCTCAGTTTGAAGCTGTACGCCAAGGAAATTTGAATGCTCAAGCCACAGTGTTTTCTGAAGATGAATTGGGGCATTTATCCACTGGCTTTAATGAAATGGCGCGGGTAATTTTCACAACGACAAGTGAAGCCCAACGGAAAGCCGATGAACAAGAGGAAGCCAAGGAAAACCTGCAACGTCAGGTGATTCGCCTTTTGGATGATGTGGAAGGAGCTGCTAGAGGTGATTTAACAGTCCAAGCTGAAGTGACAGCCGACGTACTAGGAGCCGTAGCCGACGCTTTTAACCTGACAATTCAAAACCTGCGAGATATTGTGCAACAGGTAAAAGTGGCAGCAAAGGATGTAACAAAAGGTGCAACCAACTCTGAAACCTTTGCTAGAGCCTTATCTAGTGATGCTTTGCGTCAAGCAGAAGAGTTAGCAGTAACGCTGAATTCTGTACAGGTAATGACCGACTCGATTCAGCGAGTCGCAGAGGCGGCGCGGGAAGCTGAAACCGTTGCTCGTGATGCTAGTACGATCGCTCTCCAAGGTGGTGAAGCGGTAGAAAATACCGTCGCAGGTATTTTAGAAATTCGAGAAACCGTTGCCGAAACCACTCGCAAAGTGAAGCGTTTGGCGGAATCTTCTCAAGAAATTTCTAAAATTGTGGCGTTGATTTCGCAGATTGCTTCCAGAACGAACTTGTTAGCACTCAATGCTAGTATTGAGGCGGCAAGAGCGGGAGAAGCTGGACGCGGGTTTGCGATCGTAGCAGACGAAGTGCGCCAGTTAGCAGATAAATCTGCCAAATCCCTTAAGGAAATTGAACAAATTGTGATGCAAATCCAAAGCGAAACAGGTTCTGTAATGACCGCGATGGAAGAAGGCACACAACAAGTAATTAAAGGGACAAAATTGGCAGAAGAAGCCAAGCGATCGCTCGAAAATATTATTCAAGTGGCGAATCGTATTGATATTCTTGTGCGATCTATTACTAGCGACACTGTGGAACAGACTGAAACCTCCCGGGCTGTCGCTCACGTAATGCAATCAGTAGAACTAACTGCACAAGAAACTTCTCAGGAAGCACAGCGAGTTTCAGGTGCTCTACAACACTTAGTAGGTGTATCCCGTGACTTGATCGCCTCCGTTGAACGTTTCCGAGTGGAAACGATGGAAACCAGATAAAAAAGTTAGGAGTTAGGAGTGAGGAGTTAGAACTAAAAATCACAACTCACTACTTGAAATAAAGTTAGGAGTTAGGAGTAAAAAGTTAGCAATAAAAATTACAACTCATAACTCATAATTCATAACTCACAACTCATAACTCATAACTCACAACTAACAACTAACAACTCATAACTCATAACTTTTGCTATGCTGCCGGAACAACAACAGCGGATTTTGGGTTACTTTATCGAAGAAGCCAGGGATCACCTGAATACCATTGAGCAGGGGCTACTGAATTTAGAAGGTACCCTGAACGACCCGGAAATGATCAGTGAAGTCTTCCGGGCAGCTCACTCCATCAAAGGAGGAGCGGCGATGCTTGGATTAACTAGCATCCAGCATACCTCCCACCGTCTGGAAGATTGTTTTAAAGTTCTTAAAGATAATCCGGTTCAGATTGACCAAAAGTTAGAGTCTTTATTTCTTGGTGTATCTGATACCCTGAAATCGCTGTTAGAGCATTTGAGCGGGCCTTACGGTCTTTCTGAAGATGCAGCGAATACTTTGATGTCAGAAACGGAGCCAGTCTTTCAATGGCTGTATGAACATCTAGAACTACTTGTCCAACAAGGAAAAAGTGGGGTATCTAGCAATTCTGACGCAACAGAACTACACACAACCTCTGTAGAGAATGTCTCCACACTTACAGAACTTTTCCTGCGGCGAGATATTCCTAGCTTGGCAGAAGACACCTATC
This sequence comes from Nostoc sp. TCL240-02, assembly GCF_013343235.1. GTDB lineage: Bacteria > Cyanobacteriota > Cyanobacteriia > Cyanobacteriales > Nostocaceae > Nostoc. The sequence goes on along the minus strand of NZ_CP040094.1, from coordinate 2,629,720 downwards.
AGGAATCTCCAGAAATATCTGTCTCAGTAGCACCTCAGCAGGTTCGAGACGTTAACGCTGCGAGAGACGCTCGCGGACTCGCTAACGCTGCGCGATCGCCAGTCACCTCTAAAGAACATAATGATTGGGGCGAGTTTCAAGCCCAAGTGCTGCAAACACTGCGGGAAATGTTGCAACTGTTTAAGCAAACTACAACACCTTCAACTCGGCAAAACCTTCAACAATGCTGTTACCAGTTAGTCAAACTTGGTGAGACTTGGAATTTATCCAAGTGGTGTGGTTTGTGTCAAGCAGCAGCCAGTGCGATCGGCAATCCTGAAAATAGTTATCTGACTTTAGCTAAAATTGTCATTACCGAAATCAAGCAAGCTCAAGAACTAGTCCTGCAAGGTAGAGAAGCCGAAATTGCAATTAGTCAGCAACTAGAAGCACTTTTGAGCTTGGCAGAAATTGAGTTGTTAGAAGTTCCTCTTGATTTGTTTGATGAATCTGCGGTTTTGACAGAATCATCAATTGCGTCAGAGTCAATTTTATTAGGTAACACCGAGCAGTTAGACTTAGCGCAGACAACTCAAGCACTTAATCTAGACGAGGACACTAGCGATCGCGCAGCGTTAGCGAGTCCAGGAACGTCTGGCTACGCCAACGTCTTTGACGAACGCTCATATCTTCAACAAGGGACACCACTCAACGCTGCAACTCACACTAGTTTTGCTTTCACCACACATGACGAAGCACATCCAATCAGTAACAATCTTGACCCCAATGGTCCAGAGGTAGGAATAGCTGAGTTAAATACCCTTGCCGATTTATTTGCAGGTGAGACTCCCGAACTAGATGAAAGTTGGCATCAAGAAGAAACCTTAGATATTGTTGACAGCGATGATTTTGGAATTGACTTCAGCAGCACTGACGCTGAAGATACTCATAGCGATTTGTCCGATTTACTCTCCTTTGATCAAGCCGCAACTACAGCCACGACAGAAGATTTATCCCTGTTGTTTGGCGACAATTTCTTAGAAAAAGAGACTTTAGAATCGCAAAGTCAACAAATATCTGCTACGACTTTAGAGTTGAGTGATATTAACATACTTGATATAAATTTAGATTCTTCTTCCACAGATTTACAAGAATTTATTGATATTTCTAGTGAGACAAACCAAACTACTAGTGTTAACAAAAATGATATAGTTGAAGATTTATTGACGCTGGCACTAGATGATAATACAAAAATATTGCCTACAGGCGAAGTAACTCAACCAGAAACTGAGACATTCGCCAGTGTGGAACTATCGACAAACCAACCAAACAGTTTTGATAACTTATTCTCAGAAAATAGAAATGCAAATTGGGTAGAAGCAATTACCCCTAATGACTATATAGAATTATCCCAGGAAACAGGCTTGTCTTCGGACAATCTGTTTGCTGAAATGGAAGAAGAGATACTACTGCCTACAAGCGAACCAGAAATTGGTGATTTATTTGATATATCTACGGTAACAACACCTGAATTTTCTCAATCAGAAAACGATCTGACTAGCTTCTGGAATCAGGAAAGTACAGAGGAACAGGACGAATTCAATTCCTTAATTGATCAGAATGTAGAAAGGGCGTTAGAAGAGAGTTTGTTTGCTACGACTGATGATATTTTTGCCGACAGTCAGCAACCTATACCTCCTCCTATAGCCAGTTTTGGCTTTGAAGAATTGGATATCAATTTCCAGCACGAAGAACAGCTAGATTTGATATTCTCATCAGATTCTGGAGATGATTTATTTGATGAGTTAGCACCGAGTGACTCAACTATTTTCCCGGTAATCAGCGATACGTCCACGCCGGAAACGTCTTTGTTCGTGCAGCATCCAAGGGAAGAAATTCTCAGGCCGCAACAACCAGAAGCTTTAGATTTTGCTCCAGAATTTACTCATCAGCCCCCAGAAATATCTGCTGTCGATCTGGAAATTGATTCATTTGGCTCTTTCGATGAAAATCCACAACTGTTGTTTGAAGATGCAGTTACAGATTCCAGCTATATTCAGAGGGAAACCACAGAGAATACTGTGGATGAACTATCTCTGACAGAAACGTTAGATTCTGACCAAGCACAGCCAGATAATTTGTTCGGCTCTTTCAATGAAAATCCACAACTGCTGTTTGAAGATGCAGTTACCGATTCCACCTATATTCAGATGGAAACCACAGAGAATACTGTGGATGAACTATCTCTGACAGAAACGTTAGATTCTGACCAAGCACAGACAGATAAATTGTTCGGCTCTTTCGATGAAAATCCACAACTGTTGTTTGAAGATGCAGTTACAGATTCCAGCTATATTCAGATGGAAACCACAGAGAATACTGTGGATGAACTATCTCTGACAGAAACGTTAGATTCTGACCAAGCACAGCCAGATAAATTGTTCGGCTCTTTCGATGAAAATCCACAACTGTTGTTTGAAGATGTAGTTACCGATTCCACCTATATCGATTCCACCTATATTCAGATGGAAACCACAGAGAATACTGTGGATGAACTATCTACAGAAACTTCTTTAGATATTAGTTTTGGTGAAACTTCAGATTCAAGCCAGACAAACTTAGAAGTTTTAGGAACTGATGAGAACAATAACTCAGAAGCTGCTTTTGAATTACCAGAAAGCACAGATTTGGAAGATACAGAACTGAGTTTTGTAAATGATTTATTGTTTACAGGAACTGCTCTGTTAGAAGCAAAAAACCAGGTAAAAGAAGAAAGTGCGGCAACATCGCAAGATGTCGATGACTTTACACAAACAGTTATTCAGGAAGATGTAGAAACCGCTTTATATGATTTAGAAGAGACATCTGAATCTATAACAGTGTCGGAAGAAGAAAATGCTATTGCTGCCTCAACTGAAGAATTTGTAACTACAGAAACCGTTGAAGTATTTGCTCCAGATGATGATTTTGCAGACTTGGAAGCATTACTGGGAGAGGAAGTAGCGCTTAACCTCAAAGCTACCTCAATACCAGAAGTAGATTTTGCAGCGCTAGAAGAATTGCTCGGTACAGATAACGACAGTAATGCTTACGACGGGCTACGCCAACCCCTCAATACTCAACCAGTCTTGGCGAAAAATGACGTTCCATCACCAGCTATAGATGAATTTGGTGACTTGGAGAAGTTGTTGGCAGAAGCGGATCAAACAATATCCCATTCACCAGCAGCAAAATCGAACACCAGCAAACCTCCCCGTCCCTCTACTCGTCGGGCTGCAAGATTTGAAGAAACGATGAAGGTTCCAGTTAAGCAACTGGACGATATGAGTAATTTAGTCGGTGAGTTGGTGGTAAATCGCAATACCTTAGAGCAAGATCATGAACGCCTGCGGCAGTCATTAGATAATTTGCTGATTCAGGTACAACAACTCTCGGATGTGGGCGCAAGGATGCAAGAGTTGTACGAGCGATCGCTTTTAGAAGCCTCTCTATTAGCTGGACGCAAAACGAAAGACTCCGGCTTACAATCGTCTGATTCCAATGCTGATAGGGGTTTTAGCGAGTTAGAAATGGATCGTTTTACTCCCTTCCATACACTCTCTCAGCAAATGATTGAGCGCATTGTACGAGTGCGTGAGTCAGCTAGCGACATTGATTTTGTCACCGAAGAAACTGAGCGAGTAGCAAGGCAATTCCGCCAAGTAACCACCCAGCTACAAGAGGGGCTAACAAGAGCGCGAATGGTTCCTTTTGCCCAAACTATCGATCGCTGGCGGCGAGGAGTGCGCGACAACGCCATCAAGTGTGGCAAACAAGTGGAGTTGGTAATTGAAGGTGGCGATACCTTAATTGACAAGATGATTTTGGATCATTTAACCGATCCATTGACTCACATGTTGAATAATGCGATCGCTCACGGTATTGAAACGCCAGAAGAAAGACAAGCTGTTGGTAAGCCACCCGTGGGAATCATTACTATCCGTGCCTTCCACCAAGGCAACCAAACGATCATTTCTGTAGGCGATGATGGCGCAGGCATAGATTCCGCCAAGGTTAAGGCTAAGGCAGTGAAGATTGGCATGATTACAGAAGCCCAAGCAAAAGCCATGTCTCGCCTGGAAGTTTACGATCTGCTATTCCAGTCTGGTTTTACGATCAAAGACCAAGCAGATGAAATTTCGGGTCGTGGTGTGGGTATGGATGTAGTGCGTTCCGAGATTAGCGAAATTCGGGGGACAGTGAACACCGATTCTGCGATCGGCAAGGGAACTACCTTCACTATTCGTCTACCACTGACTCTGAGTATTTGTAAAGCTCTCTGCTGTGTTTCCGATCGCTCCAGGATCGCCTTCCCGATGGACGGTGTAGAAGATACGCTCGATATTCCAGTGAAAAATATTCAGCATGATGCCAATGGACAATCATTTATTTCTTGGCGCGATACAGTACTGCCATTCCGACCTTTGAAGGAGCTTTTAACTTTCAATCGCCAAATCAGTCGCGGTAATGTCTATGGGGGTACGCGAGATGATGACATGGTTTCTGTGGTCGTGGTGCGATCGGCAAACACCTTGATTGCTCTACAGATTGACCTGGTGTTAAGCGAACAAGAAATTGTAATTAAGCAATTCGAAGGGCCAGCACCTAAGCCCATTGGTGTAGCTGGTGCTACAGTCTTGGGTGATGGTCGGATTATGCCTATTGCTGATGTGCTGGAAATCATTGATATCTTCCAGGGACGGATTTCTACACAAATGGGTGGCAATTCTTGGCAACAGAAAGGGGTTCCTGAAGACACCTCTCCTGCGAAGATTGACCCGACAGTGTTAATCGTAGATGATTCGATTACAGTCCGAGAATTGCTATCCCTGACATTTAACAAAGCAGGTTATCGCGTAGAACAGGCGCGTGACGGCCAAGAAGCTTGGGATAAACTCCGCTCCGGTCTGCCTTGCGATATCGTATTTTGCGACATTGAAATGCCCCGTTGCGATGGTCTGGAGTTACTCTCTCGCATTCAGAAAGACTCTAATCTCAACCACCTACCGATCGCTATGCTCACCTCACGGGGTGCAGACAAGCACAGACAAATTGCCGCTCAACTCGGTGCTAGTGGCTACTTTACCAAGCCCTATCTCGAAGAAGCTCTCCTCGAAGCGGCGGCGCGAATGTTAAAAGGGGAAAAACTTGTTAGCACTACGAGTAATATTTAGTTAGTAACGAAAAACTCCATCCCCTTGTGGGTGGAGTTTTGAGGTATGGGAAATACTTACCAATACCCAATGCCCACGCCAACTTTCAATAAAAAATAATTACTCAGTTTGAGTAAATAATCGAAATACATTATACATACATTTTTTGTGGCAAAACCAAACTAAGATAATCATCTTTCCAAATTTATATACTTTGGTTCGTACCACTTTTTGAGGATAATCCCAAAATAGCTGAAAATATTGCCTAAATGGCAACATTGCTCTGCTGAGTTTAGGTACTGTCAATGTTAAGTTGATCCATTCTGGATTCTACACTCAGACTTAATCTTTCGGTTACGTGAAGTTTATATAAAGTCCCATACTTAATCTGCTTGTAGTACTGAATCTCAAATTTGCACTGTCATCTGCTCAACTTTATATATACAGGAGGAAAAAATTTGGTATACATAATTATTGGTCTATACCAAAATCTACGTTAGAAAGAGAACAGATTAAACATCTAAGTAAGAGACGCTATAACGATGCAAAACTACGTTATAGCCTTAAATAACAGTGAAATTAGCTGTACATCATCAGTAAAAACTAAAGATGAAGCTTTTCTGTACTTGACTAGTGCTAGATTTAAGTTACTCTTAAAGCGGAATACTTCATGTAAGAATCTGCCCTGACAGAAGTGTATAAAGATATAGTTAAATTTAGAAATTCTGTCCGAGATTTTTAATTTGCAAACTGAATAGTTTGATACGGCGCTCAAAACCCTGATCTACTACCCTAAACAAGGTAGTCAATTAACGACTCAATATTATCTGTCTGGTAATTGTAGTGAATAGTTTACAATACCAGTGGATGAGAAAATCTAAAGAAAATATAAAAGAAACTCAAATGACTGTGGTGTCTGGAGGACAAAAGTGTTTCTGAGACTAGCACATCAACATCGGCAATTCGTCCAAGACTTGGTAATGAACCTGCAAGCCTTGGCGGTTGTATTAGAGCGGCGCGGGTATCCTGCGTCCTGTTACACCTGCGGCGACCAAATGAATAGTGCATCATTTATGGTTAGCTTGGGTGATAACCACCTAATTCGGTTTCTGGTGTCCGATTACGGGATTACTTGGACGGAAATGCGGGATGACCGCGAATTAATGAAGCTAGAAGGCGCAGAGGCAATTAGCCAACTGGACGAACTAGCCGATCTTGTCAAGCAATCTATGCAAACCGATACAGGTTCTAAAATTCTTGCCAAGAAATATTAAGGTTCCAAAGGTCGATCGCAAATTAGAAATCGATTATCGGTAATTGGTAATGGTGGCTTAGTTAGCGATCGCTCTTAGTCTGTTCTCCATTACCATCAAGTGATTGGCTCGTAGCCCATCGCCTATTTTTTCTATCTGCTAAAACCTCACGAGCCTGATTTTGAGCTTTTAGCTAAAAGTTAAAATGCACTGTTAATCAGAATCAGCATAATAATTAGTAATTCTTAATTTCTAACTAAAAAATAGGTTAAGAAAAATTGCAAGTATCAAGCAACCAACATAATTATGCTTGAGTTAAAACCTGTTAACATAAAGAAATTATGAATTATAAGTCATGAATTATGAATTTTTAATGAATTTTCTTGGTGGCAATCAGCCACAAAGTTGAACAAGGCATCCTTTGACAGAGATGGGAAACGATCAACACCTAAAGTCCATTGCCAATTAAAATAAAGGATGCCCAGTAGTACGGGTGACTAAAATTACTAACTGCTGCCACGGGTACATTGTGGCTTCTTATTTTCCAGTCTCCAGTAATTAATGAGACTTGAGCTTGTCGTAAGGTTTCAGCTTTAGTAAACTTATCAGTGGTGAGTATACCATAAAAAGCACTCATGAGCGCTTGCGTACCACCATCATCTACAGACCACAACGAGGCGATCGCGGCTCTTGCGCCAGTTTGTTGCATCTGATAGCCAAAGCCCAAAATTTCCTCACCGTTACCTAACTTGCCTCCTAAGCCGGTTTCACAGGCGCTTAAAACTACCAAATCTACATGGGGGAGCGACCAAGTGGCAACATTTCTCAAGTTAACGCGATCGCCATTCCCAAATAAAATAAACGAATCTTCTGGTTTACCCACCACAAAGGCTGCATGAGTCGCTAAATGGACAATTGTATAATCATCCATTTGGGGTACAGCAACTTTAGGGCTAAAAGCTTCGTCTAAAAGCTTCGTAGTTTCAGGAATCGTAGCAGCTAAGTTTTCCACTTCCTGCGTTGCAAAGGGCAAACCAGCAAAAGCAACCTGTCGATTCCCAACTTTAATTTGATAATTACCCTTAGTAAAAGCACCAGCTAAAACCCGCAAAGTAGATTCTTGTGGGGTATTTAAGTTAGTCAGACTGGCAGATGTAATGTGATTGACACCCAAACGCTGCACTAGCCATTGTTTGCCATCATATAAAGCAGTTAAAGGAATATAGCGTAACTGCTCATCTGGAGCATAAATCAGAGTTTGTGTATCTGATTGCTTCAGGTCTTTTTCTATAGGTTTAATTAGCCAGTCATATAATTGGCGTGCAGGTGCTTTGATATTCCGGCTGGGATTGATTAAAGCTTGGCGGAAAGTAGCAATTGTTTGATGGAGGTTTTCGCGTTTTACAGCAACGGTGCGATGAATTGGTGGAGATTCAGGAGTGACTAATACCAATTCCAAGCTATCTTTTAAAATCAGTGGATAGAGGATTGCAGATTTTTGAGGCAATCTCGCCAAATTATCCCGAAGTTCGTTGAGATTCTCCAAATCCAAATTTTGCCGCCTAGCTGTACGGCTAATTTGCTCTATCTGTGCTTTCACTGAAGGACTATTGATAAATTCGTTAAATTTATCCAAAAGTTGCTGTTGATTTAATACTAATTTCTCGATGCGTTGTTTCTGTTCGAGCGATCGCTCTTTGGGAGAAATTTTCCGTAGTGTTGTTAGTTCTTTACCCAGTACAACAGCATTATCAAGGGTTTGATCCAACTTTTGTTTAATTGGTTTTTCTGTTGCCGCTATATTAATACCTTTGGCAGTACGTTGATTACCTGGCACAGTCTGGAGATATTCTTCTAGTTCTTCAACTTTGAGTAAATCCATCGTCCTTTGTGCTTCAGCAATACGCTCTTGTTTGAGCAATCGTTCACCCAAAATACGATATGTCTGGCTAACAGTTATGCTGTAAGCATTTTGTTGTGGCGCACTCAGTGCTGATGGATTCAAGCGAGCTTTTTCACGATTAATTAAGCAATGCTTGTAGAAAAAAATTGCTAACTCTGGTTGATTTTGAATATCAAATAAGTAACCTATGTTACTGTAGGTTTTGCCAAGTCGAACGAGATCCCCAAGTTCTCTATTAATTAATAGAGCTTGCTGATAGGATTGAAGTGCTTCAGGATACTTTCTTTGACTTTGGTAGATTCTGCCGATGTTATTGAATGTTACCGCTTCCCAAGAGCGCTCTCCACGTTCTCTAGTAATGGCTAGTGCTTGTTGTAATCTCTGCAACGCTTCTTGCGATTGACCTTGCCGAGATTCTTTGATAGCTTCTTCATTGAGCCTTTCAATTTCTAAAAGCTGATTATTCTGGGGTAAAGCTTGAGCTTTTTCTCCAGAGTTGTATCTCAACCTTGTATTTGTGCCTACCTGGTTATTGTCTGGGTATACCATCCCAAAACCGAGTAAACTAAGTATAGTTAAAGTAATAAGACTAACATACCGGAGATTAGGCTGCATAACAAAACACCCCCCATACTCGGAAGTGTAAATATTAAATCAATTAAGTTATGGAATGCAATGAATTTTTATAGATCGTGTGTAAAACCCCCATGCCAAGAGTGGGCGGGGCACTTGACGCTATTCCATATTTGAAAAATTTCTAGGTGCTTAGAAAAGTGAAAATGTCACAAGAAAAACCCAGCCAACCAAAATTACCACCCACCACCGCCCTTGACAATCCATCAAGTCATGAATTTGGGAATTGGTTTGAATATCCTCTGAGGGTGCAACCCCACCACACTGATTATTCTGGTGTTGTATGGCACGGTTCTTATGTAGCTTGGATGGAAGAAGCGCGGATTGAATGCTTACGATCTATAGGGATTGAATTTGCTGATTTAGTTGCGATAGGTTGCGATTTACCAGTTGTAGAACTATCGTTGCGTTATCATCGTTCAATGCAATTGGGTATGGCAGTGGTAGTAAAAACGCGCATGGCCGAGGTAACTGGTGTCAGAATTAATTGGGATTATGCCATTGTTTCAACTGATGGACAACAATTGTATGTTACTGCCAAAGTGACTTTAGTCGCTTTAGATCGCGAAAGAGGCAAGATTATGCGTCAGTTACCGCCGAGTTTTAAGGATGCATTAGCCAAGATTTCAGCATTAAATAATGATTGATCGGTACACTGTAGCAGAATTTAACTATCCTTAATAATTTAAAGTAGGGGCAATGCATCAATTGCCCCTACTCGTCTAGTTCATTTTGTGCTGAATACAATTAATTTTACTTTTTACTTGCTGTTTTGGATATTTGATAAACTTTGAGTAAACTGCATTATGTGATGCCAAATATCTTGTGGAGTAATGCCAAAACTAATGTTTAATAAAATCAGAATTGCGGCAATGGTTAATGCATTCTTTAGAGTAGCTTTAAATAACTTCCACAATATTACGAAGACAATCCAAGCTACAATCAACGTAGCAATCATAATATATAAATTCCTTAACAAGAGCCCTTACCTGAGAGGATATTTATTCAGAAAGGGTAATTTTATCTGAACTAAAAATTACTAGTGCTAAAGCTATTAAACCTAATTTGGAATAGATACTAAAGCCAAGATTTTTTGTTTAACTATGCCAATGTCATATTATCTGAAAATGAGGCAATAATTTAGATGAAAGGCAAATTATTTGGCAATTTGGCAGAATTACTGGAAAGACTTTTTTAAATTTTTTGTATCAATAATCACAATATACAAGAGTCAGATTAGGACTCCGATTTGATTTTTGAAAACATCCTGAGAGTAAAAAGGCTTTTGTCTCAGGGTTGTATTTGAAATTTTGTTCAGAAATCAGACAGGAGTCCTAATAGTTTCTAAAAAAATCTATTCAGCAACTAGTAAGATAATTACTGTATCAACTCGAAGGAGTCAAAAAACTTTGTGGCATATCTGGTTTATAACGCAATTGTAATTCATTTAAAATCAGAAACTTACCTGACCGAGGACTTTCAACACGAATTAATACATCACTTTCTCGACTTATTCATTGAAAATCTGAATTGAGAATTTCTTGAGCGACAATACCAGGAATTTGTGTTACCCACCTTACCCAATTATTGGGAGCAAGGCTAATTAGTTTTTTAGTACTAATATCGGCTGATTTCGACATTCAATAGTAGATGTATACTGAATTCTGTAAATTGTATCAATATGAGGAGTGCGATGTCTGATGACAAATCTGACAGCTACACATTTATTGTTGATGAGATGAAGTGCGATGTCTGACGACAAGCCTTACGGCTACGCATTTATTGGGGTTTGTGAGAGGGCAATTGTGGTAGCTTTTTTTGCACTAATTCGCCACTGAATTTAACCGTTAGCCTTCAGCATTAGGCTGAAGGCTAAACAAGAATTGATCAAGAAGTATAAAATCTGCTTTTTGGATATCTAAATTAAAGGTTTTTATCGCAGAGAAATTATCTGCGAGTGAGTCTCTAACTTTTCAGTCGCTGTTAAAACTTCTTGTCTTGCCCATTTATCTGCTGCCAAAATGTCATCTAAAGAGGGATTAACACGGTGATCATTTTGATGGCGATCGCACACCCATTCGATACACCGAGGAATATCTAAAAAGCGAATTTTTTCATCTAAAAATAAAGACACAGCTTGCTCATTGGCGGCATTCAACACAGCTGGCATGGAACCACCAGCTTTACCCACAGCATAAGCCAACTGCATACAAGGATACTTTTGGTGATCTGGTTCCCGGAAGGTTAAGTTTCCAGCTTTGACTAAATCTAGTCGTTCCCAGTTGGTGTAGATGCGATCAGGCCAAGATAGGGCATACAGTAAAGGTAAGCGCATATCCGGCCAACCGAGTTGGGCTAAAACGGAAGTATCTTGCAGTTCAATCAGCGAGTGAATAATGCTCTGGGGATGAATAACAATTTCGATATTGTCATAATCCAACCCAAACAGGAAGTGAGCCTCAATTACTTCCAGTCCTTTATTCATCAAAGTAGCAGAGTCTACCGTGATTTTACGCCCCATCGACCAATTAGGATGCTTGAGAGCATCTGCAACAGTTACATCTGCCAACTTTTCTACATCCCAGTCGCGGAAAGCCCCACCAGATGCAGTGAGCAAGATTTTTCGCAAGCCAGATTTTGGTACACCTTGGAGACATTGAAAGATTGCGGAATGTTCAGAATCGGCTGGGAGTAATTTTACACCATGTTTTTCGACTAGGGGTAGAACCACAGGAGCCCCAGCAATCAGGGTTTCTTTGTTCGCTAAGGCAATATCTTTACCAGCTTCAATGGCTGCGATCGTGGGTAGCAAACCAGCACAACCAACGATCCCAGTAACAACGGTTTGAGCATCACCGTAGCGGGCGACTTCTATCACTCCAGCCTCGCCAGCCAGGAGAATCGGTTGGGGATCGAGGTCAATGATAGCTTCTTTGAGCGCTGGTAATTTCTCTTCTGAGCAAATTGCTGCTATTTTCGGTCGAAACTGCCGAATTTGAGCAGCTAACATTTCTACATTGTTCCCAGCTGCCAATCCCACAATCCGAAACTGATCTGGGTACTGAGTGACAATATCTAAAGTCTGAGTACCGATAGAACCAGTGGAACCAACAAGAGTAATCGCTTTCACAATTGCTTAAGGATTTACAGACAACTTCCACTATAAATTGCTGGGGACTCTTTAATAACAGCAATGACTATAATCGATACACTGATGCAGACGAGTAGAGACGCGGGGAGGGAAAGATCAGGGATACAAAGGGAAATTTATCCATGCTTTTTTGGCTGCACCAACCCCAATCGGTTGATTTTAACTCGATAGACTACTAGCCATAAAGTACTAAATTTGCTCAATTTTCATATAACTAGATAAAAAATGTACTTATAAATACTATATTTTTAAAGATGAACTTCTAGAGAATGGGCAAAAGTAACCAAATAGGAAATAATTTCAATTAATTGCTAATTTGTCCAGTTTGTTAATTATGTTGGTGGAGGATTTAATATGCAAAATGTTACTCATAAATTGCTGTGTTACAGCCATAGGTAAAAGGATGCAGAAAGGAGTTTGTTGAAGCACTCAACCCTATGGTCAAAGTTCAAATAGTTATAAAAAAAGTTTTATGGAAAAATGATTTCCTATTTCCAGCAGCCTTATGGCTTGCCAGTCGAATATTCATCTGGACTGCTATGTTGCTGGTTGCGCCAAAACTACCGTTACCAGCAGAAGAATTTTTGCCTCATTTTGGCTGGGGAGTTTTTGATGCTTGGGATAGTATGCACTATCGAGCGATCGCAACTTCTGGATATGAATTTGTCAATGACGGCAAGCAACATAATCTTGCTTTTTTTCCCCTGTTTCCCTTAAGCATCTGGGTTTTGATGAAGTTGGGCTTACCCTTTGAATTAGCAGGGACGTTAGTCAACAACTTGGCATTTTTTGCAGCCCTTTACTGTTTGTACTTTTGGGTTAAGGAGCATTATGGCATCAATGCAGCGCACTGGACTACTGCTGTAGTTTCTTTATATCCATCATCCATGTTTACGGGGGTGGTTTACACAGAGGGGCTGTATTTGTTTTTGAGTACTTCGGCTTTGCGGGCGTTTGATCAAAAGCAGTATGGCTGGACTGGGCTTTGGGGGGCGATGGCGACAGCAACACGTCCTACAGGTATGGCACTAATTCCAGCATTAGCGATCGCAGCGTGGAAAGAACGCCGACCGCCCATTGCCTATATTGCTGGTTTTGTTACCGCCATTGGCATACTTCTATTTAGTTTGTATTGTGCGATTTATTTTGGCAACCCTTTAGCTTTTATCGAAGCACAACGAGGATGGCGGCCCAATCTGGGGTTTGATTGGCAGGGTTGGTTAAATATGCTGATGCAAATTATAGTTGGCACAAAAAACTGGCAATATGGTTGGATTCAAAAACCATCTGGCGGGATTGCAGACCCCTGGTATTTCTTGTTATTAGGCGTGATTGTTGCCAGTGGCTATCTTTTATGGCACTTCCGTCAACATTTGAATTTTGTGAAATTATTCTATAGCTTTTATGCTTTAGTCTTATCTCTGTTGCTCCTAGCAAGCGAAGAGTGGATCAATAACTTGCTCAACTTGTTTATGGTCTTGGGTAGTGGCTATGTGTTATGGCGCTTACGCACGCAACTGACCGCAGTTACAGTTATTTATGGCTTTTGCGGTATTGGTTTGCTGCTAGCTTCGGGAGGTACTATCTCCTTGAGCCGTCTCGCTTATGGTATTGTGCCTTTGAATATAGCCATTGGTGTGCTGTTATCTCGCCATCCTCGTCAGGGATATTTAATCTTGGGTGCTTTTATGACACTACTAGCCAAAATAGCTATAGGATTTGCCCAAGAACGTTGGGTTGGTTAGAGGTTTGATTTTTTATTGGTGAGAAGTTGAATTTAAATTTCCTAATGAATGTATCCAATCAAAGGAAGATAGCCCTAGCTGCATTATTTGTCGGTGTAGGTGCCATATCTTTTGGCTCTATTTTCGTGAAATTGAGCGAAACTCAACTCAGCCCCAATGCCACTGTATTTAATCGCTTGTGGCTTGCTAGTGTGTTCTTTTTGCTCTGGAACGGATACAAGGCTATACGTCAGAGACTTTCCTTAGACAAACCTGAAGAACAGCAATCCTACACTAGCCATGATCTCTGGCTATTGGGAAGTGCTGGGATCTTTTGGGCTGGTACTTTGGTCTCTTTGGCTTGGTCTCTAACTGAAACTAGCGTTGCGATTTCTAGTGTTTTACATAATCTCGCCCCTATATTTACTAGCTTAGGGGTGTGGCTGTTATATCGTAAAAGTTTTGAGAGCCAATTCTTGATTGGGATGGTCATCGCCCTTGGGGGAGCGATCGCTATAGAATTTGAGGAGTTGCAAATCGCTACAGACGAAGTTCAAGGGGGCTTTGCTGCGATCGTTTCTGCGATTTTCTTGAGTGGATACCTGCTAATCGTAGAAAAATTACGAACTAAATTTTCTCCGGCCACAATCCAGTTGTGGATCAGTACGATTAGTGCCCTAGTTATCTTCCCCATACTTTTGTTTACTCAAGATCAGCTTTTCCCTTCTACAGTCAGTGGGTGGCTGTGGGTCATTTCCCTAGCGCTGATCTGCCAAGTTTTAGGTCATGGACTTTTGACCTATTGTCTTGCGAAATTTTCCTCTGTGGTTGTCTCCTTGGTGCATCTGTTAGAGCCAGTATTTAGCGGTATTTTCGCTCTGATAATATTTTCAGAAAAATTGACTTTTTCAAATTGGGTAGGTTTCGCTGTAGTTTTAATGGGTTTATACTTAGCCGTATCTAGCCAAGGTGTTATTAATTTCCCTTTCCAGGAATCAATCACAACTCTAGTTAACACTTTCATTAAAAGTATGACGAGCAAACTGTTATTAATAAAGCAGCAATTTTCCGAAACACCAGCTTTATTAGGAACTGCATCATTATTATTTGCCCTAATTCCCATATCTTTAGCACCATCTTTGACCAAATTATGCCAACAAGAAATTGGTGCAAATGCTGTAGTATTTCATCGTAGTTGGATCGCCACAATTGTATTCGCCCTATGGAATTTACTTGAGGCTTTCCGTAGCCAACAATCTGAGAATGAACCTATAGAAAATGAGCCTTTTACAAGTCAAGAAGTGTGGCTATTGTTGGCAATGGGAACCTCTGCTGGAACCTACCTTCTTTTGTGGGCTTGGTCGCTGAGTCAAACTAGTGTTGCCAATGTTGCTTTACTCTCTAATTTGAACTCCTTATTTGTTGCTTTGGCTGGATATGTGTTATTTGGTCGGCGCTTCGATAACAGATTCGTGATTGGACTGGTCATAGCCTTGGCGGGAGCGATCGCATTTGAACTCAATAAGGTGCAATTTGCAACTGACCAAATACTGGGTGATACCTTAGCATTGCTAACTGCCATTTTCATGGCTACGTGTATGCTGCTGATAGAACGACTCCGAACCCGGTTTAGCACCGCAACTATCATGCTGTGGCGCTGTGGAGTAACAACAATGTTTCTACTACCCGTACTCCCATTCCTCGAAGATCGACTGTTACCTTATTCCTGGACGGGTTGGTTTTTCATAATTTTCCAAGCCCTCTTCTGCCAAGTATTGGGTCAGGGACTTTTAGCTTATAGCCTCAGCAGAATCTCTTCTAGCGTCGTCGCCGTCACACTTCTCCTCGAACCAGTCTTAGCTTCTATTTTTGCTTGGTTCATTTTTTCAGAACAGGTAGGTTTGTTTGACTGGGCGACTTTCGCCGTAGTTTTAGTGGGTATCTATCTAGCGCAATCTAGTCAATCCACTGTTCAAATAACAAACGAAGGATCTTAGTATAGAGCCTCCGGCACACTGACGCGAACGCTAATACACAAAAAGCATGAAAAATCAATAGTTTTAACCCTACGAGATGGGGAAAATTTTGTGTAGCCGCGATTTCTAATCGCTTTCTCTTGATTTAATATTTCGACACTGCCAACTTGACTGATACAATTTATAACGAAAACTGCCGACAATACATTATTAAAATTAGTGAAACATCAGTTCAATAGGCTGTTAAAGTCTTTCCCATCTCAGGTTAATAGATACTTTACTATTGGTATTATATTAGCAGTGGTAATTCGATTAGTTTTTGTTCCGAGTAAATCGCTTGATTATAAATATTTTTTAGAGCCTTGGTATGATTTCATTGCATCTCATGGCGGCTTCAGCGCTCTAAAATATAGTTTTGCCGATTACACACCCCCTTACCTCTACTGGATTTTAATCTCTGCCACCCTGCTGTCTGGATTGCCAAAAATCTTCGCAATCAAGCTTTTTGCTATAACTGTTGATTTTCTTTGTGCCTTTTTAACTTACAAAATTGTCAAACTAAAATATCTAGAAGGAAAAATACCAATTTTTGCTTTTTTGGCAGTTATATTGAGTCCTAGTGTAATTTGTAATAGTGCAATTTGGGGGCAATGTGATGTTATCTATACAACAGGATTAATTGCCTGTATTTATTTTTTATCTCTTCAAAAACAAGTTTTAGCATTAATTAGCTTTGGCATAGCACTTTCTTTTAAGTTTCAAGCTATGTTTTTAGTACCTTTATTATTAATAATGTTACTAAAAAAAAGAATTTATTGGTATTATTTACCATTGATTCCATTAGTATATGTAGTTTTAATATTGCCAGCTTGCGTTGCAGGCAGACCAATGTCAGAATTGCTGTTAATATACTTTAACCAAGCTAATAAATATAAAGAACTCACTAAAAATGCACCTAACATTTATCAATGGATTCCCAATAATTTTTATAATATTGTTGTTCCTATAGGTTTAGCCTTAACTATATATGCGATATTTTTATTTGCATACATTGTTTATAAAAGTAGACTAGAAATTACTCAAGATAGACTGATACACTTAGCGACAATATCAGTTTTCTTTATGCCATATATCCTACCCAAGATGCACGACAGATATTTCTATCCTACCGATATATTTTCTCTTATATTTGCCTTTTACTTTCCTCAATATCGTTGGGTAGCTATCGTAGTGCAAATATCATCATTTTTTGGCTATTTGGGAACTCCTATATATATCCAGTTGTTTTCTATACCTTTAGGTTTTACACTCTGGTTTGTTGTGCGAAATTGTGACATGATTTACCCAAAATTAAAAGCTGAATTTTTCTAACGCATCAATTAAAAGTTAATTTATCTATTTAAAAAATGAACATAGGGAAAAAGTTTTTGCTGGATGGCTTATTTTTTGTCATAGTAATGTGGCTATCTAGTAGGCTTCTAATCACTATCGCAATGTTACTGATTGCTCCATTATTTCCAGCCCCATCTAATAGCGTTGCTGCTACATTTAGTTGGGATGTTTTCTATGCTTGGGATAGTGTTTGGTATGAGAAAATTATGACTTATGGTTATGATTTCTCTAGTGATGTAAAGGAAATACACACGGTTGCATTTTTTCCTTTATTTCCTTTATTAAGTCGTATAGTTATGTTTATTGGCTTTTCTCCTAAAGTAGCAGCTATATTAGTTAATAATTCGGCTTTTTTAGCTACCTTAATAATACTTTATCGTTGGGTACATGAGCTTTACGGCACAAGCACAGCACGATGGGTAACAGCTACTTTAGTATGGTGTCCCTATTCTCTTTATGGAACTGTAATTTACACTGAAGGTCTGTTTTTGCTATGTACCACATCTGCCTTACGAGCCTTTGATAAAAAGCAATATATTTGGGCAGGATTCTGGGGAGCATTATCTACAGCCACACGACTACCTGGAGTTGCTCTCATCACAGCTTTTATATTTGTTTCTTGGAAAGAACGTAGAGGTATAAAAGCCTATATTGCCAGTTTAAGTGTTGGTTTGGGTATATCTTTGTATAGCCTTTATTGTCAAATTAGATTTGGCGATGCTTTGGCTTTCATCCATGCACAAAAAGCGTGGCGTGGTGATGCAGCAGGATTTGCTTGGCAGGGTTGGTGGCAGATGCTGATGCAAATTACGATAGGTTACACTAATTTTAAAGCTGGCTATATTAAAGACCCTTTGCATCCGTTATTATTATTATTAATTATTAGTAGCGCCTGTTTATTATGGCGCTTTCGTTTACATCTGGGGATGGTTAAATTCCGCAATGGAGTATGTTTTTTATGGCTATTGTTGTGGTTATTGGCAGGAGATGAATTACTAAAAATCCCACTAGTTTTTGGTGGGATATATTTATTATGGTTATCACGTGCTAAAATTCCCCTTGTTACTGTTGTCTATGGGTTTTCTTCCTTAGCTTTAATTTTAAACACTGGAATTACAGCCTCGGCTGAACGCTACGCTTACGGTATTGTATCGCTGTCAATGGCGTTTGGGTTATTACTTGCCCGTTATCCTCGTTGGGGATATCCAATTATGTACTTTTTTGCAATACTAATGTTCACATTTTCTATTCGATTTGCCCGTGATCTTTGGGTAGCTTAGGCTTCATTCTGAATTCTGTTTTGTTAATTTTTGGTAATTAGTGTAAATCCGTTAGCTGCACCTAGAATTTTACTACCAGTTAAATTTATTTGCTGTAAAGCCCCATTATCTAACAGCAAATAAGATTTATTTGATAGCATTTTTTGTATAAGTGGCACAGTTGTAGCAGTTACCTTGCAATCGCTATAAAAATCTAAACTAGGACGGCCATAAGCAAAAGATGTGTAAATTTGTGTTCCTGGCGAAACATTTGCCCGAATTAATGCTGCTACTGGCTTGACTGGAAAAGCTTCATTTAATTCCCAAATCCAAGATTGCGAACTTACCAACAGGGTTAAAACTAAATACATCCCTGTAAATAATACTGGAATAAAATTGCGATCGCGCTGTTTAACTAGCCATGCTGCGATGCCCATACTTATTACCAAAACAATACTCATGACTATCAAAATAGGCTGTTTCTTAATAAAAAAGTAAACACAACCTCCTAAACCAGCAATAGAAATAATAGCCAAAAATATTGTCCAGGTTCGCACTTGAAAATGACGATTCTGCCAAACTTCAGTCAAATTAGCGCCAATTGCCAAGGCTAAAAATGGATATACAGGCATGACATACCACGGAAGCTTAGTTCTCATAAAAGAAATAGTTCCTAAGTAAATAATTGTGACCAAAAGAACTAGATAACTCCAAGTTTCATAACGTTTTTTCCAAGCTAGATAAAGCCCTCCAGGTAAAAATAACAGCCAGGGAAAACTATATTTGAGTAATTCTAATAAATAGTACCAAACAGGCCCACTATTACCTTCAACAGTTTGTGTAAGGCGGTCAAAAGCTTGTGCTTGAAAATGCACTTCTAAAAAAGTATTACCATAATGTTGCCATTGAGCAATATACCAAGCGATCGCAGGAGCATTTCCTAATAAAATTCCTACCCATAAATAGGAACTTTTGAACAAAGCTAATTGCCGATCTGCAAGCAAGAATAAACAGGCGATCGCCCCTAATAGTAAAACTATCGTCCCCTTAGTCAGAATAATTAACCCCAGACAAAATCCCACGCCTAAAGCATATTTTCGATTCTGACGTGCCTTCAAAAGACAAAATAACAACAGCAAGAAAAAAGAAATAGTCATCCCATCTAACATTGCTAGCCGTCCATGACGCACCACAGGCAACATTGTCAAGTAAACTAAAGCAGCAAATAGAGCAGGTAAATTTTGCTGAAAAGCCAAACGCCCTACTAAATAAAGCAAAGGCACACCCAAGGCAGTTAAAACTGCACCAGGTAAGCGTGTGGTTAACTCTTGCACTCCTCCTAGTTGGTAGCACAAAGCAATTAACCATTGCATCAAAGGGGGTTTTAATAAAAATGGTTCTCCCTGAAGGGTGGGATAAAGCCAGTTACCAGTCCGGTAAATTTCTCTTGCGACTAGAGCGTAAGTACCTTCATCCCAATCTCGTAAAGGGGAGTTTCCTAAAAATATCAACCAGATAACTAGAGATATTATCAGTAAGCTAAATAACCATTCTTTTTGTATGAAAATTATAGTTATTTTTGTGAATAGCTTTACAATATTTGTGCGATACATGTAGGGCTGATTAGGGTAATGAATAATATTGCTAATTATGTATCTAAAATACTCACGATGAACACTTTTTTGATGGTATGAGGAAAAAACTGAATCAGCTTGGTTATCTTGGTTGGATAATTGGCATGAGTGCCTTAATTTTGTTTGGATGCAGCAGCCTACGACATGAGTTGTTTCAGTCAACCGCTTTTGATTTGGGAATTTTTGACCAAGTGGTTTATTTAATTAGTAAAGGGGAACCACCTATTAGTTCTTTTATGGGTTTTCATATTCTCGGCGATCATGCTGCTTTGATATTCTACCCCTTAGCTTTACTGTATAAAATATATCGCAGTATTTACTGGCTATTTGCTGTGCAGGCATTTGCTTTGGCATTAGGCGCTTGGCCTACTTGGAGCCCACCAAGCTGGACTGAAGGAAAACCAAGCAATAGCGATCGCATTTGTATATCTACTTTATCCATTGGTGTTTAACGCCAATCTATTTGATTTTCACCCAGAAGTGATCGCTGTACCACTACTTTTAGCGGCGGTTTTAGCAGCACGATTAGGTCAGGTAGGATGGTTTTGTTTAAGTATTTTCTTAGTCTTGGGATGTAAGGAGGTATTGTCCCTCACCGTTGCCGCAATGGGAGTTTGGTTACTTTTATTTGAAAAGCGGCGTTTATATGGTGCGATCGCTATTGGTGCTGGTGTAGCCTGGTTTCTGATTGCTACTCAGGTAATTATTCCTTTTTTCAGTGGTGCAGAAGCAGCAGCAGTAGGACGTTACAGCTATTTGGGTAATTCAGTTCTAGGGATTGCTAAAAATATAGTGTTTCAGCCAGGACTGATCTTGGGAAAGGTTTTTTCACTAGATAACCTGGGATATTTGGTTTTGCTGTTAGTACCTTTGATTTGGGGGCTTTCCCCACAAGGAATAAAACCTTTGGTAGGAGCTATTCCTTGTTTGGCACTTAATATTTTAGCTGATTACCAACCTCAAAAAGACTTGGTACATCAGTACTCTATTCCAGCGATGCCATTCCTGTTATTGGCTGTAATTTCTACTCTCGCCGCAGGTAGGGGATGGCTACAAAATAGACGAGAGATTATCCTGTGGTCATTGGTGGCGTTTTTAAGTCTGGCAAAATTTACCCATTTTGGAGGTAAGTATTTAGTGTCTATAGATACTTATCAAGCTATACAAGAAGCGATCGCTCAGATTCACACTGAAGAAAGTGTTTACACCACAGCACAAATTTGTCCGCATTTAAGCAACCGAAAATTGATTACCTATACAAATGCCGATTCCCCACCTGCTGATTTAAATGCTTTTAATTATGTATTACTGAATATTCGTCATCCTGGCTGGTCAAGTAGTCAGGAGTTTGCTGCAAGCTTGGTCAATCAACTTAAAAATAATCAAAAATTTAATTTGAAATATCAGCGTGATGATGTGTATTTGTTTGTCAAAGTGCCTTGATAAGTTTTAGTTAAGCAGCCAATAAGTTTGCTGGATAGTCACCAGCTTCACCACTACTATAAGCATGGGATTTCCCTTCCAGTGACATTTCGACAATTTCCACCTGAAGTAGTTAAACTTTGCGATCGCTCAAAATGCCAGCGTTAATCATCTACTTAGCAACTATCACAGTCATTACGATTGATTCCAATAATTCTTTATATTCACCCATTTTAAAGGCACTTCACTTCTGATTCAGAATAAGTAGATTGAAAATAAAGACACACTGGAAAGCATGTGATAAAACTGATACACAGGCTGAGGTGATAGCTTGGTAACTATAAAATAGTCGAGTATGCAATTATGTTAAGAAAAATTTCGTTGGCGTTGGTGCAGCCCGCCCTAGGCATCGCTACTTTTGTTATTCCCTTGACTAGCTACACCCATAATCAAGTAACTGCTACCACCACTAACTATCAAATTTCTCAGAATACCAATAATCAATTAATAGGAATAACTATTGAACGTCTAGGAATAGGTGGCGTAAAACTTTCTATGTCCGAGGCACAAGTCAGAAAAATTTTAGGTAAACCTGTAAAAGTAGAAAATGGTTTTATAGCCGCTATTGGTAAAGTTCGTACTCTTAAATATGCAGGTATCACACTTGATTTAGATGAAGGTGCTAAACCAGGTAACTTTACTGTTTATCAAATTAAAGCAACTAGTTCTAAATATTCCACCATAGATGGACTAAAAGTAGGTGACAGTCAATCAAAAGTGATTAGAATCTATGGAAAAACTGAAATATCTCAAGATGGTAAAGTTACCAATTTAAATTACATAGTTGAAGAACCCAGCCCTGGAGGTTTAAAATTTTCTGTTGAAAAAGGTAAAATAACAGAAATTTTCTGTTTTTATCTGATGAATTAAGCAATTTTTACAATTAAATACCAATGCAATTTTAATCGCCTCACTTCATCTAGAGAAATCTCCCAATTCAATTTCATAACTTCTAAATAACTATCAAAACTGGATCATGAAAGCTAAAACTCTTCAATTGTTACCAATCCACCCTCGATAATAGTGAACAATATAAGCTGTCGCGCCTACAAGTTGCCTCATAATCTTTTAGGTAAAACCTGTAAACCCTCCCCTCTGCTCCCCCGATTACTGAGCGTAGTCGAAGTATGCTCCCCTGCTGTCTCAATGTGCAAATTAAAAACACAACAGCTTACTACCGCAGACCAAATGCTACTAGATCCAAATTTGAAGTAGTTAATGAATATTTAGTGAATAAAAACGGTAGAGCAATAAACACTCTACCGTTTTCTAATTTTTTATTTGAGATTTAATCCCAAACCCTAAATCTTACTCAACACCTTGGGGTAACAATTCCCGACGCTGTTGAGAACTAACTTGGACAATGCCATTTTCATCCACATCAACAAGGGCTGTATCGCCATCTTTGATACGACCAGACAGAATTTCTTCTGCTAGGCTATCTTCTAACAGGCGCATAATTGCCCGACGTAATGGTCTTGCGCCGTAGCTGGGACTGTAACCTTCTTGAATCAAACGATCCTTGAAGCGATCGCTAACTTCTAAGGTGATACCCTTTTCAGTTAGACGACCAAATACTTCCTTGAGCATAATTTCGGCGATTTGGGTCACTTCCGGCTTGTTCAACTGACGGAAGACGATGATTTCATCGAGTCGGTTGAGGAACTCTGGACGGAAGTACTGTTTGAGTTCTTCGTTCACCAAGGAGCGAATCCGGTTGTAAGTTGACTCGCTGGCATCTTCGGAGAATTCAAAGCCGATACCGCTACCGCCTTTTTCAATTACCTTAGAACCAATATTGGAAGTTAAAATCAGCAAGGTGTTCTTGAAGTCCACCGTGCGACCTTTGGCATCAGTTAACCGACCGTCTTCCAAAATTTGCAGCAGCATGTTGAATACATCGGGGTGTGCTTTTTCGATTTCGTCAAACAACACCACGGTGTAAGGTCGCCGCCGCACGGCTTCGGTTAGCTGACCACCTTCGTTATAG
This sequence comes from Nostoc sp. TCL240-02, assembly GCF_013343235.1. Classification (GTDB taxonomy): domain Bacteria; phylum Cyanobacteriota; class Cyanobacteriia; order Cyanobacteriales; family Nostocaceae; genus Nostoc. The sequence goes on along the minus strand of NZ_CP040094.1, from coordinate 2,606,152 downwards.
CCAACATAACCTGGAGGGGAACCAATCAGTTTGCTGACGGTGTGACGCTCCATGTATTCGGACATATCTAAGCGGATCATCGCTTCTTCGGAACCGAAGAAGTAAGCAGCTAAGGATTTCGCCAACTCTGTTTTACCTACACCAGTAGGCCCAGAGAAGACAAAACTAGCTATGGGTCGGTTGGGATTCTTCAAACCGACACGAGCGCGACGAATTGCTCGTGAAACTGCCTTCACAGCTTCATCCTGACCGATTAAACGCTGATGCAAGGTGTCTTCCATGTGCAACAGCTTTTCAGATTCAGATTCGGTGAGTTTGTTCACCGGTACTCCAGTCCAAGAAGCGACAATGTGGGCAATGTCTTCTTCTGTAACTACAGGTTCTTCACCTTCTGTGCCAGTTGCATTGGTCTTGCTTTGAGCGATCGCCCGGATTTCGGCTTTGATTTCCATTTCGCGATCGCGCAGTTCTCCAGCTTTGTCAAAGTCTTGAGAGCGCACTGCATCATCTTTTTCTTTTAATATCTGACGCAGTTCTTTGTCTAACTCTTTGGCTGCTGGTGGCAGCTGGGAGTTAATCAAGCGCACCCTAGAACCAGCTTCATCAACTAAGTCGATGGCTTTATCTGGGAGGAAGCGATCGCTAATGTAACGGTCTGATAACTTCGCCGCCGCCACTAATGCTTCGTCGGAGATTTTCAGTTTATGGTGTTGCTCGTAGCGTTCGCGCAGACCATATAAAATTTCAATTGTTTCATCAACTGTAGGTTCACCAACCATCACTGGTTGGAAACGCCGCTCTAGCGCTGCATCTCGCTCGATGTGCTTCCGGTATTCATCTAGGGTTGTAGCACCGATGCACTGCAACTCACCTCTGGCCAAAGCTGGCTTGAGGATATTTGCTGCGTCAATCGCACCTTCTGCCGCACCCGCACCAATTAAGGTGTGTACCTCATCAATCACGAGAATGACATTACCCGCAGAGCGGATTTCATCCATGATTTTTTTCAAGCGTTCTTCAAATTCACCTCGGTACTTGGTTCCTGCTACGAGCAAACCAATATCCAACGTGACGACGCGTTTATCTTCGAGGATGTCAGGGACATCTTTGGTGGCAATGCGTGAAGCTAAACCTTCAGCGATCGCAGTTTTACCAACCCCTGGTTCCCCAATCAGCACTGGGTTATTTTTGGTTCGGCGACCCAATATCTGAATCACCCGCTCAATTTCCTTGGCGCGTCCCACCACTGGATCGAGCTTATTGTCAATCGCCATCTGGGTCAGGTTTGAGCCAAATTCATCCAAAGTCGGGGTTTTTGTGCGCCCGGATGAGCCGCCTGGTGAAACTTCGGCAGTTTCTCCCAACATACGGATGACTTGGGTTCTTACCTTAGATAGATCCACTCCTAGGTTTTCTAGCACCCTGGCTGCGACACCTTCCCCTTCGCGGATTAGGCCCAACAGCAGATGCTCGGTGCCAATGTAGTTATGCCCCAGTTGGCGTGCTTCTTCCAAGGAGAGTTCTAAAACTCGCTTTGCCCGTGGCGTAAACGGAATTTCCACGGCAACAAAGCCTGATCCCCGTCCTATAATTTTTTCAACTTCAATTCGGGCATCTTTAAGATTGACGCCCATTGATTTCAGCACCTTGGCAGCCACTCCAGTGCCTTCGCCAATCAGACCCAGGAGGATCTGCTCGGTTCCGACAAAGTTGTGACCTAAACGGCGGGCCTCTTCTTGGGCCAGCATGATTACCTTAATGGCTTTTTCTGTGAAGCGTTCAAACATGGCATTTTTCCCATCACCTGCGGTCGTGCCGGTATGCTGATTTTAGCACAGGCAAAGCTTTTGGATGCCTGTATAACAGATTATAGACATCCTGAAGCTATGACTTTAGTTGATGGGCTAATTGTTAACTATTGACTGCTTTTATTTGGCTAGTGTACTGAGGAGCTTTAGTTCACCAGCGTTTTTGGGACTTTTTGAGATTTATTACAAATAGCTGACTGCTTATATTGAGAGTTTTTTCACTTAATCCCAAACATCTACATATACCATATACACTTGTAAATATCAAGCATAGAAAAGTTAAATATGTTTTTCTTATAGCTTATTCATTATTTATAGAATATTTAAATCTAATTAAGTGCAGCAAAGTTGCTTTTCTTGCTGAAGCTGATCGCAAGCCTTTAATTCCAACTACTTAAAAAGTAAGTGCCAAGAGGATTTGCTAAGGCGATCGCTGATTGTGGCATACCACTGGTCTAAAGTTGTTTGAAATTTGGAGTGTTGTAAATCGGGGAGCCAAAGGATTAGCGCATCCTCACCGTTATCTTGGTAGTAACCCCGCCGCCGTCCGGCTGTTTTAAAGCCAAATTTTTGATATAAAGATATTGCTGCCAAGTTGGAAGCTCGGACTTCGAGGGTAGCTCGCTCCATTCCGCGATCGCAAGCTGTCTTAAGGAGTGAATATAGTAAAGCCGCACCCAAACCTTGACGGTGATATTGGGGATGAACCGCCAAAATTGTAATGTGGGCTTCCTCTAAAATTGACCAAAAGCAACCCATTCCTAACAAACTAACGTTGGAGAATGGGGAAAATAAACCGAGTAAATCGCTGTTGGGGCTATCCAATTCTCGTTTGTAGCCTTCCATCGTCCAAAGTCCGCCAAAACAGGCTTGATCTAGTTCTAGAATTGCACTGAGATTATCTGGTGTCAGTAATTTAATTTCTAAGTCTAATGAGATCACATTTATTGAATAAGATTACAAACCCTTTGTAAACTGGGAATCGGGAGACGAACTCAAAGCCCGTAATTTGAACAAGGACAACTTTTATATTTATGGTATCGACTCACCCCACTGGGGTTCAACATTCTGGAAGTCAGTATTTACCTCAAAGGCGCGACACTAACCCAAATCTCTCGCCTAATCAGGAACTTTTACCCCTAACTGCTAGAGTTCATAATCATGACTCCCTAGAAATTGGTGGATGTGATGTCACAACCCTAGTTAAGCAATTTGGTTCACCTTTATATATTTTAGATGAAGAAACCCTGCGTTCAGCTTGTCAGCAATACCGAGATGCTTTCAAGCAGTATTACAAGGGCGAATCTCAAGTATTGTACGCCTCAAAAGCTTGGAATTGTTTAGCAGTTTGTGCGATCGCAGCGTCTGAAGGTTTAGGAATCGATGTAGTTTCTGGGGGTGAACTTTACACCGCCCTACAAGCGGGTGTTAGTCCCAATAAAATCTACCTCCACGGCAATAATAAGTCTCGTGAAGAATTAATTTTAGCGATCAAGTCTGGTGTCACCATTGTGGCGGATAACTGGTATGAGTTGCGTACTCTTGTGGAAATAGCAGGGGAGCATACTTCGACTACGCTCAGTAACCGGGGGAGCAGGGGAGCAGGGGGAGAAAATGTTACCTCATTCCCTCTGCCTATACGTATCATGCTACGTCTAACTCCCGGTATTGAATGCCACACTCACGAATATATTCGCACGGGACACTTAGATAGCAAATTCGGCTTTGATCCCAACGATTTAGATGAAGTGTTTACCTTTGTCAGTCAACAACCCACCCTTGACTGCGTTGGGGTACACGCTCATATTGGTTCCCAAATTTTTGAGCGCCAACCGCATCAAGATTTGGCTGCTGTCATGGTGCAGTGGCTACGGGATGCGGGGAAGTATGGTTTAAATATTACAGAGTTAAATGTTGGTGGTGGTTTGGGAATTAAGTATACAGAATCAGACGATCCCCCCAGCATTGAAGAGTGGGTGAAGGCAATTTGTGAAGTTGTCCAAGAAGCCTGTGCGGTCGAAAATCTGCCTTTGCCGAAATTACTGAGTGAACCAGGGCGATCGCTAATTGCCACAGCTTGCATCACTGCTTATACTATTGGTTCATCCAAAGTTATTCCAGAAATTCGTACCTACGTAGCGATCGATGGGGGAATGTCCGATAATCCTCGCCCGATTACTTACCAATCAGTTTATCGGGCAGTAGTTGCCAATAAAATGTCTTCTCCTTTAACTCAAACAGTCACAATTGCTGGTAAACATTGCGAATCAGGAGATATTCTGATTAAAAATGCACTACTCCCAAAGACTGAACCAGGAGATATTCTCGTAGTTATGGGAACTGGTGCGTACAATTACAGTATGGCATCTAACTACAACCGCTTGCCCCGACCGGCAGCAGTTGTGGTGGCGAATGGCGAAGCGAATTTAATTTTGCAACGTGAAACTTATCAAGACTTAATTCGACAAGATAGCCTACCAGAAAGGCTAAAAAATAGTCATTAGTCCTTGGTCATTGGTGAGCCAGCACGGTCTTCTCCCAAAGGGAGAGGCTAGCGCCTTCGCAAAGCGTCTCGTAGAGAAGGGGGTTTCCCCCATGAGTGACTGGCGCTAGCAAAGCGGTAGCAACGCAGGAGCGTCACCCGTAAGGGTCATTAGCTAGGAGCTAAACCCCGTCTATTTTGAAACCTAGAGTTTTTGAAGAGAGTATATTATTCTGTCGTGGCTTGAGTTTTGAGCTTTAGCCTCATTACAAAAAACTACGGTTTTCACAGTAGACGCGGTTTAATAACAAATGACAAATGACAAATGACTAACTGTAATTAGAGGCAAAAGTGTAATCCAGATGTCATGAGAGATTGGTGGAAGCAATGGCTGATAAACCTGGGGTGGTCACAGTCCTTGCTGCTTGGGACTCTGGATATTGTGTTAGTGCTGGCGCTGACTTACATGATACTAGTTATTATTAGTGAGCGCCGAACACTGTGGATGGTGCGGGGATTCATTATCTTAATGCTAGCCTCAGCACTAAGTGGCAGATTAGGACTACCTCTGCTAAGTTTTGTACTAGAAAAGTTGGTGATTGGTTGTGCTGTAGCGATGGCAGTTGCTTTACAGTCAGAGTTTCGGCGGTTTTTGGAGCAATTGGGGCGTGGCGAATTCCGCCAGTTGTTTCAACCCGACCGTCTGGCAATCCCCAAATCTGATAGTGTAATTGATGAAATTGTTGAGGCTGTTAAAGAATTGTCAAAAAACCGGATTGGAGCTTTACTAATTGTGGAAACCACAGGGCCAATTGATGAGCGAGATTTTTCTGTGCCAGGAGTAAAGCTAAATGCGGAGGTTTCTAAAGAACTAATCCAGACAATTTTTCAGCCGAAAACTTTGTTACACGATGGAGCGACATTAATCCGTGGCTCACGGATCGTATCATCGGGTATAATTTTACCACTTTCGGGACGCACAGCCTCGCGCCAGTTGGGAACACGCCACCGGGCGGCAATGGGAATTACTGAGCGGGTCGAAAATTGCATTTGTGTCGTTGTATCTGAAGAAACGGGTTCCATTTCTTTAGCGGAACGGGGAACTCTAAATAGACCACTGACGATTAAGAAACTAAAAGAGTCATTAGAGGCTCTTTTGTCACCAACCGTGGATAGGGAAGCTGTTGCTCCTGGTCTGTTGAGTTTTGTTCGTCGGATAGGTGGGAAGACACTAGCACTGGTTTCACGTTTACTCGGATTACCATCGACCGCTTCTCGAGATAAAAAATGACAGCACAACAAACTAAACTGCAAGATTTGCCTACTGATTTAAAACGAGAACTATTGCCGCAGCACGTCGCGGTAATTATGGATGGCAATGGTCGATGGGCTAAACGTCAGGGTCTACCCCGAATTATGGGTCATAAGCGAGGAGTAGATGCTCTTAAGGATTTACTCCGCTGTTGTCAGGATTGGGGAATTCAGGCGCTGACAGCTTATGCTTTTTCAACGGAGAACTGGAAAAGACCGCAGGAAGAAGTGGATTTTTTGATGACTCTGTTTCAAAGAGTTTTGCGCCAAGAACTGCGGGAAATGGTCGAAGAGAATGTTCAAATTAAGTTTGTCGGAAATTTGCAGGCTTTGCCACGATCGCTCCAACAAGAAATATCCCGTTCAATGGAAGAAACCAAGGATAATCGCGGTATCCGGTTTTCAGTGGCAACTAATTATGGCGGACGGCAGGAAATTTTACAAGCTTGTCAGGCGATCGCAAAACAAGTTCAGCAAGGTCTGCTACAACCCGATGAAATTAATGAGCAGGTGTTTGAGAGCCACTTGTATACAGCAGGAATCACTGACCCAGATTTGTTAATCCGCACCAGTGGAGAAATGCGCCTCTCAAATTTCCTTCTCTGGCAAATGGCTTATGGAGAAATTTACATTACTGATGCTCTCTGGCCCGATTTTGACCGAGCCGAGTTTCACCGCGCCTTGTGTGCCTACCAACAACGGGAGCGGCGATTTGGGAAAGTATAAATTTATAATAAAACCCAACCGCCAATTTCCGCCTCAGTGGGTTGGGTGGAGATAACCACGAGGCTTGTTAACCAAGGGAGAGAATTAATGTTCAGAAGGAGAAGGAGTATCAAGAATCAGAGTCATCGAATAGGGCTTTGATATCTCGATAGCCACTGACAACACGAAAAATCTCCACATCTTGCCCTATGGGCATGTAGAGGATGAGGTAATTTTCTATTGAGAGGCTACGGATACCGGGTAAAATTTCATCACGCAGTCGTCCGATACCAGGGAACTGAGCAATTTTGGCGAATTTCGCATCCAGCTTACTCAGAAAACCCTCAGACTGAGCCAAGCCAGATTGTCTAGCAATGTAATCCACTATCTGCTCAATGTCTTGAATTGCCGGTTTGGTAAGGCGAAATTGTGAGGTCATGCTTTGTCTGAAACACCGTAGCGCGACCGCACATTGGCACGAATTTGATCCATTGCAGCCGAACCATCAACAACTTCGCCCCGCTCGGACGCTTCCCACCCAATCCGCGCTTCTTGTTGTAGGTCTTGCAATCGTCCTTGATAGTTGTCTTCTTGCTGTTCCAGGAGCTTTATGCCTGCAAGAATAACTGCGATCGCGTTCTGATACTTACCGCTAGTGAGTTGGCGTTGAACTAGGGCTTCTACTTCAGGTGGCAGAACGATTTGCATGGATTTTTGTCGGAGTAGGAGTAACTTAATTGTAAGCGATGTCTATCGACAAGCCGCTACGCGTCTACGCTTTTGGTGGGTGCTTTTGTCAGCTACACCTACTTTAGAAGATTAACGATGCCTACTGCGGTAAACTACGCACTTTTACGGTCAACTGTACTCTTCCTTATGGCCCAGAAAACACAGCTTGTTCTACATCATCACGACTGAGAGAATATTTGAATGAGCGTTGGATATCTTGTCCATTTTCCCCAGATTGGACATATCGCACTACAATTTGTTCAACGTCGAGCCATAGTTCAGCTTGCCAACTAGGCCGCTGCACATGCCAGCAATGCCTCTGGGTTTCGTCTTGTTTACAACCTTGGTCTTTTAGCCACTGTTCAATTTGTGGTAGGGGATGATTATATAGGGGCGTATCTGAGGGAAGAAGAGGCATAGGAATTTGGGATTTTAGATTAGGAAATTTTTTAATTTTTAATTACCATAAGGGTAATTAGTTGTGATACATGGTTAATTTGCTGTTGTACAGAGGGAGTTGACTGTAGCAAACGGGTTTGAAAAGCAGCATCACCACGAGTTAAACCAATGGCAACTGCTAACAACAGACAACCTACAAATGTTAACACCAGCATAAATAAAGCAAAAATTTCGCCAGATGATAAGGGGCGATCGCTAGCATCAAGGTAAGCTGATTTTGACCAGTCATGACGCGAGGCGGGATGATTCAAGTCAGGGGGTGGTTGAATCACTCCAAAGCGGGAATAGCCAATTTTTAAATCGTAGCTTAAACGCCGTTCTGGATGGCTAAGGGTGGCGTAAGCTTCGTTGATTTGCTGAAATTTGGCAGTGGCGATCGCAGTAGGCAAGTCTGTAGTATCAGGATGATAGCGTTTACTCAGTTCTCGATAAGCGCGACGAATATCAATTACTGATGCCGAGGGATGCAGTCCTAGCAGGGAGTAATAAGTTGGTTCACTGCTTTGTGGCATTGCCCTGTTTTGATTCACGGCTGTTTGAGTCACTTTGCTCAAAGATATTTTTTATATTTTAAATCCTTTGTGAATTGCAGAAGACACAGCAGGTCTAGCATCTGATAAGATATCTTAATAAAGCATTTAATTAGATGCGATGCAGATCAAAATTAATCTCGAAAATATTCAAACTCTTACCGACTTTAAGCGTAATGCCAAAGATTACTTAGAACGGATCAAGGTAACAAAGTCTCCGATTGTACTAACGGTGAATGGGAAAGCTGAGGTTGTGGTGCATGAAGCGCAAGCGTTTCAACAGATGATAGATGAACTCCAGCGCCTTGAAGAAGAACTGCAAAAACTCAAGTTAGAAGCATTACGCAGTAAGATTAACATTGGTATTAAGCAACTCGATAGTGGACAGTATACTGAATATAACGACGAGTCACTTCCAGCTTTTTTTGCAAATATTAAAGCACTAGGACAGCAAAATTTGGCTAACAGCGATTCTGTATGAGTCGATTTCGTATTTCTACTCAAGCAGCGCAAGATATTGAGGATATATGGAAATATCTTGCTCCAAATAATTTAAAAGCTGCTGACAAACTTTTTGATATTTTGCGAGAAAGCTTTCCAAAACTGGCCAAATTCCCCAAAATGGGCAGGCTACGAGATGAAGTGGCTCCTTTTTTGCGAAGTTTCCCGGTAAAAAATTATTTAATTTTTTATCGTCCAATAGACGAAGGCATAGAAATTGTACGTATTTTGCACGGTTCACAAGATATAGAAACGATTTTTCAAGATGACGAAGACTAATTAAAAATTAATCTTTGTTCTGGTCAATAGCCTCATTAAGATTGATATTTTATCCCTAACGTATTAAATCAGCACGGGGTTTAAAAGTTTCAATTTGCCGTAACTTTTCGTACAATTCCTGTTCTTCTTGAGTAATATTTTTTGGGGTAACTATTTGAATTTCTACTAATTGATCGCCACGTTTACCGTCATCGCTGGGGTAGCCTTTATTCCCTAGTCGGAATTTTTGACCAGACCTAACTCCTGGGGGAATGGTCATTTTCACTGGGCCATCCAAAGTTGGTGCTTCTACCTGTCCTCCTAAAACTGCTTCGCTGGGAGTAACTGGTACTTGGCAAAGGATATTTAAACCTTCTAGCTTAAATAATGGATGAGGCTCAACGGTAATTTTTAAGTATAGATCGCCACCACCAACACCTTGGTTTCGCAAACGAATGGTTTGACCTGTCACCATCCCTAGTGGCATATTAACTTCTAGCGATCGCCCATCTTCCAAACGAATCCGTTCATTACCGCCTTGATAAGCTTTTTCTAGTGGTAGCGTTAATCTGGCTTCTATATCTCGGCGGGTAGTGCGAGGTGGAGTGTTAACTGTATAGGCAACTTTTGTTCTGGGGGAACGAAACGGATCGCTAGTATTGTCATTACTAGGCTTACTGGCCCCACTCTTATTTTTGACACCGATAACTTGATTAATAAAGCTTTCAAAGTCGGAGAATTGACTTGGATCTACGTCTTGATTGCCGTTGCGATCGCTAGCACCACTCTGCCAAGTTTTAGCCTTTGGCGTTTGTTTGTTGCCTGCAAAGCCTTTTTGCTTCCAGTAGCGGCTAAACTGGTCGTATTGCGATCGCTTTGCTGAGTCTGAAAGGACTTCATAAGCCTCGCCGATATCCTTAAATTTTTCCTCAGATTCTTTGTTACCCGGATTGAGATCGGGGTGATATTGTCTTGCTAAACGCCGATAAACCTTTTTAATTTCCTCACCAGAAGCGTCTTTAGATACTCCTAAAATCTCGTAATAATCTCGAAAATTCGGCAAATTTTGCATAGTCAGTTATTTAAATTTTAGATTTTAGATTTTAGATTGCTTACAGCAGGTTGCAAGTAAGCGAGGTACAAAATACAAAACTTACGTATCAGATATATAGAGTTTCTGCTCCCTTCCCCTTGCCCCCTGCTCCCTGCCCCCTGCCTTCTACTTACAACCAATCATTATCATCTTCATCATCCCAGTTATCTTGGTAGCTGGGACGAGATTTGCGTGGAGGACGGCTTTCATAAGAAGAACGACTGTCTCGGCTATTGTCTCGGCCATAGTCTCGGCTATTGTCTCGGCCATAGTCTTTACCGTAATCTCTGCCATAGTCCTTACCGAATGAATCGCGCTCCCGATATGTATCTCTAGGAAATTCGCGTTCTTTATCCTTATCACCGCCAGTAAAGATGTCACGGATAGTACCTAATAAATCGTCATCTTCATCTTCAGCATAAGTCTGGCGGACTTCCCGATTTAGCTCATAGAGAGCATCTTGCAAATCGGCGTAGGCTTGATCGATACCGCGATCACTATTTTCCTTCAAACTCTCTTTTAAGTCTCGGCAAATATTATCAATTCTTTGGCGACGGCTGCGGGCAAACTGCATACCAAATTCAAGTGCAACTTCTCTAAGTTGCCGTTCTGCTTGGAAAATCAGCGCCTCAGAACGAGTCCGCTTTTCTACCCTTTCTTTACGTTCGCGATCGACATCGGCGTATTTCTGTGCATCTTGAATCATCCGATTCACTTCTGACTCGTTCAAGGTGGAAGCGCCTTGAACGGTGATACTTTGCTCTCGCCCAGTGGTTCTATCTAAGGCTGTTACCTGTAAAATACCATTAGCATCGATATCAAATGACACCTGAACTTGAGGAATTCCTCGCGGCGCTGGGGGGATACCATACAGCTTGAAACGTCCTAAAGACTTATTGTTTCCTGCCATTTCCCGTTCGCCCTGAACTACGTGGATTTCCACAGTATTTTGGTTATTTTCAGACGTAGAAAAAATGTCAGAACGGCGAACTGGGATGGTGGTGTTGCGGGGAATGAGTTTTTTCATCACGCCGCCGATGGTTTCCAACCCCAAAGAAAGGGGTGTAACATCCAAAAGCAGTACATCTTTGAGTTCACCTGCAAGAATTCCGGCTTGAATTGCTGCACCCACGCCCACTACTTCATCAGGATTGACATTTTCGTTAGGTTCTGTACCAATCAAGTCGCGCACTAGCTGTTTCACCATTGGCATCCGTGTAGAACCGCCAACTAAGACAACTTCTTCAATGTCTCTAGGTGAAAGTCCGGCATCTTTAAGGGCCCGTTTCACTGGTGTCCGCAATCGCCCTACCAAATCACCACACAAACCTTCAAACTGGGAACGAGTTAGACGAGTTTCCAGATGTTTGGGGCCATCTTCTGTGGCGGTGATAAAGGGTAAGTTAATATCAGTAACGCTGACAGCAGAAAGCTCAATTTTGGCTTTTTCCGCAGCTTCCATCAGACGTTGCAAAGCTTGGCGATCGCGTCTTAAGTCTATTTCTTCAGTTTCTAGAAATTGCTCTGCTAACCAATCTACGATTATTTTGTCAAAGTCATTACCACCAAGTTGCGTATCTCCACTGGTAGCTTTGACCTCAAATATCCCATCGCCCACTTCTAAAATCGACACGTCAAAAGTACCGCCACCCAAGTCAAAGACTAAGATAGTTTCCGTGTCACCCCGATCTAATCCATAAGCCAAAGATGCAGCAGTCGGTTCATTGAGAATCCGCAGCACCTCCAAACCGGCAATTCTGCCAGCATCGCGGGTTGCCTGCCGTTGAGAATCGTTAAAATAAGCGGGGACTGTAATCACTGCCCCTGTGACTGGTTCACCCAAATAGCGACTAGCATCGTCTGCCAATTTCTTCAGCACCATTGCTGAAATTTCTTCTGGGGCGAAATCTTTATTGAGACGGGGACAAGCAATTTTAATATTACCTACTTCATCTTTGCGGATGGTGTAGGGTACACGCTTAGAATCTGGACTAAGTTCGGCATATTTGCGCCCAATGAAGCGTTTCACTGCAAAAAAAGTATTTTGGGGATTGAGGACGGTTTGGCGGCGTGCCATTTGCCCAACTACCCTTTCACCTTCTTTGCTAAAGCCAACTACGGAGGGGGTTGTTCGCATTCCTTCTGCATTGGCAATCACCACCGGCTTGCCACCCTCCATAACGGCGACTACTGAGTTGGTTGTACCCAAGTCGATGCCGACTACCTTGCCCATGCGTTACTCTTCTCCTAAAGTGTCTTATATATTTATTATGATTGGGCGGAACTACCTCTAGCTTTGTGCTATGGGATGAAAACACCTCAATAAAGAGGCAGGGGGACTCGGGGCCCTCACGGAGTGGGGATTGGGAGAGAGGGGGCAGGGAGCAGGGGGAAATGACTGCTAACTTATGCAGAGCAGAACATGGATCTGAGCCTTCCACTTCTAAATAAGTGGTTCTGCTACCTGCGGTAAGCTAGCGCAAAAAATGGGGAATCCCCATTGTTTTCTATCCCCCTTGCTCCCTGCTCCCTGCCCCCTTGCCTCTTTCTCAATGGTATAATAATCATCATTAAGGCAGTGAGCTAAGAAGTGCAGCTAGAGGAGATAGTTGCAAGACTAGGATAGCATTGACGATGATTGCTGTGTCTAAGCAGCCTCAATTCTTGTTATCCGGTTACTTCTACGCACTGAATCTATAAGTTGCTAAATGCACCTTAAATAAGAAATTTCTGCTTCTTTGAGTGCCTGAAAACCTTAATATTACCGCTATTTTAAACATTTGAATTTAACAAAGCGATTACAAACTTCCCTGAGTGCGATCGCGCGAGAACGCGATCCTTACATGGCAACAGCTGGACATTTTTTTGTCCAAGAATACATTCGCCAGGAATTTTCCCAATGGGGGAGTGTGGAAATCCACACCTTTGAAGTCAGGGGTAAAGCTTGTAAGAACTTGATATTAAATTTGCCCTCCCAAGCTAGAGGGCAAAAAAAGGATTTGCCACCGATTTTAATTGGCGCTCATTATGATGGCGTTCCGGGAACACCTGCGGCTGATGATAATGCCACGGGTGTGGCGGTGTTGCTGGAATTAGCCAGAAAGTTTGCTGCCCAACCTGTCAGATATCCTTTAAGGCTGGTTGCTTTCGATATGGAAGAATACGGCTTACTGGGTAGTGCTGACTATGCAGCCCTGTTGCACCAACAAAAGCAACAGCTACGCTTAATGATCTCCCTAGAAATGCTGGGTTATAAGGATTCTACGCCTGGTTCTCAAAGTTATCCTCCTCCTTTGGAACGCTTCTACCCAAATACAGGTGGTTTTATTGCTTTAATTGGCAATTTGCGGACATTGCCTGATTTAATTGGGATGAGCCGTAATATTCGCAAAGCTGGCGTAGCTAGTCAATGGCTACCTGTGCCGAATCGAGGTTTAATAGTTCCCCAAACCAGACTTAGCGATCATGCGCCTTTCTGGGATTTGGGTTATCCGGCAATGATGGTGACAGATACGGCATTCTTGCGAAACCCACATTATCACAAACCTAGTGATGCGATCGCTACTTTAGATTTAGATTTTCTTAGTGGTGTATGTGAAGGGTTAGAAATTGCGATTCGACGGTTATGAAAAATATTAGACATATCCAGAAATTAAATATGCGTTATCCAGAACCCTTGTAGAGACGTAGCAGTGCTACGTCTCTACATTATTTTTGACCAGATGCACTATGCCCAATACCCCATTCCCAATGCAGTTGTTACCAATTACCACTTTGTGACTATGAGGATTGTACGAATTGACACGAAACAATGAGGCTAATGAATGCCAAGATCAAAAAAAGAATGCCCCAAGGATATTAAAAGTACTATGCCAGAATTACACCAATCAATTGCCCAGCATTACCACGAACGGACTAAATACAACCCTGAGACTCTTGCCTCCAAAAGTCAGCAGTTAGACTGGACTAAACAGCCAGTGCCTTTCAAAGAATACAAAATTGGCTCTACTTTTGATCTCAAACCCTATATCCAAGAAAAATCAGAGGGATTTGCCAACAACCCAGATGCTCAATGGTGGCAAAGACTTTCACGGTTGCTGTTTCGCAGCTATGGATTGACAGCGAGAATGCCTTCTATGGGTAGTGCGGTATATTTACGCGCTGCTCCCAGTGCCGGCGGATTGTACCCTGCTGAGGTGTATGTGGTTTCCCGTGGCACGTCGTTATTGCCACCTGGTTTGTATAACTACCAGTGTCGGACTCATTCACTGATGCATTATTGGGAAAGTGATGTTTGGCAAACTCTCCAAGCAGCTTGTTTCTGGCATCCTTCTTTAGAAAACACCCAATTAGCAATTATTGTCACTGCGGTATTTTATCGTTCTGCCTGGCGCTATGAAGATCGGGCTTATCGCCGGATTTTTTTAGATACGGGACATCTATTAGGTAATATCGAATTGGCTGGCGCGATTACTGACTTTCGTCCTCATTTAATCGGCGGCTTTGTGGATGAATCGGTAAACGATCTACTTTATATAGATCCGCAACAAGAAGGTGCGATCGCTGTCTTGCCTCTGGCAGACTTGTTAGATGTCAATCAAAATTTGCCATTGGGATGTACTGCTTTACCTTCCGCCACCGAAACCAGTTATCCCCAAATCCCCGATGGTGAATTGCTGACATATTTCCATCGACACACCCAGATCCAATCAGGTTTAACAGGCAATCTCAATCTACCAGTTATCAAACAAGAAAAATCTTTAGAGGATAAATATAACTTTCCTTTCTGTTTGAAAATCCCCACCACCACTACACCTATAGACTGGGGACAAAAGCTATCAGAACTGGAAAACACAATGTATAAGCGACGCTCTACCCGCGCTTACAATGGTGATGATTTAAATTTCGATCAATTAAAAAGTCTACTCGATTTCACTTACCAACCGCAAAATTACATCGACCAAAGTTTAGATATTTCTCCAGACTATTTTGATTTGAATTTAATAGAAACATTTATTGCTGTTTGCGGAGTTAAAGGACTGGAGGCAGGTTGTTACTATTACGCGCCCAAAGCCCAAGAATTACGCCAAATTCGGTTTAAAAATTTCCGGCGAGAGTTACATTTTCTCTGTTTGGGGCAAGAATTAGGGCGGGATGCAGCAGCAGTATTATTTCATACAGCCGATTTGAAAGCTGCGATCGCTCAATATGGCGATCGCGTTTACCGTTATTTACATCTGGATGCCGGTCATTTGGGACAGCGCCTGAATTTAGCCGCAATGCACCTAAATGTAGGCGTTAGTGGTATCGGTGGATTCTTTGATGACCAAGTAAATGAAGTTTTGGGTATTCCTGCTGATGAAGCTGCTCTATATATCACTACACTGGGACACCCAAGATAGAACGTAGAAGTACGTAAGCTTACTATAGGCTACCGCAAATTAGCTGAAAAACATCTAAGTTAGATATAACAAGAGCTTAACCCCAATTCTTGCCAAAAGTCACTGATTTTGTGCAGTTTCATCAAGAAGTGGTAGAAATTCCGTTACTAAACTCATCTATCAATTATGTTGCAAAAAGTGTCCATAATTTGATAAAAATACTGATGGGGAATATGAGCTTTTTTGAAACTCATACTAATTCTAGGTGAGGCTACGCTTTATTTATATAGGGGTAATTCATAAATTGCCCCTATAGACTATAGTTTTGCATCACTTTTATAGGGGCATTTTCATATCACCTTTAAGCAACCTCAAATGCCTATTCAGATGGAATAAATTATTCCAATAAAACATAAATATTTTAACAATCTTTTGGAGTAAAAACTTTGGTTGAGGTATTTTCAATAAGTAAGTACATTATCCAATCTTGTGGAGTGTGTAATCTGAATGCCTGTAATCGATGGCGCTCATGTTACACACTCTATAATAAATAGCTAGTTTTTTTGTTTAAAACTTTTTAATCAAATTATTTATTAATGGGAACATGGATTTAGCTAATTTAATATCTAATTCCTAACATTAGGAAAAAACAATTTTAATTTACAAGTTTTAGAAACATTTAATTAATATTTAGAGGATGTGTTAAAACTTATCTTGCTTGGATCAAAAAAAAAGGGGACTACTGCGGTCTTCTCCCATAGGGAGATACTAAAAGCATTAGAGAGCCCACGAGTGTCTGGGGTCTCCTCAAATAGAGCAAGTAGTGTGGCTCAAGAAATATCTGGATTTCAGATTTTCAATACGTAAGTTCTGTTAATTTTATTTTGAGATTGAAGCCAATTAAATCTAGTATTTTACAAAATTTTTTCACACAACCACTAATGCTATTTCCTGAAAATGAAAGCCAACGGCTAGAAGTACTTCTTTTCTCTAAAAATCCTAACCCGATGTGGATATATAACCAGAATAATCTGCAATTTTTGGATGTCAATGAAGCTGCTATTATCCACTATGGCTACTCACGAGAAGAATTTTTGCAAATGCAAATAACTGACATTTATCCTCCAGAAAATATACCTATCTTCAGAGAATATTTAGGAAAAAAGCACACTAACTTGCACTTTTCTGGACAATGGCTACATCGGCGAAAAGACGGACAGATTCTTGATGTTGAAGTTGTCACGCATACAATAAACTATGCCAATTATAATGCTCGGTTAGTTAATATCCGAGACATTACAGAACACAAACGAATAGAAAGAAAACTTCAAGAGCAAAATGAATTTTTGCGGAGAATTTTTGAGAGTATACCATTAATGATTGCACTTATTGATACCAATGGTAAATTTCAGTGGGTAAACCAAGAATGGGAAAGTGTTTTAGGCTGGAAATTTAAAGACTTGCAAACTGGTAATGTCTTGGAAGCATTATATCCTAATGCTGAAGATCGACAGGATGTGATTAATTTTATGCAGTCTACACAACACAATTGGGCTGACTTCAGAACTCAGGTTCGGGATGGTGACTTACTAAATACATCTTGGACAAACGTTAAACTTTCAAATGGTCAAATTATCACTATTGGTCAAGATATCACGGAGCGCAAGCGAACTGAACTAGCTCTAAAAGGTCAAGCCGAACGGGAGCAATTGATGCGAACTGTTGCTCAACGAATTCGTCAATCTTTGAATCTCCAAGATATTTTGAATGCAACAGTTCAAGAAGTGCGAGATTTACTTGGGGCTGATCGAGTAGTAGTTTATCAGTTTGACTCAGAAATGATCGGCACAATCATGGCGGAGTCAGTAGAACCTGGATGGAGAGTTTCTTTGGGGGTAGAGATTTATGATACGTGTTTTCAAACAGGCAAAGGAGCGGAGTATTACCAAGTAAACAAACGAGCGATCGCTAATATTTATGAAGCTGGACTAACTGATTGTCATATTCGCTTATTAGAACAATTTGAAGTCAAAGCAAATTTAGTTGTACCCATTTTACTAGAAGTAAGTTCTCAAAATTCTGGCTCTCACCTTTGGGGTTTACTAGTTGCTCACCAATGCTCTGGTTTTCGTGAGTGGGAAAAAAATCAATTAGATTTGCTCGATCAAGTGACAGTCCAATTAGCGATCGCAATTCAACAATCCAGCATCTTTGAGCAAGCTCAGACTGAACTTGTTCAAAGACAAAAGGCTCAAATCAAATTAAAAAATGCCTTAGCTGAAAAAGAAGTTCTGTTAAAGGAAGTTCATCATCGAGTTAAAAATAATTTGCAAATTGTCTCTAGTTTATTACAACTTCAGTCTCAAACACTCAAAGATCCTGAAGCCATCAAAGTTCTTCGAGAAAATCAAAACCGAATTGAGTCAATATCTTTAATTCATAAAAATTTGTACACTTCTGCTAATTTTGGGCAGATTGATGTTGCAGATTATATAAGTAATTTAGCAGCAAGCCTGCTAATTTCCTATCAAATATGGCCTAATAGAATTACTCTAGAAACTAATATAGATTCAGTGAATTTGAATGTCGATCAAGCTATTGCCTGCGGATTGGTTATTAACGAATTAATCTCCAATGCTCTCAAGCACGCTTTTCCGAATCAACAAGTAGGTACAATCAGTATTGCTCTACGCAATATCAATAATAATATTGAGATGACTATCCAAGATAATGGAATTGGTTTACCAGATAATTTAGATTGGACAAATACTGATTCTTTGGGTCTGTCATTAGTATATGACTTGGTTACAGAACAGCTAGAAGGCAACATCACCCTAGAACGTAATCATGGAACAGGATTCAAAATCAAATTTAAGCAGTTAACTTTGCATCAGTAAATATCAAATGGGTCAAGCTAGAATTTTAGTTGTTGAAGATGAAGTGATTGTGGCTAGGGCTATTGCTAGCCAACTCAGTCAACTAGGTTACGTTGTTACGGGAACAGCTTCGTCTGGAAAAGTTGCCATTGCTAAGGCATTGGAAACTCAACCAGAGTTAGTATTAATGGATATTATTCTTAAAGGTGAAATGGACGGTATTGCTACTGCCAGCCATATTCGCAAGCAGTTAGACGTTCCTGTAATATTTTTAACTGCCTATGGTGATAATAATACTTTGGAAAGAGCCAAAGTTACCCAACCTTTTGGATACATTGTTAAACCATTTACTACAAAAGATTTAAAGATAGCAATTGAAATCGGTCTTTTAAAACACCAGTTAGAGCGCGAACTACGGCAGAATCGAGATCAGTTGGCAACCCTTTTAAACTCAATAAGCGATGCTGTAATCGCTACAAATGAGCAAGGAAATGTAACATTTATGAATCCCGCCGCTGAGGCATTGACTGGGTGGCAGCAAAAAGATGCTTTAGGAAATGAGGCGGCGAATATTTTTCATATTGTCGATGAAGTCACAGATACTATTTTAGAAAACCCAGTGACAAAAGTGCTGCGAGAGCAGCAGGTTGTTTATTTAGAGGAATTTACATCTCTGATTAGAAGAGACGGAAAAAGAGTTCCAATTGGTGATAGTGCCTCACCATTGAAGGGAGTACCAGATCAAATAAATGGTGTAGTTGTTGTTTTTTGGGATCTTAGCGATCACCGCCAAACAAAAGTGCTAGAGAAAGCATTAGAAAAGGAGCAAGAACTTAACCGTCTCAAGTCCTTATTTATCTCTACCGTATCTCATGAGTTCCGTAATCCCCTGACTGTCATTCAAACGGCAGTAGAGCTTATAGAGATGAAAGGAGCAAATTTGACAGATGTAAAAAGAGGAATTTATTTAAAGCGAATTCAAGGTGCTGTGCAGTCTATGGAAAAACTCATGGAAGAAGTGCTTTTTGTGGGTCGAGCGGAAGCAACAAAACTTGTATATAACCCTGCTCCACTTAACTTAGAGCAATTCTGTCTAGAGTTAATTAAAGATTTTTCTATTGTTGAAAGTAGTGTGTGTGAAGTTGTTTTTACCTGTCATAGCGATCGTACTGACGCTGTAATGGATGAAGGACTATTAAATTATATGTTTGGAAATCTGCTCTCAAATGCGATTAAATATTCTCCAAGAGGTGGCAAGATTGAGTTTAATTTAATATGCGATCCAATAGAGAATTTAGCAATTTTTTATATTCAAGATCAAGGTATGGGCATTCCAGAAGCAGATCAAGCTAGACTTTTTGAATCATTTTACCGAGGCTCAAATGTCCAATCAATTAAGGGGACTGGGTTAGGGTTAGTAATCGTTAAAAGGTGCGTTGATGCTCACAGGGGTCAAATTAGTGTTACAAGTCAAATTGGAGTCGGTACTACATTTACAGTAATTTTGCCCTTAAATTCCGATAGCTCAAGCGAAAGCTAGAGGTGGTTTTATTTTGAGAATCAAATTGATTATGAAATAGCCTTTACCTCTGTTTTTTTCAAGTACTACAAATTACACTCCTGCTCAAAAAGTTGTGTTAACGATGAAATGGCGATCGCTTCTTTTTCCGCTAAAATTTCTCTGCAAAAATAGCAACATCAGTGTTTTTGCGAAGAATATTTCCAGATGCTAGTATTGTTAATCGGGTTTATGTACGGGTATTTAGTATGCTTCCCATAGAGACTGTTCTCAATTCAGAGCAAGTCACTCGGTTGTTTTCTCATCTTGAATTTGATGGAAAAAAGCTTAATCATCAACCAGGTAGTGTATTGGGGAGTACTGCATTGATTGCGGGAACCACTGTTGGGGCTGGAATTCTCGCCCTACCAGCCGTTACTCTACCGTCTGGTATTGTACCATCCACATCTGGACTGATTGCTGTTTGGCTCTACGCTTTAGTTTCAGGGTTATTGGTTGCAGAAGTTACCTTAAACACGATGCGAACAGAAGGGCGTGTAAGCATAGGTTTTTTGGGAGTTGTTGAGAAAATCCTTGGTAAGCTGGGAGCGCAAATGGCTGGCGGTGCATATTTATTTATGCATTATGCTCTCTTGGTGGCATACATCACCCAAGGTGGAGAGATTTTAGGATATGCGGTGGCAAAAATCTGGAGTGTGCAGATATTACCAACGTGGATGGGCACAACGACTTTCACACTGTTATTTGGTGGCATTATGTATCTTGGGCGAGAAAAATTTATTGAGAAATTAAACAGTGCCTTTGTCGGAATTGTCATCGTGTCTTTTTTGGGATTATTGTTTTTCGCAGGAAGGCATATTCAGAGTGCCCAACTCTTATTTCAGAACTGGAGTGCCCTTGGTAGTGCTATTTCAGTGATGTCTGTGGCGCTATTTTTTCAAAACGTTGTGCCGTTAGTTGTGACGCAACTAGAAGGGGATGCCGGCAAAATTCGTCAGTCTATCTTAATTGGTTCTGTGATTCCTCTAATTATGTTTTTGGCGTGGAATGCCGTAATTTTAGGAAGCGTCAGTCCTGATATGCAATATGACACATCTGATGGTAGAACTGTTTTTGACCCACTGCAAATTCTCCGAGCAGGCGGTGCAGGAGAATGGTTAGGAGTTCTAGTATCTATTTTTTCAGAGTTTGCGATCGCCACATCATTCATTGGATTTGTATACGGATTGCTGGATTTGTTCGGAGATATTTTTCTTATTCCACAGGGAAAGCTTTCTAGCCGTTTCCCCCTCTATTCACTGGTTCTTTTCCCGCCAATGACTCTCGGAACGCTCAATCCCAGCATCTTTTTTACTGCTCTAGATTACACTGGAACGTTCAGTATCTCAGTTCTGGGTGGAATTATTCCGGCGTTAATGAGTTGGAAGCAACGCCAAGAACAAGAAAACTCAGATAGCACAAATCAACCACTCGTTCCTGGTGGAAAGTTGACACTCATTGTGATGATTGGAGTGGCATTAACCATGATCGGAAGACAAATTCTAGTAATTTACACAGAGTAAAACCATAGTAGAATCCAAGGTACTATTGACCATCTACAAAGTAAAAAGCGATCGCAACTTAGAAAAGTTTATCAGTAGCACAGCGATCGCACTAGCAACCAACCAAATCGCATCTTCAGTTTTAACTGCTCAATACCCAACCCAATAGCAAAAAATCATTTTTCGTCACAACAGCCTTTTTGTGAAGCATTATTACTGGAATGCTAACCAGTATAATAACCTGGATATTCTTTACAAAAATTCGCCGCTAATCACTCTTGGCTTTGCGTCCTTTGCGGTTCGATATCCTAAACCATGTCCACTCAACCCACAATCCAAAGCATATATACCGATGGTGCTTGCACCGGGAACCCTGGCCCTGGTGGTTGGGGAGTTGTCGTCTACTTTAGCGATGGCTCAATCCACGAAATGGGCGATGCATCGCCTCATACCACCAATAATAAAATGGAAATGCAAGCTGCGATCGCAGCCCTCCAATTTCTGCAAACATCTCAACAAACCCAAGCAATCACCCTCCATACCGATAGCGAATACCTGATTAACTGCGTTACCAAGTGGGTGAAAGGCTGGAAAAAGAAAGGCTGGAAAAAGTCAGATGGTAAACCCGTCCAAAACCAAGAGCTTTTGGAAATTCTTGATGAACTCAATACCCAACAGGTAAAATGGCAACACGTCAGGGGACATTCTGGTAACATAGGTAACGAACGTTGTGATGCGATCGCTCGCACTTATGCTAGTGGCAAAATCCCTTCGCTACAACAATTCACTTCTACAAATTTTTATAAATCTTTACCTTCCCCAAATGAACTAAATGTAGCAAAAGTAGCTGATTATGAAAAAAAGTCTCGAATAATTAACCAAAGTCACCAAGAAATCAGTACTTCTGCACTAGAAATAACCGTTATGGAACCATCAACTGGGCCTACTGCGGCCACTATCGATGAAAAACCGACAGAAATGAGGGTTTCGCAACTCCGCAGCTTGGTCGAAACTCTGCGTATCGCTGACGAAATTTCAGAAAAAGGCTACTTAATCACCAGTTCTGAGTTAGCAGACTTGATGGATGTCCACGCCAGCGCTGTTACCAGTCGGGGAGATCAATGGCGCTGGCGAAACTGGATAGTGTCACGGGTACGCCGTGAAGGAAATCAAATTCTTTGGGAACTGGAACGCGGGGATCAAGTAGGAGGTGAAGAGGAGTAGGAAATGGGCAGGGGGACAAGGGGGACAAGGGGGAATTATTGAACAAGTCTCTCTCTTGTCTTCCTTGTCTCTTCTTCATGTTCAATGCCCAATTCCCAATTCCTAATTCCCCACTATATATATTTGCGTCCTCGCCACTCGCGTGGCTTTTGAAACGCAGATAAGAAGATTCGCAGCACAGCTAGGGGATCGGCTAAAGGGGAAAGCCAGAATAACCAGCCACCTTTAGCACTTTTGCGATCGTAGGAAGGTGCAATCGCAATTAGCATCGCAAAGCGAATTACCACCAAGAATAAATTCAGTCCCAGCAGAAGAAGTGGGGGAGTGGGTAGAGACGCGATTAATCGCGTCTGTAGCGAGTACGAGAGTGAGGGAGAAATCAATAAAAAACTGAGGACAATTAAAAGGGGTAGACCTTGAACAGATGTGAGTAGCCATAAATCTCCCCACAACTGAGAATGAGAAGTTGCATCTTTAAGGTCTAGACTCCGCCCCCATTCCTTCCAGGTCTCCATCGCCCCCTCATACATTCGTACTTTCAGCACCTTTGCGCCATCTAAAAACCCCACTTTATACCCAAGAGTTGAAATATTTCGTGCCAAGGTGACATCATCACAAAAAGAAGTACTCGCGCTGCTGTAACCACCCACAGCAGCTAAAACGGAGCGACGACATAAAAAACACTGCCCATTTGCCATCACCCGTTCAGGCTGCTCTGCATTAATGCCAGCAGGGTCAAATCGGTAAAGTAAAGTCATCAATAAAGCTGGTTGTAGCCAGCATTCCCCTGGATATTTGAGGATAAACTGGGGCGAAAGGGAAACTAAGTCATAGCCTTGTGCTTCGGCCGTCTTCACTAAACCCGCAACCAAACCAGGATGTGGTTGAATATCAGCGTCCAGCCCCAAAAACCACTGACTACCCTCAGAGCTATATAGAAAACCGTTATGCAACGCCCAAGGCCGCCCCACCCAACCAGAGGGTAAAGGATCATCTGTCATCACGCGAAAGCGCGGATCTTTTTGCTGTATGGCTTTTACTAAGTCGGGTGTACCATCACTGGAGTTGCTATCTACAACAAGAATTTCCCGAACTTCGTAGCTTTGCTGACTTAAACCAGCTAACAGAGGGCTAATGCGAAGCGCTTCGTTCAGTGTGGGAACTACGACACTAACCTTACCTAAAAGCTCTGGCGTTGGCTGTTGCGGTTTTATTGGTGGCAGCCTTCTTGGCCCCTTTAACAAGCGCGAAAACAGAATCGCCGTTGCTGGTACTTGAATAAGTAGCAATAAAAAGGATATGGCACTTTCTACTATTAAAGCGTTGTCTACTGTTGTCAAAATACTTATCAATTAAAAGTGCGACTATACAAAATAAATGGGCATGGGGTATCGGGCATTGGGCATTGTTTATTCCCCTGGTCTCCATAGTTCCCAGTCCCTAGTCCCTAATCCCCAGTCCCCAATCCTAGGCTATTTCAAGGCAACTTCAACCTTTGCTACTGATACTTCTTTGCTTACTGGTTCAACAGCAACTTGAGCGGGTGTGGTTGAACTCCTTAACCACAGAGCCACGGCGGGAGCGACACCAAGCAATAAACCGAGCAATACAGGGATGGAGAACCCAGCAGCCAAACTTAGTCCGGCGGCGAAGGCAAAGTTAGTCAAATAAACGACTAAGGGTAGATTAAGTTGCGATCGCTCTAATTTAATTGATGTGTTTCTCCACAACAAGCCTGCCACACTCATAAACAGGGCGCTAGTGCCAAACCAACCTGCATAGTTCTGGTAAGGTGTGCCAAAGAAAGCTCCTGGTTGTTCCCAATACCAAAAAGGCAGAGAAGTTTGACTCATAGCTGGCTCAAGGGCAAAATCCCAGCAAGTGAAGAGTAAAGCACCAACAGCTATAGCCGCAATATGGCGACCCCAACTGGGCTTTTGAGCCACTTTCAAACCAGTTCTCGCAATTAAATAAGACGACAGTCCAACATAGAACCAAGACAAAGGAATTGTGAAAGGAACTAGCCCTGCAATCTTATAACCCAAGCCACTCAAGTAGCTATAATCACCAAATGGAAAACCTGTGCTAGTTCCCAGTAGTTCACTTCCCAAAGAGATAAACATAGCCGGCAGCATAAATGCTAGCCAAGTTCCCAATCCCAGCGTCCGGTAGGCATAAATAGAGACAGCTATTGTCCCTAAGATGATATCAACTACACCGCCACCAGCCATACTTAACTGTACGGCAGTTTCTCCAACCTGCGATAAGTTGAAAATTATGTCGGCATTAGGTATGACCAGTAGCATCCCTACCAGTCCGAAGGCTTTTGACACGATATGACCAATCAGGCATACGCGCTCAACGATAACAAGTTGTCTCATGATAATTCCTTAACAAGATGTGACACGCGGCTACTCGGCTGCTAACAGTTTACAAATGTTTAACAACATATTTAAATACTTTGTGCCGCAATTCTCTACAAACTTGTTTGGCTTTCTTGGTAAGAGCATAACAGCCGATTGATTGAAGCTATAAGAAATATGATGATAAACCTTCTAGTTTAAGCTACAGATTCAAAATCTACATAATTCCATCTGCAAAAAATTCTGGGTTTTTGTCCTACCGATACCCGTATGATAAAAAATTCCTTCCATCCAGGGATCTCATTGAGTGAAGAAAACTATTATAAATTAACTAAGCCCGAAAGTAAAGAATGATACATTTATGCCAGAAAATTAGGCCAGGGAATACGAAGTATACCGTAATCTAGAAGTTGTCGATGAATATCTTCTAACTTAATGGCTAACAGACGGCGATTTTTAAAAGGGGTGGCAGCACTTTCTAGCTTATCTTTAGCTGGTTGTGGCTGGAGACTGGCTGAAGTCCGTGCTAATTCTAATACGAATGGTCAACGTGACCAACTTTATGTATTCACCTGGACACAATATACTGACAACCAATTGCTGAGAACTTTTAGCACTCAAACTGGTATGAAAGTGCTGGCGGATGTGTATGATTCCAATGATGTCATGCTGGCCAAGTTGCAAGCTGGAGGTGGTGGCATTTACAGCATCATCAACCCATCTGATTACATGGTGCAGAAGATGGTAAACAAAGGTTTGTTAACAGAGATAAATCACGATCGCTTAATCGGTTTAGAGAATTTATTCCCCCGATTTCAGAATCCTAGCTATGACCCCAATAACCGATATAGCATCCCGTTTAACTGGGGGACAACAGGTTTGCTTTACAATTCCGAAAAAATCAAAAATGCACCACAAGACTGGGATTACCTTTGGCAAAACCAAGAAGAACTTAATCAACGGATGACCTTGCTTAATGATGTTCGAGAAGTTATGGGTGCAACCTTACGGATGCTAGGTTATTCTTACAACTCCAAAAACGAACAAGAAATCAAACAAGCTTATGAAAAGTTGAAGGTGCTAAAACCTGCGATCGCGCGTTTTGACACTGACGCTTGGCAAAATCAAATTCTGGCAGGAGATTTGCTATTAGCAATGTGCTATTCAGCAGATGCAGTAAAAATTGCTCAAGAAAACCCTAAACTCAAATATGTGATTCCTCGCAGTGGTTCTTCATTATGGACAGACACTATTGTTATTCCCAAAACAGCCCCTAATTTAGCTGGAGCTTATGCTTGGATCAACATGATTTTACAACCAGAATTAGCAGCCCAAATCAGTCAACGCTTGAGTATTTCTACGCCTAATAGGGCTGGATTTGAGCAATTGCCAAAAACAATCCAAGATAATGCTAATTTATTTCCCGCAGAATCACTTTTAGCAAACTGTGAACGTGTTACTCCTGTAGGAGACTTTGAAGAGGTTTACGATCGCTATTGGACTCAATTAACTAGCAGTTAAAATAGTTAGGAGTTAGATTTATAAGTAATGAATATTGAAAAAAATGGGATTTCCCAAATAGAAAAATTGCCTCGCCTATGGGGAAATTGGCTGCAACCTTTGATATTACTTGCACCATCGGGGATTTGGTTATTACTTTTGTTGGTGCTGCCAACTTTGATAATTTTCGAGTTAAGTTTAGTTGCAGACATTCGTCCGGGAGATTTGGTTAATCCCAACGGATTCCAAAACTACATCCGAATATTTGACCCACTTTACTTACAAGTAATTGTGCGATCGCTATTTTTTGCATTGGGCACTACAATAATTTGTTTAATTTTAGGCTTCCCTGTCGCTTATTGGATTGCTCAGATAGCGCCGCAGCGTTGGCGAAATTTGCTGCTATTAGGCTTTGTCTTACCTTTGTGGACTTCCTCGTTACTCCGCTCTTATGCTTGGATTACAATTCTTCGCCCTACTGGTTTGCTGAACAGTTTACTCAGCACTTTCGGTTTACCTACTTTGCAATTACTTAACCAGAGTCAAGCTGTATTTATTGGTATGAGTTACAGCTTGTTACCCTATATGGTTTTGATTTTATATGCGTCTCTCGAAAAGCTAGACAAGCGGTTGTTAGAAGCGGCAGCTGATTTAGGTGCAAATCCGGTAGAAACTTTTTTCCAGGTAACTGTACCGCAAATTCTGCCTGGAATTACGGCTGCTTCTATGCTTGTATTCATCACAGGCTTGGGGGATTTTGTCGATCCAGAATTACTTGGTGGTGCTTCTAGTATGACGGCAGCGCGGTTAGTTTATAACCAGTTTCTGGGAGCCACCCAAAATTGGGGGTTTGGTTCTGCTTTAAGTATGACGTTAATTTTGCTTGTTAGTATTGCGATCGCGCTTTTAATTAAGTTTGGCGAACCTGCACCCAAACGCTAAACTTTTTCGCTCATTTATAATAAGGGCATCAAACGCCAGCGAGACAACGGTTATGCTCTCACCTGACCTCAAAAATGCGTTACCAACTACTGATGAACTTCCCTGTTCAGACGATACACCAGTGGATAACGAAGATCAAAACTTTTTGCCCAACATTTTACTTTTCTTACTTAACTCTATTTGGGCAAATCGCCTAAATTGGTACTTTGGAGTAGATATGGGCGTTTATCACACCACTGGAGTAAATCCTAGAGTACCAGTAGTGCCAGATGCTTTTTTAAGTGTGGGAGTAGAGCGCAAAAAGGGAGGTAAATCACGCAAAAGTTACGCGGTTTGGGAAGAAAATGGGATTGTTCCAATATTCACATTAGAAATGGTATCCCATACCCCAGGAGGTGAATATGAAGAGAAGCTAAATATATATAAAAAACTGGGTGTATTGTACTACGTAATTTATAACCCTGAGTTTTGGCGACGTGACCAACATCAACCCTTTGAACTGTATAAATTGATAGATGGAAGTTACCAGCTACAAATAGGTGAGCCTTATTTTATGCCAGAAGTGGGGTTAGGTATTGGGCGACACCAGGCTGTCATTGCCGGCATACAACAGGAGTTTTTATGTTGGTATGATGAGCAAGGAAACCGCTATTTGACAGATGCAGAACAGGCACAACAAGAGCGACAAAGGGCTGAAGAAGAACGGCAAAGAGCTGAACAATTAGCGCAGTATTTACGTTCTCTAGGTGTAGATCCAAATAATTTACCTGGTAATCCGTAATTAATAATTACGGATTTTTAATGATTTACCATCATGAGCAAATCATTTAAATCATCTGCATTACTGTTAATTAACCCCTTAATTGTAGAAAGAAATTCATTTTCTAAATAAGGCTTAGTTAAGTAAGCTTTTGCACCCAATTCTTGAGCAAGTTGGCGATGTTTTTCAGAGCTGCGAGAAGTGAGAATCACCACAGGGATTTTTGCTAATTTGGGGTATTGACGGAAATTGCCCAACAACTCAAAACCATTCATTCGTGGCATCTCTAAATCGGAGACGATAACTTGAATTTCTGGATGTAACTGCAACTTTTCTAGAGCTTCTACACCATTTTGAGCTTGTATTACTTGATAGCCTGATTTTTGTAGAGTGAGAGAGATAGTTTGGCGCAGACTAATTGCGTCATCTACTACTAAAACAACTTTTGGTGATTTATAATCTGGCTCTTGAGAATAATGGAGTTGGGTTTCTATAGTTTTTATGGAAGTAGATGCAGTAAGTAATGGTGTAGATGCAAAACTGTCTCCCGATATCGCCAAAGCTTTTTTATTTGAGGGAGAAGCTACTGGTAACGCCATGATATCAAGTGTTGTTTGTTGGATATCGCTAGACTTGACCAGCAATGAAGCATCAATCACTAAGATGAGATTACCATTGGGTAAACTACTACAACCATAAACATATTTTGGCGGTGCGATCGCATTTCCTAAAGGTCTGATTACCAGTTCTTGTTCACCAATTATTTGGTCAACTTCTAAAGCAAACATTCCCTGATTTCGTCGGAGCAAAATCACTGGATTTTTCGCTATGCTTGGGTCGTCAGTATTTGATGGGTTGTATGGAGCAGCATGATTCAAGAATGAATTATTATAATGAATCAATTTTGAAAGTTGACGGAGGCTGACCATAGTCTCATCACTGTCTGTGTTCCAATGCAAGACTTTTTGACCTTCAATTTCTTTAATCTGCTGCTCGGAGGGAATTAATATTTTTTCGATACTGTCCAAAAGAAGGGCATAAACAACACCTTTGGCTTGAACTAGCATTAATTTTTCTGTAGTCATAGAAAAAGGGATTTTGAGTATGAATATTGTTCCTTGGTTGGGTAAGGATTGAACTGAAATTGAGCTATTAAGTGCGTTCATCTGAGTCCGTACAATATCTAAACCCATACCGCGCCCAGAGATTTCAGTCACTTTCCCAGCGGTAGAAAATCCAGGTAAAAATATCATGTCCAAAAGTTCAGGTTCGACCAGATTGGAAGCATAGCTTCTAGTTTTTTCTTCAGTTTGTATAGGATAGAATTCAGCAGCTTTTGTGCGAATTCTGTCTAAATTCAATCCCTGACCATCATCCCGAACTTCGATAATAGTGTGGCTACCCTGATGATAGGCGCGTATTTCTATTAGCCCTTGTTCTGGTTTCCCAAGCTCTCGGCGAAGTTGCGGAGCTTCAATCCCGTGGTCAAAAGCATTACGTACTAAATGTAACAATGGATCGTAGAGTTTTTCTGCGATCGCTTTATCTACTAGTACTTCAGTACCAGTAAGCTTTAATTCTACAAGTTTGGCATAAACATTCCCAAACTTATTTACCATCTGGGGGAAACGATTTAGGATATTGCCCAAAGGCAACATTCGTGCTTCTACTAAGCTTTCTATAATATTAAGAGTTAAATTTTCTTGTTTATCACTAATTTGAGCAGCCTGTGTCACAAGCAACTCAAGAGATTCTGTGGTTTCTTGTATTTGCAGTATTTCCTCTATTGTTTCATGCAATGTCGCATGGAACTCTGTATATACATCCATTTCTAAAGAGTCAAATTTAACTGCAAAATTTTGCGTTTGTTGTGAGGTAATATTTGGTATTTGTAATGGCAAATCACGTAATTCATTTAAAGTTGTTTGGTGTCTAGTAATTTGCCGTGTTAATTGATCGATGATTTCCTTGACTTGTACATCTTGCAAACTACGTCGTTTCTGGTAAATCAGTAATTCTCCAGCTAAATAATTGAGGTGGTGCAGTCTCTCTGTATCTACTCGAATAAATGAAGGTTGGCGAAAGTTTTTAGTTTGAACATACTGTGATTTATCTTCTATTTCTTTGTTGATCTGTGTAGCTAAATCAGGCATAACTTCAATGGCTGTTTCAGTAACACCTATAGCTACCTGCTCATTTAGACTTAATGAATCAACTTTTTCTGAATAATCATAATTTGGGGTTGTCATCACTAGCTCTGTTAGGTTTTGGCTAACTTCTCCTCCCCATATTGTCTCTAGTAAATTATCAGTAGTTTGAGAAGATACAGATTTAGATATTTCTTTAAAAACTAACAGTTTTTGCAGTTTGGGAATATCAAGCCAATTTTTCTCTTCGTTAGTAACAGGAGGATAGCTTTTATATTCTTGTGCTAATCTATGAATTCGGTTTTGTAATATTTTAATGACCGAGATATAGCTGTCAGATTTATTAACAGAATTCTGAAACTTTGTGACGGCAAATAAGATGATTAAAATTATCCCATGTCTATAAATACAAAGACTTTGGCTATCTTGTTCATCTTGAACAAAATCAATAAATTTTCTCAGCCAATTTTCAATATAACCAAGTAGATTTTCTTTTCCTAATCTGGGAACAAGTAAATCTAAATTTAGCTCTGATTTTGATATTTTTATCTCATGATTAAACCAACCAAAAATATAGCTAATTACTTTCAGATAAAACTTGGCAGTTGTTGGACTTACAGATTCATTTTTATTGTTATCGGATGTAGTGAGAAAGTAGTAAAATTGCTCTTCATTGATAAAAAATATGTCAGTAGATGAATTATATTGTAATTTTTCAGGTAACTCATTATTTGCCACTATCGTGAATTTTCGCAAGGCTAGAGAAGTCTCTCCACCAGATGTGCGATCGCCTTCTAATACTAATTTTTGTGCTTGTTGCAAATCTGCAAGGGCAATTTCAGCGATTTGCTGTACCTGAGTGGGATTTGCTTGCAGCGCTGATAAAATTGTTTGAGAAATTTTTCCCAATCCAGGCAAATTTAGAGATTCTGCTAAACCGAAAAATACCTCAGCTTGGGACTGTAATAATTCAATAAATTCGTTATTATTTGGTGGATTGTTAACAGCTTCAGCAATACTGTTTAGACGTTGCTCTACTCCCACCTCAAAAACTGACTGGACAATATCAAATCCCAATTCCTCAGAAGTGGGAATATGAGCCTCATCACCAAATGCATCACCTAGCTTTTCTTGTAATTGTGAAAACACTGAAGTTGCGCGATTTATTAGTTCTTCATCATTCACCGTGCTGCCTATTAGCTCAGTATTTAATGCTATGCTAAGACACTCATAAGCTTGCAATAAAAGTGTTTGTAGCTCGGCATCAATTACTACAGTTGGGTTATATAAAGCCTTAAATACATCTTCTAAAAAATGGGCTATCATCTTAATTACTTCTAGCCCAACATTAGCAGCGCCACCTTTAAGTGTATGAGTAGCCCGCATTAAGTTATGAACTTTAGCAGTGCTATAACCTTCTGATAAGCTAAATAATTCTTGTTCAATAATCTGTACTAATTCTGGGGCTTCAGCTAGAAAGTAAATGTATCCTTGTTCGCGAATTTCGTTATCCGTAATCATACTTTATATTTTGGATTTTGGATTTTTTACGTAAAGTTTTTATTGATGCAATTTGATGCCAAAATTTCAATGTTTTCTGACATCAAATTGCTTAGTTTTTCTAGTATTAATAAACCAATTTCAACAATAAGTTCCATCCAATAAAGACTTTCATCGGCTTCTTCCTCTACCAAGATGAGTTTAGTAATGACATCGTCAGTTGACTCCCCACGACAAGCTGATAATTAGCTTTCACAGATGTTGCTGAACTGATTAGCTGCTTGCCAATTACATCTGCCGTTCGGTTTATTGAAAGGGCTTGTAGTAAGCGGATTACTCGCAATGCTAGCTGCTTTTTCTACGCTTAAAATCCTCCTCACTCATAATCCAAAATCTAAAACTTATTTGACTTTAAACTTGCTAGCAGTTGTTAATAGTTCTTGTGCCATTCCTGATAAATCTTGAAACACAGTAGCAATTTCTTGAGATTCAGCAAAAGTTTTATTAGCAATTTCTGCTACATCTTGCATTGATTTTGTAACTGTTACAGATTGGGTCATTTGTTTTTGAGTCGCTGCGGTAATCCGCTCAATTAGCTGACTAATTTCGGCAGTTGCAGAAACGATCGCATTTAAGTTTTGCCGAGTATCATTGACAAGATTTGTCCCTTCTACCACCTGCTGAATACCAGTTTCCATTGCTACTGCTACTTCTCCGGTTTCTGCTTGAATATCCTGGACTAATTTTTCTATTTCGATGGTTGCTGCTGCCGACTGGCGAGATAAAGAACGGACTTCATCAGCTACCACTGCAAAGCCTTTGCCATATTCACCGGCACGGGTGGCTTCAATGGCTGCATTCAAAGCCAGCACGTTTGTCTGTGTAGCAAAATTACCAATCAAATTAACTACTTTGGAGATTTTTTGCGAAGATTCACTGAGGCGTTTAATCTTTTTGCTAGTTTGAGCAACGGTTTCACGAATTCCTTGGATTGCTTGTACAGTCAGATTCATCGCTGTATCGCCAGACTCTACAGTTTCATTGGCTTGTTGCACCGCAACTTGCACTAACTCTGCATTCGCCACCACAGCTTGAGTAGAGTCCACCATCTGTTGAATTTCGCCTAATGCTGCGGTAATTTCCTCAGATTGTTGTTGCGCCAGATTAGTCAGTCCCGCCAGTGAAGCTTCGCTTTTGGTAGAAGTTTGAGCAACTTGTTGAGCAGCCCCTTGTACTTGAAGAACTATTTGCCGCAGCGCTTGCAGGGTATTATTGTAAGCATCAGCGATCGTGCCTAGTTCGTCTTCTGTAATGGGTGCGCGTACTGTTAAGTCACCGTTAAGGGCGGGTCTAAGGGCTGTTAAGAGTTGAATAGATCGTTGTTGTAGTAACTCCTTGGCTGCCTTTTCTCGTGTTGCTGCTTCTGCTAATTTTGCTGACTGTCCTTGTACCTGCTGCAAATATTCGGTATGTTGTAATGCCAGTCCTAACTGGTTCCCAATGCGTGCTAACAACGTGACTTCTGATTCTTCCCAATCACGAGTTCCAGAGTTTTGATAAGCTCCGAGCAATCCCCACAATTGTTCCCCAGCAAATACAGGAACAATTACATAAGCTTTGACTTCAAATTGCTCTAAAATTTCAATGTGGCAAGGAGAATGACCTACCTGATAAATGTCATTTACAACAAAGCTTTCATCTTGGCTATATCGACCTCCCTGAGTTTCTTGCAAGTGGGTATCTTCCCAGACGGTTTTGATATCGGGACCTACTAGTTTTACCCAAGTATGACCTACTGATTCCGCTACAAATTCGCCAGTCCAATTAGGGTTGAATCGATAGACGGCAACGCGATCGCATCGCAGTAATTGCCTTACTTCTTGAGTGGTTGTTTTGAAGATTTCTTCTACATCTAAAGACTGCCGGATGCGGTTACTGATCTTGGTGACAGCTTTCTCTTGTTCTGCTATCTGAGCTAGTTTTTCAGATTTCAACCGCACTAATTCAAAATAATCTATCTGTGATTTAGCTAGGCTAAATTGCAAGCTAGTCTGAACCAAAAAAGTCACTTCCCAGGTTTGCCATTCACGTGGGCTAGAATTTTGATAAGCTGCCAGCAAACCCCACAATTTATCCCCAAAGAATATAGGAACAATTATATAAGCTCTGGCTTCAAACTGCTCTAAAATCTCAATATGGCAGGGAGCAAGCCCTACTTCATAGATATCGTTAACGATAAAGTTTTCACCTTTGACATACCTACCTCCCTTAGTATCTTGCAAGTAAGTATCGTCTAAAACGGTTTTAATATCAGGACCTACCAGTTTTGTCCAACCAGTACCCACAGACTCAGCCACAAATTCACCGCCCCAGTCAGGGTTAAAGCGATAGACGGCGACGCGATCGCATCGTAATGATTGACGCACTTCTTGAGTAGTTGTTTTGAAGATGCTATCTACATCTAAAGATTGCCGGATGCGTCCTACTATCTTAGTAAAAGCTTTTTCTTGTTCAACTATTTGAGCTAGTTGTTGAGATTTCTTATGCATTTGTTCGAGATATTCACCTTGCGAGATAGCCACACCAAATTGCAGTCCAATTTGGGTGACAAAGCTTTCTTCCCAAGGTTGCCAATCACGAGGCCCAGAATTTTGATAAGCTCCCAGCAAGCCCCATAATTTCTCTCCAGAAAATATAGGTGCAATGATGTAAGCCTTCATTTCATACTGCTCTAAAATCTCAATGTGGCATTGAGCATGACCCATTTTATAGATGTCTTTAGCGACAAAGCTTTCACCCTTGGCATAACGTCCTCCCTGGGTGTCTTGCAAGTGGCTATCTTCCCAGACCATATAAAAATCAGGGCTGACCATCTTTATCCAGCCATTACCAACTGACTCAGCGACAAACTCGCCACTCCAGTCAGGTTTAAAGCGATAGACACCGACGCGATCGCATTTTAGTAATTGACGTACTTCTTGAGTAGTTGTTTGAAAAATCTTCTCGACATTCGATGCCCGCAGAATTTTGTCGATGACTTTAGCTACAGATTTTTTTGCTAGTATTCGCTGTTGTTCTTCTCTTTTGAATTCAAAACTCTGTAATTTGTAGAGCAGTTCTGTTGTAACTTGAGATAGCAGACTAATTTCTGTTTCTTGCCACTGTCGCGTTGAATAGCAATTATTTACTGCCAATAATCCCCAGACTTTACCTTCTACTACTATCGGTAAACTCAAACTAGCTTTGATTTGAAATTTATCTAGTAGTTGCTTTTGATAAGCGGTAAGTTGAATCTGATTGATATCATCAATAACTACAGGTTCGATATAGTCTTGGTTGGTATATAAACCAAAAATAATTCCAGGAATATTTTCGCCTAGAGTCGGTGTCCAACCTAATGTTCGAGATTCTGCTAAAACATTACCTGAATCAAGGGAAGTGAACTGATAGATTAAGGCGCGATCGCACCCAATCTTTTCTCTAATTTGCGTTACAGTAATTTTGAGCAGTGTATCAATATCTGGTGTTTGATGCAGATGAGTTGCGATGTCTTGCAACTGTCGTCGCCAAGTTTTAAATTCCTGAGCGATCGCATTTAATAAAGATATTTCATGACTAGCAATATTTGCTATATTAGCGTTCCCATTCAAATTTTCTACTTCAGATATTACATGCTCATTTTCATGGCTATTGCTATACAAGAATGTCATTCGATTAACCTCAAGTTTTGTTATGGATAATAAGTGGATATTTGTCAGGTAATGATGAACTATTATTCGCTTGTTAGGCATTAAAAATTATTAAATAATTATGCCCAATCACTTATTTTCAAATTCTCAATTATGAATTTTCCAGATGGGAGCTTGGATAATCGTTATAGCATCCAAATTAAAAATCATATCCTCGGAATCATTAATAAAGTATCCCTGCAAAAAAGGTGATATTTTAGGATAAAATAGTTCAGTACTTGGAGGTTTCATTTCCTGAATATCAAGCCATTCAATATCTATCAACTGTTTCACCAATAGTCCTAAATACTTACCATTGTTTTCTAAAACAATCGCCATCATTCGTGAAATTAAGTTTGCTCCTTGGGAAATTGGTGGATAACCTAACATTGCCTCTAAATCTACTAACCAAAGCATCTCACCACGCCAGTTGTAAATACCCAATACGCTACTAGACATCTGTGGAACACCACATATTTCAGGTAATGATACTTGTAAAACTTCTGTGATGTGTTGTAACCGAATAACAGCTGTATCTTTTACTCCCAAATTAAAACTTAAAAACTTTTCCTTAGTTTCCAAAGTTATTTATCCTTTTTTTTTGATTGTTTATCTCTAGCCACTATTTACATTTATTATTCGAGCTTGCAGATGTTCTCTATTAGAAAGAGTGGATTTTAATGTTAGCTTATTGATTGAAACTTTACTAATTAATGAATTAATCGCTTTAAAATCACCACTAATTCCTCTCGATCGATTGGTTTCGATAAATAACCATCAGCGCCCAACATATTACCCCAAATTTTATCTACATCACTATTTTTGGTAGAGCAAAAGACCACAGGTATTTTGCTAGTATTGGGATTATTTTTCAGTTCTCGGCAAATTTCAAAGCCACTTTTTCCTGGTAAAATTACATCCAGAAATATGAGGTCTGGCTTGTTTTTGTCTATTTTGTCTTGAGCCTCTTCGCTGCTGGTGGCACTAATTACAGAATAACCTGCCTGTTGCAAGTAACGGCTGATTATTTCCATATCTGTTAAGCCATCTTCAACAACTAAAATAGTATTCATGATAATTACCCTTTAAAAAGTTTTAAGAATGTAGACAA
Organism: Nostoc sp. TCL240-02; assembly: GCF_013343235.1. Classification (GTDB taxonomy): domain Bacteria; phylum Cyanobacteriota; class Cyanobacteriia; order Cyanobacteriales; family Nostocaceae; genus Nostoc. The sequence continues at coordinate 2,569,684 of NZ_CP040094.1, read as the reverse complement.
ATTAGATATACAAATCCTAAGTAATTCATGAACAAAGACATGCAGGAATTACGCACAAAAGATTCCCCAATTCCCTTAAAAAAAGGGATCTAGTGGGAGTGCGCTAACTAGGTTTTAGGTTTTAAATTTGTAATTCCTGACATAGAAAAGACTAGAGACTAGCCCTAACCCCTTTGTCATAATCAATATTTCACAACTCAAATAGGACTGCTATAAATACAACTTTTTGTATTTATCTAATTTTGATTCAATCTTTATCTATTAACCTCAGAAAAAGTACGTAGCGGACAGAATTTAATATATATATTTGTGAATATTAAAGAATTTTATCTCAAAAGAATAAAAGCATTATTCGTCATAAGTAAGCAGTGATTTTATAGAAATATAATCAAACTAAATATTTACAAAGAATAATTAAGTAGCTTTCATACTGCTACCTAATTATTCCTTCTGAATTCTGGTTTGTTTTTATGTTTATGGACGCGAGAAAGTCTATAGGTTGTAAAAATTTGGTTCTGGCTATTACTGAGTTATAGTCCAATACTGAGAAATGAAATTTTTAAGCCAATCAGACTAACTGATGATTAATTATCAATAAAAATTATTCATTCTCTCTAATTACAGACCTATCTAGAACTTATATTCTATATTTTGAAAAACTTAGTCCAACCCAAAAAGGCTCTTTTCGCATTGCTTATTGTCTATTACTAGTTGAACCAAGTAACTATGGCTACGCCAGGCTGCGCGAACAGAAATCAAAGCGGATTCCTATACATTGGCTTTACTCTTCTCAATGGGAACACTCAATGTAGGTAAATATTTACGTATTATACTCATTACCTTGTCAGGCGCTACGGGTTTAGTAATAAAATCTGTAGAACCAACTACTTTGGCACGAACTCTATCTAAAAGACCATCACTGCCTGTTAATATAATCACTGGTGTATTGGCAAAGGCTGATATTCGCCGCAACTGAGTGCAGATTTCATAACCACTGGCAACTGGCATAATCAAATCCAAGAAAATTAGGTCTGGTTTATCTTGAATCAGAGTTGGGAGTGCTTGTACAGCGTCTTGAATTTTAATAAACCTTAGTCCATTGGAAGTAATGATATCCTCTAGCATTTTACAGACTTGAGGGCTATCATCTACGCAGGCCACTAATGGAGCATTCGGTTTCTTTGGTTGTGTAGTGGGAGGCTTATTATTAGTCTCAATCCCTACTAACGGCATATCAGGTACTTCTACCAATTCGATGATTCCTTTAAGGATATAAGGAAGCAACGAACGGGTGAGTGGTAGTACACTCTGCTTCATTTTCACAGCTAAATCTAAGAGAGTGAATTTGCCATTGATTAAATTCAAAAAGTTTTTGTAGACAGATAGACTTACCATCTGCTGGAGTTGTTCTGGTCGCCGCAAAACCGGTGCTAAATTAGGAGAAAAATTTGCTAAACCAGCGGCTGACCAAGTTTTCCATGAATCTTGCATATGCTTTACAGACATTTCTGCACTCGTAAAGCTCATTGGTGTTTCGAGGATAACTTCTTGGCTGCGATTGCAAGTTATAGAAGCAAAATTTCCTTGCAATGCTAAGTCAAATAGTAATTCTGCTATGGTGTTTTCGGCAATAGACTGAATCTGTTCTCTCTGAATTTTCTGTTTTTTATAAAAGATTTCTAAAAGGCGGTAATCCCAGTAATCTATTGATACGTCTTGTGAACGCAACAGCAATTTATCAACATCAATCTGAGGACAGTTTTGAGCCATGTGTCTACGCCAACGCCGGAAGGGATGAGTACCTCCTGTTGCCCAAACAATACGTCCCAGGCGATAATAAAAAGTCCATTGGCCACCCTTTGAACTTTTAATATTTAATTTGCCATTATATTGCAGTTGAGTACAAGTTTTAAATTCATTAACTAAATTATTTGAAAGAATAAGTTCCGAGTGGGTCATATTTTATTCCTACTATTAAAAAGCCAGTTATTGAAAAACCCACACTAGTTGTATAGTGGTCAGAAGACACATCAAAATTGATATATAGCGGTCAAAATCAAGTTTATTAAAATCAATGTATGATGAGAAAGTAGCAAAGTTCCTGTTAATCTATAAATCCGATTTCATACAGTTTGTTATCGGTAGACTTTATGAATCAAGTAGCTTGCTAGATTCCACATCATTAGGAGGCATTCAGTATTAACAAATTATTTTAATAATTTTCATACGGAATTATATCCGTATAAGTTCTGAATTTTTGTTTAAAATAATTAGTAATATTTAGGCATTTTTAACTTCATTTATTGAAATTGGTTATGAATGTTAACAATATTTATTTAAATTTACATTTATTAATACAAGTTTATTGAAGCGAACTTTTTTAATGAATATTATCTTTAAAAAAAGGTGTGCTACTCAAACAAGTAGCAGCCACCTATAGAGTATTTCTTTAGGAAAATGTCTTTAAGATTGGTTGTGGTTTTGATAGCTCATAACAGCTGCCCTAAGATTACTTTGGTGTTCTGAAAGAAGCCGATCGCTATCCTCTTTTTCCAAACCAGTCCAGTGCATTAATAATGCCAGTTTAACCCACTTGCCACTACGTTCTAATAAAAAACCAGCAGCTTCCCGACTTAAGCCTGTGAAGTCTTGCAATATTCGTAAAGCGCGATCGCGTAACTTTTGATTTGTTACTGCCACATCCACCATACGATTACCATAAACCTTACCTAGTTTAACCATTACTCCTGTGGAAAGCATATTTAAAGCTAACTTCGTGACTGTACCAGCTTTCAGGCGAGTTGAACCGGCGATGATTTCTGGCCCTGTCAATAGGCGAATGTCAATATCGGCATCAATGCTAACTTGTTCAGCCGGAACACAGGCGATAAAAATAGTACTGGCTCCCCGTTGACGAGCCGCATGAATGGCCCCGTGGACATAAGGTGTTGTCCCACCAGCAGTAATACCGACGACTACATCTAGCTGGGTAATGTGTCGCCCAGCGATCGCAGCTTCACCATCTTCGATGCTATCTTCTAAATCCTCCGAACTGCGTACCAGCGCACCTGCACCACCAGCAATAATCCCCTGTACCAACTCTGGGGGCGTACAAAAAGTAGGTGGACACTCAGCAGCATCTAGCACCCCTAACCTACCACTTGTGCCCGCACCAATGTAAAATAAGCGTCCTCCGTGACGCAAACGCTCTGCGGTGCTATCAATCGCTTCAGCCAACTGAACTTTCGCAGCTGCAACCGCCGCAACTGCTTTTTGATCCTCACTATTAAACAGTTCTACCAATTCCAGAGAACTGAGCTGGTCTAAGTTAAGACTGTTAGGATTTACCAGCTCGGTTAAAAGATGCCCACGTTCTTGCAAGTTTGTCATTTATCCTTATGTCCTTTGTCCGTTGTCCGTTGTCATTAGTCAGTTAGCGACCAATGACCAGTGACCAATGACCAATGACTAATGACTAATGACTAATGACTAATTAAAGCAATCCTTCCAATTTGCGACGCATCTTCTCTAGTTCAGAATCAGATAATTCTGGTTCTTCTAGTGGTTGTTGATTGAGAGGGAAGCTGTCTTCAACAGTATCCTCCTTCTGGGCATTTGCTTGCCAGTCAGTTTGTTCTACGTTCAGTTCTGGGGGAGTGACAACTAAATTGCTGTTTTCTGGGATTATTTCCCATTCATACCCAGCACTTTCGCAAAATTCCTTGATTTCCTCAGCATCGATTGGCTCTGGTGTCGGTGCGGGGAAATCCTGAGCTTCCAACATTAGGGCAAAGCGCGTGGCATCGTCTTCTGACTCGAACATCAGAATTTTATTGCGAGCGCCTTCCCGAATCGTGTGAATCCCCTCATTCTCCGTTCGAGCATTAAAAATCAACACAAAAACACGCATTGGTGTAATCATCTGTCTTTTTTAAGGTCTATTCATATTAAAGTTCTAGGTTGTACCTCAAGGAAAGTCACAAGAACAATTTTCACTCTATTCAGATTTTCCTGAAAACGCCAATATTATTAAGCATAAGTATTGGATCAAGCAAATACCGTAACTTAACGAATGAGGTCTTTGCTTTACTTGGCGTATCCTGGAAATGGCATACTGAATCAATGTGTCAGTTAATGCTTGTGTGTGCCAGCAACATCCGGCAATTAATACAGTGAAAGCAAATGACTAAATCTCCCCATCAAGATATTCACTCCCCCTCCCCTATCCGCAAGCGTCTGTGGTTACTGGTGTTGAGTCGGGGTAGTATTGCCTTGAGTGGACTTTTACTGTTAGGAGTTGTCATCGGTATTTGGCGGTTGTGGACTTTTGTCCAAACAGAGTTAACGCCGTTGGCACAACAAAGTCTGACTACTACACTCAACCGTCCGGTAAAACTGGGAAAAGTCACACAATTTTCGTTAACGGGAGTGCAGTTTGGGGCTTCGGCTATCCCAGCTACACCCACAGATCCAGATCGGGCGACAGTCGAATCTGTAGAGGTGGGTTTTAACCTGTTACAACTAATCTTTAACCGCCACCTAAAGCTAGATGTAACTTTAGTCAACCCAGATATTTACATTCAGCAGGATGAGCAAGGGCGCTGGGTTTCCACTAGCATCGCGTCGTCAGGTGGAGGCGGTGCAATTAAAACTGATTTGGACTACTTGCGATTTCGTAATGCCAAGCTGGCCTTGATGCCGCAGGAGAGAGGAAGGGAGGTAGGGGAAGCAGGGGAGGGAATATCTTCTGCGTCTCCTGCCTCTCCCGTAACATTTTCTCAACTTAACGGTTCTGCCCAACTTTTAGCAAACAACCAGTTAATCAGGTTTGAAGTGGGGGGGCAACCAGACAGTGGTGGCAATATTTCCATTCAGGGAGAGACACGTTCTAAGGTGCTAGCGGGCAACTTTCAAGTGCAAGCACAAGATTTACTGGCTGCGGATATTACTCGGTTGATTAAGTTACCAGTAAACTTACAGGCGGGTCGAGCCAATGGCGACTTGTTAATTCGGTTGACACCAGGGCAACAGACTTTATTATATGGAAATGCGGCTGTGCAAGGGGTAACACTTCAGATACCCAAAGTCCCGCAACTGTTGAGCAATAGCCAAGGAAACCTCCGTTTTCAGGGAACGGAGTTGCAGTTAAACAATGTTACTACCAACTACGGCAAAATTCCTGTAGTGGCTACGGGAATCATCGACACTCAAGCAGGTTTTAAGTTGGCAGGGCGGGTAAATGCGGTGAGTTTGGCTAATGCCCAGGATACCCTCAAGGTAAAACTACCTGTGCCGATCGCTGGACAAGTACAAGCAGATTTGCAGATTACCGGATCAACTAAAGAGCCAATTCTCTCAGGCACAGTTGCCACAATCCAAACTGCCCGCATTGATAAAGTTGATTTTAATAGCATCAGTAGTAAATTTGAGCTTGTTACTAGTTCTAGTTCCTCTTTAATTACCCTGAAAGATATTCAAGGTAAAGCCAAAATTGGTGGTGATATCACAGGCGCTGGCACAATTCAACTTGGTAAAACACCTCGACTGGATTTAAATTTTGCTGCCAAGAATGTTCCAGGGGATGCGATCGCCAAAGTTTATGAAACAACACCTGCGTTCCAAATCGGCAATGTCTCAGCTACAGCCCAATTAACTGGCGCTCCTACCAATGTCCAAACTTTGGTACAATTTCAAGCTCCTAATGGAACTTACCCCGGAACTGGTGAAGTTGCGATCGCTCCAAATCGTAACGTCTCTTTCCGCAATGTGGCTCTTAATGTCAGTGGTGGTACAGTCCGGGCAACTGGTAGTTATATTGATCAACGTTGGCAAGCTGTGGCTGTTGCCTCTAGGGTAAGATTAGAACCCTTTGTAGACAAAAGTCAACTGCAAAATGTCTCTTTGGCGGACGCACAATTCAATGGTCGTCTCATCCTCTCAGGAAACACCGCACCATTTAAAATTGCCACGATTCGCACTGATGGCGCAGGAGTTCAAATTGGTGGCGGCACAGTTGCAGTTTCTAATGTCCAACTGCAAGACCAAAGCTTCTCTGCTCAACTTGTAGCTAATGGTGTGCGATTAGGGCAAATTTTGAAACAGTCTCCCCCAGCTTTAAATAATCCTTTGGCGGGTACGTTCCAAATCGTAGGTAACAGAGATAACTTCAGCTTGAAAACGCTCCGTGGCAATGGTGAGGGTAGCCTTGCTATTGGCGGTGGTAAAGTTACAGCTAAAAATATCCAAGTGGCTAATGGTGTCTATCAGGCGCAAGTTCAGGCTAAGAATGTACCTGTGCAGCAATTGGCAAAAGTACCAAAGCAGTTTCAAGGGGCGTTAAGTGGTCAGTTTGACGTAGCGGGTTCTGTTGATTCTTTTAAACCGCAAACTATTCAAGCCAGTGGTCAGGCGCGGGTAAATGTTGCGGGTGGAACTATTACGGCCTCTAATATCCAACTTGCTAATGGTATCTATCAGGCGCAAGTTCAAGCGAATAATGTACCTGTGCAGCAATTGGCAAAAGTACCACCGCAATTTAAAGGGACGTTAACTGGTCAAGCAAATGTAGCGGGTTCTGTTGAATCCTTCCAACCTAAAGCTATCCAAGCCAACGGTCAGGCGCAGATAAATGTTGCAGGTGGGACGATTACAGCTAAAAATATCCAACTTGCTAATGGTGTATACCAGGCACAAGTTCAGGCAAATAATGTTCCCGTACAGCAATTGGCAGAAGTACCACCGCAGCTACGAGGGACGTTAACTGGTCAAGCAAACGTGGCGGGTTCTGTTGAGTCCTTCCAACCACAAACTATCCAAGCCAGTGGTCAAGGACGGCTGGATGTTGCAGGTGGAACGATCGCAGCTTCTAATATCCAATTGGCTAATGGTCGCTATCAAGCTGTAGTTAATGCTGACGGTGTGGAATTAAATCGGTTCAATCAGCAATTGCGGGGTCAATTTGGCGGTCAGTTACAATTAGCTGGCAATGTTGGATCGTCCAAATTAGCGGATGTGCGTGCTGCTGGACAGGTGCAATTATCCCAAGGTATCCCTGGTCTTGAGCAACCCCTGACAGCTGCGATCGCTTGGAGTGGTGAAAGGCTGACCATTGAGCGAGCAACTGCTCCCGGTTTAAGTGTGACTGGTAATATATTAGCCAATGCAAAAAAGGCAGGCATACCGGAAATTACGGCATTAAATCTCAACGTCCAAGCGCAGAATTACAACTTAAAACAGTTACCGATTAATCTTCCTAATCAGGTTGCTGTGGCGGGTAGAGTCGATTTTAATGGACAAATTACTGGTAAGCTGCCCTTGCCAAATGTGGTAGGACAAATTAATTTACGAGACTTAGTTGTTCAAGATATTGCTTTTGAGCCGTTGTTGACTGGAAACATTGATTCAGCCCAGGGACGCGGTTTAAATTTGAACTTGGCGGGTAATCGCGATCACTTGGCGTTTAATTTAGATGCCAATAATCGCCCGAAATCCTTCTTAGTAAAATGGCAGGAAGCATCAGCCACAGGTAACGTTCAAGGGAATGATTGGGCGCTCAAAGTTGCAAATTTCCCCTTACAAATATTGAATTTGACACCGCCACCCATTACTCGACTGGGTGCTGGTAAGATAGCTGGGTTGTTAACTGGGGATTTGCTGTTTAATCAGCAGACATTGGCAACAACGGGAAATTTAGCGATCGCTAATCCGCAGATTGGCCGACTTAAAGGCGATCGTTTAGCTGCTCAATTCCGCTACGGTAACGGGAAAGGCACACTCACCAGTAGTGAATTTGTCAAAGCTAAAAGTAGCTACGCCCTTGTTGGTACTTTTGCCCAAAGTCCTAAAGGCCCTCAACTACAAGGTAAACTGAACGTCAACCAGGGAGAGATCCAAGATGTTCTGGCTGTAGCACAGATATTTGATTTACAAAATTTACCAGGTGGTTCACCAGAAATCTACGGCACAGCAGAGGATCTAACCACCACCCCCCAAGGAGCGCCAAATCAACCCTTATTCACCCAAATCCAACGGTTTTCTGAAATTGCAACTTTGGTAGAAGAACAGGAAGAACAGCGACTTAATTCCACTCCAATACCAGATTTAGCAGACTTAAAGGGGACTTTCAACGGCGAAGTGGCTGTGAATACAGCTACAGCCAATGGATTATCAGTAGATTTTAAGTTGAATGGACAAAACTTTGCCTGGGGTAAAAAGGAAGAACGAAATCGTTATTATACTGCCGATAAAGCGATCGCTGAGGGCAGCTTTGAGAACGGTGTTTTGAGTTTGCGACCTTTACGGCTTGAATCTGAAAATAGGCTGATTGCCTTTACGGGTAATGTTGGTGGTGATGAACAATCTGGACAGTTCCGGGTGAATAATTTTCCGGTGCAACTACTGAATAATTTTGTAAAACTGCCAGTTGGAATTACAGGGAATCTTAATGGTACAGCAGCTTTAGCAGGCAGCATTGCTAACCCCCAAGCTAGAGGGGAATTGCAAATTACAGACGGATTATTGAATCAGAAAGCAATAGAATCAGCAAGGGCAAGTTTCAGCTATGCCAACGGACGCTTAAACTTTGGTAGTACTGTAGCAGTTGCAGGGCCAAAACCTGTTGATATCACTGGCAGTATCCCTTATAAATTGCCTTTTGCTTCGGTAGCACCAGACAGTGAGCAAATCAGTTTGGATGTGAAGTTAGAAAACGAGGGATTGGGACTGTTAAACGCATTGACTAATCAAGTGGTTTTTGAAAAAGGTGAAGGAGAAGTAGACCTTAAGGTACGCGGAACATTGCAAAAACCCCAAGTAGAGGGAATTGCTAATGTTAATAATGCTACTTTTTCAGCCCAGGCATTGCCAGGTAAGCTGAGACGTGTCACAGGTAAAGTGCTGTTCAATTTTGACAGCATCTTAGTAGAAAATCTTCAGGGTAGATTTAGCCGTGGGAAGGTGGAAGCTGCTGGAGAAATTCCCATTTTCAACAATCAGAACGTGAGTATCACCAATCCCCTAACCGTTAATCTAGATCAGCTAGCCTTAAATCTCAAGGGACTTTACCAAGGAGGCGCTAGCGGCAATTTGCAGATTACTGGTTCTGCCCTTAACCCGGCGATTGGCGGTAAAGTAAGTTTATTTGACGGTCAGGTATTGCTGGCAGAATCTACCGATACGACTTCATCTGCAAATAGTAGTCTCGGTGTATCACCCACAAAAGATAATAAGCAGAGTAAAGCTGAAATTGGGAATGGCAAGGGAAATGCGTTGGCTCAAGGCTTGCCGTCAGGTATCGCTAGATTTAATAATCTAGATTTAGAACTCGGTAAAAATGTCCAAATTACCCGTCCCCCTATTCTCAACTTCCGCGCCACTGGTAATCTCATCGTTAACGGCTCGATCAATCAGCCCGTACCCGATGGTACTATCCAGTTAGAACAAGGAGGGGTGAATTTATTTACTACCCAATTTAATCTTGCTCGTGGCTATAAACACACCGCAACTTTTAGTCCCTCTGAACCCCGCGACCCCAACTTAGATATTCGCCTATTTGCCAAAGTTCTGGATGTAACTCAAAGTAATGACTTCGGTAAAGTAAATTCCACAGGTTTATCAGCCTTAGAGAGTGTTCGAGTCGAGGCCACTATCAACGGTCTAGCCAGCAAACTCAATGAAAATCTAGAATTAACAAGCAGTCCGTCACGTAGTCAAACCGAAATTGTTGCTCTTTTAGGAGGTGGATTTGTAGACACCCAAGGACGTGGTGACAGTACTTTGGGACTGATCAACATCGCAGGTTCGGCTGTGTTCAATAATTTTCAGTCTGCTTTTAACCAGATTGGGAGTACCTTTGGTTTAAGTGAACTGCGGATATTCCCTACCGTTATTTCTGAGAATCCCGAAGCTGGTAGGAGCAGTTCAACTTTGGAATTAGCAGCCGAGGCTGGGGTCGATATTTCTACCAAAATATCTGTTTCCAGTATTAAGATTTTGACAACAAATGATCCCTTCCAATGGGGTGTTAATTACCGGATAAACGATGAATTTCGTGTGCGTGCTTCCACTAATTTAACTGATGATAGTCGTGCAGTAGTGGAGTATCAAACGCGGTTTTAAATTCTGTGTTTTATCGTGCAGACTTATTTACATTCAAATTAAGCTTTTATGCAAGTTAAGCAGGTCTATAATAGCATCAGTAGGGACAGATTTTAGAAAAGAAAAGCTGTTACCTCTTCTTGAGTCTGATATTTTCCCTCACTCCAAACATCAGCTATCTGTTTACCCACTCCATTAATATCCTCTCAATTTTATGGGCGGTAATACACTGAATTGCATACCTAGTAAAGGTAATTCAAGTCTGCCAACCTTTCGGAACTGAGTGCTTTACAATGCCTATAGTCGATTCATTGTCTCAAGCACTGATAACTAAGAATATAAAATTTTGTATCAGCTTTCAAAATTTCGGAAATTAAGTAAATATTAGATTGTGATATTATCTCCACCCTCTTGATTGACAAATAATCGCAAAATTGATAATCCTAAAATTATCAAAAATAGCACTAAACCAATTGTGCAAGCATAGCTGATTTCTAAGTTACCAAAAGCTTGCTCATATAAATAATAAACAATCGTTTTGGAGCTACTGAGTGGGCCCCCTTGGGTCATAATGTATACTTCTTCAAAAACTTTGGTTGCAGAAATCGCTGAAATCACCGCTACTAATGCTAAATATGGCTTCATCAAAGGTATGGTAATATCCCAATGTTTGCTGATACCATCAGAACCATCGATCGCAGCAGCTTCGTATACATCAGCAGGAATTGATTGCAACCCCGCTAAATAAATCACCATATAGTAGCCTAGTCCCTTCCACACGGTGACAGCCATAACGCTGGCAAGAGAAATTGGTATAATGCCAAAAATTTTTGCTGGGCTCGTTAGCCAAGGAATACCTTCTGGAAAAAGCCCCAAAGCTTTTAGCAACTGATTCAGTAATCCATTTTCTGCATACAGCCATTTCCAAGCTATTCCTGCAACCACCATTGAAATTACCACTGGGGTGTAGTACGCTGCTCTAAACCAATTCATCCCCCGCAGTTTCTGATTTACCAAAATTGCTAGCACTAAGGGAGCAATTACCAAAATTGGGACTACGCCCACAAGATATAAAAAAGTGTTTTCTAAGGTTTTCCAAAAAACTGCATCCTTCCAAAGTTTAAGAAAGTTGGCGAAACCTATCCATTGTGGCGGCTGGGCGATATCTTCATAGCTAGTAAAGCTGAGGTAAAACGCTTGCAGCGCAGGCAAAAAGACTGTTAACCCCAAAAGAACCAAGGCAGGTAGTAAAAATAAATAGGGGGTAAGTCGCTGTTTGATGAATATCCAATTTTTAGGTGTCAATTGATTCATATAAGGTCTAATAGTTGTTTTCGCTTTGTCAGCAATAATTTGGGGATATGAGTAGATTTAAGCTTCAATATTCTAAAGGCATATATTTGCAATTTGCTGTCGTAACTCAGAGATTAACTATGATGGAAACTCAGCACAACCCGCCCATTGAACATCAAAATGTCCCCATAAACCACCGTGGGCTACATGAATTTTTGTATAGTTCCGACGACGAACATACCGCCACTGAGGTGAGTATAACCCCTGAGATGGCAAACAATGGTACTGAAATCATTGACCTTGAAGCTTGGAGTGCATCTGCTCAGAACACTAAAATTGCAGGTGTTTACGCAGTATTAGATGTAGAACGCCGCGTGCAGTATATTGGTTATTCTCGGAATGTGTTGCTTTCGCTAAATAGTCATGTCACCCAAAATGGTCAGCAAAAGTGCGCTTTTGTGCGCGTGCAAGCATTCAAGTTCCCCAAGCGTCAAGATATGGAAGATTTGCGAGATGCGTGGATAGCAGAACTCGAAACCACACCACTTGGTAATGGAACCGATCATGAAATGTGGGCTAGTACGGTAGGGGAAGCTGCAAAGGCGGTAATGTCGGAGGTGGAACGTCAAGCTTATGAGGAGAAAAAGCTAAAGCTGCGGAAAGCAATGGCTGACACAAGCCTTTCTAAAGAATTAGAAACAATAGATGCGAGTATAGCCGAACGTCAGCGTCAGCTTGAAGCTGCTGTGACAAATGATGATTGGAGTGTAATTATCGACGCACAGACACAAGAAACCAAGTCCTAGCTAAATGTCTAGTTTCCCCATTAATGAAGAATCAGTGTTTTAGGGGATGGAGGTGCGATCGCAGTTTACATAAGCTGCCATAGAAAGTAATTAAATTGGAGCGATCGCTTTCTGTTACCAGTCTGAGATATCCTCTAGCTGTTGAGACTCTTTGCACTGCCGTTAATTGGTAAATTTTCATTACCACCGACCGTTGATGTTGTACTATCTAGAACCTTCTTAATTTATTGTGTAGTATTTCAAAATTCATTGCTACTACATTAGGCTGGAGTGCGATCGCCCCTATATGCCTCAATGCAATACTTGCGATCGCTGCCTTTAACGCTCTTTCATCACTTTTTTCTATCGCTTTGAGAAAAAACAATATTTGCTCCTATCGTTTAACCAGCGTACATTAAAAGTCATCAGGAACAACACAGACAGAAATAACGCCAAGAGGTGCAACATGAATCCATTCAAAAAAGTATCGTCTAACAATGTTGATGCAAAAGTAGTTCAAAAACCTCAAATTGTGGAGATACAGCCAGCAGTCGAAAACACCTCCGCAGAACAATTGACTCGCGGACAACGCCTTGCCGATCAATTAGCAACACAAGTGGGTTCTTGGGGATTTCTCATTGGGCAAAGCATTGTTTTAGCTGGATGGGTTGGCATGAATGCTATGCCTGGGGTTCCCCACTGGGATGAATCACCGTTCATGATGCTCAATTTAGTGTTTTCATTTGCCTCAGCCTATACAGCGCCAGTTGTCTTAATGAGTCAAAATCGCCAGTCTGATACCGATCGGAGAAACGCCGAAATTGACCATCAGGTAAATTTAAGGGCTGGACAAAATATTGAACTTCTCCATGAAAAATTGGATGACTTACACACTCAACAGCTAAACGAACTAACCCAAATTGTCAAAGAACAGCAGCGAGTTCTCCATGAGCTTAAAGTAAGTTTAGTACCTGAATCTAAAGAGATTAAAGAGTTGAAAGTAACTGTCTTGCCAGGAATGTATGCCAAAAATGGTACTCAATTACCTAAGGCAGTTATTGTTAACAAAGCTTTCAATGTTGACCAACCAATTGGGGACAATAACAAAGTTTTTGATAAGTTAATCCGTCGATAAGTCTTTTAAGTAATTTCACAAAATAAGATATTTATCAACAGTACATTTGGCTGACTGACATAGAAGTAGTAAAAAGGTGTCAAACTTTTGGTAGTAAAGTAATAGAGTTATGCTGACACAGCCGAAATTGCACAAACTTGTAAACCCACAGGTGTCTGAATAATCACAGATTCCACGCCAAAAACTTGGGCGATCGCACTTGGTGTCAAAACTTCTTCAGGTTTACCAACTTCCCAAAGATGACCTTGTTTTAATAAGGCAATGCGAGAACTGTATCGTGCCGCTAGGTTGAGTTCATGTAGAACTGTAACAATAGTTAATTCTTGCTGTTGATTTAGATTTTTCAGTAGTTCTAATAGTTGTAATTGATAGTTAATATCTAAAAAAGTTGTAGGTTCGTCTAATAATAAAACTTTTGGTTCTTGCGCTAGTGCTAAAGCTAAAAAAGCGCGTTGCCTTTCACCACCGGAGAGTTCTTCAACTAAGCGATCGCTCAGTCTTTCTAGTTGCGTCTTTTGAATTGCAGCTTCTACTTTAACCCAATCTTGGGCGTTTAATTCCCATTGCCACCAAGATTGATGTGGCGTGCGTCCTAAACTTACTAATTGTCGCACTGTTAAGCCCACAGGAACGGTTTGTTGTTGCGGTAATAATGCCAGTTTCTGTGCAACTAGATTTGGGGGTTGGGAATGAATTGCTTTGCCATCAAGTAGGACTGTTCCTTGCTGTGGGGAAAGAATACGACTCAGCAATTTTAATAAAGTCGATTTACCTGAACCATTAGCACCAACTAAACTCAACCATTCTCCTGTTTGTAGAGTGAGATTAATGTCTTGAACAATTGGGACTGTAGTGTAACCGCCTGTGAGGTTTTGCAGTTGGAGTGGCATTTAAGAAATTCAACAATAAGAAACTTAATTTTATAAGGTTTACCCGATATCTGCATTATTGTAATTTACAAGCTTTGCGATCGCTAAACTCTCTGATCGTACTTGCTGCGATCGCTCCAAATCTTTTATTAAGTACCATAAAGTATCACTAGGAACATCTACTTCAATGCTCCTAGATTACATCTTTTTCCTGAAGTGGAATTCTACTTATTGCCGCACAATAAGCCAAACCGAATTAACCCACGCTCATAACCGCGACGCATTAATCCCAGTGATAATGCCCCTTGGATGGTAGTCCAACCAGCATTTAGTAAGCCCCAAAGCGCTTGGGGAGTGAATGCAGAATCAATTACCACATTCCAGAAAGGGGCGACAGCAGTTGACCAATCAGCAGTGCGAATATTATGTAATGGTAGCTGGTGTGCGATCGCTTCATACTCTGGCAAAGAAATCACATAAGGTAAGCAATACACCCGATAAATATCCTGCAAATGCTTTTCCTCATCTGCCGTTAGTGGAGACTCATCAGTTGGTCGATGACACCAAGTCACCATAATTAACTTGCCGCCAGGCTTCAATACTCGATAACACTCCTGGAGAAACTTGGTTTTATCTGGCATGTGTTCACCGCTTTCCAGCGACCAAACCAAGTCAAAAGAATTATCAGCAAAGGGCATTGCTTGAGCATTGGCGACTTGGAATTGTGTTCTCAAACTCAGATTAGCTTCTGAGGCGCGCTCCGTTGCTCTTGCGGCTTGTACAGGACTCAATGTAATCCCTGTAGCCTTAGCATTAAACTTCTGCGAAAGGTATAAAGAACTACCACCGATGCCGCAACCAACATCTAAGATATTTTCTGCTGCTTCCACCTTTGCCCAATTGAGCAATTCTTCGATTAAATCAATTTGAGCCTGACGACGGTCTTTTTTCTGAGTACCATCGGCACCATAATAGCCGTGGTGCATGTGTTCACCCCAAATCTGTTCCCACAGACCAGAGGAACTATCGTAAAACTGCTGAATTTGTTGGTAAAGTGTTGCACTCATGAAAAAAGTAGTATTGAGACGAAGTAGAATTCAAAAAAAACATACTGGTAGACTACCATGTATGTTTTTAATTAAATAATGGTATTTTTATTTCTAGGGAAAATCAACCATAATCTATCCTCCTTCAAAAATTTCTCAGTTTTACCTGAATAAACTGTTTTTGCTCAAAATTATACCCAACTATCAAAAAAACATACGATATCCAAGAGGCATAAACCTAGGTTAAATATAACGTTCTTAACTACGAATTACGAATTAATTATGACTGTTGCTCGGACAATTTGTTTGGGATTTTTGGCTGTCATTGCTGTCGGTACTATCCTGTTGATGATGCCTTTTTCGACTAGCAATGGTACATGGAATAACCTGATTGTGGCACTATTCACCTCGACATCCGCAGTTTGTGTCACAGGTTTATCAGTAGTTGATCCTGGTACTTACTTTTCCTTTTGGGGTCAATTGTTTATTGCACTATTAGCTCAGATTGGCGGGTTGGGCTACATGACAACTACCACATTTTTGATTTTGCTTATTGGTCGTAGGTTTGATATGCGGCAAAAAATAGCAATTCAACAAGCTTTAGATCGACCAGGGATGAGTGGTAGCGCCCAAGTTATCCGTTCAATTATTGCCACAACATTAATTTTTGAGATTACAGGCATATTCTTACTTCTACCAGCTTTTGTTCCTGAGTATGGATGGAGTAAAGGACTTTGGTTAGCAATTTTTCATAGTATCAACGCTTGGAATAATGCTGGTTTTAGTTTATTTAAAGATAACTTAATTGGATATCAGTCATCTTTCTTAGTAGTCTTTACCATCACAATGTTAATTATCTTTGGGGGAATTGGCTATCAGGTAATTTTGGAAATGTACCTTTGGTTACGCGATCGCCTTTTCAAAAAAAATCATAATCAAAGATTTTCTCTAGATTTTAAAGTTGCAACTAGTACAACTATTATATTGTTAGTAATAGGATTAATTGCATTCTTTTGTATAGAGATTAGAAACCCAGAAACATTTGGTTCTCTAAATTTTCGTGACCAGATATTACTAGCTTGGTTTCAATCAGTTACTCCTAGAACTGCTGGCTTTAACACTATAGATATTGGTAAAATGACCAATGCCGGTCTATTTATTACGATTGCACTAATGTTTATTGGTGCAAGTCCAGGTGGTACGGGAGGAGGCATGAAAACAACAACTCTCAGAGTCTTGACCAGTTGCACCAAAGCGATTCTTCAGGGGAAAGAAGAAGTTTTATTATACGATCGCAAGATAGCAATATCTTTAATTTTGAAAGCCGTGGGTGTGTTGGTGGCTTCAGTAGCAACCGTGATTTTAGCTACTGTCTTAATCAGCCTCACAGATCCAACATTAGATTTTATTCAAATTTTGTTTGAAGTGGTATCAGCCTTCGCCACCGTGGGGCTTTCAACAGGTATTACAGGAAGTATCTCTATGACAGCAAAGCTCATCCTCATTATAACTATGTACATTGGACGAGTAGGTGTTTTACTACTGATGTCCGCAGTACTAGGAGACCCACTTCCTACTAGAATTCACTATCCTGAAGAAAATCTCCTCGTGGGATAGTTAGGGAGTGGGAAGTGGGGGGATAATTCTTGACAACTCACTAATGACTAAACTGATAAAATATACATTGGAAGGCAAAAAATAATATTTTTAATTCAAGTAGTATAACCGTTTTTTGCCCTAAATACAGGGAGCCATTATAAGGATAAAAAGGGTGAATCTTTCATCATTAAGTTTTTTTCGCAGTTTACGTAAAGATAACCAACAATTTGCTGTAGTTGGATTAGGTCGTTTTGGTAGATCGGTCTGTTCTACACTGCATAACTTCGGTTATCAAGTACTGGCAACAGATATTGATGAAAAACGAGTTTCAGAAGCATTAACTGAGGGAATAGTTGGTCATGCTTTGCAATTAGATTCTACAGAACCAGCCGCACTAAAAGAAGCTGGAATTTTTGAATTTGATACTGTAATTGTAGCGATTGGCAACTACGTTCAAGAAAGCATTATAACCACCCTAAATGTGAAAGAGGCTGGCGTACCCCATGTAGTCGCCAAAGCTTCTAGTGAAGTTCATCGTAAACTATTACGGCGAGTAGGAGCAGATCATGTTGTTTTTCCTGAGTATGAAGCAGGTTGCGCCCTAGCGCGTACACTTACTAAACCAGCAATCTTAGATCGATTTGATCTAGACCCAGATAACAGTATTGTAGAGTTGATTGTGCCTGATGAATTTCACGGCAGAACAATCACCGAGCTTCAACTTCGTAACCGCTACGGTTTAAATTTGCTAGCGGTGAGCCAGGATGGTAAATTTCAAATTAATCCTGACCCTACCAAACGTTTAGAACGTGGTTCAGCAATGGTAGTTATTGGCTGCAATAAAGATATCAATCGTTTGCCGATTTAAAAAATTTATAAATCATTCAATTTTAGATTTAAGATTTTTCCTTCAATCCAAGTTGCACTGTAAGTACACCAAATTTGCTACTCAAAATCTAAAATTGGCAGAGTTAGAAGTTATTAATTTATTTCTAACTCTGATTTTTTTATTGTCCAGAACTCGTTGAAGTAGATTGTTGTTCAACTGAGACAGGGTTTTCTAGTTGATTTGGTGTTTGTGGCTCAGGTGTTTGTATTACATTACTTGTGTTGTCTGAAGCTTCAGAGGGAGTAGCTGTTTGACTGGCTTGAGGCTGTTGTGGCTGAATTTTCTGGGCAATTTGTTGCATTAGTTGTTCTATTTTCTGAGCTTGCTCAATGTTCCCTTGCTCACGATACTCCGTATGGGCACGTTTCAAGACTCCATTAGCTTTTTTGATTTCGCCTTGATTATATAAAGTGACTCCCAAATTATAGTAAGCTGAGGCGTTTTTAGGATTTAGGCGAATAGCTTGCCGATAAACAGAAATAGCCTCAGAAGCTTGGCCTTGGATTGCTAGCAAATTTGCCATGTTGTTATAAGCTGTGGCATTTTGAGGATCTGACTGCAAGACTTGACGATAGGTTGCGATCGCTTGCTCTGTTTGACCTTGTTGCTGCAAGGCGATCGCTAAGTTAAAATAAGCGTTGGCATTGCTGCTATCTAAATTAATTGCTTGCTGGTATGTTGCGATCGCTTCCGGTAGCTGTCCCTGTTCATACAGCACCAAACCCAGATTATACAGCGCTGCTACCTTTGTGGGATCTATCACAAGGCTTTGACGATAAGCCGTAATCGCAGCATCTTTTTGTCCCTGACGATGCAGCACTAACCCTAAGTTGTAATAAGCTTCACTAAAATTAGGATTAATCCTAATCGCCTCTGTATATTCTTGTAAAGCTACATCTAGGCGATTTTGCTCCATTAATATATTACCCAGATAATTTAGCGCAGCCCCAAGGCTAGGATCTCGCTGCAATGCTTGACGAAAGGCATATTCTGCACCCTGTAAGTCTTTGCGGTTATAGCGCGTGACTCCCTGCTGGAAAAAGCTAGCTGCTTCAAGATCCTGAGAAATTGCGGTTTCTGCTAGCAGCTTGCTTCCTGGAAAATTAGTAATTGCTGGTGCAGCTAAGACCAAAAACGCAGAGAAAGCAAACAGAAGTCTGAACAGGGGCTTTTTCTGAACAGAGTTTTGGTGAAATAAGAAGTGTAACCACGGCTGAGTTTGACTTTTTCTAGACAGGAGTGACATAGATGTACTTATGCTCATATCTTTATAAGTCAGAATACCCACCACAGCATAAAAAATTGCAAATCAAAAAATTAAGAATTTCTCACTTTGGGAGCATCCGACTTTTGTAAAAACATCCTTCTCCTTGTTCAGTTGCTCTGCATACCGTAATTAGTGCGATATTCTATAGGTTTTATAATCTGTTAATAAACAAATTTAAATCAACTGCTCTTTTACTTTCACGCCATCTCTCTTGATTATATAAGCTGGAACACCGACAACAACACAATTACTGGGAACATCTTTGACTACAACTGCATTTGCTCCTACTATCACATTATCATTTATAGTGACGTTGCCAATCACTTTTGCACCTGAACTTATGATTACATTGTTGCCAATTGTCGGAAAATTATTTTTACTGCTGTATCCTATTGTCACCTGTTGATTAATCCAGCAATTATCACCAATACTTCTTGCATTTACTATAGTACTAAAGCCATGTTGAATAAATAGTCCAGAACCAATATTATCGCAATATAAAAATAGACTTGGACATTCTTTATAAAAGAATTTTATAATATGCATCAGTACCAATCCTAGAAAGTTACCTTTTTTAATTCTGTAATAGTAAAGACTTCTGAATTCGGGATATTTATAAAGCAAATATAGCAAGTTAACCCAGTCAGAAGTATCAACTAGCTCAACTATCTTTGACCATCGTCTTACATCCACAAGAATCACTTCTTTCTTTGTAGTGACGATAAACAATATGAGCATCGGAGCATTCATTATCTGGATGATAGTTTTGACCAATTTTATTATGAAGTCACGCATAAAATTACTCCTATAGGAATCCGGTTTGATTACTTAACGTATTTGCGTAGGTAGGTAGGGAATCTGACTTTTCACGGCATCTGGAAAACCTCTCTCTAAATCTCTCTCCTATTAGGAGAGAGACTTTGAATTTCCCCCTTCCCGCATCGGGAAGGAGGTTAGGGGGTTAGGTTTTTCGTGGACTTTTCCACATAACGTGAAAAGTCAGGTAGGGAATAGGTAACAGGGAACATTGCCCTCATGCTTGACTCAGAACTCTTATGGCTTCCGGCAAAATTAGCATAGCATCACCAAAGGAATAGAAACGATACCCAAAAGTGATCGCTTCCAAGTATATATTCAATAGCCGTTGTCTGCCAATTAGCGCACTTACCAACATCAGCAAACTAGAACGTGGTAGGTGAAAATTGGTAATCAAACCATCCACCACCCGCCATTGGTAGCCGGGATAAATAAACAAGTCTGTTTTACCACAAAATGCTTGTAAATTCCCAGATTTAGCCGCCCCTTCCAAAGCCCTGACTGCCGTTGTTCCCACAGCAATAATTCGACCGCCAGCTGCTTTAGTGGCGCGAATTTGCTCTACTGTGGCGGCAGGAACTTCAATCCATTCTTCATGCATCTGGTGGGTAGTTACGTCTTCCACTTCCACAGGGCGAAAAGTGCCGACACCAACGTGTAGCGTGACAAAAGCTTGATTGATGTTGCGATCGCGCAGCTTTTGTAATAATTCTGGGGTAAAGTGTAATCCTGCTGTCGGTGCTGCGATCGCTCCTGGCTGTTCGGCATAAACTGTCTGATACTGCTCATCAGCAGCTGAGGAGGCAGTAATGTAGGGTGGTAGCGGTACTTCACCAAATACCTCTAACAGTTGCACCAAAGGCTTTCCCTCTGGCACATCAAATTGCAACAAACGTCCCCCGGTTGCTGCATCTGTTTCTAAAACTGTAGCGGTGAGTTTGGGACTGGGAACTGGGGACTGGGGACTAGGGACTAGGGAAGAATCTTCCCAATCCCCAATCTCTAATCCCCAACCCCCAGTCCCCGTTTGCCTTGCTTCAAAAATAATCTTCGTTCCCTGTTTGAAGCTTTTTCCTGGCTTAACTAAAGCTAACCAACAGTTATACTGCCGTTCTTCCAACAGCAACACCTGGATTTTAGCACCAGTGTTTTTATGACCATAAAGCCGCGCTGGAATAACCCTTGTATTGTTCATGACCAACAAATCACCAGAGCGCAGCAGTGCAGGCAAATCATGGAAAATATGGTGAGATGCTTCTGTTTCAGCGCCTGTAGTGGGAGAATTAACTACCAGTAACCGGGAACTATCTCTAGGAACTGCTGGGTTTTGGGCAATGAGTTCTGGAGGTAGTGTGTAGTCATAGCCGGCTACCGAGCAATCTAATTCAAAATTTTTTTCTTTGGGGCTAGATGTATCTTTCAACTTGGCTTGTACTAGTTTTTGGTTTATTTAGTATTTATACTCTCTGACAAAAAGCTCTTTTTAGCTTTCCCTTATATTGGAACTTTAAGGCATCTTTTCCCAATTTTGTCGCGAGGCTATAAGATTGTTACTATTAAGTAACACGGAAAAATTAACATAAAAATTGGGTAAACCTCCCCATCTAAAAACGGGGGCTTTTACCCTACCGGGAACAGGCACTGATTGACGAATATAGATATGTAGGATTGGCTTTGATCCCAAGCACCAACAAACATGGAATACTTGTACTATCTGGCAAATGCCAGTCTAACCCTGAGGGTCGTTCAACACCTGCACGCTAGACCCCAGACACCAGTTTCGTTCGTCACCGTAATTCATCAAATTGATGGCTGGGTGGTTAGGATCAAACTCAGAGGTCAAGTCTCGCCCCAAGAAGATGGCGACTTTCGGGCTTTTCTAAATGAATTAGGAATTAGCTATGAGCCACCAATGAGGGTGCAAATGGCACTTTGGAGTTTAGAAGCGGGACAATGCCCTGTGGACGTGATGCGTCGCTATCAGGTAGCGATCGTTTCTCATGGTAGTCCAGAGAGAGACGAAATCGAAGCTTTCCGACAACAGTTTGTTCGGGGCTTAGGCTACTGTCCAGAAACTTTGGCGTAATACCGTTTGGTTGTAACGCCAGTACATAATTATTGGTAATTAAGATATTTTATCCATTACCAATTAACCATTATCAATTGAAGAGTCGAAAGCTGCCGGAATGTATTCTTGCAGCTTAAACTTATATTCGGCTGCTGATGAAGTAGCAAGAGCTTCCTGAGTTGCTATAACCGCAGTCTGATTTTTTGGTATCCTTTGACAGTAGACAATAGCAACATCAAATCGGCAAGAATAATCCGCCTTTTCAGGGTACTGGGCTAAGAATATTCCAGCTGTCCGTGAGATTTTTGCTTGTTTTTGTGGGGTGATGGCGCTTCTTCCCCCTGCATCCCAACTCCCTGAACTGCGGGTTTTGACTTCAACAAATGCCAGCATTGAGTGGAGAGTGGGGAGTGGAGAGTTAGGAATTAGGAATTCTCCTGCTTCCCTGCTCACCTGCTCTTTCTCAGTTGCTCCATGATGTTGGGCAATAATATCGATTTCTCCATAAGGGCTAGAAAAGCGACGATGCAGAATTATCCAACCTGTAGATTGCAACCATTGGGCAACTAGGTCTTCTCCTAAATGACCAATATCTGGATAATGAGATGGAGGAAGATTAGCCATTGATGAAAAATATCATAAATTCTATGAATTCTAGATTAAGCGATG
This sequence comes from Nostoc sp. TCL240-02, assembly GCF_013343235.1. Classification (GTDB taxonomy): domain Bacteria; phylum Cyanobacteriota; class Cyanobacteriia; order Cyanobacteriales; family Nostocaceae; genus Nostoc. The sequence continues at coordinate 2,547,153 of NZ_CP040094.1, read as the reverse complement.
CCTGCGGCGGGCTACGCCTACGCACAGCAGGTTCTAAACTCGACTCATCCCGAAGACAATTTGGGTTGAAGCGTAAGACAGACTATCACTTTTGGACAAATATACTCAGCTTATTCTTGTGGGGAATGATTAGCATCACCGCAACGCTCGGTTTTGCTCCAACAGCTTTGGCACTCGAATATAATAAAGAGATTTTGGTCGAGGCTGATTTTTCAGGACGTGATTTAACAGACTCTAGCTTTACCAAAGCTAATCTTCGCCAGAGTAACTTCAGTCATGCTAATTTGAACGGTGTCAGTTTTTTTGCAGCAAATTTAGAGTCTGCGAATTTGGAGGGTTCTGATTTAAGAAATGCCACTTTAGACTCGGCTCGTTTAGTTAGAGCAAATTTAACAAATGCGCTGTTAGAGGGTGCGTTTGCCGCTAATGCCAGATTTGATGGTGCAACCATTGACGGAGCAGATTTTACCGATACGCTGCTGCGTCCCGATGAGCAAAAAAAATTGTGCAAACTAGCCAAAGGGACTAATCCAACCACAGGACGAGATACGCGTGACACGTTGTTTTGTCCTTAGTATTTTCTACTGGGAATTGGGCATGGGGCATTGGGTATGGGGCATTGGGCATTGGGAGCATCCCAGTTTTTTGCAAAGAAGACGAAAATCAGTCAGGATAGGTAAGACGAGTGTATTTACTTACCGATGACCCCAGAACAAAAGCAAGCTCTTCAAAAACATATTCAGGCGATTGCTAAAATATTGTATGAAGATACGTCAAAAGAAAAGCTCACAAATCTTGCAGCAATTGAAGAAGCAGTGCGGAGTCAAATGCAGAAGCATGTTATGCCAGAAGTAGGGGTTTTTTTATCGAAACGATTACAGGGACAACCGCAGGATACCAACGACGGCTCAAAAGCATTCTTGGAGAGTTAGCAATAACGAGCAAACAAGCCATTGAATTAGAAGTCGCACCAAGTACTCAACTGAGTCCATATCTAGAAACTTGTTGTTTGAGGGTAAGTGCGAATGTCAGCTATGAAGATGCGGCATCAGACATCAAGTATTTTACGGGCATAGAGGTTTCTCACAGCAGTCAACAGAGATTAGTGCATCGCCAGAATTTTGAGTTGCCAACACCAGAACAGACAATTGAAGAATTAAGCGTCGATGGTGGAAACATCCGTGTCCGAACTCCTAAAGGTCAAATATGTGCATGGCTTGGCTATAAAGCAATTAGCTTACATCATCTCGGAATCTTGGGAACTTCATTTCAGAATAATCAGATTGTGATTGATTGGGTTAATGACCAACCACTGGCTAGCCCACTCACTTGTATTGGTGATGGACATGACGGCATTTGGAATATAATTGACCAATTAGCACCTGATGCACAACGTCGAGAAATACTTGATTGGTTCCATTTAATAGAAAACCTCCACAAAGTTGGGGGTTCACAAAAACGCTTGAAACAAGCACAAAATCTACTATGGAAAGGCCAAGTTGAGGCTACTATTGCCTTATTTACAGATTGTAAAGGCAAACAAGTACAAAACTTTTGCCGTTATCTTGATAAGCATCGCAATCGCATTATCAACTACGAATATTATCAAGCTGAAGAAATTTGTTCAATTGGTTCAGGTTCAGTTGAATCTGCCGTTAAACAGGTTGACCGTCGAACAAAAATTTCCGGGGCACAATGGAAACGAGAAAATGTGCCTCAAGTCCTAGCCCATCGCTGTGCTTACCTCAATGGATTATTGTCAGTTTGAGCCACTTTAAAAAGTGAGATGCTCCCTTGGGCATTCCCTACTGAACCTACCAACCAATGGCCCCAATCTTTTGACAAACAATTTTCATTCCCTTGCCTGGTGAAGAATTGGCGACAAAAGGTATTTCTCCTTTCTCCTTATCCTCTTGAAGTAGCTGTCCCTCTGAACTGTAAATGGCAATGTGATTCCGAAAAAGCCGCGATTCTGAACATGATGCGTCGAATGTAGTCTCGAAGATGCCATCTCCGTAGATACCGTAAAGCTTGTATGTTGTGCCCTTAATAGTTTTCGTGTCCAGAGCGATGCTGTTCCCTAATTTATCATGCCCCACGGTAATATATCTTTGTGCATCTTGGGCGATCGCTGAGTCAACGCCTTCAGCGATCGCACTACCATTGCTCAATAAGATAGCGATCGCTCCCACCATACCGCCGATTTTAAAATACATACGGTTTCAAAATATAAGATTTGATATATTTTTACCCGCGATCAAAGAGGTTTTGGCAGGGTAGAAGCACTGAAAAGTTAAATCGCTGACAACTTTCACGAAGTCGGCGATCTGAATACCGCGAATTTTCACAAATCCAGGACTTATACAAATAATAGCCAAAACTCTGTAGGGGCAATTCATGAATTGCCTCTACAATCTTTCGTTTGGCATAAGAAATAAAATTGCTATAGCTCGTAAGTTTAACTCCCGATCTATCGAACACTCCTAAACCACTCAGTAATCCCCTGAGCGATCGCATCAGCCATTTTCTTCTGTTCTTTTGGGTTCACTACCTGCTCAAATTCATCGGGATTGCTCATAAAACCCAATTCCAGTAACACCGATGGCGCAGCTGCTGGGCGTGTCAGCGCTAGGTTGTCCCAAAACACACCATAAGAAGGTTTGCCGAGTTTTTTAACAACATAGCTCTGTAAAAATATTGCCAGGCTGTGGGCTTGGGGTTGATACCAAAAAGCAGCAAATCCCTTGGTTTTTTCGGCATCGCCATCATCGGGTAAGGAGTTGTGATGTATGGAAATAGCGATCGCAGGTTCTTCTTTACTAATAATTGCCTGACGTTCTGCTAGAGAAACTTCCTTATCGTCCTCCCGCGTCATCACTACCGTTGCTCCTCGCTTCACCAAATCGTCCCGCAGCAACTTAGATACCACCAAATTCACATCTTTTTCTAAATATCCAGTTGGGCCACTGGCACCAGATTCTTTACCGCCATGCCCTGGATCGAGTACAATCTTGAGATTAGCTAAAAGCTTGCGTCTTGTGTTCCCAATATTAGGCGGATGACGCAAAGCCAAAACCAGGGTTGTACCGTCGTATCTCAGCTTATATCCCCACTGTTGAGCTTTTTTGAGGTTAAAGGTGTATTTTACTTGTTCTGGAGCCTCCTGTTGCCAATCTAGGCGAGAAATTAGAGGGTCATCATCCAGGCGAATAATGTCCGTTTGGGCAGTAGTATTGTAGAGAGTGAGAGCGAGAGCTTTCTCACTTTGCTGCACGCTCACAGGTATGGGAACTTGTAAGGGGAAAAATATCTCTGTCGCACCAGGGAGTTGACGGTATCCGACACTGCGAATTATTGTCTGTGGCGGAATTGCACCAGGTAGAATGCGAGTTTCCTGACTATTAATCCAAGCGCCATAGTCTAGGCGCAACCATTCACCTTCCTTACCTGTTACTGTTGCGCGTGTGCCTTTAGGCAGTGGTGTGAGTCGAGAATAATCGGTGCTTGGGCCAGTGCGAGCAACGCCTGACTCTACTGTAACCTCAGAAACCGGCAACTCTGCTCTTGAAAGGATTTGAATTTTACCAGTCCCTGGTTGAGTTATCGTCTTGCCATTGAGTGTTAGTTGAAACTGAGGTTTTCCCAGATCGGCGGCTGTAGCCACTGTGGTGCAACCTTTATAATTGCCTACGCTAGACTGGGCATAAGGCTGATTTTGCCCTGTCAGAGCTGCCAAATTACTTGGTAGTTGTGCCTGTTGAGGTTGAGGTAAAAGGGTAATCGTTTGATTAGCCAGGGTTACAGAGACATTGGCGTTAGGGGGTGCGACCCCTTCGGGAAGCTTCGCTAACGCACTAAAACAAATTAGTTCTCCTGGTAGTCTGGCAATATCAGCTGCGGGAGTCAAGGAATCTTTAGCAAAGGCTACCCCCTGTGGTAGTTCAGGACTAGTGTTAACCCTTATCACCTTAATCTTAAGTTCTTGATTCTGGCGACGCACAGTAAAAAGATTCTCTCCCAACTGCAAGGGGAAACTAGGGGAAAAATGACCAGCTTTGCTGCGGTTAATTGGCTTACTATTGATCAAAACCTCACCATCTGGTGGTGCAGTCCCCAGAAAAAAGATTTTTTGGGAACTCGTCTGGTAGTTTGTCTCAGGAAAAACGACTATAAGAGATGGCTCTGCCAAAGCTACGGAGGATGTGAGAATACAGCCTAATATTACTAATCCTAAAAGGTTTTTCACAGCAAATCATAGAAGATTACACCACAATAACTGTGGCACAATGACGGGATGTATTTTTAGAAGTTGTTAGAAATTCAAACTACTATGACTAAGTTTATCTTCGTAACTGGAGGCGTAGTTTCCAGTATTGGTAAGGGCATTGTAGCAGCAAGTCTAGGGCGTTTGCTCAAGTCGCGCGGATATTCGGTGTCGATTCTCAAACTCGACCCTTATATCAATATCGATCCTGGCACAATGAGTCCTTTTCAGCATGGGGAAGTATTCGTTACCCAGGATGGTGCGGAGACAGATTTAGACTTGGGGCATTACGAACGCTTCACCGATACCTCAATGTCGCGCTTGAACTGTGTGACTACTGGCTCGATTTACCAGGCAGTCATTAATAAAGAGCGACGCGGAGACTACAATGGCGGCACTGTACAGGTTATTCCTCATATTACTAATGAAATAAAAGAGCGGATTCTGCGAGTTGCTAAAAGTACAAATCCGTCCGTAGTAATTACAGAAATTGGCGGGACGGTGGGAGATATTGAATCACTGCCGTTTTTGGAAGCGATTCGCCAGTTCCGCAAAGAGGTGGGACGGCAGCATGTACTGTATATGCACGTAACGTTGGTACCGTGGATTGCTTCTGCGGGTGAGATGAAAACTAAGCCAACACAGCATTCAGTTAAAGAACTCAGATCCATTGGTATTCAACCAGATATTTTAGTTTGTCGGAGCGATCGCCCCTTACCCAAGGGATTAAAGCAAAAATTGTCGGGATTTTGCGATGTGCCCGAAGAATGCGTCATTACTTCTCAAGATGCCAAAAGTATCTATGAAGTACCCCTAAATCTGGAACGGGAAGGAATGGCAGAACAAGTGCTGAACTTGCTGCAAATGGAGCAACGCCAACCAGACTTGACGCAGTGGCAAACCTTGGTACAACGGTTACATACTCCCAAACACGAACTAGAAATTGCCATTGTCGGCAAATATGTGCAGTTAAGTGATGCCTATTTATCTGTCGTGGAAGCACTAAACCATGCTGCAATTTCCACTTATGGCAAACTGCGCCTGCGTTGGGTGAACTCAGAAGATTTGGAAAATGAATCAGCCGAAGCTCATCTTGGGGGTGTCGATGGCGTAGTTGTGCCAGGAGGTTTTGGGGTTCGGGGAGTGGATGGCAAAATTGCCGCCATTAAATACGCACGCGATCGCCAAATTCCCTTTTTGGGTTTATGCCTGGGAATGCAATGCTCTGTAATTGAATGGGCTAGGAACGTAGGGGGATTAACAGATGCTAATAGTGCTGAATTTGACGCTCATACAACTAATCCGGTAATTAATTTATTGCCAGGACAGCAGGAAGTTGTCGATTTAGGGGGTACAATGCGCTTGGGGCTATATCCTTGTCGTGTTCTTCCTGATACATTGGCTTTCAAGCTTTATCAAGAAGATGTAATTTATGAACGACATCGACATCGCTATGAGTTCAACAATGTTTACCGCGATCTCTTATTAAAGTCCGGCTATGTGATCAGTGGGACTTCTCCTGATGGACAGTTAGTTGAAATTGTGGAATTACCCAAGCACCCATTTTTTCTGGCTTGCCAATTTCATCCAGAATTTCAATCGCGTCCTAGTAGCCCTCATCCCTTATTTAAAGGGTTTATTCAAGCAGCGATCGCTCTTTCTCTGTCAACTTCAGGTACACCAACACCATTGGAGGTTTCTTAACAATTCATAATTCAAACAAATTAATTTGATTTTGAATTGGTACACAGCAACATAAACTTAAGGCTTCAGTAGACTGGGACATTCAGGGTGCATCATTCGTAAATTTCGGACTTGAGGAGATGTTGTGGCGTACTGGGTGAAAATCCTTTACGAGAGGAGAGAATATGTAGTGAATTTTGAACGTGTCCATGCTTTTTGTTATGAAGTGAATGGCAGGGTTACTTTTTGGCTACCCGATAGTGCCATTCCAATAGTCATTAATCCACAAAGTAACCTAGAAGATTATCAAAAGATTCTCGATTATTTAGAATGCGTGACAAGTTTAGAATTAGATCATGCCCACTGGGTGAAAATCCTTTACGAAAAAAACGAATATGTAATTAATCTCAACTGTATTAGTTCCTTTTGTCATGAACCGAATGGTAGGATAACTTTTTGGTTGCCAGATGGAACTATCCCCATCATCATTAATCCTGTGAGTAATCCAGAATCATATCAAAAAGTTGTGCAATACGTTCACAAAGCAACGGGCTATTCTTTATCTTAAAATTCTTAAATAGTAGAGCAAGGTTAATCAAACAATTTTATATAGGAATCCGCTTTGATTTTTGTTCGCGCAGTGTGGGAAGGCAAGAGGTAATAGGTAACGACTGAGCGATCGCAGAACGTCTCAGTCGAATGATTTTAGTAACTCAACAATTACAAATTCTGTTTTGACAAATCCATCAAATTTGCCAGCTTGTAAACTACCCGCGCTCCAACATTACCATCCCACTCAGCATCACCGACTTCACAGATATCAAAGCCAATAATTTTTCTACCACTCTTGACTAATTCCCGGAACAGACAAAATGTTTGCTCTAATTCCAGCCCACCCGGAACAGGAGTACCTGTACTAGGACAGAGTTTTGGATCTAAACCATCGACATCAAAGCTAATGTAAACATACTCAGGTAAATGACTGATAATTTCTCGGCATAAATCAAGCCAAGTTGTTCCAGAGTAAAGCTTTTGTTTAATGGCTGGGTCGTAATATGCAATAATGCGACTATCAGATTGGTCTATCATTTGCACTTCATCATGACTAATATCACGCAAACCCACTTGTACTAGCTTGGAAATTTGCGGTATTTTCATTGCATTAAACATAATCGACGCATGGGAAAACTCAAATCCCTCATAAGCATCGCGTAAATCTGCGTGGGCATCAATGTGCAAAATGCCATAGTTGGCGTAGTTAGCCGCTAATGCTTGGAAATAACCTAACGGTGAACTGTGATCTCCACCAATAACTGCGACTCCCTTACCCTTGTTAATTGCTTCTTGACAATTTTCAAACAGCCATTGATTTACCTGTTGGCCAGCCTGATTAATTTCTGTGAGAACAGGTGTTAAATCTGGGGTATCTGAGAGTTCTTTTCCTTGGGCTAATCGCTCAATAATTTTTGCTGCCAAGGCGCGGTAGTATGTATTCTTCTCTAAAATATCTTGGGGAATTTCCACCATGAAAATTCCCTGCTTCCAACCATTAGGGTTATCAACATCGAATAAATCTAGTTGAGTCGAAGCATCGAGAATTCGCTGAGGGCCATTAACTGTACCTGCGCCATAAGAAACAGTGACTTCCCACGGCACACCAAAGACAATCAGGTTTGCAGACTCATAATCGCAAGGCAAACCTAAGAGGTTGCCATTTATTTCACCTACGCCGCTAGGATTGTAGTCTTGTAGTTGATTACTCATCGATTATCTTCTGGATTTACGTGGATAGACAGCACGCCGCCTAGTGGACATCTGCATTGTAATCAAAATTTTTCACAGACGGTTAACTACAACGCTTCTATTATTTGGTCGAAATTGCGGTGATACACCTGTTGATTGAACTTCTCCCACTCTTTATCTGATGAGTGGGGCGATCGCTTTAATGTTGCCTCTTGGACGTATGCCATCAATGGACGACGAAGATGTTCGTATTTCTCGAAGGCTTTGGCTATAGCTTGCAGATTATCCCAGTTATTATCCTCAGCAATTTTAGCGATGAGTGTTGTAACTATTAGCGCATCTTCCAAACCTTGATTAGCTCCTTGAGCCATGAAGGGAGGCATTCCATGTGCAGCATCGCCAACTAAGACGATTCGCCCTAGACTCCAGGCTGGTGGATTTGTGCCAGGATTAGCTTCTATATTGAGGTCAGTTGGGTTAGAAACTTGTAAAGAATCTGAAATGCTCACGTGGTGAATATAGTATGGACGCTGCTGCATTTTGGCAGGAGGAGACAGACGCACTAATTGCTTGAGCGTATCAGGAAAACCTGCTTTTTCCAACTCATGCAAAGCTAAGTCAATTAAAGAACTTTCTGACTTTCCTTGCAATGAGTCTAAAGGCAAAGCAAGATGTATTATGTACCCTAGCTCACCAGTTGGTCTGTAATATAAAATTATTCTGATGTTATTTATACAAACAGAATTGCCAGATATTTCATCATTAGTAATTGTAACAAGCGGTGATTCTTGAAAGAAATCTTCTTTTAGTTTTGTCCATAGTTCCTTTGGTACTTCAGCTATTTCCCTACACAATATAGCTGCAAACCCAGAGTATTCAGGTCGGGCAAAATCATCATATTGAGTATCTGTGTAAAGCAGCCTACGAACTGTAGAATTAATTCCGTCTGCTGCAACAATTAGTTTAGCTCTAATGGATTTTGTTGCTAATTCTTGGGGAGGAATATTTGGGTTTTGGGGCTGTGGATCGTTATGCTTCTGCCCATCTGTCCAATAGGCATAGGGGTTGGTTTCTATTTGGGTATCACCTACACAATCTATGCGGACACAACCTTTTTCCGGCTCATTTACCACATTAATACAACGGTGATTAGCTTTAACTCGGTCTTCTGGAAGTAGCTGTCTGAGGGTTGTCTGCAAATTATACCAAGAAATTGATACTCGACCCTCGCCATAATCTTTAAACCAGTCATCGAAACTAAGCGAAGTTGACCTAATTATCTGTCCCTTTAAGTTTTTGTAAATCCAGTGGGGTGAAGTCTTTGGAGGTTGATTCTCTTCAGTAGGTTTGACAGTTTTTTGGTCATTAGACTGCTTGGAACTCAATAAACCAAGTCCAGTTTTTTTGACTTCTTCGTAAGCGTTAGGATCTAAATATTTAAGAGCTTGTAATCCATTGGGGAGAAGATCCACTGTTTGTCCAATTTGACGAAAGGCGCGAGTTTGATCGATGACAAGGATATTTTCAATTCCACGTTTACGTAAGCCAATGGCAGTTGCTAACCCAACAGGCCCAGCGCCAATCACTACAACATCGTAGATTTCTTGAGGATTAGAAGAGGCGATCGCAGATGCAGGTAAGTTATCAGCTTTGGTTGATATGTTTGTATGTGTATGAGGTGTTGATTTAGTTTCTGGCATATTTATACATAGGAATTTGGGATAGAAGCTGGGCAATATAGAAAGCTATAGCCATTAAGTTACATAGAATGACACAACAATCTTAAAATCAAATACAAAAAGTTAGATATTTTGCGACAAGCAAACCTCGACAGTTCAGTGTTCAAAGGTGGAGCGATCGCTCTTTTTACTCGACAATTACTGTTCAGAGGTGGAATGGTGAGGTTTTGAGGTCGAGTGTAGAGGCGCAGGAAGATCGCACTTTGCCTCAATGCAATCCTTGATACAGGCTACATTATTAATTAGCTCAATATCTCTGCTGCGTGTCCAAGCAGCAACTCGTCGTCAGGCATAGCCTTTGTAAAATCCCAAAATGACTAACGAAGAACTGCTGCAAATTATTGAACAAGCTGTCAGAGACAAGGTGACAGAATTAGACCTTTCTGGCAAAGGCTTAACAACGCTGCCAGCAGAAATTGGACAACTAACAGACTTGCAAACGCTCAACCTCCGCAGTAATCAACTGAGCAGTCTGCCACCGGAATTTGGACAACTAACAAACTTGCAAACGCTCAATCTCGACAGTAATCGACTGAGCAGTCTGCCACCGGAATTTGGACAACTCACCAACCTGCAATCCCTCCACCTCGACTTGAATCAACTGAGCAGTCTGCCATCGGAATTTTTTCAACTCACTAACCTGCAAACTCTCAAACTCGGCTTGACTGAACTGAGCAGTCTGCCATCGGAAATTGGACAACTCACCAACCTGCAAACCCTCAACCTCACAAGCAATCAACTGAAAAGTTTACCACCAGAAATTGGACAACTCACCAAACTGCAAACCCTCGACCTGACCAGAAGTCACCTGAGCAGTCTGCCACCGGAATTTGGAAAACTCACCAAATTGCAATCCCTCGACCTCAGCAGGAATAACTTGAGGAGTCTGCCAGAGGAATTTGGACAACTCACTAAACTGCAATCCCTCAACCTTTGTAGGAATAACCTGAGCAGTCTGCCATCGGAAATTGGACAACTCACCAACTTGCAATACCTCAATCTCTACAACAATCAACTAAGCAGTCTACCAGAGGAAATTGGACAACTCACCAACCTGCAATACCTCAATCTCTACAACAATCAACTGAGCAGTCTGCCATCGGAAATTGGACAACTCGCCAACCTGCAATTCCTCTACCTCAGTGACAATCAACTAAGCAATCTGCCAGAGGAAATTGGACAACTCACCAACCTGGAATCCCTCGGTCTACATGATAATCAACTTAGCAGTCTGCCAACGAAAATTGTCCAACTCACCAACCTGGAATCCCTCGGTCTAGGTGACAATCAATTGAACAGTCTACCATCGGAAATTGTCCAACTCACCAACTTGCAAACCCTTTACCTCAGTGACAATCAACTGAGCAGTCTACCATCGGAAATTGTCCAACTCACCAACTTGCAATTCCTTTACCTTCGCAACAATCAACTGAGCAGTCTACCATCGGAAATTGTCCAACTACCAAACCTGAAAAATCTGGATCTTCGTCGTAATCCAGTCCCCATTCCACCAGAGATTTTGGGGCCAAAGGATTTAAGGCAAAATCCAGGTGATGTGAGTGAAATTCTCGATTTCTATTTTCGGGTGCAAGATCCAACCGAAACCGAACCTTTCTACGAAGCAAAATTCTTAATTATTGGCGAAGGAGGAGCTGGTAAAAGCTCTTTAGCTAAGAAAATTAAAAACGAAAACTATAAACTCCAGCCAGAAGAGAAATCAACTGAAGGCATTGATGTGATCCGGTGGGACTTTACACTGCCAAATGGCAAAGATTTTCGCGTCAATATCTGGGATTTTGGCGGTCAGGAAATCTACCATCAAACCCATCAGTTTTTCCTCAGCAAGCGTTCTCTCTATGCTTTAGTTGCCGATACTCGCACAGAAAACACTGATTTTTACTGGTGGCTGAAGGTTGTCGAACTTTTGAGCGACAAAAGTCCAGTTTTTATCATCAAAAATGAAAAACAAGACCGTCAGTGCGTAGTCGATGGAGGCCAGTTACGAGGGGAATTTGACAACCTCAAGGAAATTCTGCCAACCAATTTAGATACCAATCGCGGTTTAGCGGAAATTAAAAAGGCGATCCAACTTTACATCAGTAATCTTGACCACGTTGGTACACCTCTACCAAAACTCTGGGTAAGAGTCAGAGCCGCTCTAGAAAACAATTCTCGAAATTACATCAGCGTTGAAGAATACTTTAACCTTTGCCGAGTCAATAATTTAACTGACCGTAAAGATATGCTGCGCTTGAGTAGCTATCTCCACGACCTCGGCGTTTGCCTCCATTTTCAAGATGATTCTACACTCAAACACTATGTCATCCTCAAACCGGAATGGGGGACAACTGCTGTCTACAAAGTTTTGGATAATTTGACTGTTAACCAAAATGTAGGTTGTTTTACTAAAGACGATCTTGAAGATATTTGGAAAAGCAGCGAATATGCAGATATGCGAGATGAACTCCTGCAATTAATGATACGGTTCAAGCTTTGTTACAAAATCCGCGATCGCCGTGACAATTATATTGCGCCTCAATTGCTCTCTATTGAAAAAGCTAAATATACTTGGGACGATCGCAACAACCTGATCCTACGCTACACTTATACATTCATGCCCAAAGGCATCCTCACCCGCTTTATTGTCGAGACACACCCTTGGATTGAACAGCAAAAACTCGTTTGGAAAAACGGTGTTGTTCTCAACAAAGACCAAACCCGTGCTGAAATTATTGAACACTACAATCAACGGGAAATTAAAATCCGTGTAGCCGGAAACCGTACAAAAGAATTGATGGCAGTTATCACCCATGAACTCGAAAAAATCCACAACTCTTACGAACGTTTGCAATATCAAACTTTAGTTCCTTGTAATTGCGAAACTTGCAAAAATCTGTCCACACCTCATTCCTATTCTCTGGACAAGCTGACTAAGCGCTTGAGCGATCGCCGTTACCAAATTGAGTGCGAAAACAGTTATGAAATGGTAGATGTCCGCAGGTTAATCGATGATGTTATGTTCCAACCCGATAGAGCCGATGGGGAAATAAACCCCCAAGTTACACCGTTGCAAAGCGAACTTGAGCAAGAGAAAAATGAATTGTTGACGCATCGGTTAGCCGATAGCAAAGAAATCTTCATTTCCTATGCTTGGGGTGGAGAAAGTGAGCAATTTGTCAATAAATTGGATGAGACTTTGCAGGCAAAAGGAATCAAAATCATCCGCGATAAACGCGATTTGGGCTACAAAGGACTGATAAAAGCCTTTATGGAAAGGATTGGACGCGGTAAATATGCGATCGCAGTTATTAGTGACAAGTATTTAAAGTCTCCCAATTGTATGTTTGAGCTAGTACAAATTGCTAAGAATGGTGAATTTTATCATCGAATTTTCCCGATTGTGTTGTCGGATGCTCAAATTTATAACCCTATTGCAAGACTTCAATATATTAAGCATTGGGAAGACAAAATTAAAGAATTAGATGAAGGGATGAGAAGCGTTAGTGCAGCTAATTTGCAGGGATTTCGTGAGGAAATTGACCAATACACCGAGATTCGCAATGCGATCGCAGAACTTGCCAACTTGCTAAAAGATATGAACACGCTCACCCCTGATATTCACAGCAAATCAGAGTTTGAGGAATTGTTAAGAGCGATCGCACTGCGTCTAGATGAGCAAATCTAGATATTGCTAGGGTTGATAGGTGGAGCAATGTCTCCGATGAGCTACGCACGCCTATGAACTTTTGACTGTACAATTGGTGTTAAAAACTGGAATAGTAAGGATTTTAGGTAGAGCGTAGACGTGCAGCAGCTTATCACCCCGATGCAAGTCTTGATACACGCTAAATTAGTAATTAATTAGCTCAATCTCTCTGCTGCCAAAACGCACAATGGCAAGTCAAGAGACATAGATAGCCTTGGTGAAAATTCTACCTATGACCAACGAAGAACTTCTGCAAATTATTGAAGAAGCTGCCAGAGACAAAGCGACAATATTAGACCTTTCTGACAAAGGTTTAGTAAAGCTGCCAGCAGAGATAGGTCAACTCTCCAACCTTAAAGAGCTTTACCTTCAGTCGAATCAACTGACAATGCTGCCAGTAGAAATTGATCAACTTTCCAACCTCACTGTGCTTGATCTCAGTTCCAATCAACTCAATATTATACCACAAGAGATAGGTAAACTCTCAAATCTTAGGGAGCTTTACCTCAGTTCTAATCAACTGAAGACCCTACCACAACAGATAAGTCAACTCTCAAATCTTAGGGAGCTTTACCTCAGTTCTAATCAACTGAAGACCCTACCACAACAGATAGGTAAACTCTCAAATCTTAGGGAGCTTTACCTCAACTCCAATCAACTAGAAACTTTACCACAACAGATAGGTCAACTCTCAAACCTCAATGTGCTTAACCTCGGATTGAATCGACTACTGAAGACTCTACCAGCAGAGATAGGTCAACTCTCCAACCTTACGGAGCTTGACCTCAATTCCAATCCACGAATAATGTTGCCAGTAGAGATTAGTCAATTTTGCAATCTTAGGAAGCTCGATCTCAATTCAAATCAACTGACAATGCTGCCAACAGAGATAGGTCAACTTTCCAACCTTAGGGAGCTTCACCTAAACTCTAATCAACTGACAATGCTGCCAGCAGAAATAGGTCAACTCTCCAACCTTAGGGAGCTTTACCTCCAATTCAATCAACTGATAACACTGCCAGCAGAGATAGGTCAACTCTCTAATCTCAGCCAGCTTAACCTTCAGTTCAATAAACTGATAACTTTGCCCGCAGAGTTAGGTCAACTCTTCAACCTTAGGGAGCTTAACCTTCAGTTCAATCAACTGATAACGTTACCTACAGGGATTGGTCAACTCTCTAATCTTAGGGAGCTTTACCTAAACTTGAATCAACTGACAACGTTGCCAGCAGAGATTGGTCAACTCACCAATCTTTATCAGCTTGACCTCAATTCCAATCAACTGACAACATTGCCAGCAGAAATTGGTCAACTCACTAATCTGTATCAGCTTTACCTAAACTCGAATCAACTGACAACGTTGCCAGCAGAGATTGGTCAACTCACCAATCTTTGCAAACTTAACCTCAGCAACAATCAACTGACAACATTGCCAGCAGAAATTGGTCAACTCACTAATCTGTATCAGCTTTACCTAAACTTGAATCAACTGACAACGTTGCCAGCAGAAATTGGTCAACTCACCAATCTTCATAAACTTAACCTCAGCAATAATCAACTGACTATGCTGCCAGCAGAAATTGGTCAACTCACCAACCTCAGCGTGTTTGAGTTATCCAGCAATACCCTAGAAACACTTCCACCAGAAATCCGAACGAAAAGGGTTGCAGAAATTCTGAACTTCTACAGGCAACAACTAGAACAAGAAACCGATCGCCTTTATGAAGCCAAATTACTTATTGTGGGAGAAGGTGGTGCAGGTAAAACTACGCTAGCAAAAAAAATTCAAGACCAAAAATATACTTTACAGCAAGATGAAATTTCCACTCAAGGCATTGATGTTATTCAATGGAAATTCTTGCTTGACAATCACAAAGAATTTCAGGTCAATATTTGGGACTTTGGTGGTCAAGAGATTTACCATGCTACCCACCAATTTTTTCTCACCAAACGCTCTCTTTATGCCGTAGTTGCTGATACTCGCAAAGAAGACACAGATTTTTACTACTGGCTAAATGTGGTTCAATTGTTGAGCGATGATAGTCCTTTACTCATTATCAAAAATGAAAAGCATGAGCGCAAACGGGAAATAAATGAGAAGGATTTACGAAAGGAATTCATTAATTTTAAAGAAACACTTTCTACAAACTTTGCCAATAATCGCGGTCTACCAGAAATATTGGATAAAGTTAAGCATTTTATTACCAGCCTACCTCATGTAGGTATAGAACTCCCTAAAACCTGGGTTAAAGTGCGGGAAGCTTTAGAACAAAACCTCCATGAATGTATTAGTTTGGAAGAATATTTTAACATCTGTCAGCAACATGGTTTTACTAAACAGGAGGATAAACTTCAACTTAGTGGCTATCTGCATGATTTAGGTGTATGCCTACACTTTCAAGACGATGACTTGCTAAGAAAAACTGTAATTCTCAAGCCAACTTGGGGGACAGATGCCGTTTACAAAGTGTTAGATAATCCACAAGTCATTGAAAAATCAGGTAAATTTGACCGTAATGATTTAAAAAACATTTGGTTTGAAGATAAATATGCAGATATGCGACCAGAACTGTTGCAGCTAATGATAAAATTTAAACTTTGTTACGAAATTCCTAGTCGTCCGGGTACTTATATTGCACCTCAATTACTCTCTACCAATCAGCCTGATTTCAATTGGGATGAATCTAACAATCTGATTCTGCGCTACACCTATGATTTCATGCCAAAAGGTATTCTTACTCGTTTTATTGTCGAAATGCATTCATTCATTGAACAACAAATTTTCGTTTGGAAAACAGGCGTTGTTCTCAGTGAAGACCAAACCCGCGCGGAAGTGATTGAAAACTACAATCAACGAGAAATTAAAGTCCGCGTAGCAGGAAACCACAAGAAAGACCTGCTAATACGTATCATTCATGAACTGGACAAAATCCATAAGTCTTACGAACGCCTGAAATATAAAACACTTGTTCCCTGTAACTGTGAAAAGTGTAAGGATAGTCAAACTCCTCATTTTTACGAGCGATACATATTGTATAACTCCCTGGTTGCGCGTAATGACCAAATCCAGTGTCAGAAAACTTTTTGGATGGTAGATGTCCGTAGACTGATTGACGATGTTTTACCGACTTCACCAAATTTGGAAATACCTATGTCTGAACCCGGAACTAGAAATCTAGTTTTCATTAGCTATAGTCACAAAGATAAAAAGTGGTTCGATGACCTCAAAATTCATCTAGAGCCATTAATTAGAGAACAAAATCTCCAACTATGGGATGATACCCAAATCAAGCCTGGTGCTATGTGGCGAAATGAAATCCAAATGGCTTTGGCAGCTACAAAAGTAGCAGTGTTGCTGGTAAGTCCAGACTTCCTAGCCTCAAACTTTATTAGTCAAAATGAGTTACCACCTCTGTTAGAAGCAGCGAAAGCTGAGGGAGTCAAAATTCTCTGGATACCTTTGCGTGCTAGCAACTACAAAGTAACAGCAATTGAACGGTATCAAGCAACACACGTTCCCGATCGCCCATTAAACACCATTGGGGCAGGAAAACGAGATAAAGCTTGGGTAGATATCTGCGAAAAAATCAATAGAGCAGCAGCTTTTCTGTAAAAGAACCTCTCCCTGTCTTGAACAAAAATTCAAGTTTTTCTATAAAAATCTGGGTAATGGCCAGTCTTTTTAAAGGGGATTAGGAGAAATCCATGAATGCCTAAAATTACAGCCAAGCACTTTTGAGACAACCTCTCGGTTAGGCTGGAAAATGTTCTTTCGATGAAATTCACATTGCAGTGAAAATCACAGGTTAAAGTTTTGTTCTTTTACCAGAAGTGGTATATTGGCACTTGACTTGACCGAGTACAAACTATGCATAAGCCCGCAGGCTCAGAGAAGTCGAGGTGTTGTACTCACTACTACACGATAGAAAGGGAGAGTGGGCTTATGAACAAAAATACTGGGCAAAATGGTGTTTTTTCCCTATTTAAAGGTGTACCTCTACGTCGTATTCTGGTAGCGTTGTTTGTGCTGCAAATCTTCTTAACTGTGGGATTGACTGCATACTTATCAATCCGCAATGGGCAAATGGCAGTCAATGAGGTAGCTAGCGAGTTGCGTTATGAAGTCGCTAATCGAGTAGAGCAAAATTTACAGGCTTATCTCTCAACTCCGCGTCAAGTACTGCGCGGTAATCAAAATATCATTGACATCGGGTTACTGAAGATGGAAAATCTGGCAACCTGGGAGTCATATTTAATCAAGCAGTTAGAGATTTTTCCTGATGCTGTTGTTTTAACGGCAAGTAACGAACAGCAAGAACATTTAGGGGTAGAAAAGCTCAACGATCGCCAATATTTACTCAGAAAAGCCGATAAGTCAACTGGTTACGACCTTTACACCTACAAAATCGACTCTCTTGGTCAACGTACCCAACTACCAGAGGTAATCAAAAACTATGATGCGCGATCGCGTCCTAATTATCAAGCAGCAGTTACTGCCAAAAAATTCAGCTTTAGTCAGATTTTTACATCCATCACCGAACCAACGCTTCTAATTAGTGCATCTCAACCTATATATGACTCCCAAGGTGAGTTACTCGGTGTCAATAGCACTCTAACTCACGTATCACAAATTGGGGATTTGCTACAAAATATTAAAGTTGGCAAGTCTGGACAAGTTTTTATTATCGAGCGATCGGGGCTATTAGTCGCAAGTTCCACAACCGAAGAACCATTCCGCCTCCAAAATGGTAAACCGATTAGGTTGGCAGCTTCTCAAAGCGGCAATGCTTTTACTCAAGCCAGCGCTAAATATTTAGAAACTAAATTTAGTAACTTTGACCAGATTCAGAGTTTACAGCAACTAGATTTCTCTTTTAATGGAAAACGACAATTTTTAGAAATTAGACCGTTACAGGGCGAACCAAATGTCAACTGGTTAATTGTAGTAGCTGTCCCAGAAGCAGACTTTATGGGACAAATAGATCGCAACACTCAAACTACAATTTTTCTCTGTTTGGGAGCATTAGGATTAGCTACTTTATTAGGAATTATCGCCGCCCGTTGGATAACTCAGCCAATTCTCTACTTCAGCACGGCAACAAAAGATTTAACCGATTTTACCAAGGTTGAAGACTCAGTGGCGATCCAAGGCATTAAAGAAGTAGAGGTGCTGGGTGAATCTTTCAACGAGATGATGCAGCATTTACGTAAAACCTTTACTGCACAGATTACTAAAAATGAAGAGTTAGAATTGCAAGTTAAGCAGCGAACTCAAGAATTACAGCAAGAGATTCAAGTACATATTAACAGCGAGCGAAAACTGAAACAGCATAATCGAGCGTTGGCAGAATTAACAAATCACAAGGCAATTTCAGAAGGAAATCTAGAAACGGCATTTAAAGTCATCGCTGAAAAAGCTGCCAATGCTTTAGAGGTAGAACGAGTAAGCGTGTGGTTATTTAATAACGAACGCACCAAACTACAATGTATAAATCTCTATGAACGTAGCAATCAGAAACATTCAGCAGGTTTAGAACGCGATCGCGCAGATTATCCCATTTACTTTAAATCCCTGACATCTGCCCGCATCATGGCTGTCACCGATACTCGCACCGATTTACGGATACAAGAATTATGGGATGAATTGCTAGAAACAAAGAATATTGTATCCCTAATTAATACCTCCATTTGGGTTGGGGGCGAAGTGGTGGGAACAGTATTGTATGAACAGATTGATATTCCTCGGACATGGGAAGTGAGTGAGCAAAACTTCGTTAGCTCAATAGCTGAATTTGTTGCTCTAACTTTAGAAGTCTGCGATGTCTACGACAAGCTTCGCTTACGCAAAAATGCAGAATCCGCTCTGCGTGAGGCTCAAGAAGCTGCCGAAGTTGCAAATCGTGCCAAAAAGACCTTTTTAATAAATATGAGCCAAGAACTAAGGACTCCCTTAAGCTCTATTCTTGAGATTGCAGAAGCACTCCAAAATGAAGTCTACGGTACTGTAACCGCAGAACAGCGCCAGTTCTTAAATCTCCTCGAATCGAGCGGTAAGAATTTACTAGAATTGATTAACCAAATCCTTGAGCTTACCGACATTGAATCTAGCAAGATAGAACTGCAACTAGCGGCTACTTCGATTCCAGAATTATGTGACTCTAGTCTCAGTTTCGTCAAAAATTTAGCGTTACAAAAAAATATTCAACTGAGTCTACAAATCCCTGAAGAACTTGAATCCATCCAAGTTGATGAGCGTCGTATCCGCCAGGTATTTATCAACCTGTTGAGCAATGCTATCAAATTTACTCACGACGGAGGCAAAGTTTGGATTGAAGTCCAGCCAAATTCCACAAATGAATATATCTTTTTTAGCGTGGTAGATACAGGTATTGGTATGCTTTCCGATGACCTTTTCCGATTATTTCAACCTTTTATCCAAGTTGAAAATGCCTCTACTCGTCGTTCCGCAGGTACGGGTTTAGGATTGGTGATAGTGCAAAAAATCGTCGAGTTACACGGTGGTACTGTCCACGCCGAAAGTCAGTTAGGGAAAGGTAGTCGATTTACAGTTAAACTTCCATGGAAAAAAGTAAAGTAATAGTCAAATTACCCTTCTTAATCCCCCTTTGACAAGCTATCCATTAGTCACATCTTTACTTAACAAAAGCAAAAAGCTAATTCTCAACAGGATTGGAGACGATGATGACAATAGGAGGACTAGACAAACAGCCTATTTTGTCTCCCCGTCAGACTAGTCACACATACGTTTGCCCTAGTTGAACTCTCGTTAATAGGCCATCTTCCATTTCTATGATGCGATCAGCTATGTCTAAAATGCGGTTGTCATGTGTGACTAACAAGATAGTAGTTCCCTGATTTTTAGCTAGGCTCTGCATTATTTTTACGATATCGCGTCCTGATTGTTTATCTAATGCAGCCGTTGGTTCGTCTGCTAGCACTAAGGGAGGACAATTTACTAAGGCGCGGGCGATCGCAATTCTTTGTTTTTGACCACCAGAAAGATTATCTGGATAATAATTAATTCTTTCTTCTAAACCAACAGCTTGCAGCATCATTTCTGATTTAGCTACTGCTTCTGTTTGAGAAATGCAATCGTTTAATTCTAATGCCATTTGCACGTTTTGCTTGGCAGTCAAAAACCCCAACAAATTGTGAGATTGAAAAATATAACCGATGTTACGTCGCATCTGCACCAGTTTATTTTGACTAACACCAGACAGTTCTTCACCTAAAAATTTCAAACTTCCTTCTTGTACAGACCGTAAACCACCAATCAAGCTCAGTAATGTTGTTTTTCCTGAACCTGATGGCCCAGTCATAATTACAATTTCACCAGAATAAACTTTTAGGTTAATATCAAATAAAATTTGTTTTCTCAGCGCATTTTTCCCATAGTAATGATTGAGATTTTGAATTATAATTACAGCTTCTTGTCTCATTATAAATTTGACAATATTTAGTATAAATGATGTATCAATAGAACATATTGGTTAATGTTCTAGCGATACATCTGAATGATTCTTTGGATTTTACATTAACACCAACAGATAATACAGTACCTGATTAGTGTAAAAAGAGAGATCAACTATGCAATGAAATCTGTTGCTGTCAGACTACTAGCTTGAATACGATCAACAACTGCTAAAGGTGGTTCACTGCTACCAGCGATCGCAATTAAAACGTTACCACCAGTTTGGATTAAAGACAGTTGTCCGAAGCTAATTTGATCGGGTAACTTAATGTGATCTACTCCTTTCTGGAAGTCAAATATTTGGTCAAATCTAGCACCTCTACCTAAGATAAAAGTATCGTGTCCAGATCCACCACTAAGCAGGTTGAAACCTAAACCACCATCGAGTAAATCATTACCTTCATCGCCGTTGAGAACATCGTTATCTGCACCTGCAAATAGTTGGTCATTGCCAAGACCACCATTGAGTAGGTCATCACCGGTATCTCCAACAATAGTATCGTTACCCCAACCACCATTGAGGAAATCACCCCCAACACCACCATTTACATAATCGTTACCGAGATCACCATTAATAAAGTCACCGCCTTCGTCACCAAATAAGCGATCGTTACCTGTGCCACCGTTGATCACATCATTGCTCAGTCCGCCTTGGATAATATCGTTACCAAAACCTCCGTTGAGAAAATCGCTACCATCTGTGCCAACGGTTTGCGGGTTTGCAACGCCAACGCTAGGAATGTCTTGTGAAAGTGGTGATTCGTGTTGAGAGTAAAGTTCGGCATTGCTAACTTGTACAAAATTAGCTGATGTGAACTGATCGGGACTAACAAAAGCTACAAGCGCCAATAACTCACCTGTTGCAGCCACAGAAATCAAGGAGCTAGGACCAACCGCCTCTATCTTGATCTGATTGAAAGTTAAGCCGCCAGCTAAACCAATAAAGTCATCGGTGGGGTTAAAGTCAACAAAAGAGTCTACCCCCTCACCTGCTTTAGCTACAAAGCGATCGCGCCCTTCTGCACCAAAAAGTACGTCGTTACCAGCACCACCATAGAGCAGATCGTCATCAGCAGCACCAAATAGACCATCATTACCTGATCCACCCAACAGGGTGTCGTCACCACCACCCCCACCTACAAGGTCATTACCACTACCCCCAGAGACAAAATCGTCTTCATCGTTAGGTAAACGTAAAAAGAAATCATTGCCGGCTCCGCCAAAGAGAACATCTTGACCTAAAGAACCAACAATAAAATCATTACCCAGTCCACCGACTATTAAATCATTGCCATTACTACCATTAAGTAGGTCATTACTCGCCGTACCTATAAGTACTGAACTTGGGATGTGCAATCCTGTGACTTGATAATAAATATTTAGCAGACTATCTTGACCACCAAGGATGTTGGAATCAAAAAGATGAGGCAATGGTCTTGACATATTTTTGGTTAGGTATTTCTGAGAGTTTTATAAACTATGAAAAAGCAGCAACAGTCCTTATAGCTAAAACTCAACAAGTTATGAAAAACTCCGTTGGTAAGCTTTAGCTAGGCTGTATATAGGAAATATCTGGTCAAATTTTGCAACTGATATAGTTACACGAATCTCAGAAAAGTTTTTGCATGAAGTGCAACGTTTTTAAGATTCTTCTCAGAATCATATAAATAAATGTATTTATAAAAAATTAAAATTTGTTTATCAACAGGTTAATTTTGATTGAATAATTGTTGATTTATTTGCATATATCAAATCTTGATAAAAAAGGATTAAATTTTGTTTATGTAATCATTAATTTTGAATGCTATTAAAATATAGAGCTTAAAATAAAAACGTGATTAAATTTTCTTATGTATAGGTAAAATTATAAAAAATATAAAATTCCTCTATCATTATGTGTGTATAATTTTTACGAATGGTGTAACTTGCTTGGACAAAGTGGATAAGTTCCACAGCTAACCATAAAAATTGCATTAAGAATCTACTTAATGTAGTCAGCAACAGCAATTCATTCTCAGTCTAAAAATACCTGCAAGATGTAGGTAATCTAAATTAGCTTATCTATAAAAGGAATTCATGAAAACCGCTTGGGAAAAGTCATTCAAAACTAAAATGTGCTTTAAGCAAAGGTATTGAACTCAATATTTAGGATAAGCTATAGGGTTATACTCCTTTAATTAACCGAGCATAAGGTCTGTGTTTCAGTAATCTTCAAAATTGGAATTTTTGATTAGCCAAATCATATCGCTTGTGGACTTTGTTCCCACGTATGTTTCTGTGCATAATCTGAGTAATAGCGCCGAAAACTGCAAGGAACTTCAACCATTCTGTTCTATTGCAAAAATGCTTTTGGATTTAGGTTTTTGCTAATTTAGTTAGCCATTAAATTAGTCAAAATACCTAGAACTATTGTTGGATTTAGGCAAGGTCAGTTACGCATAGTTGCTTTTAGGTGTATAAAGACTTATGCAATTAAGAGACAAGATTTTTGGCTGTGCAGTTTATACCAGAAGCGATATCCTCGACAAATTGTTTAGACCGAAAAATATTCCTGATTTGTCAGATGGAGACAGCGAAGAAAGAAAAGAACGTCTCTCAGTTCGGCGAACAATCTTTCTGCATCTAGATGGGATTGCCATAGGCCCAACTACAAATGCTCTACAGGAAAGAGGAGTCTTCTTCTTGTTTGAAGAAGGAAAAGTCGTACCCCTGAATCTAGTTCTGAAATATTTTCCGGGAAATATAGGCTATTTGAATGTTGCTTTGCGGTTAATGGTGTCGCAAGGATGGATGAAGTATCAAGAAATAGAGGGAGAACTCTTTTACACCTTGACTCGCAGAGGCAGCATAGCGTTAGGACTGTCATCAATTTATAAAGAGTTTGTTGCTTTTTTACCTACTCTGATTAATATCAATGACTATCTTTTTGGAGATTTAACTTTGTCGTTGCAGTCTAAATTAGCTGACGGCATGAATTTCTCCTCTCTGCTAGCAAGAGCTAAAAGACAGTGGGACTTGGTAGAAAGTACAGATGAAGATTATCAGTATGTGTGTTGTCAGATATTGCACCATCTCAATGGCTTATTGGTAGGCCCAACGATGGTATCTTTAGCAATGGCTAATGTGTTTGAGCAAATCGATCCCAAAACACACACACTTGATATTGAGCAGTTAACAGGTAATCAAAAACATTTACTTGAAGCTTTTGAAATCCTGGCTTTACAAGGCTGGGTTGTAATTCAAGGTCGTCAAGTTCAGTTCATCCGTACAGGCTTATATGCGATTTCTAGAGCCTACGCTTACGGAGTCACAGTTTCTTATTTACCAACATTTGAGAAGATTCCAGAACTGCTATTTGGCAATCCCGTTATTTTATCGGGACGAGATACTGATGGACATGAAACCCATGTGAATCGTCGAGTAAATATTTGGGGTAGCGGACTAGCTCATCAGACCTACTTCCAGAAGGTTGACGCGATTATTAGAGATATCTTTAACCGTCCTATTCACGAACAACCCAAAGGAATTGTAGATATGGGTTGTGGGGATGGTACATTCATGGAGCATATCTATCACGTCATTCAAAATCAGACTCTCAGAGGGAAATATCTCAATGAGAATCCCTTGATTATGGTCTGTGCTGATTATAATCAAGCCTCTCGTGAAGCTACTTACAAAAGACTCAAGGATTTGCAGTCGCCGATAAGCGTCATCTTTGGTGATATTAACGACCCAGACGACTTGGCAAAAGCAATACTCGCCAAATATGGAATACCATCTGACGAGTTTCTCCATGTCAGATCGTTTTTAGATCACAACCGTCCTTTTATCACTCCCAGACTGGGAAATATGGGCTGTGAATTGAGTTCTACAGGAGCTTTTGTTTGTAGGGGTCGAATGATTACAGCTAATGAACTCTTACAAAATTTATTAGAGCATTTACAGCGTTGGAAACCGCATATTGGGCGATTTGGTTTGTTAGTCCTAGACTTACATACGATTCCGCCAGCCCTAGCAGCAGCGAATATTGGGTATACCTTAGCCACAGCTTATGATGCGACTCATGGTTATACAGATCAATATCCGATTGAATTGAATCAATTTATTGCTGCGGCAAAATTAGCTGGATTAACTCCTGATCCCCGCTACCAAGCCAAGTTTCCACCCAATGATTTGGCTACAGTTAGTCTCAATTTATTTGTGCCATTCGGAAGTGGGGAGTAGTGAGTTACATTCTGACTAGATTGTTGGAAATACGAACTCCAAAGGATACGAAGAGTTCATCAGGTCATACTGCAAAATCAAGTAGGTGGATTAGAGTTGTCTAATAACTTTAACGAAAAAGCGATCGCCATTATCGGGATGTCGGGACGTTTCCCCAAAGCAAACAACCTGGATGAATACTGGCAAAATCTCAAAAATGGGGTTGAATGTATCTCATTTTTTAGCGATGAGGAATTAGCGGCGGAAGGTGTAGATGCTTCTACCCTCAACGATCCCAAGTATGTCAAAGCCAGTCCGATGATTGACAATGTGGAATACTTCGATGCCGGATTCTTTGGCTATTCACCTAGAGAAGCCAAACTCATCGATCCTCAACATCGTGTATTTCTAGAGTGTGCTTGGGAAGCCCTCGAAGATGCTGGGTGTGACCCTGAGAACTATGAAAGCCCCATCGGTTTTTATGCGGGTGCAAGTATTAATACTTACATATTGGATTGTATTTTAGGCGATCGCTTGCGTCCTAAACTTGATTTTGAAAGTTTCTTGGAAACCTTCGTTGGTAGTGACAAAGACTTTCTCACCAGTCGCGTATCTTACAGGTTAAATTTGACAGGGCCTAGTGTCACAGTCCAAACAGCTTGTTCCACTTCCTTAGTTGCAGTACATTTAGCTTGTCAAGGCTTGTTGAATGGCGACTGCGATATGGCTTTGGCTGGAGCAATTTCCGTCAGAGTACCTCATCGTGCTGGTTATTACTATCGTGGTGGTGGTATTGTTTCTCCTGATGGACATTGCCGCGCCTTTGATGCCGAGGCTGGGGGGACTGTTTTCGGTAGCGGTGGCGGCATTGTCGTTTTGAAGAAGTTAGCGAATGCTTTAGAAGATGGCGATCGCATTCACGCTATCATTCGAGCCACAGCAATTAACAATGATGGTGCCCTCAAAACCAGTTACACTGCACCAGGGGTAATCGGACAGAAAAACGCCATCATTGATGCTCTATCCAAAGCTGGCATTAGCCCTGAAACCATCTCATACATCGAAGCTCACGGTACCGGTACACCCATTGGCGACCCCATCGAAATCGATGCCTTAACCCAGGCATTTCACACGCAAACTCAAAAACAGGGATTTTGTGCGATCGGTTCGGTCAAGCCAAATATCGGTCATTTGGATGTAGCATCGGGTATGGCTGGACTAATCAAGCTAATTCTGGCTTTGAAACACCAGCAGATACCACCAAGTATTAACTTTAACCAACCAAATCCCCGCATTGACTTTGCTAGTAGTCCCTTTTACGTCAATACTAAACTCTCACCTTGGCAAACCAATCAAATCCCCCGCCGCGCTGGAGTTACAGCCCTTGGACTGGGAGGGACTAATGCTCATGCGATTCTTGAAGAAGCGCCAACGGGGGATAGGGTCAAAGATGAGGATGATGGGTATTTTTTACTACCTATTTCAGCCAGGAGTTCAGAAGCTTTAAAGTGTTTAGCAAAGTCATATCAAGACTTTCTTAGTACTCAAGGAGAAACTCTACGAGACATTTGCTACACCGCCAGCGTCCGCCGCAGTCATCATACTCATCGCCTGAGCTTGTTAACTCGTTCGCGCAACGAACTATCCCAGTTACTAGAAACATACCTCCAGGGAGAACTACATTCCCAGATTACAACGGGTATCCAAACTCCAGATCGTCAGCATCTACCGATTTTTATCTTCCCTGGACAAGGTTCTCAGTGGTTGGGTATGGGGCGCAAGTTATTGCAGCAAGAACCTGTATTTAAGGCTGTTATAGTTCAGTGTGACGAAGCTATCAGTCAGTATACAAATTGGTCATTACTGGAACAATTGATGCTTGACGAGGCGAACTCGCGTTTAACAGAAATCGACGTTATCCAACCGACCTTATTTGCCGTTGAGATAGCCTTAGCAACGCTTTGGCAATCGTGGGGGATTAAACCTGCGGCTGTCGTCGGTCATAGTATGGGAGAAGTAGCAGCAGCTTATATTGCAGGTGCTTTAAACTTAGACGATGCCGCCAAGATTATCTGTAAGCGCAGCCAAGTAATTAAACGGGTCAGTGGTCAGGGTGCAATGGCTGTGGTTGGTTTATCTTTGGAACAAGCACAAAAGGTGATAGTTGGCTATGAAGACTGCGTATCTGTAGCCGTGAGCAATGGCCCGACATCCACTGTTTTATCAGGCGATCCCAAGGCGATAGAAAGTATTCTGGGAAATTTACAAGCCAAAAATATTTTTTGCCGCTTAGTGAAAGTAGATGTCGCTTCCCACAGTCCGCAAATGGAACCTTTACAAGACGAACTGCGGCAACTTTTACAAGGAATTCAACCCCAAGCAGCAACTATCCCCATCTATTCCACAGTCACAGGTAAATTAATTGATGGTTTGGATTTAGATACCACCTATTGGGTAAAGAATTTACGCGAGCCTGTACTGTTCTCGACGGCTATTCAAAGCTTGATAGGTGAAGGACATGAGGTTTTTCTAGAAATTAGCCCCCATCCAATTTTAACCACAGCCATCGAGCAAGGACTCCAGTATAGCGATCGCCAAGGTGTTGTACTTCCTTCCCTCAAACGCAACGAAGATGAATTAGCTGTGATGCTCAATTCCCTTGGTGCGATATATACTGCGGGATATCCTGTAAATTGGCGCAAACTCTATCCCGACGGTGGAAACCACATCCAGCTACCCACTTATCCCTGGCAACGTCAGCGATACTGGTTAGATAGAAAAATTGCCCGCAAAACGCCACCACCAGAAGAAACGAATAAATCTGCAATATCAGAAGAATGCACCGATTTGTTCTATGATCTAACTTGGCGGTTAAAACCACAACAAAATTCCACTAGTAAAAATAGCCAAGATAGTTTGTGGTTAATTTTTGGCGATCGTCAAGGTTTAGGAACTGCCTTAGCATCCCAATTACAGGCGCAAGGTGCAACTTGTCACTTTGTGATACCTGGCAATAGTTACAGCGAATCTTCACAAGGATATTTCACAATCAATCCTAGCGATCCTGAAGATTTGCAGCAACTAATCAAAGATGCAAAGGCAAGCAGTCAGCTACCTCTGCGGGGAATCGTGCATTTGTGGAGCCTGGATATTGCTTCTGCACAAGTCACCGAAACATCCTTGCAAGATGCCGAAAAGTTACTCTGCGGTAGCGTGCTGCACTTGATTCAAGCCTTGGTGAAAAATCCCCCGTCAGACTGGCCGCATTTATGGTTAGTCACGCAAAATACCCAACCAGTGAAATCTCCTCTCAATTCTCAGGCGCTACCCCAATCACTTTTATGGGGACTGGGAAGGGTGATAGCACTGGAACACCCAGAACTGTGGGGTGGTTTAGTTGACCTTGATAAGACCACCGCAGACCAAGCAGCCATACTGTTGGCAGAAATCCAAACACCCGACGGAGAGGATCAAATTGCTTGGCGTGATGGTCAAAGATATGTTGCACGTCTCGTCACCAGTACCGTGCCAAAGGCATTGAAGCCGTTAACAGAATTTAATGCCGATGGCACTTACTTAATCACAGGTGGTTTAGGAGGACTAGGTTTAAAGCTGGCAGCTTGGTTAGTCGCCAAAGGTGCAAGACACCTAGTTCTCACAGGTAGACAAGGATTGCCAGAGCGTTCTTTATGGGATACCTTACCGCCAGATGACAAGCACAAAAAGGCAATTACAGCCATTCAAACATTAGAATCCCAAGGTGCAACAGTCAACGTTGTGCAAGCGGATGTCAGCAACTTTAGTCATATGCAAGCTGTATTTGCCAGCAATACTCACTTGCGCGGCATCATCCATGCGGCTGGGATTTCTATTCCTCAAAGCTTGGCAGAGATGAGTTTAAGCACATATCAAAATGTATTAGCAGCCAAAGTTAGCGGTACTTGGATATTGCATCAATTGACTCAAAATCTCCACCTTGACTTTTTGATTTTGTTTTCCTCAGCCGCCGCCATCTGGGGTTCTAGCGGACTTGCGCCTTATGCGTCAGCAAACCACTTTTTGGATATTTTGGCTCATTATCGGCAAGGAAACAACTTACCAGCATTGAGTGTTAACTGGGGTAGTTGGGATGAGATAAACGTTGTTGCAGCTGAAGTTCAAAGCCTGTGGTCGCGTGTCGGGTTAAAACCGATGGCTGTCACACAAACCCTAGAAGCATTGAAGTTGTGTTTGCAATCAGGTGTGGTACAAAAAACAGTCGCAGATGTTGACTGGAGCATCTTTAAACCCACATTTGAAGTCAGACGACACAGACCCCTACTAGAAGAGTTGGGACAACCGCAAGAAAAACAAGAAAATAGCGCTGTAACCAAGTCAGAGCTATTGTTGCAGCTAGAGAAGAGTTTAGCAGGCGATCGCCACAACTTACTCATCACTCATCTGCAAATGATAGTGAGTGAGATTTTGGATCTCGACCCAGAAAATCCTCCCGAAAACCAGCAAGGATTTTTCCAAATGGGTATGGATTCTCTCATGTCTATCCAACTAAAAAATCGGCTAGAAGCAAGTTTAAACCATCCCCTACCTTCAACCCTAGCTTTTGATTATCCCAACATTGAAATGCTAGCTAACTATCTAACACAAGAAGTACTAGCTCCAATTTTAGATCAACATCTTGAAACAACCCAAGATACACCTATACAGCCAACATCACAAAATCAAAGCAATAGCTTAGATGAGCTTTTCTTGCAAATAGAATCGCTTTCCGAAGACGCAGTAACACAGTTATTTTTGAACTAGTTTTTTCAGGATAAAAATCAATGTCTATTATCTATACCGTTTTAGATAACATCTCTCAAATGTCAGGAATCAAAAAAATCTTAGCGATTCTCAGCACGTTTTTCATTGTGTCAATTTTGATTACAGGTTTATACCTGCTCTTTAGAACGTATAATCAAGTAGGCTTAACTTCCATCATGTTAATTTACTTTATTTTGATGCCTCGCGATTCTTTTCTTGAACGAAAAGAAATGAAAAAAATGGAAAAGCGAATGAATACAGTCAAAGCCTAAACAATCTGGGATTTTAGATTGACCCCATACCTGTTAGCGCAGTGTTTTCCCAGGATAAATTGGGTCTTGTTTCAGACTTTTGATATTTTAAGTTTGGAATTTTCAATCTAAAATCCCAAATTCACTAAGAATCAAATACTCTCCCAAAAGTTTTATTTCAGCGATGACTGCTACTAAAGAATTTAACACCTGGATTTTTTCACCAAAACTCAATCCAAAAGCTAAACTTCGCTTCTTTTGCTTTCCTTATGCTGGGGGTGGTACTTCATTATTTCGAGATTGGGTTAACGGCTTACCTTCAGATGTAGAAGTATGCCAAGTTCTTCTTCCAGGACACGATACTCGCATCAAAGAAAAGCCATTTTCCCATCTTATTACCTTAATAGAAGCAATGGTTCCAGGGTTATTACCCTACCTGGATATGCCATTTGTTTTTTATGGTCATAGCATGGGAGCATTGCTGTGTTTTGAAGCGGCTCGTCGCCTTAGCAGACAACATAATTTAGAACCCAGACATTTATTTGTTTCTGGTAGCCGCGCTCCACAAACTCCATGTTTTCTAAAACCCACACATCATTTACCAGATAACTTATTTATTGATGAAATCAACAAGCGCTACAAAGCCATCCCCAAGGAGATTTTAAATAACCAAGAAATCATGCAGTTATTTTTGCCAGTTCTTAAAGCAGATTTTTCAATTATTGAAACTTATAAATATACTCCTGACTTACCATTAAATTGTTCTATTTCCGCCTTTGGTGGACTACAAGACGAAATGGTAAATATAGAAGATATTGCTGCATGGCAAAACCAAACATTTGGAAAATTTACCTTGCAGATGATTGAGGGAGAGCATTTTTTCATCAATCATAAAAAACAAGAAATACTGAAAGCTATATCTGAACAACTAGTAGAAACCTTAACAATTTAATTCCCAGAGGTACTTTTGGAAATCCTAACAGAAATTTTCTCAGATGTATTAAACATCTCCCCTTTAGAAATCACAGATCAACTCAGCCCCAATACTCTCAAAAATTGGAACAGTATGGCGCACATGAAGTTAGTAATGGCTATAGAAGAAGCCTACGATATAGTCTTCACAGTTGACGATGTGAAATCTGTAAAATCCTTCGCAGACGCTCGCCAAATTCTACTTCAAAAAGGGGTAGAATCCTAACCTCTAAAATTACCTTCTGCGTGAGCTTTTTCTACACCCCAGCATCAGCCATGAAACTTGATAGCCTCCCCCCAATCCGAGAAACTCAAAAACCAACTCCAATTTCAGATGATGACTTAGCAATCATACTGATGATTCGTCACTTTGAATTATCACTTTTAGAGCTATATTCTAGTGGTAAATTAAACGGTACAACCCATACCTGCCTCGGTCAAGAATACATCCCTGTAGCACTCAAAACAGTTTTAACTGATAGTGACTTTATCCTTAGCAATCATCGCGGACACGGTCATTACCTCGCAAGATTTGAAGATCCTGAAGGCTTGTTAGCAGAAATTATGGGCAAAGAAGGTGCAGTTTGTCATGGTGTAGGTGGAAGTCAACACATCTACAGAAAAAATTATTTATCTACAGGAATTCAAGGCGAAAGTTTGCCTGTAGCTGCTGGGATAGCCTTGCATTTACGTCGCCAAGGTAACTTCGGGATGGCTATAGTTCACATTGGCGATGGTACTTGGGGTGAAGGAGGAGTTTACGAAGCTCTGAATATTTCCCAATTGTGGGGTTTACCTGTTTTAGTAATTGTAGAAAATAACAAAATAGCTCAGTCTACTCCTACTCAACTGCAAATGGCAGGCACAATTGCAAGTCGTGTTCAAGGTTTTGGAATTAATTATTTAAAAGTAGACTCAATAGATATTAACGAGATTAGGACATTGATTAGCCCTCACATTCAAGCTGCTAGAACTAAATCTTTGCCTTTAGTAATTGAATTTGATACTAATCGAGTCGGACCCCATAGTAAAGGTGACGATACACGAGATATTCAAGAACTAAAAAGAATTCAAAAATGGGATTGGTACACAGTTTATCAGCAGCAATATTCCGACCAATTTGAGCGGATAGAGCTAAAAGTTAAAACTGAAATAAGTAGCTTGATTAGAGATGTTGAATCTAGAGAATTAGCACAATGGAAACTACTCTAAAGAGAACTGAGCGAGTTGTTGAGAATTTAAATCGTGCCCTACATCATATATTTGCTGTAGATCCTCAAGTTTTTTTGATTGGTGAAGATATCCTCGACCCTTATGGAGGAGCATTTAAAGTTGGCAAGGGATTATCTTCTAATTACCCAGATAGAGTTTTAACTACACCAATAAGTGAAGAAGCAATTGTGGGGATAGGTGGTGGTTTAGCTTTGTGTGGCAATAAACCTATTATCGAAATCATGTTTGGTGATTTCATTGCCTTGGGATTCGATCAGATTTTAAATTTTGCTTCCAAATCTGTATCAATGTATGGCACAAAATTAGACTTAAATATGATTGTTCGCTGTGCAGTGGGTGGTAACAGAGGATATGGCCCGACTCATAGCCAAAGTTTGCAAAAGCATTTTGTTGGTATTCCAAATTTATATTTATTTGAATTATCGCCATTGCATGATAATATTGCTGTGTTTGAAAAATTGGTTAATTTAACTTATCCTTGTATCTTTTTTGAAGATAAAGTACTCTATACTCAAAGAATTTATGCTGATGGATTGATTGACGATCTGTTTAGTTATGAGTTTTTAGATTCTGCCAAAAATTTCGCTAGAATTTATGCCGATAGTTTTGAAGAAAATAACTGCTTGCTAATTTCACCAGGGGGATTAGTACCAAGATGTTTAGCTGCGGCGCGGGAATTATTTATTGATTGGGAAATTGAAACTCAGATTATTGTTCCTAGTCAACTATATCCTTTTGAATTAGAAACCATCATAGATTTATTAGCAGATAGCACTCATATCTTTATTGTGGAAGATAGTGTAGCTGGCGGTACGTGGGGGAGTGAAGTTGCTCATCAAATCTACAGCAGCCTTTGGGGTAAATTAAAAAATCCTGTCAAATTGGTTCACTCAAAAAATAGTATTATTCCTTCTTCTGCTCATTTAGAGAAGCAGGTAATTGTGCAGAAAGAAGATATTTGCAATTCTGTCAAGGAAGCCGTATTATATGTATGAGATAATTCTGCCAAAATTTAATAATAATGATGAAAGCTATACGTTGTTATACTGGCTATTAGATGCAGGTAAGCCAGTAAATAAAGAAGAAGCGATCGCAGTATTTGAAACATCGAAAGCAGCCTTTGATTTAGAGAGTGAAGCAGAGGGTATTTTGCATACCTTACCTGAAGCTGGTGATGAATGCAAACCTGGAGATGTTATTGGATATCTATTTGAAACTGAAGCAGAAAGACAAGATTTTCTCAAAAACTCAGAAAAAAAAGCAAAGACAACGGATGATAAATCTTTAACTATTACCAAAGCTGCTCAAGAATTAATTGATAAACATAGTATTTCTGAAGAAAATCTCAGAAAATTAGGTAAGAATATTATTAAAAGGCCAGATATTGAAAAGTTAATTAGCGAACAGAGTCGAGATGAAGTTAAAGGTTTAGAAATATCTCGCCAACAAATGGCGATCGCCCGCGTAGTCACCCAGTCGCATACACAAATTCCCAAAGCATTTTTGTTGATGAAAATCTACTGCGATGCTACAAATCAAATGTTAAGTGATTATGGAGCAAAACATGATGTTATTATCGGCTTACCAGAACTATTAATTAAAATTACAGCTACTTTACTATCAGAATTTCCGTTTTTCTTTGGTAGTTTAATTGATGACAATAGATTCATGTCTGGAGAAGTGGCTAATATCGGAGTTACCCTTGATTTAGGTAAAGGTCTATTTATTCCTGTAATTAAAAATGTCGGTGAAATATCTTTAGCAGATATCGCCAATAAATTGATGGACTTTAGATTGAAAGCTATGCGCGGTCAGTTTAGTGAAGAAGAATTAAATCAGGGAAATATTTCTATTTCTATTAATATGGATCAAGATTCTCTGGTAACAATTCCTATAATTCTGCCTTCTCAGACTTGTATGTTATCTCTTGGAGGAATCCAGGAAGAACTTTATTTAGATTCTGAACAAAATGTCAATAATCGTAGTTATATAAATTTAGGGCTTGCTTACGACCACAGAGTTATTAATGGTCGAGAAGCTGCTCAATTCTTAACTAAAATTAAGACTAAAATTGAACAACCAAGTATATAAGTATCATTTGTGTCCATAGGTCGTTAATTTAATTCTTCATCCCAGCATCAGGGTAAAAACTAGGGGAAATAATTATGGGTAAACTTCCAGAGCGCATCACGAATCTTTCAGCTACTAAACTAGCGCTCTTGGTACAACAAATGCGTGCCAAAACTGATGGAATCGAACTGTTAAACACCGAACCGATCGCGATTATTGGTATGGGTTGCCGATTTCCTGGTGGAAGTGATAATCCTGAAGCATTTTGGCAGAATCTTCGTAACGGTGTTGACGCTATTAGCGAAATGCCGCCAGACCGTTGGGATGCAGACGCATATTATGACCCTAATCCTGATGCACCAGGCAAAATGTATTCCCGATATGGTGGTTTTATTGGTCAAATCGACAAATTCGAGCCGGAATTTTTCGGTATCTCGCCACGAGAAGCGCAGAGTCTCGACCCCCAGCAGAGGTTAATGCTGGAAGTCAGCTGGGAAGCGCTGGAAAATGCTGGGATTCCATTCAATCAATTGCAAAGAAGTAAAACAGGCGTTTTTGTTGGTATTACCACCACAGATTATTTGCAATTGCAAACTGGTCTTGCAGATGATGAATTGATAAATGCTTATACAAATTCTGGTGGAGCGATTAACTTTGCGGCTGGTAGATTATCTTATTTTTTAGGATTACAGGGGCCGAGTTTAGCTGTAGAAACCGCCTGTTCGTCATCTTTAGTAGCAGTTCATTTAGCTTGTCAAAGTCTGCGTAATCAAGAAAGTGATTTAGCAATTGTCGGCGGTGTTAACCTAATTGTCATACCAGAAATGAACGTCAGGCTGTGTAAAGCCAAGATGATTGCCACTGACGGACGTTGCAAAACCTTTGATAGCAGTGCGGATGGTTTTGGACGTTCCGAAGGTTGCGGTGTTTTGGTACTGAAACGCCTTTCCCAAGCATTAGCCGACGGTAACAACACCGTAGCTTTGATTCGCGGTTCGGCAGTCAATCAAGATGGTTCTAGCAGCGGTCTCACCGTACCCAACGGATTAGCACAACAAGCAGTAGTACGGCAAGCATTAGCCAACGCCGGACTGGAACCCCATCAAGTTAGCTACATCGAAACCCACGGTACTGGCACATCTTTGGGAGATCCCATTGAGGTAAATGCTTTGGGTGCAGTGTTTGGTAAAGAAAAAGCAGCTAATCAACCTCTAATGTTAGGGTCTGTTAAAACCAATATTGGTCATACAGAAGCAGCAGCAGGCGTAGCTGGCATCATTAAAGTAGCTTTAGCGCTACAGCATCAAGAAATTCCCCCACATCTGCACTTCCAAACACCCAACCCTCACATTGCTTGGCAAGATTTACCAGTTGCAGTTCCGACTAAGCTTACACCTTGGCTACCACACGAACAACGCCGCATTGCTGGGGTAAGTTCCTTTGGTGCAAGCGGGACAAATGCTCATGTGGTACTGGAAGAAGCACCAGTTACTCGTTTTGCACCCGTAGATTACCGTTTAGGAAGCAGGGGAGCAGAGGAGCAGGGGAGCAGGGGAGCAGGGGAGCATACTTCGACTACGCTCAGTAACCGGGGGAGCAGGGGAGTAGGGGAGCATACTTCGACTACGCTCAGTAACCAGGGGAGCAGGGGAGTAGGAGAGCATACTTCGACTACGCTCAGTAACCGGGGGAGCAGGGGAGAAAAAATTACAATTGAGCGTCCTTTACATCTATTAACACTGTCGGCCAAACATTCTCAAGCTTTGAGTGAACTAGCACAACGCTACATCAAATACTTTTCATCTCACCCAGATATATTCCTTGGCAACATCACCCACACCTCACAAGTTGGCAGAACCCATTTTTCACATCGCCTTGCAATCATCGCCGCAGACAACGCCCAAATGCAACAACAGTTGCAAACCTACCTCGACACCACCGAAGTCATCGGTATCCATCACGGACAGGCTAGCCAGCAAACTAAAAAAATTGCTTTCCTGTTTACTGGACAAGGGTCACAGTATCGCAATATGGGTAAGCAACTTTACCAAACTCAGCCTAGTTTCCGCCACACTCTAGACCAGTGCGATACTCTACTGCAACCGTTGTTAGGCGAATCAATTTTACAGGTGATATTCTCTGACGACTCACAAAGCGATCGCCTCGACCAAACCGCTTACACTCAAGTTGCATTATTCGTTATAGAATATGCTTTAGCTCAACTTTGGCTATCCTGGGGTATTCGTCCTCATGCTGTACTCGGTCACAGTGTCGGTGAGTATGTCGCTGCTTGCATTGCTGGTATTTTTTCCCTAGAAGACGCACTGAAATTAATTGTGCAACGTGCTGCTTTGATGCAAGCACTACCTCAAGGTGGAGGGATGGCAGCAGTATTCGCTACGTTAGAGCAAGTTACACCGTTAATTACTGACTATCCACAACAGTTGAGTATTGCTGCCATCAATGGCGAACACAGCATTGTCTTATCTGGGGAATTAGAGATACTCACAACAGTGCTGCAAAAATTAGAAAGCCAGGGTATTGAAACCAGAAGATTGCAAGTATCCAATGCTTTCCACTCGCCCTTAATGCAGCCAATGCTGATAGAGTTTGCCAAAGTAGCAGCATCAGTAAAATATCAACAGCCGCAATTAGATATTATTTCCAATGTCACAGGTAAGATTGTCAGACATGAGGAAATGTCAAATGCAACTTATTGGGTAGAGCATATCCTTGCAAGTGTACAATTTGCTGCCAGTATGCAGACCTTGTATCAAGCACGATATGAGGTATTTATAGAAGTCGGTTCCCATCCGACATTGTTGGGAATGGCACGGCGCGAGTGTCCCGAACAATTGGATATGGAAGGATTATGGCTGGCTTCGCTGCGTAAAGGTAGAGAAGATTGGCAGCAGTTGTTAGATTCGGTGGCACAGTTGTATGTGGCGGGGGTAGAAGTTGATTGGCGGCGTTTTGAGGCTGATTATCCCCGCTCTCAGGTGATTTTGCCGAATTATCCTTGGCAAAGACAGCGTTATTGGGTGAGTGATGGGAAGAAAAAGCGATCGCCCCTGCAAAAACTGTTACATCCTTTACTCGGTCAAAGATTGCGATCGCCCTTAGCTGACACAATTATCTTTGAGAGACAACTTAGCACAGCTGATGTACCCTTTATTGACGATCACCGTATCTACGGTATGGTAGTAGTGCCAACAGTTGCCTACTTAGAGATGGCTTGGGCAGCAGCTAGAGAAGTCCTTGGTAAGGGTGTTTGTGTTTTAGAACAAGTTGCTATCCGCGAGGCATTCGTACTGGCAGAGGGTGAAACCCGCACTACACAATTACTTCTCATACCAGACGACAAAGGATATACTTTCCAAATCTTCAGCTTGGCATCCCCGGAAAAAGAAGACGAAACTGCTTGGAATCTCCACGCATCTGGGAAGCTGCGAGTTGAGCCTATACCAGAACACCAAATCATTGCAGATTTCTCACCCACAGCACTACAAGAACGCAGTCTGCAAGAACTATCCGGTAAAGTGTTCTATCCTTGCTTACACAAACGCGGACTAGAATTTGGCTCTAGCTTTTTGGGTATAGAAACACTCTGGAAACTCCAGGACGAAGTGTTAGCGAAAATTCAAATGCCAGTTTCCATCATGGCAGAGGCGGGTGATTATAATATGCACCCAGCCCAATTTGATGCTTGCTTGCAGTTGTTTTTGGCTGACTTACCCAGTGAAGATGATGTATTTATCCCCATTGGTTTAGATAAGTTGTGCTTTTATGGGCAACCTACGACTGAGTTGTGGTCATATATGCGTCTGCACATTGGCAATACACCCAACCCAGAAACCTTTGATGTGGATGTCTGCATTGTAAATCCGGCTGGTGAGGTAGTAGCCCAAGTTGAAAAAATGCACCTCAAACGTGCGCCCAGAAAAGCTTTACAGCGCATTGCCCAGAAGAGTTTACATGATTGGCTGTATGAAATTAAATGGCAACCAAAAGTCCTACAGTCGTCTATCCAAGCTAATGCAACGGGGCATTGGCTGATCCTAGCTGACCACAGTGCGATCGCAGTAGAATTAGCCGAGTTCATAGAACAATCTGGGCAAACTTGCAAGTTAGTCTTTGCCAGTCAGGAATACCATCGTCAAGACTTTGAACAACTGTTCGAGAATTGTGCAAAAGATCGAGAATGGCGTGGTCTAATTTATCTGTGGGGAATAGATTCGACTTTAACAGATAAAACTTCTGCCAGTTTCCCTGCTTTGCTTCAAGCTTTAGTCGCCGCAAAATTATCTCAGCAACCCAAGTTATGGTTAGTCACACGGGGTTGTGTACCCGTAGAGTTAAAACCAGGAGGATTGAGTATTGCCCAAACTCCTCTCTGGGGATTGGGAAGAACCCTAGCTGTAGAACACCCAGATTTGTGGGGAGGATTAATCGATTTAGATCCAGAAACTAGCTTAGTCGAGCAAGCATCTAGTTTGTGGACTGAAATTAACCATCCAACTGAAGAACAAGTGGCTTTCCGGGCTGGACAACGCTATGTACCTCGGTTGTTGCGCTATCAACCATCATTCTTAGTAGAACCTGTAAAAATTAAACCTAACGCCACGTATTTAATTACAGGCTGTTTTGATGATATTCACGTGAATCTTGCCAGTTGGCTAATTGAAAAAGGCGCTGAATATCTCGTGTTGATGGGTGAAGGAGAACCTGCACCAGAAATTTGCGATCGCCTCAAGCAAATGCACGCAATTAATCCAACTGTAGTATTATTTAAGTTCAGTAGCTCCAAGTCAGAACAAGTTGCAAATGTACTTCAATACATTGAAGACAAACTGCCAAATCTATCTGGTATCATCCATGCCGAAGGTATACATCAAGACAGCCTTCTCTTGCACCAAACACGAGAGAGCTTTGCCAGAGTTCTCGCACCCAAGGTAACGGGAGCCTGGAATCTTCATCTAATTACCAAGGAAATACCCTTAGATTTCTTTGTAATGTTTTCCTCAGCGTTATGCCTACTAGGTTCGCCTGGACAAAGTAATTACGCTGCGGCTAACGCTTTTGTTGATGCTTTAGCCCACTATCGTCAATCTCTGGGTTTACCTGCTCTGAGTGTTAACTGGGCACCTTGGGCGCATCAAGATAATCCTGTTGTCCGACGCTGGGCAACTTGGGGCGTAGATACAATTGATTGGCAACAAAGTTTAAAAATTTTAGAACAACTACTACTGACTGAAAATGTCGCGCAAGTTGCCGTCATGCCAGTGCAGTGGAGCAAGTTTACTCAAGCCTTTCCTAGAGGGAAAAAAGAGGCAGAGGGGCAGAGGGGATGGGGGGCAGAGGGGAAAGAAGATGGACTTCTGCCCACAAGGGGAGGGGCTGGTAGCGAAAATATTTTTTCTGCTTTGCTTGTCTATCCAGAATCTCTGCTTTCTTCTCAACCGAAATCTTCGCCAGCATCCCAGTTATACGAACGTTTAGAAAACGCTCCTCCCAGCAGGCGAAAAGACTTAATATTTGAAGCCGTACAAGGGGAGGTTGCCAAAGTCTTGCGGATGAAATCAGCCCAGGTAGATGGGAAAAAGCCTTTTAACACAATGGGTATGGATTCTCTGACAGCAGTGGAACTACGAAACGCCCTCATGGAATTGTTGAAAGTAACATTACCTGCAACCCTCGTCTTTGAGTATCCCAGCCTAGAAAGCTTGTCTGAGTATTTAGCTGAGTTAGTGATTCCCAAAATCCCATCGTCCGCAACTAAGGAACTACCCAATACTTCCAGCGAGATTAACTTAGCTGTAGAGCAAATGGAACAGTTTTCCGAAGATGAGCTAGAAGCCTTACTAGCTCAAGAATTGGCAACTCTTAATGAGTCATGAAGATGAACACCCCAGAACGTACTGACCAGCTACGGCGGGCATTAGTCGCCCTAAAAGAACTCCGCGCCAAGCTTGATGCCATTGAACAGGATCGGCAAGAAGCGATCGCCATTGTCGGTATGGGATGCCGATTTCCCGGAGGAGTTAACAACCTCGAAACCTACTGGCAATTATTGAGCCAGGGTATTGATGCAAGCCGGGAAATTCCGAGTGATCGCTGGTCGGTCGATAGCTACTATACGCCTCATCCTGACACTCCTGGTAAAATGTACACCCGTCGGGGTAGCTTTATCGACCAAGTTGATGGCTTTGATGCCGATTTCTTTGGGATTGCGCCGCGAGAAGCAGTCAGTATAGACCCGCAACAGCGATTGTTGTTGGAAGTTGCTTGGGAAGCCTTAGAAAATGCCGGACAAAGTACGGAGAAATTAGAAGGTAGTGCCACTGGTGTATTTATTGGCATTTCCACCAACGACTACGCCCGTTTTCACATCAATAGCGGCGACCCCAATCGCATTGATGCTTACTCGTTTATTGGTTGCACTCCCAGCGTAGTTTCTGGCCGTTTGTCTTACGTTTTTGGGTTGCAGGGGCCAAGCCTCACCATCGATACAGCTTGTTCATCTTCCCTCACAGCCATTCACCTAGCTTGTGAAAGCCTACGCAAACGCGAGTGTAATTTGGCTTTGGCTGGTGGTGTCAACTTGATGCTGGCTCCAGAAACCACGATTTATTTTTGTCAGGTAAAAGCCTTAGCAGCAGACGGTCGTTGCAAAACCTTTGATGCTGCTGCTGATGGCTACGGACGAGGAGAAGGCTGTGGTGTCGTCGTCCTCAAGCATTTGCGGGATGCTTTAGCAGATGGCGATCGCATCCTTGGTTTGATTCGCGGTTCCGCTGTCAATCAAGACGGACGCAGCAACGGCATGACTGCCCCCAACGGCTCGGCTCAACAAGCAGTGATTCGCCAAGCATTAGCGGCGGCGGCAGTACAACCCCAGGAAATTGGTTATGTGGAAGCCCACGGTACGGGAACCGTCTTAGGCGACCCAATAGAGATTCGTGCCTTAGCGTCTGTACTTTGTGCTGGCAGGAGTCAAGATAATTCATTAATTGTTGGTTCTGTCAAGACCAACATCGGACATTTAGAAGCCGCTG
This sequence comes from Nostoc sp. TCL240-02, assembly GCF_013343235.1. Taxonomy (GTDB): domain Bacteria; phylum Cyanobacteriota; class Cyanobacteriia; order Cyanobacteriales; family Nostocaceae; genus Nostoc. Next base: position 2,505,942 of record NZ_CP040094.1, on the reverse strand, counting down.
CTGGGATTGCTGGAATTATAAAAGTTGTTTTGGCTTTACAGCATCGACAAATTCCACCACACCTACATTTTCAAAAAGCAAATCCGCATATCGATTGGCAGGAATTACCATTAGTTATTCCTACTCAGCTTACTCCCTGGACTTCAGACCGACTGCTGGCTGGGGTTAGCTCCTTTGGGATGAGTGGGACTAATGCTCATGTGGTTTTGGAAGCAGCATCGGTTGAAGAGGACAAGGGGACAAGGGGACAAGGGGACAAGGGGAATGAGCAAAGCAATGAGCAAAGCGATCGCGTTTATCTTTTACCTTTGTCTGCTAGAAGCCCGGAGGCTCTCAAAGAAATAGCTAAAGCATACCGAGAATTATTATCAGGTTCACTACAGCTTGAGGATATTTGTTATACAGCTAGTTTGCGGCGCGTTCATTACGAATATCGTGTGGGGTTGGTGGGAAATTCGGCGGAAGAATTAGCTAATCAACTTCGAGATTTTATCGAAGATATTCCCAATTCTGATGTTAATTGGGGATATCAAGGTTCTAGCCGTCGCCAGCAAATTGCCTTTGTGTTTTCTGGACAGGGTTCTCAATGGCTGGGTATGGGACAAGAACTGTTGACGCAGGAGCCTGTATTCCGGGAGGCTTTGGAGGAGTGCGATCGCATCATCCAATCTTATACTTCTTGGTCGCTGATTGCCGAACTGTCAGCACCGCCAGAGAAATCCCGTTTGGATGAAACTGAAATCGCCCAGCCTGCCATTTTATCTCTGCAAGTGGCACTAGTAGCACTGTGGCGTGCTTGGGGTGTGGAACCGAGTGCAGTTGTAGGTCACAGCATTGGGGAAATTACAGCTGCTCATGTGGCGGGTGTGTTGAGTTTGAAAGATGCTTTGTGGATTGTGGTGCAACGAGCCAAACTGATGCAGCAAGCAACAGGCCACGGCAAAATGGCAATGCTGCATTTAGCACACAAAGCAGTGGCAGAACTGATTGCACCTTATCAAGACAAAATAGCGATCGCAGCTATCAACAGTCCTTCTTCAACAGTCATCTCCGGTGCAACCGAGGCAATTGAAATTATCCTAGAAAAAGTCGAACAGCAAGGAATATTCTGCCGCCGCTTACCAGTGAATTACGCTTTTCACTGCCCCCAGATGGATGCCTACAGTCGAGAATTAGAGAAGATTATCCAAGATATTCAGCCAAAATCGCCATATTTACAGATTTTCTCCACCGTTAGCGGTCAACCAGAAGATTCGCCTCTGCCCCTCCGCCCCTCTGCCCCCCTACCTCTTTTTGACGCTGCTTATTGGGGGCGGAATATGCGGCAATCTGTACAATTTGCTGAGGCAATGGATAGTCTCATCCAAGCTGGATACGACCTGTTTGTAGAGGTTGCCCCTCATTCTGTTCTCGCCAAAGATATGCTGGAGTGCCTCAGTCAGACTCAGCAGCAGGGAACAGTCTTACCAACCATGCGGCGAGGAGATTCTACAGTCAGCTTCAGGTCATTAGCCAAACTTTACACTTTAGGACATAAAGTTAACTGGGATAACTTGTATCCCAACGGTGGCAAATTTGTACAGTTACCGACTTATCCTTGGCAACGTAAACGCTACTGGATTGAGCCAATACAGCCGAATGTTATTTCCACCACCGCTTCAGAATTATCAGATTGGCTGTACGAAATCCAATGGCAACCACAAGCATTATTAAGCAAACAGCAAACCATTGCTCCTACACATTGGTTAATTTTTAGCGATCGCTCCGGCATCGGTGAAACCCTAGAACGCATACTACAAGCTCAAGGACACACTACCACCGTACTCTACTGTACAGACCCAATCGATCATTCTTGTACAGACGCGATTCATCGCGTCTCTAAAGTCTCCAACTTACAGATTGTCCATCTGTGGAGTTTGGATAACACTGAACAGTTAGTTAATTGTGGTAGCGTACTAGACTTACTACAAGCCTTGGCACAAGTAGAATTACTAGCAGTCAAGCTGTGGCTAGTAACCCAAGGCGCACAACCAGTAGGGGAAATTAGCAAAGAATTAGCGATCGCCACAGCACCACTTTGGGGTATGAGTCGAGTCATAGCAATGGAGTCTGCTGAAATCTGGGGAGGCATTATAGATCTAGACCCAGCAAGCACTCCAGAGGAAGCGGCTAACCTACTGGTTAACGAACTCTCTCAATCAAATCCCCAAGAAAATCAACTAGCTTTTCGCCAACAGCAGCGTTATGTAGCTCGTTTAGCGCGGACAGTCTCAACTATCACCTCACCTTTGAGCCTGGGAACCGATGGTACGTACTTAATTACAGGTGGATTGGGTGCTTTGGGATTACAGGTAGCCCATTGGCTAGTAGAAAAGGGGGCGCGTCATCTTTTATTACTCAGTCGTCGTCCTCCTGGAGAACAAGCGCAAGCAGCTATTCAAAAGATGGAACAGGACGGCGCACACATTCAGGTTGCGTTAGCAGATGTCACCAATCAAGCTGAACTTAGCACCGTATTACACAACCTCAACCATCCCCTACGCGGCATTATCCATGCAGCAGGAGTATTAGACGATGGCATACTACTACGACAAACTTGGGAACGGTTCGCCAAAGTCTTAGATCCCAAAATCGATGGGGCTTGGAATTTGCATCTTCTCAGCCGCGACTGTCCCCTAGATTTTTTCGTCATGTTTTCGTCGGTGGCTTCTTTAGTTGGCTCCCCAGGTCAAGGGAACTACGCCGCCGCCAATATGTATTTAGATACACTGGCTCACTATCGACGACATCAAGGCTTACCTGCTTTGAGTATCAATTGGGGGCCTTGGTCTGATGCGGGTATGGCAGCCCAATTAAATAATCGCAACCTGTGGAGTACTGAGAACGGAGTTAGTTACATTACTCCAGAACAGGGATTGCAAGCCTTAGAAGAACTGCTCAAACAAGGGAAAACTCAAGCCGGAGTCGTGCCGATCGCCTGGGATAAATTCTCTACAGCTGTGCAACTACCATTGTTGCAGCAATTTACTACCAAGGTAAGTCAATCACCATCTCAGCCCCTCTTACTACGGCAATTGGAATCTACACCAGTAAGCGATCGCCGGGAATTGTTGATGTCAGCCGTACAAGCCCAAGTGGTGAGAGTGCTGAGGTTAGATACTAGTCGCCCCATCGATGCGGAACGCCCCTTGCAAGAAATGGGTATGGATTCCCTGATGGCGGTAGAATTGCGAAACGCTCTCGGAAAGTTGGTAGATAAAACTTTACCGGCAGCTTTGATTTTTGACTATCCCAGCATCTCAAATTTGACAGAGTATTTAGGTAAAGAACTGGGGATATTTGCGACAAACGCATTACCGCCGACTGTGGAGAGTCGGGAATTATCACCTACAGAAGCGATTGCTGTTGTGGGGATGAGTTGTAGATTCCCTGGGGCAGATGATTTAGAAAGTTTCTGGCAACTCTTATGTAATGGCACAGACGCTATTCGAGAAGTACCGGGCGATCGCTGGGATGTAGATGAATTTTACGATCCAGACTTGTCTTTCCCTGGGACAATGAATACTCGCTGGGGTGGCTTCATCAATCATGTAGACCATTTCGACCCCCAATTTTTTGGTATCTCTGCCAGCGAAGCCCGCAGCATGGACCCCCAGCAACGCCTACTCTTAGAAGTTTCCTGGGAAGCTTTGGAACACGCAGGCTATAGTTCTGACCAGCTGGCGGCTAGTCAAACAGGAGTATTCACAGGTATCAGCACTTGGGATTACTTCACACTACAACTAGAGCCACCTCCACGGGGCGGTACGGGGATGGCTTTGAGTATTGCAGCTAACCGTCTTTCCTATCTCTTAGATTTGCGCGGGCCAAGCATGGCAGTTGATACTGCTTGTTCTTCTTCCTTGGTAGCGGTTGATTTAGCCTGTCAAAGTTTGCGAAACGGTAAATGCGATCTGGCATTAGCAGGGGGTGTAAATATCATCCTCTCACCACTAACTACCGTTGCCTGCTCCCAAGCTGGGATGATGGCTGCTGATGGACACTGCAAAACATTTGACCACCGAGCTGATGGTTATGTCCGGGGAGAAGGCTGTGGCGTAGTCGTACTCAAACGTTTATCCGATGCTCTCAAAGATGGCGACCATATTCTGGCTCTGGTGCGTGGTTCTGCTGTCAATCAAGATGGACGCAGCAATGGTTTAACTGCCCCCAATGGTTTAGCTCAACAGGCTGTAATTCGCCAAGCCTTACAAAATGCTGCCGTCACTCCCGACCGCATCGGTTACGTTGAAGCCCACGGTACAGGCACAGCTTTGGGTGATGCCATTGAAGTAGAATCCCTGTGGACAGTACTTAAGGAAGGTCGCACTGACAATCAGCCTTGTCGAATCAGTTCTGTGAAAACTAATATCGGTCACTTAGAAGCAGCCGCAGGGATAGCTGGTTTCATTAAACTAGTGCTGTTGTTGCATCGAGAACAGATTCCTCCTCACCTCAACTTGCAAACTATCAATCCCGTGTTGAATTTGGAGCAAACCCAGCTACAAATTCCCACCTCCTTACAACTGTGGAAACCAGGCGAGCAGCCGCGATTGGCAGGGATTAGTTCTTTTGGCTTTGGTGGGACTAACGTTCATGCAATTGTGGAAGAAGCACCCTTGGAGAAAGCAGGGGGGGCAGCACTTCGACTACGCTCAGTGACCGAGGAGCAGGGGAGCAGCACTTCGACTACGCTCAGTGACCGAGGAGCAGGGGAGCATACTTCGACTACGCTCAGTAACCGGGGGAGCAGGGGAGAAGAAATTATAATTGAGCGTCCTTTGCATATACTCACGCTGTCTGCAAAAAGTGAATCAGCTTTGCAAAACTTGATTGGGCGTTACCACCAATATTTACAGAAAAATATTGGTGATCGCTTGGCTGATATCTGCTATACCGCTAATGTAGGACGCAGCCATTTTGCTCATCGTCTAGCATTTATAGTTAACTCTCAGGCGCAGTTACGAGACATCCTCGCTGCTTTCAACGCCGGCAAACAAACTCTTGATATACTGTACGGCAAGGTAGATACTCAACGTCAGCCAAAAGTCGCTTTTATCTTTGCTGGTGAAGGTTTCCAGTATGTTGGTATAGGTAGGCAGCTTTACGAAACCCAGCCGCAGTTTCGCCAAATTATAGAAGATTGCGATCGCCTCTTACAACCTCATCTTCAACAATCCCTACTTGCAATCCTCGAAGATGAATCACTGTTAACACAACCCCGTTACGCTCGTCCTGCTGTATTCGCCTTGGGATACGCCTTAGCCCAACTTTGGCGCAGTTGGGGCGTACAGCCCAGTGTAGTCATGGGTGGCGGAGTTGGTGAGTATATCGCCGCTTGTGTGGCTGGCGCGTTCAGTCTGGAAGATGGTTTACGGTTAATTACCCAACAAGAATTGTGGGCAGAATTCGAGCCGATTGCCAAGCAGGTGAAATTTCAAGTGCCCCAAATTCCGATGGTGTCAACCTTCTATGGCCAACTGTTAGCTGCTGACTATATCCCAGACATTGATCACTGGAGACGATGCTGGCAAGCACCAGCGTTATTTGAAGGAGCAATGTTAGCCCTTACACAAAAAGGGTGCAATTTCTTCTTAGAAATTGGCTCTGATACCCAATTATCCGAGATCCAACAGCAAGGCACTTGGTTACAATCAATTGATGATTGGCCAGTATTATTACATAGCCTGATTGCACTTTACATCAACGGTGTAGCAATTGATTGGCAAAGGTTTGAACAAGGATATCAGCGTCGTCGTGTGGTCTTGCCAACTTATCCCTTTCAACGGAAGCGGTACTGGCTCGATCCGGCAGTTATCAGATCCTTTAGCAAAAAGGAGGAAAATTTATGCAACGAGTAGGAATCGAGAAAATTAATTTATACGCTGGCCGTTTCTGTGCTGATGCCCTGGAATTAGCTAATTTACAAGGTAAAGATTTGGATTACGTGTCTAAACAAGTAAAAGTAAAGACACGTTCTGTAATTCCTGCTTACGAGGATACAGTCACCTTATCGGTGAATGCAGCCAAGCGGCTCCTTTCCCCAGAAGATGCGCGGGATATCGAACTGTTGATTGTGGCGACAGAATCGGCTGTAGATTTTGGCAAACCTGTATCTACTTGGGTGCATCGGTATTGTAATTTACCTCCTAATTGCCGCAGCTTTGAACTCAAACACGCCTGCTACGGGTTGACAGCAGCCGTCAAAACCGCAGCAATGTGGCTGCAAGGAGGACTTACCCCTGGTAAAAAGGTATTAGTTATCGGCTGTGACTATAGCCGTCCCCATCTTGATGACCGTGATAATTTTATTGGCGGTGGTGCGGCTATTGCCATGCTAATTAGCACCGACCCCAAGGTATTTGAAATTGACTTGCATCCCGCAGGCTTTTGGACTGACGAAATTTCTGATACCTTCCGTCCGACTGCGAGAGTCGAAATTGGCGACAATCAAACCAGTCTTTACTCTTATCTAGACGCTTTGGAAGCTTCTTACACCCACTACGAAAAACTTGTGGGGGGAGTAGATTATGACAAAGATTTCCAAAAACATATTTATCACACACCATTTCCGGGAATGCCCTTACAAGCGCATCGGACTTTGCTGAGTTTATTAGAAGTTAACGACTCGAAAATCTATGAGGAGAATTATCAAAAAAAGGTACAGGAAGGTATTTACTTCGCCCAGCAGGTAGGTAGTACTTATGGCTCATCTACATTCTTGTGTTTGCTGAGTTTGTTACACTATGCCAAGGATTTACACGCAGGCGATCGCATTTCGATTTTTGCCTACGGTTCTGGTTGTCAAGGTGAATTTTATCGCGGCACTGTCAGTCCGGGTGCAATTGAATACATCCGTTCTTTGAATATTGACCATCATTTGCAAGAACGTTTGCCATTATCTCTGATGGAATACGAACTTTTGGAATACGCACGAGAAAAGTATATTGATGCGCCTGATTATCAACCCAAAAGAGACAGTTTCCAAGAAGCTTATGACAAACTCTATGCCGGACAGGAACTGCTGGTATTAAAACAGGTAAAAAATTACTACAGGCAATACGAATGGAGCTAAAGTTAAAAGCAATTGAGTATCAAATAGATTCAGGAGTCGCTCACATCACATTATCAGCGCCAGAAGCTGGTAATGCCTTGAACGGCGAGATGTTGGCAGAGTTTTATCAAGCTTTGCAAAATGCGATTGCTGACCCAACTTGTCGAGTTATTGTAATTTCTAGCATAGGTGCTGACTTTTGTACAGGGATGGATTTTAACGCCATCTTTGCTAATGGTTCCCGTCCTAATTTAGCGCCACTGCAAGCCTTTCGTGATTGCCTGTTACTAATTTATAGTTCTCCTAGACCAGTCATCACCTGTGTGACAGGTAATGTTACAGGTGGTGGTGTGGGTATAGTCGCCGCCTCCGACATCGTACTCGCCGAGGAAAATGTCCTATTCATGCTGTCAGAAGTCTTGGTGGGGATGATTCCTGCGGTAATTACGCCCTTTTTATTGTGTCGTCTTTCCTCCTCCCAGGTGAAATATCTCACCCTTAGTTCCAGAGGTATTGATGGAAACGAAGCCAAAAATTGGGGACTGGTGGACGAAATAGCTAGTGATGGGATGAACGATACACTCAACCGCCAGATTCAACGTTTATTTTATTCTTCACCGGAAGCGATCGCTGAAAGCAAACAATATTTTGACACATTTATCGGTCAAGATTTGCGACACCAAACTGAATTCGCCATGCAACGCCTACAGAAATGGTTAGAACAACCCCAAATTACCACAGCCATCCATCAGTTTAGTGAAGGCTATTCACCACCCTGGTTTCAAAAATATAGGAGGAATAGAACTAATTATCCAAAATAAGCCTACAAATATAAAGCTAGATTCTGACTCTCTTAATTACTAACTCCGAATTACAAATTAATATTATGTCCGAAATTGTAACTCTTTCATGTTTAGAAGATGGGATTTATCAAATCAATTTAAACGATCCACAAAACGATAATCAACTTACAGATGAGTTGGTTGATATTTTATTAGAAAAGATAGCAGAATGTGCCAAAATTCCTCATTTAAAGGTATTATTACTAACAGGTCTTCCTAATGTTTTTTGTGGTGGTGCTAGCTTAGATGTACTGCAAAAATTGCTGCGTGGTGACACAGAAGTTAAAGACCTCTTACTACCAACACAACTATTACGGTTTCCTGTTCCCATAATTGCAGCAATGGAAGGACACGCGGTAGGAGGCGGATTATTAATTGCCTTATGTTGCGATGTAATTGTAGCAGCTGAAGAAAGTCGCTATGGCGTGAATTTTACTGGATTAGGATTTACCCCTGGAATGGGAACAACATCTTTACTTTCATTACTAGTTGGGCCATTATTTGCCCATGAAATGATCTTTACTGCCAAACTTTATAAAGGTAGAGAACTACAAGGAAGAAGGCTATTTAATGATGTCGTTCGCAAACAAAAAGTAATGGAAGTAGCGATGGATATCGCCCGCAGCATTGCCGAAAAACCCAAGCACGTATTGGAAATGCTCAAGGATACCTTAGCACTTCCCCGCCAACGTGCTTTACAAGAGGCTATGTCCCGCGAACATCTCATGCATACTGTATGTTTTAATCATCCCGACACCCAATCTATTGTCAAAGATATGTATATTTCCTAACAAAAACAGTAGATTGTATCGGCATTTAATTATTCTTTTTAGAGATTAGGAGAAAAATCATGGTGCAACAAACAATTGAGCAACAAGTCCTGAATGTAGTTAACAAACACATGCGCTTGAACATCGAAGGTTTGGAAAATGCAAACATCGACCCAACAAAGTCAATGCGCGATTTGGGTGCTACCAGTTTAGATGCAGTAGAGATTGCCTCAGCTTCGATGAGAGAGTTAAAAGTGAAAGTTCCTAGAACCAAACTCGGCAGTGTTAAGAACATTCAAGAACTTGTAGACTTACTTGCTGAAGTCAAGATTCAGCAAGGCTGAAAAGTGCTAAAACGCGATTAATTGCGTCTATACAAGAGTTAAGAGTGCTGAGTCCAAATACTAGTCCCTAATCCCCAGTCCCCAGTCCCCCTGTTATGAACAACATTAAACAACAAAAAAAGGAAGCGTTGGCTTTGCCCACCGTAGGCATCGCTGTTATTGGTATGGGATGCCGATTTCCTGGGGCGAAAAATCCTGCCGCGTTCTGGCAGCTACTGCGGGATGGGATGAATGCTGTTACACAAGTTCCCGCCAATCGTTGGTCAGTGGATGACCTCTACGACCCCGATTTGGCGACCCCTGGAACGATGAATAGCCGTTGGGGAGGGTTTCTGGAAAATGTAGACCAGTTTGACGCTAAATTCTTCGGCATTTCTCCCGGTGAAGCCGCAAGTACAGACCCGCAGCAGCGTTTGTTACTAGAGGTAGCTTGGGAGACTTTAGAAAATGCTGGTTTAAATCCGCAACAAGTTTCAGGAAGTCAAACGGGAGTATACATAGGCATTGGTAGCAACGATTATGCCAATGTTTGCTTTGAGGATTTGACTCAACTAAATGCTTATTATGTGACAGGCAATGCCCTCTGTACAACAGTGAATCGCCTGTCTTACTTCTTTGGTTGGCAAGGGCCGAGTCTAGCATTAGACACTGGCTGTTCTTCATCCCTGGTTGCCATCCATCTTGCCTGCCAAAGTTTGCAAACCGGAGAAATTGACCAAGCTTTGGTAGGGGCTGTTAACCTGATTTTGTCACCCAAAGCTAACATCGGATTATCCCAAGCTTGGATAATGACATCAGATAATTGTTGCAAAAGTTTTGATGCGGCGGCTGATGGTTACGTGCGGGGTGAAGGTTGCGGTTTAGTTTTGCTCAAGCGTCTAGAAGATGCAATTAGGGACAAAGACCAGATTTTAGGAATTATCCGGGGTTCAGCCGTTAATCAAAATGGCTTTGGGAAAAACTTGACTGCACCCAATCAACTAGCACAGCAGTCAGTTATCAGTCAGGCGTTGGCAAATGCTGGAGTTGAACCACAACAAATTAGCTATATTGAAGCCCATGGAGTCGGCACACCCTTGGCTGATGTGACGGAAGCCAGCGCCCTCAAAGCAGTTTTGCGACCAGAGGGGGATACTCTACCGTGTTTTCTCAGTTCCGTTAAAACCAACATTGGACATTTAGAACCGGCTGCGGGAATTGCTGGTTTAATTAAAGTTTTACTGTGTTTCCAACACCAAGAAATTCCACCACACCTGCATTTTCAAACCCTAAATCCAGACATTGGTGATGATTTTCCCTTTATCATTCCCACCACAGTCAGTCCTTGGGAATTGAATGATACACCTCGTTTGGCTGGAATCAATTCCTTTGGTTTGGGGGGAACTAATGCCCATCTTGTTTTAGAAGAACCACCGGTTAATAATTCAAAATTCAAAATTCAAAATTCAAAATTAATAGAAAGGCCGTTACATCTGTTGACGCTATCAGCTAACAATGAAAAGGCATTACGAGAATTAGCTAGTCTTTACAACACACATATTGCTAAATCTGTCAATATTTCTCTGCCTGATATTTGCTACTCAGCGAATGTAGGTAGAGCAGCTTTGAAGCATCGTTTGGCTATCCCGGCGGATACATTGCAGGGCTTGCAACAAGAATTATCAGCCTTCGCCAGTGAACAAGAGGCGGGAGAATGGTTTTATGGTCAACAGAACTCTACTAAAGTTGGATTCTTGTTTACAGGACAGGGAACGCAATACGTTGATATGGGTCGTCAACTCTACGATACACAGCCTGTATTTCGTGAGGTGCTAGAACGTTGCGATCGCCTACTCACCCCTTATTTAAACAAGTCGCTATTATCAATACTCTATCCTGAATCTGGTAGCAAACTATTACTACACGAAACCGTCTACACCCAACCTGCTTTGTTTGCCCTAGAGTTCGCCTTAGCAGAAATGTGGCGTTCCTGGGGAATCAAGCCACATTGTATTATGGGCTACAGCTTAGGTGAATATATCGCTGCTTGTGTTGCGGGTGTTCTCAGCTTGGAAGATGCCTTAATTTTAGTGGCAAAGCGGGGACAATTGATGCAGCAGTTACCGCAAAATGGGGCTATGGCTTGGATATATACCTCAATAAATAAGGTAACAGAAGTACTATTAACCTATCAGCATCAGGTTGGGATTGCTGCCATCCACGGCCAAGAAGAAATCTTAATTGCTGGTGAAAGTCAAGCTGTGCAACAAATTCTCCAACAGTTGAAAAGTGAGGGCATAGCTTTTCTCAAGCTGAAGATAAATCAAGCCTTTCACTCTCCAGCCGTGGAGCCAATATTGGATGCAATGGAGGAACTGGCCGCCACATTCACCTACAACCCACCGCAGATAAATTGGGTTTCTAGTGTGAATGGGAAATTAGTGGAGGCGATCGCACCCCAACATTGGCGCAATCATCTACGAGATACATTACAATTTTCAACGGCAGTTGATACCTTAATTGCTCAAGGTTGTAACTTGCTTCTGGAATTAGGGCCGAGTTCGACCTTAGCGGAAGCAGGTAAGCGATATCAACCCCAAAGCGAGGAGATTTGGTTATCTTCCCTGAAAGAAGGATTTGAGGATTGGCAGCAGGTATTATCAACACTGAGTGCCTTGTATGTACAGGGAGCAGATGTTAACTGGGCAGAATTTGACAGAGATTACCAACGCCAACGCGTAGAACTGCCAACTTACCCCTTTCAGAGAAAGCGTTACTGGATAGAACCGCAGCAGAAACCCGACGTAGAGATTCAGCCACTAGAAGCGCAAAATTTCACATCTCTACTCTGGCAAAACCTTAACCTGGAGGAGGTGTCAGCTAGTCAGCGTTGGGAAAAACTGCAAGCCTACGTGCAAACTGAGGTAGCAACTGTTCTGGGACTGGAACCAACAGAGAAACTCGATCCAAACGAGGGATTTGCTACCTTGGGGATGAAATCTCTGATGGCAATTGAGTTAAAAAACCGTATTCAAACGCAACTAGGACATTCTTATTCCCTAGCTGCAACCTTGGCATTTGATTATCCCACAATCGCCACACTCACAGAATATTTGGGTAGGGAAGTCTTGGGTTTAGATTCTCCCTCCACCAACCATGAAAACCTCCCCCAATCTTGTAAAGACGCGATTAATCGTGTCTCTACTGAAGATATCGCCATTATTGGTATGGGTTGTCGCTTTCCTGGAAGTGCAAATAATCCCCAACAGTTCTGGGAAATCCTCCAAAAAGGTATCGATGCAATTACAGAAATTCCCTCGCAACGCTGGAACCTGGATAATTACTTTGACTCAGAGCCAGAAACACCAGGTAAAATGTACACTCGTCACGGGGGATTTATTGCAGACATTGACCAATTTGACGCGCAATTTTTCGGTATCAGTCCCCGTGAAGCCATCAGCCTCGACCCACAACAACGCATACTGTTAGAAGTAAGTTGGGAAGCTTTAGAAAATGCGGCTATTGCACCACAGAATCTTGTAGGAAGTCAGACAGGCGTGTTCATTGGTCTGATTTCCAACGAGTATATGCAACTGCAAATTCAGCACAAAAATCCAGAAACAATTGATGCTTATTACGGTACTGGCGGTATTGGTAGTGCGGCAGCAGGGAGGATATCTCATAGCTTGGGGCTGCGCGGGCCTAGCTTGGTAGTTGATACTGCTTGCTCGTCCTCGCTGGTTAGCATTCATTTAGCAGTTCAAAGCCTGCGGCGTGGAGAGTGCAATTTAGCATTGGCGGGTGGCGTAAACTTGATACTTCTACCGGAGACGAATATTTTCTTATCAAAATCCAAGGCTGTAGCTGTCGATGGACGCTGTAAAACCTTTGATGCTTCAGCTAATGGCTTTGTTCGAGGAGAGGGATGTGGTGTAGTTGTCCTGAAACGACTCTCTGAAGCTTTAGCTGATAATGACCCAATCTTGGCAGTAATTCGGGGTTCGGCAGTGAATCATGATGGACGTAGCAGTGGTTTTACCGTCCCCAGTACAACAGCGCAACAAGAATTGTTACATGAAGCATTAGCTAACGCCAATGTAGAAGCCCAGCAGGTGAGTTACATCGAAGCTCATGGGACTGGTACATCCTTGGGAGATCCGATTGAGGTTGGGGCATTAGCATCTGTACTCTGTGCAGGACGTTCTTTGGAACAGCCACTAGTAATTAGTTCCGTTAAAACTAACATTGGTCATTTGGAAGCGGCGGCTGGGGTAGCGGGTTTGATGAAAGTTGTTTTGGCTCTACAGCATCAAGAAATTCCGCCACACCTGCACTTGCAACAACCTAATCCGATGATTGCTTGGGAGCAATTGCCATTGAGTATCCCTACATCTGGGCAATCTTGGGTAGTTAAGGACTCGGCGCGGATTGTTGGGGTGAGTTCTTTCGGGATGAGTGGTACTAATGCTCATGTGATTGTACAAGAAGCACCTTTGGAGAAAGCAGGGGGAGCAGCACTTCGACTACGCTCAGTGACCAAGGAGCAGGGGAGCAGGGGAGCAGAAATTACAATTGAGCGTCCTTTACACTTACTCTGCCTTTCTGCGAAACATGCCAATTCTCTGCGGCAATTAGCTGAACAATACATCGACTATTTGGGCAAGCATGGCGATATTTCTTTGGCTAATATTACCCACACTGCCCAAGTTGGACGTTCTCATTTTTCTCATCGTTTGGCTGTTGTTGGTTCATCTCATGCTGAGATGCAAGCCAAGTTGGAGTCAGCAGAATATGACTATCAAGTAGATAGTGGTAATTTCACCAGATGCGCCTTTTTATTTACTGGGCAAGGGTCGCAGTATGTAGGGATGGGAAGACAACTGTATGAAAACCAACCTGGTTTTCGTTGGATATTGGATGAATGCGATCGCATTCTCCAACCTTTCCTAAACAAATCCATCTTATCAGTCATCTTTGCTGACACCACAGAAAATCCACTCCTCGACCAAACCGCCTACACTCAACCAGCCTTATTTGTCCTAGAATACGCCTTGGCACAACTGTGGATTTCTTGGGGTATTCGTCCGTCTGCGGTGCTTGGTCACAGTGTTGGAGAATATGTGGCTGCTTGTGTGGCTGGTATTTTCTCCCTTGAGGACGGATTAAAATTGATTGCCCACCGCGCCCGCCTGATGCAAGAATTACCGCAAACAGGAGGTATGGCTGCGGTTTTCGCTAGCGTAGAAGTTGTAGAACCCTTGATTGCCCCCTATCCTCAACAACTGAGCATTGCTGCCTATAACGGACAGCAAAGTTTAGTTATCTCAGGCGAGATACAGGCATTAACAGCAGTTTTGCAAAAACTAGAAAGTCAAGGCATCGAAACGCGAACTTTGCAAGTATCTCATGCCTTCCACTCGCCGCTAATGGCATCGATGTTGGCAGATTTTCAGCAAGTTGCCCAGCAAATCGCCTATCATTCCCCACAACTGGAAATCGTTTCTAATGTTAGTGGGAATTTGATAACTAATGCACAGATGTCTAGTGCCAGCTATTGGGTTGAGCATATCCAAGCCAGTGTCCATTTTGCTCAAGGGATGTCAGCACTTTATACCAGAGGTTACAAAGTATTTTTAGAAGTCGGTTCTCATCCCACCTTGATTGGCATGGCACAGCGAGATTGTCCAGAAGACTTGGATAATCAAGGTTTATGGCTAGCTTCACTACGCAAAGGCAAGGAAGATTGGCAACAAATTTTAGAAAGTCTGAGCCAGTTATATCTCCAGGGAGTAGAAGTTGATTGGCTCGGATTCGACAACGGCTATACACGAAATAAAGTAATATTACCCAACTATCCTTGGCAGCACCAACGCTACTGGTTTGAAAACACTGCCAAAAAACTAGTAGTACACTCACAATTGCATCCCCTATTAGGACAACGCCTACATTCTCCACTCTTCAAAAGTCTAGTATTTGACAGTGAATTCCACACAAATAACTTACCTTTTCTAGCCGACCACCGCATCTACGGGTCGATAGTTGCACCAGGAGCATTTTATATTGCTATGTTGACCCTAGCAGGTGAGCAGATTTTCGGAACTAATGCAGTGTCTCTTCAACAGATTACGTTTCGAGAGCCTTTAATCATACCCGAAAATAGCAGCGTCAAAGTGCAATTGATTTTGCAACTGGGCAAAAATCAGGACTACACCTTTGAACTATTCAGCCTAGAAAGCGATGAACAATGGTGTCTCCATGCAACTGGTGAGTTATCTACCTTGTCTGCTACTAGAGAAACTTGGTCTTGGGTAGAAATACAGGCACGTTGTCCTGAAAAATCCACTGGTTCGCAGGTATTTTATCAGGATGTCGGAGATGCTGGGCTAGATTTGGGTGTAACTTTTCAGTGGATTGGCGATTTTTGGCGACGAGATGGGGAAGCCATCTGTCAGATGCAACTACCACCGGGTTGTGAATCAGAGACTAAGTTATATCCATTACATCCGGGGCTGATAGATTCTTGTTTGAGACTGTTGGGAGGTACTTTACCAGCAGAGATTCGAGACGCTGATGTTTATGTACCGATTAGTTTAGGTGGCTTTCATCTCTGGCAAAATCTGGACTTGAGTCAGCCAGTATGGTGTCACGCCCGCCTGCAAACCAATAATCCAGAGGTGATAGTAGGAGATGTACAATTATTAGATGAATCTGGACAAGCGATCGCTCAATTCTCGGAACTCTGTTTAAAGCGATCGCCACAGCAAGCATTACTCAAGCAACCAAATCTCCAAGACTGGCTTTATCAAATCACTTGGCAACTCCAAGAACGAACAATTACGCAGTCACCTTTAGTACCACAACAGCAATATTGGATACTTCTAATTGATGAAGATGCTGTAGGCGAAGAATTGGTGAAATTGTTGCAGGCACAAGGCGAATCCTTTGTGGTAGTTATCCCTGGTGATACTTATAAATCTTTAGAAGCTAGTAAAATTTACATCAATCCAGCCGAACCCCAGCATTTCGATCGACTGCTTCAAGAAGTTTCAATTAAACCAGGAATAGCTCTCCACATTGTACATTTGTGGAGTTTGGCTACTGGAAATTTGCTAGATTCTACACAAATTCGTGTCTGTGGTAGTGTTTTACATTTAACTCAAGCCTTAGCTCGGATAAATTCCCCACTAGCTAGGCTGTGGTTGATTTCTAGGGGTAGCCAGTCAATTAATCTACAATCTGAAATCGCCCTGTCTCAAACACCTCTCTGGGGATTGGGGCGAGTTATAGCAACAGAATATAGCGAAGTTTTTGCAGGGCTAATTGATTTAGATCCCCAAAGTTCAACTGTAGAAGCCGTAACTCAGTTATGGGAAGAACTTTCCCATCCAGAATTGGGCGAACAAGTCGCCTTAAGGGGAAATCAGCGCTACGTCTCCCGTTTGCAACGCGTTCCCAACATAATAGATTTCTCTACTTCCTTTAACCCTTCCCTTGGGACTTACCTGATTACAGGCGGACTAGGAGGACTGGGGTTAACAGTGGCAAATTGGTTGGTTGAACGAGGTGTGCAACATTTAGTATTAGTGGGTAGGCGATCGCCATCTGATAAAGATAAAAGTGCGATCGCTTCTTGGGAAAACACTGGCGTGCAAGTTACAGTCGCCCAAGCAGATATTACACAACTTGAACAAGTACAAACCGTACTCAACAGCATTGAACCTCAGTTTCCCTTACGAGGTGTTATCCATGCAGCCGGAATTCTAAACGATGGGATTTTACTCCAACAAAACTGGGAGCGATTTACTAGGGTAATGGCTCCGAAAATTCAGGGTGCTTGGAATCTGCATATCCTGACTCAAGATAAACCTTTGGAATTATTTGTGTTGTTCTCCTCCGTTGCTTCAGTGTTGGGAACCACAGGACAAGCAAACTACGCAGCAGCGAACGCCTTTCTTGATGGGTTAGCCGATTATCGTCGCTCCCAAGGGCTGGCGGGATTGAGTATCAACTGGGGAGCGTGGGCGGAAGTGGGAATGGCTGCAACCTCTACAGGTTCTCCAGTGGGAGTAGAGAAAATTTTACCTCAACAAGGATTACAAATCTTGGCAGCATTGACGCATCAAGCCAATGCTGGACAAGTTGCGGTTTTACCAGTGCGCTGGTCAAAATTTATCACCCACTACTACACCCAGAAAGTACCGCCTTTGCTGAGTGAGTTTGTTGATTCAAGGCAAACCCAAGAGACTGCACAGCCAGTTTTAGCAGCGAAACCAGATATTTTACGACAACTCCAGGAGGCTCACCCCGCAGATATTCAGCAAATTTTATTTAATTACATCCGTGACGAAGTAGCGAAAATCTTACGTCTCAATTCATCTGAGGAACTGCAACCGCGTCAGCGTTTATTTGAAGTGGGATTAGATTCACTCATGGCAATCGAGTTGAGAAATCGCTTGCAATCAAGTCTTGAGTCTTCTCTGCCAACCACTTTGTTATTTGATTATCCCACCTTAGAAACCTTAACTAAATATCTTACTAACGATGTTTTGGCTATTCAAACGGCATCTCCTCCGCCAAAAAGCGATCGCTCCGACATTGAAATCAGCGATATTCAACAGCTTTCGCAAATAGAACTAGAGCGATCACTAGCGGCAGAATTGGACAACATTGATGAATTAATGAAAAAAATCTAATCCCAATCAACAGGATGTTTAGCGACAGGGTTCATAGCATGACTAAAATCGACACAGAACAAAACAACATCAATCAACTACAACGCGCATTGCTGGCATTAAAAGAAATGCGTGGTAAGTTGGAGGCGATCGAGCGTGCTAAAACAGAACCCATCGCTGTGATTGGGATGGCGTGTCGCTTTCCTGGGGGAGCCGATAACCCGGATGCTTTTTGGCAAATTCTCCAGCATGGTGTAGATACCATTCAGGAAATTCCCCAAGAACGTTGGGATACGGAAGCTTATTACAGCCCAAATCCCGATGCTGAGGGAAAATCATACATTCGCTATGGTGGTTTTTTAAAAGATATCGATCTGTTTGATGCCAACTTCTTTGAAATCTCTCCCAGAGAAGCCGTTAGTACAGATCCACAACAACGCTTACTACTAGAGGTAAGTTGGGAAGCTCTAGAAAATGCCGGACAGTGTATCGAACGGCTGTCGCAAACTCAAACAGGCGTATTTATTGGGGTGATGAATAACGATTACTCACGCCTCTATTCTGGTAACTCTAATAGTATTGACACTTACTTTGGTACAGGCAACAGTTTTAGTTTTATTTCCGGTCGCCTTTCATATATTCTGGGTTTACAAGGGCCGAGCTTAGTTGTAGATACCGCTTGTTCATCATCTCTAGTATCGTTACATTTAGCCTGCCAAAGTCTACGTTCTGGAGAATGCGACCAAGCTCTAGCAGGCGGAGTTAACCTGATATTGTCACCAGACACGAATATTTTTCTCTCCAAAATGCGTGCAGTTGCACCCGATGGACGCTGCAAATCCTTTGATGCCTCAGCTGATGGCTATACCAGAGGCGAAGGTTGTGGAGTATTGGTACTTAAACGTTTGTCGGATGCTGTGGCGGCTGGTGACTCTATACTCGCATTGATTAAAGGTTCAGCAGTCAATCACGACGGCCCTAGTGGTGGACTAACAGTACCCAGCGGCCCTGCACAACAAAAACTACTGCGTCAGGCTCTAGCTAACAGTAGGGTTGCAGCACAGCAAGTAAGTTACATAGAGGCACATGGTACGGGGACTCCCTTGGGCGATCCAATTGAAATTAACGCTTTAGCTTCTGTTTTGTGCGAACAACGCTCTTTTGAGCAGCCTTTGGTTGTTGGTTCTGTCAAAACCAACATTGGTCATTTGGAAGCAGCTGCGGGAGTTGCAGGTGTAATCAAGGTAATATTATCGCTACAACACCAAAAAATTCCACCTCATCTCCACCTCAAGCAACCTAACCCCCATATTCCTTGGCAAGAACTACCACTGGCTATTCCTACCACAGCTAAACCGTGGCATTCTGAAAACAATACTCGAATTGCTGGAGTGAGTTCTTTTGGCTTGAGTGGTACAAATGCCCATGTGGTGATAGAAGCAGCACCAGTTAACAATTCAAAATTCAAAATTCAAAATTCAAAATTAATTGAGCGTCCTTTACATCTATTAACTCTGTCAGCCAAACATCCTCAAGCCTTACAAAAATTAGCTCAAAACTACATCAAGTACCTTTCATCCCATCCGGATATAGCCCTTAGTAACATCACCTTTACATCTCAAGTCGGCAGAACTCATTTCCCGCATCGCCTCGCCATCATCGCCGCCGACCATCAACAAATGCAACAACAGTTGCAAGCCTATTTGAGTGATACTGATGATTTCAGTATCTATCACGGACACACCAGCCAGCAAACCAAAAAAATTGCTTTCCTCTTCACTGGACAAGGTTCACAATACCGCAATATGGGTCGGCAACTGTATGAAACTCAACCAAGTTTCCGCCAAACCCTCGACCAATGTGACACCCTACTGCAACCTCTACTAGGCGAGTCAATTTTATCGGTTATCTTCTGTGACAACTTAGAAGGCGATCGCCTCAATCAAACCGCATACACCCAAGTTGCATTATTTGTCATAGAATATGGCCTTGCCCAACTGTGGCTATCCTGGGGTATCCGTCCCACAGCAGTTGTAGGCCACAGTGTCGGGGAATATGTTGCAGCTTGCATTGCTGGTATTTTTTCCTTAAAAGATGCACTGAAATTAATTGTTCAACGTGCTTCTTTGATGCAAGCCTTACCCCAAGGTGGAGGAATGGCAGCAGTATTTGCTACATTAGAACAAATTACACCGTTAATTGCTGATTGTTCCGAACAATTGAGTATTGCAGCGATTAATGGCGAACAAAGTATTGTCTTATCTGGTGAATTGCAGGTATTAAACTTAGTACTGCAAAAATTGGAGAGCCAAGGCATTGAAATTAAAAGACTGCAAGTATCTCATGCCTTCCACTCGCCCTTAATGCAGCCGATGTTGGCGAAGTTTGAGCAAGTGGCAGCAACAGTAAAATATCAACAGCCGCAATTAGATATTGTCTCCAATATCACAGGTAAGATTGTCAGACAACAGGAAATGTCAAATGCGGCGTATTGGGTGGAACATATCAGAGCGAGTGTGCAATTTGCTGCCAGTATGCAGGCATTGTATCAATTAGGATATGAGGTGTTTGTGGAAATTGGCCCTCATCCGATATTGTTGGGGATGGCACGGCGTGAGTGTCCAGAAGTATTGGATGAGCAGGGGTTATGGCTGGCTTCGCTGCGAAAAGGAAAGGAAGATTGGCAGCACTTGTTAGATTCAATGGCGCAGTTGTATGTGGCTGGGGTAGAGATTGATTGGCAGGGGTTTGAGAGTGATTATGCTCGTAATAAGGTAATTTTGCCGAATTATCCTTGGCAGCGCCAACGTTATTGGCTACCTACTGCGACGACAACTTCTCTTCCAGTAGAACTACAAGATTGGCTTTATGAGGTGCAATGGCAACCCCAAACCTCATCAGATAAAACACTTGCGATCGCACTTGCTCATTGGTTGATTTTAAGCGATCGCACAGGCGTTGCTGATAACTTGGCGCAACTGTTAGCCAAACAGGGTCATACTTATACTTTAGTTTTCTCAGGCGATTGCACTCACTTTGACCAATTGCTAGAGGGTATCCCAACTCAGTCACCATTGCAGATTGTACATCTGTGGAGTTTGGATGATACTAAAGAGGCAGATTTAACAGAGTTGACAAATATTCAACAATGTGTGTCTAGTGTATTGGATTTGCTCCAAGCACTAGCTAAGCGTCAGCAGTTAATATCAGCACGGTTATGGTTGGTGACGCAAGGGACGCAGGTAATTGGAGAACATTCTGGAGAAATTGCGATCGCTGCTGCACCATTATGGGGTTTGGGTGGAGTGATTGCAATGGAATACCCCGAAATCTGGGGAGGTTTGGTGGATCTCGACCCCAGCAGTTCACCAGCTGATGCTGCGGCTTTATTACTGGCAAAACTGCCAACAATGATTTTAGGCGATCGCATTGCTTGGCGACATCAACAGTGGCATACTGCGCGTTTGGTGCGTAGTCAAATTTCACCAGTAGCCGCCAAATCCCTCAAATTCACTCCAGAGGGAACATACTTAATTGCTGGCGGACTTGGTGCTTTGGGTCTGCAAATTGCCCGTTGGTGTGTGGAACAGGGTGCAAGATATTTAGTATTACTCGGTCGAAGTTCTCCAAGCGAAAGCGCCCAAGCAACAATTCGAGAGTTAGAACAAACAGGTACGCAAATAACAGTAGTACAGGCAGATATTGCCCAAGCCGAACAGTTGCAGCCAGCACTGACAACACTGCAAACACCACCATTGCGGGGTATTATTCATGCAGCAGGTGTCCTAGATGATGGGATGCTGCTACAACAAAACTGGGAACGGTTCGCTAGGGTGATGGCTCCTAAAATCCAAGGTGCGTGGAATCTGCACACTCTGACACTGAATCAACCCCTAGATTTCTTTGTACTATTTTCATCAACAGCTTGCATACTCGGTGCGCCCGGTCAAAGCAACTATGCTGCTGCCAATGCCTTTTTAGATGCTTTAGCACATTACCGCCAAAAACAAGGATTAGTCGCTACCAGTATCAACTGGGGTCCGTGGGCAGAGGTCGGGATGGCAGCATCATTTGGTCAAAGGTTAGCGGCAGAGGGCATTGATTTGATTCCACCAAACCAAGCCTTGCAGTTACTTAGACATTTCCTGCAACAGAGAGTTTGTCAGGTGACTGTACTCCCCATTAACTGGACGCAGTTTTTACAACGCTTTCCTACAGGGCAAGAACCTGCTTACTTTCAGGAGTTGTTTTCGGATGGACAACAGCATCAAAACCAGCCATCCGAAATACAACAACGCCTACAAGCAACACCAGTTAACGAATGGAAATCTCTGTTAGTTGCTCACATTAGCGATGAACTTACCAGCATTTTAGGCTTGATCCCATCCCAAACCCTCGACCCCCTACAAGGATTTGCAACGATGGGCATGGATTCACTCACGTCAGTGGAATTTCGGAATCGCCTACAAAAAAGTTTAGGTAAATCGTTGCCTTCAACACTGACATTCAATTATCCCAACATCGATACATTAGCAAGTTATTTTGTCAATACCCTAGATAACCAAAATATACCGCCTGAAACCAAACCAACATTAGTTAATCCCAACCAATCTATGACGGTAACACAAATCAAACAACTCTCGGAGGAAGAAGTCGAATCCATGATTGATGAAGAATTAGCTTCCCTGATTGAATTTAGTCATTAGTCATTGGTCATTTGTCCTTAGTCTTTCTCTCCTCTGTTCTGTAAACCAAAATGAGCCAAATGGAAAGTATCGACCAGCTATCACCATCCCAACGCGCCCTTTTGGCGTTGAAAGAACTACGTGCCAAGATTGATGCAATGGAACGGGCGAAAACAGAACCGATCGCAATTGTTGGTATGGCGTGTCGGTTTCCGGGTGGTGCTGACGATCCAGAAACATTTTGGCAGATATTACGGGACGGTACTGATGCCATTGTAGAAGTGCCGAGCGATCGCTGGGATATTGATGCTTATTACGACCCCAACCCAGATAGCCCTGGTAAAATGTCTAGCCGCTACGGTGGCTTTTTAAAGCAAGTAGATCAATTCGATGCCGAGTTTTTTGGGATCTCGCCACGGGAAGCAATTAGCATCGACCCTCAACAGCGTTTGTTATTAGAAGTCAGTTGGGAAGCCTTAGAAAATGCTTGTCAACCTCCTTCTGAACTTATGGGTAGTTCAACGGGGGTGTTTGTCGGTGTTACTACTAATGATTACACCCGCTTTTATGCCCAAGCGGGGGAACAGGGAATTGACGCTTATCAGGGAACGGGTAGCGCTTTTAGTGCAATGGTTGGTCGTCTTTCCTTTGTTTTAGGTTTGCAAGGGCCTTGTGTAGCACTGGATACTGCTTGTTCTTCTTCCTTGGTTTCCGTTCACCTGGCTTGTCAAAGCCTCCGCAACGGCGAGTGCGAGTTAGCTTTAGCCGGGGGAGTCAACCTGATTCTCACACCAGAAGCCAACATCATGTTCTCCAAAGCGAGAATGATGGCAGCAGATGGACGTTGTAAAACCTTTGATGCAGCAGCTAACGGTTACGTGCGAGGAGAAGGTTGTGGCATAGTCGTACTCAAACGCCTTTCTCAAGCACAAGCCCATGGAGATAAAATCCTGGCAGTAATTCGCGCTTGTGCGGTCAATCAAGATGGTCGCAGCAGTGGGTTAACAGTACCCAACGGCATCGCTCAAGAAAACTTGATTCGGCAAGCGATCGCTAATGCTAAAGTACAACCACAGCAAGTAAGCTACGTTGAAGCCCACGGTACAGGGACATCTTTAGGAGATCCGATAGAAGTAGAAGCGATCGCTGCTACTTTAGCAAAAGAGCATACTACAGATCGACCTTTGGCGATCGGTTCTGTCAAAACCAACATCGGTCATTTGGAATCGGCTGCTGGCGTTGCAGGTTTGATGAAGGTGGTGTTGGCACTACAACATCAACAAATTCCACCCCATCTACATCTCAACCAACCTAACCCGTTGATTCCTTGGTCAGAACTGCCTTTAACAATTCCCACAACTCTTACACCTTGGCAAACCAACGGTGAAACTCGCATTGCTGGGGTAAGTTCCTTTGGATTTAGCGGCACAAATGCCCACGCCATATTAGAAGAAGCACCTAACAATTCAAAATTCAAAATTCAAAATTCAAAATTAATTGATCGTCCTTTACATCTATTAACTCTGTCAGCCAAACATCCTCAAGCCTTACAGCAACTCGCTCAAAATTACATCAAGTACCTCTCATCCCACGCAGAAATTCCCTTTGGTGATATCACTCACACTTCACAAATTGGTAGAACACACTTTAGTCATCGCGTCGCAATTATCGCCGATGACCATCAGCAGATACAACAAAAGTTGCAAGCCTATTTAGACAACAGTGAAATCATCGGTATTCATCACGGATATAGCAGCCAACAAAGCAAAAAAATTGCCTTCCTTTTCACTGGACAAGGATCGCAATATCGCAATATGGGTAAACAACTGTATGAAACTCAGCCGAGTTTCCGCCAAACTCTTGACGACTGCGACACCCTATTGCAACCACTGTTAGGAGAATCAATTCTTGAAGTTATATTCTCGGAAAACCCAGAAGATCCTCGCCTCGACCAAACCGCGTACACCCAAGTTGGATTATTCGTTCTAGAATATGCCCTAGCCCAACTATGGCTATCTTGGGGTATTCGTCCCACAGCAGTTTTAGGTCACAGTGTCGGTGAATATGTCGCCGCTTGCATTGCTGGTATTTTCTCTTTAGAAGACGCACTGAAATTAATTGTGCAACGTGCTTCTCTGATGCAAGCCTTACCCCAAGGTGGAGGAATGGCAGCAGTATTCACCACAGTAGAACGAGTTACACCGTTAATTGCTGATTATTCCGAACAATTGAGTATTGCAGCGATTAATGGCGAAGACAGTATTGTCTTATCTGGTGAATTAGAGATACTCAATTCAGTACTGCAAAAACTAGAAAGCCAAGGTATTGAAACTAGAAAATTGCAAGTATCCCATGCTTTCCACTCGCCCTTAATGCAGCCGATGTTGGCGAAGTTTGAGCAAGTGGCAGCAACAGTAAAATATCAACAGCCGCAATTAGATATTGTCTCCAATGTCACAGGCAAGATTGTCAGACAAAAGGAAATGTCTAATGCGGCTTACTGGGTAGAACATATCCGAGCGAGTGTGCAATTTGCTGCCAGTATGCAGGCATTGTATCAAGCTGGATATGAGGTGTTTGTCGAGGTGGGGTCACATCCAACATTGTTGGGGATGGCACGGCGTGAGTGTCCAGAGGTGCTGGATGAACAGGGGTTATGGCTGGCTTCCCTACGAAGAAATAAAGAAGATTGGCAGCAGTTATTAGATTCAGTGGCGCAGTTGTATGTGGCTGGGGTAGAAATTGATTGGCGAGGGTTTGAGGCTGATTACCTGCGTCATAAGGTGGTTTTACCGAATTATCCTTGGCAGCGTCAACGCTATTGGTTGCCTACTGCTACCAGCAAGCCAATAGTTAGACAAATCAGCGAAAAACTGCTGCATCCTTTATTGGGTTATCAATTGCGATCGCCATCTCTCAAGGATATTGTTTTTGAAACTCACCTGAACACAACTAGTTTACCTTTCCTCGATGACCACCAAATTTATGACACGGTGGTAGTACCGGGAGCTTCGCATATTTCTATGCTATTGCTTGCAGGTCAAGAAATTCTCGGAACAGGGGCAATTTCGCTGAGTAACATTACATTTAGGGAAGCGCTGACGGTTAGCGATCGCGAGACTATCAATGTACAACTTATTTTGCAACCTGAAGCCGCAGGTAAATATAAATTTGAACTATTTAGTTTTAATAAACAAATAGATAACTGGTTGGTACACGCTACAGGACGACTCAGCCAAGATGCAGGCGATATTGATAAACCTTTATCTTGGGCTGAGTTACAGGCGCGTTGCTCGCAAATGCTAGCTGGTTCAGATTTCTACGCCCAAGTTAGAGAACAAGGACTGCAACTCGGTCAGCGTTTCCAATGGGTAGAATCTATGTGGCGGTGTGATGGTGAAGCATTGTGCCAAATGCAATTTCCCCAAGAATTTGCAGCTGAAATCAACACATACCTTCTGTATCCGGGATTAATCGATTCTTGTTTTCAGTTCTTAGGCTTTGCTTTACCCCAAGAACGACGAGATAACCAAGTTTACGTACCCTTCAGCATAAATCACTTTTATTTTTGTAAGTCGCCAAATTTTAACAGCCGTTTGTGGTGTTACGGAAAGCTAAATTCTCAAACAAGTTCAACAGCAGGAATGTTCATCGGTGATATCTGGCTGCTGAATGAAGCGGGAGAACTAGTAGCCTACATTGAGGGGCTTTGCTTAAAGCAAGCACCGCGTCAAGCTTTGCTCAGAGCCAACCAAGCACCGACTCAGGAATTGCTGTATCAAATCCAGTGGCAACCAAAGTCTAGATTATCAGAACAATTACCTGTTATTCCCGGTCGTTGGCTAATTTTCACCGATGCTAATGGTATTGGTAGAGCATTGGCACAAAAATTAGAACATCAAGGCAAAGTTTGCATCCTTGTTTCTGTTGGTGAAATCTATCAACAAATTGGTGAAAGTCAGTTTCAAATCGACCCCAGTCAACCGCAACATTTCCATCAACTCTTGCAAGATGTGGGGTCAGAGAATGCACCATTGCACGGTATTATTCATCTCTGGAGTCTGCTAGAAACCGAACAAACAGACTATCTAACGAGTTGCGGTAGTACTATCTACCTGTTGCAAGCTTTATCTAAATTATCAAACTGCCAAGCACGATTGTGGCTGTTCACCCAAGGCAGTCAACCTGTTGGTAATGAATTGACAATGAACAGTCTGACTCAAGCGCCTCTGTGGGGACTGGGGCGAGTAATTGCCATTGAGTATCCAGGAATTTGGGGCGGTTTGGTAGATATTGATATTGATAATTCTCCAGAACAGACAGCATTAGTACTGGCGGATATCTTACAACCAGAGTCAGAAGATCATCTGGCTTTTCGCAACAATGAACGTTATGTGGCTCGTTTAGTTCGGGCAAAGCCTCAAGTATCAACACAACCTGTAACATTTTCTGCCGACGCTACTTATCTAATTACTGGCGGACTAGGCGCACTAGGGTTACAAGTTGCTCGTTGGATGTGTCAGCAGGGGGCACAAAACTTAGTTTTAGTCGGTCGTCGTTCGCCTTCTGCAACTGCGTTGGATGCTATTCAAGAGATGGAACAGGCAGGGGTTCAAGTGCAGGTAATAGAGGCAGATATTACCGATTTTAACCAAGTTAAACAACTGCTGTCACCCTACAAATCTCAACTACGCGGCATTATCCATGCAGCTGGAGTGTTAAGGGATCGCATTATATTACAGCAAACCTGGCAAGATTTCACTCCAGTAATGGCTCCCAAAATTCAGGGAGCCTGGAATTTACACCATTTAACTGAGGATATATCGCTGGATTTCTTTGTGATGTTTTCCTCAGCGGCCTCTTTGTTGGGTGCAGCCGCACAAGGAAATTATGCAGCTGCAAATGCCTTTTTAGATGCCTTCGCCCACTACCGCCATTCTCAAGGTCTACCTGCACTCAGTATCAACTGGGGAGCTTGGGCAGAAGTAGGGATGGCAGCAAACTTAAACCACAGTCAGTCTTTAGGAGTGGAACGGATTGGAATTGAACAGGGATTACAGATATTAGAGTCGTTGCTGAGTCGAGCCGATATGCCACAAGTAGGTGTGATTCCTGTCAATTGGCAAACCTTCCTCAAACAGTATCGCCCTGGTGAAGTACCGCCACTGCTGCAAGATTTTGCTGAGTATACCCAACCCGAAGAGAAATCAGAAACTATCCCAAGCACAATTCTGGAAAAATTGCAACAAGTTTCTGATGACAAACGACAATCTTTGCTGCTAACCCACATCCGCAAACTGGCTGCGAAAGTGTTGCGACTCAACTCTTGGCAAAACCTCGATGCCGACAAACCTTTAATTGAAATGGGTCTCGACTCACTCATGGCGCTGGAGTTACGAAACGTTCTTGAAAATAGTTTGGCTTGTTCCTTGCCAGCCACATTGTTATTTGATTATCCGAGTCTGCAAACTTTAGTAAATCATTTAATCCAAGATGTGCTGTCGTTATCCAAATTAGAGGACTCATCACCAGCACCATCGCTTGAGGAGAGTGAGCCATCAATTTCCCTGGAGGATTTAACCAGGATGTCGGAAGCAGAAACAGAATTGCTACTCCTGAAAAAACTAGAACTGATAGATGGTAACTGAGATGAGCAAAAGCAACGAGCGAGTTGAGGAATTATCCCCTTTAAAACGAGCTTTACTGGCATTAGAAACAATGCAAGGCAAGCTGAACCGCCTGGAATCGAAAAAGACAGAACCAATTGCGATCGTTGGGATGGGATGCCGTTTTCCTGGCGGTGTTAATAATCCCCAGACTTTTTGGCAGTGCTTGCGCGATGGTGTGGATGCAATGCAAGAAATTCCCGGCGATCGCTGGGATTTGGAAACCTACTACAATCCTGATGCTGATGCTGCTGGCAAGATGTACACTCGCCACGGTGCTTTCGTTGATGACGTTGATAAATTTGATGCTGATTTTTTCAGTATTTCTCCCAGGGAAGCCGCATTTATTGACCCGCAGCAACGCTTGTTTTTAGAGGTATGTTGGGAAGCCCTAGAGCAGTCAGGAGAACGACCAGACCAACTATCAGGTAGTCGTACAGGGGTATTTGTCGGTGTAATGTATGCCGATTACTCGCGGTTACAGGGCACTGTAATTGATGCCTACAGCAGTACTGGCAACAGTATGAGTGTGGTATCAGGACGGGTTTCTTACCTGCTGGGTTTGCAAGGTCCGAGTGTCACTTTGGATACAGCTTGTTCTTCTTCCTTGGTGGCGGTACATCTAGCTTGTCAAAGTTTGCGCTCAGGTGAATGTAACTTGGCTTTAGCGGGTGGGGTGAGTCTGATGTTGATTCCCGACAACAACATTACCCTATGTCGCACCCGCGCTTTATCGCCTACGGGACGTTGCAAAACCTTTGATGCTGATGCTGACGGCTTCGCCCGTGGTGAGGGATGCGGCACGATCGCTCTCAAACGTTTATCAGATGCGATCGCAGATGGCAACCCAATCTTAGCGGTAATTCGCGGTTCTGCCGTTAATCAAGATGGACGCAGCAACGGCTTGACTGCACCCAACGGCCCTGCTCAACAGGCAGTGTTACGAGAAGCTTTAGCTAACGCTGGAGTGAAGCCGCATCAAATCAGTTATGTGGAAGCTCACGGTACAGGTACGCCTTTGGGAGACCCGATAGAGGTGAGTTCACTGGCGGCTGTTTTGGGTGAAGGGCGATCGCCAAATCATCCCCTAGCTTTGGGTTCAGTTAAAACCAATATTGGGCATTTAGAATCAGCAGCTGGTGTGGCAGGTTTAATCAAAGTTGTCCTGGCAATGCAGCATCAGCAGATTCCGCCCCATCTCCACTTCCAAAAATTGAATCCTTATATTTCTTGGGGGAATCTGCCGATTTCGATTCCCACAGAACTTACCCCCTGGAATAGTGGCACAGAACGACGCATTGCTGGGGTAAGTTCCTTTGGCTTTAGCGGTACAAATGCTCATGTGATACTGGAAGAAGCACCGCTTTTGCCCACAGAGCCAGCTTTAGCATCAGTAAAAGATTATCTTTTACCTCTATCTGCTAAAAATCCCGCCGCACTCTTGGATATGGCGCAAGCTTACCGAGCTTTTCTTCCAGGTAAAACTAACTTGCTAGATATTGCTTATACTACTAGTCTGCGCCGTCCTCATCACAAGCATCGCATCGCTTTGGTAGGTCAGTCTATCGAGCAATTGATAGCAGCACTTGACGCTTTTGTAGAAGGTGAATCTCACCCTAACTTAGTACCGAGTGACCAACATTCAGATGATTTATCTGGCTTGGTTTTCGTGTTTTCTGGACAAGGGGCGCAGTGGATAGGGATGGGACGGCAACTTTTGGCACAAGAGCCTGTGTTTCGAGAGACTATACAAGAGTGCGATCGCATTTTAAAATCCCTCACTCATTGGTCGCTACTCTCAGAACTAGCAGCACCAGAGGATATTTCTCGCCTCCAAGATACTGAAGTTGCCCAACCCGCCATTTTAGCGATTCAAGTTGCCCTGACTGCCTTATGGCGTTCTTGGGGCATTGAACCTGCGGCGGTTGTGGGTCATAGTCTCGGTGAAATCACTGCTGCTTATGTAGCAGGTGTCTTTAGTTTAGAAACAGCTTTGCGGATTGTTGTGCAACGGGCATCCTTGATGCAGCAGGCTACAGGCAAAGGCAAAATGGCAGCCATCGGGATGCCTTGGCAAGAAGTGAAACCCTGGCTAGAGGAATTTCCTAGTTTGGCGATCGCAGCTATCAACAGCCCCACTTCTACCGTCGTTGCTGGTGATGCGACTGCCCTAGAAACTTTGTGCCAACAACTACAAGCCCAGGAAATATTCTGTCGATTGTTGCGTGTCAATTATGCCTTTCACTGTCCACAGATGCAGCCTTACAGCGAGGAATTGGTTAACCTTTTGGCAGGACTGCAACCGCAAGTTGCCCAATTACCCCTCTTCTCCACAGTTACCGGAACCAGTAGCCAAGGACGAAATTGGGATGCTGCTTATTGGGGGCGGAATATGCGATCGCCTGTGCAATTCAGTCAAGCAATTGAAAACTTGGTATATGAAGGATACACCTGTTTTGTTGAGGTCAGCCCTCACCCCGTCTTATCCCAGAATATTCAAGAATGTTTGCAGCACACAGGCAAAGCCGGAATTGTCCTTGCCTCTATGCACAGAGAGCGACAAGAGCGTTATTTTTTACTCAGCGAACTAGGTCGCCTCTACACCTTGGGCTATCAACCACGATGGCAGGCTTTTTATCCAGAAAATAGAAGGTGCGTTTTACTACCGACTTATCCCTGGCAACATCAACGCTACTGGTTAGAAGGTAGCAATTCTTTACCACCAAGAACATCACGACAGCCGTTATTGGGGGAAGCCTTGCCCAGTCTGGCACACCTGCCAGAAATGCGGATTTGGCAAACACAATTGGATTTGCGATCGCTTCCTTACCTCAATGACCATCGGGTACAGGGTGTGATGGTGTTACCGGGGTCAGCTTATGTAGAAATGGTATTAGCTGCTGCGGCTGAGATATTTGGCGCAGGTAAACATACCCTAGAAGTTTTGCACTTTCAACAAGGTCTATTCATTCCCGAAACAGAAACTCAGACTGTACAAATTTGCTTGCAACCAGGAAATACACCAGACACTTTCACATTTGATTGTTACAGCCGTCCTAATATAAACACACAAGCAAAATGGCGGCATCATGTCAGTGGTACAGTGCGTCGAGGCGACGGGGAAATCACAGCCGCTACTTCTGCAACGGTGGCAGAAATTCAAGCCCGTTGTCAGGAAGTTA
Source organism: Nostoc sp. TCL240-02 (assembly GCF_013343235.1). Taxonomy (GTDB): domain Bacteria; phylum Cyanobacteriota; class Cyanobacteriia; order Cyanobacteriales; family Nostocaceae; genus Nostoc. Next base: position 2,474,709 of record NZ_CP040094.1, on the reverse strand, counting down.
TCTCTAGCACACAGCACTATCAACAAATGGCGGAACAAGGTTTGCTTTATGGAGCCAGCTTTCAAGGCATAGAGCAAATCTGGCGACGCGAAGGGGAAGCCCTCGGACGCATCCATTTACCAGCATCTTTACACGCAGAAATCGCCAACTACCAAATTCATCCTGTTCTTTTGGATGCCTGTTTTCAGGTGATAGCTTTGGCCACTCCCTTAGCTAACCCTGATGCTGAGGCAGAAGGAGCTTATTTGCCAGTACGTCTAGACAAACTCCGAATTTATCAGCAACCGGATGCAGCAGGTTTATGGGCACACTTGCAGTTAAAACCTGTAGTAGAAACAGATGCCTTTGCTGCTGAGTTAGTCCTGTTCAACGAACAAGGACAACGGATATTAGATGCTGAATGCTTGCGTATTCAGAAACTTGATAGTCAAAGTGAAAATAATTCTAGCGATTGGTTCTATGAGATTAGCTGGGAACGGCTTTTAGAACCCAAGGACACAGCGCCAAGAAGCAGCGAACAAAATCAAGGCTATTGGCTGATATTGACAGATAGACAGGGAATTGGAGAGAATCTCAGCCAACAATTGCAGCAGCAAGGCGAAAATTGCATCTTGGCTTTTGCAGGTGAAACTTATCAAAAACAGGATTCACAGCATTATCAAATTCAGCCAAATTGTTTAGATGACTTCAAGCAACTTTTACAAACTTTGTCTGGTGAATGCTTGGGAGTGGTGCATCTGTGGAGTTTAGATATCACTCCAGCAGAATTGACTACCATAGCTTCATTAGCTGGTGACAATATGGGAGATCGTCCACTTGGCGATCGCAATTTGGGATGTATCAGCACTCTCCATTTAGTCCAAGCACTTGCAGAATGGGAAAATACACCCCGTCTCTGGCTAGTTACCCGTGGCGCACAGCCTGTAGATTCGAGTCCTAGTATTGCCCAATCGCCTCTGTGGGGACTGGGACGCGTCATTGCTCAAGAACATCCAGACTGGCGTTGCTCAATGGTGGATTTAGCAGCAATACCTGAACCATCAGAAATTGCATCACTTTTACAGCTACTACAAGCAGACGATGTAGAAAATCAAATCGCTTTGCGTGGGGATGTGTCCTACGTTGCCAGACTGAAGCGATATTTACCCAGCTATTCAGAACTACCAAACTTCCACCCCCAAGCAACCTACCTCATCGTTGGAGGTTTGCGGGGTCTAGGTTTACAAGTAGCTACTTGGATGGTGGAGAGAGGAGCTAGATATTTGGCACTGATGGCGAGAAGTCAGCCAACACCTGAAACCTTAGAAGTTTTACAAACTCTGGAAACTGCTGGAGCAAAAATTAAGGTGCTTCAAACAGATATCAGTCAGGCTGAGGAAGTAGCTAGAGCGATCGCTCAATTAGACCAAGATATGCCACCATTGCGGGGTGTAATTCACAGCGCTGCTGTTTTGGATGACGGCATTCTCTTACAATTAACACCGGAACGGTTGCACAAAGTCATGCAACCCAAGATAGAAGGGGCATGGAATCTCCACACACACACCCTCAATAAATCCCTAGATTTCTTTGTGCTTTTTTCTTCAGCTGCTTCACTCCTGGGTTCCGCCGGACAAGGAAACTATGCGGCGGCCAATGCCTTTTTAGATGGGTTAGCTCATTATCGGCAAAGTCAAAATCTGCCTGCACTCAGTATCAACTGGGGTGCGTGGGCAGAAGTAGGTTTAGCAGCAGCCCAGGCAAATCGGGGCGATCGCATGGCATCTCTGGGTTTTAGTAGCATTCCCCCACAGCAAGGCTTAGAGATTTTAGGACACCTGCTAACGGATAAAACCGCACAATTAGGTGTGATTCCCATCAATTGGGCGAAAGTCTTGCGTGCTAATCCAGCCGTTATCAAGATGCCTTTGTTTCAATTGCTGACGGAGGTCTTTAGTAACTCTGGAGAAATCGAGACTGAAAAAAGCACAAATTTCCTTTCCCGTCAAGCACTTTTAGCAACTCCATCAGATGAGCGTCAACTACTTTTAGAAACCTACTTCCACGAACAAGTAGCTAGGGTGCTGCGAATGCCAGCCTCGAAACTCGATCGCCATCAGCCCCTCAACAGCCAAGGACTAGATTCTTTAGTGGCGGTGGAGTTAAAGAACACACTCAAAAACGATTTGGGCATTGATTTACCGATGATTCGCTTCATTCAAGGCCCTAGTATTGCCCAGTTATCTGCACAAGTACTCACTCAAATTACACAAGAAATTGTATCTCCTCAGTTGAGGAACGATTCTCTTAAACCTGTTGAATTAGCTACCAATAATCAAGAATGGGAGGACGGCGAACTATGAGCGCGAGTCAACTTCTGGATGATTTGACGCAAAATGGAGTGTATTTGTGGGCTGAAGGCGACAAATTGCGTTTTCGTGCCCCCAAAGGTGTGTTGACTGAAGAACTACGCGATCGCTTGACTGCTCACAAGTTAGAATTGCTGGCAATTTTGCAAACGCCCATTTCAACGGCAGAATTCACCCTAGTTCATGCTCCAGAGGAACGTTATCAGCCATTCCCGCTCACTGACTTACAACAAGCTTATGCTTTGGGTGGTAGCAATTTTTTCGATTTGGGTAACGTGTCTGCTCATTTCTACGTAGAATTTGCCGTCACTAATCTTGACATCGAGCGATTGAATTTAGCTTGGCAACGTTTAATTGAGCGTCATGAGATGCTGCGGGCGGTAATTTTACCGGATGCCCAACAGCAGATTCTCGAAACTGTGCCTCCCTTTGCTGTGGAAGTCATCGACTTACGCGGTCAAAAAGAGGCGGAGGAGCAAATAACAGCGATGCGCCAGCAAATGAAGGATAATGGCCCGTCACTTGATAAATATCCTTTATTTGAGGTGCGGGTACAGTTATTGGATGAGGAGCGATCGCAACTCCACATCAGCATTAGTTTATTAATCTGCGATGCTTTAAGTGGTGGGTTTGTCTTCCAAGATTTATATCAGTTTTATCTCAACCCCCAAGCACAGTTACCAGCCCTGAATCTCTCTTTCCGAGATTACATCCTGACACTGAATCAACGCCGTCAAACAGCAGCCTACCAAAAAGCTCGTGATTACTGGTGGCCAAGGTTATCTGAAATTCCCCCAGCCCCGGAATTGCCCCTAGCCAAAAGTCCGAGTGCTATTGAGAAACCCACTTTTACCCGTTGGCAAGGACAACTAGCACCAGCAGTTTGGCAGCAATTCAAAACACGAGTCAGTCAGCTGGGACTAACACCGGCGGCTGCGATTTGTGCTGCTTATGCCACCATCCTCACCACTTGGAGCAAAAACCAAAAACTCACAGTTAACATTCTCTACTTTAACCGCGAACCACTGCATCCACAGGTGTATCAGGTTTTAGGTAACTGTAGTTCTACTCTACTGCTGACAGTTGACCACACCCAAAGCGAAAGCTTCGCCGCCCAAGCCAAACGCTTACAAGAGCAGTTGTGGAGTGATTTGGAACATACTGCGGTGACTGGTGTGGAAGTATTGGGCGAACTCAACCGGATGCAAGGGGGAACTGCTAGAGCCGCAATGCCTTGTACCTTTGCCAGTGCTTTGGGTTTGGGAAACCGCGATACTCAAACTAATGCTGCGGGTGAGCAGGATTGGCAGGTAATTTGTAATGGCTTGTTGCAAACGCCTTTCGTCCTCCTCGATCACCAAATTGTTGAAGAAAACGGCGCTTTGCTCCTGAATTGGGATGCTGTAGAAGAAGCTTTTCCCCCTGATTTAATGGCCCAAATGTTTGATGCTTACCAACTGCTACTGCATCGTTTGGCTGAGTCAGACAATACTTGGCAGACTACCACAGAATGGTTGATACCCGAAGCACAACTACAACAACGAGCAGCTGTCAATGCTACCAACACTACCATTCCCACCCAGCTGTTGCATGAGTTGTTTGTTGAACAGGCAACTCAACACCCACAAAAATTAGCGATCGCTGCTTCTCAATTGACTTTGACTTACGCCGAACTCGATCGCCTATCTAACTACATCGGTAGACAACTGCGAGACTTAGGCGCTCGTCTCAATCAGTTGGTAGCCGTGGTGATGGAAAAAGGTTGGGAGCAGTTAGTCGCTGTTTTGGGAATCCTCAAATCAGGTGCAGCTTACCTACCAATCGACCCCAGCCTACCCCAAGAACGTCTTAACTGGCTGCTCGATAACGCTGAAGTAGCGATCGCTTTTACCCAACCTCGGCTAGAAGCAAATCTCAGCTTCGCCACTCAAGTCAAATGGCTAACAATTGATGATTCAACCCTGATACAAGACTCTACCAGTCAACCTTTACCATCAATACAAACCCCAGAAGATTTAGCCTACGTCATCTACACTTCCGGCTCAACTGGCACACCCAAAGGTGTCACCATCGACCATCGCGGTGCAGCCAACACCATCCTCGATATCAATCAACGGTTTGGCGTGACAGCAGAGGATCGGGTATTTGCCATTTCCTCCTTGAGCTTTGATTTGTCAGTGTATGACATCTTCGGAACGCTCGCAGCTGGTGGTACAATTATCATGCCCGATGCTGAAGGCAGCCGCGATCCGGCGCATTGGCTAAATGTTCTCCAACGGGAACAGATGACAATCTGGAACTCTGCACCAGCGTTAATGAAATTGTTAGTCGAATATGCAGGCGATCGCAGCGATCGCTTACCGTCTTCCCTCCGGTTGGTGATGATGAGCGGTGATTGGATTCCGGTAACTCTACCGGAGCAAATTCACTCTTTGGGTAACGATGTCCGAGTAATCAGTTTGGGAGGAGCCACGGAAGCTTCCATCTGGTCAATTTTCTATCCTATCGAAACAATTGACCCTAGCTGGACTAGCATCCCCTACGGTAAACCCCTGAGTAACCAAAGCTTCCACATCCTTGACGAAGCCTTGCAACCCCGTCCTGATTGGGTTCCAGGACAAATTTACATTGGTGGTATCGGTTTAGCCCAGGGATATTGGCGAGATGCAGCCAAGACCCAAGCCAGCTTTATTCAGCATCCCCGGACGGGAGAGCGTCTTTACCGCACCGGAGACTTGGGGCGCTATCTGCCGGATGGTAACATCGAGTTTTTAGGAAGAATTGATTTTCAGGTTAAAATTCGCGGTTATCGGATAGAAATAGGCGAAATTGAAACTGTCTTGCAGCAACACCCAGCCATCCGTTCTGTTGTTGTTTCAGCCGTTGGCAAACAACGGGATGACAAGCAACTGGTAGCTTATATCGTTTTCGAGCAGGAGCAATCAATTACTTCATTAGAATTGCGTAGCTACCTCCACCAAAAGTTACCAGAATACATGATTCCCTCAATGTTCATGTTTATGGACAGCTTGCCCTTGTCATCCAACGGTAAAGTCGATCGCCGTGCTTTACCTGACCCAGAACAAAGTCAAGCAGATTTAGGGGCAATTGTCGCACCCAGAGACAGCTTAGAGTTACAACTTGTACAAATTTGGCAAGAAATCTTGAACTTGCCGGAGGTAGGTATTACTAATAATTTCTTTGAACTGGGTGGAACTTCTATTCAAGCTGTGCGCTTGATGACGCAAATTCACAAACTCTTTGCTCAGAATTTACCCTTGTCTACGTTGTTCCAAGGCGGGACTGTTGAGCATTTAGCGCGGACTCTGCGCCAATCGTCAGATAGTTCAGTGCCTTGGTCGCCTTTAGTCAGCATCCAGCCCTCTGGTTCTCAGCCGCCTTTCTTCTGCGTTCATCCAGCTGGCGGTAATGTGCTTTGCTATATGGATCTCTCCCGTCGCTTGGGTGCAGATCAGCCGTTCTACGGTCTCCAGGCTGTGGGGATGGATGGAGAACAACCACCGTTCACCACTATTGAAGATATGGCGGCTTATTATATTGCAGCCATCCGCACCGTTCAACCACAAGGGCCATACTCTATAGGTGGCTGGTCTTTCGGGGGAATTGCAGCCCTAGAAATTGCCCAGCAATTGCGCCAGCAAGGTGAAGAAGTCAATATGCTGGTACTTATCGACTGTCCCGCACCCTTATCTGGCGAAGATTTGGACGAAGCCACCTTAGCAGCTTGGTTTATCCAAGACTTAGAAGGTCGATTTGATGTTGATGCTACTAGATTGCAGCAGTTGCAGCAGCTAGATACCGCACAACAATTGAACTACATTCTAGAACAAGCCAGACTACTGCACCTAGTTCCGCCAGATGCCGGAGTTGAACAAGTCAACTACTTGTTCGAGGTGTTCAAATGCAATATGCGAGCGATCGAATCCTACACACCGCGTCCCTACGAGGGGCTAGCAACACTGCTGCGGGCAGAAAACCAACCACCAGAAAATCCCACCAACCCAGCTTTAGATTGGCACGAATTACTCACCAATCTGGAAGTGCGTTGGATTCCAGGCAACCACTACACGATGGTCAGAGAACCAGATGTGCAAACATTGGCAACCCAATTGAGGGCTTGTCTAGCAGTTATGAACAACTGGCAGCCAGAAAGATACAACTAACCCTATCAATTTCTCTGTGTCCTCTGCGTCTCTGTGGTTTAAAAACTCTTTTTTTAACCATAGAGGTACGGAGAATGCAGAGACTAGAAAGTTATTTGACAGAACTCACGTTACTTTAGGAGTTAACTTGTGGAACTAATGACACAATTTCAGTTTGCAGTGGCTTTCCCAGAACAACTACCACAAGTAGATGTCAAAGCCATTATCTGCTTGGTTCATTCACTGTATTGGCTACTAATTGTCAATGCATCTATCATTAGACGGCGCAAACTCAATAACCCAGAGTCATTTGTTGACACCTCCACAAAAGAACCAGTTGCTAATGAGTCATCCATCACTCCTCAAGGCCCGCCAGCACTATTTCTCACCAGTGCTACCTACGGTATTTTTTACATTTTGCTAGCAATTTGGTGGGCAAATCCCGATGCGCTAGGATTTTTTGTATTTCAACCGACTTTTCCGATTCAAGCTCTAGGAATTGCTATTCTTGGTTTGGCATTAATTGTGAAAGTATGGTCTTTTTGGGTTTTTCGCAGTTGGCGGTTATTTCCCCACATCGATCCCGGTCATCAACTTGTGACCAAAGGACCTTATAGTTTCGTTAGACATCCACTTTACTTCGCTTTTCAACTTCTATTCTTTGGCTCGTTTCTAATTGTTCCAAGACTGGGATTTTTACTGCAAGTAATTGCTAACTTTTTAGCTCATGATTTTCGCTGCCGAGTTGAAGAAAAAATATTGCTGCAAGCTTTTAATAATGCATACGAGACATATAAAAAACGCACTCGTCGTTTATTGCCTTGGGTGTATTAATCGAGCGTAAAAATATAGAGGTGTATTTGTAAAAAATAGCTTTTCGCAAATACACCTCTTTCCTAAATTACCACTTTTGTAAAAGTAGATTTTAGAGATTTAAATTAAATTATGAAATATCAGTTTTTTACAAAACCTGTAGACTGGAGATTTGTTGTAATTTTAGGCGCTGCGGCTTTAGCTACTTGTGCTACTTCGTTTTATTTAGTTTTAAATAATCAACTAGAAAATCAAAAGCGATCGCAACAGGCTATTGCAGCTAATAATAAAATTCAAGCAAGTCCTAGTGCAGTTGCTGCTAGAGGATATCTAGAGCCTAAAGGAGAAGTAATTAAGCTATCTGCTCCTACTTCTATACAAGGTGAAGGTGTACGAGTTGCAAAGCTACTTGTCAAACAAGGAGACAAGGTAAAAACAGGTCAAGTAGTGGCAATTCTAGATAACCAAGAACGTCTGCAAGCAGCTTTGGAACAGGCAAAAACTGAAGTTAATGTTGCTCAAGCTAAACTAGAGCAAACTAAAGCAGGTGCGAAAACAGGAGATATCAAAGCTCAAACGGCAAAATATCAACAAACAAGAGCAGAACTAGAAGGCCAACTCACAATTCAAAGGGCAACTATTGCCAATTTAGCAGCTCAGTTACAAGGAGAAAAAAATTCTCAAGCCGCAACCATTAAGAGGATTCAAGCTGAATTCCGATATGCTCAAACTGAATGCGATCGCTATAATTCTTTGTATCAAAAAGGAGTAGTTTCAGCTTCTCAACGAGATAGCACTTGTTTACAAAACAATACTGCTCAAGAACAACTTGTAGAAGCCGAATCTAATTTACAGAAAATTATTAGTACTAGAACAGAACAAGTCAAAGAAGCACAAGCCAATTTCAATCGCACATTAGCAACCTTAAAAAAGGAAGTTGAAGAAGCCAAAGCAACTCTAAATGCCACCGCAGAAGTCCGCACTGTAGATGTCAGTGTGGCAGAATCAGAGGTAGAAAATGCCCAGGCTGCTGTGAAAAAAGCTCAAGCAGATTTAAATTTGGCTTATGTGCAATCGCCTAAAAATGGACAAGTTTTAAAAATTCACACATGGGCTGGTGAAGTTATTAGCAATGATGGAATTATCGAGTTAGGCCAGACAGAACAAATGTATGCGATCGCGGAAGTTTACGAAACCGATATTAGTAAAGTTCGTCTTGGTCAACAAGCAACTGTTACCAGTGGTGGCTTAATCGAAGAACTGAAAGGCAATGTCGATGAAGTTGGTTTAAAAGTTGGCGTTTTAAATGCTTTAGGAACCGATCCTGTTGCGGATGCAGATACTAGAGTTGTCGAAGTTAAAATTCGTCTGTCTCCACAAGATAGCCAAAAAGTTGCTAACCTAACTAATTTAGAAGTCAACGTCATGATTAATACTGAATCACCATAAAATTGACACCTTTTTTATCTATAAATTTTCAAAGAACAAACAAAATAAATCTTACGTTTATCTATTTTTAGGTTGTTGTAAATTTTAAATCCAAACATGATGCATAGCAAAAAAATTCCAGTAGCTTGGTTGCAACTTAGATATCAAAAAGCCAGATTAATAATTGCTTTATTAGGAGTGGTTTTTGCTGTAGTAATTGTCTTCATCCAACTAGGTATTCGAGATGCTTTATTTGACAGTGCTGTTCGTTTGCACCAAGGTTTGCAAGGGGATTGTTTTTTGATTAGTCCTCGTTCTACAGCTTTAATTGCTATGGAAAGTTTTCCAGAACGACGTTTATCTCAGTCTTTAGCATTTCCAGAAGTTAATTATGTTGCACCGATATATTTAGGCTTTGGTCAATGGAAAAATCCTGAAACTAAAGACTATTGGCGGAATATATTTGTGATTGGTTTTGATATTCGCTATCAGGTCGTAGATTTTGCTGGAGTTGAGGAAAATATCAACAAACTAAAAATTCCAAATGTGGTTTTATTTGACCGCAGTTCTCGCGCTGAATTCGGGCCTGTGGTTGCAGATTTTGAGCAAAAAGGTAATGTAGAAACAGAAATTGGTAATCGTTCTTCAAATCGTCGGGTTAAAGTAGTTGGACTATTTAATCTAGGTACATCTTTTGGTTCTGATGGAAATTTAGTCACCAGTCATCTTAACTTCTTAAGGATTTTTAGCTCTCGTTATAAAGGATTAATTGATATTGGTTTAATCAAATTAAAACCAGGATATGATGTCCAAGAGTTTACAGAAAAATTAAAAAACTTTTTACCTAAAGATGTAAAAGTATTATCAAAAGAACAATTGATTGCTTTTGAAAAAAATTACTGGCAAACTAGTACAGCTATTGGATTTATTTTTAACTTAGGGGTAGGATTGGGAATTGTTGTAGGTGTTGTAGTCGTATATCAAATTCTCTATACCAACGTTTCGGAACATTTACCGCAATATGCCACTTTAAAAGCAATTGGTTATCAACAAAGATACCTTTTATCTATAGTTTTACAGCAAGCATTATTAATTGCAATTTTAGGCTACATACCGGGTTTTTTAATTTCTATAATTCAGTACGAATTTGCGAAAAAAGCTACACTTTTACCTATCGTAATGACAATAGATAGAGCTGGTTTTGTGCTGATAGCAACTGTTATTATGTGTTTTGTTTCAGGTGCAACAGCTGTGAGAAAACTCAAACAAGCAGATCCGGCTGATATTTTTTAGTAGAGATGTTGTATTGCAACATCTCTACAGGATTTATACGCATTGTGATTAATGTGAAATAGATTAGTCTGCTGTTTTTTCTAAGTAACCTTGTCCAATACTTTCAGCTTCAGCTATTTCTCTGATATTCTCCATCACTCTCGGTAAAACTTTTTTAAACTTTTTGCCGAGAAGCCAACCAAATAAAAATGCCAAGGCTCCTTTAAATGACACTTCATGAGTAAATGATGTACTACCTGCATAGATACTCAAGTAGCGATGTACATTTAACTTGCAAAATGGTAACTGAATTGTGAATGTATAACTCTTACCTGGGCTAAACTGCGAAATTGTAAATTTAGAAGTTGTACCTGTTTTCGGTGTTAATTTACCTATCGCACCAAGCTTAAAAGGACTCTCAAGATATGAATCACACAGTTCGGTATCCCATACTGACCAATTATCTACATCAGTCCAAATCGCCCAAATTCTTTCAGGTGTGGCAAACGTTGTGACAGTATTACTAAACTTCATATGACTCTCTCATCTGGTTAGATACAATGCAGTATGCAAGTTTTTGAGATTATTTAAGCTGACTGATAGGTCCTCGTGTAATGATCGTAGGATCTTCAAGAATATTGAATTTTTTGACTACGATATTACTAATTGCTGAGTTATTTCTCATTCCAACATTGAAAATATTTTCGACATAGTTGTTCAGAGATTTTTCATCTTCAAACAGATAAAACCCACTAGCTTCTTTGTTACCTTCATCAATTGACCAAATTTTCCAGCGTAGTCCTGGTGCTTTGGCGATACGAGGCGCAACATCCTTCATCTGCTTTCTAAAGTCAGACGTGGAGTTGTTGTATTTGAAATTAATCTGAAGGATACGACTAGAAGTTGATGGAGTTGTCTGATTTTCAGCCAATAAATTTTGCGAAGTGACACTCGTCGCACAAGCAAAAGATCCTGCTAGCCCAACTGTACCAACCACAAACATCAAGCGAAGCAATCTCCCTAGCATATTTTTTGCCTTTTGATCGAGATTTGGCAACATTTGAGACACAAAGGACAAAACTGTCGTGGAAAAGTATTATATTGACATTGCCAATATGACATTAAATATTGTCACTGTCAATATGACCTATGAAACCAAAAGATAAATATCATCACGGTAATTTACGTAACAAATTAATTGCAATTGCAACAGAACTTCTGTCAGAAGAAGGCGCTCATAGTTTGAGTTTGCGGAAGATTTCTCAAAGAGCAGGAGTCAGCCATAACGCTCCGTATATGCACTTTGCAGATAAAGAGGCGGTTTTAGCAGCGATCGCAGAAGAAGGTTTTCGTTTGCTGTCAATGCAAGTAGAAACAGCGATAAATGAAGTTAGCAAAGATACTAAACAACAGTTGATTGCTGCTAGCAGTGCATACGTTAACTTCGCATTACAGCATTCAAATCATTTACAAATAATGTTCTGTTACTACAATCCAGAGAAGTATCCAAGTTTAATCGAGGTTTCACAGGCATCCCTAGATCAATTATTTAAAATTGTCCAAGCAGGACAGAAAGACGGAACGCTGATTGCGGGCAATCCTCACGAAATAACCAAAACAATTTGGGCATTGGTACATGGCGTAGCAGCGATTTCTATTGCTTATGAATCAAAGATTCTACTTCCAGAAAAAAATTCAGCACAAGAGGTAGTATCCACATTTGTGACGCTGTTGCTCAATGGATTAGCCAGATGAAGTAACCAACCGCTCTTCTCATGAAGAGTTAATCCTAGGTGTCTACCGTTTTCGTTGGAGTTGGCGTTTCAAGAAAGTGAGACATGATGGCTTTGAAAGACCTACTCAGGACTAAAGCACAAAAGTGAACCGTTGAGACTCAGTGTAAGAGTATGCGGCAATTTCACTATTTTCTCTCACTCAATGAGTGTCGTTATTTTTTGAGAGATGGCTGTATTTTTCTGGTTGTTTATTTTTTTCTGGCATAGGCTCTTAAATAATCTTCGACATTTTCATCCCCCACCCCAGCATTGAGAGTTTGGGAATTTAATGATAATCTACATTTGATAGCAATGTAAAAAATAACTTTTTTTTATAGCTAGTTAAGGATATTTAACAAAAAAATATTAATAATGATTTTTTTACTCAAATATTTTTAGCTAAGAAATAACTTTATTTTTTAGTCATTATTAGTTAAGACTAACTAGCATTTATTAATGCTATATCCTTATAGTAACTGTATTTACAGGAAATTAAATTTGAAATGTTTGTCCTCATTGAGATAACAACTAATCCTACATATACAAAATATATCCAAATCTCTTTGTTAGCAATAATACTTGGTGGTTTTTTACTAGCTACAATTGTTGGTTCAATTGGTTGGTATATTTCAAAACGCCCTGCTGGTTGGGAAAATGCAGAGACTCCAAACTGGATTTTGCAACTTACTAAAAATCTCAACAAACAGAAGTAATCGGATAATTAGAACTGATCTAGTTAAATTAAAACTTATTTTTAAAATGAAGTAAATTAACTGTAACTATAAATATTGTAAATCGGCCATCATAATTTATCAAAATTTGCCTAAATTCCGATGTCCTTCTTAGCATTTCGCTACTTAATAGAAAGTTAATAGAGGAAAAATTAAGCATGGATGCAGAAGAAGTATTGCAGAGGTATGCAGCAGGACAACGTAATTTCTGTGGGGTAAACCTTCAAGGAATATACATGAGAGGGGAGAATTTGAAAGGAGTAAACCTCAGTTGGGCTGACTTAAGTAGATCTTCTTTGATGGATGTTAACTTTAGTGAAGTCGATCTACGTGGAACTGACTTTAAAAAATCTTTTCTGATATTAGCAAATCTAACTCAAGCAGATTTGAGTTATGCTAACTTCACATCGGCTTATCTAACTTTAGCTAATTTGAGTCAGACAAATCTAAATCAGACTAATTTCACTAAAGCCAACCTCACAAAAGCCAATTTGACTGGAGCAAAATATTTAACTTCAGCCAACCTCCACAAAGTTATTATAACTGGTGCAATTATGCCAGATGTAAAAGTACACACCAAGATGAGTTTGTGGAAAAAAACAGGTATTTGTCTAAAAAGTTTGGTCAAAAATAGATTTGATAATTGCTCTGTTAGTAAACAGTGATATACTAAATTATCCCTTTAATTTTTAGTGGGCTATCCACCAGAAGTAAGGAAAAAACAAGAGTACAAATCCGGCACTTGGGTGTAGCTATGAAGGAGATGAAAGTCTCTAAGCTAGAATACTCATTGCCTGTTCATTACCTTTTGTTTTTTATCTGCGAGGTGCGGATAAAGACAAAATTAACATTAGAAATGTTACAGTCTACACATTTAGTTTTTATGCCAGCAAAATTTTACATTCAGACAGAGTGGGCAACTGGTTTTCTTCACTAAAAGTAGGCAAAATATGTCCTACACAAGTTGCGTGTCTGGAAGATGAGCAAATGGCTGGTTAATAATTCCTGGCTATTTTAGATATTTAGAAAAAATAAATCAGCACTACACAATAGCGCTTGGATTTGGCATTAATGACTAATCTTGGAAGTAAAGTCTTTACTTTCATGTAAATAGTAACCAGGAATTAGGAACTATAAAACGAAGAACAAAGCTAGATTTTTCAAATTAGCTCATACCTGTTGAATGTCTCATTCAATTGGTAGTCTTTCAGATGTTTTCTAGTTTGATTTTAACCTCTCAAAACTATCAGGAGCAAATATGCAAGCAGCGAACGTAATTCTGGGAATTTCCAACTTCAACACTATGAATACACAGGATTATATTGAACTAGAACAGCAATATGGTGCTGATAATTACCATCCTTTAGATGTAGTCATCACTAAAGGAGAAGGAGTGTGGATATGGGATATAGAAGGTAAAAAATATCTGGATTTTCTTTCTGCTTATTCAGCATTAAATCAGGGTCATTGTCATCCTAAAATTCTGGCAGCGATGATTGAGCAAGCTCAGAAAGTAACCTTAACTTCTAGAGCTTTTCGTAATGACCAGTTAGGAAGATTTTATGAGAAACTTGCTAAGATTTCTGGTTTACCCAAAGTGCTACCCATGAATTCGGGAGCCGAAGCTGTGGAAACTGCTATTAAAGCCATTCGTAAATGGGCTTATAAAGTAAAAGGTGTACCAGAAAATCAAGCAGAAATTATTGTTTGTAGTAATAATTTTTCTGGACGCACTATTAGTTTAATCAGCTTCTCTACAGAAGAACAATATCAAGATGGATTTGGGCCTTTGACGAGTGGGTTTAAAGTTATTCCTTTCGGTGATGCTGAGGCATTAGAAAAAGCGATTACTCTTAATACTGCTGCCTTTTTGGTAGAACCAATTCAGGGTGAGGGAGGTATTATCGTTCCTCCTAATGGATTTTTAAAGCAAGCAGAAAAAATCTGTCGCCATCATAATGTATTACTGGTTTTTGATGAAATTCAAACAGGATTGGGACGCACTGGTAAAATGTTTGCCCATCAATATGAGAATGTTAGACCAGATGGCATAACTGTAGGAAAAGCTTTATCTGGTGGATTTTATCCCATTTCCGCGTTTATTTCTACTGATGAAGTGATGGGTGTATTTCAACCAGGAGATCATGGTAGTACCTTTGGTGGAAATCCCTTAGCTGCTGCTATTGGAATTGCAGCACTGGATGTTCTTATAGAAGAAAATTTGCCAGAGAAAGCCTTACAACTGGGAGAATATTTTCTAGAGAAATTACAATCAATTGAGAGTCCATATATCAAGGAAGTGCGTGGCAAAGGCTTATTAATTGGCATGGAATTGCATCCCGAAGCTGGTGGTGCTAGACGTTTTTGTAAAGCCTTAGCTAAAGAGGGTTTATTAGCCAAAGAAACTAGAGATAATGTCATTCGTTTTGCTCCACCCTTGGTTATTTCCCAAGATGAAATAGATTGGGCGTTGGAAAGAATTGAGTTAGTTTTGACAACCACTTGTTAGTTTGGCGTAAATTGAGTATGATGCGTGAATTGTAGTGTTTAAAAAGTCATTAATAGCAAAATTGAACAATCGTTTCATCCAACTCATGAGTATCTGGGATTTGCACGTCAAGTTAAATAAAAGACGGCAATCTGATCCTGGTTTGTCCTGGTACGACCATTGCGAAGCGCCTAGTAAGCTAATCGGCATTCAAGCTGCAATATAGCTGAGATTGCCTTTGTTTTTGATTTGGCGATGCCACTTAATCACTAACTCGCCTTGATTCAAAAGCTTATCTAGCAGTGATTTTAATTCATCTACTGATTTAAATAAGCGATGAGCAATATATTCTTTACATGAGTGCCAGACTAACTCAATAATATTGTAATCAGGGCTGTAAGGGGGTAAAAACTCTAAAACAAAATTTGGGAACTCTTCAGATATTTTAGCTATAATGTCTTTGCGTTTATGAAAACTAGCATTATCTAAAACTAAAATAATCTTCGGCCCAGATTTTACAAAATCTTCGCCAAGGTTTCCTTTACTTATCCACTCCTGTTTAATTAATTCAAATAATAGTTGTAATTGCTCGTAAAAAATATCTGCATTACCTTTTTTCACGAAAAAGCATACCCGCTTTCGGTCTAATTCTCGGATTGCTCCCATCACATTAACCCGACCACAACGCCGTTGCCCTGGAACATTTTTACGTTTTCCTTTTTTACTCCAATTCTTGCGTCGAATTACACGTAAACTAAACCCGCTCTCGTCCCAAAACCATACCTGTAGACGCTCTGGCTGTTCTCGTGCAATCAATAAATATTGGGTAAGTTTTTCTTTAAATTTTGCTCTATCTACTGGATTTTGTTTATCCTTTAGATCATATTTAGCCCAAATATAACTATACTTTTTTCGCTTTAATATCCTCCTCACTTGAGAGCTACTTAAATCAATACCTGTTTTCTCGGTTAAATAAGTAGCTAATCTTTCTGCTGTCCATTTCCCAAATTCGTAACCTAATGATGAGGGTTCTTGAGCAACAGTTTTTAATAAAAGTTCAATATATTCAGGAGTGGCTTTTCGCCAATGTTCGTACTCTCTTTTATTATGTAAGGTTTCTAAATTATCTGGATCTCCATGCATACACCAATATGCCACTGTTCTATGCGAACAGCCTAAAAATTTTGCAATTTCGTGTTGTGGCTTCCCATCATTTTGCAGAAGAATAATTAGAATTCTTTCCCTAATATGCGGTAGGTTGCTCTCTTTTAGAGCTTCCTGTAGCTTGCTGACTTGCTCCTGTGTTAAAAAGTTCTTGGCTGGTGGCGGCATAGGTGCTTTGAAACGGCTTCATCTTCTTATTATGCAACTTAAGTACCGATTAGCTTAATCAGCGCCTCGCCAATGCCAATTAGGATGTGCCAAGAAGCCATCGCTGTCAAAGCCACCGCTAGAGGAATCGTTCCCGACAAAGCCAGTTCCAAGGCACACACAACTGAAGCAACCACTACGCTTGTCCAGGCTGCGATCGCAGCACCAATTACTACTCCTCGTAAGGTATCGCGCCCAGTAGCAAATCTCACTGTGCGATAGAGATAGTAACCACCGAACGTACCGATTAATCCCATATTAAAGATGTTGGCTCCTAAAACCGTCAGTCCACCATCTTGAAACAGAACACCTTGGACGATGAACACTGCAACCATAACTAGCGACCCAGCCCACGGGCCTAATAAAGCTCCTGCTAGTGTTCCACCTAGAAGGTGTCCAGAAGTACCTCCTGGGATGGGGAAATTAATCATTTGTGCTGCAAAGATAAACGCTGCACAAACTCCCATTAAAGGTACAGCTCGTTCTTGGTATTCTGCCTGTGCTTGCTTAATAGCTACTGCAATTAGACCGATGGCAATTATCCAAGTGATCAAGATAACAGGTAAGTTCAAGAAGCCATCTGGAATGTGCATAGCTAGATGCGGCTGTATTACCCAATACAGCCAGCCAAAGGACGAAGTACCCGTAAATGGTATTGTGTCCATATTTAAGAAGTGTCCTTTGCAGCCAAATTATTTAAGGGTCTAGTTGTTCAGTAGACCATGTATTCTGTATAAATTTCAATCCGGTAGGGGGGCATAAAAAGAGCAAATAATAGTGTTCTGCTGCTTTTTGCGTAGGCGTAGCCCGTCGTAGACATCGCACACTGGTGAAAGTACTTCTCTTTTCCCATCGCAGATGCTGCACGAACTGCGGGCTGACTGTTGGACTACTTCGCAGCCTCTCTCAGGCTGAGTTTCGGTGTAAGAAGTGTGGATTTGAATGCCATGCTGATTACAACGCTGCGGTGAATATTCGTGCGGATTATCTCAAACTCAGGGCTGCGTCAATCCGCCTATTGTGGTCTGCTCAAAAATGGGAATTTGAATTACAAGCTCCATCCCCTTGTGGGTGGGATATTTGACAAACTCCTTATTAACAAGACTTGGGGTATGGGTTTTCTTTCCAGTTCCCAATTGCCAATGCCCAATTACCAATGTCCAGCCCCTTTTTATCTTTGACATTTTGTCATATACTTGACAATCTATTTCAATTAATTCTAAAGTAAGTTCTGGATTAAAAGATAAAAATTATCAACAAAAATATTTTATGCTTGCAACCTTTCTAATTATGTTTCGGGAAGGGGTGGAAGCGGCTTTGATTGTTGGTATTATTGCCAGTTACCTCAAGCAAACTGGACGTACTCATCTCATGAAAGCCGTCTGGATTGGAATCATCCTTGCCACTGTACTATGTTTGGCATTGGCAATAATTTTGCAAGCAACAAGCGGTGATTTTCCTCAACAAGAACAGGAACTATTTGCAGGTGCAATCTCAGTTATTGCAGTTGGGGTGCTTACCTGGATGGTTTTTTGGATGCGGCGTGCGGCGCGTTCGATTAAAGGTGAGTTGCACTCCCAAATTGAAACCGCAATTTCCCAAGGTGATCAATGGGGTTTGGCGTTGGTAGGGATGTCGTTCTTTGCCGTACTACGTGAAGGATTGGAAACAGTAGTGTTTCTGCTTGCTAGTTTTCAGCAGAACTTAGGGTTTGGCGTACCATTGGGTGCAGTATTGGGATACCTAGCAGCGATCGCAGTTGGAGTAGGAATTTATCAAGGTGGTGTTCGCATTAACCTCAGACGATTTTTTAAATGGACAGGAGCCTTTATTGTTGTGGTAGCTGCGGGACTTTTTGCAGGTGCAATCCGTGCTTTTCATGAAGCGGGAATTTGGAATTCACTACAAACAATCGTATTTGATGCTAGTCAAATTCTTCCTACACATGGAGTTGTCGGTTCAGTTTTAGCAGGTATTTTTGGCTATAACGATGCTCCTACTATAGGTGAAGCGATCGCCTATTTTGGCTATTTGATTCCCACAATGGTGCTGTTCTTTTCTGGAAGTAAGGCAACACAGAAGACTGCTGCAACCCGTGTGAGGTAAATAGACAAACGTTTTGAGCTGGTTTGATTTTAGTCTTCGAGTACTGAGAATTTTAGTAATTTTACTTAGAAACACAACCATGAAAAGTCAAATTAATTATAGTTTTAAGTGGATGTATTTGCCTGCGATCGCTTGTCTAATTGCCTTAACAGCAACGGCGTGTAACTCCAACAAAGCCAGCGAACAGAGCAATAACTCTTCTCAAGCACAAACTGTCAGCAACACAGATACCAAAACCATTCCTGAAACTGCGGTGACAGTCACAGATAAAGGTTGTGAACCCACTCAACTCACAGTTACAGCAGGTAAAAACTCTTTTGTGATTAGCAACAAAAGTAGCCAATCGTTAGAGTGGGAAATTTTATCTGGCGTGAAAGTTATTGGTGAGCGAGAAAATATTGCACCTGGGTTTGTCCAAAAACTCAAAGAACAGTTAGAACCAGGCGAATATGAAATGACTTGCGGCTTACGCAGTAACTCCAAAGGTAAACTGACAGTCAAGGTTGCAGACAATGCCACTCAAGCAAGTACCACAGTTGATCAAAACAAGCTAATTGGGGCGATCGCCGAGTACAAAGTCTATGTCACCAAAGAAACCGACCAATTGGTAGACAAAACCAAAACCTTTACTGATGCAGTAATTGCAGGCGATCTTGCCAAAGCCCAGAAACTATACGCACCCGCTCGCGTCCACTATGAACGGTCTGAACCAATTGCCGAACTCTTCTCCGACCTTGATGGTAGTATGGATACCCGTCCTGATGACTTTGAAAAGAAAGAAGCCGACCCCAAATTTATAGGCTTTCATCGTCTAGAAAAGGCACTATTCCAAGATAAAACTACCAAAGGCATGAAGCCCATTGCTGAAAAGTTGAGAAACGATTCCCTAGAGTTACAAAAACGCATCTCTACACTAACTATTGAGCCGAAGAATATGGTTGGTGGTGCTGCTGCTTTGATTGAAGAAGTTGCTAAAACCAAGATTTCTGGAGAAGAAGACCGTTACAGTGGTACTGATTTGTGGGATTTTAACTCTAATGTTGAAGGTTCTCAAAAGATAGTTGAATTGTTGCGTCCCCAGATCCAAAAAAACAACCCAGAATTACTTAAACGTGTGGATGATAATTTTACCCAGGTAAATCAGGGATTGGCGAAATACAAAGCTCCCGAAGGTGGCTTTGTTACTTATGACAAACTGACTGAAGCCGACAAAAAAGACTTAAAAGCAGCAATTACCGTCCTTGCTGAAGACCTCTCTAAACTGCGGGGAACTCTTGGCGTTGATTAAAAATTAGCAGTAAGGGAGTGGGGAGTCGGGGCATGAGGGAGCAGGGAGACAAAGGGGAATTATTGAATAACCTCTTCCTTGTCTCCCTTGTCTCTTCTTCATACCCAATACCCACTTGCCCTGAGCGGAGCCGAAGGGATGCCCCATGCCCAATATTTTTATGAAGGAGTGCAAGTAATGTCATCAACCGTAAAAAAACCAGATTTACATATCACCCCTCGCATTAGTCGTCGCGATCTGTTAATTGGCATGGCAGCAGCCGGGGGGGTCGCAGCTTTAACTACACTTAGTTTTCGCACGTTTTTTGCAAACACCGAAGATACCACCCAAGAAAGACAACTTTTCTTTGGCATTCATCAAGCGGGTATTATCACACCCACACCTGCTTCGGCTTTAATTGTTAGCTTCGATGTTTTAGCCAAAACCAAAGAGGATTTAGTCAGACTATTTAAAACTCTGACCGAACGAATTGAATTTTTGATGGTTGGAGGAAATGCCAAAACTGTAGATCCGAAACTTCCACCTAACGACTCTGGTGTTTTAGGTACGAAAGTCTTTCCTGATAACCTCACTGTTACAGTAGCAGTAGGAGCATCACTATTTGATAATCGCTATAGTTTAAGCAATCTTAAACCGAAGCATTTAACAACTATGACTAGCTTTCCTAATGATGCTTTGGATGCTAATTTGTGTCATGGAGATTTACTGCTTCAGTTTTGTTCCAATACAGCAGAAACTAATATTCATGGACTACGTGATATTATCAAAAATTTTCCAGATTTACTGAGTTTACGCTGGAAAATGGAAGGATTTTTACCGCCCCACACTATCAAAAAACTTGGCAAAGATACAGTACGTAATTTGTTGGGCTTCAAAGATGGTACAGCAAATCTGGATGTTAGCAACAGTGGCTTAATGAATAGAGTTGTTTGGGTACAACCAAACACTAATGAACCCGCTTGGACTACTGGTGGGACATATCAAGTCGTGCGGGTAATTCGTAACTTTGTTGAACGTTGGGACAGAACACCTTTGCAAGAACAACAGACAATTATTGGGCGTGATAAGGATATTGGCGCACCTTTAGGAATGAAAAACGAGCATGATATTCCCAAGTATGAACAAGATTCCAAAGGTAAACGAATTCCTTTAAATGCTCATATTCGTCTTGCCAATCCTCGTCAATCAGAATTGGGTTTAATACTGCGTCGCGGCTTCAACTACTCACGAGGATATGACAAATCTGGACAGTTGGATATGGGATTGCTGTTTGTTTGTTTTCAGTCAAATTTGGAGAAGGGTTTTATTACAGTACAGGAACGCTTAAATGGAGAACCTTTAGAAGAGTATATCAAGCCTATGGGTGGAGGATATTTCTTTACGTTACCAGGAGTTTTGACAAAGGGTGGTTATCTTGGTCAATCTTTATTAGAAGCAGGTATAGCTTAGGTTTGATTACAAAAATCGGTTCTAACGATCCCCTTATGAAGATTTAATACTCAAGTGCCAGGATAATAAGCAGCGTAATCTAAAATTTACAAATTGCGAAAGCCATATCCTAGCCTTTTTATCAACTTCAACTTATTGTTAATTCCTTCTACGGTGCCACTAGTTGTTCTTCGCTCAAAATAACCGATGACACCAGCACCACGTACACCCAGCATCTGCGAGATAATTTCTTGCGTAAGTGGGAATTTATCTGATGCCAGACGATTATAAACTGTTAGCAACCATCGAGCCAGCCACCCCTCTAGCTTATGAAGAGGGTTGCACGCAGAGCCTTGTGCTATTTGAGTGTATACACCTTGCACGTAGCGTAGCAGAACGCTTTGGAGAGCCGTACCCCGATTGAACTCGCTTTTTAGTATATCTGCATCCATCTGCATAGCAGCGATCGCAGCAAAAAACTCTTGGTTACACAAGCAAGCTCTTACAACCCTAAGTCTTTATCATTGCGATCAGATACTGTGAATTTTTCCGATAATTTCAGTATATTTTGATTGTTCACGAAAATAATATACTTCTGAAAAAGTATATTAATATGAACATTTATTAAGGCTTAATTCCAGAATAATCTTAAGATTTTTGATATACTACGGTAAAACAACTGATTTATCGTAGTATATGTTTAGGCTAAAATAGTCCATTCCACAAAAACCCAATAAAAGCAAGTACTTTGTACTACAATTTTAGATTTTTATGACTCCACAAACTAGCCCACTTATCAGGTAGCTTTATGTAATAATAAGCAACTGCATCCATTAACTACGATTTGTATATCGAATTTTAGTAGTATTAGCAAAATAATATTTTGCTGAAAAATTTATATTGGCTTGGTGCCAAACTAAGTGTTGTTTGAAGCTAAGTTAATTAAAAATAATAACGTACTTGACAAAATGTAAAATCTCCAATAAGAATATCACTGTTAAATTAAACAGAATAACAACGCGAAAACATGAAGTATAACCAGCTTGGTAAGAGTGACTTAAAAGTTTCTGAAATTTGTTTGGGCACTATGACTTATGGACAGCAAAATACTATTGAAGAAGCCCATGCTCAGTTAGATTATTCTATTGCCCATGGAGTCAATTTTATTGATGCGGCGGAAATGTACCCAGTTCCAACAAGTGCCGAAACTTATGGATTAACTGAAACTTACATTGGGGAATGGTTAAAGCGTCAACAAAGAGAACAACTGATTATAGCTACTAAAATTGCTGGTCCCGGTCGTGGCTTTAAATGGTTACGTGGTGGAGCTAAAGCAATTGACCGTGATAATATCAAACAAGCTGTAGATGATAGTTTAAAAAGATTACAAACAGATTATATTGATCTCTACCAAATCCACTGGCCCGATCGCTATGTACCAAGGTTTGGGCAAACGGTATTCGATCCGACTCAGGTAGGAGAAACAGTTCCCATCGCTGAACAGCTAGCAGTTTTTGCCGATGTAATTAAGGCAGGAAAAATTCGCTATATCGGTTTGAGCAATGAAACTCCTTGGGGAGTGGCACAATTTAGTAACGCTTCTAAACAATTAGGTTTACCCAAAGTTGTTTCAATTCAAAATGCCTATAACTTGCTGAATCGAGTATTTGATGGAGCCTTAGCAGAAGCAGTTTATCATGAAGAAATTGGGTTACTGGCTTATAGTCCTTTAGCATTTGGCTTCTTGACCGGCAAATATCTAAATGGCAAACCAGAGAAAGCAAGAGTTAGTTTGTTTGAAAATTTTGGTCAGCGCTACTTAAAACCAAAAGTGACCGAAGCTGTAGCAGCTTACGTGGAAATTGCCAAGCGCTATCAACTAAGTCCAGCGCATTTGGCTTTGGCATTCGTGCGGAGTCGTTGGTTTGTCCCTAGCACAATTATTGGTGCTACGACACTAGAACAACTTAAAGAGAATTTGGAAAGTGTGGATGTAGTTCTCAGTAAAGACATTTTGGAAGAGTTGGATATAGTTCATGCTCAGTCACCAAACCCAGCACCATAAAAGTGCTGAGTAGTGAGTGCTGAGTGGTGAGTCCCGAATTGTTCAGAAACGAGTAGGATAAGCGATGCATTCTGTCCTAATTCTTAGATTCACAACTAGATATTTAGTAGGTAAAATATGACTTTTACAGCAACATTAATTGACCAGAATACTATTCGTCGTCGGGGTACTGGTTTAAGGGCTTACAATCCCGAAAAAGCATTTAAAGGATACACACTTTTCACGCCTCTGACAGGTCAAGGTGAAGTCTACCTTCTAAACTTAGAAGGAAAAGTAGTACACCAGTGGAATCTGCCATATCCACCAGGGTTATACGGTTATCTCTTGCCCAATGGCAACCTTTTTTATAACGGTAAGACTCCGCCAGAAGAACCACTACGTTTTGCTTTGTGGGCTGCATTCAAAAGTGGCGTTGTTTTAGAAGCAGATCCCAAAGGAAATATTATCTGGGAATATAAGCATCCAGATCATCATCACGATGGACGCAGACTTGCCAATGGCAACACAATTCTACTCGCCATTGAAAAGATACCTCAGTCTTTGGTTCCCCGGATCAAAGGTGGCGTACCAGGTACAGAACCAGATGGTGATATCTATGCTGATGTGCTTTATGAGGTGACTCCAGGAGGTGAAATTGTTTGGACTTGGCACGCCCACGAACACCTCGACCCAGATATATTTACGATTACACCCCAAGATCATCGACACGAGTGGACTCATGGGAATACTGTGGGTGAACTCGCTGATGGCAACATTATAGTGAGCTTTCGCAATATCTCTACAGTTGTCATTGTCGATCGCAAAACCGGAGAAATTATTTGGACGTTGGGTGATGACGTGCTGGCACAGCAGCACTTCCCAAACGAGCTAGCTAACGGTAATATCGTGATTTTCGACAATGGCGCACATCGCCGTAACGTCGCTCTCAATTTCTCCCGTGTGATTGAGGTAAACCGTCAAACGAAAGAGATAGTTTGGGAATACACCGACAACCCGCCCCAAAATTTCTTCAGTGCATACATATCAGGAGCGCAACGTTTAGGAAATGGTAATACCTTGATTACAGAAGGTGCTTACGGCCGGATATTCGAGGTGACAGTTGCAGGAGAGATTGTTTGGGAATACATCAACCCCCACTTTGCAACTCGCAATATTCCAGGTGAAAAGTCGCCCGTAACTCGTGGAGAGCAAAATACAGTTTTCCGCGCCTTCCGTTATGCACCTGAAGAGATCCCTTGGCTTTAGGAGAAGGTATGGGAAGCAGGGGGACAGGGAGCAGGGGACAAGGGGGAGAATACAAAATTACCTCTTTCCCCTCTGCCTCTTCCCAATTCCCTAACTTGACCTAATAGTCCAATTTAAAAGTTTGGTTAGTGTCGAAAATTTTTAACGCTACATTAGCCTCAAGAAGGTTTTATGACACTAACAATTTAAGATTTGGGATTTTGGATGAAAATTCAATTCCCAATGCCGATTAACAAGTCCTATTTACCAAGGTACTTAAACATGGCCCAAATCAAAGTATACAGTGCAGTTGTTTGTCCTTATGCTCACCGTACCCGCTTAGTACTCCAAGAGAAGGGCATCGACTTCGATTTGATTGAGATTGATTTGCAGAATAAGCCTGAAGGGTTTACCAAAGTTTCCCCCTATGGGAAAGTGCCTGCACTAACTCATGGCGATAACCGAGTTTGGGAATCAGCAGTAATTAACGAGTATCTTGATGAGGTATTTCCTAATCCACCACTGTTACCCAGCAGCCCCATTGCAAAGGCACAGGCTCGTATTTGGATCGATTTTGCTAACACCAGGTTTGTCCCCGCTTTTTCTACCCTACTGCGGAGTTCAGATCCCCAAAAACAAGAAGAAGCTAAACAGGAACTATACAAACACCTGGAATTCGTTGAAAACGAAGGTTTGGCAAAGCTTTCTGGGGAAGGCCCTTACTGGTTTGGTGAATCTATCAGTTTGGTCGATTTCACCTATTTCCCCTGGTTTGAGCGATGGGCTGCACTAAAGCAGTATCGTGGTTTTGGGATACCAGAAGAGTTTACCCGTCTACGCCAGTGGAAACATGCTTTGAAAGAGCATGAATCTGTGAAAGCGATCGCTAACTCTAAGGAATTCTACATTGAGCGATATGCTAAATTCGCTGCGCCTACTCTCGCTGCTGTTTAAACGTAATTAATAATTATGTTTCAAGTGGGGTTTAAATTCTCACTTGAAACATACGCCTTATGTGAATTAAAAATGCCCAAGCGATAGCAAGGGTTTCAGGCTGTGGTTCAGCCAAGATGTTTAGCTATGTTGACGTATTTACGTCTTTCCAGACTTCAACTCACATAAGCCGTAACATAGAATTAAACTCTCAAATACGGTTCAGTCAATGTTTTTTGATGGAAATTCTAGCTCGTAAAGACTAGATAAATCATCACAAAGACGCGCGTTCTCTAGCTCTATTTGGCTTTGCCGCTAGCATGGTGACACTTTTGTATATCATAACTGCAATTGGTATCAGTAGTTTACCAGTGCTGTATGCTGTGACTATAACAGTCAATGCAGCCCAAAGTATGGCATATACTGCATTACTAAGTGCCATGATGGATAAATGCGAACCTGCTACAGCCGCTACTGATTATACATTTCAGGTGTCAGTAGTATACATTGGCAAAATTGCTGCTTCAGTTCTTAGCGGTGCGATCGCCAGCGCTACGGGATATACGTTTATGTTTATCATTAGTGCAGCCTTGAGTTTATTTAGCTATTACTAATAACCAACTTGCGGGCATAGAAGCAACACATTCACAAGGTATACAGCCCTCTCGCTACATCGGATTGGTAAGAGCCTTGAACAATTCAGTTATCAGTAGAATTGCTTTCTCCTAAGTGTACTGAACTGGACTGATAACCGCTATAGCATTGTAGGGTATCGCCAAATTTAATTTACTACAAATTAATGAAATGCTGCACTAAGTTTTGTCGTTATGAATGCAAAAGCTGTGGTTTTTTCTCTTCACCCACATATATATCATGTTCTCTGTGAATGAACACTTCAGACAATGCCTGATAAGCTTCAGTCCAAGCAGCCATCACTTCGTCTGTAGCAGCTTCTCCCAAAACATCTTTCATAGCTTGCAGTAAACTTTCCCCAACAATAGGATATTGCTCTGGTGTAACATGAGTCTGCACATGACGATGGGCAATTTTTTCAACCATTGACTTTAAAACAGCCAAATTATCAATTTGGTTAGCATAGCTATAAACTGCTGTAGCTAATCTCGCAGGCTGAGAACCATCTGCTTGAGCCGCCAGATTAAACTGTTCTCTCACCTCTGGATGGTTTTGAAACATAATTTCATACATCCGAGTTGTGATTTGCTGACCGTTCTTTTTCAAAATAGGTGCTGTAGATTTGACGATATCTATTGTTTGTTGGCTAACCATAGTTTTTTCAACCACTTACAATCTTGATTGACTTCACTTTAGTGATTATTCCTGTTGGTTACTATGAGCTAGCTCAGTTAACGACTAATAGATGAAAATGTAAGAATGCAGGTATGTACATCGATAATTTATCAAGCAACACTTGAAATGCATACCATTAGCAAAAAGTCAATCATAAAAGCTTGGGCAGGTGCAATACCTTCTCTACGAGACGCTACGCCAACGGTGAGCTTTCCTGCGGAACGCTGCGCGAACGCTAATGCAAAACCAGCAAAAGAATTTCCCTCTACGCAACTACCAATTATCTCTGGCAAAATTCCAGATGGTTTGTGTGGCACTCTTTACCGCAATGGCCCCGCACGACTAGAACGCGGTGGCGATCGCATGGGACACTGGTTTGATGGAGATGGGGCAATTCTGGCTGTAAATTTTACCGATGGAGTTGCAATGGGGGTTTATCGCTACGTGCAAACCTCTGGCTATCAAGAAGAAGCCGCAGCAGGTAAACTACTCTACGGCAATTATGGGATGACTGCACCAGGGCCAATTTGGAATCAATGGCGAAAGCCTCTCAAGAATGCTGCCAACACCTCAGTGCTAGCACTTCCAGATAAACTTTTGGCATTATGGGAAGGTGGTAAACCCCACGCCCTCAATTTACAAACTTTAGAAACTTTGGGCGAAGATGACTTAGGAGGATTAACAAAAGGATTAAACTATTCCGCGCATTGTAAGCGTGATAAGCAAACAGGTGAAATTTTTAACTTTGGCATCAGCCCTGGACAAAAGGCGACGCTGAATATTTACAAAAGCGATTCCACTGGACGGATTATCCAACAAGCCGCATACCAGCTAGATGGTATAGCATTGGTGCATGATTTTGTTTTAGCAGGACAGTATCTTGTATTTTTCATTCCGCCAGTGCGCTTGAATATCTTACCCCTGCTAATAGGGATAAACAACTATAGTAATTCGCTAGAGTGGCAACCTAAATTAGGAACTCAGATTTTAGTTATTGATCGGGAAACTCTATCTGTAGTCAGTCGTGGAGAAACCGAACCTTGGTTTCAATGGCATTTTTCTAATGGTTATGTAGATGCTAGTGGTTCAGTAATTGTGGATGTTGCCCGTTATGAAGATTTTCAAACTAACCAATATCTCAAAGAAGTAGCAACAGGTGAGACTCACACCCCAGCTAAAAGTACACTAACGCGAGTTCATTTGCATCCCCAAACTGGCAAAGTTACGTCAATTCATCAACTATTAAACGAACATTGTGAATTTCCGACTGTACCACAGCAAAACGTGGGACAAGCTTCGCGGTACACATATATGTCAAAATCCCGTTCAGGAACAGATATTAGCCAAGAATTATTAAATGCGATCGCCCGCTTCGACAACAAAACCGAAACCCTCACCGAAGCAGACTTTGGAGAAAATCGTTATCCCTCAGAACCCATCCACGCCCAATCCACCCAAAACCCTGAGCAAAGTTGGTTGCTAACTGTCGTCTACGATGGTAATTATCATAGTAGCGAAGTTTGGGTATTTGATAGTGATCGCCTGGATGCCGAACCCGTTTGCAAACTGGGATTACCCAGCGTCATCCCTCACAGCTTCCATGGCACTTGGAACCCAGCCTAATAACCCCTCTGCGTTACCTCTGCGTTAAAAAACAACGCTACAGTAAAAACGAATAGCATTGATCGGACTTAATCGCATCTGGTCAATGCAAAATCAAAAATAACAAAAAATATTGCCCTATGCAATTACAAGAAAAACGCCATTATTCTCCCACAGAATACCTAGAACTAGAAGTCATTTCCGAGTATCGTCATGAATATATAGATGGTCAAATTATACCCATGACAGGTGGAACACCAAATCACAACCAAATAGCTCTT
Source organism: Nostoc sp. TCL240-02 (assembly GCF_013343235.1). Taxonomy (GTDB): domain Bacteria; phylum Cyanobacteriota; class Cyanobacteriia; order Cyanobacteriales; family Nostocaceae; genus Nostoc. The sequence goes on along the minus strand of NZ_CP040094.1, from coordinate 2,446,085 downwards.
AATCTGAGTGCAACACTCAATTTTGCTTTGAAGCGGCAACCTTATCGAGTATTCGTCGCCGATCAACGTCTATGGATTCCCAAAAAGCAAATTCATACATATCCTGATGTAATGGTTGTTGCAGGCTCATTAGAGTTTTCTGAGGGACGTAAAGATACAATTACTAATCCCTTAATGATTTGTGAAGTGTTATCCAAATTTACCAGAAGCTATGACCTAGATGAAAAATTTGCGGCTTATCGTATCATTCCCAGTTTTCAGGAATATGTTCTGATCGATCAATACAAAAATCATGTAGAACAGTATTCTAAAACTGACGAAAATAAATGGATTTTCTCAGAGTATGAAGAAGAGAGTAATATCTTAACACTATCCTCTATTCAATTTCAAATCCCTCTATCAGATATTTATGATAAAGTTGACTTTGAGGCTAAAGAATAACCTCACTCTAACTGGTTAACTAAGCAACATGACCACTTCTAAACGCCACTACCACATCACTACCTTCGGTTGTCAGATGAATAAAGCTGACTCAGAGCGCATGGCTGGCGTTTTGGAAGACATGGGCTTTGAATGGTCAGAAGATCCGAATAATGCAGATGTAATTCTCTACAATACCTGCACAATTCGGGATAATGCCGAGCAAAAGGTATATTCCTACCTTGGCAGACAGGCGAAGCGTAAACATGAGCAGCCAGATTTAACTCTCATCGTTGCTGGTTGTGTTGCCCAGCAAGAAGGTGAAGCGCTATTGCGACGAGTCCCAGAATTAGACTTGGTAATGGGGCCACAACACGCCAATCGCCTCAAAGATTTGCTGGAGTCGGTGTTTGACGGCAATCAAGTTGTCGCAACCGAGTCGGTTCATATTATTGAAGATATCACCCAGCCGCGACGGGATAGTAAAGTCACAGCTTGGGTAAATGTAATTTACGGCTGTAACGAACGCTGCACCTATTGCGTGGTTCCTAATGTGCGAGGTATTGAACAATCGCGCACACCGTCAGCTATCCGGGCTGAAATGGAAGAATTAGGACGGCAAGGTTACAAAGAAATTACTCTACTCGGTCAAAATATTGACGCTTACGGTAGAGATTTGCCAGGAACAACAGCAGAAGGTCGGCATCTGCACAACTTCACAGATTTACTTTATTACGTCCATGATGTGCCGGGGATTGAAAGGTTAAGATTTGCTACTAGCCATCCCCGTTATTTTACCGAAAGATTAATTAAGGCTTGTGCTGAGTTGCCCAAAGTCTGCAAACACTTCCACATTCCCTTTCAATCTGGGGATAATGAACTTTTAAAGGCGATGGCGCGGGGTTATACCCATGAAAAATATCGCCGGATCATCGATACCATTCGGCGGTATATGCCAGATGCTTCCATTAGTGCTGATGCAATTGTCGGTTTTCCTGGGGAGACAGAAGCACAGTTTGAAAATACCTTGAAACTGGTGGAAGATATTGGCTTTGATATGTTGAATACAGCAGCATATTCGCCGCGTCCAGGGACACCTGCCGCATTGTGGGACAATCAACTAAGTGAAGAAATTAAAAGCGATCGCCTCCAACGGCTCAATCATTTAGGAAACTTGAAAGTAGCAGAGCGATCACAACGTTACTTTGGACGCATTGAAGAAGTTTTAGTAGAAGACCAAAATCCTAAAGATCAAACCCAGGTGATGGGACGCACTGATGGTAATCGTCTGACATTCTTCAGTGGTGACATCAAAGAATTGAAAGGGCAGTTAGTGAAGGTAAAAATTACCGAAGTTCGCCCTTTTAGCTTGACGGGTGAACCAGTTGAAGTGAGACAAGCCATACCAGTTTGACATCCTCACCGCCGTGAACGCACGGTGATTCTGGAGTAATGAGTAATAAGTAATAAGTAATAAGTAATGAGTAATGAGTAAATACCCATTTTTCATCCACTCATTACTCATTACTTTAAAGCATTGCGTGAAGCACGGGGTTTTAAACCCAACTTTCTGATAAACAAGAGGGAAAAGGTTAAGGTGGAAAAGGAACCTCATATTTAACCTTTCTTCCTCAAAGCTACTTCACCTTAGCGCGGAAGCGGATAAAACCATAAAAATCTTTGACTAGATTGGGTAAATCTGGACTTCGCGTAATATTCACCACCACCGCCCCATTGATGTTAGCACCGCAGTATGATGGGACTGTCTCGTTAGCAGAATAAAAGCGTCCGCGATCGCCATCTTGGGCATTAGTCAAATAAACCGTAGGAGTGCTAGAACCAAGCGCAAGAGCAATACCTTGATCTGCTCCTGATAAACCACCATCATTAGGAGTCAAACCATTAAAGGCAGTGGGAATAAAAGTACTACTGACAGGAACTAAATCACAGATTTGGACACTAGTTGCATTACCCAAACCATTGGAGAGGAAGTAAATAGTGTACTCTAACTCATCTCCTGGTTTGACTAAACCAGCATTAATCAATCCGCGCAAGTAATTAGTGGGCCATGTGTTAGTACTATCATCATCAGTGTCACGAGGAGATGCTACGTAGTTGGCAGCATTAGGAGAAACGTCGCTGCGACCATCTACAATGTTAGTTAAATTCTGGCTGTTAATCCGGGTGATGCGTTTCACTAAAATTAACTGAGGTTTGCCAGCTGATGACGCAGTTAGTGGCATAGTTATCGTAGCAGGTGTGGGATCTTCCTTCGCTGCTTTGTCTATTGCGGCTACAGTAAAAGTAATAGTTGTAGCGCCATCTATATTCGGATCTACTGTTAGTTTGGTTGGATCATAATTAGTAATAACTTGGTTTGCTGTCACAGCTACACCGTTGTAGTACAGTGTCCCATTAGTTGGCAGACTAACAATCTTAAAACTGTTACCAGAACCAAGGTTTCCATCTTCCGGGTCAGTACCAGATAGTGTTGGAACTTGTACAGTATTGGTTCCCCCTGGATTTGTTGTTGTAGATCCGGTGACATTGTTAGTGTCGGGCAACTGCTCAATTCCAAAGTCTTTACTAGAGATGTTTGTACCAGTATTAAATGTGGCCGTCGTAAGTGGACTAGTATTGACCCAGTTAGGAGGGAGCGATGCTGTAGGGGCAGTATTACCTACTGTACCAGCAGTTGTACTTAAAATAATTTTAACGTTACTTTGATTGAGAGGAACATCAAGAAAAGTGTAAGTACCATCTGCTGCAACAGGTATTGTTTTTAATACTTTATTATTAGAATCCACGAGAATAGCATTTAATAACCCACCTGCATTAGTGCCAGTTTCCGAGCCAGTATTGATATTAGTAAAAGTATTGTTAGCGCTATTATCGGCATCATCCCAAACCTTACCGCTAAGGAAATCATCATCATAGATTGTGTAATTGGAAATGACTGTTGGAGAATCGCCACAAGTCGTTGTTGAACTGGCGAAAAAACTAGATGAAGGTTGTATGGTAAATACAATTGTCCTCACACCTTGAGGAACGTTATTGTTAATAACAGTAAAAGGAATGGTAATGACACTATGAGTGACATCAGTACCATCGTAGTTGCCCTCTGGGATAGTGATATTAAAAGTAGATGTGCCTGATGTCGTAGTATAGTCTGTACCCAAAACGGCTGTACCAGAGACAGAAATCGGAACACTGATGCCCCCAGTTGGAACTAAACCAACAATCCTAAGTTTGGGGGGGTTGGTAGTAGGGTTAGTTTCCGATTCTGCTGCACCACCAGAACTAGCTGTAAACTCAACCACCGGTAAACCGGCAAATTGCACCTCATCAAGAAAGTTACCTACAGTATTGTTCCCACCCGCCGTAGAAACAGCCGCAAATCCTACAGGTTGATTACTAGAAGCACCAGTGTAAGGCACTGTACCGGTGTATCTTACCCAGCCATTTCCGGCATTATTGTTAGTTACAGTAGGAATAGTTGCACCATTTTGTGCTACTGGTTGTGCCGTAACTGTTCCATTGCTAGTTGTTGAGAATGTGCCAAAAATAGTATTTGTTCCAATTAAAAAATTGGCCACATCAGCAACAGTTGCACTTGAGCGCCCACGGTGTAAAAGAGAGAATGTGATTGTTTCATCCTTAATTAAGCATATATTTTGATACAACTCAGAATTTTGCTCTGCATTTAATTCAGCAAATTGATTCCCTGCATTGGTTCCTGTGCTGGCACCCAAAAATCCTGAAGTCCAAATCTCAATGAGCGGTACTGATCCTGGAGATGTATAACCAGTACAGTTACCTGTTCCTGCTTTTACTGACCCATGAGTTGTACTCCAACCAGGAACAAGGCTTTGATCTACTTGAACGTAACATTGTTGACCAGCAGAACCAAAGCTAGGTGACTCAAAGCCGGGATTTAAGAACGATCGCTGGATATATTGAGCTTGTGCTACTGTGGGTTGAAGTACTAATGTCGCACCGAAAAGTCCCCAGCTAAAAATATTAATATTTTGCCATAAATTCTTCATTAGTAAATCACCATAAAATAACCTTTAAAAGATGTTGATTAGTCTAACCATAATCATCAATGAGGGCTGATTCACCTCAAACAAATCATCAGTATTTAGCTTTCCCAAAATCGTAAATAATCTACCATTTGTATTCAGATTTATAGTGGCATTGTTTTTATTAAATAGTTGTTTTATATTTCACGCTTTTGCATCCCACTCGTTGCAGCTTTGAGCTTACCTACCAAAGTTTTCATTGCAGATTCTTGTGGCTGACGTGGCACTGGTTTTTGCTGTCCAAAGCCATCAAATAATTCGTTGAGTTTGACGCTGACACCCAAATATGCGCCGCCTGCGGAACGTGTTCCTGAGAAATCTCGGTCGTCAACTTTACCAAACACATATCCAGCAGAAACACGTAGGTTAGGCGTGAGGTAATAGCCTGTTTCTAGAACAAAGCCTGTTTCGCTGTAGCTAGACTGACTAATTACACGAGCCTCACCCACCAAATCCCAGCTATATCCCAAACGATAAGTAGCGCGTAATTGCCCCAAATTTACTGTGCTAGTACCAGCTAAATCGCTGGCTATGTAAGAAGTGCTGTTACGCAAAGCATACTTACCATAAAATTCCCATTGCCAATTAGGAGCATAAATAGCTTCTAAAGCAAAAGTATGGTCTTCGGAACCCGTACCACTACCTAAGAGGATGGTGTCAGGGATAGTTGATGGATTTTTGCGATATTCATAACGCAATAAGGCATTAAATTTATCGCTATTGGGATCGCGATAAGCTAGTCCCAACTTTAAAGTAGCTGTATCCCCCAATCCCGAAAGCTTTTGATTGGATGAACCAGCTTGTTGATAACGTACCAACGCTGTGAGAGCCGGAGAAATTTTACCCGCAGCACCTGCGGTAATTACTGTATTACTACCACCAGAAGAAGAACGATGTTCGTAACGGGCACTGGCTTGAAACTGGGGATTATCGCTGTATTCCAGCCCCACGCTGTAGCTATCGCCACCATCAAATCCGATCGCAGATGCTGACTGACCAAAGGCGAAGGGTTGAGCATATTGTTGACCTGCCGCAGTCCGTCCGAAGAAGTTACCAAATACGTGTTCGTAAGCAACATTCAGCCGCAATCCCGAAGCAATAGTCCAACGGTTATTTAGACCAATCGCCCCTTGGGTAGTCATTTCATTTGCACCACCCAAAATTGAGTAACGACCAGTCAAGGTAGTATCCGATCCGAGTTTGTGTTCACCATTGACACTCAAGCTGGTGATGGAATTACCCGAATATTGACCACTAGTGTAAAACTGTTGCGCCAGACTGATATTGACACCAGGAATTGCTGCCCAATTCAGCCCGAAGATGGTACGGTCTGGGTAAACACTATCTTTTTGGGAAGATAAACTGATTTCATTTTGGGCTTGAAAAGTCAGATTTTTAGCAATAGGAACTGTAAAACGCGATCGCAATTGATCGGAAGTACCACTGAGGGCACTGTCGGGAATGCGGTCTTCCCGATGGCGATGAATCCAATCCAAATCAATAATGGCGCTACCCAAACGTTGTTGAATGCCGGCGGAAATCGTCGTTAAGGAATTATCAACCTTACTACCAGGTATCGACTCATAACGGGGTGCAAACAGTTCTTCAAAGGTATCTAAGGGTTGGGGAGCAATGCCAAAATTGTCTTCGTGGTCGTACTGCGCCCTGACGTTAGTGGTTGAACTAAGTTTAGCTGTAACCTGCGCTCCATAACGGGTTTGTCCTGGGACAAAGCTGATAGTGGCATTATTAGCAAAACCTGTATCGGCAAAGCGATAATAGGCACGACCTTGAATCCCGTTAGTAATTTGTCCCTCAGCTTCCAATCGGTATGCTTCACCACTAACCTTTCCTACAACATCAGAATCATTAGTGGAATGGGCATATTCTGCAATTAACCTACCTTGATTACCCAAAGAAATTAGCGCATCTGCACCATAGAGTTGAAAGTCACGTACTCCCTGACTTTCTTGGACATAAGTTGCTCCTATCCAACTTTCCTGGTTAAGTTTGCGGGAAAGGTTATATTGCAAACGACCAGCATAGATATTGCTATCAGAGTCTTCGCTGTCATATTGATAGCTAACAACAATCCGGCGTACCAATACTTGTCCGGTTTGATCGATATCGGTACGAAGCATGGGTTCGCGGAATAATAAAGTACCGCGATCGTAGTCGATTTCATAGTCTGGCCCACGGTTAAGCTGTTTCCGTTCTAGTACAGTCCCAGGACGATTGAGTTCTTCTAACTCAATAAAGACATTTTCACTACCTGGTTGTAGTATTCTGCGAGAGAGGAAGTAATAACCGCTAGTACCATCAGGAGCAATGGTATCTCGTTGGAATGCTTCTAAGTGGTTGCCATATAAACCTGTTATTTGTAGGTTTCCTAGGTTGTAATTAGCTTTAAAACCGTGGAGTTGTCGGGTGATGGAAGTAAATTGCTGCGATCGCCGAGCAAATTCTTCTGTGTTGTAGTCACCCCACATGGCATAATCAGGATCGACTCCAGGGATACCAGTTGAACGCTCAAGACGCAGATATACGCTGTCAATGGAAGGAGCTACAACATCAACTTTCGAGCTATCGCCATAGACAGGATAATTTTGCTCGCTGGATTGGTAAGTTCTAAACAGGCGATTATCACAGTTGCAATCTTCATTGAGATTACGAGAACTGTTATATGCGCCTGTAAACAACCATTCTCCGATCGCACCAGTGGCAAATATCGCGGAATGGAAATCTAATTGCGTTCTGTTATCTTTGTCAGGCGGGAGAAAATCGCGGAAGCTACCGTAATAATCTGTACCTTTAGCACCCAAACGTAAATCTATTACACCTGTTACCAAACTCGGACGCAGTGAGGTTTCAAATTGTAGTTGAGTAAAGGCTTCTAAATTATTAGCTATGGCGCGAATTGTGACAGTTTCTGCTTTTAGCTGCGATCGCAACCTAGCTGTAAATTGCCCCGCTTTCGCCTCTACTTGAAATCCGGGTTGATCTGGTTTGAAGTCTTTTCCAACAAACTCCCCAGCAGTAGGTACTAAAGTGATAACAGCATCACGGTTGGAGCGATTACCACTTGCATCGATCAGTTGACCCTTGATTGTCGCTGTAGAACGTCCATCCGCCGGGATACGAGACTCAACAGTTTCTAAGGTTAGTTTCTGTGGCGCTCCCCGGACTACGACTTGCACCGTTACAGGGGGTTCTGTCCCTCCTACTACTTGTGCAGAGATGGTGTTATTACCTTCTTTTAACGAGACACCATACCATGTCTGCTTTACTAAATTAGTATTGGCATCGCTTTCTGTTCGTCCAATTGAGGAAGGATCTACTAATACACCATTAGACCGTAATTCTACTGTGCTTCCGACAGGGAATTGCACAATCACTGTGGTAGCAGGAACATCCACAATGTTGTTAGCCGTTGGCATCAGGAATTTTATTCCTGTGGAGACGGGGGAAGTGGGGGGAATTTTCTGATTTTCCTCAGTTACTCCAGCTATTTTGCGTAAGCCTCTGGGCAATTGAACAGAAGTTGCTGGTTGAAATACTTGTATTTCCGTTGGAGAAGTTGAAAGCTCTATTTTTGTGTCTTTGCGTCCTTCATTCTTGATGACTGCTAGTTTGTCTAAGCCTCTGGGCAAATCAACAGAAGTTGCTGGTTGAAATACTTGTATTTCCGTTTCACTTGGCTGAACATCTGGAATTGAAGTATTAGTTGAAGGAAGTTCAAGAGGTAGAAATTGCTTGTCAGAACTTCCCAAAAGATGGAGAGAACTTGAATCCATGCTTTTTTCAGCAACTTTATTCCGATCCGCTTGATCCTCATCCTGGTTTTTTAGATTATTTGGAAAAACCAAACCTCTAGCCTCCTTCTCTTGTAAGGACGGGGGAGAATTCAAAGCCTCTCCCGTCTTAGGAGAGAGGTTTTCTAGATCCCTTGAAAATTCAGGATCTCCGACACCCTTGTCTGCTTGTGAAGGCAAATCGGTTAAAAAAAGATTTTCATTTGTAGATTCTGCCTTAACTATGGCAGGATACAAAACAAGACTCAGAGCTATCGGCATTACCCCCATCAGCTTCAGGTTGAAAATAGTTGTATGGTGCAGTCTGGGTTTCATTTTTTGACTGGCTCCTGGAAGGCGGGGGTGACAGCGAAATTCATACGTACCAAGCCACCAGGTTCTAAACGCACTAGGCGAGATTGGCTATTCCGTTCGCGGAATTTTTGGTTGGGAGCAAGGGTGTAACCTGGTACACTGCTGAGGTCTAGTACGCCTGTATGACTTCCTGGTAAGGCATTAGCTAAGGAGAACAAACCATTCGGATCTGTAGTAATGCGGTTTCCGTCCTCCAGAAAAATCACTGCATTGGGGACTCCAGGCTCACCAGGTTGTTGTTCACCGTCAAAGTTTTTATCAATAAACACGCGACCGATAATCGTGCCACAATCAGAAACGATTCCGGGACGAATTTTTAACTGGTGCGTTGCTGGACCATCCTTGGTGCTAAAACGGTTATCAGCTCGTTGAGCATTCACGATCGCACTATTGAGACCATTACCACGCAGTGAATCGGCTGTTAGTTGAGCCGCGTAAGCAATATTCAGAGTTTTTCCCGTAGGAATTGTTGTATCTGTGCGGAATGTCACCGTGTTTCCATTGCGTTCTGAGGTGATAGTAATTGCTTGACCATCTAACTCACCCCGTACAGATTTAGGTAAAAACTGGAATCCTAAAGGTAAGTTGTCGGTGACAAATATGTTATTTAAACCAGCATCAGCGAGATTTTTGACCGAGATCCGGTAGATTACCGTATCTCCAGGTTCAGCGGTAGCGCGATCGCCTGTTTTGACAATCTGCAACTGATTGGCTTGGCACAGATTTGTACTGAATTCAAAGGCTAATAAATCCAGTCCTACTACTTCTGCATTCGGAACTAAGACAACCGTTTGCTCTACCCTAGTTTCACCTGTAAGAGTAATTGGTTGACCATCTAAAGAAGTAGCAAGATATCGCACAATGTTATTACCTTGTGTGCCAGTGCTACCAAGGATTTCAATCTTGATCCGCCGTTGCTTGTAGATAGAATTTGGTGGTGGATTAACTACGAAAATATAAGTTCTACCTGGATCAGTTTGACCCTTATTCGGATCGAGTAGGAAATTGTAGACACCCGCAGGGTTATTCGTAACGAAGTAGGGGTTACTATTCTCGGTATTTGGCGACTTACCGCCAGGAACATTGTTATTAGGAATATCGGGTAACTCTGTTCGAGTCAAAGAAACTAAGCTACCTAGTTCTGTCCCAGTTGGATCGCTAGAGTTAGGTTCATATACGCCAACTGAAAAACCTGTATAGTCAGGCAAAATAGTACCAGCGCAACCTAATATCCGCCCTAATGGATCGACTAATGGGCTAGGACTAACATTAAGCTGACTAGAAGTTCCGTCATATTTTTGATTATTAGCAGAGTCTGTATAAGTATAAGTAGCTTGATTGATTAATGGCAAAGACGCACCCCGATTGTTAGTCTGTTGTGCGATCGCTGGTATAGATATAGTAGTTTGCAAAAAACTTCCCAGAAGAACAGTAGCTGTTAACCTTTGATACCAGCTACTCCTATAAGTAATTTGTTTTTTATTTTGAGGACGGCTCACTGAACACATCTCCTCTGGAATGCCACTTTTTTTGTTAATAAAAGCACTTGTTTATCTATCGAAGATCCCTCCGATTCTCCTTATAAAGCATGTTGTTTTTCGCTCTTGAATCCCAAAAAAGTCGCTACAGGCGGGTGATATCAGGCATAACGAATCAGCGAACTTGGACTTGATAAGTAGCTTTAACCATTTTCTTGGCCGGAACTAATGGCACTTGCAAACGGATGTGGGTGTAAACATTCGCTGGTGCTGGTTTTGTTTCCACTTTCCCGTCAGGAAGAGTAACTTTAACAGTGGGATTTTCGACAAAGCTGCGTCCGCCATCAATGCTGTAGGTTACTTTAGTATCATTAGTGGCAATTGCAGATTTCAGTATGTATACCATTCCTTTAGGAATAGGTTGATTGAGAATCAAATTCTTTACGGGGCGATCGCTCTTATTTTCGCCACTTAATGTATATCGCAACACATCACCAGGTTGCACCACAGCTTGACCTTTTAAAGGTTGCCATGTCTTACTTTGCTTACCCTGCTGATCCTGTGCTATCACTTGCTTTTCAGCTTCTAAGCGCAATTGTATTTGCCCTTGAGTTTTGACATTTTGGGCAACAGCACTGGTAGAATGCCATAGAGAAGCGATTCCTGGCACTTGACCAACAAATGGCACTGTAGCAATAAGTGCGAACGCTCCTAAACTTGCAAAAGAAAAACGCTTCATATCAATAACCTCAAAAAATTTTCATAATGCCGATTGCTGATTTATCTTTCCCTGTTTTCGCTGGGGAACAATCATTTTGTAGTTGGCACTTTAGGATTAAAGCACCAGCTACAAATACAGGTGTGGTATACACCCCCTCTTTGCAGATTAAAGAGGGGTGAAATCAAACTATCTAGTTAACCTTGCGTTGGAAAATAAATGTTCTTTGAACACCAGGTGCAATCTGTCCAGTGGCAGTATTTACATACTTTGTGACATCAGTGTTTAGCGTGGTTCCGGTTTGGTCGATGCTAGAGTTAGTAGCTGGATTACCATTGAAGAACTGGATAGTTGAAGCCCCAGAATCCTTTGCTGAACCAACAATGTTGCTAGTATCAATTTGAGTGTTATTGTCGTTGTCTAGGGCCCAGTTGTTGCCCCCTGCTGTACCATCTTCAGTAATCACAACTTTGTTAGCATTCAAAATCACGTTACCAGTTCCAGATTGAACATCAGAAATATTTGTGTATTGAATTTGGTACTCAATAATGTTTCCTGGTGCAGGATTCTTCGGAGTGGTACTGAATGTGCCATCAGTCCCTTGCACTGCTGGGCCACTTCCTTGTAGAACTCGTGACATTTTCAACAGTTTTAAGAAGCCAGTGTAGACGCGATCGATGGAGATGTTGTTGACTTCAAGAGGATCAACTACACCATTATTATTGCTGTCAATGAAAGCTGTAATGGGTACTGGGAATCCCTTACCAATATCAGTCGATAGTTGCGTACCGGGTGGTAAGTCAACTTCTACACCATAATTAACAATGCCACCAGCAGGAACAGCAGAGACTTTAATTGGTGTATTACCGTTTGCGATGGTAAAAACACCAGTAGCACTGTTGTAGGTATAAACAGCAGACTGACTATTATAGCTAACAGTCACCTTTGTATTATTTGGTAAATCTGTAAGATTTGCTGGTTTCGTTGGCACTATTGTGATGTCGTTAGTGGCAGTACCGTTGTTCTTAATTGTATTAGTGAAGCCAACCGATTGCGGATCAAGTGTACTACCAGGTGCTGTGTTAGGAGGAACAAAGGAAGATTTGTTGGTGAAGTCATCGTTGGTTAAACCCGATGGTCCAGTAGCATCCGGTGCATTATTCGGCCCGTTTAAAACTGAGTTTGCCTGGGCAACTGAAACAGTATAAACGTTGACATTTCCTGTAACAGAATTAGCACCTTGGTTGTTATTGCCTGTGTCAACATTACCGGGAGTAGTGGGATAATAGCCAGCGTCAGGTGTAGTAGGAAAGACTCCTGTAGAGGGGTTGATGTTATCTGGGTTTTGATCACCTGAATCGTCGAAGAGTAGGGGGCTATTTGGATCGCCAGCAGTTTTACCGAACACTTGAGCGATGTTGTTAACATTTGTCGCTGTTGTTCCTGTGATTCCAGTGGTCTTTACTTGCACCGTAAAGCCCGTAACGGTTGTCCCAGTGGCAACTGAAGAAATAGAGTTAGGATTGTTAATAAAACCAACCCGTTTGACTATACCGCCTGTTACTTGAGTTTTGTCAGTTTTCCACAGAGCCTGATCAGCATTTATAGTTGCAGGATCTTCGCCAGCGTAAACCACTATCCATCCTGAAGGAGCGGTTGGAGTCCCATTAAGAGTTGTGGATGCTGGAAGTGCATCAGAAACTAAGATGCGAGGAACAAGGCTACCATCTACATTGATATTTGTACCAGCTAAAGCTGCGGGTGTGAGTCCCCGATTGGTTACGTCATTGCTCTCGACTCGCAAGCTTAAACCATAAGTCAGCAAATCATCATTGAGTACGGAAGCATCACCAGCGCTATAGGCTGTCCGAGTTTTGAGTATTGTGGCTAGAGCAACGGTTTTAACAGTGTTACCCACTTGAATTTGCTGGGTAATACTAGATTCTCGTGTACCGTTAACTGGTGCGCCAGGAACTTCCCCACCACCTGCGTTATCAGCGTTATCTACAGTGTAAACGTCACCACCATCGGGATTACGCAGTTGGTTTTGGGCATCACCAGGAGTATTACCAAGGGTAACTTTAATTACGTCACCAGATTGAGCGCCAGTTTGTACAGTCACTGGCACACGCACCAACACAGTACCGCTAACCGGAATTGAGGCTGTATCTACACCACCTGCTGCTACATTTGTCCAAGTTGCACCACCGTCAGTACTATATTGGAGTGTGCCACTAGCTGGTGTTACCCCATTTTTATCAGCAGGAAGTACACCAGAAACTGTACCAGGCCCGGTTGTCGTTGCTTGATTGGGAATATGGAATTTGGTGGGGTCGTTACCTACGTTCGTTAGGGTGTAGGTGTAGGTTAGTAAATCGTTAACTCCAACAGCGCCACCATTGTTATCTGTAACACCAGAGGCAGTGACGGTGATCCCAGCAACTTCTGCCACAGTAACTGTTACAGTATTAGAGGTGGCATTTATAGTTGTCCCTGGCGCGTTGGGATCTTCGTAGGTAGCAGTCGCTGTGTTACTGATAGATTGACCACCAGCTGTCCCGTCAGCTAGTACAGGTGCAATAAATTGGAAAAGGCTACTAGTTAATAATGCTGTTGCTACTAGAGATTGATAGCATTGGCGTTGCTTGTTGACAAATTTTTTTCGGTTTACCATGAAAGTAGTTTGTTTATTTGCTGAACTTGTATCTTGGGTTTCGAGACAGGATGAAGTTCGGCAATTCCTTAAAGAATTACCGACTACAGTTGCCCAAAGCCTTAAGGTTTTGGGCAATTTGTATAGGAAAAGTTAATTTATTGGCTACTGCGGAAAAACTAGATTAAGGCAATAGACAGAAAAATTATTGCCTACTTGCTTTACATTTACCGTTGATTATCAAAGCTAGCGATCGCAAATATGGTTAACTTACTATTGTGTCCTACTAAATTATCTATGCAAGTAGTAATGTAACTTTTGCAGCCTAAAAAATCTTCCGTATAAATAAGTAACTTCTCTAAGGATGAATAAACGCGTCAAAGTTAAAAAACCAACTTTATTTTGGCAATACATATAGCAATTTTAGTATTTAAAACAGAAAGTAAACGAGCTACAGCCTATATATACAAGCAATTTTGAAGATTCGCTGCTATGTATTCAAAATCATGTTTAAAGTCCCTGGTATAAACAAATAAAAATTCGTTTAAGTGATCTGGATCGCTAAAGTAAGTGATATTGATTTAATAAAATGCAAATAAATCATAGCTTTGATGCGATTTAATCATACCTTTACTCAGTGTTTAGACTGAGTAACTGAAACTATTATTTAATTTCAGAACAAGTGAATGCAAGTGTAAATACCAAATATGACAATTACGTGTATGAAAATTTTACAGTAATCATTTCTTCAACACTAAGAATACCCGACTAAACATGTCGGGTATGTTTGACTGGTATTTTTGCTCGTGTTACTATCAGTCGACAGCCGACAGACAAACAGGGAAAGCTAGTTATGACTCAGGCAATCAAAACCCAAACACAAACCCCAACTCAGACCAGTACTGCCTACTTTCAAGCCTTAAAGTGTAAAGAATGTGGTGCGGAATATGAACTCAAAGCCAGTAATGTTTGTGAGTTATGTTTTGGGCCGTTAGAAGTCAAGTATGACTACAGCGCCCTCCGTCTGACTGTCACTCGTGAAACAATCCAAGCCGGGCCAAATTCAATTTGGCGTTACCGTCCCTTTTTGCCTGTCGCAACTGACAATGTTATAGATGTGGGAACGGGGATGACTCCCTTGGTTCGTTCTCACCGTCTTGCCCGTCGCCTGGGTCTAAATAAGCTTTATATAAAAAATGATGCGGTTAATATGCCCACCCTTAGCTTTAAGGATCGGGTAGTGTCAGTTGCTCTATCAAGGGCGCGAGAGTTGGGTTTCACTACCGTTTCTTGCGCTAGTACTGGTAACTTAGCAAATTCTACAGCTGCGATCGCAGCTCATGCCGGTTTAGACTGTTGTGTGTTCATCCCCGCAGATTTAGAAGCCGGTAAAATTATCGGTAGCTTGATCTACAGCCCAACGCTGATGGCCGTCAAGGGTAACTACGATCAAGTAAACCGTCTCTGCTCAGAAGTTGCCAATACACATGGCTGGGGTTTTGTCAATATTAATCTGCGCCCCTATTACTCTGAAGGTTCCAAGACGCTAGGTTTTGAAGTTGCTGAACAACTAGGCTGGGAGCTACCCGATCATGTTGTTGCTCCTTTGGCATCTGGTTCGCTGTTTACAAAAATTTATAAGGGTTTCCAAGAATTTATAGAAGTTGGTTTAGTAGAAGACAAGAAAGTCCGTTTCAGTGGCGCTCAAGCAGAAGGTTGTTCACCCATTGCTCAAGCCTTTAAAGAAGGACGCGACTTTATTAAACCAGTTAAACCAAATACAATTGCGAAATCGCTAGCGATTGGTAATCCAGCAGACGGTATTTATGCTGTGGAGTTAGCTCAGAAAACTGGTGGTAACATTGAATCAGTCAATGATGCAGAAATTATTGATGGCATCAAGTTGCTGGCAGAAACCGAAGGCATCTTCACAGAAACGGCTGGTGGTACAACCGTGGCCGTGCTGAAAAAACTGGTAGAAGCTGGCAAAATTGATCCAGATGAAACTACCGTGATTTACATCACCGGCAATGGTTTGAAAACCCAAGAAGCAATCCAAGGCTATGTTGGTGAACCCTTGACTATTGATGCTAAACTAGATAGTTTTGAACGCGCCCTAGAGCGATCGCGTACTCTCGATCGCTTGGAATGGCAACAAGTTCTCGTTTAGTTAGCAGTTAGGAGTTATGAGTTTTTTATTCATGACTCCTAACTCTTAACTGTATTCCTAACTCTTCACTTTGTACTTTTATGGCTGTAACAGTTTTAGTTCCTACGACTCTTCAGAATTTGACTAATAATCAAGCTACTCTAGAATCCAACGGTAGCACCATTGCTGAATTGTTGGATACTTTAGAACAAAGCTTTCCTGGGATTAAATCCCGGTTGTGCGATGACGAAGGAAAGTTACGTCGGTTTGTAAATTTTTACGTCGATAGCGAAGATATCCGCTATTTAGACGGTATCAACACAGCCCTAAAAGATGGTGATGAAGTAAGTATTGTCCCTGCTGTTGCTGGTGGTTAATACAGAGAACATTAAATAAAGTAAAAGACTTAGTAGACAAACCTTTGAGAGATCAACTTATTCTCAGTCTGATACTGGGAATAAGTTAAAAACCTAGTGATAGCCTGAGATGATTTGAGAAAGTGCGTAGACGCAAAGTGGCTTGTCGTAAAACCTCGCTTAACTCTTACTTTATATCGTCGCAGATGTTGCGATCGCTCGGATTCACATTCGGGTTATTCTTCAGATAATCATGCAGCCAATCACAACCACGCTCCAGTAAGCTATCTAGATTATTGAGATGATTTAGCTCATTCAAATTCCAGAGGATTATAGCCCCATCAGCACTGCCCAAGGCCAGAGTCTTGCCATCGGCAGAGAAAGTTGCGCTTAATAAGTAATCGCTATGCCCAGTCAGAGTTGTGATTAAATTACCATCGCGCGTCCAGAGTTTTACAGTTTTATCATCACTAGCAGTAGCAATCATCTTACCGTCAGGTGAAAAATTCACGCTATTAACTTGATCTGTGTGCCCTTTCAACTTTTTGTACCAATGAAACTCCCCTTTGTCGTCCTGCTTCCAAAGTATCACCGTCTTATCATTACTACTAGTGGCAATCATTTGACCATTCGGTGAGAAGCTAACGCTCAAAACCCAGCTGTTATGCCCGTTTTCCGTTGGGAGAGTTTCATATCTATAAAACTCGCCTTTGTTGTCCTGCTTCCAAAGTATCACGGTGTTGTCATCACTAGCTGAGGCTAGCATCTGACCATCTGGCGACCAAGCTACAGCCCTTACCCAGTCGTCATGCTTGTTGAGAATCTGAGGCTTCATGTCATCTCGCCGTAATATTATTACTTTGTTGTCCATGCTACCCAAAGCGATGAACTGACCATTGGGTGAGAAATTCAAGCCTAATATCTTATCGCTGTTCTCAAAAGAGGGTTTCAGTAATTTACCATCACGATTCCAAAGTTTCACTGTGTTATCATCACTAGCGGTAGCAATCGTATGACCATCAGGTGAGAAACTAACGTTATCGCTATGCCCATCAAGAATTTTGTCTAAAGTACCATCGCGATTCCAGAGTTTTACTGTTTTGTCACGGCTAGCTGAGGCAATTATTTTTTCATCCGGTGAGAAATATACCTGATTAACCCGATCGCTATGACCGTTGAGGATACTTACCACGCCACTACCATACTGAATCTTCATTGTGCTGTCAGCGCTAGAAGAAATAGCAATTTTGGCGTTGCGTAAGCAACTGGTATTACCAACTTGCCAAAGTTTCATCGTACCGTCAGCGCTGGCAGAAACTAGGGTTTTACAGTCAGGTGAAAACCTAACTGCATAAACTCCATTGGTATGTCCTGATAAAGTTGTGAGTAATGTACCATCAGGCTTCCAAAGCTTTACACTCTTGTCGTCACTAGCTGTAGCAATCATCTTACCGTCGGGTGAAAAAGCCACACTATTGATTCCATCTTTATGCGCTTTAAAATCTTTTAAAGTGCCATCTAGATTCCAGAGTTTTACCCTGTTGTCGTTACCAGTAGCAGCAGCACCACCCGCCGCAGCCGCAATTGTCTGGCTATCGCTTGACCAGGCTACATCCCAAACAGAGTCGTCATAGCCTTTTACAGTTTGCACAAACTTACCATCGTACATCCAGAGTTTCACAGTTTTGTCTCTTCCACCAGTGGCAATCATCTTACCGTCTGGTGAGAAAGCGACACTATTAACTCCATCTTTATGCGCTTCTAGGGTTTTGAATAAGCTACCATCTCGCTTCCAGAGTTTGACTTTGCCATCCCGGCTTCCTGTGGCAATTGTCTTACCATCAGGTGAGAAATCGATACTATAAACTCCCTTACTATGTGCTTTATTACCGTGTTCTTTAAGTTCTCCTAATGGTGTACCGTCCTGCCTCCAAATTTTTACAACACCCTGGAAATCGCCGGAGAGAATTGTTTGATCGTCAGGTGAAAAACTCACACCTAAGACTTTATCTTTATGTCCTTCTAGCGTCTTGTAAACGCTACCATCTAGATTCCAGAGTTTTATAGTATGGTCATAACTAGTTGAGGCAATCAACTTACCATTATGTGAGAAAGTCACACCCCAGATTAGAGCCTTGTGTCCTTCCAAGCGATCGCGCTCTACTATCCAGTAAACTGATTGTTGTAATGCCGCTATAACTTGGGTACGAATTTCAGAATCAGTTTTTCCCCAGTCTGTAGCTTGGAGTTTTTTACCTGCTTTAATGGCTTGTTTAAGTGCTTCAAACCTTTGATTTGAGGCAAAAAGGGCTTCCGAAGCTTTACTAATCGCAATTGTCTCAGCTTGTTCTGTCTTTTGCCTTTCAGATTCTGCCCGCACTCCCAATCCTACAGCTATAACTGCCAGAATGGACATGATAGTGACTCCTGCGATCGCAAAATTTCGTTGTCGTTTTGCGTCATTGTGTTGTCGCTTGAGAACACGATTTAGTTCTGCTTCAGCGTGTTGTCGTTGTTCCTTTTCCTTTTTCTGTTCTTCTAATTTTCTTGCTTGTTGTGACTGCCGGATAAAAGATACTAGATAGTCATGAACTAGTTGATATAAGTTAGCAGGATCTTCAGGAATATTTAACACCAGCCCCGAACCAACTAAAATCTCTAAAACTAGATTTAGTTTTTCTTTTTCTGAGACAATATCTGCTGTTTTTAAATCTTCTGCTAAATCGTCAGAAGTTTTGAAGGGGCGAGTACCTTTTTCGTCTGTTAGTAAATATAAAACTACTCTGGCACAGAGTTCGTTTTCAGAACCACAGTCTTTAATAACTTCTTCTAAAAATCGCTCGACTAGTTTTTCTTTTGTTCCTGACTGAAGATATTGTTCTAAAGTTGTAATTTTATCTGTTTGAAGTTGCGAACCGACGATTTGTAACTCAATCGGGCGTACCTCGCCAAGTTCATCTGATAAATCTTCTACTAATTGAGCGATTAACTCAGGTTCTAAGTAAAAGTGGGTTTGTTCAGTCAGACTTTGTACAACAGCTTTGGCATCTTTTGAAGAGAAATTTCCTAAATAATAACGAATATCCTTATCTAAAATATTGTTATTAATTGCTCTAAAATTTAACAGGCGATCGCATTCTAATAAATAATGCAAATAATCTTCTCTCAGACAGAGAATAACCTTAACAAAAGGAATATCCAAACAAAGTTGCAAGAACTTATAAAATGGCTGTCTTTTACTTTGGTCTGTGTAAACAAAGAAAAATTCTTCAAACTGGTCAAAAATTAAAACTGTTAACTTCCGCTCGGATTTTTTCCGCAAACTCTCACAGATAAATTCTATTGAATTACTAGATGTACCATTATCTGCTAAACATTTTGCCAATATCGCCATCCAATCTGTATAAACTCGCATGACAATAGGTAATACATCACGCGCATCTATTGATTGTAATTGCAATGTTGGTACCAGTCCCCCGTTCAAAATTGAACTTTTACCTACTCCTGACTGACCATGAAATACAGTCAATTTATGGTCAGTCCGGCTCATTCGTTTCATCAACCGATTGACATCTTGTTGCCGACCAGAAACAGCAATTTCTTGAGCAACTTTTATGAGATTTTCTCCTTGCACTAGTGCCGGGTTAATTACCTCATGCCGAGGAATTAAATAAGCTGCCCCAATAAAAGCACGAAAACCATATTGATGTTCAATTTTAATTTGCTCTTGCTTAATCTGAAAAGCTGCAAGATACTGACTTTCTTGATAATAAATGCTTTGCAACCTCTCCAAAATCCGAACGTAAAGCTCTGGATCGTATTGAGGTTTAGTTTCTTTTCTCGCAGTTTCTAGGGTAGTTAAAGCATCTTTCACCTTATTAAGCTGCTGTCTCGCTCTGGCTAGTGCAAACAAATACCAACCTTGATGATAATATAGCACCAATTCTAAATTAGCCTTGGTTTGGATAGATTGGTTACTAGCTACAATAGAAAGCGCTTTTTCGGCGGTTTTTTCAGCTTTATTCCAAGCAGATTGAGCAAGTGCTACTTCAGCGAGAAATCCATAAGCTCTTGCTTTTCTGAACCAATCAGAATAAGTTTGATATAGAGTTAAAGCTTTTTGAGCAACTATTTCTAATTCATCCCACTGCTGAAGCTTTTGTAGTACTTCTCCCAAAGCGTTAATAAATTTTGCTACCAAGTCAGGACGATTCGCCTGCTCAAATATTTCGAGACATTTGTAATAATAATTTTTAGCGTTCGAGCAAGCATTTTGTTGTTCTGTTAAATGCTGCACGGCGTAGGTACGCCACCATAACCCCAAATTGTACAGTACACAGCCTTGCTGTTCTAGTTTAGAACTCTGTTGCAAAAGTGCGAGACTGCGTTCATAATGCTGGCGTGACTGTTCCATCGAAACCGCATCTCGACCCAGAACAAATTCTAAACTGGCTTCTAGTTCTGCGTCTAACTTCACACCCCGCTTTTGCAGTTCAGCTTGTGCTAACTCAAGTTCTACGCGGTGCGGCGAACCGATTGCCAAGTTGATTGCGGAATTATCGAGAAATTTTCCTGCGCCAGCATCTAAAACTTGAGCAAAAATCGATTCAGCAGTTTGTTTGATAAATTGAACTAAATCAGCAGTTGTGATCGCAAAATGAATTATTGTGGCCCAATTTTCAAAATCTGTCGCTAATCTGATCAGCTTTTGCAGAACTTGGTCATTAACCAGTAACATGACTGGGAACGGGAAGTTTTTTCTAAACTCCTCTCGTACTTGGTTAGCTGAAGTTAGAACTGTATCAATATCTTTAACCGATTCCAAACCAAAAACCATTAACGCTGATGGCTGTTCATCTCCCAATTTTTCACCTATAGACGTGTAAAGAGTTTTCACTGACACGGGTAAGGTAATTTCACGGATTTTAACAGGAGATAGTTGGTGTAGACGTTGTACTATATCTTGACGGAAAGCTGCATAGTTACAGCGCAGCAAAGTCAGTGAAAATTCTCCCTGAGAAAGGTTAATTGCTCGCACCAAAGTTTGCAATGAACGTTCATTGTCAAAGGGTAAATTTTCTGGCTCTTGCTGATTAATCATAATATACAGCAGTTTTTCAGCAGTTTTTTTGTATGAAGTACAAAGCTACGGGTTTGGAGGCAGGAAGAACGACGGACAATTTTTGTTAGTTGTAAAAAGCTGTAGTTGTGAAGATGACAACTGACACGGCTCCCGGACTTGCTGATATAGCTCCCGCACTTGTTGATGTAGCTCCCGGACTTGTTGATATGGCTCCCGGACTTGTTGATATAGCTCCCGGACTTGTTGATATAGCTAACGTTATGAAATTTGACAAAATACCTCATAAGTTAGGCGTACAACTCTACGTCCCTACAGCCGATTTATAGCCTAAATTCCTTGGCTTCAGCCAAAATCGGATTGACATCAAACCAAGAACCATCCTCATTCCGGTATTCAAATACAAACATACTGCGGAGCAAAAGTTCGTATCTTTCATGACCTCTCAAGCTTTTCTCTTGCGTTACCTCACGTAGTAATTCCCATTCATCGGGTGTAATTGCCAAAGTTAGCTCATTGCGGCGTTGTTTAATCACCCTATCTACACACTCCCGCGACAGAGGTGGGTCTTCTTGCTGAAGACAGCGAAATAATAACATTAACAAATTACGCAAATGACCGCCGCTAACTAAACAAAGTCGTTCTAAAGTATCAGGACTATCAAAAACCTCGGTAATTAAATTCTGACTTTGTTCCCAACTGACACCAGGAAAAGCCCTCGCCATGACCATCTGTTGTAGTAGCGTAATTCCTTGTGAAAATTGTAAACCATCTTGCAATTGCACAGGAACCATCGGCAAAACCTTGGGGTCTACGCCAAAGCGATTTGTTAACCTTCCTAAAGCGTTGGAAAAAATCAACACTAGAGGAATGGTATAAACAACATGACAATTTAGCTGGTTTAACTGTTCACCACGTTCTACAAAAAGATATTCTGGCTGGTAATAACCCGAAGGCTTCAAAGAATTATCCACTCTGTCGAGATTATCTATAATTACCACCAGTCCTTGTTTACCTTGCTGCTTGAGTTTTTCTACAGCAGGCTTGAGCAATTCTTTGTTAATTGATTCTAAAATGCCATTGGTGCGTGGTTCTAAATATTGCCGTAACTGGCCGCGGAGTTTGGGACTATCTTTAGTTTTGGCAGTAATTTTGGCAATACCCATAGATAATTCAGCCTCCACCCCAATGTCTAGCGGCGTTTGCAAAAACTCAGAAATTTCCGTAAATAGATTTTTAAAGTATCCTGGTTTAAGGTTAATTTTGATTGCTTCTAAACTTTGACTCACCTCACGAGCTACTGCTAGTAAAATATCTGTAACATCAATATCAGCCATATCGAGGCTTTGGCTAGATTCAAAATAAACCACATGAAATCCCTGCTGCTCTAACTCTGCCTTAAGTCGCAGTAACTCAGTGGATTTACCACAGCCAATATGTCCGGTAAATAATTGACAGGTAGGTTGTTCTGGTGCAAGGCGGGTGATAGTTCGCCCGAGTTCTTCAATAATCTTGGCACCACGAACTTTAGAGAAATCAATATAATATTGCCTATCCTCCGGTTTGCTCACAACCAGAGTTTTACTGGGGTTGCAAGCTTGAAAAAACCTGACTAAATCTAGTTTCATCACAAATCACCCGAAATTAGCCTGACACTCTTGCTCATTTAAGTGATTATACAGACGATAAAGCGGCTATTTCGGAAAAAACTTCTTCAAAGCGATTGATTAAGGACTTCCATAAAAAATGTGAGTTCGACAGACCTTTCCCTGCCTTTAAATTGCGTTCAAGTCTGTCCCTCTCCGAGTCGGAGAGGGATGGGTTTTGCGTAGTAAAACCAGGGAGAGGTCTTTTGGGCGGACATGATATGACCCAATACGGTTCAGTTAAGGCTAAAACTCTGTTGTCAAAGTCAAAAGTAAATGCACAACGCAGCTAGCAAACCTCTACAATTTCAACTTTTCACCCCGAATCGAATAATCTAACAACTCCATCGGGTGAATAACTGAAATATTCTTACCTTGTAACTGCAAATGCTTCGTAATTTGCAAAGTACACCCCGGATTAGCAGAAGCAATTAACTCAGCACCAGTATTCAACAAATTCTGTACTTTTTGCTGACCCAATTCTTCAGAAACTTCTGGTTGCAGCATATTATAAACCCCAGCACTGCCACAACATAAAGCCGCATCTACTGGTTCTCTCAACTTCACCCCTGGAATTTGTCGCAATACCTGACGCGGTTGCACGCTAATCTTTTGCCCATGCAATAAATGACAAGCATCTTGATAAACTAAATTCAAGGGTTTATCAGTCAGTGGTGAAAGTTTCGCTGTTAATCCAACAGTTGCCAAAAACTCTTGAGCATCTTTTACCTTAGCTGCAAAATCCTTCGCTTTTTCCCGATATTCTGGGTCATCTTCTAAAATATGACCGTATTCTTTCAAAGTATGACCGCAACCAGCAGCATTGATAATTACAAAATCGACATCTGTCTTGGCAAAACTATCAATCATCTGCCTTGCTAAAGCTTTTGCCTGTTCTGTTTGCCCTTGGTGTTCGGGAAGCGCTGCACAACAACCTTGAGATTTGGGAATCACTACTTCACAACCATTCGCTGTTAAAACCCGCACCGTTGCTTCATTCACGGGGGAGAAAAATAGCCGTTGCACGCAACCCAAAATTACGCCAACTCGATAGCGCTTCTCACCTCTGGCAGGAATCACACTAGGTAGATTATCTTGAAAAGATTTGAAGGTAATTTCTGGCAGAATTGATTCCATCGCTGCCAAACGGGGCGATATTTTATTAAGTAAACCTGTAGCGCGAAAGAATTTAGCAAACCCCAACTTTTGATAAACCAACAACGGAACTAATAAAATCCGTAAAAGATTGGGATAGGGAAACAAAGAAAATATCAGTTTACGAAAAAATTGATCTGGTAAACTGCGGGGATAATTACGTTCAACTTGGTGGCGAGTTGCAGAAATCAATTTGTCATACTGCACACCAGAAGGACAAGTACTCACACAAGCAAGGCATCCCAAACACGAATCAAAATGTTCTACAGTTGCCGTATTGAGAGCAATCTCATCCTCATTAATTGCATCCATTAAATAGATGCGTCCTCTAGGTGAATCCATCTCCTTACCCAGTACCCGATAACTAGGACAAGTAGAAAGACAAAACCCACAATGTACACAACTATCAATTAACTTCGGGTCAGGCGGATGACTATCATCAAAACCCTTCAAATTCTTTAAACTAGCCGTATTGTTAACAGCATTTTCTGAAACTTGCATAGAACTTCTTTCCCCTCTTTACTTCGCGTCCTTTACGCCTTCGCGGTTCGTTCTTAAATTCCACCCACAAACCGACCAGGACTTAAAATATCCTTACAATCAAACTGTTCCTTAATACGGCGCATCAACGTCAAAGCATTCCCCGTATAACCCCAAACATCTATTTGTTCTTTAACCGCCTTTGGTGCTGACAAAATTGTTAAAAAACCTCTATTAACTTGGGTGCGATCGCGCACTTTCAAAACTTGATTTTTATCCTCTAATTGTAACAAACCTAAACCACTACTTATATGAATTAAACCCAACTCCACTTGAGTCAAAATCTCTACAGCAGCAGTAGGCAACACTCCTATTTTGCAGGTAATTACAGATTCTGTGGCAGAAAAATGTATTCGTTCTTGCAATCTCTGCCATAGACTAGCTTCATCAGCATCAGCAAAAATTGCCCCATTTAAACCTAACTTCTGACCTACTTCTAAAACTCGGTTTGACTGTTCTTTAACACTCTCACTAATACTCTGAAAACGGGCAATTAATCCCAGTCCTTGACCCAAACCTAAGCTAGACACCAATTTAGTTGATAGCAAATCAGCCTGAATTGGTGTTAATGCTGAACCTCTAAGAATATCAGCCGCTTGGGATACAGCCTCGGCACTACCAGTTAGTACCACCGTCCCCGATGCCTCTGATAGCGGATACACACGGAAAGTCAGTTGACTAATCAAGCCTAATGTGCCATGAGACCCAGTAAGCAACTTCATCAAGTCATATCCGGCAACATTTTTAACTACTCTTCCCCCAGCTTTGGCGATTTCTCCATCAGCACGGACAAAGGTAACACCTAGTAACTGGTCACGCACACTACCATAACGTTGCCGCAGAGAACCTGTATCACCTGTGGCAACAATACCGCCAATGGTTGCTGACTCCGGTGCTGTGGGGTCAAGGGCGAGAAATTGCCGCGATTTTGCCAAAAGTGCCTGGAGATCCGAGAACTTCATTCCAGCTTCGACTGTGACAGTCAAATCGCCAACAGCGTGTTCAATCAGTTGGTTGATGCGTTCTGTACTAACTACGACATCAACGCCCTTAGCTAAACCACCCCAGCTAAGTTTACTGCCACTACCACAGGGGAGGACGCGCCAGTTGTGACTGTGAGCTTTGGCGATGACTGCGGCTAGTTGTTGTTGGGTACGGGGATAGACGATACAAGTAGGAGGTTTTCCAGAAGTTACAGCCTGTTGGATACGTTTTTGCTGGCCTATTTCGATATTTTCCCAAAGGCAAACAGCATTTTCTTCGCCGATAATAGATGCAAAATCAGTAGCGCACACGCCTTGCGGCTTGTCGTTAGATATCGCTTTCATTGAGTTTATTTTTTTACGCTCTACATCTAATTTACTGGTTAACCTGACCAAAAAAGCGTATTGCCATTAATATACGGTGGCTGTAGATGCCTACGTTGGGTTACGCCAACAGGAACCAAACGCTACTCATTTGCGATAAACAACGCTTGTAGCGAATAATATACCGATATTACCAACCTCAGAAATTATTAAAATCTCATTAAATATTTACTTAATTGTCTAAACAGTCTTAACTGTCCTTGCATTTTCATTAAAAGACTAAGAGTATATTTATAGAAAATTACTTTAATTTTCCTTAACCATTAAGTTGATCTAAATACATAAGTTCTTTGCACTCTACTTAATGGTTAAGTTTGCTTTTTTCTCATTGATGCAATAAAGCGGAGCCGAAAGGTTAGGTAATCCATTCTAAAACTAGAATTTCAGGTGGAATGAAACCATGAATATATTTAAGTACATCAAAAAGGCGATCGTTTTTGCCCTGGTTGTGTTTAGATAGTGTCCATTTAATTAACCTTAATAAAAAGACCTCTCCCTGGTTTTACTACGCAAAACCGTCCCTCTCCGAGTCGGAGAGGGATAGGTTTATCGAACTCACGTTAAATAAAGTTATGATTTTCTTGTATTAAGAGCGATCGCGCTTCGGTTGGGTAAGGTATTAGCCTTATCCAACCTATATTTTTGGGAACCTTTCTCATATCCTGACGGCAATTTTAAAATCTCAAAAAAAATAGTAGATTAGTTAATTTAACTAATCTACTACGGGTAGAGTTAGGAGACAATTTTGATATCTATAGCAATCCTAAATTAGTTGTAAAAAATATTTTTTAAACTTAGACACAAAATGGTGAGACAGTCCGGTTGTTATTTTAATAGAATTTTATGCAATTTGATTAACTTTTAAAAAAGGTAGCAGATGGGGAGAAATTACCCCTCTGCTACGAGCAAACGGAGGTATAAACTTGATTATTTAATTGGCATGAACCAATTCTTGAGGCGCGGCGGCATCATACGCTACAGCTTTAACAAATTCTTTGAGGACATCTTTGAGCCTTTGGTCAATTTCTTCATCTAAGATGACACTGTTATCAGCTTGTCGTTGAATTTGTTTGTCTACTGCATAAACAGTAGCTAGGATATGCCGCGCTCCTAATTCAGATAATACAGGTTTCAGAGCATATTCAATTGCCAATAAATGAGCGATCGTTCCACCAAGGGCAATTGGTAATACGGGTTTACCTGTCAATGATTTTTGTGGGAGCAAATCTAGAAATGTTTTCAGCACTCCTGTGTAAGCAGCTTTGTAGATTGGGGTGGCTATAATCACACCATCTGCCTTTGCTAATAAAGCTTTTGGCTGTTCTAAAGCAGGGCTATCGTATCGTCCAAAAACTAAATCTTCAGCAGGTAAATCCCGAACTGAAATAATGTCTACATGCAAGCCTTCTTGTTGTAAAAGCCTGGCGCTGTATTCGACCAAACCATAAGTTCTAGATGGATGGGTTGGGCTACCTGCGATCGCTAAAATATTTGTCATTCAATTAAACTCCTATGTATTAAATGGGAATGGGGAATTGGGAATTGGGAATGGGGAATAACCAATAACCTAAACTTTACTAGGATATGGATGTGGCTTTCTCTTTATGCTGCTTAGGGAAATCTTCATTTGCCACAATCTCGCCAAATGGACTCAAGACATGTTGCTTCTCTACTGCTGGCAGATTTTCTAAGGGCAAATGGGGAAATAGAAGTTCTGCGACTCGATAAGCTTCTTCTAGGTGGGGATAACCAGAGAGGATAAAGGACTCAATACCTAAATCTGCATATTCCAACATTCTGGCCGCTACAGTTTGGGGATCGCCTACTAAGGCTGTTCCCGCACCACCCCGCACCAAACCAACTCCTGCCCAGAGGTTCGGACTAATCTCTAAAGCCTCACGATTTCCGTGGTGTAATTGAGTCATCCGTTGTTGTCCAACTGAATCCATCCGGGCATAAGCTTTTTGAGCTTTAGCGATCGCTTCGTCATCGACATATTTAATTAAATCATTGGCTGCATCCCAAGCTGCACTCTCGGTTTCGCGCACAATCACATGCAGACGAATCCCAAACCGCAAAGTCCGGCCTTCTGTTTCTGCAAGTCTGCGAACTAATGCAATCTTCTCGGCTACTTGCGCCGGTGGTTCGCCCCAAGTTAGATAGACATCTACGTGCTTGGCAGCAATTTTTTGAGCAACAGGAGAGGAACCGCCAAACCACAAGGGTGGATATGGCTTCTGAACAGGTGGAAACAGCAGTTTCCCATCTTGAATATTGAGATAATCGCCCTGAAGATTGGCTTGTTCTCCACTAGCGATCGCTCGCCATACTGTTAAAAATTCATCTGTTAATTCATAGCGCTGATCGTGATCTAAATGCAAGCCATCTCCCGCCAACTCGACGGGATCGCCACCTGTCACGACATTAATCAGCAAGCGTCCACCAGAGAGGCGATCAAAAGTTGCCGCCATCCGTGCCGCTACTCCAGGCGATACCAAGCCGGGACGAATCGCTACCAAAAAACGCATCTGTCGCGTCAGTGATACCAAGGTTGACGCTACAATCCAAGCATCTTCACAAGAACGTCCCGTGGGCAGCAATGCTCCTGTATAACCAAGGTCATCCACCGCTTGAGCAATCTGCCGCAGATAGGGAAAGCTTACTGCCCTTCCACCTGTAGCAGTTGCAAGGTAACGTCCGTCGCCGTGGGTTGGGATGAACCATAGTAGCTGCATGAATCCTGTCCTTTTAAACTACGGTAAAACGATAGAACTACCGTGCTTTGTTTATAGATGTAGAGTATCACATATTCTACAAAAGCCCGCAAGAAGTTTTTTTAGAAACTCCGGTATTCCTATCAAACCAATGTATATTAAGCGATCTTCAATAAGATAGCGATCGTAAAAATTAGGAATTGGGTATGGTTATTTTCCTTGTCCCCTTTCCTTTCATCCCCTGATCTTCCTTTGCTCCTTAGCCCTCTTCCTATCGTCTCTAAAAAGAAATAAATTGGAGTTCAGATGTGGTGAGGTCGCGCCATTGACCCAATTGTAGGCCATCTAATTTTATGTGGGCTATGCTAACCCTGACCAGTCGCAAAGTCGGAAACCCGACAGCCGCAGTCATGCGCCGGACTTGGCGGTTTTTTCCCTCTGTCAAAGTCATTTCCAGCCAAGCTGTCGGTACATTTTTGCGAAATCTAATCGGCGGTGTGCGTTCAGGTAGCTCTGGCTCTTTTGATAAGAGCCTAACTTGTGCTGGTTGAGTGCGGTAATCTTGAATTTCTACGCCTGTTTGCAACCTTTTTATTGCATCTTCATCTGGAATTCGCTCTACCTGTACCCAATAAGTACGTTTATGACCAAAACGCGGATGGGCAAGGCGATGTTGCAATTGTCCATCATTCGTTAACAGCAGTAATCCTTCACTATCCCAGTCTAAGCGTCCCACAGGATAGACATCAGGTACATCTATATAATCTTTCAGGGTGCTATGTGTGGAAGCATCTTTTGTAAATTGGCTGAGAACGCCATAGGGTTTGTAAAAAATAATATATCGGTAATGATTTGTCATTTGTCATTGGTCATTGGTCATTGGTCATTGGATATTGTTATTCTTTTCTTGCTCCTCTGCCCCCTGCTTCTATTTTCTAACGAGATTTAAACATTTTTGAGGGGAAATAAGCGTTCAAATACTTCCCCACATTAAGATGCGTTTATAGGGGAAAAAGAATGGACGCTCATCTTCTAGCAACTGGAAGAGTTTCTGCTGATAACGTTCTACAAATTGTTCATAGGTTTGGGCATCTAACTTCGATTCGTATGCTGTTAGCAGTGTCCCGCGATACCACTCTACTACAGCTTCTCGTGAAGGCAGCACATGTCCATAAACCTGAAGCTTTACTTCCTGCTTCACAAACCCCAATTTATAAAGCAGTTTGGCGTATGTTTCTGGAGCAAGTACCTCTAAACGCCGCACGTATCCTCCCAATTCTTGACTAAATTCTTTTGCAGTCTCAGCTGCTATTTTATGTACTGGCTCAGTATCCATCGTTGGTATTTGTACAGCAAGCTGTCCACCAGGTTTTAACTTACCTCGCAATTTCTCAAATAACGCCTCATGTTCCGTCAACCACTGCAATGCTGCATTAGAAAATATCACATTAAACTCCCCATCTCCTGGATTTTCCTCAATTTTTCTTTGCTCAAAGCGTAGTCCGTTACCTTCAAACTGACGAGCCTTTTGCAGCATTTTCTCAGAAGCATCTATCCCTAAAGTCTCCTGTGCTGCTAGTGTGTCATGCAAATACTTCGTTAACTTTCCAGTTCCGCATCCTAAATCGAGAATTCGTAAGTTTTCTTGCCGATGTATCATATCTACCAAGTCGTAGAACGGGCGACTTCTTTCCGACTCAAATCGTTCGTATAATTCTGGATTCCATTTATCTGGCATCTCTTGATAATTCCTCATTCGTAATTTATAAGGCCGTATTTTTTGATGTAAACGACAAAAAACGATATCGTCAGAAATTGTGGGTTGAAATTTGTTTAAGATACGCACCCAATGTCCTATGACTAACTACTTTCGCTCCAATGTTGATGCAATGGCTAGCTATGTTCCCGGTGAGCAGCCCCAACGCGGTACACAGATAATTAAACTCAACAGCAACGAGAACCCCTATCCTCCTTCCCCTACGGCACTAGCTGTACTGCAAAATATTGAGGGGGAGTGGTTGCGGCGGTATCCAGAACCTTTCGGTGGGGAATTTCGGCAAGCCGCAAGTAAAGTTTTAGGAGTTCCTAGCGATTGGATTATTGTAGGCAATGGCAGTGACGAATTGTTGAGCGTAGTAATTCGAGCCTGTGCAGAACCTGGAAGAAAGGTAGTTTATCCGATGCCAACTTATGTGCTGTATCGTACATTGGCGGAAATGCAAGATGCGGAAATTACTGAAATTTCCTACGGCGAGGACTACAGTTTACCTTTGAAAGAACTGGTTGCTGCCAATGGTTCTGTCACATTCATTGCGTCGCCGAATAGTCCATCGGGGCATCTGGTAGCAACTAACGAGCTGCGCCAATTAGCCAGCCAGTTATCTGGAGTTTTGGTGATTGATGAAGCATACATAGATTTTACCGAAGAGAATGCGTTGGCTTTGGTAAAGGAATACGAAAATGTCATCATAATTCGTACCCTTTCTAAGGGCTACTCGTTGGCTGGACTGCGATTGGGATTTGGAGTGGCGAATCCTAAACTGTTGCAGGGATTGTTTAAAGTGAAGGATAGCTATAACATTGATGCGATAGCTTGTGCAATTGGCACGGCTGCTATTACCGATCAAGCTTATAAAAATGCTTGTGTGGCAAAGATTAAAGCATCACGGAATCAGCTATCAACAGACTTAAAACAATTAGGTTTTCATATCTGGGATTCCCAAACTAACTTTTTGCTGGTACAGCCTCCACAAAAAAACGCGGAATATCTCTATCAAAAACTGAAAGAACAGGGAATTTTAATCCGTTACTTCAAGCAGCCTGGACTAGATGATAAATTACGCATTACTGTTGGCACAGATGAACAAAATCAAGTTTTAGTAGAAACATTGATTTATTTATTGGGGACTGGGGATTAAGGCAAGGCGAATTTTCTTCTGGTAAGTTTGCCAACCAATAATTAAACGTATCAACCAGATAAGCAATTCGCTCGACTATGCAGCATAATAGATTTAAATTGAAAAGGTGCAGGTCTTGTGTATTTTTATTACACTCAATGGAGCAACAGGGTTTCTTAAAAAAGTGATCCAAGGACGAGAAAAGTTAGTGATTGTAGGCTTTGCCAAATACTTTTTCATGCTAAAACAAATAAAATTATAGTTGTTCTAGACAAGATGATCTATCTGAGTTGACAAAAAATGGTACTCTAATCCAAATCCTATCTCGGAAAATAAAAGATTTATTTGAACTAAGTGGTTTACCTACTTCTCCGGCTGGACAATTTCAATAAATAGATTTATCTCCTCATTTGAAAATGTTGTATTTTTATGATATTTACCATTTAGCAAATTGGGATATTGATTTCTCTTTAAGCCAACACAATATAATAACTAAATAGTAATTCATTAATTTATCTTTTATTTATTTTAGTGATGGCTTCACACAACCTACAGAGAAGCGATCACACTACAATCCAACTTGGAGCAAAGCAAGGTAAATCTATTAAGACGCAAGCGTTTGAGTTAGCTGCTTAGGCAAAAAAAGGCAATAATATGCTAGAATTATACCAAATTATGGCAATTATTCAAGAGCAATTTAGAATAATTTTGCGCTTTGTTGAGTAAAAAAGCTAAAATCTACGATTTTTGGAGATTTTTAGGTTATGACAACCTCACAGGAGAGGATTATCCCGATAGATTTGCGAACCGAAATGTCGCAGTCTTATCTGGAATACGCCATGAGCGTGATAGTGGGTCGGGCGTTGCCAGATGCCAGGGATGGTCTAAAACCTGTGCATCGCCGCATTCTCTACGCAATGCACGAGCTAGGTTTGCTCCACGATCGCCCGTTTAAGAAATGCGCCCGTGTGGTAGGGGAAGTGTTGGGTAAATATCACCCCCACGGCGACACCGCAGTATATGATGCCTTGGTGCGGATGGCGCAGGATTTTTCGATGCGATCGCCTCTAGTTAACGGACATGGTAACTTCGGTTCGGTAGACAATGATCCGCCAGCCGCAATGCGGTACACAGAATGTCGCTTACAAGCTTTAACTAGCGCTGGTTTACTGCACGATATTGAGTATGAAACTGTAGATTTTGCTGATAACTTCGATGGTTCACAGCAAGAACCCACAGTCTTACCCGCACGGATTCCCCAATTGTTGCTCAACGGTTCCTCTGGGATTGCCGTGGGTATGGCAACCAACATTCCGCCGCACAATTTGGGCGAATTGATTGATGCTTTGGTGGCTGTAATCCACAATCCCGAAATCACCGATCTCGAATTAATGCAGTATGTCCACGGCCCAGATTTTCCGACTGGGGCGCAAATTTTGGGGACATCTGCCATTCGAGAAGCCTACACAACCGGGCGTGGTTCTATTACCATGCGTGGTGTCGCTAACATTGAAACCGTTGAACAACGGGGACGGCCAGATAGAGAAGCAATTATCATCACCGAATTGCCCTATCAAACCAATAAAGCGGCGCTGATTGAAAAAATCGCCGAAATGGTGAACGAAAAGCGGCTAGAGGGCATCGCAGATATCCGGGATGAAAGCGATCGCGACGGGATGCGAGTTGTTATCGAACTTAAGCGTGATGCTTATCCTCGCGTCGTTCTGAACAACCTTTACAAGCAAACGCCACTGCAAGCCAACTTCGGCGCGAATATGCTGGCGTTGGTGAATAGCGAACCCCAGGTACTCACCCTCAAGCAGTTTTTAAGCGTCTTCTTAGATTTCCGCATCGAATCCATTGCCAGACGTACCCGTTACGAACTGCGGAAAGCTGAAGAACGCGACCATCTCCTGCAAGGGTTATTAATTGCCCTGTCT
This sequence comes from Nostoc sp. TCL240-02, assembly GCF_013343235.1. Taxonomy (GTDB): domain Bacteria; phylum Cyanobacteriota; class Cyanobacteriia; order Cyanobacteriales; family Nostocaceae; genus Nostoc. The sequence continues at coordinate 2,412,724 of NZ_CP040094.1, read as the reverse complement.
CACTTAGATCCCATTATTGTCTTGATTCGCCATGCGCCCGATGCGCCCACAGCCAAAGGTGAATTAATTACAAATTATGGACTCTCGGAAGTGCAAGCAGATGCGATTTTGCAGATGCAATTGCGGCGCTTGACTGCCTTAGAAGCAGACAAAATTCGTTTGGAACACGACGAATTGCAAGCAAAAATTACCGACTTACAAGATATTTTGGCACGCCGGGAGAGAGTGCTAGAAATTATCGAAACCGAAGTCGGGCAACTGAAAACTAACTTTGCCACACCCCGCCGCACGGTGATTTTACCAGGGGAAGGGGAATTAGACGATCGCGACCTCATTGCCAATGAAAAAGCGATAATTCTCGTGACAGAGCAAGGCTACATCAAACGGATGCCAGTTAATACCTTTGAAGCGCAAAGCCGTGCTACCAGAGGTAAAGCCGCAGCCAAGGTGAAAGATGATGATACCATTGAGCATTTCTTAACTTGCTGCGATCATGACAGTATTTTATTCTTTAGTGAGCGTGGTGTTGTTTACTGCCTGAGAGCTTATCAAATTCCAGCGAGTTCGCGTACCAGTCGCGGCACACCAATTGTCCAGATGTTACCGATTCCCAAAGAGGAAAAAATCACCTCAATTGTACCAGTTGACGAGTTTAGCAACGAAGAATATCTAGTCATGCTCACTAAGGGCGGCAATATCAAGAAAACTGAATTGGCAGCCTTTAGTCACATTCGCGCCAATGGTTTGATTGCCATTTCCTTAGAAGAAGGCGACCAACTGCGCTGGGTGCGACGCGCCAGAGTCGAAGACAGTGTAATCATTGGTTCTCGTAACGGGATGGCAATTAACTTCCGTTGCAACCACGAACAACTGCGTCCTTTAAGTAGGGCGACTCGCGGGGTGAAAGCCATGAAACTCAAAAATAAAGATGAACTCGTGGGTATGGATATTCTGCCCGCAGCAATTCTTGAAACTTTGGATGTTACAGAAGCCGAAACAGAAGATATCGAAGCAATCGAAACAATCGAAACAGAAGATATCGAAATTACCGAAACTACTGAAGAGTCAGCAGAAGTGCCTAGCAGTAGCATTGTTGGCCCTTGGGTGTTGGTAATTACAATGGGAGGATATGGTAAGCGCGTACCCGTTGCCCAGTTCCGACTACAAAATCGTGCTGGTCAGGGTTTAATGGCAACCAAGTTCAAAAACCGCAAAACCAAAGATAAGCTGGCAACCTTACGCATTGTCAACAATGATGATGATGAAATCATGATGGTGACAAATCGCGGTATTATCATCCGTCAAGCCGTAAATGCAATTTCTATCCAATCGCGATCGGCAACCGGAGTCAGAGTGCAGCGTTTAGACGAAGATGACGCTATTACCGGAGTAGCAATAGTTCCACCTGATGCTGCCGATGCAGAAGAAGCAGAATAAAAAGCAGGGGGAGAGGTTAATCGCCTTACTCCCCTATTTGATTGCATTCGCTAGCGGCATTTTAATGGGGCTAACCGTAGCCCCAGTAGGTGCATGGTTCCTGGCTTGGATTGCCATAGTTCCCTTATGGGTGCTAGTTGTCACTTCAGCCAAAGGTAAAAACCAATTCCCTCCGGCTTTCCTGTGGGGTGTTGGTTTTCACGGTGTTGCCCTATTCTGGATTACCGGAATTCATCCGATGACATGGTTGGGCGTTCCTTGGTTGCCAAGCTTGGCAATCACGCTTTTTTGTTGGGGATTTATCAGTGTCTTGGGTGGGGTATTCCTTACTATTTGGGCAGCTGTAATGGTTCGCCTGGGTGGAAAAAAACCGTGGTTACGTATACTTATTGGTACAGCCGTCTGGTGCGGCTTAGAGAGTCTGTGGAGTGCGGGGCCTTTGTGGTGGAGTTCTCTTGCTTACACTCAAAGTCCGCACAATCTCGTAATTGTACATCTGGGTCAACTCTCTGGGCCTAATACTGTAACAGCAGCAATAGTTGCCATTAATGGTTTAATTGCTGAAGGATGGATGAACCGCACAGAGGCAGAGAGAATTTCCTCTGTGTCCTCCGCGCCTCTGCGGTTCGTTAATAAATACTGGGTCATCGCCACAGGATTATTAATTACCTTACACTTCATTGGTTTTTTCTTATATAGCCGTCCCATCGCCCAACCCCCAGAAGCAGCCTTAAAAGTGGGGATTGTTCAGGGTAATATCCCGAACCGACTTTTACGAAGTTCCGAAGGGTTTCGTCGCGCCCAAGAAAATTACACCAATGGGTATTTAACTTTAGCAGACCAAGGTGTAGATGCAGTCCTCACCCCAGAAGGAGCCTTACCTATTTTCCAACGCAACTTGTTGGGAACTGCCTTAGTCGCAGCAGTGAAGGAAAAAGGTGTGGTTGCTTGGATTGGAGCTTTTGGCGAACGAGGAGACAGTTATACAATTAGCTTGTTTACTTTCAACAGTAAGGGTGAAATTGTCAGCCGCTATGATAAGTCCAAACTCGTACCTTTGGGAGAATATATTCCCTTTGAAGGAATTTTAGGCGGGTTAATTCAACGTTTATCGCCTCTGGATGCACACCAAGTTCCTGGTTTGGCAAATCAGATATTTGACACTCCTTTTGGTCGTGCGATCGCTAGTATATGTTATGAATCTGCTTTTCCTGAACAATTTCGTCGTCAAGCTGCGGCGGGTGGGCAATTTATCCTCAGTTCATCTAACGATGCCCATTACACTGCATCGATGCCATTCCAGCACCATGCACAGGATATCATGCGGGCAATTGAAAGCGATCGATGGTCAGCACGGGCAACGAATACAGGATATTCAGCCTTTGTAGATCCTCACGGTAGAACTTTATGGATGTCTGGATATAATACTTACGAAACTCATGCTGAAATAATTTATCGGCGACAGACACAAACTTTATATGTGCGTTGGGGTGATTGGTTAACACCTTTATTGTTGGGATTGAGTGTCTTAGGGTGGTTTTTGCAGAGAGTGATTAACTAACGCTAATATCAGATCGTAACTACAGTGACATCCACGAGTAATAGTTACCATTTGAGTCTCTAAAAGGAGGAATTGTGGCATGGAAGACATTCAGCAACGCAAGCTTTTATCAGCCTTAAGCCACGGAGCAATATTTTTTAGCTCTACGATTATCTCCATTGGCATACCCATTGCAATTTTGTTAATTAGTAATGACCCGATTATTAAAAGCAATGCCAAAGAATCACTTAACTTTCACATAAATCTTTATATTTATGCAATTATCTTTGCATTGTTGACTGTTGTGGGAATTGGTATTTTGTTGTTGATTGCTTTGGGCGTGGTCAGTTTTATTAGGGAGCATCCCAGTTTTTTGCAAAGAAGACGAAAATCAGTCAGGATAGGTAAGACGAGTGTATTTACTTACCGATGACCCCAGAACAAAAGCAAGCTCTTCAAAAACATATTCAGGCGATTGCTAAAATATTGTATGAAGATACGTCAAAAGAAAAGCTCACAAATCTTGCAGCAATTGAAGAAGCAGTGCGGAGTCAAATGCAGAAGCATGTTATGCCAGAAGTAGGGGTTTTTTTATCGAAACGATTACAGGGACAACCGCAGGATACCAACGACGGCTCAAAAGCATTCTTGGAGAGTTAGCAATAACGAGCAAACAAGCCATTGAATTAGAAGTCGCACCAAGTACTCAACTGAGTCCATATCTAGAAACTTGTTGTTTGAGGGTAAGTGCGAATGTCAGCTATGAAGATGCGGCATCAGACATCAAGTATTTTACGGGCATAGAGGTTTCTCACAGCAGTCAACAGAGATTAGTGCATCGCCAGAATTTTGAGTTGCCAACACCAGAACAGACAATTGAAGAATTAAGCGTCGATGGTGGAAACATCCGTGTCCGAACTCCTAAAGGTCAAATATGTGCATGGCTTGGCTATAAAGCAATTAGCTTACATCATCTCGGAATCTTGGGAACTTCATTTCAGAATAATCAGATTGTGATTGATTGGGTTAATGACCAACCACTGGCTAGCCCACTCACTTGTATTGGTGATGGACATGACGGCATTTGGAATATAATTGACCAATTAGCACCTGATGCACAACGTCGAGAAATACTTGATTGGTTCCATTTAATAGAAAACCTCCACAAAGTTGGGGGTTCACAAAAACGCTTGAAACAAGCACAAAATCTACTATGGAAAGGCCAAGTTGAGGCTACTATTGCCTTATTTACAGATTGTAAAGGCAAACAAGTACAAAACTTTTGCCGTTATCTTGATAAGCATCGCAATCGCATTATCAACTACGAATATTATCAAGCTGAAGAAATTTGTTCAATTGGTTCAGGTTCAGTTGAATCTGCCGTTAAACAGGTTGACCGTCGAACAAAAATTTCCGGGGCACAATGGAAACGAGAAAATGTGCCTCAAGTCCTAGCCCATCGCTGTGCTTACCTCAATGGATTATTGTCAGTTTGAGCCACTTTAAAAAGTGAGATGCTCCCGTTTTATTATGCCAATTATTGCCATTATCAATATTTTTAACCAGCCGAATGTGTCTTACCGCTACCCCTTTATTTTTCGATTTGTGTAGTTAAAAAGAGTTGTACAGTTGTAGGTTATGTTGAGCAAAAAGAAAGTCTAATAATTGTCAGAAGTTGGTTTCAGAGAATCAATCAAACCTACACGAGTTAATATTTTGTTATCTAACTGAACTTTATTGCAATGTAGCAAAGCTTTCTTAACGTGAGACAAAAGGTTAGGTAATTATCCATTTTGTCTATTGGAAAAAATTATATTTTGCTAGACGATTACTTTTTTATTACACAGATTAAGATAATTTACAATTATCCATAAGGCTGAAATTTCAATACAGGATTTCATACCAAATTTAAGTTTAAAAAAAGTGTATAAGGGGTAATTTGTAGACTTTCAGGTGTTTTAATAAAGTTATTATCAAAGTCTAGTAGAAGCAAAAACATGAAAGGTTTCAGGAAGTTATCCTCAATAGCACTATTGCTATGTGCCTTTGTGTATCCGCCCTCATTAGCTGAAGCAAAAGATATTTCTTTAAATAATGCTCGCAATGAACAGAGCGCCGCACCAGAAGCTAACCTAATTGGAGATAAAACTGGAGAGCTTTTAATTGCTCAACGGCGGCCAGGACGATACCGAATGATCCGAAGACGGCAGATTATCAGACAGAGGCAGCCCTACGGACGATACCAAAATATCCGACGGCGGCAGCCCTACGGACGATACCAAAATATCCGACGACGGGATCAGTTAAGACAACGGCAGATTATCCAACGACAGCAGCCCTACGGACGATATAGCATTATTCGAGGTCGTTATTGAGCCAAGGCTGATACAACTAACTAATGGTTAGTGTTTGGTGGTTAAGCCACTAACCACTAGACTTCTTGCATAAGTCGGGAAAAGGGAAAGGGGAAAAAGTTCTGTATTGTTCCCTTCCCCTTTAACCTTTACCCTTTGCCCCCCTCTTGCAAAAAGCCCTTTTGCAAGAGGTCTACTAATTATGGTTATCTTTTAATGACTTGCTACTACCTCTCCTTCAAGGCGAACTAGTCGGTCTGCCAAAAGTTTTTCAAGGTCTTCTAATGCCTTGGTGAAACCTTTAATGCCCTCGTCTAGTTTGTCGGTTGCCATGCGGTCAGCAGCGTGCATTTTGTCATAGCTAGCTTTATCAATGGATATCTTGTCGATTGACAAACTTGCTGCCTTGGCGGGGTCAAGTTTACGTGGCAGTTCTGCAACAGTTGACTGCAATTCAGTCAACAGTGATGGAGAAATGGTTAGCAAATCACTACCTGCAAGTTCAGTAATCTCACCAAGGTTACGGAAGCTAGCTCCCATAACTTCGGTTTTATAGCCGAATTTCTTGTAGTAGTTGTAGATTTTGGTGACGGACAAAACTCCAGGATCTTCGGCGGCTGGATAGCTATCGCGTCCGGTATCTTTTTTGTACCAGTCGAGAATCCGACCGACGAAAGGAGAAATTAGGGTAACGCCGGCTTCTGCACAGGCGATCGCTTGATGAAGACCAAACAACAAGGTAAGGTTACAGTGAATACCTTCTTTTTCGAGAATTTCCGCAGCGCGAATGCCTTCCCAAGTGGTGGCAATTTTAATCAAAACGCGATCGCGGCCAATTCCAGCAGCTTTATACTGGGCAATTAAATCCCGTGCTTTAGTTAAGGTAGCTTCGGTATCGTAGGACAAGCGAGCATCTACTTCTGTAGACACACGACCGGGAATAATTTGTAAAATCTTTAATCCAAAAGCAACTGCCAAACGGTCAAAAGCTAGAGAAACTATCTGTGCTTGGGTGGCTCCGGCTCCAGCATCTTTCTTCGCTTGCAGTAAAGTTTGATCGACAATTCCCTGATATTCTGGCATTTGCGCCGCAGCAGTAATCAGAGAAGGATTGGTGGTGGCATCTTGGGGTTTAAACTTTTCAATTGCCTGGATATCCCCTGTATCTGCGACTACGACAGTCACTTCTCGCAATTGTTCCAGTAAATTCTTAGACATAAAAGACTCCGTGATGAATGTTACAGGATTTACTTATTCCCTAGCGAGTGCTGAGTGCTGAGTGCTGAGTTCCGAGTTCTGAGTTAAGAGTAGAGACGCGATTAATTGCGTCTGTACAGGAGTTAGGAGTTATTATTCTTTTCCTTGTCTCCCAGTCCCTAATTCCCCATCCCTAATCCCCAGTCCCCAATCCCCAGTCCCCAGTCCCTTCAATTCTGATTCTGGCAATTTTTCTTAATCATTGCCCAATTTTGCTTACTATCTTGAGCCACAGCCCTATTCTAAGTGCCTTATGCTGAAATTGGCTGTCCAATGGAATGCACTTTGATTAAACTAGTTGTGCCCGATTTACCAATTGGAACGCCAGAGGTAATTACTACTTTATCGCCCTTAGTGGCTAAACCCATATCTACAACTGTGTTCACCACATTGGTAAACATCTCTTCAGCATGGTGAACTGGTGGGATCAGCAAAGCTTCCACACCCCAAGAAAGCGCTAGTTGACGATAAGCGGTGATGTCGGAGGTGAGGGCAATAATCGGAGAAGTTGGCCGATATTTAGACACCATTCTCGCCGTACTTCCTGATGAAGTGTTACAGAGAATTGCCCGTGAGCCTGTTTCATAAGCGATGCGACACACTGATTCTGCAACAGATTCGGTAACGCTGAGACTACCTGCTTCATGACACCAAGCATGTTTACTACCCTCATCTAGAGCCTTTTCTGTCCGCACGGCGATATTGTGCATCATCTGCACGGCGGCGATGGGATATTGCCCCACGGCTGTTTCACCAGAAAGCATGACTGCATCTGTACCATCTAAGATGGAGTTGGCAACATCAGTTGCTTCGGCGCGGGTGGGATCGGGGGCGCTAATCATCGACTCTAGCATTTGGGTGGCTGTAATCACCGGTTTGCCAGCACGATTGCAACGGCGAATAATATCTTTTTGAATGAGGGGTACTTCGTGAATTGGCACTTCCACCCCTAAATCGCCACGGGCAATCATAATTGCGTCGGCAACTTTCAGAATGGAATCAAAGTTTTCTAGTGCTTCTGCTCTTTCGATTTTGGCAATTAAGCGGATGGAAGCACCAGCCGCTTCAATCATGCGCTTGGCGGGTTCTAAGTCTTGTGGCGATTGCACGAAGGACACCGCTACCCAATCTACACCCAACTGAATCCCAAAGCGTAGATCCAGTAAGTCTTTTTCGGTGATGGAACTAACAGGTAAAGGAGTTTGTGGCAGGTTTACTCCTTTATGCGTGGAAATTAACCCGCCAGTTTTCACTTGGGCGCGAATGCGATCGGCATCGCGATCGGTAACAATTAACTTAACGCGACCATCATTAATTAAAATCGGTTCACCTGGTCGCACCATTGCGAACAGAGTCGGCAATGGTAGGGGTAGTTCGTCAATACTCTCACCCTTTTCTTGCAAAACAAAAGTAACTTCACTACCAGCTTCTAAATTTAAACCTTCCGGTGGCAAAGTTCCTAAACGAATCTTTGGCCCACACAGGTCTTGCATAATTGCGATGGGCTTTTGCCGCTCATTACTAATTTGTCTGAGATAATGAGCAGTTTGGGCGTGAAATTCATAAGCCCCGTGAGAAAAATTCAACCGTGCCACATTCATACCAGCTTCTACTAAAGCTTGTAGTTTTTCGGGTGCAGATGTAGCGGGCCCAACAGTACAAATGATTTTGGTTCGACGCATAGGGATTAGGGGTTGAGGAGTAACCTGCAAATTTGGATGGTTCGTGCGTAGGCATAGCCCGTCGTAGACATCGCTCAGTCATCCAAATTAACACGTGCTTTATATCACTTTTTGTGTAAATAAAGATACTAAATAATTTTTTACTCTCAGGGTATTTACCATTTGACCCAAATCCCCAAGGTCAAGGGTCAAAAGTCAAAAGTTAATCACCAATGACCAATGACCAATGACAAATGACCAATTAAACTACAGCAGCTGTAGAGGCGAGTTTTTCCTTTTGTGACATAGACAACATCAGGTCAATCACGCGATTCGAGTAGCCCCACTCGTTGTCATACCAGGCAATTACCTTGAAGAAGTTAGAATTCAACTCAATTCCAGCACCTGCGTCGAAGATACTAGAATGGGTATCGCCTTGAAAATCTGTGGAAACTACTTCTTCATCTGTGTATCCCAAAATACCTGCTAGAGAACCTGCGGCAGCCTGCTTCATGGCAGCACAAATTTCCTTATAACTGGTGGCTTTGGCAGTTTTAAAAGTTAAATCAACTACAGAGACATCGGGAGTCGGAACTCGTAATGCCATACCAGTCAATCTACCCTTCAATTCTGGTAAAACCAGCGCTACAGCTTTAGCTGCACCTGTGGAGGAGGGAATGATATTCTGGCTTGCACCTCGACCACCCCGCCAGTCTTTCTTGCTGGGGCCGTCTACAGTTGGCTGAGTGGCAGTCATGGCATGAACGGTGGTCATCAACCCTTCAGTCAACCCAAAGTTATCATTGATGACTTTAGCTATGGGAGCTAGACAGTTTGTAGTGCAGCTAGCATTGGAGACAATGATATCTTTGCTGGGGTCAAATAGGTGATGATTGACACCCATAAGTAGAGTAGTAACTCTATCTGGATCTTTGGTGGGAGCGGAAATTACCACTCGCTTTGCACCTGCTTTCAGGTGGTTTGCGGCTCCTTCGTAGTCAGTGAAGAGTCCGGTAGCTTCAACGACATAATCTGCACCTGATTTTCCCCAAGGTAACTCTGCGGGATTTCTCACCGACACACAAGGAATGAAGTGCCCATCAATAAGAATACCGTCTTCTTTGGCTTCAACCTTGTGCTTTAATTGACCGTGGGTTGAGTCGTACTTTAATAAGTAAGCAAGGTTATCTGGTGGTACTAGGTCGTTAATGCCCACAAATTCAATATTGGGATTATCGATGCCAGCGCGAAGCACGAGTCGCCCGATTCGACCGAAGCCATTGATACCAACTTTCAATTTAGTCAAGATTAAGCCTCCCGTTGTGGAAGTTGAACAAAAGGAGAAAGTTAAAAGTCAAAATAGATTGCCTTTTATTCTTTACTCTTTGATCCTGACAGTATCAGCAAGTTAAGGCATATTTACTTGGCATCTTTTAAGGATTGGGGAATTGGGGATTGGGGATTGGGGATTGGGGATTGGGGATTGGGGATTGGGGATTGGGGATTGGGGATTGGAATTGGGAATTGGGAGAATACTCCTAACTCAGCACTCACACTCAACTCATGAGGGGCAAGCCACGATTTGTTAGGAGGTAAACGGCAAAGGTTCCTAGCCAGTGACTAGCTGCATAATGTTCAATTACAACATCTGTGAGTCCATGATGACGGTGGTGAAGGGCAGCAAAGCGGAGTGTTTCGATGCGGCGATCGCTATTTGCCAATCCAGATATGATACCCTCAAGCATCCAAGCACGACTGAGATTAAGACCATAGAAATGAGCTTGCATATAATCTTGAGGATTATCCACTCTGCCTGGTTCTAACCAATTTACTGAATTATCAATGGGTATTTGTGGCAGAAAATTGGTGAGCCACTCAGTGAAATCTGTTGTAGGCAGGATTCGCCGCATTAGGTCTGCTTCAGCAAGTCCAGGAGAGAGAAAATCGTAGCCAAGCGGCTCAAATTGTAAGGAATAATTGCGATCGCTAAGATAAAATTGCCGTGCTTTATTCTCCAATAACTGAGTAAAGTCAGTATTTTTGGTAATCCGTGCCCAATCTAGCATCAAACCAAGTGCAAAGGCTGTTTGGCTATGCGCCCCTGTACGATTTGGGAGTTTCAGTTCGTTAATCCAGCGCTGTAAGTTATCTGCAATCAACTTTTCTAGCGGTTCCAATACAACCCGCCATTCTTTTGCTTCAGGATGATTCCACTCGTGAAGTTCCGCAGCCAGTTGCAGAAACCATGCCACACCGTAAGGAAATTCAAAAAAGGGTCGCCGTTGAAAATGGGCAATTTCTCCTTGAATCTTCTCAGGTGTTAGGCTTTGCCCAAGTGCTTGTTTTGACGCTGCATGGAAAGAGGCTTCGGGGAAGTGACGCATAAGACGTACTAGCAACCAGTGACCATGTACGGCCGAATGCCAATCTAAGCAGCCATAAAAAGCAGGAGTCAATTTACGCGGTGGTTTTATATCCTCGTCGCTCTCAGCCCAACGCAGAATACTGTTAGGATACTCCCGCTCAATACAATCCAGTACTAATTGAGCAAATTTTACTGCGATCGCTTCATTAATCTCCAAATTATCGAGTGGCATGGTCACGTCGCTTTGCTCCGAATTAAAAATTAAAAATTAAAAATTAAATTTAGCTGCTTATATCCTTTTCTTTGCCGATTACTTAGTACAGTTTTGCGTAAAAGCGTAGCGTTTTTAATGCAGGGGAATGGGAACTGGGTATTTAGGACGGGTTAAAGCCCTAAACATCATTTTTCCACACTCTTCCCAATCCCCAACCCCTTTTAGCATTGCAAGGTATTGCAAATTAATTCACTAGGAATTAACCATCACTTGCGCTTCAGGTTTTACCCTAGCTTCTGCTTCCAAAAATTCAGCCACTTGAGCCTCAATTTGATCCCGGACAATTTGGCGATACTCTAAGAAATGTTCAATTTGGGCACAAACGGCTAAATAGCTACTAATTCCACCGCGATTATGTTGATACATACTCCATAGATAACGCCAGAATTGCCAGCGCGTCTGACGACGTACACCCTGCCGCCAGCAAATGATTAGAAACGCTCGGAGTACTTTCCAGTTCAATGGTTTCTTAGCAGCTTTCCCTTTTTTCGGATAGGTTGCTTCGCCCAAAAGCCGGAAGTGTTTGTATGTACGCTCCAAAAACCGCTCTGGGTCATACAAATCACAGAATGCCTGCACATATTCACGAGCGATGTCTTCTAACGGTCGAGTTGGGACAAAGTTCATCAACGTAGTTTGGTTGATGTTGGCTGATTTATTGCGGAGTCGTCCTTCCTTTTCTAATCGATGCCAAAGGGCTGTATCTGGAAGCGCTTGCAGCATACTAAATAAGGCGGTGGGAATTGCTGTTTGCTCAACAAACTTGACAATTCGCGCCCCGGCTCCTACTTTCTCGCCATCAAATCCAATGATAAAGCCTGCCATAACTCGCAACCCTGAGCGGGTAATTCTATTCACCGCATCACTGAGCGAGTCTCTGGTATTCTGGTATTTCTGAGTGAAAGTGAGACTTTCTTCGTCGGGGGTTTCAATTCCCAGAAAAACGGCTCCAAAATTACACGCTACCATCAAATCCATCAGTTCTTGATCTTGGGCTAAATCAACTGAGGCTTCTGTAGCAAAAGAAAAGGGATAGTTATGTTCTACCATCCACGGCAGAAGAGACTTCAAAAATAATTTAACATTCCGCTTATTACCAATGAAGTTGTCATCCACCATAAAAATACTGCGCCGCCAACCCAGTTTGTAGAGATAATCAAGTTCTGCTAATAGTTGTTCTGGGGTTTTGGTGCGGGGTTTGCGGCCATACAGCACAATAATGTCGCAGAATTCACACTGGAAGGGACATCCACGGGAAAATTGCACCGACATTTCTGCATAAGCTTCAAACTCTAACAAGTCAAAGCGAGGGGTGGGAGTGTTGGTAACATCTGGTTTTTCACCGCCAGAGCGAAAGATACCTGTGCGATCGCCCCGTGCGATCGCTGCTACAAATAAAGGTAGGGTAATTTCCCCTTCGTCCAATATCAAATAATCTACTCCGGCGGATGTCATTTCATCTGGTAACGCTGTCGGGAAAGGCCCACCCACAGCTACCCGTTTACCTCTGCGTTTTGCTTCTAATATCTGACAGAGCAAATCCTCTTTTTGCACAATCATCGCCGACATAATAACCAAATCTGCCCAAGCCCACTCTGCTTCCGTACAGGCACGAACATTTCGATCTACTAGCTTATACTCCCATTCTTGAGGTAATATCGCGGCTACAGTTACCAAGCCTAAAGGCGGTAGCATTGCTTTACGGTCTAATAAAGCCAGTGTTTTTTCAAAAGACCAAAAACTTTTTGGAAAAAGGGGGTATAGAAGTAAAACGTTCATATTTGATGCTTATAGACCTTGATCTTAGCTGCTGGTTAAGTTCAAATACAACTTCGCCGCTCTGGTAAAACACTTAGAGAAGCTTTTGTATGCAGTAGCTGTAAATTCTACTATGACTGATTTAGACGAAACAATATTGTTTAAGGGCAATTATTAAGCTGTTACGCATACAACTTGCACTATCAGGGCGCTCATGTTGCCCACCCACAATTATATTGAAAAAAATATTAGTACAAATTAAAGGCACAACAGCTTACTACTTTTATACTAGGGAGGGCTTCGAAATTGCGGGCTTCTCCTCATAGCAATTTCCGAGAATCTTCAAATATTTATGGCAAATGATTTTATCAAAAATACCAGGACTTTTGGAACGGTTCTAAAAGGATATTTTAAAAGTCCTCTTATCGGTAACAAAACGTTCTAGATACCCCTAAATCTCCCTTAAAAAGGTGGTATCAATAAGTGCCTAAAATCACAGCCAACCACTTTTCAAACATCCTCTAAGCGTCTGTTTTTTTTAGAATTCGGCAAATTGGCAACTCTGAGAAAATTAACTGTGTTATTTTTAATAACTATACAAGGTGTATTTGCACTTTCAAGCTATTTAGACGGGCTGCAACCCGTCTTTATTTATCGCCATATTCTTTTAAATCTGGGACTTACAAGTACAAGATGTAGGGTTAATACCCTGCTCCCTTGCTCCCTGCCCCCCTGCTCCCCTGCCTCTCTACCTCTTTCAACTTCTCAGTTGCACAGGCATAGCTAAATAGGTCATTTTCAAACCACCCAATGGTGTAAAAATCACCGGAGTCAGGCTTTGATTTAGGTGCATTTGAATTTCGGAAGATGGTAACTCTTTCAAGCCTTCCATCAAATATTTAATGTTAAAAGCAATTTCAATGTTTTCTCCAGATATCTGCGCCGGCATTGACTCTCTACCACTACCCACATCTTGAGCTTCACAAGATAAGGTAATTTCTTGAGCTTCGCTATCAATACTAAGTTTGACAATATTATTTTTTTGATCGGCTAGCACAGCAATCCGTTCCAAAGTGCTGACAAATTGTCGCCGTTCAATAGTCACTTGTCGTTCAAATTGACGCGGAATCAATTGTCGATAAGCAGGATATTGCCCTTCTAACGTGCGACTAGTCAAGCGTTGATTTTGCCATGCAAACACAACTTGACCTTGATCGAAATATAAAGCTACAGGTTCATCTGATGAGGCGCTATGAGCCAGCATCCTTTGGAGTTCGCGTAATGCTCTCGCTGGTACTGTCACCTCTAGTTGACTAGTTCCGCCTAGAGGACGCTCGTTGCTAGTTTCTACCACTGCTAGGCGATGTCCGTCGGTAGCTGCAAATTCTAGGGTATCTTGTTTAACTGTTAAATGCACTCCCGTCAATACTTGTTTAGTTTCATCACCACTGGTAGCAAATAATGAACCCCGTAATCCCTCAACTAATGCGGCGGTGGTGAGATAAATTACTTCTGTATTTTCAATTACAGGTAGTTCAGGAAATTCTTCCGGTCCCATTGCTCGGACTTGATAATGTCCACTTTTGGGTGTAAGTGTAACTATTAAACCTTCTCCACCGGATGTTGCACCTGTGAGGGCTGATTCATCGTCTAAAGTGATTTCGCCTTCTGGAAGACGAGAGGTGATATCTACAAGTAACTTAGCAGGAAGTGCGATCGCACCTCCTTGCCATACCTCTGCATTAAAGCTGGTGCGGATTCCCAAGCTGAGATCGAAGGCTGTTAAGCTTACCTGGTTAGTTTCAGCATCCGCTTGTAACAGCACATTGGCAAGTACTGGATGAGTCGGTCGTGAAGGTACTGCACGACTAACTAGTGAGAGATTTGTACTGAGATCGCTTTGGGAGCAAACTAATTTCATAAGTGAGATTCAGCTGGTGAAGGATATGGTAACATCCTTATCGTTTATAGGCGATGTCTACGACGGGCTATGCCTACGCTCTTACGCTTCAGACTTGTAAAGACTCAAACAATTGCAGCTAATGTTGCGCGATCTATAAGAAACGCTTAAGCATTTCTTGCAAAGGTATAAGCCGTTGCAGCAAAGCATTCATACTTTGCAACAATTGATCCTCCATATATAAGAAACGCTTAAGCATTTCTTGCAAAGGTATAAGCCGTTGCAGCAAAGTATTCATACTTTGCAACAATTGATCCTCCATTTATAAGAAACGTTGAAATCATTGCAACAATTGTCGCAATAAACTTATAAGTCTATTTATTACTTAAATAAAAAACAATTTAAGTAAAATCAACTACAAGTCTAGAGGTGCGAACTTTACGATCGCCTACACTTAAGCAACTGATTTTGTTATATTTTCTGATGACAATCAAGGAAGATTTTGTATAAAAAAGTACTATAGTTTACTAGGAGAGATGAATGATGGCACGTCCTAAAAGAAACTCCAGCGTTTTAGAAAAAGCCGATCGCCGCATTGAAAGTTTACAATCTATCAGTGTAGCATTAGACTTTGGCGAAGGACTGACTATACAAGCTTACAATGCAACAATTAACGATCTACGGTCTAAGCTTGCTGCCTACAATACTGCTTTATCTTCCATTGACAAACTCACAGATGATGTGAAGAATGCAGAACAGGCTGTAATTGCAATGTCAGAAAAAATGTTACTAGGAGTTGGCAGCCGTTACGGTAAAACCAGCCAGGAATATGAGATGGCGGGTGGTGTGCGACGAGGTAATACCAAGAAGAAGCGAAGCGTACTAGGCAATTCCCAAGTCATCAATTCTGTTCAGCCTTCTTCTGTAAATGGATCTATGAATGGGATATCGGCTGCGATCGCAAGTTAGCTAAAATCCAATAAGGTTTATATAGCGGTTTTCGTACCCTGCGGTAAGCCGCTACGCATCTATAGATGCAATAGACTTTAGCCTCTCTCCTAAAAAGCTACGGTGTACACACATCTCTGTACAAAACCAAAATCCTGTAGATCCTCCTAAATCCTCCTTAAAAAGGAGGACTTTGAGAGGTTTTTGCCCCCTTTTTTAAGGGGGGTTGGGGGGATCAAAAGGCTCTGGGGCAACTCTAGAGGTCTGTAACTGGCAAAAAATCAAAGTTTTTAACCCGCCTTGGCGTAGCTTCCGTAGTAAAGGCGGGTTTTGTATTTCGACTCCGCTCAACACAAGTCTGTGTAGCCGCAACTTCCAGCCACCCAGTGTAGTACGCAAACATACTATAATTTGTAAAAAGCGTAATTTCTCCCACTCTTAAAGACGCAAGAGGTATCGTTGGTGTCGCTCAAAGTATTCCTTTCCTACTCTCACGCCGACGAATCCCTAAAGAATGAACTCGTTAACCACCTCACTATGTTGAAACGGCAAGGTATAATTTCAACCTGGGACGATCGCGAGATACCACCTGGAGGAGAATGGGATCGGCAGATTAATGAGAATTTGAATACAGCCGATATCATTTTATTGCTGGTAAGTTCAGACTTTATCCGTTCTGAGTACTGCTGGAGTGTTGAAGTTACTAAAGCAGTAGAACGCCACGAAGCTGGAGAAGCTTGCGTCATTCCAATTATTTTGCGAAGTGTGGCTTGGCAATCACCACCATTAGCTAGACTACAAGCTCTGCCCAAAAATGCCCAACCTGTTACATCTT
The DNA here is from genome assembly GCF_013343235.1 of Nostoc sp. TCL240-02. Lineage (GTDB taxonomy): Bacteria > Cyanobacteriota > Cyanobacteriia > Cyanobacteriales > Nostocaceae > Nostoc. Next base: position 2,396,395 of record NZ_CP040094.1, on the reverse strand, counting down.
CATCTTGGCATAATCGAGACGATGCATTCACGAATGTAGCTGAGGGAATTAAGGTTGCTGCTGAACAACTAAGTAAGGCAAAGGCTATAGCTCAATATCGTCAGAAGGTTGAAAAATTTGCGTCTGATGGCGATGGTGATATTTCTTTTGGGGAGTTGAAAATATTAAAAAGATTAGAGATAAATTTAGGATTAATAGATTTAGAAGCTAGTGCAGTTCAAAAAGAAGTATTAAAGCCTTACAAAATACGTCAGCAACATATAGATGACTACAGAGAATTATTCATAGATTTTGTAGCTCAACACAGATATCCGTTGGATGAAAGAGCTAAAAAGGAATTAAATAAATTACAACGAGAGTATGAGCTTAAGGATGAAGATGTAGTAGAAGCAAAGCTTTTTACAGAAAATTTGGGCGATGGCGTAGTTCTAGAAATAGTTCCAATTCGTGGCGGTAAATTCTTGATGGGTTCCCCAAAGAATGAGCCAGAACGATTCGATTGCGAAAGTCCACAGCACCTTGTTACTATTCAACCTTTTTTCATGGGTAAATACCCGGTTACACAAAGCCAATGGGCTGTTGTTGCTGGGCTAAAAAAGGTAAATATTGATTTAAATCCTGAACCATCTTACTTTAAAGGCGCTAATCGACCTGTTGAACAAGTATCTTGGGATGATGCAATTGAGTTTTGTGCCAGATTATCTAACAAGACTGGGAAAACCTATCGCTTGCCTAGTGAGGCAGAGTGGGAATATGCCTGTCGTGCGGGAACGACTACCCCATTTTATTTTGGTGAGACGATTACGACAGACTTAGCAAATTATGACGGTAACTATACTTATGGTGCTGGGTCAAAGGGTAAATATCGTCAGCAAACAACAGATGTCGGAAAATTTTCACCAAATCCCTTTGGTTTATTTGATATGCATGGTAATATATGTGAATGGTGTCAAGATACTTGGCACGAAAATTATAACGGAGCGCCAACAAACGGTAGCGCTTGGATGAGTAATAATAAGTTGCGGCAGCTGCGTGGTGGTTCGTGGGGCAGCGTTACCACGTATTGCCGCTCGGCGTATCGCGACTCTTTCGCGCGTGTCGGCGGGTACACCTTCGTGGGTTTTCGGGTTGTGGTGGTTCGTGGCAGGACTTAGTAGCCCTTTACGCTCTTGTCCTTTTGCCCTCTTCACTTTTTTCTTTTCCCTTCTTTTCTTATTTGTCTCGCGCTCTGCGCGATAAAATTTTTTAGCTAAATTTCGTTCCTCAACCCAACATCAATAATCCGTGTTAAGCAAGTTTACCTTGTGGAAAACTTGTGGAAAAACTATAGTACTTTTCCACAAAGTAATTATACTTAATTAAGTTTTATCAGGAAAATATCAAGTTTTTCCCAGATTTTTCCACAAAAAGTTAGATTTTTCCACAATCTAAGTTATATTTAATCAATTTTTATACGTTACTTAATATTTTCGATTAATTATTTAGCTTTCAAGGCTAGCGATCGCACTACTGGTTGTGGAAAACTTAAAATATATCTTCAAGATAAAATAGAGACTAGCAAAGCTAAACTTCGGTAAAGGTTATCAAAACAAATCAAATCAGATTCAATGACCGCTACTCATCATTTCTGGCTACCTGCACCGACAGATTTAACTTTGTTATCAGATGAGATTCATGTCTGGCGTATAGAACTTGACCAACCAGAACTACAACTGCAAAATTTAGCAGCAACTCTTTCTAGTGACGAAATAGCTCGTGCTGAAAGGTTCTATTTTCAGGAACATCGACAGCGTTTCATTGCTGGTCGTGGCATCCTGCGAACTATATTAGGTCGCTACTTGGATATCCAGCCTTTACAAGTGCAGTTTAATTATCAACAGCGTGGAAAACCAGTATTAGCAGATAAATTTGCCGATAGTGGATTGGCGTTTAACTTGTCTCATTCCCAAGGGTTGGGTTTGTGTGCGGTGAATTGTACCCATCCAATTGGTGTAGACCTAGAATATATTCGCCCGATGTCTGATATTGAAGCTCTTGCCAAACGGTTCTTTTTACCGAGAGAATATGATATGTTGCGATCACTATCTCCCAACCAACAGCAAGAAGTATTTTTCCGTTACTGGACTTGTAAGGAAGCTTATTTAAAAGCAACCGGAGACGGACTATCCCAGTTAGAGCAAATTGAAGTATCGCTAACTCCCACAGAACCAGCCAAGTTACAGATAACTGAAAACTGGAGTCTTTTTGAATTAGTACCTGCTAACAATTTTGTTGCTGCTGTCGCTGTCGCAAATTGTGGCTGGAATTTAAAATGCTGGCAATATTGATACTAATCATTTGTCATTTGTCATTCTTCCCCATTCCCCATTCCCAATTCCCCTATTTATCTTCCTGCATATTTCTCACAACTTTTGTCACCAGCTTTCTAGGTGCAAATCTGACGATTTTTGCCAGTAGTTTATTCATAAAACCAGGAATGACAATAGTTTTGCCCTTCATTAAGCCGTGAAAACCAATTTCGGCTACTGTTCGTGCATCCATCATCCGCTTACCCTTGAGCAGCTTAGAGTCAGCCATCCCAGTTCTTTCGTGAAAGCCAGATTCGGTTGAGCCTGGGCAAAGAACTGTCACAGTGACACCTGTTCCTTCTAATTCATTAGCGATCGCTTCTGAAAACGATAAGATATAAGCTTTAGTAGCAAAATAAACCGCCATCAAAGGCCCTGGTTGAAAAGCCGCAGCCGAAGCAACATTTAATATCTTACCTTCACCTTGCTTTACCATGTGTTTTACGAATAGCTTAGTTAAATGGGTGAGGCACACTAAATTTACCTGTAGCATTTCCAATTCAGTAGCTAGGTCTGTTTCGTGAAATAATCCATAGATACCAAATCCGGCATTATTTACCAGCACATCAACATTAATATTGGCGAGTTGCAGCTCCGTGAAAATTTCTTCAGGAGCAGTTGATATAGATAAATCCTTAACAATAGTTTTGACAAAAATTCCAAATTTCTCTTGGAATTTAGCTGCAATTTCTAGTAGCGTTGGCCCATTTCTGTCTACTAATACCAAATTGTAATCATGAGCAGCAAAAATACAGGCTAATTCGTAGCCAATTCCACTGGCTGCCCCAGTAATAAGAGCAGTTTTTTTGCTCTGACCTTGATGTGTTTTGTTCATGTAAAAATATTGGTGAATTCAACTTGATGAAGCTGCCTTGCATTTACAGTGGTTCTCGTTCTACAATTTAGTACGCGTAATATTTGAATCGACAATAACTGTCTTGAGTTATTACCATTTCAAATGCTTGTGTGATGCCTTGGATAGATGTAACAGTCCAAACGTAAATTTAGGACTTATACATCAAATAAGTGGAGCATTAAAGAAGTTTAGTGATTTCAAACTACTAGCACTGGCTTTTGATTACTTACAAAAGCCAGTAGGCAAAATCAAACTTTTATGCCCGACACTAACCATTCTATCTTCAATTGCTTCTGTCAAGTGGTGAATCCTAAAAAATTACATTATTGAGCATAAAAAAACAGGGCAATTATATTGCCACTGTTGGTATATAAGTTGTTGCTGGCATCTGAAATATTAACTATTCAGCAGTACTGAGTTTTAAAAAACATCGACTAAATAAACTTGTTTTGTTGTAGCTGTAGGGTGTGTTAGGGCTTCGTAACGCACCGAAAGTATTCGGGATAGTGCGTTACGTTCCTAACACATCCTACGCAAGTAGTGAACTCCTAAGCCAGATTCAAAAAGCCGCTTTGAATCAAGTAAGCTGTATAAGTCATAAACAATTGAGAGTCAATTGGCGGACAAGCAATAGAACTACCTGCCAATGCATGAAGAGTATCTTGGCAGCTAATGTGGGGTCTTCTAGCTTGTAAGTACAAATCAGGAATAGTGAGTTGTTCATCAGACCAACGTTCTAGCAAAAATGGCCGCAGAGTGTACAAAGGATTGTCAGCAGAAGTCACATTATTGATTAACTCTGATTGCCATTTTTCGAAAGGAATCATTTCAACTGAATAACCAAAAGAGCGTATCCACTCAACTAGCATTTTCAAAGCAGCGGGTTGGGGATGTTGTAAATTGAAAGCTTTACCTATGGATTCTTTTTGGCGTGATAGATAAACGATCGCTTTACTTACATAGTCAACAGGTGACATATCCAACATATAATCTACATCAGGGAAATATCCCATTTGTAGACAGCCCTTGGTCATCAAATTGATAAAGTCATGTGTGTTACAAATGCCTGTTTTGCTATCACCAGAAATCAGTGGTGGTCTGTGGATAGTTACAGGAAGTCCACGGTCACGAGCAATTTTGACTAACTTTTCAGCTACCCATTTAGTTTGAGAGTAACCAAGATAAATACCTTCCCAATGATTGAATTCATCCTGTTCTTTGACAACTTTGCCAGCATAAGCAGTGGATTCAAAAACAGCAACGCTGGAAACGTAATGTACAGGCTTGACTTTAACTTGACAAGCCAATCTCAAAACTTCTTGAGTGCCTAAAACATTGGCTGCTTTCAGTGCAGAGTATGGAAAAACATAATTCAACAAAGCAGCACTATGATATATAGTATCAATATTGCCAGCTAAAGTTTGAAACTGTTCCGAACTAATACCTAACAAAGGCTGAGATAAATCGCCGACAATCGGAATAATTCTGGAGCTAAATTCTTCCTGCCAAATTGCATACTGTTCTAGATTTTTTTGGAGTTTGCTTTTGCCTTCTTCAGCATTAGCAGCACGTACTAAGCAATAGATATCCGCATTGGTTTCTTGTAGCAATTCCCGGATGATAAAAGCTCCTAAAAAGCCTGTTCCTCCAGTTAAAAAGATGTTCTTAGATTCACCCACAAGTACATTCGATGCAGCACCGGGATGGATGGTGGGGTCAAGAACAGCCTCAGCACCCAAATCTAGAACAGAGGGTGCAATGTTGGCATTAGAAGCTACCACCTTTGTATCTTGAACTGGTGAACCTTCTTGCACTTCTTCAGCTAAACGCTGTGAAAGAGCCTCAATATTTGGGTAATGCCACAGCAGCAACGGAGATGGTTGAAATCCGAGCAACTTTTCTAAGTTACTTACTAGAATCATTGCTTGGGCTGAATCCAAGCCATAGTTTTCTAAATGTTCTTTGACATCTATTTCATCAGTTGCTACTCCTAGCAACTTAGCTAAGTTAGATACCAAAAATATTTGAATATCGTCTGCTGTGAAAGACTGTTTTATAGTCATTTTTAAATCTCCAACAATGATGTAGAACGAACAGGGTGATACTGACTGTAATAATCGGAAGCTTGTAGCCCTTGAATTTTCAAATTTTGAACGCGATACAAAAAGGCTGCACCAGTCATAATTTGATTAGCAACATCAACTACACCACGATTATTTGGTTCAGACAGGTAGGAACCGCGTACCCAGTCATTGAAACCGCCCATTGCCGGGCCACACCAAATTTGATAATCGACTTCTCTACCTTTTTCACCAGAACTAGACCAACGGGAAGATAATCCTAAATACCAACGGAAAATCAACGCCATTTTTAGTTTAGGATTATTAACTGCTTTCCCAAGTTTCTCAGGATTCTTTTGGGACAAATAAGCCGCAGTTCCTTCCCATACTTCAGCAATAGTTTTGCGAAAAACTTGTTTTTCTAATTTCTCTCTTTCTGCAAGAGGGATGCTTTCAATGGAATCATAAGCGCGATAGAGTTCAAATAATTTCTGCGCTCGCATGGGGAACATTGTACCCCGTTTGAGAACTTGCAATTTGACTCCCATTTCAAACATATCTGCTGCTGGAGCCATTATCATATCAGCCATTTCTGCTTGAGCTAGTAACTTTTTGGTATGTTCACAAGCCCCAGATTCAACACATGACTGATTAATGGAACCGGTCATTATATAAGCAGCACCCATCATGAAAGCTGCTAATGCTGATTGTGGTGTCCCAATTCCTCCTGCAACGCCGATTCTAATGGGTATTTGGTAATGATATTGGGCTTGAATTTCATCCCGCAAGGCAATAATAGAAGGTAACACACAAACCAAGGGACGGTTATCTGTGTGACCTCCAGAATCAGCTTCGACGGTAATATCATCAGCCATTGGAACTTTCGCTGCAAGAGTTGCTTGTAACTCAGTAATTAACCCTTGTTGCAGAAGTTCTTTGATAATTCTCGCTGGTGCTGGTTGCATAAATTTAGTCGCAACTTCTCGGCGAGAAATTTTGGCAATGACTTTATTTTTGATTTCAATTTGATTGCTGCTATTTAAGCTCAATCCAGCAACACGGTAATAAACAATGTTGGGTGTCAAGTCGAGAAATGCAGATGCTTCTACTGTTCTCACTTGATATTTAAGATATAAATCCACAGCGCGGCGTTCAATCGCAGGTTCGTTGGGGCTGTGAATTAAATTAAATGCATAAGGCCCTTGAGGTAAAGCTTGTTGAATGCGATTGATGGCTGCTTCCAAACGTTCTGGAGTTAAACCACCTGCACCAAAGGAACTCAAAATTTGCTCTTTTCCGAGTGCAATGACCATTTCTTCGGAAGCAATTCCGCCAGCCATTGCGCCGGTAACGTAGGCGTATTTCACTCCATGAGAGGAGAGAAAATTGGGGTCTCCAAACTGTTGAATGCGGATTGGGGATGCAAATGTTAAGAGTTCTACTTGTGCTGTTGTGCCATTATCACCAGGGGATAAATACCCCTCATTGGTGACACCGATTTTTCCGGCAACTTTCACGATGTAGCATGGTTTATTTAATACCATCAATTTATCTTTGATGGTTTGTTTCTCAAAAGATACAGTTTCTAAAGAACCTTTCCAAACCTGGTTTTTGTTATGCGACCAAGCGGAGAAGTTAAGACCATTATCGTGTTTACTTAGTACCGTATCTACGGTTGTCACGGTAGTTATCCCTCGGATTATACAAACAATGGATGATAAAGTTGAAGGGTGTAGACTCTGTTAAAGAACCGCAGAGGTGCAGAGGGCACAGAGTAAGAGAGTAATACCAATTCTCTAGGAGATGCACGTAATAATTTTTAAACGAACCGCGAAGGACGCAAAGGGCGCGAAGGAAGAAAGAGTTGAGAGAGAATTGGTATAAGATATTAAGATTCGTCGTTAAGCAAGTTTTGGGCGCAAGCTAGTTGCAATTGAATGATTTCGCTCATTTGCTGACTGTAATCTTGTCTAGACTGTAAGAAGGCTGTGTGTGCTTTAGTTATCTTTGAATTATTAGCATTGAGCTTTTGATACTGGGTCTTATTTAAATCGAACATGCTGATGATGCTACTAATTTTTTTAGTGATGACAGATGGCGAAGAAAGAGAAGTTTGCTGCCCAATTGCGATTGACTCAGAAGATTGTAATTGTTCTCTCGGTTCAAAAACGTTATCAATGATATTTTTCGGTTTTACTTCTTCTGGCTGAGGCAAGATGTTATGGGAGTAAGTTTCTTCTTGGATTATTTGGTTGGAAGTATTAAGAGAATCTGTGATTTCAGATTGCTGGATGTTAGGTATATCTGGATGCTGTATTTTGAAACGTTCACTCCTAAGATCCCCAGCAAAATCTTCAACAAGCTTGCGATTTTTTTCGCTCAAAATTGTAGCAGCAATTGCTTTTCCACCCAAGGTAACTGTTCTCAATGTTGCTTTATTTTGATTAGCGGTTCCTTGAGCTTTACTGTACAACGGTGATAAATCCACGTTCACCTGATGACTGAGTAGTTTTGCTAATGCTTTGACCATTGCAGCATGGTCATCCATCCCTCTACGATTTAGAGAGACTGTAATATGTTCTTGGTTGCCGAGAATTTTATCAATCCATCGCGAACAGACATTACCTGCGCCTGCTTCTAGAAATATTTTGACTCCATCACCGTAGACACGATTAACTAATTGCGGAAAATCAAGTTCTTGGCACAATCCTTTGGCGATGTTGTGGGCAATGGTATCACTATCAAGTGTAATTGGTTGATAATCGGCGGCTGAGTAAAAAACGATACCGGGCAGATTTTGCGATGGTAAGGTGTTTACCTTCTTGATTTCCTCGTACTGCGATCGCATCGCTTCACAATGTATCACATGGTCGAAGGGCGCGGGGAAAGCGTTACAACCTAAAGTTGCAATCACTCGCTTACAGGCGGCATCATCACCAGCAATTAATACTTCTTCTGGTGTGTTAATTTGAGTTAAGTAGACGCGGTTCTCTTGTTTCAGGCATTCTCTAACTTGCGATGGAGTAGCCATGAGAACATAAGTATTCCAAAGATTGTTGTTTGGCGAATCTGTTAATCCCCAATATTCACGCACAGCATTTTTCGGGCCGGATAGCTTATCGCCAAATAGAGGGGATGAGTTTAAGGTGTTACTTCCACCCTCAAAATCACTCCAAACCCCTTGGGCAACCATCATGCTAGTTTCACCCAAGCTATACCCAAATACGGATTGCGGCTTGACTTTAAAATCATCTCGGAAAATTGCCGTCATGTATCTAGCAAAGGCGATTTCACTTTCAAACATTGCCAGTGAATCATCTAACAACTGCTTTTCGAGAGTTTCTAGTTGCCTAGTTGTCAATTTAGGTAAGCTTCTGGGATAAACTAACTTTTCAACATCGGCAGCCCGGTTGTAGAGATTGTTACTTTTTAAGTCCTCGAAGACTTTAGGAAACAAGCGAAAGACAGTACGACCAATGCCTATATAAGAATTGACTGCGGCGGGATAAACGTAAGCAACTGCTCCCGTTTTACCCAATGGTTTCGCGGTGAAATAACTTCCTAGTGGCGTTTGCCAATCTGTGCCGTTTTCAAAGGCATTATTTATACCTTTGCGGGCAGATTCAATTTCTTTGAGTAAATCTTTTGTGTTACGTCCTGTAATTGATAAGACGTATTTTGCATCAGATTGCTGTTGAAAAGTAGCAAATGTTTCGCTGGCGTTAGCTGATAAAGAAGAACTCGCTTCTATGGTATGTTGGAGATTGTTGAGAAGATCGGAGATGGTGGTGCGATCGCTAACTGCTATCGGAAACAGATGAAAAGGCATTTGTTGCAAATATCTGTTGTCACGTTCCTCGTGGCTGGGTTCTTCCGATAAGATTAAATGGGCGTAACTGCCATCTATACCCATGCTATTAATTGCTGCTATTCTGCGTGTACCGCCTTTATCGACAAACCAAGGTCTTGATTCCATTGCCACATAGAAGGGGCTACCTTCCCATACTTGCGGTGTTTTGACACCAGACCATTTGGGCGTGGCGGGAATATACCTGTAATAAAGACAGAGGGCGGTTTTGATTAAGCTAGCAATTCCCGATGCTGTATAAGTGTGGCCGATATTGGCTTTGACGCTGCCCAATGCACAGTGCAGACCATTGCCCACTTTCGGATAAGCTTGCAATAAACCTGTGATTTCCGCTTCATCCTCCTGGGGAACGCCACTACCGAAGACTTCCACATAGTTAACCTCTGTGGGTTGAATCTCCGCCATCTCGAAAGCTTGTTTGCAGACATTGCTGATAGCTGAAGCATCAGGTTTTACCAAAGCATCACTCAAAGTAGAATTACCTTGTGCAAAACTCATGGCATCAATTACTGCATAGATGCGTTCATTATCTTCCTTAGCAGCTTCGTAGCGCTTGAGGACGACAGCACCCGCACCTTCGCCAACCGTCCAGCCATTAGCTTGTTGGTCATAACCCAATGTATTGACACCCGTATTAATTGGGGCAAATTGGCTGCGGAATAAGACGTTTTCCACACCGCCGGCTAAATCTACCGCACCCACAACCACTGCGTCTACTTCTCCCGTAGCGAGTAACATTTGGGCAACTTCCAACGCTTTGAGGGCAGAATTTTCGCCAGCGCTGACGGTGAATGCAGGACCAGTGAAGTTCCACAAAGCAGAAATCCGACTCGCCATGATGTTGGCGATGTGACTCACATATTCGCCGATTTCTACTGGTTGATGAATGCTATCTTTGACAATGGTTTCCAGTTGGGAAAGCTGTTCAGCAGGTAGAGAAATTCCTTGGTTGAGTAAGCCGTCTTTAACTTGCCAAGAGAGATTCCATCTTTGTTGTAGCTGATGCACAGAGAATTCTGTCTCGGCGGCAACAATCACAGCCACATTGCCACCCTCCTGTAGTTTCGCATCTTTGACGGCGCGATCGCTAACTTTCAGGAGCAATAATTGTTGTGGGTTTAGCTTTTCGATTTCATTTGGTGGGATTTTGCACGATAAAGTATCGATTTCAAAATCCTTGATATATGCCCCTACTGGTGCTTTACCATCTGCTAAACCGTACTTTTTCAGGACACTTTCTTGATTTTCTATACCATGCCATCTTTGAGGCGGTAGAGAAGTAAAATGCTGTGTTCCATCATAAATGCTCCGTTCAAAAGCATCTAAGCCATTGCAGTTACCAAAAAAGGCATCCATGCCAACAATGGCGACTTTGGTAGGTAGAACAGGTGGAGTTGGTTCAACAGATTGTGTTGTATTTCCTTGCTCTAAAATCAGATGAGAATTAGTGCCGCCAAAACCAAAAGCACTGATAGCCGCCCGTTTAATTGGTGCGTTATTATTAGGCCATGTCGTAGCTGTTCTAACAATTTTATCGGCGGAAATTGTACCTTTTTCTGACGTTAAAGGTTCCGAAACATTCATGGTTGCTGGAATTACACCATGAGACATACTCAAAATCACTTTAGTCAAGCCAACCATGCCAGCAGCAGTTAACAAGTGACCAGTATTTGCTTTAGCAGAACCTACCAGAGGTGCAGCTTGATTTTGACCAAAAAATGTTTCGATTGAGTTGAACTCGGTTGTATCTCCTAGCAATGTGCCGGTGGCGTGACACTCTAGATAATCAATGCTTTTTGGACTGAAATTGGCCTCATTGTAGGCTCGTTCAAAAGCTAAGGTTTGTCCTTTAGGGTTCGGACTCAATAAATGTTTACCTTTGCCATCATTCGAGAGTCCATTACCGCAGATAGTGGCGAGAATATTATCACCATCTCTAACGGCATCAGAATATCTCTTCAGCATCACCATCCCAACACCATCGGCGGGAATTAGCCCTCTAGATGACTTATCTAAGGGACGACTGATGCCGTTTTCTGCATACCCTTGAACACCGGAAAATAACATTCGCACGAATAAGGAATCTGCACAACTGATGGCTCCAGCTAACATGACATCAGCTTTGTGTGACCATAAGTAATGAGATGCTAATTTAATAGCATAAAATGATGAAGAGCAAGCGGCATCCAGACATAAATTAATCTGGGATAGAGATAGAGCTTGAGCAACGATAGATGCTGGTAAGCCAGATATCATCGCATTGTACAAAGATGCTTTGGTTGCACTTGGTAAAGCAGCTAAATCAAAGTCTTCATGCTGCAAAAGTTCTCTGACAGCAGGATTAATAGCTTGCTGGTAAATTGGAGAGAATAACTGATTAGATAACTTTGTCGGGAATGACAAATTACCTAAAATTACGCCACATTTTGCCAGGACAGTTTGATTACCCCAATAACCACTCTGTACAATTGCTTGTTTAGCTGCATACAATGACCATTTGAAGGTGTTATCTAAACCAGCAACAAATTCTGATGGGAGATTGTATTCGGATGGATTAAACTGGAAGTTGCGGATGTATCCGCCTTTAAGGGAATAGGTTTTGTCTGGTGTACCTTTGACTGGATTGTGAAAGATTGTCGGATCTACTCCGATTTCTTCGACGGTTGCAGAGGATGTCGAATCTTTTTGATTAACGATGTTTTGCCAGTATTCTTCAGGATTATTTGCATCGGGGAATAGGCATGATAATGCGATGATGGCTATTTTTTCCACGATTTATATGCTCCGAGTTTGGGTATTTAGCAAGAGATATTTAACAGGCAGGATTTACGCTGTTCCCCAAACTTTAAACGAGGCAATTTATAGCAATCCTATTTGAGTTGTGATAAATACTCTTTTTAACGAACCGCGTTCGCGTAGCATCTCGCAGAGAAGGCGCGAAGGGCGCGAAGAAGAAAAAGAGTTTCACAGAGATTTTAGGACTGCTGTATGGATGTTAAGTGGTAAAGGAAGATTATTAGCTTCTGAGCATTTTCATTGACCAAATAATGGCATGAGCGCCGAGCATTCGTGAATAGATTTTACCTTCGCGATCGTGTATGATAAAGTTTGCGATCGCACTACTTGGTGTCTTAGCTAGTACTTCACAAGAAACGTAAAATGTTTCGTTATGTGGTATAGCTTCAAACTGTTCAAATTTTTCGACTTTTCCAGGTAAACAACCTTCTTCATGAAAGTGTTGTGTCCAAATCCATAAAGCGTGCATACTCAAGTCTGTTGTGTAAGGATTTACCCATTGCACAGGGAATTGTCCTTGTTCCTGTGCAGTGAGTTCTGGCCACAGACATTCTGTTGTGATTTTTTCAGGACTGATGTTTAAAACTCTCTTGACTTCTTGAAAACCGGGACCGTGAAATAATGTCGCCCCACCATTTTGGTAAAAAGCTTTTCCTGTAGTGGTGATGATGTTATCTGATTCGAGATTGAGAGATTCATAGATTGGTGCATCTGGGATTTCACGCTGGAGATTTAGTTGAGCGCTAAAATGAAAGTGGATTCTGCCTTCTGGATTTTTACTCGAAATTTTGGCTTTAAGTTCGATTCTTTCAAGATTAACTTTAGAAATTTCTTCTATTTCTAAAAAATGTTCCTTCGCTAATGTTTCATTGAAAGTAATCCCCTTTAAAACTTTAAAATCTTGGTAATTAAACAACCGATAACCGGGATATAATTGTTCACAGGCATTGATAATCCAAGTCATTGCACAAGTTGCTGGTAAAACTGAAGAACCAGCAATAGTATGATCGTGTAAAAATGGATTAGCCTCCAATGTCATTTGGCGACGAATACGATAGGTTCGTAGTTCTGAATCTAACTCCGCCGCCAGTGGAACTAGTGGGCTACCAATAACAACTTGTGCAGTTGTATGATTGGAATTATCCATTTCTTTAACGAGCATTTGTGCCCCAACTGCAATGGGAATTATATCAATTTTTCGCTCTTGAAAAATCTTCTTTAATTCTGCTGTCACCATTCCACTATCCCAAGCGCCCCAGTTGATTGCGACGACATGACATGAGGGATAGCTTTGCTTAAATATATGGGCTGATTTGTTCAGAATTTCATTTGCGATCGCATAATCAGATTGTCCGGGATTTCCGTAAAAGCCGGTTACGGAAGAAAACAAAACTAAATGCTGAAGTTGACTAGGGTTGACGCAAGCCAGTAGATTTTCTAAACCTTGAACTTTGGCGGTGTAAACCTTTTCAAAATCTTCTTCTGTTTTCTTTTCAATTAACTTATCAGCTAAGTTTCCAGCGCCGTGGATGATTCCGGTAATTGGCCCAAGACGTTGCACAGCAGTGGCTAGTTTTTCTTGTAAAGCTGGCGTATCTGTAACATCGACGCTGATATATTCTGCTTTAGCTCCGGTTTTTTCAATTGCTGCTAGAGTCTTTTTAATTTCACGGCTGGAGGTAATTTTGTTATATATTTTTTGCACATTCATGGGTGTGGGCTTCTCTCCTTGAGAAAGAAGATTTTCCATGATGCATTTTTTCAATGCGGAATCATCGGAGTTTTGAGCATAATCTGGCTCGGTTTCTAATAGTTCGGAGCGACCGAGGAGGATGAATTTGCAGGGTTGCTGTTGGGCTAATCTGATAGTACACTCAGCCGTAATCCCTTTTGCACCGCCGCTCACGACAAAGACAGATGATGGACTAAGCTGGGCTGTTTGTGTCATAAATCCTCGTGAATACCTGCATAAATTGGTTTTTTTGGATATACGAACCGCAAAGGGCGCAAAGTAAGATAAAAAAGTAGTCTTATTGTAGTGAAAAGCATACTAATAGCAGCCCTAAAAAAGTTGTGAAATTCTCTGTTTATTTCTTCTCTTCCTTTGCGCTCTTTGCGTCCTTTGCGGTTCGTTAAAAACAGGAATTTTCACAACTCAAATAAGACTGCTATATCAAAGAACTAATTAATCGGCGATAATGGTGACTCGTCCTTGTGAGCCGTAGCCAACTTCACTTATATAAAGGTTGGGATCGTGAAGTTCGGCAATGATGTTTTGTACTGACTGTTTAGCGTCAAGTCTGGGGCTTAGGTCGATCGCACGGGTGAAAACTTTTGGCCATTCCCATCTCAGGGTTTTGGTTAATCCAAACAAACCAGCACCGATCGCACCGAAGTTGACTTTGTACTCTAAACCGAAGGCTCCATCCAGGTGAGCAACTGTGCAGAAACAACTACGTCTATGCTTTGCGGCTTCGTTGAGGGAGGGTTTAAGGTGTTTCGCCATCAAAAATACGTGCTTGACGATCGCCTTTTCTGATTCGTTATAAGAAATACTTCCGGTGTGATTTCCTACAAATATCGGATGGAGATGAATAAAAGCCCCAATCGTTCCGCAGTGAGATGCGATCGCTTGCAATTGTTGTTGAAGATGTTCTTCACTCAAGTTTGCTAAGGTGACGCGGGTTACTCCTGTGGGTAAGGGCGCTTGTTGGGCGATGAGCGATTGGGGAAAGCTGATAACTACTAATTTCCAGCCTTTCTCGATTAGGGATTCAGTCAATTTGTAAGTGGTGAGGGAACCATCATCGGTGATTAAACCGATGTGTCCCTCTGGTAACGTGAAATCCAAATAATCAGGCTGTGCTAGGCTTCTGAGTTTGACGAGATGGCGCTGGATATTATGCTCTAATTCCGGTGGCTGCTGTTGGACAAACTCAGGCTCAGACTTTTTTTTTTCACCTCCAGCCAACTGCTGTAGGTAATCAACTATTTGACCAATGGTGCGGAGGTCGCCGAGTTCTTCGATATTCGGTTTAGGTAAGTTGGGGTACATTTCTTGCATCGCCCCTAAGATTTCTACCCGTTTGATAGAGTCAATCCCTAAATCAGCCTCCATGTCCATTTCCAGTTCCAGCATCTCGACTGGATAGCCAGTTTTATCGCTGGTGATGGCTAACAGGGTTTCACCTAAGTTTGCAAATTCATCACTTGTAGCGGCTTCTGGTTCTGGGGTGAATGCGATAACTACGCTTACTTCCGGTGTAGTAACTACCTCAACTACTGGTGCAGCCTCTACTAAAATCTCGGTTGCTGGTTGCACTTCGTGAACTGCAATTTCTACAGAAACACTTTTGGAAGCGTGGGATTGCAGATACTCTACAACTTGACCAATGGTGCGTTTTTCTGAGAGTTCTTCTAAATTGGGCTTGGGTAGGTTGGGGTACATTTCTTGTAGCGCCCCTAAGATTTCCACCCGTTTGATAGAGTCAATCCCTAAATCAGCCTCCATATCCATGTCCATTTCCAGCATCTCGACTGGGTAGCCGGTTTTATCACTGGTGATGGCTAAGAGGTTTTTATCCAAGTCAACAATATCGATGGTTGCGCCAGATACAGGTGCAGCAGTTGTGGGTGCTGGTTCTGCTTTGAATGCAACAACTTCGTTGACTGGGGGTGAGCTAATTTTGACTACAACCTCAGCTTGGGGTTCTTCTACTACTGGGACAGGTGGCGCGACTACAGGCTCGACTGTCTCGACAGTGGCGAAGTGCGGTGTGGGAAGTGGGGAGTAGGAAGTTTCAACTACAGGCTCTACAGCAGCCGGGAGAGGTGCTTGGGTAACATTTAAGCCATTTTTAGCTACAGGCTCAGTTACAGGCAAAGGCTGGCTTTCTACTATCTTGGTCGGTGCATCAGTAACAATTGTTTCTGTGGTGAACGGAGTGAAATTGCTGAGTTTCTCTGTTAATTGAGTTGTTCCCTCACCAGAGATGATTTGAGAATACTCTTGCTGTATAAGTTGGAAAAAGCTCTTAGTATATTCCAACTGCTCTTGAAGATATTGCTCATGGATGCGTAGAGTTTCACCTTGTTGGGAATGAAACTGCATCATGCTACGCTCTAAGCTTTCCATGACAACTAGCTTCATTTTGGCAGTTTCGGCTGTTGATTTACTTTCGCTCAACAAGGAATTCTGCTGCTGCATCAATTGGAAGAACGCTTTAGCGTATTCCATTTGATGGTTGAGATAAGTACCGTGAACTTGTAAATTCTCGGCTTGATTTTCCTGGAACTGTGTCAGGAGATATTCTAAACTTGCTAAAAGTTGTTCGTAATTTGTCAGCTTTTCTGGTATTGGTTGCATCTTAGATTCCTGGACTGGTTGTGACAGGGTAACAGGATTCATCTGTTGCTCTGGCTGGGTGATGATATTAGCAGTCACACCGTTCATTACTGGGGTAAGTTTTTTATGTCCGTTAGTCTCGATCGCTGCGAGAGTTGGAGTCACACCTGGGCTGCTAAACAAAGGAGCCGCATCAGGATATTCGGGGGTGGGTAATGTGACTTTATGCCCATCCTGCAAAGCTAAAGCGAAGGCATTTTTCGTTTTTTCGGATCTGTAGTTTATGCCGTTTAAACGAACATTTAATGTCTTCTTCGTCTCAATTGGGGGGATAGTTTGGGGAAGTTGGTAAGGATCGAGGTTATTCAAAGCTAGACCAATTACTCGCAACTGCACAACTGCTTCTCGCAAAGAGCGATCGCTATTCTTTTGAGTGCTAGGGTTCAAAGATACAGTGATATGAGGGCGATCGCCAAGAATCTCTTTTACCAAGTTGCTAAGAATTCTCCTCGGCCCAAATTCCACAAAGCAAGTACCACCCGCCGCATAGATATTTTCAATTTCCTGCTTAAACAGCACTGAGTTGGAAAGGTGCGTTTCCAGAATCTTTTGAATACCTTGGGCTTCCTTGGGATACTGCTTACTGGTAACGTTGCTGTAAACAGGGATTTTAGGACTTTGGAATTTAACAGACTTAGTAGCGATCGCAAAGGATTTTTGAGCAAAGGCGATTAGCGGTGTATGGAACGCTGCTGAAACAGGTAACAATACAGCTGTATATCCTTTCTCATGTAAAGCCTCTCTGACTCTCGCTATTTCTGCGGTAGGCCCAGCCAAGACAAATTGAGTCGGAGAATTTTGATTAGCGATCGCAACTTGCGGAAAATGTCTGATTACTGCTTCAACTTTGCTGATGTCTTCTTTGACAGCCAGCATACTACCCGCATCATGATCCGGGTCTTCAGGTGCAGCCATTGCTTGACCCCTAGCTTTCACTAAGAACAAGTAATCTTCCGTACTCAAAACCCCCGCAGCCCATAGCGCTGTCAGTTCACCAAAGCTATGTCCCGCCACAAAATCTGATTTAAACCCAGCTTGTTGCAGGATGCTGTACATCCCTGCACTCAAGACCCCAATGGCTGGTTGAGCGTATTCTGTGCGTTGCAAGGCAGCAATTTGGACATTCTTTTCTGCCTCTCCAAACACAGGATGAGGGAAAACGATTTCTGAAAGTGGCTGTAAATTATCTTTGATTAACAGGCTATCCATATAACCATGAAGACGACGCATCAAAGGAAAATTCATCACCAGTTCGCGTCCCATCTCCAGGTATTGCGAACCTTGTCCAGAAAATAGAGAGACAACTTTTCCGCCCAACTCCATACCAGAGGAACGATAATAAATCCCTTGGGGATGCTCCCAAGATGCTGCTGACCCTTTGAGTTTCAGCCAGTCAATGCTAGTTTGCAAGAACTTGCAAGCTTCTTCGAGATTTTCAGCTACAAACCCAAATCTGGGAGCAGAGAGGGGAATCTGTGGCGACTTGCATTCTTTGACTAATTGGGCATAGTGTGTAGGTGCTTCAGGCGATCGCAACTTACCTAAAATCTCTTCCGATTTGCTCAACAATTGCTCTACCGTAGGAGCAAACAACAGTACTTCACTAGCACCACTGTGTAAGCGGTAAGCGTCGTTTTGGTCGGATTCATATTCTTCCAAAACGACGTGATAGTTTGTTCCACCAAACCCAAAGGAACTTACACCAGCGCGTCTCGGTGCTTCCCCTTCTGGACGAATCCAAGGTCTAGTTTCAGTATTCAAATAAAAGGATGAATTTTTAATGTTGAGTTTGGGATTTGGCTCGGTGATGTTAATTGTGGGCGGTAATACTTTGTGATGTAAAGCCAAAGCAGTTTTAATCAAACTCGCCGCACCCGCAGCCGCTTTTGTGTGTCCGATTTGTGATTTCACACTACCCAAAGCGATGTGCTGCTTTTTGTCATCATGTACATCAAAGAAGTCTTTTAAAGAACCGAATTCTGTCGGATCTCCAGCCATTGTACCAGTGCCATGTGCTTCCATCAAACCAACAGTAGCGGGAGAGAAACCGGCATCTTCATAAGCACGTTCTAAGGCTTTGACTTGGCCTTCTTTGCGTGGAGCATAAATACTCTTGTAACGCCCATCGCTAGAAGTTCCAATACCTTTAATTACGGCATATATTTTATCGTTGTCCCGTTCCGCATCTTCTAAACGTTTGAGGACAATCATACCAATACCTTCACCTAGCATCATCCCATCCGATTTAGCATCGAAAGGTTTGACATTTTCACTAGGAGAAACAGCCGGTGTTTTGCTGAACGAAATGTAAGCCATGATGGTGTTGTCGGTATCAACACCACCAGTCAGCATCATGTCAGAACGATGCTCAACTAGTTCGCTAATTGCCATTTTTAAAGCACCGAAGGAACTAGCACAAGCCGCGTCAACTACACAATTCATCCCGCCAAAGTTTAGGCGATTGGCAATTCTACCCGCGACTACGTTAGCTAACATTCCAGGGAAAGCGTTCTCATCCCATTTCACGTAAGCGCTTTTGATTTTATCAACGATTTTTTGCGTATCTTCGTCAGATAAACCACTGCTTTTGAGTGCTTTTTCCCAAATCGGATATTCCAACCTGGCAGAAAGTGGCATTCCTAATTGCTTGGCCATAGCCACGCCTAAGATTACCCCAACCATCTCGCGGTTAAACTCACGTTTTTCGCCATAACCTGCATCTTCCATCGCCTCTTTCGCAACTACTAAACTTAATAGTTGCGATACATCTGTGACTTCCAAAATGCTAGGTGGTATACCGAATTCCATCGGGTTAAAATCAACCTCTGGAAGAAACCCGCCTCTTTTACAGTAGGTTTTATCTTCAGTAGTTCTAGGATTGGGATCGTAATAATCTTCGACGCTCCAGTGAGTGGAAGGAACATCAGTAATACAGTCAATTTTGTTTACTATATTTTGCCAGTATTCCCGCAAATTTCTGGCTTGAGGCAATAGAGAAGCCATCCCAACGATGGCAATAGGATTGTGTTGTAATTGTCTGTTAATTTTGTTGATTGACACTGATTTATCTGGCTTCATTTTTTTTCCCTCGATAGACTTAATCACAGCCTGTTCACAATTATTGACAAGGCTTTCTAACTCCGCTAAGGCAGTATCAATTGAATAAGCAGACATAGGGCATAGTGAGTACTGTGGATTGTGTAGTTACAGTAATTTCTGTTGCCTACTAATTAATGAAAAACTTTTGTTGTGCAACCAGTTAGCACCTCTGAAATCCTGGCGAAAAAGTAATTACGTTAGCGAGACCTTTAGCATCATTACGAATTACGAATTATGCCAGGTAAAGCCTTATGTTTACAGGCAACTTTGGCACATTGCGATCGCGAAAATTGTTATCCAACGCTAGACTCTTGAAATTGTGGCAATAGGTCAATAACGTTGTTAAAACTGGTAAAATAGTCTTGGAGTGTAATAGCTGCTTGACCAGTGAATTTAATCCATTTGTAATGGTAGAGATTTTGAGTAATGGTATCCTACTGGAGTGATGAAAACTGAGGAGTAGCTAAGAGAACAGAAATGTTTTTTCACCCGAAAGCTTTTGATTATCTAGCCGAACCACAGCAACATAGCTGTTGTTAATGACAACGTTCCGTATCTCTAAAGTCATAGCCAGTTTCAACGTTCGGGATAATGTATTTTATGCTATTTGAACTAGGAAAGTTGACAAGTTCGTTACACAAAAGACACCACCTTTAACCCGAATTTATGCAAGTCGAAAAAGTAATGAAATGAGCAGACGATGATAGAGAAGCAGTTATCTTTAGTTATTTTTAATTTCAAAATCCCAATTAAATAACTAGTTTGTCTAACCACTTTAAAGCATTGAATTAATAAAAACACTAACATACTTTACAGAAACTAAATTATTTCTTTAAAGTTATTTTATAAATTAACATCCACAATTACTGATGTTAATTTGAATAAAATTCAGACTTAAGTATAATTTTTGACTGTATAAATGTGTTGGAGATTTTGTTATCTACGGGTTAGATAGAAATTTTCTATGAATTAAGTTAACAATGCAAATCTGTTGTCTACTAAGTAACAATTCAAGAAATACATAGATAAATTGGATAACCATAAGTATGTTTTCTCAGAGAAACATCATAATTTAGTAAAAATTTCTGGTTATTTTTCAATATAAGTCAAGTTAAGAAGTAAAGCGGTTATTTATAAAGCAAATATTAATTTTTACTATGTTGCTTGATAAACATAATCATGATTGCATTAGTTAAAAAGGCGGTTAGAAAACCAGAGCGAATGGGATGCCTACGGCACACTGTATGTAGCTTGCTTGCTTCACCGTAGGAGTACGCCGCTACACAAACATTCCACCCTTTGCGTTCCCACAGGGTAGACCACCTCTAATAAAAATTGGGTATTTAAATAAAACTCACGAAGGTGAGTAAAGTCTTGTGTAAGTGCGGTTTATAAGCGTCTTTTAATTACTATGAATAAAACCAATAATAATGTCTTATACTACACAACCCTGTTAACAAGAATCTGTTAGTAATATCAAATCTACTTAATCACTAACTATCTGTTGGTATTCAATTAGCGGATAAAAGATTAGTGATAAATACATTTTTTCAGAATTTAATCTGACAGTAAACAAATATTTTAGTGAGAGAATCAGGACTTATGCAAAGTCAATTGGTTGACAAAAATCAATTTCTACGCCATAGTTAATAACAAGTTTATCCAAGTTTTGATTTCACTTTTATTGGCGCTTCCTTGTTCTTGAGAGTTAGGATTTCTGGTTAGCGTTATTGTATTTTAAGCTACTGGATTAGATGTCAAATTAGGATATAACTTAGGAAGCTTTGAAGTAACACCACCATTAATTTTCACGCCACAATAGTAATTTTGGGCGGCAAAAGCGTACAACAATTCATATAAAACCACTTTAGATACATCCACTTGATTAAGGTAGAAACCTTGGAGGAAAAGTCCTCTAAGTAATTTGTGGATGAGTCTATTCTAATGGACTAAATATAACCAGGCTATCCCCTAAAAAAGCAGAATTGGAATGAAAAGATGGCAGTAAATAAAGAAAGCCGATTATTCACAAAACCCGTAGGTAGATCGCAACTAATTTTAGCAGCTTCTCTAACTTTAGCAGCCGGATTAATAGCTTTTTATAGTTTGGTACCATTTTGGTCTAAACCTAAAGTTGTGGCACCAGCAGCGAATCCTCCCAAAGCTGTGACTCCTGCAAAAGTTGCTGTAACCGCCTTGGGACGTTTAGAGCCAGAAGGTGAAGTTACTTCTTTGACTGCTCCTGCTTCTAATAATGGGGTACGAGTAGACAGACTGTTAGTGAAAGAAGGAGATGCGGTTAAAGCAGGACAATTATTGGCCTATCTCGAAAATTATGGTCGTTCTAGAACTGCATTACAACAGGCTTTAGACCAACTCCAAGTTGCCAAAGCGAAACTAGCACAGGTTAAATCTGGAGGGAAAACGGGAGATATTGATGCTCAAAAGGCAGTTATCGCACGTTTAGAGCCACAATATAAAGGGGATGTTGCTACTCAAGAGGCGACAATTGCCCGCATCCAAGCTGAAGTAGACAATGCTCAAGCTGAGAATAATCGCTATCAGCAATTATATAAACAAGGTGCGATCGCGGCTTCTGTAGCAGATAGCAAAGCTTTGCAACTCAAGACTACACAACAGCAGCTAACAGAAGCTCAAGCCACCCTCAAGCGCACTCAAGATACATACCAAGAACAACGCAAGCAAGCACAAGCACAACTCACCAGTATTAGCGAAGTGCGTAGCGTAGATGTTCAAGTTGCACAAACCGAAGTCAACAGTGCAACAACTTCTGTTCAACAAGCAAAAGCCGACTTGGATTTAAGTTACATTAAATCTCCCATAAACGGCAAAATTTTAAAAATCCACGCTAAAACCGGAGAAGTAATCAGCACCAACAAAGGATTTGCTGAAATCGGTAAAACATCTCAAATGTATGTGATTGCAGAGGTGTATCAAACCGATGTTCAAAAAGTGCGTGTAGGACAAAAAGCCACAATTACCAGCACTGCATTTACTGGAACAATAAAAGGAACTGTCAAAGAGATTGGTTGGCAAGTTGACAAGCAAAACATCTTCAGCATCAACCCTGGTTCAGATACAGACCGCAGAATAGTTGAAGTTAAAATCTCCATCGATAATCCCGCAGATAGTGAAAAGGTTGCTCGTTTAACTAACTTACAAGTGGATGTCGCCATTCATATTTAGTCAATTGGCAGATGTCATTCACAAATGACAAATGACAGATGACAAATGACAAATGACAAATGATAAATGATAAATAAATCCATGAATTTCAAAATTCCTTTAGGATGGCTACAGCTAGCGCAGCAAAAAGTTCGTTTACTAGTAGCTGTAGCCGGGATTGGTTTTATTGTGCTGCTCATGTTTGTGCAACTTGGTTTTCAAGATGCCCTCTATTCAAGTGCAACCGCAGTCCATCAAAATCTCAAAGGAGATTTATTTTTAGTGAGTTCGCAATATAAATCTTTGACCTCAAATCAAAGTTTTTCACGGACTCGTTTGTACCAATCTCTGGGGTTTGATGGCGTAGAGTCAGTTAGCCCCATGTATTTGCAATTTGCCAAACTAAAAAATCCGGCTACTAGTGAGAAATATTCAATATATGTTATTGGTTTCGATCCAGGTAGACCTGTGATGAATCTCCCAGAAGTGGAGAAAAATTTAGATAAACTCAAAATTCCCGATGTCGTGCTTTTTGACCGGGGTTCTCGCCCAGAGTTTGGCCCAATAGCAGAAAAATTTAATCGGGGAGAAACTGCACAGACAGTTGAAATATTTCCATACAGTTCATTGATTGGCTATAGAGTGAGAATAGGTGGTTTATTCACATTAGGCCCTTCGTTTGGGGTAGACGGAAATTTGCTCGTTAGTGACTCAACTTTTTTGAGGATAAATCCCAATACTCGTCCGGCGGATATGATAGATATTGGTTTGATTTCACTCAAACCTGGTGCTAATGCTGAAAAAGTATTGAAAAATTTACAGGCAAATTTGCCTAGTGATGTCCAAGTTTTTACCCGCCAAGGCTTCATTGATTTTGAAAAAAATTATTGGGCTGTTAGAACACCCATTGGTTTTATTCTTAACTTGATGTTGACAATGGCTGCGGTTGTTGGTGTGGTTATTGTTTATCAAATTCTTTACAGCAATATTGCTACCCAATTTGTTGCTTACGCCACTTTAAAAGCCATCGGTTATGCCAATGGCTATTTGTTGAATGTGGTATTTCAGCAAGCTTTGATTTTGGCAATATTAGGTTATATTCCAGGATTTATTACTTCTGTTTTGTTATATAGTTTTGCAGCCGAAGCAACTAAACTACCAATAGTTATGACCACTAATAATGCAGTGATTGTCTTAACTTCAACAGTTTTAATGTGCATAACATCAGGAGCGCTGGCTATCAACAAACTCCGCTCCGCAGATCCGGGAGATATTTTCTAGCTATTTGGTGCATCAAAATAATCAAATTATTTTGCCATGATATAGACTAATAATTAAGCGTTGGTTCAGGCTCTCCACAGAAAAATTCTTCTTTATACCAATTTTAGATTAAAAGTCTTTACCGGAATTTAAATTTGGTATAAATTTTCAGTTTTTTATCTAACAACTCAAATTCACCCATTTAACAATAATTTCGATTTTATGAACCTCAAAGACAAAACCCTGCTAATTACTGGGATCGATGAATTCGTCGGTTTGCGTACAGCCGAGTTAGCTATAGCGCAAGGGATGAAAGTTCGGGGACTGCAAAGTTCTAAAGAACAGAACAAACAATTACAGAACTTAGGTGTTGAGATAATTATTGGTAGTATCACCGATTCTACTATTGCTCAAAAGGCTTGTCAGGAAGTAGATATCGTTTTACATACAGACCAACTTGCCGAAGAAGCTGGCGCAATTAATAACTTTCGTGATGTCAATGTTGGCGGTACTGTCAACATGGCTAAAGCTGCTAAACAGGCTGGTGTCAAAACATTTGTGCATCTTTCTAGTGTAATGGTTTACGGTTTCAACTATCCTAATGGTGTTACAGAATCCGGGCCACTTTCGGGCGCAAATAATCCTTACTGTGAAACAAAAATAGAAGCCGAAACAGCAGTTTTAGAACTGAATAATCCTCCAGATTTTGGCATAATCGTTATTCGAGCCGGAGATGTTTACGGCCCAGGAAGTATACCCTGGATAGTCAGACCAATTTTGATGATGCGTCAAAAATTATTTGCCTGTGCCAACGATGCTAAAGGAGTAATCAATCACGTATATATAGATAACCTGATTGATGGCATCTTTCTAGCGATAGAAAAAGAAACATACGGTGAAATATTTAATATCACTGACGGACAAGAAACTTCTTGGAAAGAGTATTTTATGCGTTTAGCAGCAATGGAAGGTTTACAAGCACCTCTTTCATTATCGAAAGATGAAATCAAGTTGTTTCTAAAGCTACGTGTTCAAGGACAAAAGCTTTTTCGGAAAAAAGTTGATATTTTACCAGAGTCTATAGATTTTATGACTCGTCCTTATGCTTGTTCTATTGTCAAAGCACAAAACCTGTTAAATTATAAACCAACAGTTGACTTAGAAGAAGGAATGCAGCGAACACATGAATGGCTGCAAAAAACAGATATTCAAAACTTGATTAAATAGTTCGCAGATTTTTTGAATCACTAAAATTAGATCCCCGACTTCTTAAAAAAGTCGGGGATCTGGGCACCACCAATTATTCTGAATTCTTCCGTTGCATCTGCCTAACAATTATCTGCAATTGAGCATAAAATAATCCACAGATTTTCCGAATACTTGTTATGAGTAGCAATCAGCCACGATTGAGCATCGGATTACCTGTATACAATGGTGAAAAATTTATCAAAGAAGCCATAGATTCACTCTTGGCTCAAACCTTTGAAGATTTTGAGCTAATTATTTCAGATAATGCATCTACAGATAAAACTGAGGAAATTTGTAGAGCTTATGCTGAGAAAGACCAACGTATTTGTTACTACCGCAATGACAAGAACATTGGTTGCGCTCGTAACTTTAATCGCGTCTTTCAATTGTCTTCAGGTGAGTACTTTAAATGGGCAGCTTATGACGACCTCCATGCTCCAGATTTTATCAAGAAGTGTGTTGAGGTACTTGACCAAGACCCTAGCATAGTCTTATGTCACTCCCAGACATATTTTATTGATGAACAGGGTAATTTTCTCCAAAATTACGATATCAAACTTAAGGCAGATGCATTAAAACCACATGAGCGTTTTCACGAATTGCTGACGAAACATTTATGTTATCAATGTTACGGAGTAATTCGCGCCAATGCCCTAAGAAAGATACCATCAATGGGTGGTTACGGTAATGCAGATGGAATCCTCTTGTTAAGACTTGGTATTCTTGGCAGGTTTTATGAAATCCCTGAATACCTGTTTTTTGCCAGAAGCCATCCACAACAATCAATGAGTATGTACTTCCCTAATTATTTGCTGTTTGCTAACAACAGTAAAAAATGCTCATTGAGTATGCTACCTGATTTCTATGCTTATGCAGTGTGGTTTGATTCAGCAAAGAAAGGACAAATTTTATTGCCACATTGGAGAATAATCTGGGAGTATCTACTCTCTATATGGCGTAGTCCCCTAAATTTTAATGAGCAGCTTTGTTGTTATAGAAGCCTACATCAGCAGTTAAAAGGGGCAGAATATCTTTTGCTGAAAGATTTATTAAGAGTGCTACAAGTACTTTGGAAAAGTTGGCAAACAGCATCAATCAAAAAATATCAAGTCATTCATTTCACAAACCAGCTTAAAAATAAAAGCTGGTAAGTACAGCTTTTTTGCAGCCACAAAATCACCTATTTTTCACGACAAAACTATGCTGAAACTATCTCGTTTATCTCATGTTTTACTTGCTACTTTGGTGAGCCTCAGCTTTGCTAAAACAGCGAATGCAGAACCAACTGCAACACTTAGTGTTGTAGTAAATGGCATACAACATAAAAAAGGTGAGATTTGCTTCCGAGTTTACGCAACTGAAAAAGGATTTCCGATGAGTAATTCTAGTGGATCTCAAAGTGGCTGTGCTAAGATTACTGGCAATTCTGTTAAAAAAGATTTCTCCGGTTTGAAGCCTGGAACTTATGCTGTCGCCGTGGTTGACGATCAAAATGGCGATCGCAAACTCAATAAAGACTTTTTTGGTATTCCTACAGAAGGTTTTGGGATTTCTAAAAATCCAACTGTGTCTATACAAACAGGTACACCAAAGTTTCGTGATGCTAGTTTTGTTGTAAATAAAAATACAACAGTCAATATCATTATGAAATATTCGTTGGATTCATAAAGGCGATTGGGGACTGGGAACTAGGTACTGGTGACTGGGAACTCCTTGTTTAGGAGATACTTCTGATTTTCAATCCCCAATCCCCAATCCTCAATCCCAAGTCCCCAATCCCAAGTCCCCAATCCCTAATCCCCAACCCCTAATCCTACCGGAGATTAAAAATTTAATGGAAGATTTGGCAATATTTCTGTCTAAGTCTTTGATGGGTTGGCTGGTTATTCAGGTGTGTTTAACGCTTGTTTTTATATGGTATCTGCGCTCATCTAAAAAAAACTTATTACCAGATGACCAGTTACCCAAAACAGCAGTGATTCTTTGCTTACGCGGAGCCGATCCGTTTTTGCCTAGATGTTTGCGATCGCTCCTGAACCAAAACTATCCACACTATGATTTAAAATTGATCGTTGATAGTCACGAAGACCCCGCTTGGAAAATTGCCAGTGAAAGCATCACAGAGCAAGAAGCGACTAACGTTCAAATTAGCCCTTTGCGAATAGTACGCAACAATTGTAGTCTCAAATGTAGTTCTTTAGTCCAAGCTGTCCGTGAGTTGGATGATTCCTACAAGGTGGTTGCCTTAGTAGATGCTGATACTATAGTCCATGTGAATTGGCTGCGAGAATTAGTCAGTCCTTTAGGTGATGCTAAAGTAGGGGCGACAACAGGTAATCGTTGGTACGTTCCTACAGGTAGATATTGGGGATCTTTAGTCCGGTACATCGGCAATGTATCCACAGTAGTGCAAATGTTTGTCTTCCAGATTCCTTGGGGTGGAAGTTTGGCTGTGAAAACAGAAGTGCTTCGCCAAACAGAACTCCTAGATAAGTGGGGACAAGCTTTAGGCGAAGATTTTATGATGCACGACATTCTCAAAAAACATGGGTTTCAGGTAAAGTTTGTGCCTTCGCTGCTAATTGTCAATCGTGAAGAGACTGATTTATCCAACTTAATCGACTATCTTAAGCGCCTGATACTTTATTCTCGACTGTATCACCCGCGTTGGTTAGCTTTAGTTAGCGAATCTGTTTCTAGCATTTTGTTTCCTACTGCACTCATCATCTTAATTCTAGAGTCCTTCTTACAGGCAAAATGGGAAGCTGCGATTCTCTTATTAGGCTGCTATGGTGTCTATACTGTAGGACTACTCTTGATAATGCTCGTGTTGGAGTTAGAGGTACAGCGAGTGGTTCGCTCTAATGACCAAGCGATCGCAAAATTATCAGGTGCTACAATCGTCAAAATGTTAATTGGGATTCCGCTAACACAGTGGGTTTATGGATTAGCGATGCTATCATCCATTTGGATCTCAACAGTTACCTGGCGCGGTGTCTCCTATCGAGTTCAAGGACCTTGGAATGTCCGGTTAGTGGAATATCGCCCTTATCAATGGTTAGATCAGCCTATTGATAACAAGGTTTCTCTTTGAATTAAATCGCTAAAATATGAACTAGGGCATGAAAGTTATTACACTAAACATTCCCTAGTCTTCAAATTATATTATCTTATATTTAGTACAACTATATTAGCTATAACCCTTGTCAGAATACACGTTTTTTCTTGTTGATTATCAAAATGTATTTGCATAAAATGGCAAGGGTTTAGACAAATATATTAAGGGGAATTTTGACTTATTCTTTGGATGTTTTGAGAGTTTCAATCCAGGTTTATAAACATCCACTTCACAATTGAGAATTTCGGATATTTGAAAATGCGTAAATCCTTAGTCTAACCGTATTAGTGGGAATTTTTTAGCTAGATAATCAGGATGTTCATGAAACATAAGCTGCGTAAATCCTAAATTGAAAACCAGCATTTTCGTGAAATATTCCCTTTTATTATGACTAAGCAAAAACTTCGCATTGCACTGTTTACAGGATTGTATGCTCCTTTTTTGACTGGTGTTTCTGTCGCTGTTCACCAACGAGTTCGTTGGTTACTAGAGCAAGGACATGAGGTTTTTTTAGTTCATCCGCAAATCAGCGATCGCTACCCCAAAAATGTTGGCGATCGCCCCATGCTAGGTTTGAATGAAATTCAGTCTTTCCCAAATTTCTCTGCTTACGCTTTCCCCACTGAACCACTGTTATTCTATAAGTCTCTTCCTCAACCGTTAAATTATCGGCATTGGAGTGATACCAAGTTGCTGGAGAAATTTAAGCCTGATATTATCTTGGTTGAAGAAGCCGCGCAAATGAGAGGTTTATACTCATTTTTCTTGCAAGGTTATGGTCGTCCAATTGGTGTCGAATACGCAAAACGAACAGGCACGCCAATAATCTCACTGTTCCATACTGATATCGTTGCGTATATCAAATATTATTTTGGGGATAAATTCTTTAACTTTGTTCGTCCGATTATTCCCGTTTTAGTTAAGCAATTTAGTGAGTCTTATGACTTCAATTACTTTTCTTCTAAAGAACAACTCACTAAATACGAAGAATTGAAATGTCAACGCGCTGAATATGTCCCTTATCAAGGCATTGATTGCGAAAAATTTCATCCGCGAAACATTTGTTACAATCCTATTCCTAACGACAACCGACTAACTATTTTGTTTGTCGGACGCATTACCCCCGAAAAGAATGTCAACCAATTGCTTGATATTTTTCCAGTCATAGCTGCCAAAATTCCTGATGTTCATCTGGTGATAGTTGGTAGTGGGCCGTTGGATGAAGAGATTCGTGAGCGTGCTAAAAAGTTTGGATCGGGTATTACTATATGGGGGGAATCACACGGTACAGAACTTTTAGGCTGGTTTGCTAGAGCGGATATTTTTGTGAATCCCTCCGTCACCGAAAACTTCTGCACTACGAATAACGAAGCGTTAGCATCTGGAACGCCTCTAGTTGCGGTTGTTGCACCCTCAACTTCAGAACAGGTGTTTCCTGGCCGTAACGGGTTTCTTGCCCAACCTAACAACCCTACAGACTTCGCCCAAAAGGTGATTACGATTCTAGAAAATCCCGATTTGAAAGCAGATATGACTCGGCACGCTCGCCCCTCTATACTCGAATTTGATTGGTCGGCATGTATGCAAAAACTTGAAGACAAGCTTTACCAAATTGTTGAAGGATCTCAGAAGGTGAAAGTAGGTACAGGTAGGATGAGACGATAACGATTACAATTAGCGATCGCTACTATATACATGACTAGCGATCGCTAATTCTTGCGTGCGAAAGAACTCCTCAGCATCCAATATCCTGACATGGGACTATATTTGTTAAAAGTTCTGTAAATTTATCATAAAATTACAGTGAAATTACTGAAGTAGCTTTCAATTAGTATGTTGATGACTGTAATATTTTGATGTCGTACTACGGCTCAAACAGTAATTATTATGACATATCTACCAAAATTTTTAGTGTCTCTGCCAGCAGCAGCTTTAATTGGCTTGGCTACAGGACAGATAGCGCAGGCAGAACTATTCGTTCAATCAGAGTCGGCATTGGTAAATCTTGATGCTCAAGAGGTATCATTTACTATAAATTTTAATAGAGTGCCAGACTTTTTTACAGTTGATAAATTCGGGAGACAAGCCGACTCTTTCCAATACTTTATTGATCCGAGTGGGGAATTACCTATTTTTAGACCAACCACTTCTGTCTATAGTAACCTTTCCTCAATTATTCGCGGAGAAGAAATCCATGTTGCAGGTGACGTTCGGATACGTGATGTCTTCCCAGTTGGACCATTTGAACCAAACTCAGGAGGCTGGGGTAAGATTCGGGGTTCAGTACCATACAGCCTTGATAGCACTGTGCTAAAATTTTCAGCACCTCTACAATTTATTGGTGATTCAGACGGTTTGTTTAGCTATCGGTTAGAGTTGTACGAGTTTGGCGCTTGGAATACTCTTGAAAACGAAAATAAGTCTACTATTGTTAGTGTTCCCGAACCTAATTTTGCATTGGGTGCATTAATTTTTGGAACTTTAAGTGTTGGCTTACGGCAAAAACGTAAACACAGATCAGCCCCCAGTTTTGTAAGTTAATTAGGACTAGCCCTTTCAAGGTGGGTAAAAAGATTGGTCAACAAATCTCTTTTTAACCTCTTACCTCTGTGTTCTCTGCGCCTCTGCGGTTTAAAAGTAATTTATTTAACCACTCCAGACACAGAGGAGGACACTTGCATGGGCGGGTTTCCCGACTTGAACAAAGTGTCCGTAACACAGAGAGAAAAAAGATTTTTGAAGTTACTTTAAAAAGGCTTTTCTAAATCGCCAAAATCTCAACTAAAAGCCGATTGCTCTATATAATCAAGCAAAACTAGAAAAACCTAGATCGGGTGGAATATCTTGAATCCGCCCAGGCCCGATCGCTCGTAATGCTTCTTTGAGTAAAATATCCCCAGTATACAAAGCACGTCCAACAATTACACCAGTCACGCCTTGAGGTTCTAACGCCAACAAACTCAACAAATCGGTGAGAGAACTTACACCGCCAGAGGCAATTATCGGGATGGAAATTACCGCCGCAAGTTCTCGCAAAGCTTCTAAATTTGGGCCGATGAGAGTACCATCTCGGTGAATATCTGTGTAAATGATGGCGGCTGCACCCAATTCTTGCATTTGTACAGCTAGTTGGGTTGCTAAAACTTCTGAGGTTTCTAACCAACCGCGAGTTGCGACTTGACCATTACGGGCATCAATGCCAATAATAATCTGTCCAGGAAATTCTGCACACAGTTCTTGTACTAGCTGGGGTTGTTCTACGGCGATGGTTCCGAGAATTGCCCACTGTATGCCTAGATTGAATAATTGTTGTACGCTGGTGCGATCGCGCAATCCTCCACCAATTTCAATGGGTACTGACACCGCGTGAGCGATCGCTTCAATTGCTCCCAGGTTTACTACTTTACCCGCTTTGGCACCATCTAAATCAACTATGTGCAGTCTATTAGCACCCTGATCGACCCACTGTTTGGCTACATCAACGGGATTTTCGCTAAAAACTTGCGAGCGATCGTAGTCCCCCTGATACAGTCGCACACATCGACCTTCTAGTAAATCAATTGCTGGAATTACATCCATTTATTTGTCCCTCATAACTCAATGCAATCAAAACCCTAGCTAGCGCTGGGGTTTCTATTTTTGATTTTTGATTTGTAATTGCCTGACAGCTTGCCCAAAACCTAGCACAAGCAAGATGTTAGAAAGAGTCAAAAATAATTCTGCACCACCGTGCAACCAATCTACATTGGCCAAAGACTCGCCATAATGCAATTGGGCGTAAATTCCGGCTGGGATGGTGATAGCCACAAAAACGAGAGTACCGTAAAATCCATACAGCGCTAAACGCGGCATTTGTGGACTCCGGCTGATAAACCACAAGAAACCCAAATAGGGAAACAGTGAAAGTGCAAACAGGGTTTCTTTAGAAATCATTGCTCTAATTTGATAGGTTCTGGTTCAACAGTGTTAGAAGATTTGGTAGAACGCCAGACCAAAAACGCTGCTGCCCAAAGCGTAAAATTACCAACTAAGGTCATGGTAGCTTGAAGTGTTACCAGCCATTCCAGAGATTCAGCGTTGTCAAAATAATGCCAGGTACAAGCACACATAGCGCTAACTAAAGCTGGTAACATAGCAAAGGACAATCCCCACCAATTGCGGTTATTAGTGAGTTCGCCGTAAGTCCAGATTAACCAAATGGCAACAATCCACTCTATAACGCTAGAAATATGAATAATCCAGGTGGGAATCGATAGGGTGTGCATAAGAAAGTTAGGAGTTATAAGTTAGGAATTAAAGACGCGGAATTTAGCGTCTGTACTGGAGTTAAGAATCAATAGTATTAATCTTTTTGTTTTTCTATGGTCTTATTTTCCTACAATACAATTCATCTTTTATTGGCAGGATGGCATCAACGTTTTAAAAAAAGTTGTTAATCTAAAATCCAAAATCTAAAATCCAAAATGGTCAAGATGCGGGCGTTATTGTCTGGGTATTACGGTAAAGGTAATGGTGGTGACGAGGCTTTGTTAGCAACGCTCTTGCAAATGTTACCATCTCACGTAACCCCTGTGGTACTTTCGGGAAATCCAGAGGAAACGCGCGATCGCTACAATGTAGAAACTTTCGATCGCATGGCCCCCTTAACTGTGCTGCAAGCTTTACGCTCAAGTGATGCCTTGATTTGGGGCGGCGGGAGTCTTATTCAAGATGTTACCAGCACTATTAGCCCCTTTTATTATGGGGGAATGATGGCATTGGCGCAGAAAATGGGTTTGAAAACTGTTGCTTGGGCGCAGGGTATTGGCCCGTTGGTGCGTCCGCAAACTCGTTGGTTAGCGCGGCAAACCTTTGGTAATTGTACCAAAGTTAGTGTCCGCGATCGCGCCAGTGCTGCTTTATTATCTGATTGGCAAATTCCTTGTATTATAGCTCCTGACCCGGTTTGGGCGTTGGAATCGAAACCAGTACCGGGACTTTGGGATTTACCTGCGCCGAGAGTTGCGGTAACGTTGCGATCGCATCCCCAGCTTACCGAAACCCGTCTGGCAAATTTAACCCGTGCTTTGGTTGACTTTCAAAAAGCTACGCAAGCTTTCATTTTACTACTGCCATTTCAAAAAAGTGAAGATTTAAGTATTGCCGAAGCTATTCAACCTCACCTTAAAGATGTCAGCCAGATTTTATGTCTGGAAGATCCACAACTTTTGAAAGGTGTATTTCGCGGCGTGGAAATGGCAATTGGGATGCGCCTACACAGCTTGATTATGGCTGCATCTGAAGGTTGTCGCTGCTTTGCTCTTAGTTATGATCCCAAGGTAAATCGTCTCATGGAAGACTTAGAAATGCCTGGGTGGGATTTGGCGAGTTTACCCGACGATCCCAATTTGATTAGTTTAACTTGGATGGAGCATTATGCTAATGGCGATCCGTTATCACCAGATAAAATCCAATATTTAGTAGATAGGGCATTAATGCACCGCGAGCTATTGAGTCAAGCTTTTCTTTGAGCCTCTTTAGCAATAAATATAAAGAACTATATATCGATAATTATCAAATTTTTGTAAATTTATTATAAAATTACCTAAGCATTTTTTATAAAAAAGTGTACCTATTATGTTATTTAGGATATATATAAAGAATTTTTGAGTTCGTTCTGATGATAAACTTTGGTTTTTGGAACCTAATTATAGTAATTGTAGTTGCATTGGTTCTCAAAAATAATTGGCGACTAGACGATGAGGATAAGGCAGCTTGGAAAAATTGTTTATTTCTAAAATCTTCTGCGATCCAACGCTTGATGCAATTTCTTCGTCAACCAGTTGTTAACTTTATCATCCAAACAGTTGTTGCATTAGTATTAACAAGATTTCTCTGCTATACAGGTTGGCTAGTTTATTTCCTAAATCAACCAAATCCACCTTTATGGGATTTTAAGTGGTTTTATGTAGCGAGTAAATTGGCTCATCAGTATTTGAGTCCTTTTAATGTTGAGATTTTTAACCAAAGTTTTTGTAGCCTAACTAAGACGTGTGGATTTATTCCACCATTTGTTTATCCACCTAATATTATTCCTCTTATCTGGTTTCTTGGTTATTTTTCGAGCGATACTGCATTTACAATCTGGATTGTGATGCACATATTAGCAATCGGCTTGGCCTTGTGGGGAGCAAATATCCTGCTAGAATCGAAGTCGCCAGCTTTCAGAACTATTTGCATAATCTCAAGTGCGTTAATTTATGGCTTAGTTCGCGATCTTCAAGTTGGTAATCTTGCTATTTTCGTTGCAGTTCTCATTTTATGGATGTTTATCTTAGCTAGAAAATATCAGGATATCCTAGCAGGAATTTGCTTGGGTATTGCCGTTTGCAAACCAACATTAGCTGTATTATTCATTCTGTATTTTCTACTAAAAAGACGGTTTTCTTTAGTTTTTATATCTGTTCTCACAGGAACTTCTCTAGTATTTTTAGGTTTAGCCTTGACGGGCAATTCTTTGACACAATACCTACCAGATACAACTCGTGGATTTGTACTCTGGCTTAACGATCCATCAAATAGTCCTTATCTTTCAATTACTCGCCTAGATTTGATGGTAGTGGGCCCAAGATTATTACCCAATAATCCATTATTTGCCAAGCTATTGTCAGACTTTATTGTCCTGATACTTGTTGGTTTTGTGGGTTGGTATTGGTATCTGCAACAATCTCTTATAGCCTGGTCAAAAGAAATATACTTAGCCGAAATGGTACTAGTTTCTTGCTTAAGTATTGCCATTAACTATTCACAGCAAACTAGTACTGTGATGTTGATACCTGCTGTTGTTTTTTTACTTAATGATTTGTTATATCAAATCAGGTATTGTAAATACTCTATGAAAAGAATGTCTGTTTGGTTAGCAGGAGTTTGTTTTTTAGCAGTGCAAACAGCAGTTATTCATGGCTGGCTCATTGGCTCTCTAGCAAACCACTGGAATGTGAAAGCAGGGGAATTACCCTACTTGCTGAAAGTAACTATCTTCGCCCTACCGAGTTATGCAATTCTCGGAATTACTCTGAGTATTTTAGTCTTAGCAATTGGTTCAGTGCGTCAAAAACAGATAGTCTAGAGGCAGATTAAAGTTTTAGATTGATTTTTCAGCGTCCAAGTCAACAGATTCATTCAGGCTTTTTGAAGTTGTATAATACGGCTCAATGTAAGACTATTCTCTGGAGAAAAGCTGATGAGCGACATTGATAAAAACAAACAAATCATCCAGAACTTTATCCAAGTGGTTTGGAACGGTCGCGATCTCTCGGCATTGAAAGATTTCTGGGCAGAAGATTGTGTAAACCATGCGATGTCAGGAACAGACAATCGCGGTCTTAATGCGCTTCTGATCTATCATGATTCATTCTTTGATGATTTTTTCTCCGCTTTCCCCGACATCCAGATTGAGATCGTGCAGCAGGTGGCAGAAGGCGATCGAATTGCGACATACATCACTAGCCAAGGGACACACAGTGGCGTGTTCTACGGTATTCTGCCGACAGGCAAGCACATCTCGACATCGGTGATCCGAATCGATCGGGTTCAAGACGGAAAGATTACAGAGCATTGGTCGGTTTCCGACGCGGCAGGTCTGATGCAGCAAATTCAATATTGAACGACCAATGATTTAAAAATGTGCTGTCCGTATTGGGATGATGGAAAAACTTGAAGGAATATCACTTGTATGGCGATCGCCATACAACTACAATTCATATCTCGCCCCATGTTAGCAAGTGCGATTTGAGAATTATTCAGGATCTCTGTCATCAGTTAAAATATCGTATTTTTGATCCACAACATGGCGAATTTATATATTGAATCCAAGCTGATGAAGCGATCGCTTCATCGGCTAAAACATATGTGAATGCTAGGAATTCGTTTTACTGCTAACAATCCCTGACCACTGAACTTTTTTTTCTTGCTCTCGGCGGTAAGAAAAGAAATGCTCTGGAGTTTGGAAAGTACAATAAGGTGCGATCGCAATTTGTTCTGCACTAATCCCAATATTTTCCAGTTGTAAGGTATTCACTCGCCGCACATCTAACCTGACTTTTCCGGGATTAGGATCTTCCAATAAGGGTGAATTGGGTAATTCATGCAATGCTTGAATGATTTTTTCCTCATTATCTGGTATAATACTAGCTCCAATTTCGGCAGCCACTTCGATAGAGACTTGGTAAACCTCACCAGCGATCGCAGGGCCCAACGCAATGCGTAAATCATCGAGTTTGCTGCCTTGAGATTGTAATCTAGCGATCGCTAGGGGCACAATCTTCTTCGCAGTCCCCCGCCAACCCGCGTGTAATGCTGCCACCCGTCCAGTTTTCACATCCCCAATCAGCACGGGTGTACAATCTGCACTAGCTACCCAAACGGCTTGGAGAGGCTGCTCGCTCATTAAACCATCCGCCGATGCTAAATCTTCCTCAGCAGTGCTTAAGAAGCTTTCAACTTCTTGGGGGGTGAGAACAGTATTGCCATGAACCTGCTTTAAGCGATAGACTGATGCCTCTGGTTGCAATACTTCTGTGATAACTTGTGGCGATCGCGGCCAAAACTGCTGGGTAAAGAAGCCGTGATGCCAATGTTCCAGAATACTACAAGTTAAATAAGGCAGTCCTTCCCAATTGCGCCAGTGCCAAGTGTGCATCTTCAACCAAACCTAAACAAAAATCACTCATCAGCCAATCAATGCTAACTTGAACAACGGAATTTGGGTTAATTGCTGTGGGATTTAATCTGCAAAACTTAGAAACAGCCTTGCAAGCAGGGCGTAAGTATACATATTTACCATTTTCCCTTCACTTTTTTGAAAGCGTCTCCTCAACCAACCAAACCCTCTGGAACTTACTCCACCAAGGGGCTATTTCAGGAACAGTAGTCATCGCAACTGTTCAATCTGCTGGGCGAGGACAATGGGGACGTGAGTGGATTTCTCCAGTTGGGGGATTATATGTTTCCGTGGCGATTTCTTTCGACCACAAAATAGAGGCTACTGACAGCTACCAGCTAACCTTCGCTACTGCTTGGGGAATTGCCTCTCAATTGCGCCATTGTGGTATAGATGTTGGGATAAAATGGCCCAATGATTTAGTTTTAAATGGTCGCAAACTAGGCGGCATTTTGACAGAAACCAAAGTAAACAAAGGACAAATTACCCAAGCAGTGATTGGTGTTGGTATTAACTGGATAAATCCAGTCCCCGAAACTGGAATTAATCTGGAATCGTGGCAAGCTTTGCAAGATTTCAGACCAATCTCTTGTCTGGAAATGCTCACCTCTAAAGTCTTACTGGGAATAGAATCCGGTATAGAGTGCCTTCAGCAAGAAGGAGTAAGCATACTCTTGTCTCGCTATCTTGACTTGTTGACAAACATGGGCGATCGGGTGTACGTCAATAATCTTTTAGGTACTGTAGTTGGGGTGACACCTCAAGGAAATTTACGAGTTGATTTAGAAACACATGATACAAAGGAACTAATTACACCGGAAATTTATATTCAACCCGGTACAATCAGTTTGGGGTACCATAAATCTTCCGTTTAAATTTGAGGTTTGTTCAAAATTTCGCTCTTTGGGCAAGACAAACCACTAGCATCATCTCTTTAGGCTAATTACTCACAACTGAGAGAACAAATGACGCAGCGCAATAATTCTGCCCATCATCGTTTGCATTTATGGCAGCAAGGTCTAACAAAAAAACGTTTTGCCTCAACACTACCAGCTCAGAGCCTCTGTTGGCTGAGTAGCGTCAGCCTTCTCAGCGGCGGCTTTGTGTTTGCCCAAACGGAAACACAAGTAGATAACATCGTTCCCACTGTTGAAACTTCCCAGCCAACAGTAGTTCCAAATCTAGTTAAAAAACAGGCTGTTGCACCCGAAGCAGTTCAAGCGCAACCGGAATTTTCCCAACGGCGAGCCAGACTAAAACAGAGACTACGCAAGCCAGAGGTAGCTCAATCAAAAGAACCAGTTAGGCAGTCTACGCCCAAAATCGAAGCTGCTGAACCTGTTGTTATTATCAGACAAAAGCCCAAAGTAGAAACCTCCCAGGTTACTCCTGCAAGGGTGAGACAGGAAAAACCCAATACCCCTGTCCGCTATGCACCTGAAAAACTCCCAGAAGTTGCTCAACCATCGAATAACTCCAACAGTTCTGTTAGTGCAACGCCAGGTAAAACCAAGGATTATAATAACGCCTATATTGATCCTAATAGTTATGACAGTGGTGCCACAGGTACTTATCAAGCACCAAATTCTGTAATTCTCA
Source organism: Nostoc sp. TCL240-02 (assembly GCF_013343235.1). Lineage (GTDB taxonomy): Bacteria > Cyanobacteriota > Cyanobacteriia > Cyanobacteriales > Nostocaceae > Nostoc. Next base: position 2,357,851 of record NZ_CP040094.1, on the reverse strand, counting down.
CAGAACGCTCTAGTGGTTGCCAAGCCATTTTGCCTTCAGGACAAAGCGTATTAGGCGGCGTTTGCGCCAAAGTACCCCAAAAGAATGTGGCTGATTCTAATGGTAAAGTAGCACCTAATTGGCTAAGAAGAAGTCAAAACGCCCAATTGCCAGTCGTTCCGACCACGCGGCAAGCTGCAACGACTGGCAACAACAGCAGATGGCGTGCGGCTCAAAATGGTTATAGTGGTGACACCAAGACCGCATATCGCCCAAATCGGTTTATCCCGAGTCCTAGCGAGTTCAGCCCCACAAGAGTGAGTGCAACTCCCATCGCACCCAGTGGCGGGACTTTACCGCCACCAATGGCAGATGGCAACATTGCACCCCGTCCCAGCAACGTAGCTTACGACTTCTCACTAGCATCAGTATTGCCGCAAATACCTTACACGGGTACAGTCGCCTATAGTGGTACGGGAATGATGTATCCCCTATCTATCCCCGCTCCTATTACTTCTTTGTTTGGTTGGCGAGTTCACCCAATCACAGGTAATCAACGCTTCCATGCTGGTACAGACTTAGGTGCGCCTACGGGAACACCAGTTTTAGCTGCTGCTGCTGGTCAAGTCGAAACTGCTAACTGGTTGGGCGGTTATGGTTTAACCGTTATTCTCAATCACAAATCGGCTGAACAAACTCTCTACGGTCACATGTCAGAAATCCTTGTTAAACCTGGTCAGTGGGTACAACCTGGAACTGTCATTGGGCTAGTTGGCAGCACTGGGGCATCCACAGGCCCTCACCTGCACTTTGAAGTCCGCCACCTAACACCGAACGGGTGGATTGCTACTGACCCAGGCGTGCAATTACAAAGCGCCCTCAGCCAGTTAGTGAGAGGCTTGCAAACTGCTCAGGTAAGCCAAGAACCAGGCAGCTAGAAGAAGCTGAGGGGCAGGGGGCAGGGGGGCAGGGGGTAGAGGGAGCAGGGGAAGAATAAAAAATTAGCTCTTTCCCCTCTTTCCAATGCCGCATACCCAATGCCCAGTGCCCAATTCCCCATTCCCTATTCCCACTTACAAATACCCGTGTTCTGCTAAGAATGCGGGTGTAATGCCATCTAGACTTGTTTCATGATGGGCTGTGGTGTTTTGGTTGCCAGAGTAAAGGAATTTTTCGACGTATTTGCCGAGAATATCCCCTTCTAAATTCACCAAACTCCCAGCAACCAAATAGCGAAGATTTGTCTCGCTATATGTGAGGGGAATTACCGCCACCTTGAACTGAGAGAGTTCTGAGTCATAAGCGGCTACTGTGAGACTGATGCCGTTGACAGCTATGCTACCTTTGGGGACAATGTATCGTGCGATCGCAACGGAAGCAATAAAGGTCATTTCCCAAGAACTAGCCGTTTGTTCTGCCACTAGCAATCGACCGATGCCATCTACATGCCCCATCACAAAATGACCGCCAACTTTGCTGCCAACCTTTAGAGACGCTTCTAAATTGACATATCTCTGTTGAGTTTGCTCACCTCCCAACGTCGTGCGGCGTAGCGTTTCCGGCGAAGCTGTGGCGATAAACCCGTCTTTTAAAACTTTTTCCACTGTCAAGCAAACGCCATCTACTGCAACACTGTCACCATAAGCCAAATCCTGCATAATTACTTCACCAGAATGGCTTATACAAGTAATTTGCCAAGAATCGCCCCCCAAAGGTTCTATCGTTCCTAATGCTTGGATTAATCCTGTAAACACGGCTTTTTTGTCAAACTAACTCTATTTATTGCCTAAATTTGCTTGAAATGAATTGGTAATTGTCACAGAAATGTCGAATATCCAAGTATATTTTCTGACTTTTTTTCGTATAGGAATATTAACACATTAGCATCCTTCACAAGGCATACTTGGGTAAGAAGGTTATTGTCTAAGAAGACCAATTTGACTTACTCTGGTTTTCACCACAAGTTCGGAGTTTAATAGAAGCAATTATAGAGAACGAATGCTTATGTTTATTACTGTCACCAAACCGCCTAAAAAGGGGTACTATTTGTTACACAGCATCCAAGGCTCTCAAAGCATTGTAGAGGCTTAGGCAATGATTGAAATGAAAGTCGCTGGCATAGCATTAGATGCCATAACCCGTAGCCCGATCGTCCTTTTGAAAGATTCTTCAGATCGGCGGGCTTTGCCAATTTATATTGGTCAGGAACAGGCTAGGGCAATTATGGGCGCACTGGAGAATCAAAAGCCTCCCAGACCCTTAACCCACGACCTGATTGTGAATCTTCTAGAGACTTGGAATATGACTCTAGAAAAGGTGATCATTCATTCCCTGCAAAAGGATACATTTTATGCAGCTTTAATTGTCCAGCAAGGCGAGGTAAAAAAAGAAATTGACGCACGTCCTAGCGATGCGATCGCCATTGCTCTCCGTACAAATACCCCCATCTGGGTAATGGAAGAAGTGATTGCCGATGCTTCTATACCTGTTGACCGCGATGCAGATGAAGCCGAACAGCAAGCCTTCCGTGAATTTATTTCTAATCTCCGTCCTGAAGATTTGATCAAGCGCTTTGGTAATGGCGACAGCTAAAAGAGTTCTGAGTGGGGAGTGCTGAGTGCTGAGAAAGAATAGAGAATCTAAAAAATAAGTTCTTTATTCTTTCTTTTTTACCTTTCATTTTGTATAGACAATATTAATCGTGTTTCTACTCAGAACTCAGCACGGGCTAAATGCCCCGCTAATGCAACACCACTCAGCACTGAAATTTATGCAATACCGACGCTTTGGGAAAACGAATCTGCACCTCTCAGTTTTCTCTCTAGGAACAATGCGCTACTTAGCTTCTTTTGAAAATGCTCAACAGATCATTGAACAAGCTTTAGCGCTAGGAATTAATCATCTAGAAACCGCCAGAGGTTATGGCAAAAGTGAGGAGTATCTTGGTAGGGCATTAAAAGTTGGGTTGTTAATACCCCGAACGAAGCTTTACATCACTACCAAAATCTCTGCCACAGCAGATGCTGACACCATGCGTCGGTGCATCGACGAATCCCTAGAACGATTACAGCTAGATTATTTAGATTGCTTAGGCGTTCATGGCTTGAACACTTGGCAACATTTGGAGTGGGTGCAAGCCAAAAATGGCTGTATGCAAGCCGTAGAGGAAGCTGTTGCTGATGGTCGAGTGCGACACGTGGGTTTTTCCAGCCACGGGTCATTAGAACTAATTCAGGCAGCTATCGAAACAGATTTTTTTGAGTTTGTCAATCTGCATTATTACTATTTTTTTCAACGGCACGCACCAGCAATTCAACTAGCTGCCGAAAAAGATATGGGCATTTTCATTATTTCCCCTGCTGACAAAGGGGGAAAGCTGTATACGCCACCCCAAACCCTAAAAGATTTGTGTAAGCCGTATTCCCCCTTAGAACTAAACTATCGTTTTTTACTTGCTGACAACCGTATTAATACTTTAAGTATAGGGCCAGCCAACCCAGATGAATTAATAGAACCTTTGCGAGTTGCTGACGATGATGGAAAGCTAAAATCAGCAGAAATTTCTGCTTTCCAGAGGTTAGAAAATCACCAAAAATTTGCTTTGGGAACTGATAAATGTAGCCAATGTTATGCTTGTTTGCCCTGTCCAGAAAATATCAATATTCCAGAGGTATTGCGGTTACGTAATCTGGCAGTGGCATACGACATGAAAGACTATGGACAATATCGTTACGGAATGTTTGAAAATGCTGGTCACTGGTTCCCTGGAATGAAAGGCAACCGATGTACAGAATGCGGTGACTGTTTACCTCGGTGTCCAGAAAAGTTAGATATTCCAGCTTTATTGTCAGATACTCACCAAAAATTAAGTGGGAAAGCAGGTCGGAGATTGTGGGGATAAAAATATGAACAGAAGTCAGGAGTCAGAATCCAGAATTCAGAATATCCGTTAACCTAAGTATGAGAGTCACCACTTAGTCGCACACCCGTCATTCTCGCTGCTAAGTTCTAAGTTCTTTTTTGGTAAAATTAATAAAGATTAAATAAAGTCAGGAAGATTCTCTTAACCAGGGGTATCTCGCGCAAAGAAAGATGAAGATTAAAAAAAAAGAAATATCCTACGCCAATCCCTGACGGTTTTCCGCTACAGTGGACGGGCTGTAAGCTTGGTATGGACTACTAACCGATCGCTTACTATTCTTCTGGCGAGTTTGACTTTAGTGGCTGGTCTTTTACCGGCGGCGATATCTTACATCAGTAAGTTAATTGTTGATGCAGTGGTAGTTGCATCTCAAGTTAATTCACAAAATAATGGTTTTGTCAATATTTATCCTTCCCTATTTTATGTAGGATTAGAAGCGATCGCTGTAATTCTACTAGCAGGTGGTCAACGCGGAATCCTTATTTGTCAATCGTTATTGCGGGCGCTACTGGGTCAGCGAGTAAATGTACTTATCTTAGAAAAGGCGCTGACACTTGATCTTAGGCAGTTTGAAGACTCGGAATTTTATGACAAATTGACCAATGCGCGACGAGAAGCATCAGTTCGTCCCCTTTCCTTAGTAAACCGCACCTTTGGGTTAGTGCAAAATGCCCTTTCTCTGTTCACCTACGGTATTTTGCTAATAAATTTCTCAGTTTGGGCGGTGCTAATGCTGGTTTTGGCTGCCATACCTGTATTTATTGCCGAAACCAAATTTGCTGGAGAAGGCTTTCGCCTATTTAGTTGGCGGGCGGCAGAAACTCGTCAACAGCACTACTTAGAAAATCTACTAGCAAGAGAAGATTTTGTCACAGAAGTCAAACTCTACCAACTGGGAGAGATGCTGCTAGGGCGTTATCACAACCTGTTTGATCAACTCTATGGCGAAGACCGCGATTTGACTGTGCGGCGAGGAGTGTGGGGTTATCTCCTGAGTTTAGTTAGTACTGGTGCTTTTTACCTAGCTTATGCTTGGATTGTGCTGGAAACAGTGCAAAGTAAGATTTCTTTGGGAGATATGACAATGTATCTCACCGTTTTTCGCCAAGGACAATCAACTTTCTCCAATGCCCTCACGTCTATTGGAGGGATGTATGAAGACAACTTATATCTATCAAATCTCTATGATTTTCTAGAAGAAGAAGTACCAAAGTCTTGGGGTAAAGCAACCATTGGTTTAAATCCTCAAGATGGTATTCGTTTCGAGAACGTATCTTTTACTTATCCGGGAAGTTCTAAGCCAGCCTTGACAAACATTTCGCTACACTTGAAACCCAGAGAAAAACTGGCAATTGTAGGTGAAAATGGTTCTGGTAAGACTACCTTAATCAAACTACTTACTCGACTCTACACGCCAGACTCTGGGCGAATTTTCTTAGATGGCTTGGATTTACAAGAATGGGATGTAGATGTGCTGCGTCGTCGTATTGGTGTGATTTTTCAGAACTTTGTCCGCTACCAGTTTACTGTGGGAGAGAATATTGGTGTAGGTGATGTAGAACATCTCGAAAACAAAAACCGTTGGAAAACTGCTGCTGAAAAAGGCATGGCCCAATCTTTTATTGACCAATTACCCCAAAGCTTCCAGACTCAACTTGGTCGTTGGTTTAAGGGAGGACAGGAACTTTCTGGGGGACAGTGGCAGAAAATTGCTCTCTCTCGTGCTTTTATGCGATCGCAAGCAGATATCTTAGTATTGGATGAACCAACATCAGCAATCGATGCCCAAGCTGAATTTGAGATTTTCAATCATTTTCGTGCTATCACTCAAAATCAGATGGTACTTTTGATTTCCCATCGGTTCTCTACGGTACGAATGGCTGACAAAATTTTAGTTATAGAAAACGGCGAAGTTATAGAACAAGGAACTCACGAAGAATTGTTACAGCTAAAAGGACGTTATGCCAAGTTGTTTCTGTTACAAGCAGCCGGTTATCAGTAAATAGCTAAAACCAATGTTTAGTAGGGATTACAAGCTTACGGATAATTCTAATAGCGATTTGGAATTATAGCTTTTCCTAATGAAACGAGTTACATCATAGCCTCCTCCTCCCTTGGAAGTTGGGGGTTCTTGTACCTCACTCAAATGAAAACCGCTATATAAAGAAAACCAGACTTTATTAAACGCTGCCACAAATATCACAATTTTGGAAAATAATAAAGTAAGTCGAGTATCACAAGACTCACTTGATGTCCTCATTTCTTCTAGGAAAATATGACTCATTCTTTCCTTGAACGCCTGCGTAGTCCAGATAGCCCAGTCCTCGTCTTCGACGGGGCGATGGGAACCAACTTACAAACCCAAAACCTCACTGCTGAAGACTTCGGCGGCCCGCAGTATGAAGGTTGTAACGAATACCTAGTCCACACGAAACCCGAAGCTGTCGCTAAGGTTCACCGCGACTTTCTCGCTGCTGGTGCAGATGTCATAGAAACCGATACCTTTGGCAGTACATCCCTGGTGCTGGCAGAATATGACTTGGCAGACCAAGCCTACTATCTCAGCAAGACAGCCGCAGAATTAGCCAAGCGTGTCGCTGCGGAATTTTCCACGCCAGAAAAACCCCGGTTTGTGGCAGGTTCCATCGGCCCCACAACAAAACTCCCTACTTTGGGACATATTGACTTTGACACCATGAAAGCTACTTTTGCTGAACAAGCAGAGGCGCTGTGGGATGGTGGTGTTGATTTATTTTTGGTAGAAACTTGCCAAGATGTGCTGCAAATTAAGGCGGCGCTGAATGGTATTGAAGAGGTGTTTGCCAAAAAAGGCGATCGCCGTCCGTTGATGGTATCAGTGACAATGGAAAGCATGGGCACAATGTTGGTAGGTTCAGAAATCAGCGCTGTGCTGACAATTCTGGAACCTTACCCAATTGACATTCTCGGTCTAAACTGTGCCACTGGCCCAGACTTGATGAAACCACATATCAAGTATTTGTCAGAACATTCACCTTTCATCGTTTCCTGTATTCCCAACGCGGGTTTACCTGAAAACGTTGGCGGTCAAGCACACTACCGCCTGACACCGTTAGAATTACGGATGTCATTGATGCATTTTGTTGAAGATTTGGGTGTCCAAGTGATCGGGGGTTGCTGTGGGACGCGTCCAGAACACATTCAACAATTGGCAGAAGTCGCTAAAGGTCTGAAGCCAAAAGTTAGACAGCCAAGTTTAGAACCAGCAGCAGCATCAATTTACACCACTCAGCCCTACGATCAAGATAATTCTTTCTTGATAGTTGGCGAACGTCTCAACGCCAGTGGTTCCAAAAAGTGCCGCGATTTGCTCAATGCCGAAGATTGGGATGGACTCGTTTCAATGGCGAGGGCGCAAGTTAAAGAAGGCGCACACATCCTTGATGTCAACGTCGATTATGTCGGACGCGATGGCGTGCGCGATATGCACGAATTAGTTTCGCGCATTGTCAATAATGTGACATTGCCTTTAATGCTTGACTCCACCGAATGGGAAAAGATGGAGGCGGGTTTAAAGGTTGCCGGTGGTAAATGTTTGCTGAACTCCACCAACTACGAAGATGGGGAACCGCGCTTTTTGAAGGTGCTGGAGTTAGCGAAAAAATACGGTGCTGGTGTAGTTATTGGTACTATCGATGAAGATGGGATGGCGCGGACAGCAGACAAAAAGTTTGCGATCGCCCAACGCGCATACCGTCAAGCTGTAGAATATGGCATACCACCCACAGAAATATTCTTTGATACCCTAGCGTTACCCATTTCCACCGGGATTGAAGAAGACCGAGAAAACGGCAAAGCCACCATTGAATCCATCCGGCGCATTCGTGAAGGATTGCCTGGATGCCATGTAATTTTGGGTGTTTCCAATATTTCCTTTGGTTTAACTCCAGCCTCGCGGATGGTGCTGAACTCAGTGTTTTTACACGAAGCGACAACGGCGGGAATGGATGCAGCCATTGTCAGCGCTAACAAAATTTTACCGCTATCGAAGATTGATGCACGCCATCAAGAAATCTGTCGCCAGTTGATTTATGATGAGCGGAAGTTTGAAGGTAATGTTTGTGTTTACGATCCCTTGGGAGAGCTTACCACAGCCTTTGCCGGGGTAACAACTAAGCGCGATCGCTCCTTAGATGAAAGTCTCCCTATTCCAGAACGTCTCAAGCGTCATATCATCGACGGCGAACGCATTGGTTTAGAAGAACATCTGAAAAAAGCCTTAGAAGAATATCCCCCGTTGGAAATTATCAACACCTTTTTGCTAGATGGGATGAAAGTTGTCGGGGAATTATTCGGTTCTGGACAAATGCAGCTACCCTTCGTTTTGCAATCTGCGGAAACCATGAAAGCGGCGGTAGCATTTCTCGAACCATTCATGGAAAAATCAGAATCAGGCAACAATGCCAAGGGAACCTTTATCATTGCCACAGTGAAAGGTGATGTCCACGACATTGGTAAAAACTTGGTGGATATCATCTTGTCCAACAACGGCTACAAGGTGATTAATCTGGGAATTAAGCAGCCAGTAGAAAACATCATCAACGCTTACGAACAGCACAAACCTGATTGTATTGCCATGAGTGGTTTGCTGGTGAAATCCACCGCCTTCATGAAAGAGAATTTGGAGGTATTCAACGAAAAGGGAATTAGTGTCCCCGTGATATTAGGTGGTGCGGCGTTAACTCCCAAGTTTGTCTATGAAGATTGCCAAAACACTTACAAAGGTAAAGTTGTTTATGGCAAAGATGCCTTTTCTGACTTGCACTTCATGGATAAATTAATGCCAGCAAAGGCAACTAATAACTGGGAAGATTTGCAGGGATTTTTGAATGAAGTGGAAACTGCTGAAGTTTCGACAAATGGTCACAAAGAACCAAAAGCTACAACTGCTGAAGAAACATCTGCTGAACCAAAAGTAGTAGATACGAGACGTTCCGAAGCTGTGGCTGTAGATATTGAACGTCCCACCCCACCTTTCTGGGGAACGAAATTGTTGCAGCCTAGTGATATTCCCATTGAGGAAATATTCTGGCACTTGGATTTACAAGCTTTAATTGCTGGACAGTGGCAATTCCGCAAACCAAAGGAACAATCTAAGGAGGAATATCAGGCTTTCTTAGCTGAGAAAGTTTACCCAATTTTAGAAAGTTGGAAACAGCGAATTATTGAAGAAAATCTGTTGCATCCCCAAGTGATTTATGGGTATTTCCCTTGTCAATCTGAGGGCAATTCTCTATATATATATGACTCAGAAAACCAATCACAACAGATTGCAACTTTCGATTTTCCCAGACAAAAGTCGTTAAGGCGGCTGTGCATAGCAGATTTCTTTGCACCAAAGGAATCGGGAATTATTGATGTCTTCCCGATGCAGGCGGTGACTGTAGGAGAGATTGCAACAGAGTTTGCTCAAAAGCTGTTTGCGGCTAATCAATACACCGATTACCTATATTTCCACGGTATGGCGGTGCAGGTAGCAGAGGCGGTGGCTGAGTGGACACACGCCCGAATTCGCCGAGAGTTAGGCTTTGTTGCTGAAGAACCCGACAATATTCGGGAGATATTAGCACAACGCTATCGTGGCTCGCGGTATAGTTTTGGGTATCCAGCTTGCCCGAATATCCAAGACCAATACAAGCAACTGGAATTATTGCAGACTGACAGAATTAAATTGTATATGGATGAAAGTGAACAACTTTATCCAGAACAGTCTACCACTGCAATTATTACTTACCACCCAGTAGCAAAATACTTTAGCGCCTAATATATCCCCTCTCCTTAATAAGGCTACGGTGTACACACAAGTATAGTCCGCAAAGGTTTCAACCCTTTTAGCCCCGTAAATACCCGAATTTTGGGCAACTAGAAACTCCATTTATCCCGCTAATTTTAAGGTTAGGGCAACGAAAGCAAGTTTTAGGTGGGATTTCAAGACTTGTATGTACACCGTAGTCATACCTTATTCTCCTATAAATTAGCCTCCGCAAAAACTATACATCTTGTCAACTACTTCTACTGGACTGGCGCTCTAGCTGTGCCCCACTAAGAAGCGACTGTATTTAACCCAATTGAGAACGAACCTCTATGGTTTTTACTGAAGCACAGCTATTACTGGGTAATTCATAATACAGCGAGTAAAATAGCAAGAGCAGATTTACTGTCCTGGTGGCTCCTATTATGAAAGTAATTCAAGCTCTTGCGCGTTATTTTCCAGATAAATGTGGTGGTATTCAAGTAAACCTCAACGAGTTACTGCCAGAATTGCGATCGCATGATATTGACATCCAGATAGCAGCGGCCAAGTTAGGTTCCCAAACAGAAGAGACTTATAAATATAACGACGTAGAAGTTTATCGATATCCTGTATTTCCCGCGCCCAAAACACAACCAAATCATGGGCAATTTCCGCATGGGAAATTTGAATATTTCGCTAATTGGTTAACTAACCAAAAAGCAGACATATATCATCAGCACCACTGGGAAGTATATTGTGGGTTGCCTCATTTGCGATTAGCTAAAGAATTAGGCATGGCAACAGTGCTGACATTACACTATGCCGTACCCTTATGCCAGCGAATTACTTTGATGTTCAATGGACAAAAAGTTTGTGATGGCAAAATTGATGTGGTGCGGTGTTCTCAGTGTGCTGATACTTTGAGCAAAAAGCTACCTGCTGCAATAGTCAAAAGTTTGAGCCATTTTCCCTTGGATCTCCTCAGTCGCTTACCTTTGCCCACCAGTGCATATCTTCCAGCCTCAGTAGACGATGGTAATCTGGGAAGGTTTGTCCGTCCTTTTGTCGTGCCTGGTTATGTTGCTGCCCGCAAAAAAAGTTTGCTAAAAATGGCAAAGTATGCTGACCGCATTGTGACAGTGTGTGATTGGCTTTATAAAGCTCTACTCATCAACGGCATACCTGAAGAAAAACTTCTTCTCTCTCGACATGGAATTTCTTATACTGCACAAAAAAAATTACCACAGACAAGACAGCAATCAGACCCTTTAAAAGTAGTTTTTTTAGGACGCTGGGATATATATAAGGGTATCGATATTTTAGTACAGGCAGTTAAAGATTTACCTGAGCAAGTCAAGATTGAGTTGGTCATTTATGGAATAACGCAGGATGAACGATATCGCCAAAAAATCTTTAATTTGATAGCAAACGATCCTCGGATTTGTGTGAATAAAGAACTAACAAGAGAAGAACTTCGCCAGACTCTAGCTAACTATGACTTACTAGCTGTACCTTCCCAATGCCTGGAAACTGGGCCTTTGGTTGTATTAGAAGCCCACTCCCTATCTATACCTGTCATCGGCTCTAACTTGGGGGGTATTGCTGAACTTGTTAGGCATGGCATTGATGGTTGGTTAGTGACTGCTAACGATACTAAAGCTTGGACTCAAGCTCTTGAGCGATTAGCAACAGATACTAATTTACTGTGGGAATTGCGCCAAGGTATTAAACCTGTTCGCACAGTAAATATGCAGGCAGCGGATTTAGCAACTATATACAGCAGATTGCAACGGTAGTTTCTCTTTCTGGGTAGGGAAATCTGTATAACTCACAAATAAATATATAGAGGTAATTCAATGGATGAAACCGAGATTCAGAGAAGGATTATAAGACAATACGCTTGGGTTAAGAATAATCGTAGGTTGGGTAGAACGTAGTAAAACCCAACAAACTCCCGAAAATGTTGGGTTTCGTTCCTCTCCCAATCTACGCAGATAAAGGGTTTTTGGCGCTAAGTGAACCGTATTGGACTATAGGATTAAAAAGAATGCTGAATGTCAAACATATTCTTCATCGAGTACGAAACAAGATTTGGCGACTATACAATCATACATTGCCAGAATTCATGAGCATGTTGCAATTTCTTTGGCTATTGCATATTGGTAGTAAGCCGATGAAAGTTAATCAGAAATCTGCAATGGTAATTGCACCGCACCAGGATGATGAAGTTTTGGGATGCGGTGGTTTAATTAAACTCAAGCGGGAACAGAATGTGCCAGTCCAGATTGTTTTTGTCACAGATGGAGCAGCTTCTCATGGCAAACATCCCAAGTTTCAATCTGGTGAAATGGTTTCAATTCGTAAGCAAGAAGCGCTTTCAGCTTTAAGTATCTTAGGCATCGACTCTGAACAAATTTACTTTCTCGACAAACCAGATAGTCAACTTCAATATCTAGATGCAAGCAAGCGCCAACAAACAATTGAACAACTTGCTCAACTCCTGAAATCCTTCCAGCCTGGGGAGGTTTATGTGACTCATCGCCAAGACCGTATTAAAGACCACGAAGTAACTTATGAATTACTGCTAGCGGCGATTCAATACTCTGAAATTGAGGTTGACATTTTACAGTACCCGATTTGGATTCTCTGGAAATCTTTACTCTTCCGTGACCTAAAACTAGATGAATTAGCATCTGCTTACCGTATATCTATTCATTCTGTTCAAAATAAGAAGATAGAGGCGCTTGGAGCCTACCGCTCTCAGTGTCTACCTATTGATGCTGAAACTTATGCTGTACTAAAGCCTGGTTTCCTACGGCGATTTTTCGTACCGTATGAAATTTTTTTCAAACCTTCTTCTTTGTTGTCAAATCAATAAGAGCCTATTTATAAAGTAAATATATAGCGCTTCTCGAATGGAAGCAATACACTTTGACCTCTCTTTTTTTAGAAGAGAGGCTTTGAATCTTACTCCCCTTCCCTACAAGGGAAGCTACGGTGTACACACAAGTATAGTCTGCAAAGGTTTCAACCCTTTTAGCCCCGTAAATACCCAAATTTTGGGCAACTAGAAACTCCATTTATCCCGCTAATTTTAAGGTTAGGGCAACGAAAGCAAGTTTTAGGTGGGATTTCAAGACTTGTGTGTACACCGTAGCTACAAGGGAAGAGGGAGTGGGGTTCTTTTTTGGATTTATGCAAGAAGTCTATTATTTTGACACCAACTGATATTTTTACTTGGGCAGGTGGGTACTATAACCTTAGTATGCTCACAACATCTTCATAAAGCTACCTTTGGATGAAATAGATTTCTACAAGGTTAATTTTCAGTCATACTATTTCTCTATGAAAGTGAGCTTAATTCTCCTGGAAATGCAGGTTTGGTTTATATGACATCAGTCTTCATATAGAAGGATCAATTTTTTTCATAAGCAGGCATAAATTAAATAATTTCGAGAATATCAGTATTTCTCGGTATTAACCAAAAAATGAACACATGATATAAATCGAATAAATTGCATTTGTTAATTTACCACTGTATTTTTTAACAATGTTTAAACAAGGTGAATTTTTACATAATTCAAAACTATAACTTTGAGTTAAAGCTTAACAAATAGGTTTTATTCCTTATAAAATCAACATCCTAAAATTTGTAATTAAACAATTGGCGAGGAAGCTTTTATGTCTGTAAGACGCAAGTTATTCAAGGCAGTAAGATTTTCTTTAAAAAAACTTACTAAACAGTTTTTATCTACAATAAAAAAGCAAATTATTTGGCTAATAAGAACTATTTTCACCACCAATAGAAGACGTGAGATTGGAAATGCTGGGTTTGTTTTGCCAACGGTAGTAATGGTAACACTAGTAGTTGTGTTACTGACTACTGCGATTTTATTTAGGTCATTTGAGCGCTCTAAAAACGCCAGTAATACCCGCGTGAATGAGGCTACTCTCAATGCTGCAACCCCGGCAATTGATCGCGCTAGAGCTAAATTAAACAAGCTATTTCAAGATGGAAGACTACCACGAGCTACACCCACAGATGATGCACTTTACGGGACTTTGGCAAATAATATTGATGAATATACCTTTGGCGATGAAACTCAACTGAAACTGGCTTTAGATAAAAATGAAACAGATGAAACAAAATTTCTAAAAACGGCGTGGCAATATCCCGTAGATACGAATAACAACGGTAAATTTGATAGCTACACACTTTATGGGATTTATTTTAAAAATCCACCAATAAATGAAGGTGCATATACCCGCAAAAGAAACTCCTTAGAGGCGAGAACTCCACCAATGGCGGCTGGTGGTGTAAGTGGAGATTGTGGAGATACTTCAACAAGTGCCAGCTTAGTAGGCAATACTGGCTGGTTTAATATCAATGGCAAACTGAAAAAAAGCTTCTTTGCTTACACCGCAACTATTCCTATTACTGGTATACCTGCTGATACTACTAATTATGAGCAATATAAAGGCAATAAAGGTTTCTCTGCCCTAGAGTATGAACAAGACCGAGTGCAACTTCTTCTGGTTAACAACGCAGTTATTTATGAGGATGATATCAACCTCACTCCAGGTCCTGCCTTCAAACTGAATGGGCGGATTTTTACCAATAGTAATTTCCTGACTGGCGGAGGATCAGGAATTACGCTATATCAAGTTAGCAGTAATGCATCATGTTACTATACAGCCGATAATGCCAAAATAGTTGTTGGTGGTAATACGGCCTCTGGCGGATTTATAGATACTGGTGATATATCTCCCAGTACCAAAGTACATTTATTCCAGGGAAAAAGCACCGCTCCAACTGAGAGTGATTTTCAAAAATCAGTTACCCAGGGTCCGAATGTTATAGCTTATAACAGCCTAGCTTATGTAAAGCGTATCAATCGCTTAGTTTCTGCACAGATGACTAATAATGCTAGTACTGATCCCAAAGAGGTTAGTGATGGTATTAACCAGGAATATCAGAAGCGTGGCTTAACAGCAGCAGATTTCACCGCAGCTGAACAAGATAAGTTCCGCCAACAACAGCTAGAGCTTTACTTTAAAAAGCGCACGCGTCGCGTACCTTTTACAGAGGTTCCTTTTGCTGATAATAGTGACTTAAGCAAGGTTTTAGGCGCTTACGAAACGACCAGCCCACTAAATGGTAGTGGTGATACGCTACGTCCGCCAGATGTTTGGATTTATCCAACTGACCCTAGCGATGGTAAAACGACAGGTACTAACTATACTAAGCTGACGCTGAATACAACAAGTGGTGATACAAAGCTTTTACCTGCTGCAACTGAACCAACTACTCTACAAAAAGACCCAGATGGTAAAGAGGCATTTTTAGGCGATCGCATTTCAGTTGGTAATAATTTACCTCAACTCTGGTGGAATGGAACAAGCTTTGTTGGGCCAAATCCACAAGACACTCAAAATATTACAGGTATTACGTGGGACAACACTGGAGGGGGAACTCGCACTCGTCGCAGCCGCGTAGAGCAATTGGCTGATTTGGGAGCTACAGACAGAGATGGGGACTGGGAATTAGCAGCAGCTAAAGTCCCAACAAATCCACAAGAACCTGTAGGTGGCTTACGAGTAGTTACTGGTGGTGGAATTTATTTACCTAGTGGCTATACCACCACTGAAAGTAGTGCTACATATACAGCAGCCAAAACTGCTACGGACAAAATCTGGTCAGATATGATGCCAGTTGTTTCCACAGCTGCAACTGCTGGTAGTACCAAGGATGCAAATATCGTATTCCCCGACGATGCAAATACGCCCTACCTGCGGATGCGGGCAACAGCGGTTTATCACTACAACGTTGCCAGTTATAATCAGGTGACTCCAGCGCCTATTGCTTGTGTTAGTAGCTACTATGATCCAACGAATAGCACTACAGCCAGGAACAAAACAGGTTTAGCTGATGTATCCCCTATAAATTCCCCCAACAATGGTACAAATAATGGCAATTCCAATAACGGTATAGTCTACAATCCTCCTGACACTGCTAGCGGTGAAACAACTTATGCGGCAGTGCTTAGTTATCAAGCCCAATTGAAGTATCCCAATGGGCGTTGGGTAAATGAGCCATTGAAAAATGCTTTGGCAAAAAATGCGGCTGACCGTACTATCTCACAAAGGTCTGCTGTTGAATCTGCACTTTGCGCCATACAAATTTTAGACGGCACTATTACCGTTCAAAATCCTCTTCTTATTCCTCACGGTGCAATCATGGAAACTGCCTTTCTCGACCCCAGGCAGGTTAAGGCAATTCATGCAGATAACACAGCAACTGCGTCTGTATTAGAAACATTTACAAACGCAGATGGGGGCGCTGTCATACCCTCAGATATAGATTACAATCTTCCTCTTGAAGATCGTCAACCCCTAGAAATTCGCGCCACAGTATTAGATATTGACAAGCTGCGAGGAAAACCTATTAGTGGTGGTGTAGCAACAGCAACAGAATACTTATTACCAAATAGCGGTATTATCTATGCTACCCGTGATGATGCGCTTTTAGATGCGAGTGCAACGGGAGTAAACCAAACGACAGAAAGTCCTGTTGACTATAAACTTGACCCAACTCGCCGTCCTAACGCCATTATGTTTGTCAATGGAGGAAAAATCTGGCGTACAAACTCTTATAGAGACACAGAAAAAGGGCTAATTTTGGCTTCTAATCTGCCTGTATATGTTAAAGGTGACTTTAATCTTCACACTCAAGAAGAGTTCGGTGATCTTGTAACAGACCCAGGTAACTTACTAAAAGATGACTGGAGTAATTTCTATAGTCGCCCTGCAAATAAGCGCAGTCCTAACTTTGCTTGTCGCTCAGGTGACCCCAGGCTATCTTGTCCTACTGGAGATGAATGGCGACCTGCAAGCGTCATAGCGGATGCCATAACCCTACTTTCTAATAGCTTCCAGTTGGGTTTCCGTAATCAGGGAGACTATGACTTGAACAATAACTTAGGGGATACTGTCTCTATTACCAACTTTAAAAATAATGGCTTTTTTATTAACACCTACGTCACCAATGCTAGCTGGTATAACAGCAGCGGTATTCCAAATATCTCTAGTTCTTACCTTAATAACTTTGTCACACCAATTCAGCGACGGGGAAATTTCAACGAGTACTTAATGGAAGTTTGTCCGAAATTACCTGTCTCGGCGTGTACAGCACCTACAGACTGGTATGTTAACTATGACCCAATAAACTCATTCAATAATAAGTACTCTTGGCAAATTGCAACTGATGGTAGTTTATTAAGTTCAACTTTAAATGCAGGTACAACGGCCGTAGCAGCAGCAAGTTCAATATCGACCTACCCCCGTCGAGTTGCGTTTAAACGTAATAGTGCTTCTACTCCTGTTGGCAACTTGATGATTGATAGCTCTCAGCCTATACCCCTGGGAATTGATTCAAATGTTAAGGTATCAGAGTTTCCCTACTCAGGGAGTACCTTCCCTCGAAAATCCACTACTGCTCTATGGTTCAAGACAAATGATTCAAACAATTCAGCCGACAAATCTTTAATCATAGACAGTAGTGCCCCTACTCAGCAAAATCAACCCCGCTTGTCGCCTGTCTTACAAATCAATGTACCTTTTGGGAGTCCTGGCTCACCCGATACTACAAAAATAGGCCCTGGAAGTGGTAAAACCCCGAATCACAACAATTGGCTACAAGTGGCTACATCAACCACCTTCAACTTAGCCGCAGCAGCTGGAGATACACCCGCACGCTCCAATGAAGATAATGGTGGTTTACACAACTTTGTAAGGTTTATAGAGAACTGGAACTCAGACGATAGTACAGCAAATGCTACCCCAGCGAGGATTAGCGGCTCTTTTATCCAGTTCAAGCGCAGTGCTTTTGCTACTGCACCATTTGCGGCAATTTTAAATGGATCATATCGTATCGTTGGTAACGACGGTCAAGCTCCTTTCTATATAGCTCCTAAACGGCAGTGGGGTTATGATGTAGCGTTGCTTTCTCAGTCGCCTGACTTGTTTGCTCAAAAATTGGTGAGAACCCCAGATGATTTGCCAGACGAGTACTTCCGGGAAGTTGGTCGAGATGACTCCTGGGTAGCAACTTTGTTATGTGCTAAAAAAACCGACAACACTTATGCAATCGACGCAGACCAACGTCCTTGCAACTAATAATCAAATCTTAGAAGTGGGTAATTCGCAATGATTAAGCACAAACAACAAATCCACCCTTCTGGGGAGTCTGGTTTCACGATTATTGAGTCGCTGGTAGCATTACTCGTAGTTGCTATTTTACTAACAGCGATCGCACCTGTTATAGTTCTGGCAACAGCAACCCGCGTTCAGTCTCGACGGGTGGAACTGGCCACTCAAGCGGCAAAAACATTCATTGATGGCATCAGAATTGGAGCTATTACAGCGCCAAATACAGTCATTACAATTGCTGCTCCTACATCAGCCGCGCCTAGACGCATTTCAGATGTAGCGGGTACACCACCTATAACAGGTAGCCCAGGTGACTATTTAATTAACACTACAAATATGCCCGTTCCTACAGATGCAACTACTTTATATTGCTTTAAGAACGGTAGTATTTCTAATCCAGACTGTAGTAGCAATACTAGCAATTTATTTTATATCCAGGCTAGTCGAATTGTTGTTCAAAGTGCTGGGGTGAACGATGGCTATCGTCTGGGAATTAGGGTTTATCGAGCAGATGCTGACTTTCCCTTAACAGCCAGCACTCTTGATACTAAAAACACACAAACACCTTTCACTGGTGGATTAGGTAGCCGTAAAGCACCATTAATTGAAATGACAACCGACATTGCCAACAGTACGACTTCATTTCAGGCTTTATGTAAGCGGCTGGGTATTGCGACAAATAAAACTTGTCAATAAAAAACTCGGCAAGTAAGTTCATATTATGCAATTGATCGCAGTGCATCTATTAGCAAAGAGAATACCGCAGTATGATAAGGACACTAAAATTTTTGCTCAGTAAACAGCTGAAGCGTTCCAAGGACACTCAGCAAGTTTATGGTTTTACCCTAATTGAATTGTTGGTAGGCATGATCCTAGCCTTCCTAATCATCACGCCGTTGCTAGGATTCATGGTTAATATTCTGGATACAGACCGAAAGGAACAAGCCAAGGCAAATTCTGAGCAAGAAATTCAATCTGCACTAGATTACATTGCCCGTGATTTACAACAGGCAATCTATATTTATGATGCTACTGGAATTGCTTGTCTAAGCGGTACTGCTGATACTACTACTTGCCCAAGTGCAAGTACAACTGGGAATCAACTACCTAGTCCAAGTGCAACAGATAGAGTTCCTGTTCTTGTCTTTTGGAAGCGAGAATTAGTTAGTCAAGCAATTACTACAGCCAGTGGACAAGATGATACTTTTGTTTACTCATTAGTTGCCTACTATTTAATTAAAGACGCTACTTCTAGTTCTACTTGGTCTAATGCCGCTCGTATCGCCCGATGGCAAATTAAGGATGGTGTCAGTACCAGTTCTAGCACCGTAACTTGTACTGGATATAGTGGAAAGTATGTCAGTACAAGTTATTGCCCTAACCCAGGTTTTGCTTTATTTAAGCTTGATGGAATCGGCACAATAACACAAAAGATGAATGCTTGGACAAAAGCCACAGCAGATTACACTGCCGATCCCACAGTACTTGTTGACTTTATTGATCAAACCAAAAATGACGATGTGCCAGCAGCACTACCGGTAACATGTCCTGCTGACTCCACTACTCCTCCCATTACATGGTCAAAAGTATCACCAGATACAGCTACTTTCAATACTCGTAATACGGGTAAAATGACTAGCTTTTATGCATGTGTTGATAAAGTTAATACAACAGCGCAAGTATTTTTACGAGGTAATGCACTCGCACGCTTACAAAGCAATAACCTTAATTACCAACCCAGTAACAAACCTTATTTTCCAACTGCAAGCATACGAGTACAAGGACGCGGATACTTATTTACCAAGTAAATACTGAAATTCAAAGCATTAATCAATGGCAGCTAATTATGGGAAAGTTAAGTTTTAAATTATTGCAACTAACCCGCAGCAATGCAAAAAGCAAACAGCCATGTTTAGTTAACAGGCTGCACTACGCCTCTGGATACACACAACAAAATGCTGGCTTTAGCTTGCTGGAATTAATCGTAGTGATGGTGATGATCGGAATTTTATCAGCGATCGCAGCTCCTGGTTGGCTTGCCTTTGTGAATCGGCAGCAAGTGAATAAGGCTAATGACGCTGTTTTAGCTGCATTACGAGAAGCACAGCGCGAAGCTAAAAACAAAAAACTTAGCTACAGTGTCAGTTTTCAGAAAAATAGCACAACCCAAAATGTAGAGGTTGCGATTTATCGTACCGATATTGGAATCAGCACATGGAAATCTTTAGGGACGGATATAGGAGTTAGCTCTAATAAATTTCTGCTAGGTGGAAATCTTGCTGGTCAAAACATTGCTAGTACTACTACTAATTCTCCTGTATCCTACCCTTTAAGTGCATCAGCAAAAATTACCTTTGACTACATGGGAGCTTTGACTCTACCAAATAACTTTGGAACAGTAGCAGCAGGTACAGAAGCACCTGGGTTAAAAATAGTGGTAGCAGTACCAAGCTCTACAAATTCTACATTGCCTAGTAGCGTCAAGCGATGCGTCATTGTGAAAACTCTCTTAGGCTCAATGCTCACAGCACAAGATGATAAATGCAGTTAAGTAGCTTATGCAGGAATCTTCATTTGAAGTTAGGTAAGAATACTGTATATAAAACTGCACATTGATAGCAAAATTAAAATATCAGGTGCAGTTTTAATGTTCGATAGATTTATTTAAGAGCCAGCAATAAACTAGTTATTGGTTCAATATATAAAATAAAAAGTGTCTTAATCAAATCAAAATGTAAATTTTGTCAAATGACTGAAAACCTTGATATTACTATAGCGATCCCAACTTATAACGGTGAAAGTCGTTTACCAGAACTACTAGAACGGCTACAAAACCAACTTCACACCGAAAATTTAACTTGGGAAATTATAGTTGTAGACAACAACAGCACTGATAACACAGCTAAAGTTGTTCAAACCTATCAACAGAATTGGCAATGTTCTTACCCTTTGAAGTATTGCTTTGAAGCACAACAGGGGGCAGCCTATGCCCGAAAAAGGGCAGTTGCAGAAGCTAAAGGTAGATTAATAGGTTTTCTAGATGATGACAACTATCCAGTATCAAATTGGGTATGTGCAGCTTATGCTTTTGGTGAAAAATACCCTAAAGCGGGAGCTTATGGCAGCCAAATTCACCCTGACTGGGAGGTAGAACCACCAGAAAACTTTCAGAGAATTGCCCCATTCTTAGCAATTACAGAGCGAGGTAATTTACCGTTATTATATCAAGCATCTAAAAAATTGCTACCTCCCTCTGCCGGACTTGTAGTGCGTAAACAAGCGTGGCTAGAAAGCGTGCCAGATAAGGCGATTTTAACTGGGAGAGTTAAGGATAATATGCTTACCAGTGAAGACTTAGAAATGTTGTCTTATATCCAAAAATCAGGATGGGAAATTTGGTATAACCCAGAAATGGAAATTTCTCATAGAATACCTAGTTCCCGTTTACAAAAAGACTATTTAATTCCATTTTTTAGAGGAATTGGACTTAGCCGTTATGTAACTAGAATGGTTAATATCAAACAGATATATAGACCAATTGCTCTTGTATCTTATATGATAAATGATTTACGTAAAATTGCTTTCCACTTACTCAAATACCGAACTAGACTCAAACACGATTTGGTAGTTGCTTGCGAAATGGAACTTTTTTTTAGTAGCTTAGTTAGCCCTTTTTATCTTTGGAAAAATGGGTATTTTAAAAAATAAATTATCAAAGCATTAAGTATTATGGTCAACTTATCATCTGAAAGTTTAGATATTAGCATAGCTATCCCTGCCTATAACGGAGCAACCCGTTTACCTAAAGTTTTAGATAAGCTATTAACCCAGATAGGAGTAGAAAAACTTAACTGGGAAATTATTATTGTGGATAACAATAGTTCTGATAACACATCTGAAATAATCCAGAATTACCAAAAAATATATGATATAAATTGTCGGTTAAGATATTTTTTAGAACCAAAACAGGGAGCCGCTTTTGCACGATTGCGGGCAGTACGTGAAGCAAGAGGTAAGCTAATAGCGTTTTTAGATGATGATAATTTACCTGCTCCTGATTGGTTAGCTCAAGCATATACCTTTGGATTAGAGCATCCTCAAGCAGGTGCTTGGAGCGGACAGATTCATGGGGATTTTGAAGTAAAGCTGCCAGAAAATTTTGAAAGAATCCAAGCTTTTTTAGCAATCAGAGAACATGGTTCAAATCCGCATTTATTTGATGCAGAGAATTTAAGATTACCTCCTGCGGCAGCGCTTGTTGTTAGGAAACAAGTATGGTGTGAAAATGTACCACAACAACCGACTTTAAGCGGCAAATTACCTGGTATTTTTGTGCAGGGTGATGATTATGAACCATTGCTTTATATACATTATGCAGGCTGGCAAATTTGGTACAACCCTACCATGCATACTTATCATCAAATACCGCATTGGCGGCTGGAAAGAGATTATTTGCTGACTTTGGCACGTGGCTGTGGCTTATGTATTTTTCAGCTACGTTTGATAAATGCTAAAAATTGGCAAAAACCAATAATTTTTGTGAAAACTATTTTAGGAAATTTACGTAGAGTATTACAGCACCTTATTCAGTATAGAGGGCAATTTAACACTAATCTAATTGCTCTTTTTGAGCTTAACTTTTACTTAGCTAGTATGATGAGTCCCTTTTATTCTTTAAGATGCAAGTTAGACAAGATCTTGAAAACAAGAAGTGTACAATATGATTAAGTCAACTTTAAATAAAACATTAGTTAGTGTAATTATCCCAGCTTACAATAGTGAAAAAACTATTAAAGCAACTATTGAATCTGTTTTAAATCAAACTTTTCACAATCTAGAATTAATTGTAATAAATGATGGTTCCCAAGACTCGACTTTAGAAATTATTACAAAAATTCCAGACTCACGAATAAAAGTATTTTCCTATCCCAATGCCGGGGGAAACGTTAGTCGTAACCGAGGGCTACACCATGCTGTTGGAAAATTTGTTAGTTTCTTAGATGCAGACGATCTTTGGACACCTGATAAACTTAAATCTCAATTAAAGGCTTTGCAAGAAAATGTTACCGCCAAAGTCGCTTATAGTTGGACTGATTATATTGACGAAAATGGCGAATTTATACTTTCAGGTAAGCGTGTTAAAGCTAATGGAAATGTTTATGAAAATTTGCTACTAAATAATTTTTTAGAGAATGGTTCCAATCCTTTAATTTGTAGGAAATCTTTAATTGCATTAGGTGGGTTTGACGAATCTCTAAGTGCAGCTCAGGATTGGGATATGTGGCTGCGATTAGCCTCTAAGTTTAATTTTATATGTGTCCCATCTGTACAAATCTTATATCGTATGACTCCTAATTCAGTTTCTTGCAATCTTGTTAGACAGGAAAAATCCTGTTTGCAAGTGCTTGAGAGAGCCTGTAAGGAAAGACCTTCTCTACGAGACGCTACAGGAACTACACTAAGGGATAGTTGGAATCTTTGTCTGGCAAATTTATACAAATACCTGGTCTGCAAAGCTCTACAAAAGCCATTTAACAGAAAAAAAGGTCTAGCGGCGGCGATATTTTTGTGTAAGTATTTTATTTATGACCCTTCAAGATTTCAGAACATAAATTTCACCTTAAAACTCTCACTAAAAATTCTTACAATCCTTATTCTGCCGACCTTGCTAGACATTATTACTAACCAGCGTCAAGTTAGAAGGCAACAAACTGAAACATTGCTCAACGACTGGGTAGTTGAAAAGCGATCAGAAAACAAAAATGGATATCCAGGTGCATTTACCGTCTCTAGTTAATGCAAAAAATCTTTTGAATAAACACTCCAGTAGTGGCTTTACCCTACTAGAAATGTTAGTAGTTGTTGTATTAATTGGTATATTAGCTACGTTGGGAATATCTAACTGGCTAGCTTTTGTGGAGACTCGCCGTCTCAACACTGCTCAAAACGAAATTCACCTTGCTATTCATCAAGCCCGAAGCCAAGCCAGTAAGGAAAAATTGACTTGGCAAGCTAGCTTTCGTGAGCAAAACGGTATTATTCAGTGGGCAGTTCATCCTGCTACAGTAAATCCATCTGCGGCTAACTGGAATAATATAGATTCCAATGTACGCTTAGATTCTGAGACAACCTTACAACTGTCAAATAGCATACGTAAAGTTCAATTTGACTACAGAGGTAATGCTAAAAGCCCTAACGATCTAGGACGCATCACGCTATCGAGTAAGTCTGGTGGTAAAGTCAAGCGTTGTGTTATTGTTTCAACGATTTTAGGGGCAATGCGAACAGCAAAGGAGCATACTACAACCGATAACAACAGGTATTGCTATTAAAATATCTCTTAGTTTATTAAAAAAGGTATTGTGTGCTGAATTTACCAGCAAACCCAAAACAGCACCTGATTATTTTTACTCGCTATCCAGAACCAGGTAAGACAAAAACCCGATTGATACCTGCTTTGGGAGATATTGGTGCTGCTAATCTTCAACGAGAAATGACTGAACATACGATATTTCACGTTCAAGAATTGCAAAAAGCCATTGCCATATCTGTGGAAGTGCGATTTGCAGGTGGCGATTTGCAACTCATGCAAGACTGGCTGGGGTTAGATTTGGTTTACCAGTCTCAAGGCGAAGGGGATCTAGGTTCACGGATGGCGCAATCGCTTTTCGATGCTTTTCAATCTGGTGCAGAAAAAGTAATTATCATCGGCACAGATTGTCCTGGAGTCAATGCCGAGATTTTAGCAACAGCGTTTGAAAAGCTACACACCTTTGATCTCGTACTTGGGCCTGCGATCGATGGTGGATATTACTTAATTGGTTTGCGTCAAGCTATCCCGGAGTTATTCGTTAACATTGAGTGGGGAACTACTCAAGTATTCCAGAAAACGGTAGACATTGCCCAGGAACTTCATTTATCATACGTGAACTTGCCGCCTTTAGCTGATGTTGACCGACCCGAGGATCTACCGATTTGGGAACAAACCCTTGTGGGTGAGATGGAAGGATGAGGGAGATAAAGGAGATATAGTAATTTTTATATGGATGCACAACCCACTAGGGGCGCATATCTGTGCGACCCTACAAAATACTTATGTTGCAAGCGATTGAGAACTTAAAACAAGAGAAATCGGGTAATTAATGAGTCTTTTACTACGTTACTGTTTATACTTATATTTTAAAACACCAAGAAATTCCTGAAGACACTGTACATAACAAATGTTACTGTGGCCTAGTTGAAAACCAAGAGACAGATAGCTTTTAGCAATATTGAATCTACTTTGTATTTCTACACAACAGTCACGGTCATGGGCACAATATTCAAGTAACTTGAAATATGAAAATCACTCGTATTCACCGCCAGTTCGAAAAACTATGGTTAACCGTTTTACTTCCGTGAGTACTGCCCTCACCGTTAAGGTAGTTGGAATAATCTGCATTTTGTCCTTTTTTGTGGACTTTTTGATTCTATTGTTACCCTTTCAACCGACTGATCGGGTATGGCAAATCAACTTGGCAACAGCACTAGTCGATCGAGGAATTGTTCCTCTAGTAGGACTGGGGCTGCTGTTTACTGGCTATTGGATTGAAAATGCTGATGCAGGAAGCGATCGCCCCCAAGGGATCGATTTAAGATTTCCCGCCGTGATTCTCTCAAGTATTTTAGGTTTGATGTTCTTGCTGATTTTTCCCCTGCACCTCAATAACGTCAATCAAGCTAAGACTCAAACACTCAATCGAATCACTCAAGAAGCAGATCAGGCAGAAGCTCAACTCAACACTCGTTTATCGCAATTGCAAGCACAACTGAATACTGAGCAAGGAAAAGCCCAATTAGATCAACTCCGAACCCAAACCAAAGCTCAGTTTAGTGAAATCCTCAAAGATGATCAAAAATATAAGCAAGCGCTTGAAAGCTCTCAAATTCCCCCAAATATCAAAGAGTTACTCAAGAAGGCTAAAACAGATCCCCAAGCACTTGACAAGGCTATCGAACAACAAACAGATATTCAGACACTACGAACTCAACAATTGAGCCAAGTTCGCCAACGCAGAGAAGAAGCAGAACAACAAGCTAAAGATACTGCTTGGAAGTCTGGACTGCGGATTGGGATTAGCAGTTTGTTGTTATCCATTGGTTACATTATCATCGGCTGGACAGGCTTAAAAGGTATGGGTGCTGTACAAGGTGGTAAACCTAGAGCTACTACACGCTAATCCATTATTGGCATGGCAGTAATACTTGTACAAAAATTATTCAGTTTATACTGCCATGCGCCTAATAGCTAATAAAAATAAAAAGGCAGTTATCACTGAGTAAAATCGCTATAAAACTTGTAGTAATGTTCTCAATTTACATACTGACATATAACGAAGAACTAGATATTGCTGCTTGTATCGAATCAGCGATGCTATCAGATGACATTATTGTTGTGGATTCATGCAGTAGCGATCACACTGTGGAAATTGCCAGTAGCTATCCCATCCGTGTTGTCCAACACGCTTTTGAAAGCCACGGCCGCCAACGCACCTGGATGTTAGAGTCTATCCCCCCCAAGCACGAATGGGTTTATATTCTCGAAGCTGATGAGCGGATGACACCAGAACTGTTCGCGGAATGCGAAAAGGTAAGTCAGAATCTTGATTACATCGGCTACTATGTGGCTGAACGTGTCATGTTCATGAATCGTTGGATTCGCTACAGCACACAGTATCCCCGTTACCAAATGCGCCTCTTCCGGCACGGAAAGGTGTGGTTTACAGACTATGGTCATACTGAGCGGGAAGTTTGTGACGGTGCAACCAGCTTTTTAAAAGAAACATACCCCCACTACACTTGTAGCAAAGGTTTGAGCCGTTGGATTGATAAGCATAACCGTTATTCTACAGATGAAGCTCAAGAAACGCTATATCAGTTAGAACAAGGAAAGGTCAACTGGCAAGATTTATTCTTTGGTAAATCGGAAGTCGAAAAACGCCGTGCCTTGAAAGATTTGTCTTTGCGCCTACCTGGTAGACCGTTGTTACGCTTTCTATATATGTATTTTATGTTAGGCGGATGTTTAGATGGACATGCTGGACTTGCTTGGTGTACATTGCAGGCATTCTACGAATACTTAATTTTGCTCAAAGTTTGGGAAATGAAGTATCTACCAAAACCTAATTTAGACGTAACAGCAATTTTGGCACAAGAGAATCCACAACAGATACAGTGTGCAGATTCGGAAACTACACAGGCTGATGTGGTGTAAAGGGGACTGGAGATTAGAAGGATTTTCAGTCAAATCAACAAGTAGCGATCGCAAAATCAGAATTCAGAAATAGGGTAGCATAGCTAGCTGTGCTACTCTATCGCGCTTTAAATTTAAACAAAACCACCATATTAAATTAATATTTATAACAGACCATTTTCATAAAAACCGCTCCCGATCAAACGTGAGTGACTAAACATATAAAATAACTCCTCAGTTTACCTGGTGCTACTTTCACAATCAAAAGCAGCTTTTGATTGAGCGCGATAGATTAGTAATACCTTATGACTTGCAACAATCATTTACAAGTCTTACAAGGAAAGGTGACATTTTCTGAAAATAACCAGCAGCCATCCGATTGGTTGATATTTATGTCTATGCTTGTATGAGAATAGCTGATTTACAGCAAAAAGTATCTATTCTTGCTGTAGTAGCCAAACTGCTAACGTTTTGGATAGTTACTTGCGGCGGAAGTTGCTTCAAGTAAAGCCTTTGCTATTTGACGAATTTGCTGGTATGGATACCAATAACAAAAGTTCCTCTAGCTTAAAACAGGAGAATCAGGGCTTGGTAATCGATCGCCTAAAACAGGACTTAAAAAACGACCTGATTGCTGGTTTGTTGGTAGTAATTCCTCTAGCAACCACTATCTGGCTGACAATTACCATTGCTAATTGGGTAATCAACTTCCTCACCCAAATTCCAAAACAACTGAATCCATTTGATGGGTTAAACCCAATTCTAGTAAATTTACTGAATTTATTAGTAGGATTAGCTGTACCGCTACTATGTATCTTATTGATGGGTCTGATGGCTCGTAATATTGCTGGGCGGTGGTTATTAGATTTCGGTGAGCGATTATTACAGGCAATTCCCTTAGCTGGGCAGGTATACAAAACTCTCAAACAGCTTTTAGAAACAATACTAAAAGATTCTAATGGCAAATTTCGCCGGGTAATTTTGGTAGAGTATCCCCGCCGAGGAATTTGGGCGATCGCCTTTGTCACTGGTGCAATCAGCAGTGATATCCAAGCCCAGATGTCCCGTCCCGTCCTAAGTGTTTTTATCCCCACCACCCCAAATCCAACTACCGGATGGTACGCAGTCGTTCCTGAAGACGAGGTGGTGAACCTCTCTATGTCTATTGAAGACGCTTTTAAAATAGTTGTATCAGGTGGTATTGTCGCCCCTAATACGCCCTTGATCTTCCCTAAAGAATCTACAGTGGAAGTGAAACACGACGAAATCAAGCGGCAGGTTATTCCTGTTGAAGAAACTTAAAATCAATCTGGCAAAGTCACAAGCAAATGCGTAATCTTGTTGTTTGACTGTGCCAAAATTGATAAACTCATAAGTCTGCCTCACCTAGTTAATCAGTTCTCGCACAATCACCTTTGACTTTTATGCAACCTCGTAAACCCCAGCAAATTGCTCGTGAATTGGCGCTTTTAAGCCTTAGCCAATTGCCAGTCAACCCAAAAAAATTAGATACACTACCAGATGATCAGCTAGTATCCAAATTGGTGCTAGGAGCAGTACGCACCCTGACCTCAGAAGTGCAAGATACGCTCGATAATGCCGCAGGTGAACTGCAACGCAGTAACGATCGCCTTTTGAGTAGCCAAACTCGTGCTTCCGACCTCAATTCTGCCAGAACAATGCTTCAAGAAGCGATCGCCTGCACCCAGACAGCAATCAATCAATTGGGTACGGCAGTTGATTTCCCCGAATTGATTCAACTAGCTAATCAGGATAAGGGAGTCCGTAATTACGCTAAAGAGCTTGTGATTACCGTCAACGAAAATCGACACATTATAGATGAACTCCTTTCTACTGCCTTAGTGGATTGGCAAGTAACTCGCCTCGCCCAAATTGACCGCGATATCCTGCAAATCGCTGTGGCAGAAATGAAGTTCTTAGGAGTTCCAGACAGCATCGCTATCAACGAAGCTGTGGAGCTAGCCAAGCGCTACAGTGGAGACGACGGTCATCGATTTATTAATGGTGTTTTGCGCCGAGTCACTGAGCAGAAAAAAACAGCATAGTAACGCTGCCTAATTCATATACTCCTATGGAGAAAAGTCTGTAGCCGCTTCTGCGGCTTCCTCCGAGCGAAACTTTTACCTTGGCGCTAGCTCTTCTTTAGAAGAAGGGGAGACGCTGCGCGAACCGAAGAAAACTGATTCTCCTCCAACTAGCTATCAAAGGTGAGGATAACCGGGAAGTTTTCACCCCAGGAAAAAGTGCAAAGTTAAATTAAACTCATAACTTATAACTTATAACTCATATAACTAATACTGCTGCAATGGTTTTTAATTGGTTCCGCCGTCAATATAACGATTCCTCTGAGACTCCCTCTGATAAAAAACAGGAAGAAACTACTCCTGCACAAGAACCCCAACCAGAGCCAGCCGAAACCTCAACTGCTGAAACTGCACCAGATACAACGGCAGACTTGTTGGCGTTTGCTAAAGCTGCTTACAAAAATATTCAGCAAAAACAACAGGTTGAGGTAGTAGAAACCCCGCCTGATTCAGAAAATTCCTCAGCAGAACCTGAAACTGTAGAAACGGCAATTGCGGAAATCACTGAATCAGAACTAACTGAGGAACCTGTTACAACCCTAGAAACAGCACAGCCAGAAATTATCCAAACTGCTACTGAGGAAGAAAATACAGAAGATTCCTCAGTAATTGCAATTGCTGAAGAGTCCGATGTCGAAAGCCCAGAAATAACCACAAAAGAAATTGAACAAACCCCCACGCTAGAGGCAACGCAGCCAACAGCACCAGCTAATTTATCCTTCTTAGAACGGGCGGCAGCAGAACGGCAAGCAAAACTGGATCAACTAATAGCCACCGCCATTGAAGTTCCAGAACCGGAAGTATTACAGCCAGTAGCTGCAACCTCAGAGATAGGAGAGGAAATTCCCGGACTGGTATTTGATGATGGGTTTGTCTGGTCAGCGAAAGTTTTAGCAGCTCAAGGTAGAAATCCAGAAGACGTTTCTATTGAAGAAATAACCTGGCTGAAAAAGCTCCGGCAAGGGTTAGACAAAACTCGCCGGAGTATCCTCAACCAACTGAAGGCGATCGTTGGTCAAGGGCCGCTAAACCTTGCTGCTGTGACGGAAATTGAAGCATTACTCCTACAAGCTGATGTGGGTGTAGAGGCGACAGACTTTATTATCAATGCGCTACAGACAAAACTTCGAGAAGAAGTTACTGCACCGGAAGAAGCGATCGCTTATCTGAAAAAAATTCTCCGGGATATGCTGGATGCACCAAGCATTGCATCCCACAAAACTAGATTTACCCCAGAAAAAGAAACCTTGAACATTTGGTTAATCACTGGGGTAAATGGTGCCGGGAAAACCACCACCATTGGCAAAATTGCCCACTTGGGACAAAAATCTGGCTATAAATGCTTGATTGGGGCAGCAGACACCTTCCGCGCCGCCGCCGTTGAACAGGTGAAGGTTTGGGGTAGTAGAAGTGGTGTAGAAGTAATTGCCAATCCTGGAAAAAATACAGATCCGGCAGCAGTTGTATTTGATGCGATCGCAGCCGCCCAATCGCGGCAAACAGAATTACTTCTGGTAGACACTGCTGGGCGATTGCAAAACAAGAAAAACTTAATGGACGAACTCGGTAAAATCCGGCGAATTATCGACAAAAAAGCTCCAAATGCCAAAGTGGAATCGCTATTGGTTCTAGATGCTACTTTAGGTCAAAATGGACTACGACAAGCCGAAGTTTTCTCCCAAGCGGCCCAACTGAGTGGCGTTGTCTTAACCAAACTAGATGGCACTGCTAAAGGCGGCGTTGCCCTTGCCGTTGTGCAACAACTAGGTTTACCGATTCGCTTTATTGGTGCTGGTGAAGGAATTGAAGACTTACGACCCTTTTCGAGCTATGAGTTTGTCGAAGCTCTCTTGAGTGGCTGATAGAAAAATTGGGAATTAAAAATTTTTCTTGACAAACTGATAAATTTAGGGATAACTGAATCTGGTATTATCACTTGAACTAACTAAAAACAGTTAAAATCCTAAAATCATAAATTTGTCACAATAAATGGGTGAATTTTGCTAAAATCTCAAGCTAATGACCTTTTTCAGCCCTTTAAGGGCTTTTTAAGTGGAGTAGCAAGACATTTAGTTGCTACACACAAAAGCCCGTAAACTTACATTTTGTAGAAACTTAAAAGGTAGACAAGATACTCACCCCCACAAATACAACTATTGTGGTGTGGGATGGACAGCAGTCTGAGCGATGAGTAGTAGATTAGAGAGCCAACGCAGGTGAGTCAAAGACTGTGGTCTTTTCCCTCCGCAGTTAACTCATATTGGCTATGGCAACTTGTACTGCTGTCAAAGAAGCAAGCTAAAGCTATGCGTAGCATCACCAACAGGCGAAGCGACTGCATTAGCAAGTCGGGAGAACTGCACGCTGCACGTAACTTACTCAAAAGTTGGATTACGAGCATCAACTGTTTGCCCAATGCTTGCCAGAAAGACGGCTTCCGACCATCAGAAATTCGGAAAGTCGTCCACTGTGGACTCAAAAAGTGAATTAGTGTAAGTAAGCTGTTTCAACACTCCCAGGTGTATTTTCAGCTCCTACTTGCGAAAGAATCTACAAATATTTTTGTAGTAAATCGAGAGATTTGAATTCTGATGATAAAACGACAACATTGTTTCTGGCTTTTGACTTAAAGTTTTGGGAGGAGATTTTTTCTAGATTTAGTATCATCCTTGGCGATTATCACGGTAATTATTGTATACAGATTAAGTATTTAAAGACTTATTTACATATTCTTAGCTTTTGGAATGAATGTAAGTATGTTTTTACCAAACTAAGCTCGATTGGAGCGCTTGTTGAGGTTTTCGCTCAAAAAACTTCTAATTTCCTAGTTTCCTATACCCAAATAATTACTCTGAAAGCGTTATAAATTATTCTTTGAATAAAGTATTTTTCTGACTTTAGAGATATGCTTTGGTAATTAAGTTATGAAAAAAGGAAAAGCTTTCTGAACTATCACCAAAACTAGAGCGCTTCTCGTTTTGATGCAATACACTTTGATCTTTCTTCGAAAAGGCTACAGTGTATACACATCTCTCTACAAGGCTCAGGGTTAGGTTTATATTCCATACAATTGAGAACCGCTATAGTAATTTTTACGGGTTGGATTTTGACTAAAAATACATGATTTTCAATGACTAAGATTCCATCAAAAATACAATAAGCAAATAAAATACTGATAAAAGTTGCCTGTTACGTCTTTATACTCTTGCTAAAGTGACAAGTCTTGTCTAATTATGGTTTAGCAATACGAAAGCCAAAAAGCTTATAAGTAATCTAAAATCTGCCAATATAAAGTGCAATAATACCTGTGCCTGTGTCTCAACTGCCCTCTCAACCCACTGACAACAATAGTAGTGCCGCGACGGATGTCACCCCAGTCGTGGCACTCAAAGAACTCGTGGCAAGGTTGCACCGGGAACAGAACAAAATTCAAGATTTGCTCAGTTCTTTAGGATTTGCCCTGAGAAGTTTCAATAATTTGAATCAGTTTTTGGAACTGATTCCGCTAATGGCAACAAGAGTGACAGATGCAGACGGCAGCGCCCTGTTTCTCTACAAACCTAATGGTCAAGTCAGGTTAGAACAGTTACATTGGCAAGATAGTGGACAGCGTAAAAATATCCGCAAAGCGCTAGAAATAGCCAGCAGTCAAATCACCCTTTTGCCAAATACTGCCCCTCTAGCGAATGCGACGGGGATTTTGGATGACCAGATGCATCGCTATTTGGGGCCAGATGTGCAAATCTTTGGTACGGCGATTCTGGTAAAGCATACAGAAAGGGGATGGCTCTACGTATTGAGCCGCGATCCAGAATATAGTTGGACAGAAACTAGGCAAAAGTTAGTTAGGTTAGTGGCAGACCAAACAGCAGTAGCGATCGAAAACGATGAACTAGCTGTAGAACTTAGAAAAAAAGAACGGTTAGACCAAGAGCTAGAAATTGGTGCAGAAATTCAACGGCGACTTCTACCACGTCAATGTCCCACAATACCTGGTGCAGTCCTAGCGGCCCGTTGTAAACCTGCAAATCGTGTTGGTGGTGACTACTACGACTTTATTGCTACCAATCAGAATAAAATTCGGTCTAAGACTAAAAGCGACACCGAAACTGGTCGCTGGGGTTTGGTTATTGGAGATGTGATGGGCAAAGGTGTCCCTGCTGGGCTGATTATGACGATGATGCGAGGAATGCTGAGGGGAGAAGTACTACATGGGAATTCCCCAGCAAAAATTCTGCAAAACTTAAATAGAGTTATGTATGCGGATTTGGAAAATTCTCACCGTTTTGTAACACTATTTTATTCAGAATATAATCCTCACAGTCGAATTTTGTCTTATAGCAATGCGGCACACAATCCTCCCTTGTGGTGGCACGCAGCCACGAAAACGGTCAGCCGTTTAGATACTCTAGGAATGCTAATCGGTTTGGATGCTAACAGCCAATATGAAGATGCTCAGGTACAGTTAGAGCCTGGGGATACAATTATTTACTACACAGATGGCTTGACCGATGCAGCGGCGGCTGGTGGCGATCGCTTCGATGAAGAGAATTTTGTCACTGGCTTCAATACGGCTTGTAAGTACTGTAATGGCCCAGAGGAAATTGTGGATTATTTATTTGACCAAGTTCAGCAGTTCATTGGTGATGATAAGCAAAACACTGATGATATGACACTAGTTGTTCTGCAAATTTTATAGTCATTAACCATTTTTCTTGGTCAAGTCATGAATAAATACCTAATTTTATGGCAACTGGTTATGGCAACTGGATATTTACCATGGCAAATTTAATTTTTAATTTATTTTTCTTTAAATTTCCGTAGCGATCGCTCAAATAATCGCAAATTAATCTTTTTTCAGGACTTGTTTGTATTTAGTCATTAGGATAATACATAAAAAATGATCCTTAGAATACATTTCTGTTTAAGCAAAAACTATATATTTTGCACATCTAGCACAGTAGGAAACGTCAAAGGGGATAGCAGGTAAAAGGTAAAATGTACAAGGCAAAAAGTAAATTTACTTCTTCATTTTTGCTTTTTTTCTATCCTTGTCACGCAAGCATTTAGCCTGTTACCTCTTGGCGTTTTAATTTTTCTTTTCTCCGCCGTAGCAAGTTCACAACAGTTACGACGGAGTTTTGCTTTCTTTGTTTCTTAGGTCTAAACTTGGGCGTTTTCAAATTACTTGGTCTTTAAGTCGATAACCTTCATTTCATCATTTGTCAAGATATTTCTAAAAAGATTTTAGTTGAAAAATTCATAATTAAAATAGCTATTCTTGCGCTCCAGCTTTTTGCAGACTCCGCACTACATTTTTATAACCATTAAATTCTGCAATCATCAAAGCAGTATAACCACCACGGTTTTTTAAATTCACATCTGCCCCAGCTTGGAGTAATAACTGCACAATTTCGCCATAACCTGCTGAGGCAGCCCACATCAATGATGTTGCCCTTCCTGAGTCTTGAAAATTCACATCTGCCCCTTTTGCCAGCAGCAAATGTATAATCTCTGTGTGTTTGCGTTCAGTTGCTTTGATCAAAGCAGTTTTGCCATCGTCCCCCAGAGTGTTGGCATCAGCACCATAGTCTAACAACACCTTCACTGTTTGAATGTGTCCTTGTGATACAGCCAACGTCAAAGGTACTTCACCAAGATTTTTCCCATTAATATCTCCCCCAGAACGTAGTAGTGCCTCGACAATTTTGCTATGTCCCTGCAACGCTGCTACAAGTAGTGGTGTATCACCTAGACGGTTCCTAATTTGGACATCTGCACCCCTATTAAGTAATACTTGCACGACATCAATGTAGCCTTCCACAACGGCAAGATGTAGAGCAGTTTCACCATCTTGATCTTGGAGATTAATTTCAGCACCTCGATCTAGTAAAGCTGCTGCGATCGCACTATGTCCTGCTGCTGCTGCTGCCAATAATGCAGTTCCACCATCAGCGTTTTTCGCATTCACATCAGCCCCCGCCGCTAGCAGTGCTTCCACAACCTCCAGATGCCCCAAGTCTGCGGCTAATGTTAAGAGTGTCTCACCCTCTTGATCTGGGATATTGACATCAGCACCAGTTTGGAGAATTGCTTGTAAAATTTCTATGTTTCCCTGCTTAATGGCGAGTTTCAAGGCAGTATCATCATCTTTATCGGCAATATTCACCTCCGCACCAGCAGCCAATAAGACTCGCACTACATCGATATGACCTTTGAGGACTGCGGCCATTAAAGCTGTGCTGCCATCTTCATTAGTGGCATTAACATCAGCACCTTTAGATACTAAAAGTTTCAAGATATCAAGTTGTTTGGCACTAGCTGCCAACATCAAAGCTGTCAAACTATAGAGTTTTCTCTTCAAGTTGATATTTGCCCCAGCATCTAGGAGCGATCGCACTATTTCGGTGTAGCCTAAATTGGCTGCAAACATTAACGCCGTCGTGCCTTGGCGATCGCACGCGTCTACCCTCGCACCATCAGCCAGTAGCGCACACAGCCCCTTGATATCGCCACTTTTAGCGGCTTTTAGCAGCAAAGTATCGTTGTTTTCAGTCATGAATGAGATCCCACACAGGGGTTTTGTTCGTCTACCCTCAAAACTCAGTCTGAGATTGTTTATGCACTTTGGCAAGAGGGTAAAGGGAAATAGCATGGGAAGGGACTGGAAAGGGGCAGGGGGACAAAGAAGAATTATTGAATAAGTCTCTCCCTTGTCTCCCCCCTCTTCCTTGTCTACCTTGTCTCTTCTTCATGCCCAATTCCCAATGCCCAAACTTCTTAAATTTGTGCAACTTGAAGCACAGAGAATAGAGTTATGCTAATTTTTATGAAGATTTAATAATTAGGTGAGAACACTATGAGTCTGGAACTTTCTGCGTCGGTGAAATATTGGCTGAATTTCTTCCATCCGGTGCTGATGTGGGCGCTATTAGTACTCTCAATTTATGCTGCCTACTTGGGGCTGCAATTACAGCGTACCAGAAATGCTCAGGGGGAAGAAAAGAAAGAACTGATTAAAGGTAGATATAGCGTCAGACACTACCAAATTGGGTCTATACTCTTAGCTTTGATGGTGGTAGGTATGATCGGAGGGATGGGTGTAACTTACATCAATAATGGCAAGTTATTTGTCGGCCCTCACCTGCTGGCAGGACTGGGTATGACAGGTCTGATTGCATTTTCTGCTGCTTTGTCCCCTTATATGCAGAAAGGGGCAAACTGGGCACGCGCAACCCATATTTTGCTAAATTTCACGCTTTTGGGACTTTTTGCTTGGCAGGCTGTTACTGGCGTGCAAATTGTCCAAAGAATTCTTACTAAAGCTTAGTCATTTGTCCTCTCTTACAAAGTTCTGAGCGGAGGAGACCTCCGCTCAGACTTTGCGCTTTGTCCTTTGTCATTAGTGTATGAGAAATGACAAAGGACTGTTGACTTAGCGCTTTTGTTTGGAATTCCCAGAAAAGGGTATTTCCAAAGATTTCTGAAAATCTTGCTGAACTTTGCGTGTTAAGCGACGAGAAACTTGGCGGACAATTTGGTTAAGTAAGCGATCGCCAGTAGATTGAATTATAGACTTGGGTAATCGCTGAATAAACCGGGGAAAGTGCAAATCAACTACTAAATCCAATTCCCATTCAACTCTCGTAACCTCGCCGCTAGTGCAAGCATCGTTTTCTATTAGCTGTAGAGATGCGCGATAGTCTACGTCATAACCAGGCGCTTGGTAATCAGGAATGGATATTGTACGGATGCGGTAAATACCCTCCTCTGGAGGCAACAATTCCAAGCCAATTTTCGGTTCTACTTCATAACCAAAAGCGCCAAAACGACCAATTACTAAAGCGTAGCCATTTTCCCCAAGTAATTGCACCTTCATAGGTTCAGCGCAACGAGAAAACCATGAGGCGTGAGCGTTAAGATACTCAGCAACCTTTTCTACTGGGGCAGGCATTTCCATAAAATCTTGATAACGACCATAAAATTTTGTGATCGTCGCTACATTTGTGTCTGTTAATCTTTCTTTGGCTTCTTCTTGAGAAGACGCTACAGGTAAAACTGCTTCTGTTATTTCCCAGGATTTATATTCGCCCTTTGTTGAAAGCATAAATGCATTACTGTATATTTTGGCGTTCGTCTATATTAATAATTCCCCACGTACTTGGGTCATTTCACACTAATATTCAATTTTGACCAAAACCTCATTAATCTGCCATCACCTCCATAGAATTACTAAAATAAAGAACTGAACAAGCACACAATAGTTTCCCAGGATAACATTTCTCATGAAAGCATTTGTAGCAGGGGCAACGGGTGAAACAGGTCGCCGGATTGTGCAAGAGTTGATAGCGCGGAATATTCCCGTCCGGGCTTTGGTGCGGGATATAGACAAAGCTAGAGGTATTCTGTCTCCTGAAGCCGAATTGGTTGTAGGCGATGTGTTACAACCAGAAAGTTTAAATGCTGCGTTGGGAGATAGCACAGTTTTGTTCGTTGCGACTGGTGCAAAACCTAGTTTTGACCCCACTGGCCCTTATAAAGTAGATTTTGAAGGGACTAAAAATTTAGTAGAAGCTGCCAAAGCAAAGGGGATTGAGCATCTTGTTTTAGTTTCTTCTTTGTGTACTTCGCAGTTCTTCCACCCACTGAACTTGTTTTGGCTAATTTTGGTATGGAAAAAGCAAGCTGAAGAGTATATCCAGAAAAGTGGTCTTACTTATACGATTGTGCGACCTGGTGGGTTGAAGAATGAAGATAACACCGACGCGATCGTGATGCAGAGCGCTGATACACTGTTTGACGGTAGCATCCCCAGGCAAAAAGTTGCTCAAGTTGCTGTTGAGGCGCTGTTTGAAGCGGATGCACGCAATAAAATTGTCGAAATTGTTGCTAAACCTGAAGCAGCCTCAAAAAGTTTTGGAGAATTATTTGCTAACGTTGCCTAATTAAGCAGTTTAATTCCTGTAGAAGTCTTACTTGGATATAACAAGCATTTTGGGCACAGTATTACTGTGCCTTTACAAAAACACTGTATCGGATGGAAGTGAACTTAGTCAGAATGAGTTCGTCGATGATTTTTGTTAGCAAAGAGAGCGAATTTGAAGGAGTCGGACTCTGAAAGGCTTTGAATTCAAAGGTGTTGAAAAACTTATTGGGCCAATAGCCGCGCTTCTTGGCTTTGTGTATTTATTGCAATGGTATATTGGAGACTTGCGATCGCCTTCCGATCCCATCTTTGATAATAAACAGCCGCCTTTGGTGATGAAACGGGGCGATCCCTATATCCGCGCTTTAATGCGAACCATTTCGGCAAGTGAAGCCAGTGGGAACCGTCCCTATTCGGTTTTGTATGGTGGACAGCAAGTTAACGACCTTAGCCGACATCCTGAGATATGCGTCATGATTATCACAGGGCCAAATACAGGTAATTGTTCTACGGCTGCTGGGAGATATCAAATTATCAACATTACTTGGTATCGTTTAGCCCCCCGTTATCACCCAAAGCCGATGCAGATGATGTTTTGGACTGCTTATAGTTTTGAAGCAGAATATCAAGATATAGTGGTTTATCGTTGGTTAACTGATTCTAAAGTTTGGGGAACCGATCTTTCTCAACTGTTGCGTCAGGGAAAGTTAAATGATGTTTTGCGGCGACTTTCCTCCACCTGGACAAGTTTAGGATATGGGATAGAAACTAATTCTGTGAGTAGCTCTTTGCCTAAAGTTTATCAGAAAATGTTACAAGAGGAATTAAGCGCAGCTAATCAACCAATAGCGCCGAAATTGACACCATCATCAACTCCTTCTAATAAGCCGATAAAGAAGTCGTAAGATTATCTTAATTTTTAACTTGCTGTAGACAGAAAATATTTGATATTTTCTACAAACGCCAAGGTATTTTCAAAGTGAATATTATGTCCAGCATTTTTAATTATTTTTAGCTGTGCAAATTCACATAGTTGAGCCATTTCTGTATTAATAGATATAAATTTTTCATCATATTCACCAGCTAGCAAGAGTATATGAATTTTATTCTCTTGTAGCTTCCCCCACAAAGAAGGTTGAGATCCATTCCCCATGAAGCGCAATGATTTATTTAATTCCTGCGGATTGTTCTGCAACCGAATTTCTATCATGCGATCGTATTCTGGATGATTTTTTATATAACCAAAAATTGTTTGATTGTACCAATTTGACAAAAAAGCAGCAAAATCAGTTTGAATAATACTTCTGCTTAACTTTTTAGCTATTTGAGCATCACGTCTAACTCGTTCTAATCGTTCTGCTTCTGTTGCTAAACCTGGGGAGGCTGATTCTAATGCAACTTTAATAAAACGTTCTGGGAAATATAAAGTTAAGTATAAAGCTAATCTTCCGCCCATCGAATAACCAATTAAGTGGCATTTATCTATTTTTAATTCATCCAATAAATTGATTATTGCTTGAGTGGTGGATTCCATTCCATAGCATTCATAACCTCCTAAAACTTCGGTTTTTCCATGTCCTGGTAAGTCAAGGATAAGATAAGAAAAATCTTCTGCTAGAAATTTTATAGCTTCATCAAATTCATTAATGCTTCCCATGAAGCCATGTAACAAAAGAATTATAGGTTTGTTCGTATTTATATTTATACAATAGTTAAATTTATATTTATTTAAAATCATTCTTGGAAGATATCTATAAAATCAAAATGCAAAAACTTTCCTACCCTACTCTAATATAATTTCAAGGGTATAAGTTACCCCCTTATGACTGCTTTGGAATTACCCAGACTATCAACTATGACTGTGAAAGACTTATGCTAATTTTGGCATAAAAACCCTTTTTCTGAGTCAATACACCAAATATTAAATATTGCTTTTCTACCAAATGTCTTATAGTGCTAGTCAATTTCTGATTTTTCTAATTTTTAAGGTAAAAATCGATCTAAAGCAGCTTTTAACTGTTTAATTTCAACGTCAATATTACCCTCTTGTGCAGCTCTAGCAATACATTCAGTTAAATGCTCATCTAAAACAATTCGCGCTACCTTATCCAATGCGCCTCGCACTGCGGCAATTTGCAGTAGTACATCAGGACAAGGGCTATTTTGCTGCACCATTGTCTTAATACCACGAACATGTCCTTCTATCCGCGATAATCGATTGGCAATTCGCCGCAAAGACTCTTCGCTATGGATGTGAGGATGAGCAGGCTCTCCAGTCCCATGAGTATGATCTGTATGCTCGTGGTCTGCATCGTGATTTTGGGAATGTTCTACTTGCTGGGATGTTGGTAAGGATTCCTTACCTAATCGGTTTGATCCATTCATGGGTTATCAAAGGACTTGTAATACTAAGATCCTAGCCTAGTACTCGACCAACCCAAAATTTATGGGTGGGAAATTGGGAATTGGGCATTGGTATTAATCAGTTATTCTTTCTACCCCTGCTTCCCATTCCCCTCTACTACTAACGATTGGCTTTGTCTTGGGGAATAATTTCTGTTACTACCCTACCGCTAGAACTGCCACCTTTGACAACAATATTTTCTGTTTGCAGATTACCAACGGCTGTTTCACCTGTAAAATTTAATGGTGGATCAACTTGCCGATAAACCACATTTCCCTGAGCTTCAACTAACTTATTGTCTAAATACCAAGTTAATGTACTAGATTGCAAAGACTGGCGACGCTGACCAATGGCGTTGACATTACCTGTTAAATAAACCGTTTTTTGTGGAATTTTCATTTCACCTTTATTAGCAGTTACGGTAAGATTATCGACACGCTGGAACATCCGCACAGGGGAATTTGTAATAACAGTTTCTGCATTCATGTTCCAGGTCATAGAGTTACTAGCTATTTGCACTGGTGGGTCTAGTAAATCTAATTGAGCATTCTGTTTAATAGTGGCAATTTTTGTTTTTAAGTTGACTTCGGCAGAATTCCCCTTACCGCGATCGCTAATTTTATTATCTTTGTAGCGGTCAATTTGTAAAGGGCGATCGCCAATCAGTTTTTCTTCTTTAATATTCCAGATTAAATGCTCGGTTCTTACTTGTAATTGAGGATCGGTAGAATTTGCTACTACTCGTCCAGAAAATTCCATACGCTGTTCGCGGGTTTTAACTCGCGCTTCTTGCGCTACAGCTTGTAGTTGTTTATGAGTACCGTTAATTTGGTTGCGGACAATCAACAAATCTTCTTTGGGCCGCCATTCTAACTCATTGCCTTGCAATACAATTCCATTACTAGGGTCTGTGGCAAATATCTTACCTTTAAGAAACAACTGCTTCCCATCTTGTTCAATATCTGCAACATCTGCCTTAATTTGGTAAACTACTTTACCATCTTGATATAGTTCACCATAAGGACTTTCAGCTTGACCAATTTGTTTTTCTTTGGTGTATTTTGCGGTTTTAGCCCTGACTTTCCAAATTGGTCTTCCCACTTCATCTGCCTGTTCTAAGGTGACATCAAAGAAGGTTAAATCGCTATCTTGCTTAGATGAAGCCGCAGGATTTTCTTGAGAAGCTGGAGGGGATTTACCCCCACAACTTACTAAACCAAATATCAATAAAAAAATCAAAGGTAAAAAAAGGAAGGAGGGAGTGGGGGAGTAATTTTTAATTTTTCTCTCCCCCTGTCTCCCTCTTTTATGAAATTGATACGCCATTATTCTTGGATTTCTAGGTGTCCATCACTAGTTCTTGGGTCTTCCAAAAAGCCGATACCAGATAACGGCCGGTATGGATAGCTTTGACGAGGGGTTTTTTGAATGTCTTCTTTGATGGCTTCTAAATCAATGTAGCGATCGCTTACATTAATTAAGCTGTCACTGGTCATCGAACGCAAACTTACCACTTCTACCCGCACGCCGCGATAGCTAACTGAATTGACCGCATAAGCTAAATCCCCATCACCGCTAACTAAAACTGCGGTATCATAAGAATCGACTAGCGCCATCATGTCTACCGCTATTTCTACATCTAGGTTAGCTTTTTTAGAGCCATCTGGTAGTTGGACTAAATCTTTAGCAATGACTCGATAGCCATTGCGACGCATCCACAGCAGGAACCCCTGTTGCTTTTCGTTCGTCCGGTCTACACCAGTGTAGAAAAAAGACCGCAGGAGTCTAGAACCTCCAGTCAATCGACACAATAGCTTCGTGTAATCGATCTCAATCC
This sequence comes from Nostoc sp. TCL240-02, assembly GCF_013343235.1. Lineage (GTDB taxonomy): Bacteria > Cyanobacteriota > Cyanobacteriia > Cyanobacteriales > Nostocaceae > Nostoc. The sequence continues at coordinate 2,315,465 of NZ_CP040094.1, read as the reverse complement.
CTAGTTGTAGTGCAGCGTAAAATAGATTTGAGCCGTCAATAAAGATGGCAACCCTACCCCGATTCTCCAAAACTTGTTCTGGCGTAAATATTGAATCGGTTTCAAAATTATTCAACATCATTGTGATACCTCGATTTTTATCCCTGTTATTTTTGATACAAATTACGAACTTTTAGATGCTAGTCACAGCGGCTTATGATAATGTTCCGGGGTTAATATAAATTAAGCCCCGATAAATTTTTTGAGAGAATAAGAAATTGAACAAAATCAGAGTTTGATAAGGACTAATCGTTTTTCGGGGGTTCTATTCGCTTAAAAACTGGTTGGAATGTACCCAACTGTTGTTTACTAGATAGTATCCCCCATGTCGCATGGGTGGCAAAAGGAGCGGTAACTGAACTTTGTACTTGATCGTTAAAGTCTATTCCAAAGCCCAGTTGCTGATAGATATCGCTACTGATGTTCGGAATAATTGGGGAAAGCAGATAAGCTGCCAGTCTAACTGATTCTAGAACTGCGTAGAGAACTTTTTCCACGGACTCTTGCTGTCCCTGTTTATATAATGACCAAGGAGCTTGTTCATCAATAAACTTATTACTGGCTTGTGCCAATGAAAGGATAGCGCCGCAGGCTTGACTGAAAGCTAGTTGCTTGTATGCTTCTTTCACCTGTTCCCCTAGACGTAAACCTATTGTTTTCAAAGGATTTTCGTCAGGAATTCCTTCATTGCCGATTGACGGAACATTATTGTCAACGCAGTATTTCTTCACCATGCTCAAGGTGCGATTGAGCAAATTACCTAAATCATTTGCCAAATCTGCATTCAGAACATTAATGAACCTTACTTCATTAAAATCTCCATCTTTGCCAAATTCGATTTCCTTAAGGAAGTAATAACGAACGGCATCACTACCATAGCGCTGAACTAACGCAACAGGATCAAGGGTGTTACCCAGACTTTTGCCCATCTTTTGGCCATCTTTAGTCAAAAAGCCATGTCCAAATACTCGTTCTGGCAAGGGTAATTCAGTCGACAACAACATTGCCGGCCAGTAAACTGCATGGAAGCGTAGAATATCCTTACCAATTAGGTGCAGGTTGATTGGCCACCATGTTTCTAAAGCATTTGCTAAAGTCGGTTCTGCATCTGGTTCGAGTAATGCCGTGACATAACCTAGCAGCGCGTCAAACCAAACATAAAGGGTGTGTTTGGGATCAATTGGTACGGGAAAACCCCAATCTAGATTTACCCGTGAAATAGAAAAGTCTTGCAGCCCTTGATTGACAAAGCTGAGGACTTCATTGCGCCGACTTTCTGGTTGAATAAAATCGGGTTTAGATTGATAAAATTCTGTCAGCTTATTTTGATATTTAGATAAGCGGAAAAAATAGTTTTGCTCGTCTCGCCACTCAACTTCTTTGTTAGTATGAATCGGACAACGATGTCCTTCTAGCAGATCCCGTTCTTCTTTGAATTCTTCGCAGGATACGCAATACCAGCCTTGTTGTTGTCCCTGGTAGATATCACCAGATTTCCAGACTCGCTCAAAGAATTCTTTGACGATCGCTTCATGACGAGGTGCAGTTGTCCGACTAAAGCGATCGTATTTAATGTCTAGTAACTGCCACAAACGAATGAAACTAGGGACAACTTCATCGCAAAACTCTTGTGGTGCTTTGCCTAAAATTTCTGCCGATCGCTGAATTTTTTGTCCGTGTTCATCTGTACCTGTAATTAGTAATACCCGATGCCCCAGCAGCCTGTGAAATCGTGCTACTACATCTGCTGCGATCGTCGTATAAGCACTGCCTATATGGGGGACATCGTTTACATAATATAGTGGTGTTGTCAGTGCAAATGTTTTTTCTGTTTTATTCACTAGATTCATACAAAATAAAAATTAATTTATTAAAACCTTTTACTTCTTACCTTTGTGGGAAAAACCACGTAATTATACAATAATATTTCCATTTTTTCCAATAACACCTTAATAGTAGCAAATTTATCAGGTCAAAAATTGTTTTGTAATATGTATCTATTCAAATCATCTTTGCCTATAAGAGGAAAAGTAACTAATCATAATTTTTTTGAATACTTTCTATTAGAAATTATTGTGATCGAGAATACATAATGCAGAATGCAGAAAACTTAGCTGGTTTTATAGATCAGATATTTCTATCTTAAGACGGTCATGGCAGTAGTAAAGAAATGTAAAAATTAAGTTAAGATAAACCGCCATATTTACCGGAAAAATATATTGATTAGGTATGAGTCGAAATAGCCCCCTAGAGATTTCTCGCGCTTTGGTGGCGGCACTCTCAACACAAATGTTTCGCTATTATGAGGATCGCATTCCCCAGGATGCTAGCGTTTTGGTAGTCAGCAATCACCGCAGCTTCATGGATGCACTGATATTAATGGCGGCGTTATCAAGTCCGATTCGCTTTGCTTGCCATCACTATATGGGACAAGTTCCAGTAATGCGGGAGATTGTCACCGATCAATTGGGGTGTTTTCCTTTAGAGGAAACTCAAAACCGCCAACAAAGCTTTTTTTCGCAGTCGCAGTTGCTATTGCAGTCTAAGCAGATGGTGGGAGTATTTCCAGAAGGGACTGCACCAATGGTGAAATTTACTCAGCCAAACCAGGTGGGTGAGTTTCAACGGGGATTTGCCCATTTAGCATTGCGAGCTGATGTGCAGGATTTAGCAATTTTGCCGATCGCAATCGCTTCCTTAGAAGAGGTAAACACGAATGGTTTTCCCTTAAGGCTTTTGAGTGTATTTGACCCTTCAGAACCTTTATTTAATCAAGCTGGTTGGCATCCTTTGGTAATTTATCGTCGGGTTGCGGTGTTAATCGGTCGCCCTTATTGGATAACACCCCAACATCAAAAAAAATATCACGGGAAACAAGCCAGAACTGTTGTGGCTGAACTGACAGAACACTGTCATGGTGAAATTAGCCATTTACTGCGTCAAGGTTGCTATTAGAGCTATTCGATTTGGGATTTTGGATTGTCGGAACAATTAACAGTTCAAAAGTTTTATACCATTGACTAATGACCATTGATCAATACTTCTCTAACGAGAGGCTACGCCAACGACTACGCTCAGTACAAGTGACCAATGACTATCTCTGAAGTTGAGTTAAAGCCTTGTTTCCTGACTCCTAAACGAGTACAGCCAGATTATCCGCTATTAGTATATTTACCGGGAATGGATGGAACAGGTCAATTATTGCGATCGCAGACTGCTGGATTAGAAACTGGCTTTGATGTCCGTTCTTTGGCACTCCCCCGGAAAGACCTTAACACTTGGGATGTGCTAACAAAAAGTGTATTGGACTTGATCGACGCTGAATTAGAAAAAAGCTCTCACAGGTCAGTTTACTTGTGTGGTGAGTCCTTTGGTGGTTGCTTGGCAATGAAAGTAGCGATCCAAGCACCGCATTTATTTAAGCGAACTATCTTAATTAACCCAGCTTCGTCCTTTCGTCTTCGCCCTTGGTTGAGTTGGGCATCTCAACTTACTTACTTAGTGCCATCAGAATTGTATGATATTGGCGCACTGGGATTGTTGCCGTTTTTGGCATCTTTGCCCCGCATTTCTCGGAGCGATCGCCATGAACTGCTGAAAACCATGCGTTCTGTACCAGCAGAAACCGTTCTGTGGCGATTGTCTTTACTACGAGAGTTTGAAGTTGATGAGGAAAAGTTAAGTCGCTTAACTCAACCAGTTTTGTTGATTGCCGGTGGTAGCGATCGCCTTTTGCCTTCTGTAACAGAAGTGAAGCGGATAGGTAATATCTTACCAAATAACAAGATTGTGGTGCTGCCCGATTGCGGACACGCTTGCTTGCTAGAGCAAGATATTAATCTCTATGAAATTCTTAAAGATAACGACTTTTTAGAAAATAATGCTGATACAAGTACAAGGCTAGAGGTGAGAGGATAGGGTGAGCGCCCTATTCCCAAAAAGAAGTTAAAATAAACAACTGCTTTTCTACGCCGGAATTATTTCTCATCTGGAAACAGACTGGAGACTCAAATGACCCCAGCAGCGATCGCTATACCCCGTCAGGAATCACCCCTGTTGTTTGAGGGACTGACCTGGAGAGAATTCAAAGCAGTTGAGCAGTTGCTAGACCGTCCAGGATATAGGCTCTCTTTCCTGAATGGAGTTTTGGAGATCCGAAGAATGCCTGGAGAACCACACGAAACCGTTAAGAAAAGAATTGCGGCATTAGTGGAACTGTACTTGCTTGCGGCTGGGTTTGACTTTATTCCCAATGGCTCAATGACCTTGGAAAGTGAAGTGGGTGCTGTCAAGCGTGAGGCGGATGAATCTTATAAACTGGCTCCAGGTCGAGTGCGTCCCGATCTGGTGATTGAAGTGGTGTTTACGAGTGGCGGTATCGATAAGCTAGAGGCATATAAGCGGCTCTTGATTCCAGAAGTGTGGTTCAGGGAAGATGGTGTGTTAGAAGTTTATCACCTGCGGAAAGAGGACAAGGCACTTCACTATGAGAGGGTTTCCAGTAGTGAGGAGGTCAAAGGAATCGATCTGGATTTGTTGTTACGTTGCATTCTTATGGTGAATCATGTGGATGCCATCAAGACTTTTCAGCAGGCGCTTCAAAAATAGCTGGCGATCTGCTTTAATTTCTAATTGTGTGATGCCTGCGGCAACCCAGAAAATAGTTAATCTTCAACTGATATTTACGTTTATAGAGAGATGTAGAGCCGCTTATAATTCGCTACAAGTTTAGAGAGGCTTTACAGGATGGTGTCAAGTAATGGCAGACAAACCCCAGCAAGAAATAGAGGTGAATAAATTAGTTAATTCACCTAGAGAAACTTCAGAAATCAAAATTCAGGCTCAATCATCAGTAGAAAATGAACCGTCTGTATTAGAGTCTTTTATTACAACTGTTGCTCAGACTGGCAAAACAGTTTTAGACACAGCAGTAGAGGTGGGAGAAGCAACAGCGAAACAAACACACAAGTTCATTGAGCAAACAACTCAAACCAGTGGTCAGGTTGTGAATCGCCTCAGCGAAAATTGGCTGATTAGAAAACTATCTGGAGTATTAAATCTAAATTGGCTAATTGGTACTACTGATGCCGTTGATTTGGAAAAAGCAGAAGCTGCGGTAAATAAGCTCAAACAAAAGTATCCAAATGAATCACCCAGCCAGATTGCTCACCGAATCATGGTGGAAAAAGCGACTCAAGCAGGCACTGTTGGACTAGCCACTAGTATTTTGCCAGGAGTAGCAATTGCATTGTTGGCAATTGATTTAACAGCGACAACAAAATTGCAGTCAGAAATGCTGTATCAAATTGCATTTGACTACGGGCTAGATTTAAAAGATCCTGCCCGTAAAGGTGAAATCTTAGCAATTTTTGGTCTGGCCTTGGGTGGAGGTCGTCTTTTGAAAGCTGCGGGATTAGGCTTACTGCGAAATGTGCCTTTAGCGGGTGCTGCGATCGCAGCTAGTTCAAATGCAACAATGATCTATTCATTGGGTTATGCTGCTTGTCGATTTTACGAAGCCAAGCTAGATGAATCAACTTCCCTAGCATCGCCACAGACTTTGGCAACATTAAAAGCAGAAAGTGAAAAGTATCTCGAAAGTGCGATCGCTCAAGAAGCCGTCATGGATCAAATCTTAGTTCACATGATTCTGGCTAGCCATCCAGATAAGACTTTGGAAGAAATTTTGCCAGAATTACAAGCTGTAAAACTCAGTCCTACCTCGTTGGATGCCATTGCCCAAAATATCAAATCACCTAAGTCTTTAGATATACTGCTCAATCAGTTGAATCGTGATTTTGCTATACCCTTGCTCGTTCAGTGTGAAAAAATTGCCCAGCTTGACAATAAGACTACACCACTTGAGCAAGAAATAATAGCAGCGATCGCGAGCAAATTTGACATTGATACAACAATTGGGGCATAGGGAATGGGGAATGGGGGCAGGGAGCAGGGGGAAATGACCTAAGCCTTGAGCCGACAAGCTTTGTTTGCGGAACATGGATCTGATTCCCCCACTTCTACTAAGTGGTTCTCAAGGGAGGGGTCGAATCCCCTTTTTGCACCCTGCTCCCCTGCACCCTGCTCCCTTGCACCCTTGCACCCTGCTCCCTTACTCCCTTGCACCCTGACCCTACTCCCCTACACCCTTCCCCCTGCCCTCTGCCTCTTTGTCAATGCCCCATGCCCAATACTCATTTCCCTCATCCTGAAAAAAGAATTTTGAGCAATACTGGTACAGGAAGGAATATTTACATAAAATCCCAAAATGACAATTCAACCTAGTGATAAGCCTTTGCTAGAGTGGGCAGGCGATAGTTTGGTAATTGGATTATTTGAAGATGCAGTAGAATTAACCGGAGAACTAGCAACTTTAGATCAAAAGTTTTCTGGGGTCTTAAAAGAACTAATTGCGGAAGAAGAATTTAAAGGTAAAGCCAACAGTACAATTTTCACTCGTGTGAATCCTGGTAGCCCAGTACGTAAATTGATTCTGGTAGGATTGGGTAAACCAGATGCACTCAAACTCGACACTTTGAGACGCGCTGCTGCTGCGGTGGCCAGAGTAGCAAAAAAGCAGAAAAGCAAAATCTTGGGATTTAGTTTTCCATTATGGAATAACGACCCAGCCGCAAGCGCCCAAGCGATCGCAGAAGGTGTGGAATTAGCACTTTACCAAGATATTCGTTTTAAATCAGAACCAGAAGATAAAGGTTCGCAAATAGAAAGCATCGATTTACTAGGTTTCGGTGGACAAGAAGCAGCCATCACCCTCGCCAATCAAATTGTTTCTGGGGTAAATTTGGCACGGCAATTAGTGGCAGCACCAGCCAACGCAGTCACACCAATTACCTTAGCCGAAACTGCCCAAGCGATCGCAAAAGACCACGGTTTACAAGTAGAAATTCTGGAAAAAGAAGACTGTGAAAAGTTGGGTATGGGTGCTTTTTTGGGAGTATCGCAAGGTTCAGAGTTGCCACCTAAATTCATTCACCTGACTTACAAACCAGAAGGTACACCGAAAAAGAAACTAGCAATTATTGGCAAAGGTGTAACCTTTGATTCTGGCGGACTGAATATTAAAGGTGCTGGTAGCGGCATCGAAACCATGAAAATGGATATGGGTGGTGCAGCTGCTACCTTGGGGGCGGCAAAAGCAATTGCTCAAATTAAACCAGATGTTGAAGTTCACTTTATCTCGGCGGTAGCTGAAAACATGATTAGCGGTCGCGCCATGCACCCTGGAGACATTCTCACCGCATCAAACGGCAAAACAATCGAAGTGAACAACACCGACGCAGAAGGACGTTTAACCCTTGCAGATGCCTTGGTGTATGCTGACAAATTGGGATTAGATGCGATCGTGGATTTAGCCACCCTAACCGGTGCTAACGTCATTGCCTTGGGTGATGATATTGCTGGTTTGTACACTCCCGATGATGACGTAGCTTCCCAAATCGAGAAAGCTGCCCAAACTTCAGGGGAAAAGATTTGGCGGATGCCAATGGAAGAAAAATATTTTGAAGGGCTAAAGTCTGGGATTGCGGACATGAAAAATACAGGGCCGCGTCCAGGTGGTGCCATTACTGCTGCTCTTTTCCTCAAACAATTTGTCAAAGAAACCCCTTGGGCGCACATAGATATTGCTGGCCCAGTGTGGACAGATAAAGAAAATGGCTACAACGGCGCAGGAGCAACCGGCTACGGCGTTCGGACGCTAGTTAACTGGGTGTTGGGGATTGGGGAGTAGGAAGTAGGAGGTAGGGGGGCAGGGGGCAAGGGAGCAAAAAGGGGATTCGACCCCTCCCTTGAGAACCACTTACTAGAAGTGGGGGAATCAGATCCATGTTCCGCAAAGCTTGTTGGCTCAAAGCTTAGGTCATTTCCCCCTGCCCCGTTCCCCATTCCCCATTCCCCAAAACCCAATTCGTGCTATCTTGAGCTTGCCAGCAAAAATTGTTGCAATAGTAACAGAAGTAATTTGGTAATCAGAAAGTTAAGCTTTTTCGGGCATTGCCATCTGGTAAAATTTATAAGGTTTCTAAAAGCTCTGAGCAATGGGATCGACTCGCGTACGGATCGCAATTGACGCAATGGGAGGGGATCACGCACCCGGTGAAATCGTTGCTGGCGCACTGCGAGCAAAGGAAGAATTGGGTGTAGATATATTACTTGTTGGTGATCCCCAACAAATAGAAGGTGCCTTGCCGCCAAAAACGAATTTAGCGCAGGTGGAGATCGTGACTGCTGAGGAAGCGATCGCAATGGATGAGGAGCCTTTAAATGCAGTTAGACGCAAACGCAAGGCTTCTATCAATGTGGCAATGGATTTAGTCAAGCAGCAAAAGGCAGATGCCGTATTTTCTGCCGGTCACTCTGGGGCAGCTATGGCATCAGCCTTGCTTCGCCTAGGGCGATTGCCGGGAATTGATCGTCCAGCAATCGGGACTGTTTTTCCGACAATTGTTGCTGGTAAGCCAGTGTTAGTACTTGATGTCGGCGCAAATGTAGATTGCCGTCCGAAGTTTTTAGAGCAGTTTGCTGTCATGGGATCGGCTTACAGTCAGTATGTCTTAGGTACAACTGAACCGAAAGTGGGTTTGTTGAATATCGGTGAAGAAGACTCTAAAGGCAATGATGCAGCCGTCCGCGCCCACCAACTGCTCCGCGAAAATTCTCAAATTAATTTTATTGGCAATGCCGAAGGGCGTGATGTGCTTTCCGGTCACTTCGATGTAATTGTCTGCGATGGCTTTGTGGGTAATGTACTGTTAAAATTTGCCGAAGCAGTTGGAGAAGTGATTCTGCAAATTCTGCGGGAAGAATTACCCCAAGGATTGCATGGTCAAATCGGTTCAGCATTCTTAAAGCCAAACCTGAAGCGAGTTAAGCAACGCATGGATCATGCAGAACACGGTGGTGCTTTGTTGTTAGGCGTGGCAGGAGTTTGTTTTATCGGTCACGGTAGCTCACAAGCACCTTCAATTTTCAATGCTATTCGCATGGCCAAAGAAGCTGTTGACAACCAGGTGCTACAACGAATTCAGTCCCAATATATCCTAGAGCGCGAAAGCGGTTAGTCATTAGTCATTAGTCATTAGTCATTTGTCAAAGACAAAGGACAACTGACAACTGACACAGGACAAATGACAAAGGACAAATGACAAAGGACAAAAGCTGATAGCTTGGGAGATTAGGAGTGGAAAACTTAGGCATAGCAATTACCGGAAGTGGCTCGGCAGTACCAGCAACTTCCCTACACAACCAGACATTAACTGAACTAGTTGAAACATCAGACGAGTGGATTGCCACAAGAACGGGAATTCGCCAACGGCGATTAGCGGTGTCATCTGAGTCCTTAAGTGGACTAGCTACTGCTGCCAGCAGTCGGGCGATCGCAGCTTCGGGAATTAGACCAGAAGACCTAGACCTGATTTTACTAGCGACTTCCACCCCCGATGATTTGTTTGGTAGTGCTTGTCAAGTACAGGCTCAATTAGGAGCTACCAACGCAGTCGCCTTTGACTTGACAGCAGCCTGCTCTGGTTTTGTATTTGGTCTGGTTACAGCAGCCCAATACATTAGAACAGGTGTCTATAAAAATGTACTGTTGATAGGGGCAGATATCCTCTCTCGCTGGGTAGATTGGCAAGATCGTCGGACTTGTGTATTATTCGGCGATGGTGCAGGAGCAGTAGTGTTACAGGCTTCTAAAAGCGATCGCTTATTAGGATTTGCCCTTAAAAGTGATGGCACTCAAAACCATCACCTCAACCTTGCTTATGCAGCAAGTTCCCAAGAATTACTCCCTGGTGTAAATATCACTAAAGGCACTTACCAACCTATTACTATGAACGGCAAAGAAGTCTACCGCTTTGCTGTGCAAAAAGTCCCAGAAATCATAGATAAAGCTTTATTTCAAGCTAACCTTAAGGTTGACCAAATAGATTGGCTAGTGTTACATCAAGCTAATCAGCGCATTATTGATGCCGTTGCTCAACGCCTAAATATCCCAGAACATAAAATCATAAGTAATCTCGCCCAGTATGGTAATACCTCTGCTGCTTCCATTCCCTTAGCTTTGGATGAAGCAGTGCGACAAGGTAAAATTAAACCCAATGATATCGTTGCGACATCCGGCTTTGGTGCCGGTCTTACCTGGGGCGCGGCAATTTTCCAATGGGGAAGATAAATATTTTGTCATTAGTCATTTGTCCTTTCTGAATGACCAATGACTAATGACAAATGACCGATGACCACTGACTATTGACAAATGACAAAAACTGCATGGGTGTTTCCCGGACAAGGTTCCCAAGCGCTGGGAATGGGAATGGATTTATTAGATATACCGTCCGCTAAAGACAAGCTTGCCAAAGCTAAGGATATTTTGGGTTGGTCTGTAACTGAAATTTGTCAAACTCAAGAAGAGAAGTTATCACAGACGGTATATACTCAGCCAAGTCTTTATGTGATAGAAAGCATTCTTGCTGACCTGCTTCGAGAACGAGGACACCAGCCAGATTTAGTTGCTGGTCACAGTTTAGGAGAATATACCGCTCTTTATATAGCGGGTGTCTTTGAGTGGTCGGCTGGTTTATATCTAGTAAAGCGTCGTGCAGAACTCATGGATAATGCCGTCGGTGGGATGATGGCAGCTTTGATGAACTTTGACCGCGAACAGTTGGAAAAAGTCATTGCCGAAACGCCTGATGTGGTAATAGCAAATGATAATAGTTCGGCTCAGGTGGTAATTTCAGGTACGACTGAAGCTGTACAAGCAGTGATGACTCAAGTTAAAGCAAAGCGTGCGATTCCCTTAAAAGTTTCTGGAGCATTTCATTCACATTTAATAGCACCAGCAGCCGCGGAATTCCAAGACATTTTAGAATCTGTGGAATTTCAACCCGCGATTGTGCCAGTTTTATCTAATGTCGAACCAGTTCCGTCCATTGATGCTGGTATTTTAAAGCAACGCCTGAATAAACAAATGACTGGTTCTGTAAGATGGCGAGAAATTTGTCTGCAATTACCAGCTAACGGTATCGAGCGAGTAATAGAAATTGGCCCAGGTAAAGTCTTAACTGGCTTGATTAAACGTAATAGCCCTAATTTGATTTTACAAAATATCCAGAGTGCTACTGATTTACCTGTTTAATTTTTTTAGCTTCTATAGGTAGGGTTACGACAAATTCTGCGCCTTTTCCTAGTGTGGAATTACAATCAACGCCAACCTACTTAGATAAGTGTTCAAAAATTTTTTGTTGAATTGATTGATTCATTCCTTAGCCAACCAAAAAGAGCCAAAAATCATACCGGAATTGCAATTACAAATTCTGTACCCTTACCCATAACTGAGTTAACGCTCAATTTTCCGCCGTGGATTTCTTCAACGATTTGACGAGCGATCGCTAATCCTAATCCTGTACCTTTACTCACACTTTTTGTAGTAAATAAGTGGTCAAAAATCTTTTCTTTCACTTGTTCACTTATCCCATTGCCATTATCTGCGATCGCAATTTTCACACCTTCATTTTCTAAGGAGGTTTTAATTCTAATTTGGTTGCGATTGGACTGAATTTCTGTAAAACTCCGTCCAATATTTGATTCATCTAGCGCATCAATAGCATTGGCTAGAATATTCATAAATACCTGATTGAGTTGCCCAGGAAAACATTCAACCTGGGGGAAATTTCCATAATCAGTTACCACTTTAATTTCTGGACGTTCTTCATTGGCTTTCAGACGATGTTTGAGAATTAAAATCGTGCTATCTATGCCTTCGTGGATATTAAACGGCACTTTATAATCTTTGTCAGCACGAGAGAAAGTGCGAAGACTGGTGCTGATGTTGCGGAGGCGATCGCACGCCATTGTCATAGAATCAATTATTTTGGGTAAGTCTGATAAACTATAATCCAAGTCAATATCTTCGGCATGACCTTTGATTTTATGGCTGGGATTGGGTAGACTTTCTTGATATAGTTTTAAGTGTTCAACAATATCTGCAATAGTGGGTTTAGCTTGTTGGAGACTGGCATAAATAAAGCCCAAAGGATTATTCATTTCATGGGCTACCCCTGCAACTAAGTTACCTAGCGCCGACATTTTCTCACTTTGGACAACTTGTAATTGTGCTTGTTGTAAGTCTTCTAATACATTTGGACTGATCAGTGTTTGGGTTTGTCGTGATAGCAGAGATGCAATACTAAAGTCAATTAATTTAACTTGTTTGGTTTCGGGATTAATTAGAATATTGGCGGGTTTGATATCTTTATGAAGAATACGCTAGCAGTAGAGTATATCTAAGGTATTGCACAGTGCGATCGCTATTGGCAAAAAATCATTTAGAGACGCGATATATCGCTTCTCTACATTAGTAAAATATTGTTTTAAGGAAATTCCCCCAAAGTCTTCCATCACCAATGCATAGCCATTTTGGTAAGGTTCTAGGCTATAGGTTTGGATGATTAGAGGTGAGTTAAAATTTTTGGCAATGGTATACTGATTGCGAAACTGTACTAATTCTGAGAACCTGGGATAAAGATTTTTCAGCAGTTTAATCACTACAGGTTCTCAATCAATTTCTCGAACTGCACGATAAACCACAGTGCGAGAACCATTGTAGAGTTCTTCACTGACGCGATATCCGGGAATACTGACTAGAGTCATTGTTCTGCCACCAAAATCTTGACAATTCTGGATTTAGTATTCCCAGATCATAAAATGGGTTTATTGTTGCGAGGGAACTTATCCTATGGAATACTCCATTCCCCTACCCCTGCTCCCAACGGCGGCTGAACTCCCCGACTCTGATGATACTCCTGTGGATAACGAACTGCAAAACCTGGTTCCTAACTTACTGTTAGCTATTTTGTCCGCTATTTGGAGCGATCGCACCGATTGGTTCTTTGGTGTAGACATGGGTATCTACTACCTCCCAACTGCACCGAGAAAATCCATTGTCCCCGATGGCTTTTTGAGCTTGGGTGTAGAACGACGGCGACGACCGCCGAATGGAAGACTTAGTTATGTGCTTTGGGAAGAGAATTGGACACCACCCATTTTGGTTGTCGAAATCGTCTCTCAAACCTATGGTGGAGAATACGATATTAAAATGGGCAAATATCTGGATTTAGGGGTATTGTATTACGTTATCTACAATCCAGAATATTGGCTACGAGATAATCATGCTCCCTTTGAAGTGTATCGACGGGTTGATGATGAATTTATGTTGCAGTCGCAAGAGCAGTTTTGGATACCGGAGTTGCAGTTGGGAATTGGGGTAGCTGCGGGGATTCATAAAGGTTGGGAGCGAGACTGGTTATTTTGGTTTGATCAAGCTGGCTCACGCTTTCCTACCCCCGATGAACGCATAGAACAGGCAGGGCAACAGGCTCAACAGGCTCAACAAGCCCTACAAGACTTGCGTTATCGTCTTCAACAGCAAGGTATCGATCCAGATAATTTGTAACCATAACAATCCTATTTGATTTGTGAAAATCTGCGGTGTCCATATCCCCAACTTCGTAAAAGTTGTCGTGGATCTTATTTTCACGAATGATTTAGAGAAATCCCTCCAAAGTCTTCCATTCTACAGATTTCTTGAGTTTGATCTGGGCGTTGCGATCGCGTATGCTAAATTCAGTTTGATTTGCATTATCTTCTGTGGACAAAAACCGCGAACCATTCATCAGTCTGGCACTTTATCATGCCTTTAAATGGTCAGTCGTCAGCCCCATGCTTCACGCTTACTTTCGGGGCCAGATTTATGGTACGGAAAATGTCCCTCAATCAGGCCCGCTACTGATAGTGAGTAATCACGCTAGTTACTTTGACCCGCCCATTGTCTCTAATTGTGTACGTCGTCCAGTGGCGTATATGGCTAAAGAAGAATTATTTAAGATTCCTATTTTGGCGCAAGCGATTAAATTGTACGGTGCTTACCCGGTGAGTCGGGGAAATGCCGATCGCAATGCCATCCGTTCCGCTCTAGAATATCTCAATACAGGTTGGGCTGTCGGTGTTTTCTTGCAAGGTACTCGCACCCCAGATGGTCGAATTACAGATCCCAAAAGAGGCGCATTGCTGCTAGCCGCAAAAGCAAAAGCCCCAATATTACCAGTAAGTGTCTGGGGTACTGAGAAGATTTTACAAAAAGGCTCGTCACTACCTCACGCAGTTCCCATCACCGTCAGAATTGGTAACTTGATTAATGCTCCCAGTTCCAGTAATAAAGAAGAATTGGAAGCGTTGACACAAAAGTGTGCCACAGTAATTAACGAAATGCATGATTTAGGACGATGAATCTAGAGATACAACAGATATATGCTTTAGGGAGGTAGCGATCGCACCTTGACCTCTGTATGTTTAAGGTCAATGCGCTCTAGCAATGAGTCAGGCTTTATGCTTAAATGCAACTGCTGGGCAAATCTATCATCAATTTCACCCTAAACAGCATTATGAGCGGCTTTGAAGCCAAGAATTTTTGGGAGCGATTAAATAATCTGGCGTTAGTCCGCTTTTTGCTTCTAGTTGCTTCTGGCTGGGCGATTGTACAGCTTTTAGCTTACTTTGAAGCAGTCGTTGTTATTTTTACATTTGCGGCAATTTTGGCTTTTTTACTCAGCTATCCCGTACAAGGGCTGCGGCGTTTTTTGCCCCACGGTGTAGCTGTTGGCTTAGTTTTTTTACTCAGTATTGTGATTATAGGCGGTCTGATAATTACCGTGGGCTTAACGGTTTTATCTCAAGGACAAGAATTAATTAATAGTATCACTGCGTTTTTAAATTCTTTAGCACCTTTATTAGAAGGACTAGAAGCATTTTTGCGAAGCCGTAATTTACAAATAGATTTAAGTTTCATTGAAGAACAATTGCGGAATCAAGCTGTATCAAGTCTTGTAACTAGTTTGGCTATTTTACAAGGGTTTATGACGAATTTTGTGACTTTTATCTTGATTGCAGTTGTAGCTTTCTTCATGCTATTAGATGGAGACAAGTTGTGGAATTTTATTTTGAAAATAGTCCCAAAACATCGCCGCAATAGATTTACAAATATAATCAGACGATCTTTTCTAGGATTTTTTAGAGGGCAGTTATTATTAAGTGCATTTCTAACAAGTACAACTTTTCTGGTTTTCTTAATATTAAAAGTACCTTTTGCTTTGATACTATCAATAATAGTCGGATTTCTGGATATTATTCCTGGTATAGGAGCGACATTAGGAGTAAGCACAGTAACTCTATTTGTGTTGTCTCAAGGTGTTTGGTTAGCCTTGAAAGTATTGATAGCTTGTATTGTTCTCCAGCAGATACAAGACAACTTAATTTCGCCCCGAATTATGCAAGATGCGCTGAACCTTAATCCTGTAGTGATATTTTTTGCTTTGCTAGTAGGTGCTAGAGTAGCAGGATTATTAGGTGTTTTTATATCTATTCCAATCGCTGGAGTAATTGTATCTTTATTTGAAATTGATGAAATGAAATCTGAAGTTTAGCTGAAATGAGAAAGAGACGCGATTCATCGCGTCTATTAAATGTAAGATAATTTGTTAGGTAATACAAATTGAGGAATAATGTCGGATTTAAAAGCGGAATTAACAGAAATTTTGGATGAGGCAGAGTGGGAGTGGCTAATTCCTCATGTACAACGAGATGCAGTAATTTTGGTAGCACCGGAGTTAGATTTGGTGGATGTTGGAGTAGCGATCGCCAGTGATAACATTCCATCAGTAGAACAATGGATTGATGAGCAATTAATTACCAAACCCACAACAGTACAAGTGGGAGAATGGAATCTTGAGCGCAGTAAGCGATTTAATACTCTCATCGTTCAGCCTTACGTTTTGGTGAAGGAAATAGTTGCTGCTTAAATTAGTTTCTGTATTGTTTTTGATGACAGTTTGTGTTACGGTAATCTCTCAGTAAAGATAGCTCAATGTGCTATTTGTTACTTGGTGATTACCACACGCTATCTGGCTGAGTTGAATAAAGCGAAATTTTCTCCTTTAAGATTTAGCCATCTAGGAGCTAGAATTGTTACGATAATTTCAGATTAGATGTTGAAACCTTGATCCAATCTGAAACCTTAGAACTATTAGAATGGCATCGCCTCTGCCAGCACCTTGCCACCTTTGCGGCAACTAAGCTGGGGGCGACAGCTGCGCGTCATCTGAAAATACCCGATTCTCAGACCCAAAGCGAACAGTTGTTAGAGCAAACCAAAGAAGTCTACCAACTAGAAAATCGTCTGACTACGGGACTGTCATTTGAGGGAATTCAAGATATTGGCGATTCCCTAGAACGGGCAGAACGCAGTGGAGTTTTGGCAGGAGATGAACTGTTAGCGATCGCCACCACCCTCGCGGGTGCTAGAAGTTTGCGCCGTGTCATCGACAATCAGGAAGATTTGCCAATACTGACTGAGTTGGTTGCCGATTTACGGACTTATCCAGAACTAGAACAAGAAATTCACCGATGTATTGATGAACGGGCCCAGGTAACTGACCGCGCGAGTCAAAAACTGGGAGAAATTCGCACAGATTTGCGGCGATTACGCAGCCAAATTACCCAAAAGCTGCAAAATATCTTACAGGCAAAATCTGGGGCAGTTCAAGAACAGCTAATTACGCAACGTAGCGATCGCTTTGTCATCCCGGTAAAAGCACCGCAAAAAGATGCTATCCCTGGTATTGTCCACGACACATCTACTAGTGGTGCAACGCTATACGTAGAACCGAATTCCGTAGTGCCTCTAGGCAACCAACTGCGGCAAATCATTAGAAAAGAACAAGCCGAAGAAGAAGCGATTCGCCGTATTTTGACGGAACAAGTCGCCGCAGTCAAACCAGATTTAGAGAGATTGTTGGCGATCGCCACCACTTTAGATATGGCAACCGCTAGATCCCGCTATAGTTTCTGGCTAGGAGCGAATCCCCCGCGATTTATCCAGCGTGAAGACAAGGAAATCATTACCTTACGGAACTTACGACATCCTTTGTTAGTGTGGCAACAACAACACGAACAAGGGCAACCAGTAGTTCCTGTAGATTTGCTGATTAACCCGCTAATTCGGGTTGTAACCATTACCGGGCCAAATACTGGTGGTAAAACTGTAACCTTAAAAACTCTAGGGTTAGCAGCATTGATGGCTAAAGTGGGTTTATTTGTCCCCGCCCGCGAACCAGTGGAAATTCCTTGGTTTGACAAAGTGCTGGCAGATATTGGCGATGAACAATCCTTACAGCAAAGTTTATCCACATTCTCTGGACACATCCGCCGGATTAGTCGAATTTTAGAGGCATTGGGGACTGGGGACTTGGGACTGGGGACTGGGGACTGGGGACTTGGAACTGAGGAAAAGGAAATTCCTAATCGCCAATCCCTAATCCCCAATCCCCAATCACTCGTTTTACTCGACGAAGTTGGTGCAGGAACCGATCCAGTTGAGGGTAGTGCGTTAGCGATCGCTTTGTTGCAATATCTCGCCAACCATGCTCAACTAACGATCGCCACCACTCACTTTGGCGAACTAAAAGCTCTGAAATATGAAGATGAGCGGTTTGAAAACGCCTCGGTCGAATTTGACGAAAGTACTCTCTCGCCTACTTACCGTCTACTGTGGGGCATCCCCGGACGTTCTAATGCCTTAACTATTGCCCTGCGCTTGGGATTAAAGCCAGAAGTGGTAGAACAGGCGAAAACTCAAGTTGGAGAGGCTACAGATGAAGTTAACCAGGTGATTGCAGGCTTAGAAGCCCAACGTCGTCGCCAGGAAACCAAAGCAGCCGAAGCCCAAAGTTTGTTGCAGCAAGCGGAACGTTTATACAAAGAAGTATCCGCAAAAGCCGCAAGTTTGGAAGAGAGGGAAAGCAGTTTGCGGGCTTCACAGGAAATAGCTGTCCAACAAGCGATCGCCCAAGCAAGAGGTGAAATTGCCCAAGTGATTCGCCGTTTGCAAAAAGGTACGCCCACAGCCCAAGAAGCCCAGCAAGCCACCAATGCTTTGAATCAAATTGGCCAGCTTTATCAGCCAGCAACGCCAGCAAAACCAAAACCTGGGTTTATGCCCAAAGTAGGCGATCGCATCCGCGTTCCAAAATTGGGACAGATAGCAGATGTGATCGCCGCCCCCGATGAAGATGGGGAGTTAAGCGTTCGCTTTGGGCTAATGAAGATGACGGTGAAGTTGCAAGATGTAGAATCTCTAGATGGTCAAAAACCCGAACCAGTTGTTAAAGCCAAACCAGCCCCAGCAGCAGTAACCCCACTACAAAATGTCCCAGAAATTCGGACTTCCCAAAATACCATCGATTTGCGCGGTAAACGGGTGGCTGATGCCGAATACATTTTAGATAAAGCTATTTCGGAAGCTACAGGCCCAATCTGGATTATTCACGGGTACGGCACTGGTAAGCTACGACAAGGAGTTCACGCTTTTTTGCAACAGCATTCCAGAGTAAATAACTACGAACCAGCAGAACAAGCAGATGGCGGTACTGGTGTTACCATTGCTCACATCAAAAAGTAGCAATCAATGTGAAAGTAGGGGCGCAATGCCTTGCGCCCCTACTTAACGCCGTGTGCAACTTTCTCTCAGACCTAACCCCCAACCCCTTCCCTACAAGGGAAGGGGAGCAATAATCAAAGCCTCTCGACCTTTCGGAGAGAGAAATGGAAGTGGGGTTTTAAGAATCTGACTTTTCCCGTTAAGTCTCTTTTGCAAGCTGCCAACCCTCACAGAGGTCGTGTAATTTTAACCAACCTCGCCACAGTACCTGGATACCAATAGGTGTTTTACTTCGATGTTCTAAGTAGCCGCCAAGACGAGCTACAGCTTCAACAGCCCAGCTAACTGTTAGCACTTTGGGGAGTTTGGGAGACTTAGCTTTTAAAATCTTGAGTTCAAGGGGATTAAGAATTTCAATGGCAGGGGCTAAGGGCTGAGTGCGGTGGAGATAAGTTAAGCGCAAAAGCTCAACAGCTATTACGCTAAAAAAACCAATGAGGGTCTTCATCCCATCAGCAGCAAGCCTATATTTTTCTACCTGACATCCAGACTTAAAAATTTTATGGTATTCTTCAACACGCCAACGATAAGTATACCAGCGTAAAACTGTAGAAGCCATCTGGACATCTGCAATAACTTCCGTAGTCAACAACATCCACTCCACAAGTGTTTCACCATCTGGGCAATCAATCTCAGTGGCATAAACAGCATATACGGGTAGAGGCTCACGGTTATCAAAACGATAGGGAGTACGGAGATTGACCGGACAAAATCGCACAGCCAGCTTGGTTTTACGGGCAGAACGCTGTCCAGTCTGGGGTAATTCGATTTCCTGTTCAAAACTGGTAGGTTGTGCAAGGAGTTTTGACCAAAGACGCTCGCTCTCGGAATCTAAACTGCGGTTATGAGCCGCGCGAATAAGAACTCCGGTGTGCTGGAGTTGGCGAACTTTATCGAAAACTTCTGTGATATCACCTTCTCGGTCGAAAACATGAATCACTTGCGTGTGCTTACTCACAAGGTTTTCTATAGTGGTGAGCGCTTCTACCCACCTGTAAGATTCTTTCTGTTCAAAGGGACGGTTTCGGGCTTCTTTACGTGCTGCTGCTTGCCGTTTTTTCTTCTGTGTTGGAGTTTCATCTTTTGGCGGTTTCTGTTTTGCTTCTCGATTCCAAAGTTTTTGCCACAACAGACCAAGGGACTGGCCTTTGTCCGATTCTATGGCTAAAGCACTGTGTAATATTAAACCGTTACCTCCCTTACCAATTGGGCCGTAACCTTCTTTTTTAGCCTCAATACTGCCATAATCAAAAAAAGTCGTGTCTCCAACACACAGCACTACGTCGCACTCTGCAACAGTTTCCGCAGTCATTTGGCAATGCGGCTCAATCACGCTGGGAAATTGCACTTTTGGATTAGCAAAAACTCATAAGCCCTTTTAAGTACGGTTCCATTACTGAAAACTTCCGACAGCGCTTTGCCGAATCCCAAACTTAGAGCATACCCGATTGACATTGCACGCTCATTCAATCGGCGATCGCCTAGAGATATGGTTGCAAAATTCTTTTCCCACCAGTCCAGCATTGCTTGTTACCTTTAGCACCCAATTTCAATTACTGTACCGTATTTGCTGTGCTGTTTCTTAAACCCTTTGCCAGCAAGTCTTTCAAGACTTAACGGGAAAAGTCAGTTTTAAGAATAAGTCGCACATCGCGTTACTTAGGCAAACAATAGCCGAAAAGAAAGATTTTCATCTTAGGGAAATTCATAAATTGCCCCTACCGCGTGTAGTTTTGCGTAAGTCCTAATTAGTTTCAAGAAGATATCAATCATCCTGATGTTGTCCACGATGTCCTGAAATCAAACGCTACACATAGATGGGATGATGGAAAGGGAAAGCAGTAAGAAGCGCCTTTAGCAAACAGGTAAAAGATTTGTATAGTAATTATGTATACATTCAGAACAAGTAATAAACATCAAGAAATTTCAAAATCTCAAACCGCAAATAAATGTAGGAGGTATTCTACATAATTAGCAGTTAGCATTCAAAACAATAGTTTATTTATACTCTTGTACGGAATTAGCAGTGAAAGTCAGGTAAACCTTAATTAGAATTGATACTTTTCTACTTTGTTGAAAATAAATTTTCATCTAGAGTAGGACAAAGATACATGCTGTTTACCACATAGAAAAATCTAGCTGAAGTCTCTAGCTCATAGCTATGGGAAACCAAGTTTGAGGCTTGAGAGTCTGGTTTCAAAATGGGTAACAGCAACATCCCCTATCAGCTTGATCACCTATGCTAAAAGTTATGCACTCGGCCGCCAACTCAGCCACGCCAAATTCTCAGTGGGAGGATTTAATCAAGCTTCCAGCTCCAAACACAGTTCAATGGGACAATATCAAAACCCAATTAGACTTGGTGCTGTTGGCGTTAGAAACCTTAACTGGGATTGGTTCAGAGGCTATGCTTTCGGCGGCAACTGATCTGAATTTAGAGTCAAGAGTGCCAGACCGCGTAGCTTTATGGCGACTGCGCCAGTCAAATCCCCTACGTAAAGGTCAAGGAGGGCGAAAAAAGCTAGATGTCGAAGAAGCGCGATCGCTTGTTCTGATCATCTGCTACTTAGCCAAACAGCACCAGGAATTGATTCGCCGCGCTGTCGGTCTGTTGGAACAAATGGCAGAAAATAACCGGGAACCTCACCAGGCTGCCTTACTTGGAGACTATATTGATGCTTTTTGCAACACCTACCAAGAGCGGATGGAAGAGGATGAGAAAATCTCAACAGATTTACTTACCAACCTGGCACTAAAACTGCTTGTAGATTTACTTTTTTACAGCGCCCCTGGTGGACATCGCCGTCTCTGGCTAGCACTTATAGACGGTTCGACAAAATTTTAGATGTGAAATTTGAAATTCCTCAATCAAAATTTGCTTGTGATTTGTTTGCTAGATCGGGAAACTCTTTTGATCGTCATTAGCTCTTGAGCGATGCACTATCAGCAATGCTTCCTCCTAGTACAAGACTACATAACAAGAGAAACCTGACCAACTTCCTTCACTCAGAAGGAATCCACCGTTTCAACTTTTCTTTGCAAGCAACTGGCTTAACTTTTTGCAAAATCTCAAATAGTCTTCCTCGCAGTTCCTGCCATGCCTCTATCAAATTCTGTAATTCGTCGCTACACACCACCTACTTGCACGCTAGAAGTATTCGCCCAAAGCTCGCCTCTGTCCCGTTGGATGGGGAAAACTGTCCTCAAACACCTAAGCTTTGAACTACGCTTTGATGATCCCCGACTCCCAGAAGAACACAGAGTTCCAATTCGGGGCGATCGCGAGCAACTTGAAGCTTTATGTGATGCAGTCACAAACTACGTACAGGAATTCCTCCAACAGCCTCCAGAAAGCTTTTGGGTTAGTTTCTCCGGTACCCAGGAATCAACCACAGCACTGGGTGAGCCGGAATTAAAGTCCTCAACAAAAACATTAAATTCCTTTAGCACCCAACTTCCTGGGGCAAATATCCGCTTAGAACCAAGCAGCTATTTAACTCACAATTTATTTCTCGGTTCTCTCGCCAACTACTCATCCGGCCCCGTAATTAAACTCAGTCTGCTGCAACTATTCGATTTGGCCAGCGCTTTAGATGAATACTCAACTGATGTTATGGCACTCCCAACTCTTAACAGCACGAGTTCGACTCTGAGGTTCCCCGCTTGGGCACCTGTTGCCGCAGTATTAGTATTAGGTGTAGGTTTCTTACCTGTTACTTGGCAATATGCTAACAGCATTAGGGGAAAAGAACAGCAAACAGCCAAAACATCAGATCCAGCAGCAGTAAAGACTGCCTTAGAACCTTCAACCTCACTAAACTTTCCTACGCCTGAACCTGGAATTATCCCTCCATCGGATAATTTGCTAGGTTCCACTCCTCCACTTTCCACATCTACTTTGCCCCAAGCACCTTTAACAGCCCCTAGTTCTAGTTTTTCTGCACCGCAACCTCTATTTCCCAATAATGCACTGACAACAACCCAGAGCAAGACTGCAACCCTTCCTAGTAATCCAGCGATGCCTTCTCTGGGAGACGCTACGCGAACGGCGAGCTTCTCTACGAGGCGCTCCGCGAACGCTAAGGCACCATCAAATAAAATCCCAGGACAGGAAATAGCCATAGTACCAAATCTTGGACAGAACCCTACAGGGTCAAATCCCCAAGCTGGAACTCTCCCTCAGTTGCGGAATTTGCCACCCAGACTATCTTCTAACCCAGGCAGCTTACCAACTAATATCTCACCAGTTCTCCCTCCGTCTCTTGAGAGCATACCCAATAATAATCGTGGCAATACCTCTGCACTAAACTCACAACAGCTAGACGAAAGAATCAATTCCCTACAGCAACCTTCTACTGGAGAAAAACCCGCTTCACAACTTCCTTCGTCTAGAACTGCGGAGAACAATCCATTCATCGACCAATTAGGAGATGCACGCAAAACCCCTAAATCTACAGAAGTGGCTACTGGTACATTATTTGATACACCTCAAGTAGCAGAAGCTAGGGAATACCTAAAAAAGCGTTGGCAACCACCTACTGGACTAGGACAAACATTAGAGTACAGTCTGATAGTCAGTGTTGACGGCACAGTTGAACGAATTTTTCCTCTTAATAAGGCAGCAAGAGAATTCGTTGATAGCACTGGGATGCCTGAAGTTGGTAAACCTTTTGTTTCCGCCAATACACGCGGACAAGATGTCAGAATTCGAGTTGTTCTCAGTCCTGATGGCAAGGTACAGACTTTTCCAGATGAATAAGTAAATTAATCTGTTTAATGTCACCTATAAAACTGGTACAAACTTTGTGCCAGTTTCTATTTACTTCAATAGAAGATTAACCGCTAGGTTAGACGAGGCGAAAGTAGAAAAATTACTTTCACAACACGACCCTCTAAATTTCAAATGAAGTCAACCATAACGATTTTGGATTAATAGACTTTACCGAAAAGCTGTCAGAAATTAACTATATTTAAGAAAAACAAAAGGACTGGATATAGTCAGTCCTTTATTCTATTGATTTAATGTTTTTTGTTAATAACGAGATTTTTTGGTCTTTAACTTTTGCTTTTTACGCCGACGTTCGCTAGCAGCAACGGCTTGTTCTACCGGATAACCCACTACGGGAATTACTTGATATTTGCGCTCTTCTTCTAAGTTTTTCAATTCAGTGTAATCAACCCAGTGAATACAATCAACCGGGCAAGTATCAATTGCTTCTTGGATAATTTCTTCAGCGTCTCCATCTTGCCGAACCACGCGCGATCGCCCGTAATCTGGTTCAATATAAAAGGTGTTACGTGCAACATGAGCGCAATGCTTGCAACCAATACAGGTAATTTCATCAACATAAACACCATTTTGGCGCAACAAACCGCCCAATTCCGGTTCTAAACCAGAACGTTCTGGGGCATCCCTTAAAAAACCCCCTAATTCTGGTTCTAAACCGGAACGATTGTCAACTTGTTCTTCCGGCGACGGCAGAAAATCAGCCATTACGCACTCCAGCGTTGTACTACCAGACGAATGGAACCATCTTCATTTTTTTGTTGTTCAGAGACTTGAAAACCAACACGAGCGGTTTCTTTCACAACTGTTTGGTAAGCATATCGCTGCGTTACCTGGCGCAAAAATCCATCGACAGAAAGGTCTTGCTGCCAATATTGCAAATCAGCTACTAATTCATATTCCTTGCCATTCCATCTAAAGCCGATGTCATAGCCATTTTCCTGCTCAATACTAACTTCCGCAGGATGGGTTTGACCGCGATAGCCACGGACTTCGCGTGGGCCGGGTTTCCAGTCTACGCCCAATTCGGTCAAAGCATCTTTCAAAGAATCAAGGTTACGGATTTGAGTCTTAATTTGGCTAAAGTGTGACATGGTGGTTGTGAATTAATAACACTAAACTACTGTGAAAACTTACCAATCGCTGTAAGTGGTGTGCGTATTCGCCACATTAGATTGCTGCAACTTCGCGGCGAAATATTCTGAGGTTGGCTCATGATTAAGTACTTGCCCCAATTGTGCCTCTATTGCTGCTGTAACCTCAGCGCAAGAGGCCCCCACAATACCAGTGACTTTCTCTTGTACCCGACCGTCTGGATAGATTATGAACTCTAATGTCTCCATGCTCTTGGCCAATCAGGATAAGTACGCTTAAATTGTACTGCCTTAGCAGAAGGCTATAAATATAGCCGTAGGAACATTTTTACTTAGATACAAACTTGCCATTTGTTAAATAATGTTCCATCTTTCAATATATATATCTCAGAATCTTTACAAAACTTATTAAATTTATAAGCAGTCACATCAGTATTTAGTTAGTTTCTCTTAACCTCCTTGATTAGTCAAGGTAAAAACTGAGCTTGCTAGGTAAACGGCAAAAGCCCTAAGAACAAGCATTAGAGGCAATATACCCAGCAAGGTAATTTACAAAAATATAAAAATTCTTGGAAAACTTTATCACCATCATGAAATTTGCCTTATTTTCTTAAGTTTTCCCAGATAGTAATGAGCCACCCTACATTCATATTGATCGGGATGACTCAACAGCTAAGTTTTGGCTTGAGCGAGTCAGTTTATCAAGTAGCATTGGCTTTAGCCCCAAAGAACTGCGAAAATTAGAAGAGTTAGTACAAGAAAATCAAGTAAAACTTTTGGAGGCTTGGGATGGGTATTTTGGCAGTTCGGGCAGATGAAAGAGTTTAAGATGTACGTTTTACTGAAGAAACGATCAGTGTTGACTTGATGGACGGGCGAACAATCACAGTGCCATTAGTTTGGTATCCCAGGCTGCTCAATGCTACCCTTGAACAACGATTAAAATGGGAAACGTGCGGAGGTGGCTACGGTATTCATTGGGAAGAAATTGATGAAGACCTTAGTACAGAAGGAATGCTGCGTGGCGCACCTGCACCAAGAACCAAAGTGGTAAGTTAGCAATGCCCACGGTTGGTTACGCTTACACACTCGTCAATACAATAAGCGATCGCATGATCTTTTATGTATATTATGTATAGCAAGCTTTCTATCGCTTACGCTGTCACCATTTCCGGAACTTCAACGTCCATTTTTCAATCCTTGTGACATTGAGCATCAATCTGAATTTCTAATGCTTCTCCTACCGCATCTCGCAATGTTTTTGCACCTAAAAATGTTCTGAGTTGGATATGCCTTATATCTTTAACTAAGTAAGATAATCCTATTTTAGTTATAATTTTATACTTAAAATAATATTTACGCGTGAACAGCAAGTTTACCTGATTATCACTGTGGCGATGCCCAAGCTGCTTAAAATAGTAGTGATAAAAAGGATTGCTTTAAAGCATATTCAGATTTTTGCTGCTACTTCGCGTGAAAATTTGCTCAAGCCTAAATCACTCAGCAAGAATTTCTGGTGAATAAACTGATTTGCTTAGAGAACAAACCAGGATAATGAAGCATAATTAACCTTTATAGCTAAAAGCTGTCAGCCTTCAGCCACAAGCTGAGATGGTAAAGTTTTAAGGCTTGTGATTCAACTTCAGTAATTGACTATGAGTACAGCAAATATCTTGTCAGCGATACGTATAGGAGTACTAGGTTTCGGTGGACTCGGACAAGCCGCCGCCAAAGTACTTGCTGCTAAACAGGAAATGGTTTTAGTCGCAGTAGCAGATCAAAAAGGTTACGCTTATGCTGCTGAAGGTTTAAATACTCAACAATGCATTGCAACCTACCAGTCCCAAGGTTCTGTAGGTTATTTAGAACCAGTTGGTACATTAACAAATCAAAGTATTCAGGATGTAATTGCAATAGCTCAACCTGTGGATGGGTATTTTCTGGCTTTACCTAACCTACCAAATGATTTTATCCCCTCTGTAGCCAAGGAGTTTATCAAATCTGGTTGGCGTGGAGTGCTAGTGGATGCAATTAAGCGCACCACTGCCGTAGAACAATTACTGGCGATGAAAGAAGAACTCCTTGCAGCCGGAATTACCTATATGACAGGCTGCGGTGCTACACCCGGACTGTTAACCGCCGCCGCCGCATTAGCAGCCCAAAGCTACGCCGAAATTCATCAAGTCGAAATTACCTTTGGAGTAGGAATTGCCAACTGGGAAGCTTACCGAGCCACTGTGCGAGAAGACATTGGCCATATCCCTGGTTATACAGTGGAAACCGCTAGGGCGATGACTGACGCAGAAGTAGAAGCACTACTAGATAAAACTAATGGCGTGCTTACCTTGAAGAATATGGAACACGCTGATGATGTGATGCTAGAGGTAGCGGGAATAGTGGGGCGCGATCGCGTTACAGTTGGTGGTGTAGTTGATACTCGCAATCCGAAAAAGCCCCTCAGCACTAACGTTAAGGTAACAGGGCGCACTTTTGAAGGGAAGATTTCCACCCATACCTTTACTTTGGGAGATGAAACCAGCATGGCAGCTAATGTCTGCGGCCCTGCTTTTGGATATCTCAAAGCTGGTAAGCAATTGCACCAACGCGGCATCTATGGAATATTCACTGCTGCCGAAATTATGCCGCAGTTTGTTAGGTAATAATTAGGAGAGACGCAGTTAATCGCGTCTGTACAGGAGTTAGGAGTTAAGAGTTAAAAATTAAATTTGAGACTTAAAAATCTCTGGTTTTGTTTAAAACTTGCAATTGAAAACTCTTAACTCCTAATTTTTTCTAAGCTGGTGGGATTTCTGGACAAAAAGTGTCTGTAAAATTTTCCTCAAGCAGCAAATCTGAAGTTTGGATAATAAATGGAAGTTCGGCTCCTACAAGTCCTCGTTGGATGCGTTCTAAGGTATCACTAAAAACAACAAACAGAGGATATATTGTATTAGCTCCCTCACTCAAAATATGACTGTGACGCAAAGGCATCAACCACTCATAATCATTGTCTAGGAAAACTTGGGTTTGTCGCCAACGTCCTAACAAATCAGAAAAGTCTTCGTGAGCGCGATGAATAAAGATTAAAATTTCGGCTCCGGTTTTGATTTTCCATTCTGGATCGCACATCAAAATTGCTACATCACAGGGTAAACAGACTGTTTGTGGAGTCGTTGTAGCTGTGTTGCGAAGACGGACAATTGGCAAGGGGATAGTAATGACACTTTCATCGGGACGGCGCAGACTGGGAATCATCTCTAAGTATGGCCGATATTGCTTTAGTAAGGCGATCGCAGCTAAATGATTGCTGTACTCTGCCAAACTCGCTTCGTAGTGAGATTTTTGCACAGTCATAGTTTTTTAAATGGTTAGGAGTTAGAAATAAAATTAAGTAGTTAAGAGTTAAAAATGAGGATTCAGAAATAAAGAGTTTAAACTCCTAACTTCTAACTCGTAACTCTTCATTCTTAATCCTCTATCCTAGCTTTTCAAAGACCTTAAACATAGGCAAATACATTGCTAGCAAAATGGTTCCAACCATCCCCCCTAGAACTACAATCATCACTGGTTCTAAAATACTAGTCATTGCTTTTACTGCCTGCTCGACTTCATCTTCATAGAAATCGGCAACCTTCATCAACATTGCATCTAATTCTCCAGTTTCTTCTCCAATACTAATCATTTGAATTGCCATAGCCGGAAAAACACTATCTCTTTGTAAAGCAAGGCTAATCATACCTCCTTGTTGAATCTCCATACGGGCTGCGTCTATGGCATTGGCAATTACCTGATTTCCTGATGTATCTCTGACAATTTCTAAGCAAGTTAAAATTGGCACACCTGAACGAGTCAAAGAACCAAAAGTCCGGCTAAAGCGGGCAACCGAAGATTTTTGAATTAAGTCACCAAACAACGGCATTTTGAGGGAAAGACGATCAATTGTTATGCGGCCAACAGGAGTTTTACCGTATTGTGTAAAAGCAACTTTCCCTCCTACAAGAATACCGAGAAGCACGAAAACCTTCGGACTTCTGAGAAATAGACTAGTGTCCATCAAAAATTGGGTTAGAGGTGGTAATTCAGTTCCAATTTCTGTAAAAATCTTTGCAAAAACGGGAATAAGAAAAATGGTCATACCGAGAAAGATGGAAACTGCTATAAAACCCACAACAGTTGGATAAGACAATGCTGATTTAATTTGGTTTTGTAGACGAGCAACATCCTCTAACAACTTGGCTAAACGATTTAATACTTCGTCTAGAACACCACCAACTTCACCAGCTTGAATCATACTCACATATAATCCATCAAAACAGTCAGGATGCTTTCGCATTGACTCTGAAAGATTCATTCCGCTTTGAACATCGTTGCTAATCTCAATCAGGGCTTGTTTGAGTTTAGTATTACTACACTGTTCGGAAAGTACCCCTAAACTTCTAACTATCGCAACACCCGCATTCATCAAAACGGCAAATTGACGGGAAAAAACGGCTTTGTCTTTCACAGAAACCTTAACTAAGGAATTCTGGAATTTTTTTAGGGCAATATCTGGTTGAAATCCTTGAGATTGCTTGAGTTCTTGGATGACAAAACCTTGATCTCTCAGATTAGTACGAGCTTGTACTAAGGATTCGGCAACAATTTTTTCTGTTCGAGATTTTCCTTGAGAATCACGAACACGGGCAACGAAGTTTGGCATAAATAAATTCAAAATAGTTGTTATTCATTTGGCATGAGGAGTGGGGAGTTAGGAGTGAGGAGTTATTACTCTTTAGTTATCTTTTCCCGTTATCTCCTTCATCTCCCTAGTTCCTTTAATGCACTTTGGCCGCTGCACCGGGTTTTGCACCTGCGGCTGCTTGCGGTGTAGAATTCCCAATGAGACGTTGGATTTCATCTGGCTTAGAAGTTTTAGACATCGCGGCTTCAAAGGAAATCGTTCCTGATTTGTAAAAATCAGCTAAAACTTTCTCCAGAGTTTGCATCCCCAATTTTCCGCCAGTTTGAATAGCTGAGTAAATTTGAGATGTTTTGCCTTCTCGAATCAAGTTGGAAATAGCAGGAGTGACAATCAGAATTTCTTGAGCCATCACCCGACCATATTCACCAGGTTTAGGGTTTTTCTTGGACACCAAGGTTTGGCTAAATACTGCCACTAACGAGTTAGATAACTGTACCCGCACCTGGGTTTGTCTTTCATGGGGGAAAACGTCGATAATCCGGTCAACTGTCTGGGCGGCAGAACTGGTGTGGAGAGTACCGAATACCAAGTGTCCTGTTTCTGCTGCGGAAATCGCCAAAGAAATCGTTTCCAAATCGCGCATTTCTCCCACCAGAACAATATCTGGATCTTCCCGCAAAGCTGCTTTCAAAGCATTAGCAAAGCTCTTAGTATCTTCACCCAGTTGTCGTTGGTGAACTAAACTTTTAATTGGTTCGTAGACAAATTCAATTGGGTCTTCCACCGTTAAAATATGCTCTGCTTTAGTGCGGTTAATCAAGTCGATCATCGCCGCTAGGGTAGTTGTCTTACCGGAACCTGTAGGGCCTGTCACCAGAATTAGTCCTCTGGGCTTATCTGTCATTTCCCTTACGATATCTGGCAGACCTAATTTTTCAAAGTTAGGAATCTTAGAACTTAATGCCCGTAAGCAAGCAGCATAAGAACCACGTTCTTTATAAACATTGACCCGAAAACGTGCTAAACCTTTAACCCCATAAGAACAATCCAGTTCCCAGTTTTGCTCTAAGGTTTTACGCTGGGTGTTGTTGAGCATACTAAAAATCAGCCTTTGACATTGATCGGCTGTCAATACATGCTCACCGATGGGAGTGAGTTTGCCACTGATGCGGAAGTAGGGAGGCAAACCTGCGGATAAATGCATATCCGAGCCACCCAGTTCAATCAACTGTTCCATCAAATCTTCAATCATCATTTCCATAGTTCTGCTTCCTTTTAATGTTTATTGTTTGTCCTTTGTCTTTTGTCATTTGTTTAAAGTTACTAAGCATCAACTAATGACCAATGACCAATGACTAGTCTCAAAATCGAGATGTCATACAATAAGGACAATCCAGCCATTCTTGTTTCAATGTGGCATCACAACTGCGGCAGGTAAGGCCAGTCTTGCGTTTGGCTTTTAACTCGGCTTCCAAACCAGTATCAGTAAACGTCACTCGTTCTACTTCTTCTAAAGTGGTGGAACCCTCGCGCACTAAGTCCAAGCTGTAAGCCAGCAAGGTTTTCATACCCTCTTCTATTGCCACTTCCTTGATGCGTTCCGTGGGTGCATCTTCGTTGATCAGAGTTTGCAGGGTTTCGGTGACTCGCATGACTTCATAAACACCACAACGACCTTTGTAGCCAACACCATTACATTTTGAGCAAAGCTGATTTTTGGCTTTGGCATCTGCGATCGCATCTAATGTCAAGGTGTTAGCTTTATAGAAGGTGACTCCCACATCAGAAGAAGCTGATAAACCATACCGAGCCAGTTCCTCGGTTGTAGGAGTGTAGGGAATACGACATTCAGAACATACGCGCCGCACCAAACGTTGAGCTAGAACGCCAATTAAAGAACTAGAAACCATGAAAGGCTCAATGCCCATTTCTCCCAAACGAGCGATCGCACCTGGGGCATCATTGGTGTGTAAGGTAGTTAATACCAAGTGACCAGTCAAGGCAGCCTCAATTGCTGTTTTTGCCGTTTCCTTATCCCGCGTTTCACCCACCAGTAGCACATCTGGATCTTGCCGCAAGAAAGCCCGCAACGCAGTCGCAAAATCCAGCCCTTTTTCCCGAATCACCTGTACTTGAGTAATCCCTGGAAGACTGTACTCAATTGGGTCTTCCACAGTACTGATATTAATTCCGGGATCATTCTTTTCTGATAGTGCAGAATACAGCGAGGTTGTTTTCCCAGAACCAGTTGGCCCAGTCACCAAAATTAGACCAAAGGGGCGGCTCACCATATCCTGGACAATATGTAAAGTCTCTGGATCGGTAATTAACTTATCTAATCCCAGTTGTGTTGAAGAGTTATCCAAAATCCGCAGCACCACCTTTTCCCCGTAGCGACTGGGCAAGGTATTCACGCGGAAATCCACCTTACGTCCCTCAAACAGCCGCCGGATGCGTCCATCTTGGGGTAAACGGCGTTCGGCAATGTCTAGATTCGAGATGATTTTAAATCGGGCTGTCACCGCCGGGATGATTTTTTTCGGTAGGGGATCGAAAGCTTCACGGAGTACCCCATCCTTCCGAAAGCGAATGCGTAAGTTTTCTTCTTGTGGTTCGATATGAATGTCAGAAACGCCCTCATGCAAGGCTTTAGCCAGGATTCTGTTCACTAGGTTGATGACTGGAGCATCCTCTGCACCCTTCATCGCTGCTCCTAGATCGGCCTCCATTTCTTCAGGAGCATCCGAAATATCGAGATTTCCAAGGTTTTCTAAATCCTGATTAATATCTGTAAACTTTTCTTGTTCCAGATGCTTTTGCTTAACAGCCATTTCATCCAGATATTGGTTGATTAGCTGCTGGTAGTCTTCCTGTGTAATCACCATGCGCTGCAATGCCAAACCTTGGGGGCGCAAGATGCGGTTCAGGTCATCGGAAGCCTCTAGATTATCTGGAGCGACCATCGCCACTAAAACTGAGGGCGGGGTTTGGTCTTCGTGTTTCGACAGTGGTACTAAACGATGGCGACGGCAGATATCTACTGGGATGAGGGTTTCAATCAGGTTCCCCATCATCGTGTTGCCAATGGAGTTGACTTCCGGATCTAGAAATTCAACACCGTATAGTATTTTAAGTTCAAATAGCTGCTGTTTTTTGTATTGCCTGAGCAACTCAGGTGATAGTTGTTGCCCAGTAATTGACTCTAGTACTTCCGTTAAGGGTCGGCCAGATTTGCGGCTTTCAATTAGTGCCTGCCTCATCTGTTCGGTATTGACATAGCCAGATTGCACTAGCTTGTTGCCAAAGGGCGAAAACTCTGTTCTGGTAGTTAGAGCGGTACTGCGCCGTTGTGGTGACGAGTAAGTCATAAATGAGCGAATGAGTAGGGGAACCTCTGCTTAAAGTATTCCCAGCCTGTGAGATAGAATTCTCATTTGCCAAAAAAGTCATTGAACTTCTGAGCAACGAAAACTGTTATTCGGAGTTCTCGCTAAATGGTGAGTGAAAAATAAGTAATAGTAGAGAAAATATCAATTCTTGACTCACTCAATCAACAAATTTTTAGTCATAGGGGCGAATGAGATTAAGCGCCACTCCTTCAAATTACTCACTCCTAGAGGTACACTACTCGTTCGGGTTCCCGCCTTAATAGTGCCTACGCTAACGTGTTCACCATTTGTCACAATAAGAAAATGGTTACATCACTTCCAGAAACTTGTCGGCAATAAAATCAGCCTCAGTTGCAAGTCGTGGATGAGGACGGTTGCAAGCAATGGAGATACACTGCCATAAATAGCAAGCATCTGGAATGAGTGGACAATGATGGATGAAAATAAACAGATAAACAATACTAGCCAGCAATTGGGTGAACCAACAGAGGTAAAGCAAGCAATGAAGAGTGACTTCCCAGCCCAAATTAATTTCAATGAATCTGGTAGCGAGGTGACAGAGCAAGTGTCAGCCCAAACTAATGTATCGGGAGATGCAGCTACTTTCAATCCAGAAACTGGTGTTGCTGCAACCGAGAACACTGGAGTGGAAACGGCAGCTTTGGCAGAACTGACTCAACAAATTGAGTCTCTCAAAACACAGCTAGAAGAGCGTAGTACTCAATATATGCGGATTGCTGCTGATTTTGAGAATTACCGGAAACGCACTAGCAAAGAAAAAGAAGAGCTAGAGACGCAGATGAAGCGGAACACGATTCTAGAATTGCTGCCAGTGGTCGATAATTTTGAGCGGGCGCGATCGCACCTCAAACCACAATCTGATGGCGAAATGACCATGCACAAAAGCTACCAAGGCGTTTACAAACAATTAGTAGATAGCCTCAAGCGGTTGGGTGTGTCACCAATGCGTCCTGAAGGTCAAGAATTCGATCCTAACCTGCACGAAGCAGTAATGCGGGAACCTACGGATGAACATCCTGAAGGAACAGTGTTAGAAGAGTTAGTGCGCGGATATTACTTGGGCGATCGCGTGCTACGCCATGCAATGGTCAAAGTAGCTGCTCCAAAGGAAGATACACCTTCTACGGAGGAAGATCAGTCGAGTCAAGCCTTCAGTTAAGCTGTAGTCGCTCGTCTCGCTGACCAAAAGTGCCTGGTTATAGCAAGGACGGGCATCGCGTGCCTAAAACTTGGACAAGGCTTTGGATAACTCTCTGTGTTTCAACTTCTCTCTTGCTACCAGCAATATGGGTTCCACAGATGTTATCCGCTAGCCTTGGTTCATATAAAAAAGTCAGTCCGCGACATACTAAAGCAGAAAGACTCAGTAAAAATACTGGCTAATATGGGAAAAGTTATTGGAATCGATTTAGGCACTACCAACAGTTGCGTCGCAGTTTTGGAGGGCGGTCAACCACTGGTGATCTCCAATTCTGAAGGTGGACGAACTACTCCAAGTATTGTGGGATTTGGGAAGAGTGGCGATCGCTTGGTTGGTCAATTGGCAAAGCGCCAAGCCGTAACCAATGCGGAAAACACAATTTACAGTATTAAACGATTTATCGGACGACGTTGGGAAGACACTGACATAGAACGCGATCGCGTCCCCTACAACTGTGTCAAAGGTCGAGATGATACCGTCGATGTTCAAATTCGCTCAAAAAACTACACGCCACAAGAACTATCCGCCATGATCCTGCAAAAGCTGAAGCAGGATGCGGAAAACTTCTTGGGTGAAGAAGTCACGCAAGCAGTGATCACGGTACCCGCATATTTTACGGATGCTCAAAGACAAGCCACTAAAGATGCTGGCACAATTGCCGGATTAGAAGTCCTGCGAATCATCAATGAACCAACAGCTGCGGCTTTAGCTTTCGGATTGGAAAAGCAAGACCAAGAGCAGCTAATTTTAGTATTCGACTTGGGAGGCGGGACTTTCGACGTATCGATCCTGCAACTTGGGGATGGCGTTTTTGAAGTTAAGGCAACTTGTGGTAACAACCATTTGGGTGGAGACGACTTTGATAATGCGATCGTGCGTTGGATGATGGAACGCTTTCAGCAAGACGAGAAAATCGACCTTTCCAAAGATAAGATGGCATTGCAACGCCTACGGGAAGCAGCAGAAAAGGCAAAAATTGAACTCTCCAGCATGGTAAATACCTCCATCAACTTGCCGTTTATCACGGCTGATGAAACCGGTCCAAAGCATCTGGAAATGGAACTCAGTCGCTCTAAATTTGAAGAGCTTGCAGGACAATTAATTGAAGCGACCATCGAACCAATGATCCAAGCACTCAAAGATGCGGAGCTCAAACCATCAGCCATAGATCGGATTATTTTAGTAGGTGGTTCTACCCGAATTCCCGCAGTCCAAAACGCGCTGATTAAATTTTTCAACGGCAAAGCTCCTGATCGCTCTATCAACCCTGACGAAGCGGTAGCATTGGGAGCAGCTATCCAAGCAGGAGTCTTGGGTGGGGAAGTCGATAATCTTTTACTATTGGATGTCACCCCCCTGTCTTTAGGGATTGAAACCTTGGGTGAAGTATTCACCAAAATTATTGAACGCAACACCACAATTCCTACTAGTAAGTCACAAATTTTTTCCACAGCAGTTGATGGGCAAACCTCGGTAGAAATTCACATTCTCCAAGGTGAACGGGCAATGTCACGGGATAACAAGAGTCTTGGCAAGTTTCTGCTAGCAGGAATTCCGCCATCGCCCCGTGGTGTGCCGCAAATTGAAGTATCTTTTGAAATTGATGTCAACGGCATCCTGAAGGTTTCTGCCCAAGACAAAGGCACAGGTAGAGAACAGAGTATCAGGATTACCAATACAGGTGGCTTGAGTACTAACGAAGTTGAACGGATGCGCCAAGAGGCCGAACTATTTTCTGAAGAAGATAGAAGACGTAAAGAACTGGTTGAATTCAAAAACCAAGCAGATAATCTGTTGTTTAGTTACGAATCTACGATTAAGGATAATAGCAACTTTATCGGCGAGCAGATGAAGACTTTGGCTAGTGAAAAAGCTTTACAACTCCAAGCTGCAATGATTGACTCCGCTATCTCGACTGTGGAGTTTAAGCAGCGCTTAGACGACTTCCAACAAACACTGTTTGCAATTGGTGCTGATGTCTATAACCGAGCTAACAGCCAAACAGATGAGATTGAGGAGGCTTCAGCTAGTCTTTTTACCCCAGAAGTAGACTCACCAATGAACGGTACACTAATACCACAATTCAACTTTGATTTTGACGAAGAAAGTACTACACAGGTTGATTATGAGGCGATAGATTAGGGAAGAGGTAGGGGAGCAGGGAGCAGGGAGCAGGGGAGATTAGGAGGATGAGGGGGACAAGGAGGACAAGGAGGACAAGGGGGACAAGCGGGACAGGGAGGATAAAGGGAGAATTATTCAACAAGTCTCTCCCAAGTCTCCCCCCTCTTCCTTGTCGCCCCTATCTCTTATCGATGCCCAATTCTCAATTCCCAATTCCCAATGCCTCTTTTCCCCCTGCTCCCCTGCTTCTTCCCAATTCCCCTAAGTTGCAGATTTTTATTAAGACATTTTAAAATACTTAATATTGATTATAGATTTAGCGAAGTTTCACAAGACCCCAGGGGTTTGCTAGATTGTAGAAGCAAATTACTGCTAGGCAGTATGCCGATTCAGATGCACTTCCATTGCATAAGGGTGGTTTTCCACACCGAATGGTGCGGCTAGCACCTCTGGTTAATGGGCGGGGTTTTCCTCTCCTACGTAGCACAATTGTAAAAGAGACAACCGACTCGGCAGTGATGAAGTCTGAGCAGCGGCTTCCCCTGATCAGAACTTCTATAGCTTTTGTCGTCTCCCACGAGGAAAGCACCTGTTGCTCAAGATTTGTCGGTGATTTTTGTAAAAGGTAAAGGGTAAAATCAGTTATTAACAAAAATTAATTTTACCTTCTGCCTGACCTCCGGCAAGTCGCCCTTTAAAGGATAGTGTATTGCTCTTACATATTCTGTAAAGCAAAACGCCTTACCGTAAAGTAGCAAGTGACCGTGAGTGATGTTCTGCTGACTTCTGCTTTCTTCCTTCTAACTTTTACCTTTGCTATATGGCCCGCGACTATTATGAAATCCTGGGTGTCTCTCGTGACACCGACAAAGAAGAACTCAAGCAAGCTTATCGCCGTTTAGCCCGGAAGTATCACCCAGATGTGAACAAAGAGCCGGGGGCGGAGGATCGCTTTAAAGAAATTAACCGCGCTTATGAGGTACTCTCGGAACCAGAAACCCGCGCTCGTTACGATCGCTTTGGGCCAGAGGGTGTGTCAGGTGCTGGCGCTGGCTTCCAAGATGTCGGCGATATGGGTGGTTTTGCCGATATTTTTGAAAGCATTTTTAGTGGCTTTGCTGGCGGTATGGGTAGTCCCACGCAACAAAGACGGCGCAGTGGGCCTGCGAGGGGCGATGATCTGCGACTAGACCTGAAGTTAGACTTTCGGGAAGCGGTATTTGGTGGCGAAAAAGAAATTCGTATTTCACATTTAGAAAATTGTGAAGTCTGTAGCGGTTCTGGTGCTAAACCTGGAACCCGCCCCCGGACTTGTTCGACTTGTAGCGGATCGGGTCAAGTTCGCCGTGTCACGAGAACACCCTTTGGCAGTTTCACTCAAGTCTCGACTTGTCCCACCTGTAATGGGACAGGGATGGTAATCGAAGACAAGTGTGATGCCTGTGATGGGAAGGGCGCAAATCAAGTCACCAAGAAACTCAAAATTACCATTCCGGCTGGGGTGGATAATGGCACTCGCTTGCGGATTTCTAGTGAAGGAGATGCCGGTCAACGTAGTGGTCCTCCTGGAGATTTGTACGTTTACTTGTTCGTAAATGAGGACGAAGAATTCCAACGGGATGGCATTAATATTCTCTCGGAAATCAAAATTAGCTACCTGCAAGCGATTTTAGGTTGCCGATTAGAGGTAGATACGGTAGATGGCCCTGTAGAATTGATTATTCCAGCCGGAACTCAGCCGAATACGGTGATGAAGTTGGAAAATCGCGGCGTACCTCGCTTAGGTAATCCAGTCAGTCGTGGGGATCACATGCTAAACGTATTAATTGATATTCCCAACAAAGTCACCCCAGAGGAGAGGGAACTATTGGAGAAGCTAGCTAAAATTAAGGGCGATCGCACTGGTAAAGGTGGTCTAGAAGGATTCTTGGGAAATTTATTTAAGTGATGAAGCCCTCTTCTGTTTCAACTCCCGATGCTCAACTTGATTTACGCGGCACCCCTTGCCCGATTAATTTCGTGCGGACAAAATTATGTTTGGAAAAAATGCCATTGGGAGGTTTACTAGAAGTCTGGCTAGACCCTGGTGAGCCGATTGAGCAGGTTCCTGATAGTCTGACAATGGCAGGTTATCAGGTTGAAGAAATTACAGACTGCACTAGTTATTTTTCTCTGTTAGTGCGCCGTCCAGTTGTTAGCCAATGACAGATGCCGCAACTGGACAGTTATTGGGTACGGTGGTGGCTGTACAGGCTAATTTTTACCGAGTACAGCTGGATCAAAAACAGGGGGAGATGAGGGAGATGAACGATCGCGATTCTCATCTTCCTTATCCCCCTCTCCTCCTCTGTACTCGCCGGACACGCCTGAAAAAAATCGGACAACAGGTGATGGTAGGCGATCGCGTTGTGGTTGAAGAGCCAGATTGGGCTGGGGGACGCGGAGCGATCGCTGAGGTGTTACCCCGTCACAGCGAATTAGATCGTCCCGCGATCGCCAATGTCAACCAAATCCTTTTGGTATTTGCCGTAGCCGATCCGCCTTTGGAACCCTATCAACTGAGCAGGTTTCTAATTAAGGCTGAGTCTACTGGGTTGGATGTGCTTTTATGTTTGAATAAAAGTGATTTAATTTCAGAGCCAGAACAGCAAAAAGTTAGCGATCGCCTTCTTGGATGGGGCTATCAACCAATATTTATCAGTGTTAAAGATGGTATAAATACTGAGCAAGCCGCCAGATATTTGAGTAATAAAATTACTGTAATTGCTGGGCCTTCTGGCGTGGGTAAATCCAGCCTGATTAATACGCTGATTGACTCTGCCAAGCTGCGAGTCGGAGAAGTTTCTGGTAAATTAGCTCGTGGTCGCCATACCACTCGCCATATAGAATTATTTGAGTTACCTAAGGGTGGTTTACTGGCAGATACTCCCGGCTTTAATCAGCCGGATATGGATTGTATACCAGAAGAATTAATCCATTATTTCCCAGAAGCTAGAAAGCGGTTAGCAGTTGCTAGCTGTCGGTTTAGTGATTGTCTGCATCGAGACGAGCCTGAGTGTGCGGTGCGGGGAGACTGGGAACGATATGAACATTATTTAGAATTTTTGGACGCGGCGATCGCTCATCAAACACAGCTACACGAACAAGCCGATCCAGAATCTACCATGAAGTTAAAAAGCAAAAGCAAAGGCAAAGGGCAGAGTCAATACGAACCCAAGCTAGAAAGTAAAAAATATCGCCGGATTTCTCGGAAGACTCAGTTACAAGACTTGCAAGAGTTATATCGGGATGAAGAATAAAAGGTGCAATGTCTACGACGGGCTGCGCTACGCCCTTCTATGAAAAGGGTTGTCGCCATAGTTTGGATACAAACAGAAAAACTATTTTGTCTGAGGAATTACGTTTTTTAACCCAGAAGAAGAAGCAAGCCCAGAGTCAAATTAAGTGGGCGATATAAAAATTCAATTTATATGAAGAAATATAAATTTTAAGTAGAAAGAGGGTGTGTTATGCAGTAGATTAACGCACCTTGAATTGTTGATGGTGCATTAGCTGACAAATTGGCAGAACGCTTATGATCAGCAGGCATTGAACCTGAGTAAATATTTTCAATACAAAATTATACAATAAACAAATAGGCAGGTTTTATAGCAATAGCCAAGGTGGTTAGGACATCAACAGATGATGAAACTTAGACGCAAAAAGACTTTTCACCCAGTCCCCAGTCCCTTGCTATACAACTAGTTAATAATAAAAGGCGGTGAAGGCACAACAATGTTGTACTCTCACAAATACTGCATTGAACTCAATTGAAAACTATTCTTACGATTCCCATAAAGTCTTAAAATATTGTTAATTTCAGCCAAACCTCTCGACCTTCAACTTACAAGTATCACCCCAAAATCACTATGTCTATCGGCTACGTCGCGCTTGTACTCCACGCACATCTGCCCTTCGTTCGTCACCCAGAAAGTGACTACGTGCTGGAGGAAGAATGGCTCTATGAAGCCATCACAGAAACTTACATCCCCTTATTGAAAGTATTTGAAGGCTTAAAGCGAGACGGTATTGACTTTAAAATCACGATGAGTATGACACCCCCTTTGGTGTCAATGCTTCGCGATCCTCTGCTTCAAGAACGCTATGAAGCACACCTAGCCCAACTAGAAGAACTTATACAACTAGAAGCAGAACATAATGTCAATAACGGGCATCTTCGTTATTTAGCCGAACATTACGCTACTGAGTTTAGCGAAGCGCGTCAGCTATGGGAACGCTACAACGGTGACTTGGTGACAGCTTTTAAGGGGTTCCAAGACAGTAATAACCTGGAAATTATCACCTGCGGCGCTACCCATGGCTATTTACCGTTGATGAAAATGTATCCAGAGGCGGTGTGGGCGCAAATCCAGGTAGCCTGTGAGCATTACGAACAAAACTTTGGACAAGCACCCAGAGGCATTTGGTTGCCGGAATGCGCCTACTATGAAGGTTTAGACCGGATGCTAGCTGATGCTGGATTACGCTACTTCCTCACAGATGGGCATGGCATTCTTTACGCCCGTCCCCGTCCGCGCTTTGGGACTTATGCGCCAATTTATACAGAAACTGGTGTTGCTGTCTTTGGTCGAGATCATGAATCCTCCCAACAGGTATGGTCTTCTGAGGTGGGCTATCCTGGGGCGGCAGAATATCGAGAATTTTACAAAGATTTGGGCTGGGAAGCAGAATATGAGTACATCAAGCCCTACATTATGCCCAATGGACAACGGAAAAACACGGGCATTAAGTATCACAAAATTACGGGGCGTGGCTTAGGTTTATCAGATAAGGCACTCTACGATCCTTATTGGGCTAGGGAAAAGGCAGCAGAACATGCTGACAACTTTATGTATAACCGAGAGCGGCAATCTGAGCATCTCTATGGTATAATGCAGCGCCCGCCAATTATCGTTTCGCCTTATGACGCAGAGTTATTTGGACATTGGTGGTATGAAGGCCCCTGGTTTATCGATTACTTATTCCGCAAGTCGTGGTATGACCAAAAAACATATCAAATGACTCATTTAGCAGACTATTTGCGAGATCAGCCGACACAGCAAGTCTGTCGTCCTTCGCAGTCAAGTTGGGGTTTCAAGGGTTTCCACGAATATTGGTTGAACGAAACCAATGCATGGATTTATCCGCATTTGCACAAAGCTGCGGAACGGATGATTGAAATATC
Source organism: Nostoc sp. TCL240-02 (assembly GCF_013343235.1). Lineage (GTDB taxonomy): Bacteria > Cyanobacteriota > Cyanobacteriia > Cyanobacteriales > Nostocaceae > Nostoc. The sequence goes on along the minus strand of NZ_CP040094.1, from coordinate 2,274,338 downwards.
GCATTTGGAACCAGAGGATGAATTGCAGTGGAAAGCACTCAACCAAGCGGCGCGGGAATTGTTATTAGCACAATCTTCTGACTGGGCATTTATTATGCGGACGGGAACAATGGTACCCTATGCAATTAGACGGACGCGATCGCACCTGATGCGGTTCAACAAGCTTTACGAAGATGTGAAAGTCGGCAAAGTTGACAGTGGTTGGTTGGAAAAAGTCGAGTTAATGGATAATATCTTCCCCGAAATCAACTATCGCGTCTACCGTCCGCTATAGTCTTCACATAAAGTAATCAACATTAGTAGGGTGGGCATTGCCTACCCTATATTAGTAGTGAGGAGTATTCATTTTACCAATCCTACTAGACCACGGGTATCACCCAGAATATTTGACTCAGGAGTTAGAGCAGATTTACCCGGAGATCATGACCAAAATCCAGTTTCAACTTTCTACGAAACCCTCAAAACAAGAGAAAGCTGCACAAGAAAAATGTGGATTTGTTCCGGCAGTAGCCTTTCGGGGTGATCGAGCGCTCCAATGCTTGGATGGAGCGTTGTAAAATTCTGGTTAAGAACTTTGAACGAACCCTGACTGGTGCCACTACCAAACTCAACCTCTGCTTCATCAGGCTAATGATTAAGAGGCTTGCAGACCCTTCCTAAGATGTCAAATGGTTTCTATAAGTATATGACAGGATTTTTGCCTCCGCAGGCAGTAATTATGCCCCCATCACTATTGGGTTCTTCTTCTATTGAATGCTTTTACTAATCAATTTCTGTAACTAGCCATTGCCACTCAGTGACTACAGTGTTGGATATGTTGAGAATCAATTGCTGTCCATTAGAGAGAGGCACATAGACTTTGAGCGCATCAGTTGTTGGCAATTTCGGTAAGATATCAGTTAAGTTATATTCCCCCACATTGGGGACAGGTGCAGTTAAAGCATAAGCATCCGATGCACTGAGTAATTTTCCGGCTACTGTCTCAATTAACAATGGTTGGGGGTGAGCAATTTCAACGACACCCGGAAAAGCAACTAAGCGCAACCGTAAATCTTTTACTGCACTGGTGTAATTCTGTTTGAACAGCAGTACTTGCCAAGCATATCCTTTTTCATCTTTGATAGATACTTGTGAATGGTAGCGTAAGATACCGGGATAATCATGATGTTGACGCAATAGTGCTTGTGCTGACTCCACACCCCATCCACATCCAGTTAATGTTAAAAACACTATTAAGGCACAACGCCAAAAATATTGTTGAAATTTTCGCTTCATCTAACATATTTTACAGCAGAATTCAGAAGCAGAGCCGGGGAAGCTTCACCAAGATGTCAGAATTAACTGTCAAAGCAACCATTCTAGTCTAAAGGCTGCGGTGTATGCTGGGATAAATAGCGATGTCTAAGATGGCCTATGCTTAAGCATCATTTGGCTAACTTTCTTAATTAGCAGTGGATTATCAGATTTAGCTGGTGTGTGCTAAGTCTCGGTTCTATTGGTCAATTCTGCCCTAGCATTTCTCCTGGTTACGGTTATACTGCCATCATTGCTGCTTTTATTGGTTGGTTAAACCCATCAGGTATTATTTTATCCAGTCTTCTTATGGCACTTTTGTAAGTAGGCAGCAAATTAGTGCAGATTAAATTAAGACTTCCTTTAGCTTTAGCTAGGATGTTTCAAGGTATTTTATTCTTTTTTCTTTTAGCAGCAGATATGTTAATTTACAACCGAGTACGAGTGATATAAGTGGTGAGTAGGGAAGCAAGGAGAAAGGGGAAAATTCCTCTCCTCTCCTCTGCACCCTTCCCCCTACCCCTCTGCCTCTTCTTCCCAATGCTCAACAACTAATATTTAAGGAGATTTAATGTGTCTAATCGTAAATTATCGCCGTTCCTAAAGGTAATAACTATTGCATTGATTGCTGGTGTAAGTAGTGTGGGTATCAGTCTGCTTGCAGGCACAACTAAACTTGACCGTCTGTTGGGAATTCAAAAGCCAAAAGGTGAGAGTACTAAAACGAGTTTAGGTAGGGCAATGAGTGCAGATGCACATTCTATCACTCCGGCTACAGACCAGATGAATGAAGTACCAAAGCCTTTTCAGGGAACAATTGTTTATCAAGCAAAACTAAAAGCAAATGAGAAAGTCATCGCCTTAACTTTTGATGATGGCCCTGGCCCAAAAAATACGGTGCAGGTTTTAGAAATTTTGAAGAAAAATAATATTAAGGCAACATTCTTCATGGTTGGAGAAATGGTGAAATATTTTCCCCAGATTGCCAAGCAAGTGGCTGTTGATGGTCACGTAATTGGTAATCATACATGGCATCATTGGTATTTTCAAATGGATGGAGCGACTGCGGCTAGTGAAATTGACCGCACAGCAGATATTATTTATAAGACGACAGGAGAGAAAACGACTCTGTTTCGTCCCCCTGGCGGCTTTCTGAATAATGGACTAGCCAAATATGCTAGAAACGAGAAGTACACTGTCATGATGTGGTCAGAACAGTCGGGAGATGCTGAACGTCGTTCGCCTCAAGTGCCAATGCTAGTTAAAAATGTGCTGAAATATGCAAAACCAGGTGCAATCGTACTGTTGCATGATGGGGGCGGTAATCGTTCTAAATCTGTCAAAGCTTTACCAGAAATGATCGCAGGTTTGAAGGCCCAAGGCTATCGATTTGTAACAATTCCCCAATTACTGGACATGCAAGCTCAAGAAGAAAGTGCAGTAACGCCAGTATCATCTGTAGTCACAAATCATGAACATCCAGACCATTAGTTTAATCATCAGTGACAAACTAAACTATTGGGCATCTCCAGAAATTAAATATGCGTTATTCAGAACCCTTGTAGAGACGCGAAATTTTGTGTCTCTACATTCTTTTTCGGGGATGTCTATTGGGCAACAATGCCATTGTATCGACTGACAATCCTATTGCATTGGCTAACAATGCCATTGTATCGACTGGCAATGCCATTGCATCGACTGGCAATGCCATTGCATCGACTGACAATGCTATTGTATCGGTTGGCAATGCTATTGCATCGACTGGCAATGCTATTGCAGTCATCTAAAATCGAGTTTCATACTCAACTTGGAATAGATTTTCATCCCCCAAATTAGTTGAGCCTCGCATCAAAATTTGGTCGTTGAGTCGATAAAGAACGTTGTAACCCAAGGACTGATTTGTAGATGTAGATAAAGGCGCGGATAAAGAGACAGAGAAATTTTTATTAATATCAAACACACCTTCTGCTGATAAATTTAGAACTGAAGCTCTTGATGTTTCATTACTCGTAGTAGGTGTGGGAAATATCCGAAATTCGCTGAAGCCAACAGCCTGCCCGATCGCAGTGATAGTTCCTTGCAAACCACCTAAAATGGTAGAACTAGCGAAATTAGTCAGCCCTTGTCCTGCATCCGCTTGACCGAAAGAACCAAGAATCGAGCCTCCCAGCAAAGCAACTATTTCTCCTTTACTACGGCTAGGTTCACTTGTCAGTTCCAGATTGTCGCCCAATTCACTAGCTGGCCCGTCTACTCTTGCTTGAACGCGAACGGTACGTAAAGTCCCAAAGCTATTTACAGAAACATCGCTGACTTCAGAAGACAATGGGGATTCCAAAATTCGGCTGTTCGTTGCTGACGCTTCCGGTACGATCGCAGTAAGTCGGACATCTAGAGTAGGGTCAAGTCCTTGACTTGGAGTAAATCGCGCCGTTTGTTCGTAGCCTCGCGCTAGTGCAAACTCAGTCGAAAATAAACTCAGTCGTCCTCCTGTTAAACGAATCAATCCTTCAGGAAGCGGTTTGGCTAATGTACCATTGATAGTCAAGTCGCCTTTTGCCTCAAAGTTCAATATCGGCTGACTTAATGCGGCTCCTCCTGGTACAAAGCTCAGTAGAGACTCAGTGGTAACATGAACATCGTTGTCTAGAATCAACCTTAAATCTGCAAACTCTACAGGTAAATTGACTGGAGTTCCTGTACTAGCATTACTACCTGCTGTAGTCACTGGGCTAGCGTTATTTTCTACTGTAGTCGCTGGGTTGGTGCTACTCTCTGGTGTAGATGTAGCATTAATGTTAATCTCTTCTCTATTGATGACGTTAGTGTTAGCTTCTGTTGTCGCTGCTGATTTTGTCTTCGCAGTAGAGTTTCCTATAATTACTCGACCATCACTTAGCCGAATCTCTCCACCAATTACTGGTTTTAAGGCTGTTCCGCGAATTACAGCATCACCACCGACACCGCCTTCATACAATCCTGCAAGTTTAAAGTTGAGTTTGTCTGCTATTGATATTGTCAGGGGATTCGCTACGGCTGGTTGAGGATTAAGTATTGGCAGAATGCCTGATGCAGTGATTTGCCCTTTATTGTAAGTAGCTTGAATGTTTTCAAGGCTGACCGTATTGCCATTAAATTGCGCTGTCCCTGTGATATTGGTTAGGGGTTCAGATAAAGCTTGAGCGCGAATAGTTGCATTGTTAACTGTGGCGTTTCCATTAATAATTGGTTCGTTTAAAGTACCCTGAACATTTAAATCTACTTTTCCTTGACCGTCTACCCAAGTAACTTGATTATTGGTAAATAGATTTAATAGTGACAATCCTTCGTTGTTCACATTGGCATTAATGCTGATTTGATTACTATCTGGTTGCACTGTGGCAAAAGGTAATGCAGCCGGGATGTTACCTGTAACTGTAACTGGCTGGGTTCCTGTTACTAATAAGGTACTGTCAAAATTCAGACGAGCATTGTTGTAGTCAAAGTTCACCTGTCCGCTTTGCACAGGTTGCTGGTTGAGAGTCGCATTTGCCAGCGTCACATTCCCTTGCACTCTGGGATCTTGTAAACTACCTCCTAATGTGGCATCAGCATTTACATTACCAGTGATATCTACAGGATATTTTTCTATAAAAGGTTGTAAAAGTGATAGAGGTAGACTTGCGACATTCAATTTTCCAGATAGTTGTTCAGTTCCTAACTGTCCTGAAAAAGCCACTAGTCCTTGATTGATTCCAACACTCAAGGGCGAAAGTGTGACGATTCCATCGGCAAAAGTACCTTGAGCAACGACTTGATTAATAGAGTATTCGCCCCATTGCCAGTTCGCACCTTGGAAATTAAAGCCGACATTCAACCCAGATTTCAACGAGCCGTTAGCTGTAATTCCTCCGCTCAAAACACCCGTTAATTCTGCAAGGGTGGGCAAAGATGCGTCTTTTTTTGCCTCTGCTTGCTGTTGTTGTACTATCGATGTTGCAATTTTTGAAAAATATTTTAGTTGTGTTAGCAAATCTGCATTGGGCAAACTGATCGGATTGGTATCAAGTACTTCTGATCCAGCTAATGTTGGAGGCTGTAACCCTGTACTAAGGTCTTGAAAGTCGAAGATATTAAATGCTTGTAAAAGTCTCTCAATTCTGGTTTGGTCTAAGTTAGCTTGGAGTTGAAATTGCGGGTCATTCCCTGTTTGCACATTTCCACTGAGGGCGATGTTGCTATCTCCAATCCGCAATAGACCATTAGCCAAGCTAGCAGTACCATCTGCATAATTGATGGTGCCGCGAAATTCGTCTGCTGCAACTCTGGCAACGCGAGGCCCTGCGATCGCAACGTCTCCCGCAACTGCATAATTATTAAGATTGACAACTAAATTTCCTGATAATTGCCCTCCTAAAGGTTTCAACTGATTGTTAAGTAAAAAGCCCCCAATCAAAGCTATCGGAAACTGTTGGGCGTTGATGAGTAAGTTCTCTCCTTCGGTTCTACCTGTAGTAACTGCCTCATCCCGCTTGACTAAAAATGAGGTTGGACGATAATCTGCACCCAGGTTAAGCGCAATCCTGTCTTGCTTCCCAGCTAATCGCAGACTTGCTCCCTGTCCTCCCTGAAAATTCACGTTTCCGGTTAAAAGTGGGTCAAACGCTAAACTACTAACCTGGAAATTCCGCAGCCGGATATTGCCGTTAGCTTGCGGTACATCTGGAGTACCTGTAACTTTTCCATTAAAATCAACTAGCCCCGCTAATGCTACGTCTCCAGGAATTTGAAAGCCAGTATTTTTTAAGTTGAAATTCTGCGCCAGTACGTTTAAATCAAAGCCGGCAATTTGGGGTGCGCCTGTTGGTGGAGTTTGAATTGCGATCGCACCATTAGCACTCAATCCTGGGGTACTTGCGTTTTCAACTATAATCTGCTGTCCATTCCATTGAAATTGAGCCGTCAGAGGTTTTGCCAGCAATGATACCCCTTGGGAAAGGCGGATTTTCCCGGCGGCGCGAATATCTGCAAGCTGGAAAGATTGTGTTGTGCCTGATAACTGAATATTGCTATTGAGCCGTCCTCGCAGTTGTGGTGAGAAACGGTTGAGTTGAATTTCAGAAGTCTTGACAGATCCTTGCCAGCGTTGTTGTGCAAGTTGACCTTGAGCTACGATTGTCCCGCCTGCCACATTCAACACCGCACCTGGTAACAGGATATTCTCTCCTTGTTTGGCAACAACAACCCGTCCGGTAGTGGGATAGGTAGCTGTAGGTGCTTGCACCTGCGCCACTGCTTGCAGGTTGCTCAGAGTGCCGGAAATATTGGCATTTGCCGATACATTCCCAATGGTAATGCTGGGTGAGGATTTGTACGCTCGTGCGATCGCATCTCCTGGTAAATTTTGGGCTTGGACATTCAACGCTACCCTACCTTGGGGTGCAAGCTTAAGTTGTCCACTAGCTGTAACTTGCCCTCCCACCTCTGGATTTGCTTGAACGCGAGCCACATTGACGTTTAAGGGTGTACCCAAAGAACCAGAAACTCTGGCGTTTGCAGATATATCACCAAGATTCAGGGGAGTTGAAATATTGTAACCTTGAGCGATCGCATTTCCTGGCAAACCTTGAGCTTGAATATTGACCCCTACTTGACCTTGGGGAGCTAGTTGAATTTGACCACTGGCTGTAATTTGCCCACCTGTTGGCGGTGTAATTTGAACGCTGGAAATATCAAGGTTTAATGGCTGTTGTCCAAGTGAGCCAGCAATTTGTGCCTTTGCTGAAACATTCCCAACTGCGATCGGTAAAGTAACGTTATAGCTACGCGCTAGTATATCCCCGGATACACCATCAACTTGAGCATTAAATATTACGTCTTTTTTGCCTCCTAAATTAGCTTCACCGCCTCCTGTAATTTGACCACCGGCTGCGGGGACTATTTTCAAATTGGAGACAGCAAGTTGAGATGCAGTTTGAGAAGCATTCAAGCGGAAATCAGTATTGAAAGTGTTGAAGAGAATGCGGTCAACTTGAATAGGTTTTATATTGGTTACTGTACCGCTAACCACTGGTTTCTGAAGTGCGCCTAACACCTTAATATTTGCTTGAATTTCGCCACTAGCTGGGACTGACGAATTTACATTCAATGTATCTAAAATATTTTTAGCACTAACTGGTTTTATCTGAGCAGAGACATTAAAACCAGTTTTAGTATTAATTGTTCCATTAGCCAAAATTGGAACTTTACCAAAATTGGTATTCAAATTTTCTAAAGTAACTGTCTGACCTTGAAATGTAAATCTTCCATTAAAATTAGAAACCTGCTGAGGGATATTTGGAATTTTTGCAGTGATTTGATTGGCAGTAGCCGTTCCCGTAACGGCTATTTCTGATAGTTTGGGTGGAATCTGAACTCCCAAATCAGCATTTAAACGCCCTGCTTGCAAGGTAATTGGTAACTCAATTAATCGACTTATATCAGATGCTTGTAAATTTTGTGCTTGCAGCTTGAGATTAGTTTGTTGAGCCTTTAGTTGTGTCTCACCAGAGATTTTAACTCCACCTCCCCTAGTGAGTTGACCATTGATGTCATAACCAATTCTTTGATTTTGATCGGAAAATCGGGCGATGCCACCAAATTGATTTAATATTACTGACCCTTTTGGTCTAGTTGGTGCGCCGAACGGCATCAACTCCACATTTCCATCTTGAATTTGAAGTGTTTGCAATTCGGTTTGAATAGCACCTTTTCCTTCCCCAGCCTTCACTTGGGCTGTAACCCAACGGCCATCTCGATCCTGCTGGATGTAGACATTGGGTTTAATTAACGTGACATTTAATGCCAGTTTTCGAGTTAAGAGAACTTGCAAGGGCGAAAACTGCACATCCAAGGCTTGTGCAACCACCTGGTCTGCATCGGTGGTTGTTGCTGGTATGGATAAAGAGCTAAATCTCAGACTAGAGAGCGAAAAACGTTCAACTTTGCCTACTTTTACTGGCCGCCCAAGCAATTGTTCGAGATTTTGCTGCACTAATGGCGCTAAATCCTTATATACATAGCTTCTAGCCCACCAAGCACCGACTGCAATTCCAACCAGCAAAACTACACCGAGAGCCAAACTGGTACGTCCTAAAAGGAGGAGCCATAAACGAGGATTAGATGGTTCCTGATTATTTTTTGAATTTGGAGAGCGCGTCATTATCGTTACTAGTACCAGTACTGTTTTCTGGAGTGAGCCGAGAGACAGGCTAGCCGCAGTTGTATCAGCAAGTTACAAGCTATGGTTTCATAATATGAGAACTTCTGCAAGAACTTTGCGCCAAGCTGCTTATATTCTCCAGGAGAAGCTGCCCCAACGACACGCTTTGTAAATGTTTCATGTTATTTCATAATCTTGCATAATTTCTGAATATTTTATCGTCTTCAAATTTATAAATTTCGCTTGGGTTATAAGGATTATTTAGAACTTACTCGGGAAAATTTATATTTTTAGACAGGTTTTATTCACTGAAGTATTATTCTTCATAAATCAGGTAATATTTGAATATTAAATTACTTTGTGATAACTCTTGTATATACAACCTTGGTTATAAAATAGACTTCTGTATAATCTAACTTAGTATAGATGACAACAAGTAATCTTAGATTAAGAAGTAATATAGAGTTGAATGAAGTTTCTGAAGCTAGATTTAGATTCCTCGTTCTTGAAGAATTTGGGCATGTGTCCAGCAATCTTTACTCATCAACTAATACTTAGTTTTATGTATAGTGAATTAGGCTGAATCTAGTTAGCAAAATTATGGATTACAGCTTAAGCATTGTGGGTTGAGAAAAATTAGCTTATTTTTAATTTAGAAAAGACAACTTAGGTTTGATTAATGAAGCCAGCTAGAAAGGTAAAATGAGGCATCCATTTTTATTCAGTAATGGGATGCGAATGTCTACAACACACTACGTGAACGCAGTTACAAAAAACCAGATAATTCTATCCACTACTTCATCAAGCGAAACATAATATTCCGGCGGTGCTATTAGGCATCAGCACGCCGGAAGTATATCAATAATAACTACCTAATCTTAGGCAGCAACCGATTACTAACAAGATTACAACTTTTCTAAAAATTTAGGAACCTGAGCTTTTAGATTGCTCCATCGCAAACCTGCTCATTGCTCGGTTGAATCATCAATCATTTCTGGTACTAAAGCTGGGTTACTCTTGCGTTCTTCTGGCGATTGCTCCCGAATAACATCGTCGATTCTGGCAGGGTGTTTAATTTTGTCGAGTACCTCTGGACTTAGTTGCAACGGTTCACCTTCTGGATTCGATTTTTCAGCTTGACTAGGAACTGTTTCCTTATTCATCACTATTTCCCAAAACTTATAAGCCAAGCTTAAGTCCTTCTGTGATGAGGCACACACTATCTTGAGACTTATTTCACGCAGTGGTAGGTAACAAATTCTGTTAATCTTTGGGTTGCCAATTGTCTATAACTCCATGAGTTTAGCAGCGATCGCTCTTGTAAAACTGGCGGTTCTGGATTAGGATTAGCGATCGCTCAGGCAATTATTCAGGCACAGCAAGGTAGTTTAAACACCTTTTTCTCACATTACGGTAAAAAAACAAAAATCGCTATATTTTTCCAGACATCATTATTTATAAGTTTTCCTCCAGCTTCAGATGCATAGCCGACTGACTATATTCTCACCCGAAGAAACAAAGACGCAAAGATATAACTTTGCGTCTTTGCTTTTTTATCCGAAATCATTTTCAGATTTACTTGTTAGGCTGAGGAGTCATCCGCAGATAGGGTTTGATTTCCTCGTAACCTTTGGGGAATTTCTCTTTAAGCACTTCTGGATCTTTGAGTGAGGGAACAATTACAACATCCTCTCCATCTTTCCAGTCCGCTGGTGTCGCCACGCTATAGTTATCAGTCAATTGCAGAGAATCAATCACCCGCAAAAGTTCGTCAAAGTTGCGCCCCGTGCTGGGAGGATAGGTGAAACTTAGACGGAGTTTTTTATTGGGGTCAATCACAAAGACCGATCGCACTGTCACAGCTGCATTAGCATTGGGGTGGATCATGTCGTAAAGGTCAGAAACCTTGCGATCTGCATCCGCCAAAATTGGGTAGTTAAGGGTGGTGCTTTGAGTTTCTTCGATGTCTCCTACCCAGCCCTTGTGAGATTCTACGTCATCAACGCTGAGTGCGATCGCTTTGACATTGCGCTTGTCAAATTCTGGTTTTAGCTTGGCAACTGTGCCGAGTTCTGTTGTACAAACAGGTGTAAAATCAGCAGGGTGAGAGAACAGCACAACCCAGCTGTCACCTGCCCATTGGTAAAAATCGATGTCGCCGTGTGTTGAGGCTTGCGTAAAGTTGGGTACTGTGTCACCTAGACGGAGAGCCATGAGAGATTCCCTGTAGTTAGAAAAGCATATATATTCTAGTATGCTATGTCATCATGACATAAAACCCCCATTTCCCAATCGGGCTTTAGCAGTTTGAAACAAAATTTTAGGTTGTTAAGACTCTCGGATAAAGGATTAAAAGGCAATACGGTTCAGTTAAGGCTTAACGCCGTGTCAAAGTAAATTTTTTTAACGAACCGCTAAGGACGCAAAGTACGCAAAGGAAGAGAAGGAAGAAATAAGGAAGAAATTCTTAACTGAACTGTATTAGATTAAAAGGTGGTAAAAACTATTGACTAAAGTACACCTGTATGAATAGGTTGATTATTTGCCTCTCCAGGTTTTTCTTGGGATAGAGAATTGCAAATATCAGGGCGATATCCGACTAGAAGCCATTGCACATCTAGGATTATTAAGTTGCCACATCTCCACATTATTGCAGAATTAGGATAAACTTTTTCGCATAGATGCAATATTGTGAGAAGCTTATAAGTTATTACAAATCGAATTTTTATAAAGCAAGTAGTGAGAATAAAAATTACAAATCTGCTTATTATTTTTGAAATTTGAATTAATGATGATAGTAATCTTTTTGGTGATTGGTGTTATCCTCAGCACAACTACGAGTTTTGTTTTTGGAATTCCCTGGTTGATGCCGATTTTAGGTGCTGCTGTTCCCTATCCCATTTTCTTTTTACAAGTGCGTCGTCAACAATATAAAAGCGCTTTTTGGTGGATGCTACTGTGGGGAGTTTTGCAGAGTATTGCCGTAATTGTAGCAACAAGGGTCGCACCAGAAACAGCAGCAAAAGTCATCCTCCGTGGACAATCATACACTACAGAGATGTTGCACTGGATTCGCACGGCAGAAGGTATGGAAGGTTCAATCAGTTTATTTTTACCAGACCATTTATTGCAATACGGAATTTTTTGTATTCTCTGCGTTGTCACCTTGAGTAGCGCAGCATTGATATTTGGTACTTGGATGCTAAACTACATGAATTTTTATGTTGCTGAATTGGTGAAAATGAGTGCTAAACCTTGGTTAGCAGCTATTTTAGGGTGGTATCCGTGGTCACTGTTGCGGATAATTGGGTTTATTGCCACTGGGGTAGCTTTAGCTGCATTAGGATTAAATTTAGTAACTCGCATCAGAGGCGAAGTTCCTAAATCTCCCTTTCCGAAAACTTATATGTTAATTGGGATTGGTTTTGTGATTGCGGATATCGTTGTCAAAGCAGTTCTAGCACCTATTTGGCAAAAACTGCTGTTGTCTGCGTTGGGTTAAATTCATTTGTTTGCCAGGATTTTTTGGTAGGCTTGGATTGTTTGCTTTGCGATCGCATCCCAGCTAAAATTTTCTAAGGCATATTTTTGGGCGTTTAATCCGCGTCGTTGGCGTTCTGCGGGATTTTCCAAAGCTTCTTGCATTAACTCTACCAGTACTTGGACATCTGTTGCGCCCACCCAACCGGACTCGCTATCACGTATCTGTTGACAAATATGCACTTGGTCAGAAATGACTACGGGTACACCTGCAACCATCGCTTCAGCTACAGCAATCCCAAAATTTTCGTAGTAGGAAGGTAAGACAAATAAATCAGCAGCTTGTAGTAAACTAACTTTAAGTTCACCAGTAACAAAGCCTGTAATTGTAGTGTGCGATCGCAGTGGTGAATTTTGAATTTGGGATATTATCTTTTGTTCGTAATCTGGATCTTGAGGATTTGTCCCAGCTAAGACAAAATGAAACTTATAACCGACCGTTAATAGCTTTTCAAGCGCCGGAATCAACAAATTTAACCCTTTTTTCGGGTCAATTCGTGACATAAACAGCACCAACGGTACATCTTTTGGTAATTCTAACTGACTACATACATTTTTAAGAGGTGATTGACGGGGAATCACACCCAAGGGAATCACCAAATCTGGCGTAGATACTCCAAATCGTTCTGATATTTTAGCTTCTTGGTCGCTGGTAAAATGAATAGCTGCCGCACCAGCTAAATTTTGACGTTCTATTATTGCAACATAAAGCTCTTTTAATTGCTTTTTTTTCTGTAAATCAGCCGGATCGAGAGTACCCAAAGGACGGAAAATATAAGGTAGCTTTTGCTGACGACACACAATAGCAGCAGCGCTAATTATTGGGGAGAATAGAGCATGAATATGTGCTATGTCAAACTCATGAGCGTGACGTTTTAGCCAATTTAATAAATCGAGGGAAAATTTGTAGCGGCGAAACGGCGCACAACGAAAGTAAATTATTTCATAGCCATCTTGTTTGATTGGGCGATTTAAAGGAACATCTAGAGGTGTTTGACCATTATCGCCATTACTATCAGTTGTGAGAATTGTAACTTCCGCTCCCTCTTTTACTAACGCTGGAGCTAATCCTAGTACCATTTGACTAGGCCCGCCGTAAATCAGAGAAATAGAGGGGACAATTTGTAATATTTTCATTCTTTTGTCATTTGTACTTTTTTATTTGTTATTTATTAATTAATAAGGTTCAGTTAAGAAAACTTTTCCTTCTCTTTCTTCTCTCTGTGTTCTCTGCGCCTCTGTGGTACCCTGCGCCAAGCCGTTCGCGTAGCGTCTCGTAGAGAAGCGTCTACGTTAAAAAATAACTTTTAGAAATACTGCTAACCTTAACTTAACCGTATTGATTTATTAATGACTAATGACCAACTCTTGATAAAACTCAAATTGCTGTTTAGCCAAAGCTTTATTGGTATATTGAATCATTGCTTTTTGATAACCCATTTCACCGAGACTATGAGCAAAATCTGGTTTATCCATTAATTGAACTAAGCAATTAGCAAGAGCTTGAACATCACCTTCAGGAAATACTAAGCCAGCATCGCCAATGACATAGGGAATTTCCCCGGAATCAGAACCAATAACAGGAACTTGGCAAGCCATCGCTTCAATTAGCACATGGCCAAATTGTTCTTTCCAGCCAGCAGAAGTTAAGGTTTTAAACTTGTAAGTTGTTTCTGAAGGCAGTACCAAAGTACTCATTAAATTGATATAGTCTGCAACCTCATCATGGGGAACACTTTCTATCAAAATTAATCGTTCTTTAATATTGTTTTCTGCCGCAATTTTCATTAATTCACTTTGCAACTCTCCTCGTCCTAATAATAGTAATTTCCAAGGTTTATTTTTCAAAGTAGCTAAAGCTTGTAAAAGCGTTAACAAACCCTTTTCTTGCACAAAGCGCCCTACAAAACCTACTACAAAATCTTCTTTTTCAACGCCCAACTTAGCTGCTAACTCTGGTTGAGCTTTGGGAGTAAATAAACTTTCATCTACGCCCAGTTGCGGCATAACTTTAATTGCACCTGTATATCCTCGTTGTCGCAAAACCTCTGCTCCATCTTGATTACCAGAAATAATGCCGTGGCTGTGGTTAAGGTTATATTTTTCTAATAAAGAAATTGGCAGTTTTAGTTCATAAGGAAGATTCCACCAGGTAAAAAATAGATTTTTTGCCTTGAGTCCTAATAGCTGATTTAAGGCAATCATTTGAGTATAAGCCAAGGCTCTAGACCCTTGTTCTACTTGGATGATTTGCGGGCGAAATTGTTTTAACAAAGATATCAAATCAGCGCCAAAGGTAAGAAGTCCCTGATGATTTTGGCTAAAATTAGAAACTGGAACTATTCTAAATCTTCCTTCATCACGGTATTCAGTTTCAATAATTCTGTTTTGTACACCGCCTGGTTTCCAGCGTTTTGGGACTACAACTGTCACTTCAATGTCAGGTTCTAGTTGAGATAAAGCGCGTAATTTCTCACAGTTGAGGTCTACGATATAAGTGTGACTAGCAACTAAGATTTTCATTGATATTTATTAATTGTCATTTGTCATTTTTTAAATAACTAATTACCAATTCCCAATACCCAATAACTAAACTTGTTTATCCAATCGGGTGTAAACTTGGCCATCGTTCCATAGTGATTGGATGACACTACCCAAGGCTTTGAAAAAACCCAAAATGTAAAAAATAGCGCGAGTGGCAATTTTGATGGGGGAACCACTTTTATGGCAAGGTGGTCGTCCCAGAACGTGACAGTCAAATAAACGACCGTATAGGCGTAAAGCTTGAGTCGCAGTCAGGTTTTTCAGCCCTAGTAGGAAATGGTTGTGATAAAAGGTGAGTTGATATTTTAGCGATCGCATACTAATATCATGACAACCCCCTGTTTCTTCGCCTAAATGCACCAAATGGGCTTCTGGGTCGTACCAAATTTTATATCCGGTTTGTCGCACCCGCAAACAAAAATCTGACTCTTCGCGCACTGCACTACCGCGAAACCTCTCATCAAACCTCAACCCATACTTAGTAAAGATTTCGCGACGAAATGACATATTACAACCCCTTGCTGTCAGCACTTGCTGGGGTTTGATGGTATGTACTAAATCAATATGATACCAAGCAATTCCTGGGTCCATAGCTTCGGGAGGCAGATATTCAATCTGTAAATCTCCTCCAGAATCACCTAATTTCATTCTGTCAAATACCCGTCCGGCCACAGCCCCCACTTCTGGATTTTGCAAATAATTTTTCGCATGGGCTGTTAATAATTCTGGGGTTAGCTGAACATCATCATCAATAAATAATATTATTTCACCAGAAGACCGCCGCACAGCATAATTTCGCGCCCCTGGCAAACTTGCCCAATCTAATCGCAACCATTTAATTTTACCTACATCTGCCATCTCTTCTAAGTAGGCTTGAATTTCTGGTTGGTGCGTTGGGGTTTGGTCTACTACTAAAACTTCAAAATTGGGATAATCCTGTTTCAGGACATCTACAATACTATCTCGTAGCGCTTCCTCCCTACCATAAGTCGGGATAACTACAGAAATTAAAGGATAATTATCCATGATTTTTATTAAGTAATTTTTCTATTTTGATAATAACCTTATAAAAATTAATTTTCATTAACTTTACTAAGCTACTCTTACCTTAATTTACAGTCAGTCAAGAACCGAAGAACTGGTTAAAATTGCTTTTAATTCTTTATATTCCCTCCGCCGCAACCGCATAGAGATTATCAAATAACTCATTTTGCTTTTCGGAGTTATGTACAAGTTGCGCTTGAGCTAATGCTCCTGCACTTAGAAATTCGTAATGTTCTCGTTTATCACTTCTATCAAGAAATTGCATGATTCGTTGCAATGCTTGTTCTGCTAAATAGTCATAAGTGCTATCGACAATTTCCCAATATTCATCAGTTTTAGTTTTCTCTCCATGTAGCCAATTACTCCAGTGCCTAATTTCATTAATTGGTAACTCTAAAATATAGCCATTTTCACCATTACGAACAAACTCTGGTAAGGCGCATACATTTGTCGTAATTGCAGGAGTTGCAACAGAAAAACCTTCGATGATACTATAGCCATAAGTATCATGTAATGTTGCCATTAATTGAAAATGGCTTTGCGATAATAGCTCAATAACTTTGTCATTAGGAATATTTCTATGGAAGACAACGTTATTTAATTTTAGTAACTTTAAATCCTCTACATATTTACTGCGATCTGGGAAATCAGTTGGAACTCCTGAACCATGTTCCAGTCCCGATATTATATGTACAGTAATCGGCAAACCTAGTTTTTCAGCTTTCTGGGCTAATCTTAAAGCTACAACTCCACCTTTACGGGCAATGTGATTTCCGATAAATACAAGCTGGAGATTTTGTTGTTCCTGATAAAGTTTAGATTGCTTAACTTTTATTGGAAAGTTGGGATGAATAACATCCACTTTTTTACTTATTTTTTCTTCTATTTTCCAACCTTTTATCCTGTTAATAAGTCTCAACTTGGCATAATCAGAAATTGCAATAAATTTTTGACAATTGTCTAGTGCTAATCGATTATTTAATAACTCATAAATTGCTGCTTCAACTTGATTTTGAGGATTTCTATATAAAACACGATGATCCTCAAAGGTGAGAAACCAAGGTTTATTTGTATATAAAATTCTGTTGAAAGAATGAATTGCTTGGTATCTTTGCCATACAGGTTGCCAAGCCATAAAACTGGCTAAAGGATACCAAATTTTTTCTATAGGATATCTGCCTGCGGGGAAAGGCTTGGGGTAGATGAGTGTATGCCGAGAATTTCGAGGTAGATTTGGAATGCTGAGGTGTTTTTGACCTCCTATGATAACTTTTGCCATTTTTGTTTGATTTAAATTGTTTTTAGACGTTTTCTCTTGTTTTTTTGCTGAGGGTTGGCATCTTCTATATCTTGTTTCTCCAGTTCTGGCAGTTTAAAAAGAACTCCCGCAAAAAACCAATAATAGACAGCAACCGGGTCAACATCCAGAGGATAGTAGTAGGTGTTGTAGCTAATAAACAATATAAACACCCACAAAGCTGCTCCGTAACTACGGAAATTACGGTTCTTTATGGAACGATAGGTTTTAAAGCCAATAATTGTTAAACTTGTTACCAAACCCAGAAAAGCTAGTACTCCAATAATTCCAACTTCAAAAAGGACTTTGGGGTAGTAGGTTTCTACCAGTTTAGTTTGACCCATTGCACGAGCAGAGTTAGTTGCTCGACCTAAGCCACTTCCTAAAGGCCCATCTACATTTTTCCAATTCTCTTCAAATTGCTGGACGATGAAATCTTGAGGTGGTGAAGCGTCCCAGCGACTGGTAAAACTCTCGGTTCTCTCTTGGACGACGGTAGGGTTAGTAACCATCACAATTCCTAAAACTATAGCCAGTCCTATACCTATGGGGATAAATCGTTTCAGGTTGCCAATTTGACCAGTCAGCAATAGCAAAATCCCAAAGCAGGTTGGTACTAAGGCTAAGGCGATTCTCTGTCCAGAAATTACAGCATTGATAAAGACTGTCACTAAAGAACCTAAACCGACTATCCGCCAAATAAAAGAGGGATCGGTGAAGCCGGTGGCAAAGGTAAAAAAGGTACTGGAAATTAAGAACCACGCCCATTGCCAAGGGGCTACAAATGTTCCTGGGAGACGAATCACTCCTTCTTCGGGACTATATAAGAGCGCTCCACCAAAATAACACCGGGCTTCTAGTGATGTGACAAATAGGGCATTTCCTTCAAGACCTCTAGTGCCTTGACATATACCAGTTAGCAGTAAGAGGTATTGGATACATCCCAACACACAACAAAACAGTATGAGAACAATTTGGAGGCGCGATAAAAAGAGAAAATCCCGCTTATCTCGAATTAGATAGTAAGCACAACCAATCAGAGGGACATAGCCTAAAAATACTTTTAGCCCCAAAATTCCCATACCTAAAGGTATTTCTTTCTCTGCTTTTTCTAATAGTCCGACGCTAGGCGGGTTAAACTGCTGTCCACCATTGACAAATAATAGTGTTAGTACACTGCAACCCAAGACAATATAAAGCGGAATTTTAATGCCTTGGGGAATAATTAAAGGTAATCCCTGCTTTCGACAAGTTTGCCAAAGTCCAATTAGCGCTGGAACATAAAAGGCATCTTTAGCTAATTGGAGTATGGGACTACTGCCCAAGTAGTAGGTGATAGTACCCCCAACAGGTACGTAAATGATGAATGCATATAGCGCTTGGCGCGGATATTTGTAAGAAAGGGACATGATGATTATCCCTAAAACACCGGGGACTGCTGCTTTAATTCCACCTACGAAAAAAAGCACAACGCCAATGAATAAACCGCCAAAAGTGGCGGTGGTGAGTAAACTAATGAGTTCTTTACGTGCTAAGGCTGCTTTGCGTTTTTGGGCTAACTGTTCTTTGAGACTAAGAGTAGAAGTTTCCTTAGAAGTCTGCTTTTTCGATTTTTTAGATGTCTTGGATTTTGACTTTATTTTCGGCATAGTAGCGCTGTAGCCTATCAGCATCAAGGTAATACATTATACTTGACAAATATTTTGGGATTGCTGTAAGTTGTACAATCCAAATTCGTCTTTAACTGATTGATTTAATAATTTGCGATTAAAAATGTTAAATTTTAATCTTTTTGAATTATCAAAAAGGTTTTCTCCTGTATCCAGGATATAAACTGCTCCTGGAAATGGTAGTGATTTAATAGCTTTTCCTTGATTCTCTAAAATATCCCTAACTTTGCCATGATCTATATAATATCTATAGTATCCGTAGCCACGATTATACTCTGCGCTTTCGGGCAAATAGTTCAGATCGTAGCGAATAATGTTACAACTACCGCACATTTTATAAAAATCCCTTCTTTTAATATATACATATTTACTACCTTCCTGATATTTATAACCTTTGTTAATAACCCATCCATCTGAATCAGGATGTTGTTGAATAAATTGGGCTAACTTTTTGCTGACGCAATCATCAGCATCAATTGCCATAGTGTGAGTCGGAGAAAATTGTTGAGCATAAATCAATCCTTTCAGGATTTTACGCCCTTTATCTGTGTCTCCTTTGGCTACAGGGTTAGTCTCGTTGGGAGGAGAAAAATCAACTGTAACGTATGTAATATGAGAATGGGTGAATTCGATTTTTGGCTTTTCGTGACAAACAACAATAACGTGAAAGTTAGGTGAGGTTTGATTGCAAACTGATTTAATGCATCTTTCAAATAATTGGGTAACACGTTCCCAGGAATTGGAAACTTTTGCACTTTTAAGTGGGATAACAAAAACAAGCATGATAGATATTATCTTTAGCTCAAGTATAGGAATCTGCTTTGAGTTTTAAAGTTAATTTGCTTAAGAGGCAATAGTAAAAGAAGCATTTTTGAGTATTGCTGAGTTTGTTCAAAAATTAAATATGACTTTTATAGCGAAGAATCTCGAAGTAAATAATAACACGTTCAGACTGATGTGATAGCGTGGCGAGTTTTTTGATAATTAATTAGGCGGATATTATATAACAATACAAATACAAATGTCACAGCTTCTACAGATAACCAAGGCTGGTTAATTTGTAGAAGCTGTGACAGGAAATTGGCGTTTGTTAAAAGCTGAGATAATAGCTAAATTAGTCCATCAGATGTTGCTGGACTTTTGAAACTAATTCATTTGTCCAGTAGTTGGTAAGTTCGGCATTGGCGGCTTCTACCATGACTCTGATTACTGGTTCTGTACCAGAGGCGCGAACCAAGATTCTACCAGAATCACCCATTGCGGCTTCAGCAAGGGCGATCGCTTGTTGTACCGGTTCGCAATCTTGCCACCCCAAACGGCGATCGCGATCTGTAACTCGCACGTTCCGCAATATTTGCGGATATGTTTGGAAGCTTTGATCTACTAATTCTCCTAGAGAAACACCCGCAACTTTGACCAAAGCTGCTATATGCAAGGCTGTTAACAAGCCATCTCCAGTTACAGCATAATGACGGCAAAGAATATGACCTGATTGTTCGCCGCCTAACATTCCCCCAGTTCGCTGCATTTCGGCTTGCACGTATTGATCGCCGACGGCGGTACGAATTAATTTACCACCAATTTGTTGCCAAGCTTTTTCAAAGCCCAAGTTGGCCATGACTGTAGACACAATCAGGTTGTCTGGTAGTTGTTGGTTTTTTTGTAAATGCTGTCCCCACAGATAGAGAATGTAATCGCCGTTAACTTGCCTGCCAGTATTATCTACTGCTAAGACGCGATCAGCATCGCCATCGAAGGCAAAGCCGATATCGGCGTTGTGTTCTTGGACTGTGGCGGCAAGAATATCTAAATGAGTGGAACCGCAGTTAACATTAATGCGATCGCCATCTGCTTCGTTATGCAAGCAGATCACCTCTGCCCCCATTTCTGTAAAGACTGATGGCGCTAACCCAACAGCTGCACCCCACGCCAAGTCTAAAACAATCTTCATTCCCTGAAGATTTAGCGCACCGTTCAAGGGTTTTTTCAACGCCTCGCCATAATGCCCCACTAACTCAAAACGTGAGTAATGCCGTCCGCAATTACTGACTTTAGCAATAGGTGATATTTTCCCACGCAGTCCCGCTTCTATTTCTGCCTGTAATATTTGCGGTAACTTTCCACCATTTGCACCAAAAACCTTAATTCCATTGTCCTCTGGGGGATTGTGGCTAGCAGAAATCATTACTCCACCGATCGCATCACTGATGCTGGTGAGATAGGCAACGCAAGGAGTGGGACATAATCCCAAATACCAAACCTCTAATCCTGCTGCTGTTAAGCCTGCACTCAAAGCCATCGCCAGCATATCGCTGGAGTTTCTAGAGTCCTGTCCGAGAATGACTGGCCCTATTTGAGTCGCATGGTTACGTAAAACAATCCCCGTCCAAAAACCAACTTGTAATGCCAGGGGTGCATTTAGTAATTCTCCGACTCGTCCGCGAATCCCATCTGTACCAAATAAAGGATTTGTCGGTAGTGGAATTAAATTAAGCCCAAAACTGCTTTCGATCCCTTGGCCCAATCCTTCAGCTTCGGAAGGAGAATCTCCAGGAATGCCTGGTATCCGAGTTATAGATGAAACCATATATTTAAACACTCCACACAATCACACTGAAAAATAGCACTTAAGACTTTATTCAGCAATTTTGACACGATTTTTCTCTTTAGAAATTCATCTGTTTTTACGTAATTATACTGAATTAAAGAATTTACAATTGTAAATATTTCATGAAGTCAGTATTGGTTTTTACATTATTAGTAAAGTCTCCACATTTTAGCTAATTATTTCTTTTATGCCATTAACTTGAGTCTTGATTTTTATCTGTATTTAGTTCACATTTTGCAATGCTATTAACAAGAAATACAATGTAATGAATATTACCTAGATTTCATTATGAATATTTTTAGGAAAACTAATAATGAAAGCAAAAATTAGCTTATAACAACATAAAATCAAAACACCGCAATGTAAAGTTATATTAACGTAGTGTTGTTGCTGTGTAAAAAACTACAAAATCATCGCAGCTTAAAAAATTTTAATATAAATTCTCATCAAATAGTTTTAAGGTAACGTTTTAATGGCTTTTTTAGCCGTTAGTGAATTAAAACTCGGCAGTTAACTTTTTAAAGTTGAGAAATTTAGCATGAGCAGCAATTTAGCAACCAAATTACGTGTAGGCACTAAGAAAGCCCACACAATGGCAGAAAATGTAGGTTTTGTCAAGTGCTTTTTAAAAGGAGTAGTCGAAAAAAACTCTTACCGGAAACTAGTTGCTAACTTCTACTTCGTCTACTCAGCGATGGAAGAAGAAATGGAAAAGCACCGCCAGCACCCAATTATTTCTAAAATCAACTTTCCCCAGCTAAACCGCAAGTATACCTTAGAGCAAGACCTGAGTTATTATTTTGGTGCCAACTGGAGAGAGCAAATCAAACTATCTTCCGCAGGTGAAGCTTATGTAAAGCGCATCCGAGAAATCTCTGCCACAGAACCAGAACTGTTAATCGCTCATTCATATACTCGTTACTTGGGTGACTTATCTGGGGGACAAATTCTCAAAAACATTGCTGTAACGGCGATGAATTTGTCTGATGGGCAAGGAACGGCTTTTTATGAGTTTCCAGAAATTCCTGATGAGAAGGCATTCAAAGCAAAGTATCGTCAAATTTTGGATGAATTGCCTCTTGACGAGGCGACAACTGATCGCATTGTTGATGAAGCAAACGCCGCCTTTGGCACGAACATGAAGATGTTCCAAGAATTGGAAGGCAATTTGATTAAAGCGATCGGTGTAATGGTGTTCAACAGCATCACACGGCGACGGACTCGCGGTAGTACTGAACTCGTGACAGCTGAGTAATAAGTGCGGTTAACGGATAGCTATAGTTTGACCCGTGCTGAGTACAGGGTGCAAAGTATGGTGTGTGGAGTCATAAGTTCAGAAAGCCTGATGAAGGATAATTCATAGGTGTTTGTGGAGAAAGAGCGATTAACGCTCAAAATATTTAGGGGCAATAGCCCTGTGACTGCTTTTGTATTCGTGAAAGCAAGCATAGGGAGATTGCCCCTCAATTTATAGTTTATGTATTATGTAACTAGGTTCAGAACAATAAACGCCTTTATTTAGAGGATGTTTTAAAAGTCCTTTTGTCGGTATCAAAAGGTTCTAGATCCTCCTAAATCCTCCGATAAATTGGAGGACTTTGATTCTTCCCCCAATTTATCGGGCAGCCAGCGCGGTCTTCTCTGCGAGACGCTGCGCGATAGCGAGTCAGACGCTCCTACGTCGCTAACGCTTCGCTATCGAGCGTATGGGGTCTCACCGCAGGATGCGCGAAGCGCTGTAATGGAGCAACTAGCGTGGGTTAGGGGGATAATCTCTACTTTATTCTCTGCGCTGCGCCAGTTGCTACAAGGATATTGCTGTGTAGTTGCTATCTTCATTTTGCAAGGGTAAATCGTATTTATCATAGAGAACTTTTATATGTCGGTTAAACTGCTCCTCGACAAAATAGCTGCTAGAAAATTCACTTGCAAAAGAAACTTGGTGAAAGTGATAATCTAGA
Organism: Nostoc sp. TCL240-02; assembly: GCF_013343235.1. Taxonomy (GTDB): domain Bacteria; phylum Cyanobacteriota; class Cyanobacteriia; order Cyanobacteriales; family Nostocaceae; genus Nostoc. The sequence continues at coordinate 2,251,201 of NZ_CP040094.1, read as the reverse complement.
TTCAGCAGATTGTAGACAAGTCTTAAAAAATAATCATCGATCCAAAAATCTACATCAAATAGTGAAATACCATATTTTCCTTCCAACCTACGATTTAAAGTTTTGAGTAACCAAGACCATTGAGGTTTGAGGGTGGGATCGATGCGGTTGCCAAATACAGGATTAAAAAACTGATTTACTTGAGTTTTTCTCACATCAATCACTTTAGTTAATAAATCTGCTGCCTTAATTGGAGATGAATTAAACCAATAGTTAGCAACTACTAGATCGTGTAAATAAGCAACTACAATTTTAGGGTTTTCTTTAATGAACTGTGAACGACAAACAATTCCTCTGATTGATGGAATTCTTAAACTAATTGTTTGAGATAAAGGCAGCTTTTTGACAAAAGCATAAGCTTCTAAAATTGAGGCAAAAGTATGACAACACACGTAAGCATCTATAGTTTTATTTGCCAAACTCTTACTTGCTTTACGAGGATCTTCATTTACTAATCTGCAATTTTTACTGACATCCATATTATAGAGGTCAAAAAGAGTGATAATGAACCTATGAGCATTAGAACCAAATAAGGTGGAAATTCGTTTTCCTTTCAGATCCGAAACAGTCTTTATAGAAGAATCTTTATGTAAAATAATATTTATATCTTGACCTAAAAGGTTATATGAAGCAATTCCTATTAATTTAGAACCAAAACTTAAATCATCAAAGAATTGGCTACCATTATTCAAGAGAGAAATATCATCTAAAATACAAATATCTAGTTCTTTGCGTTTCATCTGCCGATTCATTTGTTCCCCAGAGTCAAAGGGTAGAATTTGTAACTCAAAATTTCGATTGATTTCAATATTTTTTAAAACAGGCTGTTCAAGTGATAAAGATGCTCTCTGTAAATCAGAAATATACTTAGTCCCATATCCAGCAATAAACTGTCCTATGGAATCTTTCTGAACACCTATTCTAAGAATATTTTTCTCTTTGGGAGAATAGCTACCTAAAATTAGGTTTATATTAGGCAAGCTTTCCAAATTGTCTTGATCGAGTCTAAAACTTCTCACCAAACCTTCTGCGGATATTAACAACTCGCTAAAGCGAGGAACATGCAGATAAATCCCATATTCATTAACATCTTGAATAGGAAGAATTAAAACTTCGTATTGAGATATTATCTCAGCTTGACAAAAGTCAGGTAAAATGGTTATTTTTTGATTTTCTGAAGCATAGATTAGAATATCTTGATAACTTTGTAGTACTTGTACGCCACTTAATTTGTTCCTCAAATATTTATTTTTAGATAGTTCTTGATGAACCTCATCTAGAAGCACAATATCAGCCAAATCAATATCATTTATTTCAACTAAACTATACTGATTTAAATATTTACTTGCGCCAAAGGAAACCAACAGCATTCTATGAGTTGTTAATCTAGTACAGTGGTGTTCTTCCTTATATCCAGCGCAACTGTTGAGCAGGAGATCCATTTCTATGAGTTGAGAATTAGAAAAAAATCTGCTATCTTTAATCGCAATCTCTTTGATATTTCTGCCTGCAAAACAAAGTTGAAATCGCTGTAAATATTGTTTGAGCCAGACTTCTAAAATTAAACTAGTAGATCCCAATATCAAATCTTCGCCTTCAGCGCTAAATGTTGCCTGAAATTCTTCTTGCAGATTTTCTACAGTTTCTACTACATTAAATGTCTGGGAAATCAATTTCTTGCCTTTATTAGTCAAACTTATAGAGCCAGGAGAGCGATTTAGGAGAATTACTCCGAAATAATTTTCTATTTGTTTGACTTTTTTACTAATTAATGCTTGACTATACCCTAATTTTTGGGCTGCTTTAGAGAAGCTACCACAGTCATCTACTGCTTTTAAAATTTTGATGTGGTTTAGGGTAATATCTTCGAGTTTAATCTTATTCATGCTAGGTAGGGCAAGATTTTTAATTACAACGGAATTAAGCTATTCTGCTGTGCATATTCGGAAATCACTAAATTGTGGAAGCGAATAGTGTCTTCCAACATAGATTCAAATTTGAGTACTATTAAGTCAACGCCAACGGCTTCGTATTCTTTCAGGCGTTGAATAATTGTATAGCGATCGCCAACGAGTTGAGCAGATAAACCAAGGTTAGCTTCAATGGTTTGACTGATATCTAGTTTGTTGTGGGCAACTACGTTAGGATCGATTTGTTCTTGAAAGTAGTTAATCTGCGGCTCATCCGCAGAACGATAAATCGCTTGTAATCTGGCTTCGGCTTGAGCGGTATGTTCCCGAACGATCGCAAACGCACTCATCCCTACTTTAATATTACGCTGGTAGCGATCGCTAGCCAATCTTTTCACTTTCTCCACCAATGCAGCCGTTTTTTCAGGTTCATCTGCATTGATAAAGAGATAATCTCCCTGACGAGCCGCTAAGTCAATTGCCCGAGCTGATTCGCCAGCAATGAAAATAGGTGGTGTTAGTGTCGGCTTATCTGGGAGAATACCACCTGTAATATTGTAGTATTTGCCAACGTAATTAAAGTCTTCGACTGTCCATAGTCCCTTAATTACATCAATGTACTCTTCTAATCGCGCATAGCGATCGCTATGGGGTAGCCAGATATCTCCATAGCTTTCTACTTCTAATTTCCACCAACCTGCAATACCACTCAGAGCAAATCTGCCGTTACTAAGTTGATTTTGAATGTTTGCACTCAGCTTGGCAATAACCGCAGGCAATTTAAAACCAGGTTGTACAGCCGCAACAATCTTGATATTCTTGGTGTTCAAACTTGCTAAAGCTGCTGTAATCCAAGCATCAGCGACATTATAGTTAGGCCCATGAACTGCATTTAAGTAATGTTCAGGAATGTAATAGAAGTCATAACCTAACTCGTCTGCCTGAACTGCCAGCTTCACCAAATCTTGAGCGGATAAATTAGCCTCATGGTTGACAACTCGCAACCATCCACCACAAACAGGCGACCAAATTCCAAACTGAAGTGCCATAAATCTTTTTCCTGTGCCTTTTTTTACCAAACAGAATTCAGGAGTCAGGAGTCAGAATTCAGCAATGTTTTCTGAATGAAAAAGCGGATAGCGCAGCGTTAGCGAGTCCGCGAGCGTCTGAATAACCGGAGTTTTTGCACCCCCACCAAATCGTAGATTTGGTGGTGCAACAATTCAGTCGTGGGTCTGAATCCCCGACTGATAGCGTAGCGGTAGCGAGGGACGAGCGTCTTAATTCTGACTCCTGAATTCTGACTTCTGAATTCTTCTTCAAGAGACATTCAATAAACTACTATACGCATATCTTTTTACCGTAGTTTAGTAGTTCACACTACCACATTTATTTCTGTTGTGTACAGTTGCTTATCACGATATGGAATAGTATCGAAACTTAGTTGAGTCCTGATTTCTGGTTGCTCTGAATGAATCAGGTTGATAAGCAGCAAATATAAAACTCAGCAAAATTGGCCAGTATTCCAAAATGGAATATGGAAATGGAATTTAAGTATATTGAGTCACGACATCAGAAAAATTCTCGTGATAAAGTCTGATTCATCAAAAACTACGGTAGTTCAGTCGGCTTATGGTATATTACGACCATAAGAATCTGAAATTGTCTACTTGTAAACTCAGAGTGGTTTCTAGCCGCTCTCAAGCTTTCGATTTTACCCTATCATTCTCGCTTGGATGCAATATACTTTGACCTCTCTCCTCAAAGTCTACGGTGTACACACATCTCTGTACAAACCCAAAATCATTGGAGATCCCCCTAAATCCCCCTTAAAAAGGGGGACTTTAAGAAGCTTTTGCCTCCCTTTTTAAGGGGGGTTGGGGGGATTAAAAGCATATAAGGCAACTCTAGAAAACTTGTGTCTACACCATAGCCTGAAAGGACAGAGGCTTTAAATCTTACTTCCCTTCTCTACTTCCTCCTGCCTTCTCTTATAACCAAGCAGTTTCAATTACAAACGCACAATTATGGTAGATATTAAATTCGCATACTGGATTCCTAATGTTAGTGGTGGGTTAGTTGTTAGTAAAATTCCCCAACGCACAGATTGGACTTATGAATATAATGCTCAACTAGCTCAGACGGCTGAAGAAGTTGGGTTTGAATATGCTCTAGCACAAGCCAGATTTATCGCCAGCTATGGCGCTGAGTACCAGTTAGAGGCATTAACAACCGTGTCAGCCCTGGCTCCTGTCACTAAGAAATTAAAGCTAATTGCAGCAGTTCATCCTGGATTATGGCATCCGGGAGTAGTTGCCAAAATGGGAGCCAGCATCGATTTCCTTTCTAACGGACGCTTCGCTCTGAATGTAGTTAGCGGTTGGTTCAAAGATGAATTCACTATATATGGTGAACATTGGTTAGACCATGACGAACGCTATCGTCGTTCAGAAGAATTTATCCGCGTTCTCAAAGGTTTGTGGACTGAGGATGAGTTTCACTTTAAAGGCGACTTTTACCGGATTAATGGCGGTTGGGTGAAGCCTAAACCAGTTAATCAGAATCCACACCCGGAGATATTCCAAGGTGGTAACTCCAAGGCAGCGCGGCGGATGGCTGGCCGCGTCTCTGATTGGTATTTCATGAATGGCAATACCATAGAAGGGGTGCGAGAGCAGATTGAAGAAGTGTCTGCATTAGCGAGTCTTGAAGGACGCAAAATTAAGTTTGGTCTGAATTCCTTTATCATCGTGCGAGATACGGAAGCAGAAGCCCATGAAGTTTTGCGCGATATTATTACCCAAGCCGATGTAGAGGCGGTGAAAGGATTTGGTGAAGCAGTGAAACAGGCGGGAGCTTCTACTCGTGAACGTCAGGGAATGTGGGCGAATTCCAATTTTGAAGACTTGGTGCAATATAACGATGGCTTCCGTTCAGGCTTAATTGGCACTGCTGAACAAGTAGCTGAAAAGATTCGCCAGTTTCATGAAGCGGGAGTCGATTTAATTCTCGGTGGCTTCTTGCACTACTCGGATGATTTGCCAGCATTTGGTAAGACAGTAATTCCGATTGTGCGCGAACTTAAAGCTAATCGTCGGACAGCTGATGAGTTGGTTAGGGTGTAGTGGTTTATCGCATTAATTTGGATAGGTTACAAGATCCCCGAATTTTTAAAGAAGTCGGGGATATGACTACTGCTAACCACTCAGAATTAATGAAACAGAACATTAGATTAACAGGAACATACTTTGTTAGATGGGCAAGATGTCCATGTCTCATAGTAGTGGCGATTATGAGTCACTCAATCACCATCCAGGAGTTTTAGCATGACATCAGTAATTAATACAGAACAGAAGGCACATATTATTCGGGATGATAAAGAAGCGATCGCGATCGCTCACGAACTAGCAGCTGAGTTTGCCATAGGCGACTCAGAACGCGACCAAAATCGGCGTTTGCCTGCTGAGGAAGTGCAAAAGTTCTCCCAGAGTGGATTGTGGGGGATTACAGTTCCTAAAGAGTATGGCGGTGCTTTTGTATCGAGTGCCACCCTTGCAGAAGTAATTAAAATCATCTCCGAAGCCGATTCTAGCCTCGGTCAAATTCCCCAAAACCACCTCTATATGGTGGAAGCAGTTCGGTTGGATGGCACTGACGCTCAGAAGAAGTTCTTCTTTGATTTGGCTCTACAAGGTAAACGCTTTGGTAACGCCTTCTCAGAAATTGGCACTAAGTCTGTTACTGATGTGCAGACAAAGTTAACACCAGATGGATCTGACTTCGTACTTAACGGACGCAAATATTACTCTGCTGGAGCATTACTGGCACATTGGGTTCCCGTCATTGCTAGCAATACAGATGGTAAAACAGTGGTGGCATTTGTCGAAAGAGATGCAGAAGGACTAACCCTACTCGATGACTGGACAAGCTTCGGACAGCGTACCACTGCTAGCGGCACTACCATTATTGAAAATGTGAAAGTTAAGGCAGAACACGTCATACCGCACTACTTAGCCTTTGAGCGGGCTACACCAATGGGTGCGATCGCGCAAATCATCCAAGCCGCCGTAGACGTAGGGATTGCCAAAGCCGCAGTCCGTGACACCATCCACTTTGTCCGCAAATATACTCGCCCTTGGGTTGACAGCAATTTAGAAAAAGGCTACGAAGATCCTCTAACGCTCTATAACTTAGGCAATGTGCAAATCCAAGTTCACGCTTCAGAAGCATTGCTGCGGCGTGCAGGCGAATTTCTTGACATCGCCAACGAGTCAGGTTTAGAAGAACCCAAGGTAGTTGAAGCATCGATCGCAGTTGCTGAAGCCAAAGCACTAGCAACCGAAGCAGCATTACTAGCTACCAATAAGTTGTTTGAACTAGCAGGTACTAAGTCCACATTGGAAGAATTCAACTACAATCGCCACTGGCGAAATGCCCGCGCTCATACACTCCACGATCCCGTGCGCTGGAAATACTACGCTGTTGGTAACTACTTCCTCAATGGTGTCTACCCTCCGCGCCATCCTTGGCTGTAATTGCTGCATTCTTTACTGGGGTGACTCAATTTTGGATTTTAGATTTTAGATTTTGGATTAGAAAATCTTTTCAATCTAAAATCTAAAATTTGGTGAAGCATTCAGAAGTAATATTTATCAGAATGCGTTGTCTCTGAAAATCAAACATTATTTAAGTTGATACTATGAGTGTTGCAAATCCAATTCAGAGGCGGAGCATTTGGAAAAATCAGCCATTTAAGGGGCTGCTTTTTATTGCTGTGATTGCTGTCATTAGCTATATTTTTGAACTAATTTTTGGTCAAATTATTCAGCTAAATGTAGGAACAAAATTGACTTACATCACGATATGCTTCGTCTGGTGGTGGCATCTCGGTTTTTCCCTCAACGGCTATCCAGGTTCGCGCTTTTCCTCCACCCGATTTGGAAGAGGAACAGTAAATTTAGTAATGCTATTAGCGCTAGTTTACATTACTGGAGAAGCTTGGAAATTCATTTCTGCAAAACAAATTCTTACTGATACATCTGTAGGTTTGTGGGGACAAACAGCAATCATTGCCGCCGCCGCCAGTTTATTCTTCTTTGACAATACGATTGTCACCACTGAGGAAGTACGCAACTGGCATCCAGTGAGCGGTTTTCTCAATATCTTTTTTGCCGTCTTCTTTATTGCCCCTGCCCTCACATTTTTACCGCAAATGTGGGGACTTCAACCGTTTTATATTCCTTGGTATTGGTATCCTTGTTCAACAGTGTTCGGTAGTTTCTTTGAACGTTGGCCGTTAAGCAAATTGGAACTAGGAATGCCACGTTTGGGGTTACTCCATACAGGTATTATTTTGTTACTTACTCTGATTACAGAATTGTTTCTCAAACAGCTAGGACTAGATTTATTTACAACAACAACAGGCCCAACCTTTGCAGCTATTTGGACAACCGTTGGTTTAGGATTTGTTTGGCAATTCAATATGTGGCCTTTCACAGAGCTATCACAGCCCACAAAAGGCATTGTTGCATCTGTCGCAAGTTTAATAATTTCGGTCTTGTTTTACTTGGTGACAGTATCTATAGTAGGTCAGGAAAATATTATCCAAGGGCTTTACTGGTGGTTTAATATCCTTTGGGTTCAAGTATTCTTAATGGCTCCAGGATTATACGACGGAATTAGCCTTTGGCAGGATGTACCGCCACTAGTTGAAGAACAGCAACCCCTAAGCTTGAATCGTGAAGGACATTAGAATAATTCGTAATCCGTAATTAATCGTGAGGTTGTTATCGCAGTCCTAAATGATTTATGAACTTTTCTATTTCTTCTCTCGGCGCTCTTGGCGGCTTGGCGGTTCGATTATTTTCATAACTGAAATATAATTGCTATATCTCTGCTTCTTCTATCCTTTTAGCAGTGCAAGAATTGGTGTTACTGAAACAAGGGATGATTCTTGTAGGGTGGATAACATGAGCGCCCCGAAATACAAGGGACAGGTAAGATGTGCATCCCACAAAACTAGCAAAATCATCCTGCAAATATGCAACGCCGGAGAGTTTTTAACTTTCATATCTGCATTGCTGATTATGAGGTAAAAAACTCACCGACTTTCGATGAATTATTCTTTACACCTTTGCTGACGATCTAAAAGGTGAAGGTTGTCCTCACAGTACCAATTACAGCATCCTCATTGTCATTGTTTTGGGCAGGAGCCGTGATCCAAATTACCCCAGGGGTAATGGCAATGTTATCTGTAAGCTGATATTTGTAAAAGCCTTCAATATGTAAGGATGAATCATTGGCAGGCGCAGGATTACCACCCAGATAAGGTTCTGCACCTACAAGAACACCACCAAGGTTGCCTTGTTTACCTAAATCTGGGAATGCCAATCCCAGAGCATAATACCAAATATCTGCACTACCACTACCTGCCAGATTCTTGGCGTTAGTGTAGCCAAAAAACCCATTAACTGTAAATCGAGAACTAAATTTATAGAAAGCTTCGACTCCGTAAGAGTTAGTAATCATCCGCTCAAATGGAGTATTAGCTTGTCCTGTTCCAACAAGTGTAAAACCACTACCCAGGTCAAATATTGCTCCCCGATTTTGGTAGGCATTTACATAAGTAAAACCAATACCAGAGTTATTATTTAGGTTCCATGCTATTTGTCCAAATGCGCTATATTGACCATTAAAAAAACCACTGTCTGGCTGAGGACTGGCATGATCTCCTGCTAAGTAACCCAAGCTCAATACCAATTGGTCGCTGAGTCGATAATTGAATCCCCCACCTGCACCACCACCAATCCGGTAGATAGGACTAGAGGAAGCAAATTCTGTTAAAGCGCGACCGCCGCCTGTAGCACTATCAAGATAGGGACTCAGGGTAGGAACAAAATCAAAATATACTCCGTTTATTGCTCCTATATAAGCATCGATTTTGCTACCAACTGGGAAATAGTAAGAGAGCCAATCTACGGCTACTTGGTTGTTACTAGGAGCAAGATTGAAGGTTTGTAAACCTTCGGCTGAACCACCAGGAAGCTGCAAAATAGCAGCGTTTCCAGCAGTTAAACGAGTATTTAGAGTGTCTTTACCTGTAAAGCTAGTTTTGAAAACGAGGCGAACTCTATCTTGAAAAACTGTGTTATCACCATTAACTGTGCCTTGAAAGGCATTTGTAACCACAAAAATGGCTTCTGCAGCAAGCTTTGTAGTTGTTGAAAACTGATTGGCTTCTAGTTCCGCAGTCCGAGATTCTAAAGTATCAACGCGACCCCGTAGAGTTGCTAGTTCAGCAGTAAATTCTTCTTGCAGCCTTTGTACAGTAGTTAAGTCTTCTTTGCTAACTAAGTCAGATGTAGCTGTTGCAATTAGCTCGTTGATCCGAGATAAACAAGCATTTAAGCCTGCTGCAAATTCATAGCGAGTGATGGCGCGGTTTCCCCGATAAGTACTATTTGGATATCCCGCAATACATCCATAACGCTCGACTAAAGACTGGAGTGCGCCAAATGCCCAATCAGTTGGCTGTACATCTGAAAACTGAGATACAGATGTTACCTGAGACATCTTGTTTGTCTGTGGAACCGTTGCATCACTATCGATTGTAGGAAGTTTAGGCGTTTGTGCGATCGCAGTTGGTATATTTGTTTGAGTCCCAGCCATCACTAAATTATTGTCTTCAGCGTAAGCTGATGTGCTGGCTAGCAAAGTCGCCCCCACAATCATCGATTCCATGAATAAATTATGAAATGAACTGAACATTTCTATCACTCCTCATATTTTTGGTTTGAAAAATTTCGTGCAAGTCATCAGATATTTCAATGACTTGTCAAGCTAGAACATTATGGCTGTCCCTGAAAAATGTTGACTTACTCTAACACTCAAAAATTCGCACGAAGAATATCTGGCATTTAAATGTGCATATTTCAGTGGAGAAAAGACTTGTTTTTACAAAAAGATAATCCCTCTATAAGCTGGTCTATCTTCTAAGGGAATATCTATCTGTAAAAAATATTTTAACTTTAGACAGAAACCTGATTTTTTTGCAAAGCATTTATTATCTACTGTTAAACTATCTAGTTAATGTAGATTATCGTATTCAACTTATTAATATTGCATATATCTTCTTGAAAAACAAGTACATTAGATTTATTTTTTATTTTTTGCTCTCAACCAAATATTTTTTGATATTGCATTAATAATCTATAGCTTTATCACAATTAATTTAATTTAAACTTGCATTGTTATTTGAAATATGCAATACTATTTCTATTAGTACAGTATATTTATCAAAAAACTGTAGATTAAAATTTTCCCAGCCAAATTTATAGTTGCTCCTCACAGAAGGTTAGCAGGAGAAGTTGCAAAATATGCAATTAATCGAAACTGAAGAATCTCAAAATTATCTTGATTTAGCTAAGTCTTTAGCAAAGGAATTTGCCCAAACTGCTGTAGAGCGGGATGCCCAAGGGGGAACGCCAAAGCATGAACGCGATCGCTTGCGTCAAAGCAACTTATTGAGACTAATTATACCTAAAGAGTACGGTGGTTTAGGGCAAAGCTGGATTACTGTTCTGCAAATTACCCGCGAGTTTGCCAAGGTTGATAGTTCTATTGCTCACGTCTTTTCTTACCACCATTTAGGTGTAGTTATTCCTCATATCTTTGGTTCGGCAGAGCAGAAACAGCGATATTATTCAGAAACTATTCACAACAATTGGTTTTGGTGCAATGCCCTCAACCCTTTGGATAAAAGAACTACTTTGACAGCAGAAAATGATTATTTCCGTCTGAATGGGATTAAAAGCTTTTGCTCTGGCTCTCAAGATTCAGATATATTGCCAATCGGTGCGATTCATCAAGAAACTGGTGAATTGAATATTCTGGCAATTCCCACTCAACGGCAAGGCGTTACAGTTCATCATGATTGGAATAATATGGGGCAACGCCAAACAGATAGTGGTAGTGTTACTTTTGAGAATGTGTTGGTATACCATGAAGAAATTCTTGGTAGTAGAGACAAACCCAGCCAACCTTTCAAAACTATTCGCACCTGCTTAACTCAATTGAATCTTGCTAATATCTACCTGGGAATTGCACAGGGAGCATTTGAAGCTGCTAAAACATATACTTCCACTAATACCAAACCTTGGCTGACATCAGGTGTAGAGAGTGCAACCCAAGATCCTTACATCCTTCAGCACTATGGCAAAATCTGGGTTGATCTCCAAGCAGCAGTGTATCTAACTGAACAGGCGGGAGAATTACTACAAGCAGCTTGGGAGCAGGAATGGTCACTTACCTCTGAACAACGCGGAGAATGTGCGCTTTTGGTTGCTACTGCCAAAGTTTTTGCTACTAAAGTCGGTTTAGACATTACCAACCGGATATTTGAAGTTATGGGCGCACGCGCTACTAGTGCAAAATATGGCTTTGACCGTTATTGGCGTAATCTCCGCACGTTCACTCTGCACGATCCAGTAGATTACAAAATCCAAGATATAGGAAAGTGGGCGTTAAATGATGAACTGCCAAAACCCAACTTTTATTCATAGCGATTCTTTCACTTTGTAGCGCTTCCCGAAAAACTGCCGTTGATTCTTATTTTGAAGATATTTTCAGGCTAACTATAGACTTTCAGCTTAAAATAACTAAGTCAATCTTCAAACCAAGCTTAATCTCAGTATTTAAGTTTGTAACTTGTAAAACTTCTCATACTGAGTAAATCAGGCAAAAATATGGCTACGAAAATTCCTGTCACAGTGATTACAGGCTTCTTAGGTAGTGGAAAAACCAGCCTAATTCGCCACCTGCTACAAAACAACCAAGGTCGTCGCATTGCCATTTTAGTCAATGAATTTGGCGAACTTGGTATTGATGGCGAATTGTTAAAATCTTGTCAAATTTGCCCCGAAGATGCTGAGGGCGACACTAATATTTTTGAATTAACTAACGGCTGTTTGTGTTGCACCGTGCAGGAAGAGTTTTACCCGACGATGCAAGAGTTAATCAAGCGGCGAGATAGTATTGACTGCATTTTGATTGAAACCTCTGGTTTAGCCTTACCAAAACCATTGGTGAAGGCTTTTCGCTGGCAAGAAATTCGCAACGCCGCCACTGTAGATGCTGTGATTACCGTGGTAGATTGTGCGGCGGTAGGGGCGGGGACATTTGCTAGCAATCCAGATGCGATCGCAGCCCAACGACAGGCAGATGATAATCTAGAACACGAAACACCTTTGCAAGAACTATTTGAAGACCAACTTGCTTGTGCAGACTTGGTGGTATTGAATAAAATTGACTTGGTGGATGCTGAGACAAAAGCCAGAGTTGAAGAATTAATTAAGCAAGAGTTGCCCAGAGTGGTGAAAATTGTCGAGAGCGACCGTTCTCAGCTAGACGCATCTATATTATTAGGATTCCAAGCCGCAGTCGAAGACAATTTAGATAGCCGTCCGAGTCATGACGATACGGAAGAAGACCACAATCACGACGAAGAAATTACCTCAACTAATTTAATTTTGGATCGTACCTTTGATCCAGAAAAGCTGCAACAGCAGTTGGAGAAACTAGCACAACAACAAGAAATTTACCGAATTAAAGGCTTTGTGGCAGTACAAAATAAATCGATGCGTTTAGTGATGCAAGGCGTGGGAACTCGATTTGATAAATTTTACGATCGCCCCTGGAAACCCGAAGAGGCACGGCAAACCCGCTTAGTTTTCATCGGACGTGATTTGAAATCTTCAGAAATAGAATCGCAACTTGTAGCTTTGTGAATATACCTAGATCCCGACTTCTCAAAGAAGTCGGGGATCTATAATGCTAAGGTTTCGAGTTATAAATAATTAGTTAATTCAAAACAATAACTGAAAATTCCTCACTCTACAAAACTATGACGATTTCTCAACTTTTTAACTTCGCCAACCTTTTTGTGTTGCCATTTTGGGCGCTAATGATTTTATTGCCAAACTGGAAAGTTACACGGCAAATAATGTCATCATATTTGCCCTTTGTGCTGTTGGCTGGAGCGTATTTGTATTTGTTTATCAGCAGTATTACACCAGAAAATGCCCAAGCTTTATCGAATCCTCAATTAGCTGATATTGCTAAATTTTTCGCAGATGAAACGGCTGCTGCAACGGGTTGGATTCATTTTTTAGTGATGGATTTATTCGTCGGTCGTTGGATTTATTGGGAAGGGCAAAAAACAGGTATTTGGACAATTCACTCACTTGCACTGTGTTTGTTTGCTGGCCCTATGGGATTACTGTCTCATATCTTGACTTACTGGATTGCTAAGACATTTTTCCCTAATTCTCAGCAGAATGAAACGGTGACAGTAGAAGAAAAAGCTGCTTCATAATCTGGCACATAATAAGCCCAAGCGAATGGAAATCGCGGCTACGCAGTCAAAGTCCGCCTTTCCTGCGGGACGCTACGCGAACCCAGACTAAGTAAAGAATTAAGGGTATGAAACCCACGGAGGTGGGTTTTGTTTGTGTAGACGCGGTTTTTAACCGCGCTTTTAGCTATTAATCATTAACCGTTGTCGTGTCTATAGTCGGCATCTAACCAACAGCGTGGTAAAACTTCACCTGAAGGGAAAACGAGATTTTCTTTTTTAAAAGTTTCAGCTTGCTGTTCTTCTTGACCTTCTTGGTCTTTTGCGCGAACAACATCATTATTCGGGTCAAGTAATTCCTGAATTTCAACAATCTTGACTAATTCGCCACTATCTTTGACTTGTAAAAGCATAGAAATTGCCTCAGTGAGTTTGCATGAAAGTTCAAAGCGAGTTTTAAGATAAACTCGCTCAAATCTAAACTGATTTTGAACGCGGAGATTCCTTAATTGTTAAAGGAAATTTTTATCAAAAATCCACACAGAAATTACACGAGATTTATCTGTGTGTATCTGTAAAGTTAATTTTTATAAAATAGATATAGCAAACACCTACCTAATTCAGCAAATAAAATCGAATTAGGAAATGCTGATTAATAAAATTGTCAAACTAAGATAATCTTGGTTTTACCGCTTAGAACTCGCGTTGATATTTTTCCAAAATATCAACTAAAGTAACCTGGCATTGTACTGGCAGTAAATCGATTAAACGAATTTCACTTCTACCGCCGCCAATTTTTACTGAAATTGATTCCAAGACTTTTAAAACTTGGTCTTCATTTACGCTGTTGGAAGTAATTAAAGGATACAGTCGTTCGGCAACAAGAGTATGCAGTTTGGCATTAGATAAATAAAGATGCCATTTGGCAATGTCTATGTAGACATTTTCGCCAATTTCAGCTGCTAGGGCTTCTAGTAGTTCTGTGGTGTTAGTCTTAGCCATAAAAATAACCCTAAATTAAGAAAGAGCGCGAAATCTCAGGCTTTTTTACATTATCACTCAATTAAAAGGCTGATTCCACTACCACAGGTTACAATCGCCCCAGCATTAGTAGTCCGTCTTCAGGTGGATTTGGGTGGAGTTTCGGTGTAGTTAGCGATCGCACTAATATAAATCAGATGCGCTAACACTATTCCTGTCCAACTTAAAGTCACCCACGGTAGCCACTCCCAGGTAGTGCCTTTCAAAATGTGGAAAAACCACAAGCCAGAGTTAATCGTAGCAGCGATTGCTACATGGGTGGCAAAATTCATCCGGTCATCGATCTTACGATAATCAGGGTCTTTGCGATCGGGTTTGCGAGGCCAACGAGGAGGCATAAATATTTGTTACAGATTTAAATACACCCTATTTATTCTAAGGTTTTTGTGGCAGTGGTTGCTATTAGACCCTTACAACCGGAAGGGGCAGGGGGCAGGGGGCACAGTGAGCAAGAGGTGAGAACTTGAAACAAGTCTTTCCCCTTGTCCCCAATTCTCCTTGTCCCCATTCCCAATTCCCCATTCCCCATTCCCCAAACATAATTCATCAACCTAGTGGATGACCTTTTAATTTATCTCAGTTAAAAATGATTCATCTGTTTGATAGAGGGAGCAAATATATCCACTTGTGAATATGGAAAGAACCTTTAGAGGTGGATAAAAATGGCTAAGGCAAACCCAGTTGAAATGCAAAAACACTTAAAAGGTGTTGACTACCCTGCTGGAAAGAAAGACTTGATTAAGCACGCTAAAAAGCAAGGGGCAGATAAGGAGATTATTTCTCTGTTAGAGAAACTGCCAGATGATGAGGAGTTTGATAGCCCAGCCGATCTCAACAAAACTATAGGTGAGATAATCTAGGTTCTTGCTCTGGCGGGGAATAATCTCCTGATTTCCCGCCACTCTTACTTATTAAACGAATCGATTCAATTTGAATCGACTTTTCTAAGGCTTTTGCCATATCGTATAAAGTTAGCGCAGCCACAGAAACAGCAGTTAAGGCTTCCATCTCTACACCAGTTTCAGCTTTAGTTTTGACTGTGGCTTGAATTTGATAACCAGGTAGTTGCGGGTCGGGTATAATTTCGACTGCTATTTTTTGCAAAGGCAACGGATGACATAGAGGAATTAAAGCGGCTGTTTGCTTGGCTGCCATAATCCCAGCCAATCTTGCAGTTGCCAACACATCGCCTTTTGGGACATTTCCGGCTTGAATAGCAGCAAAGGTTGTTGGCAACATTCGCACATTGGCAGTAGCTACTGCTTGGCGGATGGTGGGTGCTTTATCAGACACATCTACCATCTGTGCCTGCCCGTGTTGATCTAGATGGGTTAAGCTGGCAGAATTAGATAGAAAATTATCTTGCATCATTTAGTTAGAACGTGTTAATATAGATTGTCGGTGAGGGCGTGTAGCTCAGTGGACTAGAGCACGTGGCTACGGACCACGGTGTCGGGGGTTCGAATCCCTCCTCGCCCGTTTTATCAGGCTAAGAGTCAAAAGTTAGGAGTGAGGAATTAAATTTCTTCACTCCTAACTTTTAAGTTTTTCAAGGCATAAGCATCTGGAGCTAGACCTAGTGCAAAGCGCAGGGAGTTGGATAGGTTTTTGCTCGACTGGGTGACGAAGATGACAAGTGCAACAGAAGTGATCGCAGCACCGTAGCCAAACATATCGCGGTAGCCGACTTGTTCTGCGATGATGCCCAAAAGAGGAGCAGCGATCGCAATTCCCAGGTCAAGTCCAGCTATGCATAGAGCAAAAATTTGCCCCCGTTCTTCTGGCAGTGAACGGTCTGTCATCATTACAATCATCATCGAGATTAGTGTACCACTACCAGCACCTTCAGCGAGCGCAGCCAATAAGAAAACCATCGAGCTGTGAGCCTGCCACAGCAGTATTAACGCTAAAACATAACAAAAAATACCAAAGGTGATAAATAAACCACGACCAAAGCGATCGCTTGCCTTACCAGCAAATACCCTGATACTAAAACTAGAAATTGCCGAAGCTGTAAAAAACAGTCCGCCATTGAAGTCTACCTGACTGGATTTGAGAAACAACGAGACAAAGGTATGTACAGCACCGATAGACAAACCAACCAGCAACATAACTATAGTTGGAACTCTCACCTGTGGACTGTTCAAAATTTGCCAATAATTGCGATCCTCTGCCTCAGTTTGCTCTTGTGTCTGCACTGGTGGATTCATGACTTGTACAATTCCCAAGAGAGCGAAAAAACCCAATTCCGCAGATACCAGAAATAATATTCCGTAACCACTTGTAGCTTCTAAATACCCACCCAAGGCAGGGCCAATTGCTAAACCAAGGGGAGTTGCTAGGGTCATGTAACCAATGATTTCGCCACGAGTTTTTGCGGGAGCTAAATCTGCGATTAAGGCACTGTAGCCAGTTGTAAAAGCAGCAACGCTAATACCATGAAAAATTCGTACCAGGATCAGCAGCCCAATTAATTGGGTTGCCAAGTAACCAAAGGGTGTGATCGCAGCTACTATCGTACCAATTAACAAGACAATTTTTCGACCACGTTCATCGGCTAACCGTCCCAGCGTCGGGCGAGATAGCAATAACCCAATGGCAAAACTGCCCATCACAATCCCAATTTCTTGCTTGCTTGCGCCCACATCATTGATGTAAAGCGGTAAGGTTGGTAAGAGCGAAGACAAACTCGACCAGAATAATAAACCTGCTGTAAATAAAATCAGCAGGTTGCGCCGTAGTTCGGTGTCAAAAGTATTAAGTGCTTTCAAGGTAGATGCAATTTAATGAGTTGTTTGTCATTTGTCATTTGTCCTTTGTCCTTTGTCCTTTGTTTAGAGTCAACCAATATTTACTCTTAACTATTTACTAATGACCAATGACCAATGACTAATGACTAATCATTACTATTGTTACGTTACTTAACATTTTTTGCTACTACTTCTCGCACGCGATAGATAGGCCGTCCTTGAGATTCATGGTATGTACGCATGAGCAATTCTGCTAAAAGACCGAAGCAAAATAACTGCACCCCAGTTACTAGCAGGAGAACAGCTAAACTTAGCAAGGGGCGATTGCCAATCATCTCACCTAAAGCTAATTTGACGAAAGTCAAGTAAATTCCGATCGCTGTGCCGGAAACCATTGAAATCAAGCCCAAAAGCCCAAAAACGTGCATCGGCCGGGTGAGGAATTTTTTCATAAATAGAATGGTTAACAAATCCATCAACACCCGGAATGTCCGCCAAATCCCATATTTACTGCGACCAAAACGACGTGCGTGATGACGCACGGGTATTTCAGTAATTCTAGCTCCTTCGATGTACGCCAAAGCGGGTAAAAATCGGTGTAGTTCGCCGTAGAGGTTCATATCTGCCAACAGTTCTGCACGATAAGCTTTCAGCGAACAGCCATAATCATGAATATTCACGCTAGTGGTATGGCGAATTAGCCAGTTGGCAATTTTGGAAGGAAGTAACCGATTTACAGCACCATCTTGGCGCTTTTGCCGCCAACCACTTACCAAATCGTAACCTTCATCCAGCTTTGCTAATAACATGGGGATATCAGCCGGGTCATTCTGGAGATCGGCATCTAAGGTAACGATCGCTTTCCCCACTGCATAATGAAACCCAGCAGCCATCGCCGCAGTTTGTCCGTAGTTGCGACGCAAAATCACCGCCTTTAAATCAGTGCGGTTTTGCGCCTCTTTTTTCAGAAAATCCCCGGAACCATCTGTAGAACCATCATCCACACAGATGATTTCATAATTTACCTGACTAGAAAATAAAGTAGATGCGATCGCTTCTAGTAAAAGCGGCAAACTTTCCACCTCATCATGTATAGGCACCACCACCGAAACATCTGGGACAATAGCCGAAATCGCCCCATTCTCCTCACTCAACCCTTGATAAACCTTCCCACTCCTCATATACCCCTGTGTCCTCAGCGTCTCTGTGGTTCGTAACTCTTAAAAACTCTACCAGCACCTCGCAGCTGCTGATAATACGACAGACTAACAGCATCTCCCTGTTCCGAGAGAATATCAATCCCAATTCCATCCCGTCCCTGATCTTTACCAGAACTATGGATGTAATAGCCATCGGCCAAATAAAGTGCGACATGGGTTGCTTTTTGGTTAGTTCCAAAAAATACCAGATCCCCGGCTGCTAGTTCTGCAATCGTAATTGGTTGGGTGAATTCTTCCTGTTGATAGGCATCTCTAGGTAGCCAAATACCCACTGAAGCAAACGCCGCCTGCATCAACCCAGAACAGTCATAATTTGGCCCAACCGTACCACCCCAAAGGTAATAATTTGATTGTTGCATCGCTTTTTGGGTAAAGGCGATGACCTCTGCGAGGAGTTTCTTAATTTCAGATTCAGAAAATGTTGCAGCCTGATAAGGTACAGTAGCAGGTTGTAATGAATCAAAATCTGAAAGAGATAACCATCCCGGATAGTCATCTTCACACAAATACACCTCGACCGCTAAATTTTGACGATTTGATGTTACCCACAAATGCCTCCCAGATGCAGATTGAGTTGCTAAACGTGTACATTCAGGAGAATCATATAAATTTAGGTCAGTTAAACACTGATACTCCCCTAATTTTGGATTTTGGATTTCGGATTTTAGATTAAAGGACATTATTAGAGAATGATTTTTTTTAATAAAGACGAACAACTCGAAAATATTGGTAATGGCATTTTAGATGCAACTTGGGCAGCATTTCCGACTTTAGCCCGGAATCAAATTGCCTTGACTTGGGTTGTTTACGATCCACCAGTGCTAGTAAATACTGGTGGGGCGCTGACTCCCAACGCTTTTTGGGATCATCCAGTCCGTGGTTTTACTTATCGCGGTGTTGAACGGATTTATCCCGCTAGTGTAGTCAAGCTATTTTACCTGGTGGCGGTAAATGAATGGCTAGAAAAAGGCATGAGTCAAACTTCCAAGGAATTGGAACGCGCCTTGCAGGATATGATTGTCGATTCTAGTAACGATGCTACCAGCTTGGTTGTGGATATTTTAAGTGGTACTACATCTGGGCCAGAATTACCAACCGGGCCCTTTGAAACTTGGAAATATCAGCGTAATATCGTTAACCGCTATTATCAATCTTTGGGTTGGGAAGAAATGGAGACGATTAACGTCTGTCAAAAAACTTGGGGTGATGGGCCTTATGGACGGGAACGGGCGTTTGCGGGAGAGTTACTAGAAAATCGCAATATGTTAACAACAAATGCGATCGCTAGGTTACTGCATAGTATTGTAGGTGGAGTGGCGGTTTCAAGTGCGCGATCGCAAGCAATGATGGCTTTACTGAAACGTCCTCTCAACGATTTACCCACTGACACCGAGGAAAATCAAGTAACAGGTTTTTTAGGTGGTGGACTTCCTAAAAATGCTCAAATTTGGTCAAAAGCAGGCTGGACAAGTCAAGTTCGTCATGATGCAGCGTATATTGAGTTACCAGAACAGCGCCCTTACCTCTTAGTGGTGTTTACTGAAGGTAAAGTGCAGGCTAAGAGTCAGGCTATTTTGCCCTTTGTTTCTGGACTATTTGCTGATGCGATTAGCAGCTTATAATCCAATAGCATGGATTAATAACTTCTTTCTTCTCTCTGTGTTCTCTGCGCCTCTGCGGTTCGTTAAAAAAATTGACTTTAATAAAAAGTTTTAGCCATAACTGAACCGTATTACTCTATAGCAATCCTTAATCATTTGCAAACAACAAAATCCCCGACTTATGAAATAAGTTGGGGAGCTAAATCCACCAATTTTCACAAATCAGATAGGATTGCTATATTTCAACTTAAATTCATCAAACTTCACTACTTCCGAATCAGGTTTGCGAGTGTCAAAGCGATAACTACTTATTGTCCCCGCCCCCGTATCAAAAATACTAAAAACCGTAATATTATTACTCGAAATATAAGGCATCGGCTTACCATCTTCACCCAACAAAGGGGAAATTGTGGGCACTATTGGTTCCAAACCATTGGGATCGCCAACCTTAACATAATCCTCTTGATATCCAATTGGCACTTCTCGCTTTCTGTCACCCCAAGCAGCGCCGTAAGTATTGCCCACATTAGATGTTTCTAGAAAGTGCATTCCACTGGGACTAACAAAACGGTTCCACAAATGAGAATGCCCATAGAATACCAATTGCACATTAGCCGCTTCTAATAAAGGCACAACATCACGGATAATATAATCTGCATCTTTCGAGTATTCGTAACGCACTGCTTTAATATTATTACCCTCCCGTTCAATTATTTGAACAGGTTCTGTATAAGCAGGAACGATATTATCACCCAGAGTATGGGGAGGATGATGGAACATCACAACTTTGTATTTTGCTTGTTTAAATTCAGGGCTGTTGAGTTCTGCTTCTAGCCAATTATACTGCTTGCTCCCTTGAGCAATTGGCTCATAAATTAGCTGTCCATAACCCCAGTTTTCAGGATTATTTGAATCCTTTTCAGCTTCTAGATATCTACCCTTACGCTTTCCATCTAAGCTGGGAGTTCGCCACATATTTGTAGCGTACAGTACCACTAAACGCACATCCCCAAAACTGACTGCATAATACCTTTTTCCACCCTCTTTACTTTTTGGTAAAGAGAAAATCTCTTCGTAGGTATTAGTATTAAAAGAATTATCTATTAAAGATTTGTCTTGATAGATTTTTTGAGCAACTGTACGAGGAATTGTATCATCAAATTCACCATCTAAACTTCCCATCCTGGCAAATCGCCCCATCACCTCATGATTACCAATACAAGTAAACATAGGTGCGTGTTGAATTATTTGTCCACCAGTGTAAGTTGTCTTAATGTCGTTGTGCGTCATTTCATAAGTAGCACGACCTTGTAAGCCGGGAAACAACGCCCCACCACTATTATCATCAAACCATTCTGAGGCGCGATCGCTAATATTAACTAAATCACCAGCAAACCACACCCCATCAACTCGTCCAACTGTTTCTACCACCTTTTGCAGATTTGCTGCTGTCATCGGCTTTAATTGATGATCTGAGGTAAGTAAAATTTTTAGTGGTGTATCTGGTTTGGGAGTAGCTGCAAGGGTAAAAACATCACTACTAGCACTCTCACCGTCTTCTCGCACACTGGTGACACGATAATTTACCCGGACTCCAGGAGTTAACCCACCTACCTCAGCCTCATGTCGCCAAATGTCGCGCTGAACTGGTTTTTGATAAACTTGCCCATCTTTAGTTTGGCTTCCAACTCTTGATTGCTGGTCTTCACGAGTGCGATTGAGTTTGGTAGTATTTGCCTTAGCAGTTTGTTTAAGATTTTCACCGTAAGTTACTGTGTGGTTAACACCAGCAAACTCAGTGAACCAAACTACTTGCACTGAGGTTTCAGTTGGCAGTTGTAAAAATGGATCGGTGAGCAGTTGGGGTGCTGATGTCATAATTGTTTGCCCAAATGAACGCACGCTTACCAGAGTAAGGCATATTACAAGCGTAAGCATAGCCACTAAGGAAATTTTACGGCTGTGTAAGCGTCTGATCATGAGTAACATCCCAAATTTTTAGAGTGTTCACCGACTGAACGCAGGCTTCACTTATTTTCATAAAAAGCCGTGGAGAAATCGAAGTCATTAGTACCAATGACTAATGACCAATAACCAAGGACAAATGACTATTAACTAAATGGTTTCCAACCTGCTAGCAAATTCGGGTAAGCTACAGGTGTGGGGAAAACCTTCTGGAAGCCAGTTTGACGTTCTTGTGGCTTTTCTTTGCCCATATTCCAGAGGGATTCATAGAAAAAGAAGGAGACTCCAGCAAAATTGCGATCGCGGATTTTTTGCACTTGTGTCTGAATCTGTTGCATCGGCACAGATCGGTTTTTTAACCCAGCTAAAATGCCCACACTCACTGGAATATGCCTTTTTGCCGCTTTTACTTCTGGATATTCTAATTCGTTAACAAAAACATTTAAATCATCACGATATATCTGCAAAACTAAGTCTTCAACGATTCCCAACCGTTCCCACTTTTGCCAGTCCGCTAAAAAGAACTCGTAAGAAAAACGTTGAGGATTGGGCGCAATGGAAACTAGGCAATCTTTTTTAGTAGCTTTGATAGTTTTGAATACCCGTTTCATAAACTCGGTGATTTTGTTGGCTCTCCAACGCACCCATTCTGGATCTCTAAAATTTTTGGAGGGAGCTTTACCACGGTGTTCTTTTTTGTAAAGTGCCACTGTGTAAGCATCGTAACCTAATTCTGATGGTAAGCCAAAATGGTCATCAAATTGAATGCCGTCAATATTGTAGTTTCTGACAATTTCAACGATTAAATCTTGGATAAATTGTTGTACTTCTGGGCGAAAGGGATTTAGCCAAACACGGTTATGCGTGCCTTCTTGGACAATCCGAGTCCCGTCGCTGCGACTAGTAAGCCATTGGGGGCGATTTTTAGCTAAGAGAGAGTCGGCTGGTGCCATGAAGCCAAATTCAAACCAGGGAATCACTGTTAGCCCTTTTTGATGTCCCACATCGACAATTTCTTTGAGGATATCTCGCCCTTGTAATCCGGGTGTGGGATCGAGCGATCGCCCAATTACTTTTTGGGCAACTTTGCTGGGATACAATGTATATCCCCAATTCCAAACCGCCGGATATATGGTATTAAAATTGAGTTCATCAAGGCGTTGCAAAGATCCCTTGAGGCGATCGCGCTCAAATAATACATCACTATCAATATTTGTTAACCATACTCCCCTTAACTCAGATGCTAGTTTTGGCGGCAGATTAATTTGAGCGTTCAATGGGAACGATAGCATCACCGTAGCTACCACACTTAAGGTAACGATAACGGCAAATAACCCCGACTTTCTGCTTTGGCGAATATTCCACCAAGAATGATCAACACACCACTTGATAAACCTTTTCATCATTTGCTAGAAACATCATCAAATTATGAACAATCAGCATAAATAGCGATCGTTTCGATTGTAAGCGCTAAAACAATCGCTATTTAATCCCATTGCTGAGGTTGATCATTTATTGGGCGCTGGCTACGAGTTGATTCCAGGCTTTGACTGCTGCTTGTAAATTCGTTGGCAGGTTATTTCGAGAAATATCATTGTACTGAACTGTACCCTTTTGGCTGGTAAGAGTGAAGGTGATATAATCAGCAGCACCACTGGGGGCTGGGTAACTTAAATTTTGGAATTTACTAAAATTAGAGCGTTCCAAATATCTCTGAAATTGTTGCACCTGTTGCACAGAAACGCTGCGAACACTGCGTTCCGAATCATTGGCATCACCAATCCGCACGCGAATCAATCGCCCATCTTTGAGTAAGACAGTCTGGTAGGTTCTACCAGCAAAACCGCCACTGGAGATTTGCCGAAATACTATATCTCGATCTAACGGTGGTGGTAACTCGCTGGCTGGAATTTGCACAGGGGACAGTGTACCTTCGTTAGCCTTTTGGTTCAGTCTGACTGCGGAACCTGTTTGATTAGTATGATAAACCAAGGTTTGGTCAACCGCACCAACAACTACTCGCCAGCCTGATACCAAAGCTTGGGTACAGAATTCATCAGCATTAGCTAATTCTAAACAGCTATCTCTCCAAGTTTGCGATTGAACTTGAATGATGGTTAGCTGAGAAATTGGCTGTTGCAAACGTCTGGATGCAGCTTGCAAAACAGCATTTTTTACAGACGCAGGTAATTCATCTGGCAGATTGTTAGAAGGAGTATTTGCCGAAGCTAAACGTAGCGATCGCCCATTGTTATTGGTATGATAAACCCAGTTTTTTTTGCCATTAGATACCACAATCCGCCAACCAGGAACTAACGCTTGGGTGCAGATTTCATCCGATTGGGGCAGTTCCAAGCAACCATTGCGCCAAGTCTGTTGACTATAATCAATAATTTGCAGTTGGCTAGTAAAAATTCCCTGTTTGCGGGCTAAATCTCGCAGTACCGCCTTAGCTACTGGACGTGGCAAGCGATTTGGTTTAATATTATCTTTGAGGACTTCATTGTTTGTTTCTAACGAGAGGTTAGCAGAAGCCCCCGTCGCATCTTTGATAAGCGTTAAACTGCTAGTTACAGACAAAATTCCAGTCAAAATCAAAGCAGTGAAAATTCGTGCTTGATTGGTGTTAAGGTATTTTTTCAGCATGGTTTTCATCGTAATATAGCGATGTTACTCAATAGTTATAGAACTGGGAAATAGTATCCAACCACGTATAGGCAATAAAATATATAATTCCAGTACTTCACCAGTTGGAATTAATTTAGTATATTTGTCCTGAAACAGATATAAATACAGACGCTGATGTACTAATTTTTTGTTCCTTATACAAATTCTGGGTGAAAATTGCACTCAATCAAAACGCCATATATCCCAATACGCTTGGGTTTAGCGCTATTTGTACAAAATCGTGGGTTTTGAGACGGCGATTTATCGCCGTCTCTACAAGTGTTTTGGTCTTATCTGAACTGTATGGCTCTATATCCTACGGCAATCTAGGAATAACTCAGAAGCTCAGGTTTCATTAGATAAAAAGTTTGTTGTGGATTCTCTGCCACATCCCTGTCTGGGAAAATAGCTTGTTTAGTTCCGATGTAGAGGATGAGAACGAGTAAAAACTTATGAAGCTAGGTTTTTAGGACTTATGTGTACACTATACCCTCGCATTACAGAAAAATGGAAGCAAGATTTTCCATATTCCATGAGAAGTTAGGGTAAGCGAAGGTTAAATAAAAGTAATTTTATAAATAATTGAACAGAAGCGTAGCTTAGATTTTGCTCGGCTCAACCTAGCATCTACAAATATTTTGAGTAATCTCAGCCAATATTAGGCGCTGATGGCTCGTTGTTCAGATTCAACTAATTGATTGTGAGGTACATCAAATCTAATAGTACTTGCTGCCCAGTCTTTGAAATCTGGTGCTAACCAGACTAGCTTGCGTAGAATTTCATCATTAACCCATAACATCAAGGGAAACCGAAACTGTTTCCGAAACTCATTTCGCATGATGTTGGCACTGATGATTAGTTGGTTAATTTCCACTACAGATTCTAAACCCCGTACCATCAAAGCTTCGGGTTGTGTAGCACCAATTGCACTTGTAATAGCTGTATACAATGTGTCAGCCGCAGGTGAGAGCAAGATTTCGTGGATATCTGTTGATGAAAATTCTGTTAAAAGATTCAGCACTTGCTGCTGTCTTTCAACACTGTTACAACAAGCTAATATCAGTGAGAACTCCCCACCAGAAACCATCATCGCCCTTGCCAGCCTCTTGGTGGATGCTGTGCTGCTAACTGTGTCCTTTTCTGAATTATTTAAGCCGATCATTAAAAAATCCTGCTTTTAATTTTAAAAATATCTGAGCAATATTCAGTTATTCTACCCTATTAATTTTTATGCAAAAGTGTTAAGCGGGTAATTTATGATAAGTTTTTCTCTAAAACCGACCATAATACTACGGATTGCCTAAAAAAAGAGGATATTCTCTATTATCCCACAATTATACTTAAGGAATAATGTAAAGGTAGTATTAAAATCACGTAAGCAAAAGATAACGCAAGTAAAAGGAAGTTAGGAAAAAATTAACAATTTAATTACACTGTATTTTTATAGATTTTGGCATCTACCATTGGTTAAGTAGTTAATTCTTATATTAAGTTAAAAAACTATTCAGTATTAGTTTAACAACAAATATTGACAACTGGGAAAAAACTCAATTCATCCTTTTGATAGAACTGTGGCTCAAAGATTTCTCGTTATTCAGAGGATACGGAATTTTTAGCTTTATTAAGATTAGTTAAGAATACTTGAAATATAACAATTCATGAATTCAGACAAATGTGAAAGGGAAATATAACATCTGAGTTTATTACGCATCATCAACAACAGGCGATGTCTACGACGAGCTACGCTAACGCACACCCTTGAGATGAATAAGACTGAGAATCTTCTACCCACCAAATAAACGCCCCCAAACACCCTTCTTCTCATTTCTATAAATCTCTAAGTTTTTACGAAAAAGAGTGCTACTAGGGTTAAGGCGAACAGCTATTTCCAGTTCGGCGATCGCTTCTTCTAACTTCCCTTGACCTTTTAGCGCAATCCCTAGATTACAGTGAGCGTTTGCATAGTTAGGGTCAATTAGCAAAGCTCTTTGGTAGGCGGCGATCGCTTCTGACAACTTCCCTTGACCGTACAGCGCTAACCCCAGGTTATAGTGAGCGATTGCATAGTTAGAGTCGATTAGCAAAGCTCTTTGGTAGGTGGCGATCGCTTCTGACAACTTTCCTTGACCGTACAGCGCTAACCCCAGTGCAGTGTGACCTAGTACAGAGTTCGGGTCAAGACGGAGGGCTGCTTTGAACTTGACGGCTGCTTCCTCGAACTTTTTAGCTTCGTACAAACGAGCCGCTTCGTTTATCAAGCTTGTGACTTGATATTGACGTTCTTCCAGTTCTTGTGTTGTCTGTTTTGGGGGTGAGGAATTCGAGTTAGCAACAAATCGCACCGCCTCTCGAATTCCTTTCACAACCTCCAAGAATGCCTCATCTCTATCGCTCCAGCTTTTTATCGGTTTGCGATTACTAGGCAATGGAGACAGTTCATTAATGGGAGGAGTTTCCTAATCCGTATAGCGTAGCAAGACTGGGATAACACAAGCCTTTTTTGTTGCATTCTGTTCTAACGCTCGTGTAACTTCAACTGTCCAGTGATAATCAGAATTCATGAAATCAGGGCTAATTAGCAATAATATCAGCCCAGCCTGGTTTAAATGCTCATCAATTTCGCCTTTGATTTCTTGCCCAGCGACGATTTTGCGATCGTTCCAACTTGTAATAATGTTTTCTCGACGTAAGGACGCTAGATGTATCTCGAACTCTTGGCGCAGTTCTTCATCTTTTTGGTGATAAGAAATAAAAACATCAATAGACTTAATTGGGGGCATGGCGATACTGTCGCTGTTTTAAAATATAACTACAAAAGTTTTTGCTCGATTTCTTCAAGCTGCCGATTTAACCTATTTTGTTCTGTTTCAGTATCCTGAATTTGCACTTCTAGCTTCAGCTTTGTAGATACATCCGTTTCAATGGCGTATGCTTTACCCAGCAGTCCCAATTTTTTACTCACGAGGTCATACCGTTCTTGCACTGAATCCCGTTCTTGCTCCCATCGCTGATGCTGGCGCTCAGTTAATACGCCACTTGTTGCAGAAGGGCTCGAAGTTGCAGGTGTAGTATTTTTAGCAGGAGTTGAGGAAGAAGTGTTTGATTTCGCCATTTCTTCAACTACTCTGCGAATCCCTTGAGCGACATTTAAAAAAGCCTCATCTTGGTCTTGCCAGGTTGTAACAGGTTTAGCATTTTTAGGCAGTGCTTGCAGTTTACCAAAAGGTGCGCCATTCCAGTCCGCCGGCTTCAGAATAATCGGAATTACACGAGCTTCCCGCGTTTCATGTCGCTCCATTGCCCGTGTCATTTCTTTGTCGTAGCAGTAATCTGAAGCCAGAAAGTTAGCACTCACTAGCAGCAAAATGATATCTGCAATATCAAGATTATCATCTATCTCATTAGCCCATTCTCTACCAGCACTGATTTCGCGATCGTGCCAAGCTTCGATAACTCCCTGACGTTTCATCATGCTCAAATGAGTTGCCAACTCGTCACGCAAGGCTTCATCTTTGTGGGAGTAGGAAAAGAATACTTTAACTGCATTAGACATAATTCTTGGTTCAATATCATCACATTACTGTATATGAATATACAGTTTAACTTTTCAACGATAAAAGCCCAAACAAAGAATTATGATTAATACCCTGTAATTAAATTCACAGATCCCCGACTTCTTTGAAAAGTCGGGGATCTTATCTCTCACGAATGATTAAGTAGGGCTGATCAAAGCAAATTATTTTGCGATCGCTATTCACCAATTCTCAAAGCAAACAAAGCGATCGCCAAGCTATATGTATAACTGAAATTACACGATCTAAAATCTCGAATAGTGTTGCAATGCCAATCTTGCTGCACCCACGATCCCAGCAAAATTGCCTAACTCTGCTGGCAAAATCTGTAAACCATCTCGTGATAAAGCCTGCACTCGCTTCTCAATTTCTGCCTTCACTGCTGGTAAGAAAAACTCAAAGCTGCCACTTATACCGCCACCAATGACGATCGCTTGCGGTGTGAGTACATAAATCAAACTCGTCAAGCCAATTCCCAAATCTTTACCATAGTCTTGCCAAAAAGTCAATGCTGCGGCTTCTCCTTGTTGAGCAAGAACACCCAATTCGATGGGTTCCTTGAGAGTGCGGCGGCGAATAGCAGTAGCAGAGGCATGTTGTTCTAAAGAGCCTTGATTGCCACTATTGCAAATTGGCCCATTCGGATTTAATGAAATTAAACCCAATTCCCCAGCGGCTCCCTGATGGCCAATAAATAGCTTGCCATCGAGGATAATTGCGCCACCAACCCCAGTTCCTAAAGTTAGGAGAATCAGATTTTGAAATTGGCGACCGGCTCCCAGCCAAGCTTCTCCCAAAAGAGCGCAGTTGGCATCATTAGCGATCGCAGTAGGTTTGCCAGTTTTAGCTTCTAACCAATCTGCTAAAGGGACATCGATCCATCCAGGTAAGTTAATGGCGATTTTGGCGATGCGTCCTGCTGCATCAGAGGGGCCAGGAGTCCCAACACCAATAGCAAAAGTTTCATTATTTGGATCAATTTGCGCGATCGCATCTACCAGCACTGCCAGCACGGCCTCTGGCGTTGTCGGCTGGGGAGCCGCCATAGTCAAAGATTGCAAACAAGTTCCATCGGCTGTAAACCGCCCCAGCTTAATTGCTGTTCCCCCCACATCAATGCCAATTACTTGAGAACTCACCATTTTGTCATTTGTCATTTGTCATTTGTCATTTGTCATTTGTCATTTGTCATTTGTCATTTGTCATTTGTCATTGGGCATTGGTGAACAGCTATTCCCTATTCTCCAGTTCATTTTTTTCATCCGCGATCTGTTTGCGTAGCATCTCCGCCTGGAAGAAGACGCGAAGCTTTCAACTCCGATTTCTGTAGATTAGCAAAAGTCGTGGTGCGGAAACTCGATTGCTCTTGCCAAGCTGTAACTGGCGCACCTCTTAAGATGCCAGCAAGGGCAACAGAAAGGATAAACCCGCCAGTAGCGGCGGCAATTAATGTCAGATTATCTTTCACACAAATCTCTCCAGTTATCAATTACTAGTTATTAATGATTAGCCCGTTGACTGATAAGTGTCCACTGTTTACTAACTATTTTCGGATTCTATTTTCTCTCCGTAATCGGGGATTGACAAATTCGTTTAACCCTTCACCAAGTAGTGATAACCCTACCACCATGAATGTCATGGTTAAACCAGGGAAAAGTGTAGTCCACCAAATGCCAGTAGGTAGAGCTTCTAGAGCTTGTTTTAAATCATGTCCCCATTCTGGCACTTCTTCGGGAAGTCCTAGCCCCAAAAAGCCTAAACCGCCCAACACCAAAATTGCATCAGCAGCGTTGAGTGTAAAGAGGACGGGTACGCTTTGAATGACGTTGAAAAATAGATAACGAGAAAGCACAACCCAAGTGGAAGCACCCATTGCTTGAGCAGCTTCGATGAAGACTTCAGTTTTCACGCTAACAGTGTGGTTGCGAACAACGCGATAATATTGGGGGATGTAGGCAATGCTAATAGCGATCGCTGCATTTAATATCCCACGTCCCACCACAAACGCCAGTGTCACAGACAGCAGTAGCCCCGGTAAAGTGTAGATGCTATCCATCAAAAACAGCAACACTTTATCCAATTTACCGCCGAGATAACCACTCAGCATCCCCAGAGGCACACCGATAATCATACTCAGTGCTGTTGCCAAAATCACCACCTGCAAAGCAGCTTGAGCGCCGAATAATGTCCGGGAGAAGACATCATAACCCAGGCGACTAGTGCCAAACCAATGTTTAGCTGAGGGTGGCTCGTGAATTGGATTAGAGAGAAAATCTTTTGGGTTTTGCAGCCATCCCCAAGCCTGGAACAGGGGAGCAAAGAATGCCAGGAAGATGAAAAATAGGGTGATGGCTAACCCAATGAGCATGAGTTTTTGGGAAAGATTGGAACTTTTGCCAAACTGTAAAAATGTCGGTAGTTGCCGTTTTGTAATGGCCATAAAGCGATCGCCTCGATCAAAGCTTGATACGCTGACCATTTTACATATTAGGGACTGGGGATTGGGAACTGGGGACTGGGTATTTGGTAAAAATGTCTCATAAAATTGAGGGACTTTAGATTGGGATGATATGCAACATAGAGGCTTTGAGTCTTTAGACTTCTACCAAGATAGCCTCAAGCTTCTAAAAGCGGCTTATCGATTAGCAAATAGTTTGCCGGGTTGTGAGCGTTACAATTTGAGTGATCAATTACGAAGAGCAGCTTGCAGCGTTTTACTGAACATAGCTGAGGGCTATGGACGCTATCACTATTTAGATAGATTGCGTTTTATGTACATTGCTCGCGGTTCATTGACTGAAACCAAAAGCGCTTTCATTATTGCCGAGAGCTTAGGCTACTGCAATACAGAACAATTAAACTGGGTCAGTCAGCTTAAAGACCGGATTGAAAAAGGTCTTAACGGTTACTGTCATTTTATTCGTTCTCAACAGCAGGGTAAAGAAGAGTACGGTACTCAACTGGGTAAGTGGTGATTGGGTACTGGTGATTGGGTATTGGTATTAGTAGTTAAAAGAATTATTTCCCAGTCCCCAGTCCCCAGTCCCCAGTCCCAGTCCCCAGTCCCCAGTCCCAGTCCCCAGTCCCCAGTCCCCAGTCCCAGTCCCAGTCCCCAGTCCCCAGTCCCTAAAGATTACTTTCAATTAACTGGCGATATTCGGTTTTTTGCTTCACGCCTTTAACTTCCTTCACAAGTTCCTTGTTTTTGAACAATTGAACCGTTGGAGTTCCTGTCACACCAGCATTTTCAGCAATATCTCGGTCTTTATCGATGTCAATTTCTACAAAGTGAATAATGCTTTCAAATTCATCCACCACTTTATTTAAAATTGGCTTCAGGGTATGACAAGGGCCACAACCAGGAGAGACGTATTTAACTAGGAGTAAGCGATCGCTTTCATGGAACAATTTCCGTAAAGCATATCCTCCCTCATGGCGCGTCTCATTCAAATTAAATTCAGCTTCTTCTTCAGCTTCAGTCTTTTTGGCTGGCTGATGTTCTAATTCATTGTCTGCTGTTTCTGGCTGTTGATGGAATTCTTGAATCAAGCCACTGGATGACAACCAACGTTCTGCTAACATCGCCGCCATACAGCCAGTACCCGCAGCTGTAATTGCTTGGCGAAACTCATGATCTTGCACGTCGCCGGCTGCGAAAACGCCTTCTACACTGGTTTCTACAGAACCTGGCTTAGTAACAACATAACCTACCTCATCCAATTCTAGTTGTCCCTTAAACAAAGAGGTGTTAGGAGTGTGACCAACGGCGTAGAATAAACCCTTAGCGTGCAGTTTGCTTTCTTCACCAGTTTTAGTATTGCGGATTTTCACCCCTTCCATGTGACCATTACCGTAGATATCCACGGCTTCTGTGTTCCAATGCACCTGGATTTTTGGGTTGCTCAAAACCCTGTCTTGCATGGCTTTAGAAGCCCGCATTTTATCTGTGCGTACCAACATATTTACCTTAGAACCGTATTTGGTGAGGTAAATAGACTCTTCTGCTGCCGAGTCGCCAGCACCAATTACAGCCAATTCTGCACCGTGAAAAATCGGTGTTGCCCCATCACAAATTGCACAAGCGGAAATACCCCGACTCCAAAATTCGTGTTCGCTGGGTAAACCCAAACGCTTTGCTGTCGCACCCGTAGCAATGACGATGCTGTTGGTTTTAATTTCCCTTTCTTGCGATCGCACTGTAAATGGACGCTGACTCAAGTCAACTGACATAACATCTTCAGTATATAGTTCCGCTCCCCAGCGCTCCGCCTGCGCCTTCATCTGATCCATCAGTTCCGGCCCCGTAATCCCTTGGGGGAACCCTGGAAAGTTCTCAACTTCCGTTGTTGTCATTAGTTGTCCGCCAGGTAAACCCCCGGCTTGAAAACCTTCAAAGACAACGGGCTTCAGGTTAGCGCGTCCGGCATAAATAGCTGCTGTGTACCCTGCTGGGCCAGAACCGATAATTACTAAGTTTTCTACTGTGGGATTAGTCATGATCATATACAAACTCATAACGACTACGCTTAATATAGCATAACAAACTGTGATTGGCTATGCCAAATAGTAAGCGATGTCTGCGACGGGCTACGCCTACGCAAAATGCCTACTGTACTATGCACTCAACACTTACCAGGCATTGAGTCCATAGAATTCCCTACTACGGAAACGAAGTTCTTAACCCAGTTCGCGTAGCGTTCTGTAGGAAAGGTGGATAAAGTCTTGTGTAGTCGGACTTATAGTCATCAGGGCTAGTAATAAATTAGATTTTTCAAACATCCTCTTAACCGCTAAAACTGTTCTTGCAATTCTGCTATTTTTTGAATGCTCATACTTTTCTCAGCAATTTTTGAGACCTTACTTACCTTGTAGTATATCGACTTAAAAAATACTGTAAATATTGTGATAGAAATCCCCAGAGATTGGGAATACTCAAGGTTGAATGTACCTGCTAGCTTGAGCAGTATGGGATATGTTGATATGTGCGTCAAAACTCATCAATGAGTTTGTCTAGCGGTGAAATGTACCAAAAAAAGTTAGTATCAGGAACAATTTATATGACCAGTCCAGCATCTAATTTACTAGATAAAATTCGTCAGCAATTTGATACTTCTCCCTATCCTATAGTTCCTCTTGATAAATCTCCTAAAGATAATCCCAATCTACTTTACATTCATAATTTAGTCACACCTTACTATTTAAGGAACCAAAAATTTATCGATACCAAAGATAAAGTAATTTTGGATGCTGGATGTGGTACTGGCTATAAATCATTAGTCTTAGCAGAAGCTAATCCAGGTGCAAAAGTTGTTGGTATTGACATATCAGAAGAATCAATTAAATTAGCACAGCAACGTTTAGAACATCATGGTTTTGACAATGCAGAATTTCATGTATTGTCACTTCAAGAGTTGCCAAAGCTCGATTACCAATTTGACTATATTAATTGTGATGAAGTTCTATATCTTTTTCCTGACTTAGCTACTGCCTTGCAAGGAATGATATCTGTTTTAAAGCCTAATGGGATCATTCGTAGCAACCTGCATAGTTCAATCCAGAGATTCCCTTATTTCCGCGCTCAGAAAGTCTTTACAATGATGGGTTTGATGGACGAAAATCCAGAAGACTTAGAAATGGGAATTGTAGTAGAAACGATGAAAGCTTTGAAAGATAATGTCGAACTCAAAGCTAGAACCTGGAATTCTAATAAGTATGAAGGAGAAAACGGAAAAGAAGGAATTTTAATGAATTACTTATTTCAAGGAGACAAAGGTTACACCATCTCTGATATGTTTATGGCTTTGAAAGCAGCCGATCTAGAATTTATCAGTATGGTTAACTGGCGACAGTGGGACTTAATCAACTTGTTTAAAGATCCAGAGAATTTACCTGCTTTTCTGGACATGAGTTTACCAGAAATTTCTATAGAAGAGCGGCTACAGTTATTTGAACTAATACATCCCATCCATCGGCTGATTGACTTTTGGTGTGGTCATTCTAATCAAGTACAGAATTTTCTGCTAGTTTCACAATGGGCTGACTCTGATTGGCAGTTCGCAAAGGTGAGTCTACATCCTCAATTAAAAACTCGTAATTTCCAAGAAGACCTCATAACCTGTATTACGGAATTCAAAATATTCCCTATCAGTAACTATTTATCGCTAGTCGAAGAATTTGTCGGGATAGATAGCTCATTAGCACTTTGCTTAATACCTTTATTAGAACAAACCCAGCCGATGAAATTCCTGGTAGAGCATTGGAAAAAATTTAGACCTTTAGATCCTGTAACCTTAAAGCCTACAGATGAAGAGCAAGCGTTTCAAATGGTGCAACAACTGTTATTAATGTTAGAGAGTTTTGGTTACATAATGTTGGAACGCCAATCCTAATCTAAAATTATCCATACTCAACCTGCAACTTTAACCTCCATATAATCCTGACGAGTAAAAGGGTTTTGAACACTAGCGGGACAGGTGATCATCTCACTGAGTTCAGCCAGGAGGCAGGGAGAATACTGCCCCTTTCAAGGGTAAGGCTGCACCAAAGACTGAGGACTCAGTGATGTTTGTGGCTTTTTATTTGGATGCAAGAATTATCGCCAGTAGCAAAAATACCCTCCACACTAGTTTTGCCAGAACTGTGCTTGGTGACAATTTAATCTACCTCAATTAATTCTAATGAACTCTTAAATATTGTGATAGAAACCGTCAGAAGTTGGGAATACTCAAGTTTGAGTGTCGTACTCCTTAGCTAGGAGAGCATGGCAAATAATAGGTAGAACAAACAACACAGAGTAGCAAAATACAAAAAAATGAAAGATATTAAACTTCATATTGGTGGAGAAAAAAAACATCCAGACTGGAAAATATTTGATATTGAGCCTCGTCCCGAAGTAGATTATATTGGCAACGCATCTGATTTAAGCCAATTTGAAAATAATTCAATTTCTGCAATTTATGCCAGTCATGTTCTAGAACATTTTTATCATAGAATAGATAATGAGTTAATGAACACATTAACAGAATGGTATCGTGTTCTCAAACCAGGCGGACAACTTTTTATTAGTGTCCCAGATTTAAAAAAATTATGTTGGTTTTATCTGCATCCAGAATTTACAGTAGTTGAACGTCTGCATATAATGCGGATTATGTTTGGCGGACAAACTAATATATATGATGTTCATAAGGTAGGATTTGATTTTGAAATATTGTCTATATGTTTAGAAGAAGTTGGGTTTACACAATATGAGCAAGTAGAGACGTTTGATATGTTTGATGATTGCAGTACAATCCGTATTTTAAATACACTAATCAGCCTCAACGTCATTGCTCAAAAGTCAACATCTTCAGAGTAAATCTAACCTCATATTTGATACTTAATAAGTGAATATAAGTCTAATACTTTTCAGTTAATATATGACTTATATTTGATTTCTGAAAAAACCCAGTACAGCTCAGAAAGGCTGATTTATTACTGCCTACCTACGCAAATAAGTATGGCTACACCACGCTGTGCGAACAGAAATCAAAGCGGATTCCCATAGTAATTCTTTCTGAAGCTGCACAAAATTAGGCTTGGACGGACTTGGAGCTTGAGCAAATTGTTCTATGCAACTTACCAGATAATCAGTATAAGCATTTTTAACTCGAAATCAGATTTGGGGTAAGGATATATTCGCCTCTTTCAACTGTTCCATAGAGTCTTGGTAAGTTGCAAAAAGGGTTAAATAATCTTTAATAACCCGTAACCAGTGTCAATCTATATGTCTCCAGATCGCCTCAATATATAGCTTTTTTTAGCTAAACAACACCGAGATTAGAGAGTATGCAATTGAGAAAACCCTTATATATAAGGAAAATAGCCTATTAATCTAACGCGATCGCGATATAAACAAAAACATAGTTGAAAAAAATTTTTAGGTAGGGTGATATGAAACCAAATACGAGTGGGTAAGTTACATCTAGAACACACAAGCGCTTCCTACCCCAGGAAAAACACTTATGAAAACTGAATTGAAAGCAAAGTTTCTCCAACACCTCCTCGGCAAAAAGAAGGAAAATGAGGGTTTTACACTCATTGAATTATTAGTAGTAATTATCATCATTGGTATTTTGTCTGCGATCGCACTACCTTCTTTCTTGAACCAAGCTAACAAAGGTAAGCAATCTGAAGCTAAACAGTATACTGGTTCCATGAACCGCGCTCAACAGGCATACTTTTTAGAAAATGCTAAATTCACTACTAGTATGGATCAGTTAGGACTTGGTATTAGAACCCAAACTGAGAATTATGCATACGCTGTTAATGGGGGTGATACTGAGGTTGCCAATAATGGTATATCTCTGAAGCCGGTACTCAAATCTTACCAGGGTGTTGTTATTAAATCAATAGTATTATCTACCAGCGAAGCAACTACTCTAGCTGTGTTATGCCAGTCTAATGCTGTTGGTGACCAGAGTGGTACTATTGGAACTTTTGGTCCAGCTGGAACTTCAGCAGGCACTCCACTCCAGCCAGGTTGTAACACCGCCTATTCAGAGTTGACTTCTAAGTAATAACTTGAGTTCTATATCCAATTGCAAGCTTTATCACAGTGGGTAGTCTAGGCTACCCACTTTAATTTTGTTCTAAATTTTGGGAATAGTACTAGTACTATCCTGAAAATTCTTGACTATGACTTCTGTCCAAATTCCTAATGACATCTCTCCATCAGAACAGCAAGCCCAGCAATATTTTACCAAAGGTAACTATGCTCAAGCTGCTAACTGCTATGAACAAGCTATCGAAATAGAACCAGAAGTTAAATCTCACTACTGGAACTTAGGATTAATGTTGCTATTGCAAGGGCAAGAAGCAGAAGCGCAAATGACTTGGCTGCTGGGCATGGAGGAGGGAGAAGCCCAAGAAGTTGAGCAATGGACTGTGGAATTGATACAGGTTTTGCAAACTGAAGCCGAACGCAGAGAGACACTAGCAGATTATTCAGTTGCTTGGGCAATTCGCCAACATATACGGGAAATTTCTCCTCAATATGTGAATAATCTTCTGTATTTGATTGAGTTATCTATTAAACAAGAAACTTTTAGTGGTGATGAATTAACTTCCCTAGAGATAATTGAGTTAATTCAGTCAGAAGAAATTATAGATATTGAGTTATTATTGCAAGTATTAGACAGTATCATCAATGATGACCCATTGCATCCCTCTATCCTAGAGTTTGCAGAAGCTTGTCTAATCCATATCGATCAGTCTCAACCTTTCATTAATATTTTGCTGCCAGCCGCAGTTAAAGTTGCCCATTCTATGCGGCAACCTCAAGTAGCAGTATTAATGACTGAATTATGTTTGCGCCTTGAACCTGAAAAGATAGAACTTTTACGTCATCTTGCTGCTTTTTATTTTAAAGATCGTAATTATTCTAAAGGAATAGAAGTAGCTAAATTATGCTATTTACTATCAAAGACTATAACTGACAAACTTTTTGCCAAACACCTGATCCAACGAGGATTAATGGAAGCTCCTGCTTATTGGAATGAAGCTTGTGCAGTTTTCTTAGAGCAGGAATCTCTACTCATGTCTTTGATAGAAGAACAACCTACAAATCTGGAAGCATTCACAATACTCTGGTTATTTAATACCAATTATTATGCACCTTACTTGCGAGATGACCCACATCAAAATAGACAAATTCAAAATCAATTGGTACAACTTTGCCAGCTTAATGTGCAAGAGTACGCTAAAGAAAAAGTTCAACGATATGGAAATCGAGAGTTAGTCAGACGTACTAAGCAAATAAAAATCGGCTACTTATCCCATTGTTTATCTAAACATTCTGTTGGCTGGTTAGCTCGGTGGCTAATTCAGCATCATAACCGTGAAAAGTTTGATATTTATGGCTATTTTATAAATTATAAACAAGTAGACGATCCCTTGCAAGAATGGTACGTTCAGCAATTTACTCAAGCTTATCAAGGTGGAATTTATAGTGACGACATTGCTGAAAAAATTTACGAAGATGAGATTGATATTTTAATCGATTTGGATAGCATCACCTTAGATATTACTTGTGAAATTATGGCGCTTAAACCTGCGCCTGTACAAGCAACGTGGTTAGGTTGGGATGCTTCAGGAATACCAGCAGTTGATTACTTTATTGCCGATCCTTATGTTTTACCAGAATCTGCTCAGGAATACTATACAGAAAAAATCTGGAGATTACCCCAAACCTATATAGCAGTAGATGGTTTTGAAGTAGGTGTGCCAACTTTACGGCGTGACTCTCTTGATATTCCTACTGATGCTGTAGTTTATCTCAGCGCTCAAAGAGGATTTAAGCGCCACCCAAATACAGCACAACTCCAAATGAGAATTATTAAGGAAGTGCCTAATAGCTATTTTTTGATTAAAGGGTTAGCTGACTCTGAAGCTGTGCAGAAATTTTTTATGCAGTTAGCAGAGCAAGAGGGTGTAGATTCTTCGCGTCTACGATTTTTACAGTTAGATCCTTCTGAGTCTGTTCACAGAGCAAATTTAGGCATTGCTGATGTTGTATTAGATACTTCTCCTTATAACGGTGCAACAACAACCTTAGAAACACTCTGGATGGGTATTCCTTTAGTAACCAGAGTTGGACAGCAATTCGCTGCCCGAAATAGCTACACCATGATGATGAATGCTGGTATCACAGAAGGTATTGCCTGGACTGATGAAGAGTATGTAGAGTGGGGTGTGCGCTTAGGCAAAGATGAGGCTTTACGACAGCAAGTAACCTTGAAGCTGAAAGCATCTAGACAAACAGCACCACTATGGAATGCAAAACAATTTACCTGCGAGATGGAGAAGGCTTACGAGCAAATGTGGCAAAGGTATATTGAGAAAAAATAAGTTAGTTGTGAGGGCTTCAGCCCTCACAATAATCTCTTAGCTCGAAACTTACTTACTACAAATTCTAAAGTTCGTAGTGAAGACTTTAGTCCTCCTGTTCTGTAATTACCAATTTAAGCACTGAAGTGCTTACTACAAACTTCTCTATAAAAAGCTTCTAAACCTGCAACACAAGCTTTATCATCAAAAAGGCGATCATGATTTTGGCTCATTCTTTCGGCAATAGCGCCTCGCCAAGCTTGATCTAGTCCTAATTTGACAGCAATTTCTATATATTCGGCTTCATTTTGAGCGATGGTATCCGTCACTCCTAGCATTTTTAAGAAGCTGTCAGAATGACGACCCCGCATAAATTCTCCAGGACAAGTGACAATAGGAAGATTACAAGCGATCGCTTCTAGAGTAGTATTACCACCAGACCAAGTAAATGTATCTAGATAAACGTCTGAAAGTAAGTTAATCATTAGATAGTCTAGCCGCTCTGGAATGCTGAGAAATACACAGTAATCCTCGCTGTTAAGTCCAACAGCAGCAAAAGCCCGCTTCAGGCGTGGCTCAAGTAAAGTACCACGCAAAAACACAAATTTGGCTTGAGGAAGGCGACAAGCAATTTCTGCAAAAATAAAATCATATTGGGGCAGATATTTAAAAGGAGCTTGGCAGCATAAATAGATGACTGCATCATCTCCTAACCCAAAATCTGAACGGGTTTTGATAACTGGGGGAATATATGGCTTAGGGTAAGAAACGCCAATGTTAGGTAAGCGAATTAATTTTTCTGAGTAATGTTCTTGGGCATTTTCGGGTTCCATTAACTCGCTAGATAAAAAGTAATCTATTGTGGGTAAGCCTGTTGTCACAGGATGCCCCCAAGCCACACATTGCAAAGGCGCAAGCCGCAGACCAGCCATTTGCATGGTTTGCGCGTCCATACCTATTTCAGGAAAGACTAAGATATGCAATTTATCAGCAATTATCTGTTCACAAGCTGCTGATAAGTTATAAGGAATATAGTGAAAAACATCGCTGTAATTTTGGAACTGTTGGGTAACAGGATCTGGCTCGTCTCCTGTGTAGTAGCAGTAAATTTCAAAGTTTTGGCGATCGCAGTAACGTAACCAGCCAGTTAACCACAGTGTGCCACTATAAGAATGCAGGTAATGTGAGGCGTAACCAATACGAATTTTTTGATTAGGCTGAAGCTTAGGCATAGATAAAGGGACTACCCATTGTGGATAGTTAGCTGCCATAATTTCATGTACTAACTTTCCATACTGACGTTGCAAATCTATATCATTTTGTGCCTGATATGATAAGTAAAAATTTGTGAGCCGACCTATACCTGCTAAAGCACTTTGTTGTTCTTCTGTAGTTTTCAGATATGTTTGCTGAATTAAATCTTGCAGTCCTTGAGTAAAGCGCTGGCGATAGAACTTAATTTCCTCTTGATTTTCGTATATTGATGGAACTGTTAAATATTTTAGGATTTGAAAAGTGTAATCATTAGGTAAGCATTTAGCCGCATTTTTTGCACTTAATATTGCTTCTTCAATACGTCCATTACGCCGCAAGTCGATGATTAATGAAAAATGTAATCTTCCTTCTTGAGGGTAAAGTTTAATTCCTTGCTGGAGAGTCTTAAAATATTCGTCTAACAGGTTTAACTGTCTATAGCAATAACTTAAATTATAATAAATATCTGCATCTCCCGATTGGATTTCTAAAATTTTTTGATATTGAGCGATCGCTTCTGTCCATCTGCCCTCTTGAAATAATCTATTACTTAAATCAAAAACTAGCTGCTCTACATGTATATTATTAAAGCTTTCTATTTCATACGCTGGGATATTTTCTATTAGAGATAATGTTAAACCATCCAGATTTTCATGTTGTAAAATAATTCGACTGTGGAGGAA
This sequence comes from Nostoc sp. TCL240-02, assembly GCF_013343235.1. Taxonomy (GTDB): domain Bacteria; phylum Cyanobacteriota; class Cyanobacteriia; order Cyanobacteriales; family Nostocaceae; genus Nostoc. The sequence goes on along the minus strand of NZ_CP040094.1, from coordinate 2,210,286 downwards.
AGGGATTATAGCTCTTAGTTCAATTTCATCTAAATTTCCCAGCAGAGAAATTTCACATTCTACAGTAATATCAAAATTTTCTGTTAGTAGCAGATTCATCGCCACAGTAGATAAAACTAAATTGGCATCATCTTCAGAAATGCCATTAGTATTTATAAGTAACGTTATCTGGTTACTATCGCAATGATTGATTACCGTTTTAATTACTTGTTCTAATTCTAAAATCAGCAACTCTTCTGATTGTAACCAATCAGGAAAAATTATAATATTGATATTTCCATTTTTTGCCGCTAATGCGTCTGTAATAGATATTTCCTTTCTACTAGCTAAGTTAGTTTTTTCACCTTTAAATAAAATATTTATTTGATTGCTTAAATTATCAATTTGGCAAGAAGGAATTTTACTTACTGCCACTTGTCCTAAAGCTTGTTGATCCTCATGTTCTAAAATAATTCTGGCATTGATGCGAGGTAGCAAAGCTTCCCACTGAATATCAGCCAATTTTTTCATTAGAGAAATTTCTAATCCTTCGGTAACGTCTAAATCTTCCTGTACCAAAAGATTCATAGCTACACTAGATAAAAACAGTTCAGCATCCTCACCAGGAATATTACCAGTATGAATAATTAGGGTAGTTTCTTCGTTATTAGGATGAGTGGCAATCGCCTTAATAACTTGTTGTAAATCTAAACCAAGAGACTCTTCTGGTTGTGACCAATCAGGGAAAATAATTAAATTAATTTTATTGAGATTTAAATAACTAAGTGTAGCATTAATTAATACATAACTAACAGTTTGCGCCATTTTTATCCAAGAAAACTGTTGTACTTGTACTAAACCTGCCGTAATCAATGAATTACGAACACCTAGTTTTTGTACTTCACAAAGTGCATTTGTCATTTCATTTACATCATTATCATTCACGTATATTGCAGCTTCGCCTGCAACTTCTGGAATTGAAGCATTAGGACAAGTAATTACAGGACAACCACAAGCCATTGCTTCTAATATAGGCATACCAAAACCTTCATATTTAGAAGGATAAATAAGCGCCACTGCACCAGAGTAAGCTATTGCTAACTCTTCATCACTAAGATACAGCAGATGAACGATGCTACCTGATGTATAGGCTCTGAACTCTGGTGGTAATACACCGTCACTTCCTGTAACAACAATATCAAAACCATAGCTACTTGCAAGCTGTGAAAAAGCTTTGAAAAACAAAATACTATTCTTATAAACATTACCAAGACGGATTAACAGAAAGTAGGGTTTGGTAATACCGTATTTTATTTTAAATTGATGAATATTTTTCTGGCTAGCTACTGAAAAGGTTGTATGATCAATCCCATTTTCAGCAATTGTTACAGACTCCAAAGAGATTTGTGGAAAGTAGCTTACTAAATCGCGTGCTGTATTTTTTGAAACTGCAATAAAAGCAGACGCATGTTTAATTGCATAATTTTTTTCTTGCCAGATGATATGATTTAAGTTTGAACCTATTCTTTCTGCTATCATGTCATGAGCCATGAATACAGAAGGTGTAGTAGTCGGCGTTGTATGGTAGGATGAAATAAATAAATCTGCGCCTTCTTCATCGCACACTTGCTGTAGCATTGATCGATCGGAGTCAATATTATCGTAATCATGATATGAGATTGTGCGATATCTAATACCAGGAATTATGGGTGTAGTGCCACCACGGTCAAGCACAACAATATGTTTTGCAAAACCATTATTAACCCATTCTTCTAACAAGGATTGCCAGACACGAGCAATGCCAGTTTGATAAAGTTGAAAGAAAACACCATCAACTATAATTAATGGTTTTGGTTTTTCAATTTGTGCAATTTGCTGCTGTATTTCATCCGGTTGTAAGAACCGCCAATTATTGCTGCTGAGTTCTTTTTGTGCTATTGGTACTATACCGAATTTTTCAGCATTATCAACCCTCGTTTCATCTCTTACCCATGATAAGTATTCACGCAAAAGAACTGGAAACTTAGTTATTTTCTGTAAAGCCCGCCACTGATAAAGAGCATTACTGTAACCATAGTATTGCTCTTTAAATTGCAATTGTTGTGCTGTTACATAGGCAAAATGCTGGAAAACTAAACCAAGCTTTTCAGTTTCTTCATGTAAAAAAGGATTAACTGCTGCAACATTTTTATATTCACCATCTAACGAGGTTTCTACTAATATGGGAGGTTCATGTGCTGCCCAAAATGCTCCTGGTTTAAATCTCCAAGTTCTTAGCCACTCTAGTTGAGGATTTTGTGTATAGCAGTTACGAGTACTGATAATTAATTTTTCTCCTACAAAATACCAGCACCAATAGAAAGCAGCTGTTTTCTCAGGGTTGATAATGAACATTTCTCTAGCGGCACAAATCTGCTCTAATGTCCACAATTCATCTACATCAACCTGCCACAACAAACATTCCTCTTGAATGTTAACAATTGGTGCATTTACCATTTCTCGTTTTCCGTCCCAGAAAACACCCTCTGGTTTTCGGAATATTGTGACTTGGGTCGGGTAAAGTTGCGCTAATTCATCTAGATATTCTGTGGTCCCATCGTAACTACGACCATTTTTATGGATTTCATCACTGATATTTCCACCTAGTTTCACACTCCAACTTGTGTCGTGTTTTAAGTCTGCTACACCTTCAACAATATGCCAATGCCATTTAAAAGGAAGATGTTTAAATACTTCAATGTGATACTTAATAAACGGTTGCCCATTTAGGACTATTGTAATAAAATGAATTGGCAATTCTGGCATTGAGTTATTAACAGCCTTCAAGACTTCTAACTCTTGATGAATAACCAGCTTAGGCAATTCAATTTTACAAATATTATCACTTTTAAAAACTGATTCAAATAAGTATTGAGCAGCATGATTTTCTGATATTTTTCTGACTTCTTGTAGAATTTCTCTTAGCGTACTCTTTCTAAGTATTCCAAATGACAACACACTAAGCGGAATTTTGACTAGTGGAAGTACTTCTAATGCTTGTGGATATGTAATGTTTCCCTGGCGGAATACAAGTTTTTGTTGCTGATTGAATACCCCAGAAATAAATACGCCATCCTCTATTCTGTTTTCTACAGTTGATAGCCAACCTCCGGTAAAAACTCCATTTATATCTTGAGAATCTGTAGATATTAGGATATCAATGGCTGAGGATATAAATGATTCATCATACTGAGTATAGTTGTTAGCGATAAGTATATAATCTGCTACTATATTTTCTGTTAAAGATAAAATAGAGTCTATGATAGTTTGATAATTGCTTAATTCGCAATCATTAACTTCATATATTACTATATTTTTATATCGAGATTGATGCAAAGACTCAAGCGAAGTTTGACTTTCTATCGCGTAATGAAATTTGTATCTCAAATATATAATAGCAACTACAGAAATATCTAAAATCAAATTATGATAGTGATTTAAGCTCTGTTTTCTTACGAAAATTTTGTGATTTTCTATTTCTTGTAGTTCTTGCTTGTAAAAAGCTTTTTCTTGTTCTGGCAATCGATTATCCAAATCGTTTCTAGGTAAATTTTCAAGGGAAGAACCTAGCATAATCCTGTTACAAACTTTATCTAAGGTTAGGTCATTACCTGGCTGTAAATCATCTAAAGTTTCAAATCTCAAGTCGTGAGAATAAAAATTCTTTATACCAATTGAGCGAAATTTATGAGGAAATTTAAAGAAGTAAGCATTTGTAAAGCGATAAAGTCTCTTTAAATCTTCTGTTGTTAGTTTAGATGAATCTGTCAATAGATTATCAATGAGTTGATTTAGATGTTCAACACTAGTATCTTGAATAGTGTATCGTGAGGCTTTTTCATAGGATGAAGTTGCTAATGTTGCTGTTGGTACACCTCTAGCTATCGCTTCAATTGCCACTGTGCTAAAAAAGGCGATCGCTGCATCTGTATGCCAAAGCAATGCATAAGAACTTAACTGCTCCGAAGGCATTACAACGCGGACATTTTCTGGTAGATAAAATACCTGTTTATAGGCTTTTGACAAAGAATCTGTTTCTATTAGAGTATCTTTATTGCCTCCTATATAAGGATGATGACGAATTACTAGATATTCATTTCTATTTTTAAATATTTCTATTAAACTTGCAATAATATCAAATTGCTCAGTAATTCTTGCTCTATCATCTAACGCAGCTAATTCATCTTCACTTGAAGTGAATACAGCAAATACTTTGGCATTTAAAGGTATTCTAAGTTGATGACGAATATCTACATGATTTATTGGGAAATCATAAAAGGATGGCCAATTCATATTCAAACCATATTCACGATTTGTGAAATAATTCTTGGTTTGCACGAGTTCTTCATTAGTTAATGTTATGTCTGCCCAATCTTTTACAGAATTTAAAGGTTGCTGTGTATTTAGTGTAGTAGTATTATCAAATAATATAAAACTATCATCAATCCAACCTCTTTCATGAGTGATGACATCAACTTCTAGTTGGCGTGCTACTTCAAATGCAATCCGATAGGGAGCGAATCGTCCATTAAATAAAAATAGGTTAGTTGGTTTGTAGTTAGTAAATAATCTAACTAATGCATTATAAGTTACTAAACCATCGATTAAATATTTTCTATGAACTCTTTGTATATGAGCGCTAGCTAGTCCTGTAACAGATATCCGAAAATAGGTATAAATAGTTGAAGTTACCCATTTACCAATTGATAATTCATTATAGACAGCGTTTTTATAATCTTCAGGACTGAGTGTTTTTACCCAATTGTTAGCAATTATATAATCGTCTTCTTCGATAAAATTACGTAGTTGTATATATGGCAAATCAAATAAATCTTTAAAAAAGTTTTCGCCTATTTTAGAACAGTTTTTGCATAATTCTTCGCTGCTATTAAACCTTGTAATAGCACAGTTATTGTAAATGCCATCACAACCTACAACTACAACTTCACAGTCACGAAGTTGCAGTGCAGTAGCTACAATAGCATCAAGTTGGTTATGAATTAACCATAAGCTATATGGAGAAAAGAAAATAACTTTATTTTTGGTAGACATAGCGTTTATTTATTTGCTAATAAAAATTGTTTTAAAGGTGTAAATATATCTCCTATCTTCATAACTATGAGCAATGCAAAGCGATCACCTATTAACTCAAGCAATCTAACGTTATATCTACTATGTATTCAAGGGGAATTGTACTGATAAATTCCTCTAAATTTACGCTAACGACAAAATTACTTCTGTGAATTCACGGTGATTATAGGACAGTTAGCCTTTGTAAAAATTTTAATCAACTACTTAGAGTTATTACTGCAACAGCCATCTCTCATCTTCACTGCCTCAACTAATCAGTCTTCTTCCTAAGATAAACGCCTCAGCAGCTTCGACACCTACACTAGCACCACGCCAACGAGCTAGGTACTCTAAAGCTGAAATAGAGCGAGTATGAGGCCAAGAACGCATCTCAAACTCATAAGCTGCTAATGCTTCTAGCTTCAAACTTAGGGTTTGTGATATATCCACAAACCAGTTAGGAGTAAAGGCAGGTGCTGAACCTGGAGTTTGCCATTCAGTACTAGAAGCAACTTCAAAAAATAGCAGGGTTTTAACAGTACTACCAGGTGTTGGTCGAATAGCAGTTACTACCGCTTGATGAATACGGCGATGGTCGATATTAACATCACCTATGTGGTGAGTGTAAATAATTTCTGGTTGATATTTAACAATTTCTTGTTCTATGACTTTAATTATGTCTAACAAGTCGCAACTGTCCATACGGTTATCAGGGAAATCATGAAGCTTTAGGGATGTTACCCCCAGAATTTCACTGGCTTGATGGGCAGCTTTAGCCAACGTTGATAGTTCATTTTGTAGCTTTTTGCGATCGCGCTGTGGAGTACGGCTGGTAGCTCCTTCTGCCAAAATGAGAACATGAACAATATCACCTTGCTGAGTATGTTTAGCGATCGCTCCACCACAACCCAGTACTTCATCATCTGGATGAGCTGCAATGACCAGGACTCTTTTTCTCATTAATATTAAACTCTTCTAGCTACCAAATTCCAAAAAGCAAGGATATGGTTATCTGTAGGTATATATCTGGCTACAGTTTTATGCTCCATTACTTCTATAGCAAATGCTGCAAACAGTTCCTCTAAATGACCTTTGTCAGCAAAATGCACACGACCAACATGAGCAAAGTGACCTTCAGTATAGTCTCGACGAGTGTAGATATCTTCATCAGGTATGCCAAGTTGATAATCAGAATCTAGAGTAGAGAACCAATCAATGCCCACATATCTGCCACCTATTTTTAATTTAGCGTATGCCAATGCCAAACTGTTTTTAATAGCAGAAGTTGTATTATGAGTTAGTGAACTTCTATCAACTACTAAATCAAATTCGTTGGAAAAAGGAATATTTTTAGTGAAATCACCAACAACAATATTATTCTCTATATCTGGAAACTTTTCCTTCAATTTCTCTACGATTGCTGGGCTACCCTCGATAGCGTGATATTCAACTCCCAACTTTTGAAAAAAAGGAATGTTTGCTCCAGCACCACAACCCAACTCTAGTACATGGAATTCGGATTTACTTGGACGAGCATAACGGATTACATAGCTGACTAAATCTGACCAGGGCCAGACACTCATATGAGTATTTTGCTGATATATCTGATCCCATTCTTGTGAAAAACCATTATCTATCCTATATTTTTCTGTCATTTTATTACAGTTGTATAAATGATATATTTGGCTAAAAATCGAAACATTCAAGTCTATACTTATTCAAATCAAACTTCGGGAAAATTATCAAAGTTTTCTCTGTAAAGCAATTTAATTGTTCAAATAACATACAAAGCTATCCTCCTAATTAATCGAAAAATGATTGTTCACTCATTTTATATTTGTGCTAAGGATAAAACATTATTAAATAAAATTATTTCTTTACTCTTCGGACCTTCATTGAACAAAATATCTATTAAGGACATATAGGGCACAAAATTACCATGTAATTGCTTATAAATAGGATGTTTATAGTCTTGAAAATAAACTTCTATGCCATTATTTTTAAATGATTGTATATTAGCATAATCTCTACCTTGGCTTCCAAATATATATTTTTTGACATTTAACTTAACACACATATCAAGTACAAGTTCAGACTTATATCCAGTAAAATCATAATCACTTGCTTTAATTATTGGCACATCAATATCCAAACTCTTTAGCATAAAAGTCAGAATATCAAAATTGAGTTCTGTTAAATATTTATATTCTTTTTTTATAAGAATCACTTCTAGGCTATCAATATATAAATCGAAATATGCTGATTTTTTATAAGCTAAATAAATTGATTTAAAGTGCTTTCTATTCCAGCCATCATTGATAATTTTTATATCACATATTTTCTTATTAAAATGGTCTTTCGATTCAACAGGAACTGAAAGCCACATCTCACCACTATCTGTTTTAATTTTATTTCTATTGTTATAATCTTTTTTTTGGTACTGGACAATATCAAAAACGCAAAAAACGTCAGCTAGTAATATTTTATGTATTAATCCTAGCCAAGGTAAATAGACAGGTTGATGTGCTGTTAAAATCATGATAAAAAATTTATTTTTGATACTACATATTCAAGTTGCTTATCAGTTAACAAAGGATATATTGGTAATGAAATACTTTCTTGACTCAATTTTAATGCATTAGGAAATAAGTTATATTCTTCAAGCAACTCCCAATGTTCTATTGGTACAATTACTTTAATATTCATAGATGCTAATAATTCAATTATGTTTCGGTTAGAAGAAGCATTGGTTTTTAAAATTGCTCTATATCTAACAGGAGATAGTTGAATATTAGATTCGGAAGTTATATCTAAAAGCTTTAATCCAGCTTGAATATAGCGCTTAAATATCTCCACTCGTCTTGATAAAAAAATAGGCAATTTGCGTAGTTGCGCTCTTCCAATAGCAGCTTGCAAGTCTGTCATCTGAAAATTAAATCTTTTGTTTTTATCTTGTCTGCAATCAAACTGCCTATAATCTTTAATAGCATCGATTAAAGCCTTATCTTTAGAAACAACCATGCCTCCTTGACCACCAGAAGTAATTAATTTAGTTGCGTAAAAAGAAAAGATACCTAATTTTCCTTGTAAACCAACGAAAGTACCATTTACAGATGCTCCTAAAGCCTGAGCGCAATCTTCTATGATCTCTATATTTTTTAAATTTGAAACGCATAGTGGTAAACCAAACATATGAGGCACAATAGCAATGTCTGCTCTAGTTTGACTAAGTGCTTGTAAATCAATATTAGGAGTGCCAGGACTTACGTCTACCAGTTGCTCTATTGCTCCTATCATCGCCACTGCATGTCTTAAGGAAGAGCAAGTATAAACAGGAAAAGCTACTCGTTTCCCCTGCGCTTGTAATGCCCATAAAGCCATAAATAGGGCTGATGTCCCACTGGCAACTGCTACTGCATAACCTACTGGTAATCCGATGAATTCACAAAACTCATTTTCAAAAGCTTCTACTTCATCCCCTTGCGCTACCCAACCTGAGCGAATAACCCTCAGAGCAGCTTGTTCTTCTTCTATACCTAAAGTTGGTTTATTGTGTGGAATCACTATCGTTGAGATGAAATTGCTTTAGATAATATCCTGGTTTTACCTGCATTGGATTCCCTATAATTAGTGAATACGGAGGTATTATTGCTTCTTCAACAATTGTTCCTGCGGCAACAACGGAATTATGACCGATATACGCTCCACCCTTAATAACACTATGTGAACCTACGAAAACATTGTTTTCTATTACTATATCCTTGCGCTGTATTTCATCTAGTAAACCAATACATTTTTTGTGGGAATCAGCACAGTTTATTGAAACAAATGATGCAATATCACAATTATCTCCAACGATGACTCTAGCACCTTTTGCATTTATCTCTGACATACCACCTATATAAACATTTTTGCCAATTTCTGGCTCACCATTAATCCAGACTAATGGATGAAACTGATTCGGCTTAAAACTAGTTAAAAGTGAGAATAATTCTTGAAATTTTGTAATATCTATCACTCGAAATCTCCAAATTTAAGAATACTTCCTTTTGGTATATATTTTGTAGTTTTTAATCCTAAAACTCGCTCTAGAAGGCTTGATGGCAATCCGCTACCTGGTCTTCTCAAACCTACATTACCAGTGTGCAGTATCTCACCCTCGGCAATATCGTTAAAGGCAACGATACTACGCCTTGCTAGAATTTTCATATCCTCCTCAGCAGTCGTTGCTCGTACAATGGCACTCCCCATCATAGAGTATGACTGTTTGATTGAATTAACCCAATGTTTTAAACCTATTGGATCTTCAGAAAACCAATGATCTGGCCCCGGCAAGTTACGATCTAGCGTAAAATGTTTTTCAAACAGACAAGCTCCAAAGGCAACAGCTAGAGAAGATGCTATAGCCCCCTGAGTATGGTCAGAAAACCCAAGTGGTATCATTGGGAAAGTCTGTGATAAAGTTTTTAACTTGAGCAAGTTTACATCTTCTGGCGGCGTTGGATACTGAGAAGTACAAAGCAGCAAGATTGTGGGATAACCGTCTAGCGCCCCAATCGTATTTAATGATTGAAAGACTTCTGCCAGATCCGCCATGCCACAAGAGACAATCATCGGCAATCCAGTGACAGCATAACTCTTTAATAAGGGCAGATTGACAAAATCATCTGACCCAACCTTAATAGCTGCTATACCTAACTCCAAAAGTAAATCTAAATCAGAATAATTCTGTGGTGTAGATAAAAATATAATTTCTTTTTTATCACAGTTTTCTTTGATTAAAAACCATTCATGCCGAGATAATTCATAACGTCGAAACATCTCTAGCATCGATTCAGTGATTTGTTTATTCTGGGATTGATAAGTGTAGGTTTGACTCGGATCACCAACAAGTTCATCAGCCTTGAAAGTCTGAAACTTGATAGCATCAGCACCTGCTTCTTTAGCAACCCGGATCATTTGTAACGCTTTTTCAATATCTCCATTATGATTGATACCTACTTCAGCAATAATGAAAGGCTCATAAGTACTGCCAATTAGACGATTGGCAATGTTAACTACATTCATCCTTTTGCTCCCGTTAATATAGGTAATATTCGGGTAACGCCATAACCATCTATCAATTTCTGACCCTTTTGGATAATTTTCATCCGAACTTGATTTGCTAACAGTAATTTGTTAATTGCTTGTGCTATTTCTACTTCTGAAATATCTTGATACCACCCTAGATTAACAGCCACATTGATGTTGGCTAGCTTTTCGGCAATATCTTGCTGATTATCTGCCAAAATTAGCACAATACTGGGTAAACCCATAAAAGCGAGTTCCCAAGATGTAGAGCCACCAGCAGCGATCGCCACATCAGCCCAAGCCATGAGTTCGGGCATATTCGTTACATTCCTTTCTAGACGGATAGGAAACTGCAACTTTTGACTAGCGGATCGCAGTTGCTCATAATGGGGATTACTTCCTCCAACTACAACAACTACTTCTAGTCCTTCCACTTCTACTTGTTGCAATCCTTGAATTACCTTGAGAGTTACATTATCTGGATCTGCACCACCTAGTGTAACTAGTAACTTTTTAGCTATTGGAGGGAGCGATCGCTGCCATTCTCGCCACTGCCAAAATTCTCGCCTCAAAAGGCTATAGCTTGTACCAAGTAACAGTTGAGTATATGGCTGTCGATTTATATACAATCCCTCATTAGCATGAATATTTTGATTTAAGATAATGTCGGCATGGTACTGTTTTGCGTGTCCATAATCATCAATGAGTAAAAGTTTTAGCTCAAATTCCTTGATGATTTCTTGATACTTAGCACCGAAATAGTAGCCATCTACCACAATCCAACTCACATTAAACTGACGTGCTAGTTTTGCTGTTTCTTCAGCATCTTCAGTACTTCCAAGCTGAATCGGCAGATGGATAACTTCCATTCCTTCCGACTTTAACCGAGTTTTAAAATTTGGTGCTTCCGTCGCCATAACAAAAATTGCCTGACCACCTGCATCTTGCCAAGACTGAGCTAAAGCCAGACAGCGCATTATATGACCTGTACCTATTTGTGTTGATGCATCTGCCCGAATAAATAGCTTCATTTGCAACCAGTTTTTTCTAATAAAAACCAAGTTATATCATCCTGTGGAAATTGACTATCACGGTGATAGACAAAACCATAATCTAATAGATGTAAGTCATCGAATCTATCAAGCATCTCACCGGCAAAGTCCCGTTTAAATAATTTACTATGATGGCCACGATAATTTACCTCTACAGGTGTAGAATTATAATATTCTGCAATACAAATATAACGATTACTAACTTGATAAAGTAGTTCATATACCTTCGGTAGCATATCCGAACTGATATGTATCAACACTCCCTTAACAAGAGCTAGATCATATTTACAAACAGGTACGAAGTCTAAAATTGACTGGTGGTAGACCTTATAATTATTATGTAATTGCAATTTTTCTACAGCTTTTTGGTTAATTTCGACTGCTGAAATTTCTACTCTAGGAATAAGTTCTTTAATTGCCTGTAGATTAAGACCTATATTGGCACCAAGCTCAATTAGCGATTGAATAGAGTTAGTTCTTGAAAGGATTTTTGCAAATAGTGAAATATTGCTAGCACCTGAGATATCTTCCTGATTTCTATTGATGTATTCATCGCCAAAGCTACCAGCCCAAAAATCTTCTTGTTCAGTTCTAAAATCAGAGTTATTTACCATATTTTTTTTGTTCCACATGTGCGTTAATTATTGGCCAATCAGGATACTGTTTGAGCAAATCCAAACAATCCTCCAAAGTAAACTTTGGAAATTTAGGATAAAGTGCTTCAATAATTCTTTTAATAAGTTCAAAATCATCTGCTGTATCTACTGTCCAACGATGTAAACTTTGATTTTCTGAATAAACTACTTGAGTCAATCGATAACGTTCAGGCTGCATATTAATGAACGGAGTAACATGCTCTCGATCAGGTTGTTCTGTTGCTTCTAAAAATGCCTGATGTAATGCTAGGAAAGAAAAAACCTCAGTATCCATTCCTCGTGGGTAGCTTCTCTCTAAACAATTAGAAACATAATCATATTTATATTTATAATCCAGATAAAATTGAATTACTTTGTCAATCACTTGTGGATCAATAAGCGGACAATCAGAGGTAATCCGAACCACTACATCTGTATTATGCTCTCTAGCCGCGCCATAATATCTGGCTAGGACATCGTTTTCTGAACCTCTGAAATATGGCACTGAAAGGCGATCGCAAACTTCAATGATTGGCAAATCTTTACTATTGATGGTAGTAGCAATTACAATTTCATCAGCTAACTTGACTCGCTTTAATCTCTCAATCTGATATTCTAGTAAAGGCTTATCTAATACCTTTTTGAGTACTTTTCCAGGGAGGCGAGTTGAAGTCATTCTTGCCTGAACAATAATTACAATTTTCATATCAGGCTCTCTCTTAGCGAAACTACTACTTTATCCTGACTCTCTTCATTTAGCCCATAATATAAAGGGATAGTAATAGCTTTCTCGTAGTATTGCTCAACCTGTGGAAAGTCTCCTAATTGAAAACCTAATTTTTGGTAGTAAGGTTGTGTATGAACTGGAATGTAGTGCAAATTCATACCAATTCCTGCGCTACGAAGTTCTTCAAATATTTGTCTATGAGTTTTATTAATCTTATCCAGCTTGAGCCGAATTACATATAAATGCCAACTAGATTCAGAATCAGGGTGTTGCCAAGGTAATATCAGGGGTAAATCTTGTAGTAGGTGATTATATCTTTGAGCTATCAGCTGCCGACGTTCCACAAATTCATTTAGCCTTTGCATCTGACTAGCACCCAATGCTGCTTGGATATCCGTCATCCGATAGTTGAACCCTAGTTCTAGTTGCTGATAATACCAAGAACCGTGAGATTCTCCTTGAATCAAATCTGGATTGCGAGTTATGCCATGACTTCTTAATCTAATTAATCTCTGATACAATTCTTCTTGATTTGTTAGCACCATACCGCCTTCACCAGTTGTGATAATTTTGACTGCATGAAAGCTAAAAACTACCATATCGGAAAATTGGCAGGAACCAATATGTTGTCCCTGATAGCTTCCGCCAATCGCATGAGAAGCATCTTCGATAATTTTGAAACCATAACGCTGTGATAAAGCAGCAATGTGTTCCATCTCACAAGATTGCCCTGCAAAATGCACGGGTATTAATACTTTAGGCAAACAACTTTGCTTTTCTGCCGCAGTCAATTTACGTTCTAATTCATCTACGCTCAAATTGTAGGTATTTGGGTTAATATCAACAAAGTCAACCTTTGCACCACAGTAAAGTCCACAATTAGCTGAAGCAACAAAGGTATTTGGTGATGTCCAGAGAATATCTCCTTGCCCCAAATCAACAGCAAGACAGGCAATATGTAATGCAGTTGTCGCATTAGAAACCGCTACGGCATATTTCGCTCCACAATAATTAGCAACAGCTTGCTCAAATCTCTCTATAGCTGGGCCTTGAGTAATCCAGTCTGAGCGCAAAACTTCAATTACAGCATCAATATCTTCTTGACTTATACTTTGTCGTCCGTATGGAATAAAATTAAAATAATTAGCCATAAAAAGCTTTATTTAAATCTCCAAACTACTATGTTGGTTGAATTGAGAGGATTAATCCCAATATAATCTGAATGATATTCAATAATTTCAATATCATCTCTGCCTCTCAATAGCGTAATTAAATCCTTATTATAATCATTAATTTCGATATATCGATTTCTCATTATACCTACAAAAGATGTTCTATCTATCAAGTAACTTGGTTCAAAATTTACAACTAAATCAATATTATCTTTATTTGCAGACAATCCCTCAATGAAGTATTTTGCACTGGGAATCTGTTCTACACTATGACTAGTTAAAATTAAACTTCCATTTTTAATAAGCAAATAATCATCTAAGTTGTAGTAATTAAATATTTTAATATCAAATCCTATGGAATTACCTAGCATAACTGCATTTTTAGAGTATTCACCTCCATATATTTCTGGACAGATATTTTTGAGATATGAAAAATTGTACCCATAGCCACAACCAAGTTCACAAATCCGGGCTGGATTATATCTTTTAATTACATTAGAAATAGACGAATAGTAAATGGAAAAAGCTAATTCATGAGAAGTTTCAAAAAGTTCTTCGCCAAGGGAAATAAAAATATTATTTTTCTCATTTAGACCAGCTAGTTCAAGTTCTTTTTTTTTATAAAGCTCAATATCTGTAAATTTAAACTTTAAAAGAGAGGCGTACTTATCCTGATTATATTCTTGTTCGATTTGTTCCAAATCACGTTTTCTAGAGAATGCTTCTAATCCAATTATTCTTCTAGTCCAAGAATTACATAAAGATAAATACTCATTCCAGCTTGCTTTTTTCATTTCTATTTGCTTTTTTTACACAATATTACTCATTGCTTCAATATATCCAGTAGTTGAAAACCTTTTAGCCATTCTGTATTGATCTCAGAGCTATACTCAAACCCTTCTGGAACGGGGATTCCTTTTTCACTTAAAGCATTACAGGCGTAATTCACAGAATGAGCATATTCAATAGTTGGTCTAATTACATAATGATCTAAAAACTCCAATACTAAATGTGAAGCTTCAGAAGAAAACATAGCTTCATGCAGTTTTTCTCCTGGTCTAATACCAACAATTTTAATTGGAACTCCGGGTGCAAGTGTTTCAGCTAAATCAGTAATTTTCATTGAAGGAATTTTTGGAACAAATATTTCTCCGCCGTGCATTCGTTCAAAGCTGTTAAAAACTAAATCTACAGCTTGTTGGAGTGTAATCCAAAAGCGGGTCATGCGTGGATCTGTAATAGGAATGTCTGGGGCTTTTTCTTGAATCAGTTTTTGAAAAAAAGGTACTACTGAGCCTCTTGAACCAACAACATTGCCGTAGCGAACTACAGCAAACCGGGTTTTCATTGTCCCAACAATATTATTAGCTGCAACAAAAAGTTTATCAGCAGCTAGCTTGGTTGCACCATAGAGATTAATTGGATTAACTGCCTTATCTGTTGAGAGGGCAATCACTTTTTCTACTTCTTGATCGAGGGCAATATCAATGACATTATTTGCCCCATGAATGTTAGTTTTAATACATTCCATTGGGTTGTACTCAGCAGCAGGAATATGCTTCAGTGCCGCAGCATGAATAACATAATTAACACCCCGCATTGCCAGACGCAGCCGATCGCGATCGCGGACATCTCCAATGAAATAGCGCATAACTGGTGCATTAAACTCCTGCGCCATTTCGTACTGCTTCAGCTCATCTCGTGAATAAACTATGACTTTCTGCGGCTGATATCGGCTAAGAACCGTTTTTACAAATTGCTTGCCAAAGGAGCCTGTACCACCAGTAATTAAAATAGATTTGCCATTAAACATCTTTTATTTATTTTTAATTTCAAAATTAATGATTTTCCAAAAATATTTTAGAAATTGTTAATTAGATTTGGGTTGATTATTTGTGGTGCGATCGCCATTACCCTGTTGCTTCTTAATCTGCTCTAATACAACTTTGTAATCTTGCCGATCGGGGTGCAACTTCACCAGCTTCTCCAAAAGTGTCATCGCACCCTTGGTATCTTTCAAGTGCAACCGCACTATAGACAGTTTCTCTAAAGCAAGTTGATTTTCTGGTTCCCGTTGTAAAATTAATTCGTAGCCCTGCGCCTGTTGGTGTAATCCTGACTCAGGAGAAGCAGATGCAGTTGCCGGCTTAGGTTGACTAGCCTGTTGTATTGCCGGAATTACTGCAAACACCGTAGAACCAACAAAGGACACTAACGACACTATCGTGACAATCTTTTGTCGCCGCTCAATCTGCTTTTTGCGGGAAATTAGGTATTCATCCCCCGAACCAGTCATGCTTCACATACTTGCTGTGGTAAATACTGAGGTATTAGCAAGCCTCCCGTTTTGAGGGTACCCATCTGCTCAACAGAAACTAACATTTGGCTAAAAATTTTTTACACAAACTTTAAAAGCTGACTCTGAGGACGAGGAAATTTTATGGTATGCCCATGCTGTATAGGCAATTTTGCTATACGTAGTTTACCGCCGTAGGCATCGCTCCCATACTTCAAGCAAAAACCTCTCCTACGCCTAAACAGAGCCAAACCCTCCAGGTCTTATTCTTTAGGCGGAAAATTAAAATTATATAAATATTTGCGCTGATTCTACCTAATGCCAGATGTTTGCGATATTCTAAATAACATTTAAATAAACAGAAACAGAGGACATTTCTACTCAACTGCAAATTTACCTTGTCAGGCAAAAACTTTCAAACTACCCCGTGTTATTGTGGGTTGTTCAAAAAGCAAACATATTATAGAATTTTCCCAGTCGTCCTCAGTCTCACTACTTAGCGCAACTTCCAGAAGGACTAATTATTTTCGTAGGTGTTCACAATAGATATCTTACAAAAGGTACTGTTATACTCTAGTGCTTAAAGGGTAGAAGTTAAGGGGAAAAATAATATGGGGAAAAGTTAAAGGGAAAACAGAAGCATCCTTTATTTTTTAACCCTCACCCTGAACTTTTGTCTTGTTTCTGCAAAAAGTTTTAGGACTACTTGGTAGAATTGGAGTTTTGTGGTGGTAATTACCGTACAAAACCGAATTTACCAGTAATTTAGTAGAGTTTGTTATGGTATAGTTAAAAAGTTAAGACTAGCTTTACCAAAATTACACCACTCTACGACCCAGCAACAATTGCAGAATGGGAAGCAGTTTTAATTAAGTATTTACCAACAAAATCTGAATTCAATCGAGGTTATGACTCAGCAAGTGATTCACCCGATGGTGAAATTGCAGCGCAACGTGCAATCACTCATAGAATCGAATATTATCAAGCCAAGTGATAGCATCTGGAAAATCGCTTTGCTATATGGTAATGAATGGCAGCACTGGAAACAGGAACTGCTAGACTTTGGCTTCAGTATGCAAGACCCAGTTAGTGAACTGCTAGCTGTAGAAACTTGGGATGAGGAATAGGTAATGGGTACTGGGGACTAGAAAATAATTCTTTTAGCTGCTAACACTCAGTGCCCATTCCCTAATACCCAGCAGTCGCCAATACCCAGTCTCCAGTCCCCCTCCCTATTGACAAGCAGCTAAGGCCGCAGCTAATTCCTTTGCAGTTTGGTAGCGATCGCGTGGCAATGGTTCTGTAACGCGATCAATCGCATCTCTTAATTGAGAACTGATGGTGAGAACTTTTGCCACATCAAACCTGAAGTTGCGCCCCTTTTGGCGGTAATACTTAAACGGGTTTTCGCCTGTGAGCAGAAAAATCAGCGTTGGCCCAATTGCATACAAATCAGATTGAGTCAAAGGTTGTCCTCGTTCTTGTTCAGGAGCGCAATAACCTTCTGCACCAATCCGGGTACCGGGCGCTGTGCCAATTTCCTTAACTGCGCCAAAATCCAGTACTACTATGCGATTTAGTGAACTTCGCACCATTAAGTTGGCGGGTTTAATATCGCGGTGAATTAGTGGAGGTTCTTGGCTATGAAGATATTCTAAGATATCGCAGGTTTGGATCATCCAAGCGATCGCTTGGCTTGGCGTAACTGGCCCAGTTGTATAGACACGTTTCTCTAAATCTTGTCCGTGAATTAATTCCATTGCCAAGTATTTTTTTCCGCCTTCGACAAAGAAGTCGTAATACTTGGGAATTCCCGGATGGTTAAGTGATTTGAGAGTATACGCCTCCCGCTCAAATAATTCTTGAGCTTTGGCAATTTTTGCCATATCAGCATTCATTTCCTTCAACACCAGCAGTTGTGGGATACTCCCAATCTGACCAGCCCCATCCCAAGCGAGGTAAGTAGTACCCATACCTCCTTGTCCAAGAGTTCGCAATACCTGATAATGGCGAATTTTCTGTTGTACTGAAAGAGGTTGACCGCAGTGGATGCAAAACAGATTGTTTGGGGAGTTCCCTTCATGCGTACAAGTGTATTGGCCTTGGGCTGAATAGACTGTTGCAACGGCGTTTTCTTCTGTCCCTTGCATTTGTTGTGGCGATCGCAAACCAGTTTCCAGTACTGTTACCTCCTGAATTTGGAATTGCAGTATTGGGCCTCCTTGTGCTAGTTGCAAAAGGGAATTATCTGGTAACGGACTCTGAATCACAAGGACACCGTTAAGGAAAGTCCCATTTGTACCCTGACTAATCAGCCGCCAACCACTGCCATTGTCGGCAGAATCAACGTGTCGCAGTTCTAGATGATGCCGCGAAACTAAACTATCAGTTAAAACAACGTGATTATCTGTAGCTCTACCAATCCGAATTATGGAAGAGTTCTCAAAGCACCACTGCTGGAGGGGCGTTTTCTGTTGCGGTTCTAAGAGAGTCAGACTAACCACAATACAACCTACAAGGTAAATGGATTAGGGAATGAGGTCAATCCCCATTTATTTTTAACTTTCCAAATTTGGGCGTACTTTTGCCCGAATAAGTATACCAGTAATGTTGTCATGACCATTGTATTGGTTTCCTAAATCAATTAATTTTGTAACACCTTGTTCTAAGTTAGCGCCGGAACTAAGTAAGGGTTCTAAATGAGTTTGCCAATGGGTTTCTAGTAAATCATTATCTGATAGACCGTCCGATGCCAAAAGTAGAAGAGTATCTTCATTAATCTCAAAAAAGCCTACATCAGGATTAATCGAATTTTCATCACGAGGCCCCAAAGCTTGGGTTAGTTGGTAGGCATCTGGACGGGCATAAGCTATGCTTGCTTCCACTCCTCTGGTAATTTCCCGTTGCCCAACTTCATGATCTACTGTGACTTGTTCTAGTCCCCTCTTACGCGTCAAGCGATAGAGACGGCTATCTCCCACATGAGCAACTGCTGCTTGAGTATCTTGAATTAAGAGCATTACCAAAGTTGTACCCATACGCCCTACTCCAGAACGGGCATCTTGTTGATTGAGCTTGTAAATCGCCTCATTAGCTAAATACACTGCCTCACGAATGCTATCTTCTGTTGGCAGTTGATTGGCAATCCAGTGTTCTTGAAAGTATTGCCGTAGGGTGTTGACTGCTAACTCACTGGCGATCTCACCGCCAGCATGTCCACCCATACCATCACAGAGAATATACAAACCATGCCCTTCTAGAACTCGACTTTTAGGTAACTCCAACTTTTGAATTTTGGTTTCAATACCAAAGTAGTCTTCATTATGATGACGTTGACGGCCTACATCTGTGCGTCCTGCATCTTCCAAGCTACTTAACTGCATCGCCAGCACAACAGTTGGCATATCATCAATTTTGCTAATGATATCTTCTGGTTCGTCTGATTGCGGCATAGTGGGCACAGTGGTATTGTTCTCCTTTATTGGGGGTAAAGTTGCGGTTCCTAGTGCTTCCAGTTCAATAGAGATTTCCTCCAAACGCGATCGCAATTGTGCGATGGTGTGAATCTTACCTACATCTAAATCTCCCAACATCTGGACTACAGAGCCAAATTGAGTGCGTTGAGACTGCCTAAATAGTGCTTGCCAAACTCGCCCCAAAGCTTGAATGGTTAACGGCTCCTCTGGAATAGCAGATGTTTGGGCTTCGGCATCTTCTGACGACTCGCTGACGGACAGAGAACTTGATGATTCCACATACAATCTTTGTAGCGCCAGCGTTTGGTCTTCATCCAATCGCAAATTTGAGAAATCTAAAAGGCTTTGACGACAATTTACTGGTTCCAACAATGCCCAAAGTTGGGTCATTTGATAACACCAGTGCAAAATTTTTAACGAACTTGTTGTCTCTTCTTGCCATAAGTCAAGTAAAAGCTGCCAATTTGAGCGGTCTTCAATTATTACCACCTGCATATCCCCCTGCTGCCATGCATCGTGAATCAGTGGTATCTCGCGCCCACTTTGGGAGTGTAAGGCAATATAAGGTTTCGCAAGGTGAGGAATTCCAGTTGCATCTACTGATGGCGTTAGTAAATCTGATTGCTGACTTGCTAGTATTGCCTCAATAGGTGATATTTGATACGGCTGGCAGTCTAGAACTCTCACACCTGTAACAGTAATAGTGGCAGTTTCACTTTGGGTAGGTAGCGGATCTAACAATTGATAGCGCTCTTGGGAGTCTAAATAAGAGCCTAATGTAATCTGAGAACTAAGGGATAGAGGAGATGACGAGGATATTGCTTCTTCATCTTCCTCTAATCCCACATCTCCCTCATCTATCTTTACTCCCAAAGCTTCCCCAATCGTTTCTTTAGCAATAATTGCCCAAAACACTGTTCCACATTCCGTGCCACAGTTGTGACAAAGTAGTGCATTTACAGGTACATCTTCGGCGCTGCATTCAGGACAAACTTTGTGGGTCAGGGATGTGCCACAGCTTTGACAGAATTTGTTGCTTTTGGGGTTTTCAAATTTACACTGAGGGCAAATCAGCATAGTGGAAGTTCCTTTATTCGCGCTCCAAGGTGCTTCTAGCCACTAAGATCAAAGGTGCCACAATTGGCTGTCCCTGACTAAAGTAGACCTACAAGAGATTGTAGTTTATCAATGAATTTTGGTGGCAGTATTAATTGTGACGCATATTAGATAAATATTTAATATATTGGCAACCAATTGCTTATGAATTGGGAGTGGGGAATGGGGGCAGGGGGCAGGGGAGCATACTTCGACTACGCTCAGTAACCGGGGGAGCAGGGGAGTAGAGGAGAATAACCAGTGCCCAATGCCCAATGTCAAGAGTTTGGTAATTGCGGGGGTTCTGCGTTAAACCATTTTTGATAAATTTGCTTGTAAATGCCATTGGATAACAAAGTCTCTATACCTTTGTTTATTGCATCTAGATGGGGGGAGTCTTTAGGTGTAGCAATTCCGTAGTATTCTTCAGTAAGCAGATCGGCAACAACTCTGATGCCTTTGAGTTTGCCATTTTTAATCGCATACAAAGTTGCAAAAGCATCGCTAACCACAGCGTCAACGTTGGCATTGAGCAAGTCCTGGAAAAATTCTGGCCCGGAATTAAAAGTACTAATTTTGGCATTGGGGATGGTTTTGGCAAAATCTGCCCCAGTGGAACCAATTTGGACAGCGATTTTTTTACCTTTGAGACTGTTAAAGTCTCTAATATTTTGGTTGTCTTCGCGGACAGCGATCGCTAGTCCAGCTTTAAAATAAGGTCGTGAAAAAGCAATTGTTTTCAGGCGTTCGGCGGTAATGGTGATTCCGCTAATTGCTGCATCGGCTCTTTTAGCTTGCAAAGTCGAGATCATGCCATCAAAAGGTAGACTTTCAAATTGGACTGCAAAACCTGCTACTTTAGCGATGCCATTCATCAAATCAATATCAAAACCTTCCAAGCCACCACTAGCCTTTTGGATTTCAAAAGGAACAAAGGTGGGATCTGTCGCCACCCTAAAAGTTATAGCGTCTGAGTTATTAGTGGGATAAAAATTTTTACAGGCAATAATCAGTAGCAGACAGCCTAAGCTTAAAATTAGCTGCTGCCACTTGAGCTTAAATAATTTCACTGTAGTAATTCCGTTCTATCAGTCAATATTCACGATAGTTGTCATGATGTTATAAGAAAGAATACATCCGTCAGTAGCCACAATCCACCATGAATGCTGGGCGATTAATGAAACTTTCAGACGCCCACTCTCGTTAAAAGTTGAGATCAGAGGAAGCTTCCAATCTCGCTTTTCGCCAGTAACCTTCTTGTGTGTTCTGTACTCTGACTTCCAATTTTTAACTACTTATGGTTTCTACAACCCCTGCTTACCGAATTACTGATTTGTTCGCCGAACGCGCAAAGAACCTTGCACCACCAACTTACGGTACAGAGTTAAGCAAAATCGTCACCGTCAGCTTTGCCTACGGTCTAGCCGATCCAATTCTCTTTCCTCACACTGACTTGGCTGCTGCAAGTGCCGTTGTGCTGGCAGAAGAGGCTCCGATCGCTCTCAATTACGGCCCGCCTTCCGCTCAACTGTATGAGCAAATTATCCTCCGCTTGCAGGCTAAGGGAATTGCTGCCGATCGCGATCGCCTAATCATTGGCTACGGTTCTGGTCAGATTCTCGGCTTGCTACCAGATGTGTTTGTGGAACCTGGTGATGTAGTAATTGTGGAAGGGCCAACCTTCTTGGGAGTAGTTACCAGATTTGTCCACGCTGGCGCACGCATAATTACTATTCCTGTGGATGAGTTAGGGATGGATGTAGATGCGCTAGAAGTAACATTGAACGATTTCAAAAAACAGGGCATCCGACCCCGATTTATTTATACTATTCCCACCTTTCATAATCCCACAGGTGCTACTATGCCGTTATTTCGCCGCCAAAAACTGGTAGCATTAGCGGCTGAGTATGGCGTTCTAATCGTGGAAGACGATGCTTATAGCGATTTGCGCTTTCGAGGAGAAACTATGCCCTCCCTGGCAACTCTCGACCAAGAAGGGTGGGTATTATATGTGAGTACCTTCTCGAAAATTATTGCGCCTGGTATCCGGCTAGGCTGGGCTTGTGGCGATCCAGCGATTATTGAGCGGCTGGCGATGTTCAAAAGTGAGGGGCCTGTGGGGCCATTTGTCAGCCATGTGGTCGCTCGCTATTGTGCTACAGGGAAACTAGACAATCATATTCAAGAGCTAATTGCCTGCTATAAACATAAGTGCAATTTGTTATTAGAAGCGATCGCTCAAGAGTTTCCCAGTGATGTAGTTGCTCTGTGTCCAGATGGCGGCTTTTTCGTTTGGTGTAAATTGCCACCAGATATCAGCGCTAAAGCACTCCTCATGGCTGCCAATGAACACGGCATCAGTTTTCTGCCAGGGACTCGCTGCTACGTCAATGGACAAGGGGATGATGCCATCAGGTTAGCTTTTAGCTTTCAGCCAACACAGAAGATTGTTGAGGGAATCGCTACATTAGGATCGGTATTGCGCGGATTGAGGTAATTCGTAATGACGCTCTCTATGAGATGCTCTTGCTAGCTTGCTTCTCCCAAAAATCGAGATTTGGGACTTGTTAAATATCAACCCAAATCTCAACCACAAGAGACTTTGGACTTATCTCCACACCCCACTTGACATTTTAGCGATCGCTTTAAGGCAATACGCTTGGGTTAAACATATCTTTCTTCTCTTTGCGTCCTACCCTGCGGGACGCTTACGCGAACGAGGAGCATCCCGCAGGGATGGGATATTTTTTAATTGCAAGTCCCTAAGTTGTCATCAATTTACGCAGTATAGGAACGAGGAGATTTAGTTATTGACCGAATACCAATTTTGTAGCGCCAACCGTTGAATTTCGCGCCAGGGAATATTATGTTTTCTAGCTAATTCTGCACAATCTTCATATTCTGGCTGCACATTAGCAATAACTTTCTCTGATGATTGTCCCTTCCATGCTACTTTGACCCGCACTTTGCCATATTCAATTTCCACTTGTTGAATTTCCCTCTGTAGAATGGCGCGTTGCTGAGTTGTTCGCCGAATACCCAAAGTTGTAGTTTCACGGAATATAACCGCTTCACAACTGAGTAAATTGTCTGGATGACAAATCACAGTCAGCAAAATTCCTGGACGGGACTTTTTCATACCAATCGCTTGGGTAAAAACATCCACTGCACCAGCAGCAAACAAAGCCTCAAAAACATAGCCGATCGCTTGCGGATTTAAGTCATCAATTTGGGTTTCTAGTACCGAGATAGTTTCTAAATTTGAGCTAGTATCTTCACAATTGCTGAAATTTGACTGCAAACTTGCGCTTTCGCCCAGCCAGAGGCGTAAAATATTGGGAATTGGTAAATTTATGGTTCCTGCTCCCAATCCTACCTGCTTGATAGCGATCGCGGGTGGTGAACCAAAATCTCTTACCAAAGTAGTAGCGATCGCGGCTCCTGTTGGCGTTACCAGTTCTTTATCAATGCCATTGCTATAAACTGGACAACCCCGCATTTCCCAAAGTTTTAATACTGCTGGTACTGGTACTGCCATTTGACCATGTGCAGCCCGAACAGTACCGCCACCAGTGGGAAACGCCGAGCAGTAAAGCAGGGGCCATCCTTCGTCATTACTCTCAATCCCCAACCAATCTAACCCCAGGCAAGTACCCACAATATCTACGATCGCATCTATAGCACCCACTTCATGAAAATGAACTTTTTCAGGGGAAATGCCATGCACTGCCCCTTCTGCGACTGCTAGCTGTCGAAATACCGCTAAACTCCAAGCTTCTGCCCGTGATGGCAACCCCGCTTTGAGAATCATCTGCTCTATTTCTGGCAAGTGGCGTGTGTGATGGTGATTGTGTTCGTGGTCGTGGTCGTGGTGGTGATGGCGATCGTGTACTAAATCCACATGAACTTTAGTTGCCTGTTGTCCATTCCGTTGGACAAGTTCTGCTCTTAACTGATATTCCTGTTCAATTCCCAACCTATTGAGCTTTTCAATTAAATACTCCACAGGAACACCCAAACTTACCAAAGCACCCAGGCACATATCACCAGAAATTCCTGTCGGACATTGAAGATAAGCAATTTTATTCATAATAAATTAGTCATTAGTAATTAGTAATTAGTAATTAGTCATTGGGCATTGGGCATTGGTTATTCTCCTCTACTTCCCCTGCCTCCCCTGCCTCCCCTGCTCCCTGCTCCCTGCCCCCTGCCCCCATTCCCCACTCCCCAATCCCCAATCCCCAATCCCCCTGTTATGGCAAAAATTTTCTCAGTTCATCCGGATAATCCTCAAGTTCGCCGAATAGAGGAAATAAAGTCGGCGCTTTCTAGTGGCGCAGTCATGCTTTACCCTACTGATACAGTTTATGCGATCGGTTGTGATTTGAATGCTAAGTCGGCGGTAGAACGAGTGCGGCAAATTAAACAGCTAGCAAATGATAAACCACTGACATTTTTATGTCCCTCGCTTTCAAATGTGGCAACTTATGCCTTCGTAAGTGACACAGCCTATCGGATTATGAAACGCCTGATTCCAGGGCCATACACGTTTTTGCTCCCAGCAACTAAATTAGTACCGCGATTGGTGCAAAGCCCCAAGCGGAAAAGTACTGGAATTAGAGTACCAAACCATACTGTGTGTTTGGAGTTGCTGGCAGCTTTGGGCAATCCGATTATTTCAACTTCAGCACATCTGCCACCAGATGAAGCAGATAACGGCATGATTCGGATAGATCCAGAAACTGTTCAGTCACGGGTAGAGCTATTTGACCGTTTGGACAAGTTGGTAGACATAATTGTGGACACTGGCGAAGAGCCTACTTATGAAGTCTCTACCATCTTAGATATGACCGGAGACGAAGCAGCAATTATACGGAGGGGTTTAGGTTGGGAAGCAGCAGCAGCATGGGTATAAGAATGAGACTTCACAGGCACACCTCTTCGTTTCGGAAATTGTGATAAAAGCAACTCCAGTTTTTAAATTGTCATATTTAAACGTGATGTCTATGACGGGCACAGATGCAATAACAGGATGGTGGTAACAGTCAGTACAGCAAGGGATTTGACAACTTTGAGAAAATGATGGGTACATGAGTACTCGCGTCAATGTGGTGGCTTGTGAAAGAACCGACACATTGGCATAACTGTAACTCTCTCGTATTTCCTACAGTTTTATATATGAGCTTTAGATGTGAGCATTATATGGGGCAAGTCTTAATTGATAAATGCCCAAAGATTCACAAGCCTTGGCCGGCCTTGATTGCTGTGTCTGCGTTGTAATTACGGTGCAATACTACTCCCTGGAAAAGTCATGAAAGCTAACGTCATCAATCTACCAAACTCTACACCCATTTTTGAAAACCACCTTTCGACCGAAGAATTTTCAGACAGCAGCAGCGAAACCTTGATTGAATTGCTGTGTCAAGAAATGCAAGCACAAGTGAAAGCAGCACCCAGGTGCGTAGAAGCTTTAGCAAACCGCATAGCCGTAGAAGTAGAACGCATTTGCGATAAAAGCTCACGCATCCAAACATCTGGCCAAATCAAATCCTGGCAGATTACGTTGGGAAGGCATCGGATGCAAAAGTGCTTACGTTACTACCAACTAGGTTCCAAACAAGGGCGGGTGGAATTACATAGTAATTTAGGTGCTATGGTTTACCGTCATGTAACTATATCTGGCTCTGAGTTGGGTTTTGATGCTCGTTACAGCCTAATTGAAGATTTTTTACAAGCATTTTATATCGAAGCTATCAAAGCTTTCCGCAGAGAAAACGAACTACCTCACGATCATACACCGCGTACTCAGCTGCAATTAGCTGAATATATGGCGTTTACAGAACAGTACGCCAAACGCCGCATTAATTTACCTGGTGGTGCAAATCAGCAATTGATTATCCTGCGGGCCCAAGGTTTTGCTCGTCGTCAGCCACAAGAGACTACCGTGGATATTGAAATGGCGGTAGAGTCTGCTAAGGGTGAAGAAGCAGAATCTTACCAGCGTAACTCGGCGGTGCAACAGCTGCGATCGCAGATGATTGCCCAAACTAATTTTGATCCATCAGAAGAATCAGAACGCGATCGCGTCATCACTGAATTGATGAAATATCTGGAGTCTCAAGGTCAATCTGACTGTATGAACTACCTCAGCTTGAAGCTTCAAGACCTTTCAGCCCCAGAAATTGACCAAATTCTCGGTTTAACCAGCCGTCAGCGCGATTATCTCCAACAACGCTTTAAATACCATGTAGAAAAGTTTGCCAAGCAACACCACTGGCAATTGGTACATCAATGGTTAGGTGCGGGTTTAGAGCAAAAGTTGGGTTTATCTTCCCAGCAGTGGGAAATCTTTGTGAATCAACTTACAGAACAGCAACAGCAAATATTACAATTAAAAACTGCAAGGCAAAACGACCAAGCGATCGCTAAAACCATCAAATGCACCCCCAAACAGTTACAAAAGCGCTGGACTCAACTGTTAGAACTAGCATGGTCTATCCGCAACGGTCATACTGAGGCACAAACGGGTTGAAGCTAAGGTGAAATAACTAAAATTTTTCCAGTTATTTGGAGAGGTTAAGGGACAAAGAGAAAAGGAAATTTATTCTTTTCATACTCCCCTAAATTAGTAACTCGTTTGTTACCCAAATTATTAATACATTTGTATTTTTGAGTACAAATATACTAGCTTTTCCTACTTCATACCTAATAAATCTAACCTTATGCATCCAAAATCAAAAATTTATATAACTTAGCATTTACTGTTGCTTCCAGGGAATCCTAAAATCAGGAAACCTTTTGAAGATAATCAGGATAAAGATGACTCAAGGTGCAAGAGCAGTTACTTCTGGCAATGTTTTGGAAAAAGCTGTAGAAGGGACTTTACTGGGTCATGGATATGTCCAAGTGGGCTTTGATTTACCAAAGAAACAGCGCCTTGGATGTCTTTTAAGCTCAAATCATATACCAAAACGATATGCAAGGCAGGTTTATATCGGAGCAGGAATTTATGGGAGCTATATATACGTAGACTTTTACATTATTGGTGCCGCATCCGTTTCTTCCGGGCTAATTATTGAGTGTAAATGGCAGCAAACTAGCGGTTCAGTCGATGAAAAACTCCCTTACCTTAACTTGAATATTCAAAATTGCTATCCTGCACAAGCAGTTGTATTAATTGACGGTGGAGGTATGAAACCGCAAGCTGTATCATGGTTAGGTAAACAAGTTAGTTTCAATCAAAATCTTCTCTCTGTTCATAATTTAAGTTCATTTATTGCCTGGTCTAACAATAATCTTTAATACGAAGTTACTAGTAATTCTGTAATTTTTCCGCGTTTTTTTGCGTTAGAATTAATTGCCCTGGATGCTGATATAGTGTGGATATTGAAACTATTATAAAGGTTGCGAATAAATTCACAATCGGAATTAGATAGCATTACTTTAACTCCACGTTCCGCTAATTTTTCAAATACATCCTTGAGTTCAACTTGCTGCTCTTCCGCAAAGCGATAGCTACTGTAAGCTGTAAAATAGCTAGTTTCACTTACAGGATAATATGGTGGGTCAAAATAAATAAAATCATCACTGTTTGTAGCATGATTTAGTACATCAATAAAATTTGTGTGTTTAATTTTAGATGTAGAAAGTGCTTCTGAGGCTGTCCTAAGTAAAACATCAGGGCAAATATTAGGATTTTCATATCTGCCTAAAGGTACATTGAATTTGCCCTGTGAGTTGACTCGATAAAGACCATTAAAACAAGTCTTGTTAAGATAAATTAGACGAGCCGCTTTTTCTATATCAGTGCCGCCAGAGTCGTTTCTGACACTATAATAATAATCTTTATTATGTCGAATTTTATGCTCTTTTAATAGAGAAATTAATTCTTCAACACGATCTCTAACACAACAATAAGTGTTAATTAATTCGGCGTTAATATCAGTTAAAGTTGCTGTTTTTGGTTGAAGATAGAAAAAAATAGCACCACCACCTAAGAATGGCTCATAGTAATTTTTATAACTTTTAGGAAAATAAGGAATATATTGCTGTATCAACCTACTTTTACCCCCTGCCCACTTCAAAAATGGACGCGGGCTAGTTTCCTTTGGGATTTGAATTACCATTTACTTGCAATTTAACTGAAAATAATCTTGACTAAATAAAGCCAATATAACCGACGAAGCATATTTTATATTAGCTGGCTAATTTTCCGGCTGCATAGATTACAATTGAGTTGATAAAGCATATCAAAACAAACGTAAGTATATAACAAGGCAGTTTAGATTCAGATGTTTGACGGATTTTGGGATAACGTCTTTCGCTACCCCCGGTACTTAATTAGTATCGTATTAGGCTTGTTTTTGAACACCTTTGCGCCATTAGTGCCACTGTTGAAGCGCCCTGTTACCTTAGTCGCCCTCTTAGGTTTATTTGTGAGCAGCCTAGTCTTCCTTACTTTCACCCTACGGGCAATGCTGGGCTTGAGTGCAATCTAGACTAGCGCTATATCGGGGCTATGCCCTACAGACGGTTGCTCTTGGCGTTGCTTTCGCTAAGTACTGTCTACCCAAATTGCATCTATTTTTGTCGTACAACCTCTGTCAGGAGGCGAAATTTTTATGGCTACAAATCGCCGGGTTTCCCGCGTTGCAGAATTGATCAAACGGGAAGTTAGCCAAATGCTGCTCAACGGCATTAAGGATGACCGTGTGGGTACAGGAATGGTAAGTGTGACTGATGTTGATGTTTCTGGCGATCTCCAACACGCCAAAATCTACGTCAGTATCTATGGTACAGATGAAGCTAAGGTAGAAACAATGGCAGGCTTAAAGTCAGCCACGGGTTATGTCCGCAGTGAACTTGGGGCGCGGGTACGGCTACGTCGTACACCAGAAGTCATCTTTCTCGAAGATCGTTCCATAGAACGCGGTAACAAGGTACTGGCACTACTAAGCCAACTCAATCACGATCGTCCGCCAGAAAATCTGTTAGCAGTAGAAGACAGCACAGATGAAGATGATGAATCATTTAGTGAATAAGTAACTTAAATAACAATGTAATTTCAGAACAATTGATCTCAGCAAATCCGCCAAAGAGTTTACAGACGTGACTAGATCGCGTCTGTTTTAATGTAACCATAATCTAGTTCCGCGATCGGTAGTTGCATCTATACGCTTTATGTTTGCCTTGGCTTTCGTCTTTACTCTACTAGGACTTACGCAAAACTACACGCGGTAGGGGCAATTCTCTGCGGGTACTCTGTTAGAGCATCTCTAGAGATGCTCCGCGTAGCTTGCTTCGACCTAGGAGTATGCGTCTACATGAATTGCCGCTAACTGAAAATTATGGTTTTGCCTGTACCCTGCGAGAAGCTAACGCAACGGTGGCTTCAAATCTTAGGGGTTGAATCCCCAACTGATTTGCTCCTCCTGCCTTTACTCCACCCTTCTACAGATGTTGAGCAAAAGAAAACTGTGTAATATTAGTGCTGAAAATAACTAAGAAATTGCAATTTTACTTAAGAAATTGTTAACAGATGATAGGGGTAAAGCCTTCGTAGTGTACTTTAGCCGTTATGTTTTGCAACAGTTTATACCGTAGTATCTGACAAATATTCTTGTGTTGTTTACCCTTAGTAAATACCAGCAGTTCTAGATCCGGCTTTAAGGTGATTATTTGATATGTAAGCGATTGCAATATGAATTCTTACCACCCAGCAAATCTTGCCTAAATACAGTAATGGCAAGATTTTCAGACTTGTTGCAGAAAAACCATACAACCGCCATAGCAGGTTAAGTTAACTACTCGGAATTTTTTTTGTAAAGCAGATTTTTGCTAAATGTCAGGATTTGTTGACTTTCTTAACATTTCTTGAGATAATTTTAGGATATCTAGCGTCAAAATAAAAATAGTTCCGTATAGCAAACTACAAAATACTAGCCACAAGTCTAATTTCTGTAATGTTTGTTCCTAATTATTAACGGGAACACTATCGTAAGTGTTAATTTGTGAGTAAAAACCATGAGTGTGAATACGGTGCCTTCTATCAATTACTACTCTCTCGATTTGATCCAAGACGAAGCACGTCGACTGGTGCAAAAGGGAATGATTAGCCGACAACAGCCAATATATACCCTCTGCCAATACATTCCAGCAAGAGAGTGGGTTTGCGTTGAATGTGAATTAGAGAAATGTGACTTTTTATTGCGCGATCGCATTGGCGACCTAATTGGCCGTGAACAGTGGGACAACGACTAAATCAATGTTTGATTTCGGGTTTGGGGTTGGGGGTTAATTTTCGATGTGTGGATGTCACAGTCAACGATCCTACGCCCAATCTGGGGGATAATCTCTGGTTTTAATGAGCATTCACCCATACAGAATCTTGCGTTTTTCATTAACACAGAAGCATTGGAGTCTTAATTTATATAATTTTTCAAGTTAAAGAAGGCATCAGAATCCCTTTTTTCTATATATCTGGTGCTACAGCTTGAGTTTAGTATGTAAATTCGGTGAAGCTCCTACATTGATCCGATAGAAGTGTAGGAACTTCACTTTTGACTCGCAATTGACAAGATCGCTTGCTTGCTGTTCAAAGGTAGAATCCGTCTTGAAAAGTTTGCTCGGTGGGGCTAACCGACACTAGTTGCGACAATAGAGAAGACCTCAGCAAGTAACTGGCTCAACTTTCGCAAAATCCCAAATTTGTATAGGATTATTTGTTAAAAAATCTCTAAAAGCAGAGAAAAATTATATAAACGATTATCCGACTTGCTCTAAATATTGATTAATGTCTTCAATAATACGGGTAAGTTCAGCTTCAGTAGTCAAGCGGATGTTGACGTTGCGGACAGTCAGCAAAACTTTGGCTGCGAAAGGCGTTGGCCAGATATTAGGATTACAGAAAATTTCTAAAAATACTTCACCCGCATAACGATATTCCATTGGAGGCTGGGGAGTGACTTTACCACCGCCAGGAGTGGGTTTAGCGGCGACAGCTTTCAGGCGCTCCATCAGTTGATCTGTCGCTGTCTTTAATTCTCGTGCTGCTTGGGGTGAAAAACTGAAGGAGACAGAACCTTCAATTAGGTTCAATGTTAGAGGAATTGAAGACATAAGTTTTTATTAAAGCTTATTGATAAGTACTAATCTTACCGGAAGAAGAGACGAAGCCGCCGAGATCGACGGCGGCGAAGCCCATTTTTTGAGGATGCACCCCCAGGCGCTGATATCGTCGCCAGACATATTTACACGATCGGATTTTTCTTGGTTCTGCTGTATCAGGCTGCAAAGCCACCATCAATCTTCAGACTTGCACCAGTAATGAAACCAGCTTCCGCACTGGCGAGATAGGAAACCATCTCGGCGACTTCTTCAGTTCGACCATACCGTTGGAGGGCAATCATACTTTTCATCGTGTCGGCAAAGGGGCCTTCCGCCGGATTCATGTCAGTGTCTATCGGGCCGGGTTGAATATTGTTCACCGTGATGCCACGAGGGCCGAGATCGCGGGCAAGACCGCGTGTGAAGCTTGCGATCGCACCCTTGGTCAAAGCGTAAACAGAGCCGCCAGCAAAAGGCATTATGTCACTGTTGACACTGCCAATCATAACGATCCGTCCGCCCTCACCCATGTGGCGGATAGCTTCCTGAGTTGCCACAAAGACACCCTTGATGTTAACCGCGATCAGCCGATCAAAATCATCCATTGAGAATTGATCTATTGGGGCTAAAGTGGCGACCCCCGCATTGTTCACGAGGATGTCAAGACGACCAAAGGCTTTTACTGTCTCGGCAACAGCGTTTTTCACCGCTTCGACATTGGCACTGTCGGCGCGAAGAGCCTTGGCTTGACCACCTGCCGTTTCGATGGCAAGCACCACCTCGTCGGCTTTTTGCGGCGAGCTAGTGTACGTGAGAGCGACGGCTGCACCATCGTTTGCGAGACGTTTAGCGATCGCTGCTCCCAGACCGCGTGAGCCGCCTGTTACCAATGCCACCTTACCTGTAAGTTTTTTGGTACTCATAATATTCATGATTGAAACTTGCCGTCTGAGGAAAATTGACCTTTGGAATTATATGGCTCAAGCTCTTACTCAAACTCGTAAGAGGATCAAATTTTCACTTATCCCTCTGGCTTGTTAATTTATTTTTAGCGAAGGAAACGTCAAAACTCACCTCTAGGTTTACTAATTATTCCAAAACCTGTAAATATTTTTCGATTTTGCTGCTCAAATTTTGACCATTTTTTGAATGAAGTACAGGCTTCTTTATCCTTGTAAAGTAGCAAATAACACTTATTAAGCTCATCATTTATTCTAGATAAGTATACACCTCTGATGGTCTCATAATATCTCTAGATACAATTTTGTCTGGAGTAACTGGATGTATAAATAACAAAATTAATTAAAATATTTCTGGAATTAATGCTAAAAATATGCTGTTATTTATAAAGTCAATTACTAATAGCTATAAAGCTTGTAGCTGCTGTTAGCTATAAAGAATCTCAACAGAATGGTATAAAAGATAGAGCCTATAGAGAGACTTAATTCTTACTGCGTAAGACTTTGATACATTTTATTTGTGTTTATTTATGTTTTGAGTTCTACATTAGAAGTCATAGAACTTGATGTGATAAATTATCTATGGTTTACGATAACCGCGCTGAAGTACGAAAAGTTTTAATTATTACCCTACTACTCAACGTGTTCGTACTGGGATTGAAAGCAGTTGTGGGTTACTGGACAGGTTCGTTGAGTTTGCTAGCTGATGCCTTGCATAGTGTGACAGATAGCGCCAACAACGTTTTAGGATTAGTTGCAAGTAAATTTTCTTCTCCACAACCCGATCGCGAGCATCCCTACGGACACGGCAAGTTTGAAGCTGTGGGAGCTTTAGGAATCGCCTCATTTTTAGGAATCGCCTGTTTTGAAATTCTGCAAGGAGCGATCGAACGAATTCTCAAAGGTGGTGGCGAACCTGTGAGAATATCGCCACCGGAGTTGTGGTTATTACTAATTGTCCTAGGCGTAAATATTTTTGTGGCGTTTTACGAACGCGCTGTTGGTAAGCGGGTAGGTAGCTCTATTCTCATAGCTGACGCTACACATACCATGAGCGATATTTGGGTGACAATCTCTGTAATTGGCGGCTTGATCGGAGTTTGGCTAGGTTATCAATGGATGGATTTGGTGTTAGCTTTTCCTGTTGCCTTGTTGGTATTTTGGAGTGGCTGGTCAGTTTTAAAAGAGAATTTGCCTTGGCTTGTAGATCAAATGGCGATCGCACCAGAAGCAATTCATGCGATCGCTACTTCTGTTCCAGGTGTAATTAACTGTCATGATATTGCTTCTCGCGGTGTTCTTGGTCGTCAGGTATTTATTGAAATGCATTTAATAGTAGATGCATCAGACGTGGAAACCGCTCACCGCATCACCGAAGAAGTAGAAAGCCGATTGGAAGAAAGGTTCCGTCCAGTGAGGATTTTAATTCACGTAGAGCCACCAGCATATAAGTCGGAGCAAATTAGCTTTGAAACTGGATTGAAATAGTTGTGTTCACACAAGTGGAGTTGGGAATAAAATAGAGGGAAAAGAACGAAAAATTATTTTTAAAATAGTTGATTTTCCATTGAGTTTATTATCAATAAACTGACACTATTGATAATAAACTCAAAACCTTGCCTACTAAGTACTTGTGTCTTACCAAACAAGGATTTTAGGACTTGTGTGTACACCATAGAGATGAGTTAATAGGTCTTACGGGCTATAATGTACATATTGACTGTTGTATAGTCTTCGAGTCCAGGAATTTTACTCAGAAAGCGAAACAACGGCATCAATTTGGAAGCCCCTTCAAAAGCATTTGTAGTCTCGCTAACAATCACAAATCCGCTTTGATCAAAGGCTTTCAGGAAGTCGCGGCGCTTGAGTTTATTGAGTCCAAGGTCATAGATCGAATGGCACTCGATTCCGGGATGGTACTTATTATAAGCTGCAACAACACGCTCATCGCCAATAATGAGATGCGCCCACGGTAGCCTGATGCGCTTTCCGATTGCGTGATATCCATGATCGCCAAAAGGACTGTAATAAAGTGGGCTAAAACCAGTTATTAGTAAGCCCCCTTGCCGTAGAACTCGTTTTATTGAAAGAAGAACTCGCTCTATGCCCATGATGTGTTCAAAAGTATCTTTGGAAATTACGATATCAACCTGGCCGTCAAGCGTCGTTAGGTTGTCAATATCCAAGTGATGAAACTCTATTCTGTCGGCAATCTCTGGGTAGCGTTCTGCGACGATATTGCGCGCAAATTCGATCCGGCTACTTATGAGGTCAAGACCGATTACCCGCCGCGCCCCGGAAATGGCTGCATCAATGCACAGTGCACCATATCCACAGCCGATCTCAAGGACAACTTTACCAGAGAAGTCTGGACGACCACCAAAGCGACTCCAGTACAGATCGGATTTTGTGACTTGTGCCTCAAAGTATTTTAGGGAAAAGTCTTCATCTGGTACAGCAAAATTATCTTCAGTAAATTTGTAGTTTGCAGAGGAATCTGTAAAAATTTCTTGACTCATGAGTTAAACTGTCAAATGACAATACAGGGTACATATAGTTTATACATCACATCAGTAGCAAGAGCAATTGATATTGTTCTACTAGTAAAGAGCAGTAAGCTTTTGGACATGAGATAATGCTGAAGCCCTTGACTTAGAGTGTTTATGGAATAAGTATTATTGAGATTATTAAAGTGGTAATGTTTATTTGATTTAGTGTCATGCAAATTTGCGCTCACAAATATTCTAATTCTGACTAAAGGAGAAAATTTTACTGACAACAAAATTTGTGTTTCAGTCTTGTTCAAGGCAGTAATCGTACCTTTTGGTTTTATTCAAGTAGCGATCGCTCATAAACAAAGGAAAATAAAACTCATTTGTAGAGTTTAGAATCTTTGGCAAACATAATATTGCTTCAAATCGAGCAGATTCAAAAAATGAGAGAGCGGAAAGTTAACAATTCAAAATTCAAAATCACGCTCTCTACGAGATTTGTATTAACTCTCATAAGAAGCAACCAATTCTGCGACGATCGCAACTAGTTCTCCGGGATCGACTGGTTTAGGTACATGAGTCTGAAAACCCGCTTCCAAGGCACGGCTACGATACTCGCTATCACCATAAGCAGTTAAAGCGATCGCAGGGAGTTTTTCCCAAATATCAGGTTTCAGCGCCCGGATCTTGCGGATAAGGGTGTAGCCATCTTCACCAGGCATAGCAATATCACAAATTAAGACATCTGGCTGCAACTCAGGTAGTACTTTCAATGCTACCGCCGCCGATGGAACTGCCATAACGGTGGCTCCATCAGCTTCTAACACGGTAGTAATGTAAAAGCGGCTATCGTCATCATCATCAACGACAAGGATGTTTAAGCCAGCAAGGGGCAGAGGAGGTTCCATAACATCTCCATAAATGTTTATCAAATGAAAGTTATTTCTAATGAGCTGCTGGTTTTTTTGTCTTTTACCACACCCTTAGTAATTTTACTGCGATCGCGCCTATTTTTCTAGACAATAATTCAATTTGTCTAGCCACCATCTAATTGATGGTTAATTATTCGCTGGCATTTATACTTCTTGACAGGATAAAATTATATTTGTGTTTAAATTCATTTATATTTAGAAATTCACTTTCACAAATAATCGGTTTTACAAATTTATTTTGATAATTGCTGCCTATTTTATTACAAAAAACTTGCGATTTTGCTGGGGATTTTCAATTTAGCAACTATGACATTTTGCTATAAATTTAAAAACAGCTAAATTACATAAATTAAATCAAGCTCTTCTAGGGTGGGCATCCTACCTGCCATAACTATTTAAGTTAAATGTAGAGTAGCTTACCAAAACTATAGCCAAAAAAATAGACAATGCCAAAACTCAAAACGAGTCAGCTCGGCATTGCCATTTAAAATATGTGAATCTAAATTACTGTAAAGAACCTGAATAATCAAAAAGAGTGATGAGCTTTTAGTTAACTCAACTCAAAACTTAATTACTCCCACTCAATGGTTCCAGGCGGCTTAGAGGTGATGTCATAAACCACACGATTCACCCCTTTTACCTCATTCACAATCCGCGTGGAAATCACTTCCAGGACATCGTAAGGGACTCTGGCCCAATCAGCAGTCATGCCATCTTCACTGGTAACAATTCGCAAGACGATGGGGTAAGCGTAAGTACGTTGATCGCCCATAACGCCAACACTACGGATTGGCAGCAATACAGCAAACGCTTGCCAGAAATCATGATACATACCGCGTTGGTTAATTTCTTGGCGCACAATTAAATCGGCATCGCGCAAAATATTTAATCGCTCAGATGTAACTTCCCCTAAAATGCGAATTGCCAAACCAGGCCCAGGAAAAGGTTGTCGTTGGACAATTTCTTCCGGTAAACCAATGGAACGCCCAACTTTACGGACTTCATCTTTAAATAGTTTCCGCAGTGGTTCCACCAATTTAAATCTTAGGTCTTTGGGTAAACCGCCAACATTGTGATGACTCTTAATTTTTACCGCTACCCGCTCACCAGTTTGGGGATCAACGTTGGTATCGGCAGATTCGATGACATCTGGATATAACGTCCCTTGAGCCAAATAGTCAAAATGACCAAGGCGTTTGGATGTTTCCTCAAATACGCTGATAAATTCGTGTCCGATGCGGCGGCGTTTTTCTTCAGGATCTGTGACATCAGCAACTTTAGCCAAAAAGCGATCGCGGGCATTCACATACTCTACAGGAATGTGAAACTGCTCTTGGAATAGCTTTACCAATCGCTCTGGCTCATACTTTCGCATAAAGCCTTGATCGATAAACACACAAGTTAGTTGCTCGCCAATGGCTTTATAGAGCAAGAAGGCCAGGGTAGAAGAATCCACACCTCCAGATAGCGCCAAAAGTACCCGCTTATCACCAACTCTGCTGCGAATTTCCCGAATTGCCTCTTCAACAAAAGCCGCAGTTGTCCAAGTGGGTTCACAATCGCAGATATGGTAGACAAAATTACGAATTAATGCTATGCCACCAAGAGAATGTACTACCTCTGGATGGAATTGAACCCCGTAAAGTTTCCTTTCGTGGTCGGCGATCGCAGCACAGGGGGTATTTTCTGTATGTGCCAACAATTCAAACCCTGATGGCATTTGGGTAACTGAGTCTCCGTGACTCATCCACATGGTAGTGCCATCTTCAACATTAGTGAGTAAATCTGTGGGATCGTCAATATATAATGATGCTTTGCCGTACTCACCTCGGTCAGCCTTTGCTACTTCTCCACCGAGTTGGTTTACCATTAGCTGCATCCCATAGCAAACACCCAAGATGGGTATTCCCAAATTCCAAATTTCTGGGTCACAATGGGGAGCGTTGTCACCATAAACAGAACTCGGCCCACCAGAGAGGATGATTCCCTTGGGATTGAGTTGGCGCAATTGTTCAGAAGTAGTGCGATGGGATAAAACTTCAGAGTATACTTGAGTTTCGCGGATGCGACGGGCAATCAACTCAGAATATTGAGAGCCGAAGTCCAGAATTATAATTAATTGGCGATCAAGTCGCCCAACATTTTCCAATGTTTGGGGCGCTTGTTCTGTCGGTAGAGTCACCACTGTATTCATGATGGAAGTGTTATGTCTGTTAAGGATAGATGCTTTATGGTCTATGGTGATGCTATTATTCAGCCTGCTTAGGCTGATAATGGTATAGAAGCCCTAGACAAACGCGAGGTTATGTGCGTTGGTCTAGTCCCGGAGCTAGAGATGGTATGAAAACGATAAACTTACCTTAGAGTGGTTACTTAAAAGATTATTTATTTGGATTGTTTACGATTATTCATAATAAATTAACATAATTTTCCCATTAACAGACCAGCAGTTTTACTCTTCACGATAATTTTGCGATCGCGATCAAAGAGAATTGAGCCACAGACTGTAACCTCTGTGCCCCTTTCACTATGGCTTTGGATGTATTCTTGGGAACGAACATCGATAGTTTCTGCGATCGCACTGTAAACTTGATTTACCCAATCACTGCCGGTTGCAGTATCTAGCGATTTTAAGTATGTTAAGGCAGCTTCGGCAGTCGTACTGTTAAACACAACTTGGATATCTGCTGATTTTAAACCTGCGATCGCACAGTGCGCTGCCAAAATTTCCCTACGTCCATCAGCCAAGTAATGATGGGTGTGAAAAATTCCCCCCGCCAGTTTCATCAGCTTCCCGTGATAGCCAAATAATAAAATTTCTTTCACGCCTAGCACATCAGCTTCTACTAACATTGGGCCAAGCCAGTTAGCAGTTTTGACCAATTGTTCGGGATTAATCCCTAGTTTACGCGCTAAATCTAGACCATTCTCACCGATACAGAATACTAAAGTCTCAAAACGACTGGCTTTATTTTGTAATTCCGCCCGAAAAACTGCAAGCTGATCTGGTGTACTCAAAGGTTGAGAAATACCGGTTGTGCCTAAAAGCGAAAGTCCTTCCACCACACCAAAGGCAGAATTTGAAGTCCGAACAGCTAGCGATCGCCCTTCGGGTAAAATAATCGTCACCGTGATTTTTTCCCCTGGTGCTAGCATTCGTTGCAAGTTTTCTTTTAAGAGTCTTTGAGCATAAGCGTAAATAGCTGGCTTGTCATCAGCATTCGCCTGTTTGCCAATTCCTTCTCCACCTTTTATAATTACAGTCTCCCCCTGTTCTCGCCATTCTACCAATGCCCAAATCGGTGTATCTTTAGTCAAATCAAGATTATCACCGGGATCGCTGCGAGTTATTGCTAAAGCTGTATTCTCAAATAATCCTGCTACCTGTTCAATGGGGATTTCGGCCATTTGAGACGGTTCAATCAAATCTACAGAGGCAAAAGTTAGGGATTTGCGATCGTGTAACCAGTGTAAAGCTGCAACAGCAGCAGCACAGGCAAAGACGGGAAGTGTGTATCCAAAACGGGACATTTTTTAAATTCAAAAATCAAAATAATTCTTCAAAATTGTTCGCCCAGCGTTTCCTAGAGAAGACAGTTTCAGATGGCAATTTAGACCTCATCTGTAGCTTGCTTCTTTCGGGGTAACGTTCCTGTTGAGCGGCTGCAAGTAACTTTTGTAACATCACCGAGATATCCCGCTCCAACAGGAACATTATGCGGGTGGCAACTGTTTAGATAGCACCTTGCAACCAACCTTTGATAACCGCTTTTCCAACTTTAAGATATTTATTTTCCAGAAAAAATTCCTCAATGGCAACCTCTCCTCCTTCTTTTAGAGCGCCAATTGCTCGTTGCTTAAAATCTGGTTTGGTAGCTAGATTAACATAGGCTATTTGCTCAGGCTCACTTGCCGAAGGATTTGTGTCCTCAAGCTGTTTCAAAAGTCTCTGAATCTCAGCAGCAGATTCTGTGAGTGTCTTTTGGCGTTCAGAAGCATTGATATTTATGACTCCTTTGTTTACTCCAGTAGCTCCAGTAACAGGAGCATGAAAATTCATTTCTACTTCAGATTTTTCGTTTTTATTGGTACTTTCATTCATTGCTTTACTTTCCACTACAATTGTGTTTGTAACGTTCACATGTGAACTATCACTAGATGATTGATTCGAGAGAGTTTTTGAGTTTTCTACCAGCTTTTTATATAGTTCTATTTGCTCACTCTGAGACTTTAGCATTGATCTCAATTCCAGGTTTTGCTTACGGTAAAAAGTAATTTGCTGATCTTTAAAGCTCAGTTCTGCCTTGAACTGAGTTTGCGACCAAACTTCATATTGTTTATCGTAAGCATCATCCATATCTCTCTATAGCCCCTTGGTTGCAGCAAGGTTGTTTTGAACCATAGCCCAGCTTTCTGGGAATGCTTCACGAGTATAAACCTGCAATGCTAATTGATAAGATGCAATTGCCTGTTCAAGATTCTCTGCTCGATCTCCTCGAAGACGTTCGGCATAAGCAGCAGCAAGATTACTCTGAGTTCTAGCCCAGCTTTCTGGGAATGCTTCACGAGTATAAACCTGCAATGCTAATTGATAAGATGCAATTGCCTGTTCAAGATTCTCTGCTCGATCTCCTTGAACACGTTCGGCATAAGCAGCAGCAAGATTACTCTGAGTTCTAGCCCAGCTTTCTGGGAATGCTTCACGAGTATAAACCTGCAATGCTAATTGATAAGATGCAATTGCCTGTTCAAGATTCTCTGCTCGATCTCCTCGAAGACGTTCGGCATAAGCAGCAGCAAGATTACTCTGAGTTCTAGCCCAGCTTTCTGGGAATGCTTCACGAGTATAAACCTGCAATGCTAATTGATAAGATGCAATTGCCTGTTCAAGATTCTCTGCTCGATCTCCTCGAAGACGTTCGGCATAAGCAGCAGCAAGATTACTCTGAGTTCTAGCCCAGCTTTCTGGGAATGCTTCACGAGTATAAACCTGCAATGCTAATTGATAAGATGCAATTGCCTGTTCAAGATTCTCTGCTCGATCTCCTCGAAGACGTTCGGCATAAGCAGCAGCAAGATTACTCTGAGTTCTAGCCCAGCTTTCTGGGAATGCTTCACGAGTATAAACCTGCAATGCTAATTGATAAGATGCAATTGCCTGTTCAAGATTCTCTGCTCGATCTCCTCGAAGACGTTCGGCATAAGCAGCAGCAAGATTACTCTGAGTTCTAGCCCAGCTTTCTGGGAATGCTTCACGAGTATAAACCTGCAATGCTAATTGATAAGATGCAATTGCCTGTTCAAGATTCTCTGCTCGATCTCCTTGAACTCTCTGGCTGTAGACATTCCCTAGATTTGCTATGGTAGTTGCCCATTGCAATGGGAATGCTTCACGAGTATAGATCCTCAGAGTGTTCTGAAAACTCGCAACTGCTTGTTCCAAGTTATCTTGGTGCATTCCAGAGATTCGTTGACGATATGCAGTACCCAAATTATTCTGAATGCCAGCCCATGCAACTGGATACTCATTGACAGTATAAATTTGCAAAGCTGACATATATTCAGTAATTGCATGTTCAATGTTTTCCGCTCTATCCCCTGCGATTCTATCGATATAGGCGTTTCCAAGATTAACTTGAATGTCAGCCCACTTTTCAGGACTTTTTTCAAGAGGAGTTACTTCCAAAGCTGATTGGTAGTATTGAATGGCAAGCTCTAAATTCTTAAGCCTCTCTCCTGTAATTCTTTCTAGATAGGCGTTACCCAAGCTGTTTTGTATTAAAGCCCATTCCTCTTGAAAACTATGGCGAGTCAGGATTTTAGCAGCAGTCTGATAGCCTGCTATAGCAATTTCCAGATTGCTAGCTCGATTTCCCAAAGGAAATTGTTGAATCAAATTGCTAAATATAAGGACAGCTACAGCTAAACTTTGAGCTTCTTGTGTAGTGAGTTTTGGGAGAATACCATTTGTCCAAACTTTTAATTCTTCAACCAACCCATCATCTATTTTTTTCAGATTTTTCTGGAGAAAAGGATAAATGATCTGAGGATCACCCTGACTGGACAGAATGGCTTGAAAAATTTCTGGAAGCAGTTCTAGGTATTCGCTTTTAAATTCTGAAGCTTGAGTTTCTGCCATAGGGCTAACACAGTTCAATGTAAACAAAACTTTAACCGATGCATTATGCATCTGCAATTCGAGCATCAGTCTGATTTAGCTCTAGATACAAATAGACAACTCTGAAACACTTCCTCTATCGATAACCGAAGCCGCATAACTACTGAATTATACGGGAACTCTCTATATTGGGAATTATACAGAATTTTCCTACATAACACTGTAATACAGCTAAAATTTGGCTCTCACAGATCGCTTTGGTCAGTCGGCTCTAACGAAATATTAGCCTGCTGACTCCTGCTTCTTGCGGCTTCTAGCTTTTGGCGAATCGCTGCTTGAACCTTCTCATCAAAATCGGGATCGTCGGAGCTTGCAATAATCCTACGTGGACGCTGATTAATTCTGTCTAAAATATGCTTGAAAAGCAGCGTGATCGCCGCGATGCTTGAGAAAATACTGTTTTAATTCAACATCAGACATCGAATCGTAATTAATTCGGCTCATCAGATAACTCTCCGTTGGGTAAAATTTGGAATTCAATCTCTTCGTCATACCCAGCAAGAAGCAAGAATGTATATATTACGAGTCCGATTATCAATGCAAATGAGGTATATGGGCTGAAGCATGATATGCGTCAGTTGATAGCCAATACGATACAAACTTGCTACTTGAGTAGCAGTAGGCATTTTAGTTAATTACACCACCTTCTCCCTATTTTACCTGTTGGTGTAATCAACTTTGAGATTTATGTTTAACCACTGCCACCAGAAGATTATTAGTAAAATGACAAAATTGAGTAACTCTTTTGACAAAATTACGAATTAATCAGACTCCCACTTCTGATAATAAAACTTCCATAGCTTCCCAAGAAAGTCCTTGTTGAATATAACGGGGTGTTTCAGGATTGTAAGGACTAGCTACTCGATCAATATTGAGGATGTTTGACCCATCTGGCAGAACTGGTACATCTGCATCAAATGCCGTTGGACGCATCAAAGAGCTAGAAAAGCCTTTAAAAATAGCAATTGTATCTTGCTCATCGGCAATTTCTACCGTTACAATTAGGACTTCTTGGGGGCGTTTAGCGGTGTATTGTTCCAGTCGCTTACCAATAGAATTCATTTTTTTTAAGTCTAGGGTTATGGTAACGCAGCAATAGTTACTGTGGTGAGGCTGAACGTCCCTGCTTGCCCAGCTTAATTAGAACAAAATAGCTTAAGTAAACCACATAAATTACTAAAGTAGTTATGCCAAGAAAACCTAAAAACTCAGCTTTGCTATTAGCATGAAAATATTCTTTAAATAACAATGGAACCTCGAACCAGACGCGACAATAGGCAGTCTTCATCACATTGGCAGAAAAAGCACAACCCAAAAATGGGATAAAGGCTAGTGTACCCAAAATACAATAAACAGTTGTAGCCCACCGCCAAGAGGTAAAAATAAATTTCAAAACGCCACTGGTTTGATACTCAATTTCATCGTTGATATCTACCCAGAACCACAGCGAAATTGGGATTAAAATCTGAGCCATCAATCCAGAGATAAAGCTAACTGGATACTGGGCAATCATTAAGTAAATCGTGATTGCCACTAGGCTTGATACTTTCCAGTATATAGTCAACAAGCGTTGTATACCTTCTGCTTTTTGCACAAATGCCCAAATTAAAAGAATTAGCGGAATAATTACCAAGAATAATACTGCCAGTCGGTAATCAATCCAGACGAAAGGGCGAAACCAAATATCATAGTCCATAGTTTTTCTCAAAGGATAAATAAAACATTTTTAACTAAGAGCAAGTATCCATAACTGACAAAACTGTAAGCTATTAGCTAGCTAGTAGTCTATCTATATTACAAACAGTTTAATCAAAGCACAAAATCTAGCCTTAAGACTGCGCTCTAACTTCTTGGTGGAAGCAAGTGGCTACCCAACTTATACCATTTCATGCAGTTTCTACTATAAACACGTTTGTAGGGGCATACAGATGTACGCCCCTACAGCCAATTCATGCGTTGCAAAGATTTTTGGAAAAAGTATTACATGGTAAATTTTTTAATTTACTTTCCTAAATCTTTCTATTTGGCAAAAAAACAATCAACTCAAAGATTCTCAACTTAGATTTTACACTTACCTGTAGTAGCGTCAGGGAGCCTGTTAAAAGCCCACTCAGCAGCTATATACTTGATCCTCGCGGACAAAACCCCAATTTTTTTGGGTGTAAAGGTTTCCTTTTAAGATAAAAATTCTCAAAGCTTAACCCTCATACATCCGTAATTCCAGATATTTCACCAAATTTTTCCCCGTTGGAGAAAATTATGAAAGAGGAAGAGTACGGTTTTAGCCGGAAGTAGCACAAAAGTGCGAAATCTTAGTAAGTAAATCTTGGTTGCTTGGTGACAAACGAACAAAAAATTTACTTGTTTAAATTTCTAGTCGTCATAAACCCGGCATTCAATTGCATCTGGGTTGTCATCACAATACTGTTCTAGAGAATTTTTGGGCTTGCTTTGGCGCTTGTGGGAAGCTTCAGCTTGCAATTCTTCTACTGCATCCCAAGCAGCAGCACACTCTGGTGAACCGCTACCGTTAATGTCACAGACAGTACGCGCTTGTTCTACTTCTTCTTGAATTTTCTCTTGGATGTCGCTTGTTGCTGTTTCTTGGATGTTGGTCATTGCTGTAGTCTCGTTGTGTGTTGTTAATACTAGTATAGAAAAATTTCAGAAATGGCAGATTT
Source organism: Nostoc sp. TCL240-02 (assembly GCF_013343235.1). Lineage (GTDB taxonomy): Bacteria > Cyanobacteriota > Cyanobacteriia > Cyanobacteriales > Nostocaceae > Nostoc. The sequence continues at coordinate 2,165,327 of NZ_CP040094.1, read as the reverse complement.
TAGCTTGATTACTAACCATTCTAACTATTCAGCTCATAAGTTAGTATTTTAGCCTATTGATTTATAACCAATACAGTAAACTGCCGCATCTATAATGCATTCATCTTTATTTTTTAAGATTTTGTGGAATCAGTACCATAGATAAACAATCATACAATATATTTAGATGCATCTATTAGAATGACAACCTCATTTGATTGGGATGGAGGAGACAAAAGCTAGCACTAATTCTTATAGGATGCAATTCTTCCCAAAATCAAAAGTCAAAATTTATTAGCCCAAAAAGAGAAAGAAGCTCAAAACTCATGGCAGACCAAATGCAGTGGGCAAACGCCCTATCAACCCGTCATTCTCTAGAAGCCGCCGTTACAGATGTGGTGGAACGAGCTGTCTCATCGTTAGCAGCACCTGCGGATCTAGGACTGGTATTCATTTCGTCTGCTTTTGCGAGTGAGTATTCCCGATTATTACCTTTGTTAGCTGAAAAACTTTCTGTACCAGTGCTAATTGGCTGTAGTGGTGGCGGGGTGATTGGGACGACAGTTGCCGGAGAAACCCAAGAATTGGAAGCTGAACCAGCTATTAGCTTGACTTTAGCACATCTTCCAGGGGTGAAGGTTCAAGTTTTTCATGTTGTCGCTGAAGAATTACCTGATTTAGATAGTTCTCCAGATGCTTGGGTTGATTTGATTGGTGTACCGCCATCACCGACACCCCAGTTCATATTGCTGTCTAGTTCTTTCGCCTCTGGAATTAACGATTTGTTGCAGGGGTTGGATTTTGCTTATCCAGGATCGGCGATTGTGGGAGGACAGGCTAGTGGTGGAGGCATGGGTGGCCGTGTTGCCCTATTTTGTAATGAGACTGATGGCGAGGAATGCCAAAGCCTTTATCGTGAGGGCACTATTGGTATAGCTTTGACTGGCAATATTGTTTTGGAAACGATTGTCGCTCAAGGATGCCGACCGATTGGCAAACCATTGCAAGTTACAAAAGCCGATCGCAATATCATCTTAGAGTTAGATGAGCAAGTGCCGCTAGTGGTATTGCGAGATTTGATTGCTAGTCTTAGCGAACACGAACGAACTTTAGCACAGCACTCTTTGTTTGTTGGTGTGGCGATGGATGAGTTTAAGCTGGCTTTGCAACAGGGAGACTTTCTAATTCGTGGTATTCTTGGGGTCGATCCAACAGCTGGAGCGATCGCAATTGGCGATCGCGTCCGTCCTGGTCAAAGGCTACAATTCCACCTGCGCGATGCCCAAGCCTCAGCTGAAGACTTAGAATTACTCCTCCAAAGTTATCAAACCCGACGAGAATCTGAACCCTCTGCCGTCGCTGCCTTAATGTTTGCCTGTCTAGGGCGAGGTGAAGGGCTATATGGTAAACCAAATTTCGATTCTGAACTATTTCGCCGTTACCTCAGCGATATTCCTGTAGGCGGCTTTTTCTGTGGTGGTGAAATCGGTCCTGTAGGTGGCAGAACCTTCTTACACGCCTACACTTCTGCATTTGGAATTTGTCGCCAGAATCAGTTATAAATTATGAATTAGACTGTTGACTGTACAGCAATCTCATCTAATTCATGAAAATTCGTCGTGTCCAGATCCCCGACTTCTTTAAGAAGTCGGGGATCTAACTTTTTACTGTCCTTCTATATTTGCAGATATATATCGAGATAAACGCTCTTAATACTTATCTATATAGACAAGTATATTTTTTGTATAGGCTAGTTTAAATATTAATTTATACCTTGTATTCTCTAACAAAAAGCTCGATGATTGATTAAGTAAAGAGATGGTTATAGGTTAGCTAATAATGTCAATATAATTCATTATTTTTTGTGATTCATCGACCGAAAATATCTGATATTTCTATGAAATTTATTCATGTCGGAGTTGAAATAATCCAATGCTAGAAGGATTGATTCAAATTGCATTAACGCTACTAATTATAGTAGCAATTACTCCATTTTTTGGGCGCTATATGGCGCGTGTATACCTAGAGCAAAGTACTTTTCTCGACCCAATCTTGAATCCGATTGAGCGAGTGCTTTATGCTTTAGTCGGTGTTAAATCCAAAGAAAACATGACGGGCTGGCAGTATGGGCGGGCAATCCTGTATAGCAACGTAGCAATGGGGTTGCTGATTTTCTTTATCATCATGAGTCAAGGATGGTTGCCCCTCAATCCCACGGGGATAAAAGCCCCAACTTGGGATACAGCACTGCATACTACAATTTCCTTTATTACTAATACCAACCAGCAGCATTATTCTGGTGAAACCTACATGAGCTATGCCAGCCAAATGTGGGGACTGGGTTATCATATGTTCACCTCTGCTGGCACTGGTTTGGCGGTAGGAATTGCTTTTATTCGAGGATTAACTGGTAGATCGTTAGGCAACTTTTATGTAGACCTAATTCGCTCGATTACGCGAATTTTGCTGCCTATTTGTATTGTGGGTGGGATTGTGTTGATAGCTGCTGGCGTTCCCGAAACTCTGGCGGGTGTCGCTGTATTCCCGACCTTGGAAGATCCGAATATTAGTCAGGCGATCGCACGTGGCCCTGTTGCCCATTTTGAAATTATCAAGCAATTAGGGGAAAACGGCGGCGGCTTTTTCGCCATCAACTCAGCACACCCCTTTGAAAATCCCAGCGCATTTACGAATTTAATTCAGATCGTGGCAATGCTTTCAATTCCCACGTCCCTAATCTATACATACGGTTTGTTTGCCAATAACACCAAACAAGCGTTGTTACTCTACGGCATGATCGGGGTAATTTTTCTAGGATTTCTGATTGTTACTGCCATTGGTGAATACGACGGCAATCCGTCTGTAAATACGCTTTTGGGCAGTCAGCAACCGAATCTAGAGGGGAAAGAAGTCCGGTTTGGTTGGGCAGAATCGGCATTATTTGCGGTAAGTACAACCGGCACTATGTGCGGCGCAGTTAATAGTTTACACGACTCCTTTATGCCCGCCGGCGGTTTTATTTTTCTTTCTAATATGTTCCTGCAAATTATATGGGGTGGACAAGGTACAGGAACAGCTTACTTGTTTGCCTATAGCATTTTGGCGGTATTTGTAACAGGTTTGATGGTGGGACGCACGCCAGAATTTTTGGGACGCAAGATTGAAAAGCGGGAAGTCGTACTTGCTAGCTTCCTGATTTTGCTAGTTCACCCGATCGCTATTTTGATTCCAGGGGGAATCGCCTTAGCTTTTCCTGACCAATTAGCAGGGATTAGCAATCCTGGCTTCCACGGCTTTTCTCAGGTGATTTACGAATATGCCTCAGCTGCTGCTAACAACGGTTCTGGGTTTGAAGGTTTAGGAGATTCACAACCTTCTCCGTTAGCGATCGCTACAGGTACAAAAACAACTGTAACCGCTCTGTGGTGGAACTTGAGTACCTGCTTTAGTTTACTAGCTGGACGCTATATCCCAATTTTAGGTTTGCTGTTATTAGCAGATAGTATGTCTCGCAAGCAAGCTGTTCCCTACACCACTGGTACATTGCGAACCGACACCGGACTATTTACAGGCGTTACCGCAGGCGTGATTTTAATTTTGGGCGCACTTACATTCTTCCCAGTACTGGCATTGGGGCCCATCGCTGAAGCCTTTTTTATCGCCAAAGGTATTGGGTAGGGAGGGGAGCAGGGGAGCAGGGGGAGAAATAATTAATTCCCAATGCCCAATTCCCAATGCCCAATTCCCAATGCCCAATCGCCAATTCCCAATTCCCAAAATTTAATATATGCCAATCACTACTGATTCTCCTTCGCCCCGTATTCCATCTGGAACTCGTGACTCGCGCAAGCACACCCCCAAGACAGATATGCGGGGACTTTATCAAAGAGCAATTCGTGAGTCATTTGTCAAGCTCGATCCTCGAATTACTGTTAAAAATCCAGTTATGTTTGTTGTTTGGGTGGGGACAATTGTCACCTTTTTAGTAACCCTTAACCCAAATCTCTTTGGCACAATCCAGGCAGATATCAACCAACAGCGCTTGTTAAATGGGTTGATTACCTTCATTCTCTTTTTCACCCTCATTTTTGCTAACTTTGCCGAAGCCGTAGCTGAAGGGCGTGGTAAAGCACAGGCTGATTCACTGCGATCGACGCGATCGGATACGATCGCTAACAAAATCCTCCCAGATGGTTCTGTACAACAAGTAAATTCTACGGAACTGCGACGGGGCGATTTGGTAAAAGTAGTTGCAAATAATATGATTCCCGCCGACGGGGATGTAATTAAAGGTATCGGTTCGGTAGATGAGTCGGCAATCACTGGGGAATCTGCGCCAGTACTGAAACAACCAGGTACAGATATTGCCAGTTCAGTCACAGGAGGTACACGCCTACTCTCAGATGAGTTGACAATTCGGATTAGTGCCGATCCTGGTCAAGGCTTTATCGATCGCATGATTTCCTTGGTAGAAGGCGCACAACGCACCAAGACTCCCAATGAGATTGCTTTGACGGTATTGTTGGCAGTGCTAACTCAGGTGTTCTTGATTGTAGTGGCAACTATGCCGCCATTTGTTAGCTACATCGCCAACTTTATCACCACAGCCTTTGCCCCGGAAGCGGGAAACAGTTTACGTACTGGTGGTAGCGTTGCCATTCTCATCTCCTTACTGGTAGCTTTGATTCCCACAACTATCGGTGGTTTGCTCAGTGCAATTGGCATTGCAGGGATGGATAGGGTTGCACAGTTTAACGTCATTGCTACCTCTGGTCGGGCAGTAGAAGCCTGCGGCGACATCAATACCTTGGTGCTAGATAAGACAGGTACAATCACCTTGGGGAACCGGATGGCTGATGAGTTTATTCCTCTGGATAATCACTCATTAGAAGATGTAGCGCGAGTTTCCTTAGCTGCTAGCTTGTTTGACGAAACACCAGAAGGCAAGTCAATTGTAGTTTTAGCTGAAAAGTCTCAGGTTGCGGTCGATTTTAATCTCGACAAAGCCGAAGGTGTGGAATTTTCAGCCAAAACCCGGATGAGTGGCACAAATCTACCCAATGGTAAACAAATCCGCAAAGGTGCGGTAGATGCCATTAAGGGATTTGTCCGTTCTCGTGGTGGTAACGTTCCTGATGATATAGATGCAGCTTATGAGCGAGTTTCCCGGTTAGGCGGTACACCCTTAGCTGTTTGCCAAGATGACAAAATTTATGGTGTCATCTACCTCAAAGATATTGTCAAACCTGGTCTGCGGGAAAGATTTGACCAACTGCGTCGCATGGGTGTTCGCACCGTCATGCTCACAGGTGACAACCGCATTACTGCTTCGGTAATTGCTAAAGAAGCTGGGGTGGATGATTTCATTGCCGAAGCGACTCCAGAAGACAAAATTGAGGTGATTCGCTCCGAACAATCTCAGGGTAAACTGGTGGCAATGACCGGGGATGGTACTAACGATGCACCTGCTTTGGCTCAAGCAAACGTGGGTGTGGCAATGAACTCTGGGACACAAGCTGCCAAAGAAGCTGCTAACATGGTGGACTTGGACTCTGACCCTACGAAGTTAATTGACTTAGTAACCATAGGTAAACAGTTGCTAATTACCCGTGGAGCCTTGACAACATTCTCCATCGCTAACGATATTGCCAAGTATTTTGCGATCATTCCGACTATTTTTGCGGCTGCTGGAATTGGCGCACTGAATATTATGGGATTAAAAAGCGCCCAATCTGCGATCGTCTCGGCGTTGATTTACAATGCCTTGATTATTCCGGCACTGATTCCGTTAGCACTCAAAGGGGTGAAATTCTTACCTTTAACGGCAGATCAACTCCTACGCCGCAACATCTTCATCTATGGACTTGGTGGCATTGTTGCTCCCTTTATTGCTATCAAACTGATAGATATTATCTTACCTTTGTCTTAATTTACTATGAAACCTGTTCATATCCGTCGCACTATCCTTGCATCGCAAGTAGTTGAAGAAATAACTGATATCTGGTGTCAATGGCGTAGACAAAAACTGCCACTGTATTTGTTCCTGGCGATGTGTTTCAACCTAGTGGTTGCACCTCTAGTCTATGCAGCTACTGGCGAACAACTTTCCCGCAGTCAATCTTGGGGATTGGGACTGTTAGGACTGGTGACGCTAGGGCTTTCTATCTATTTATTTTTTGTTATGTTTGTACCGGAGAAATTCTAATGAGTTTTGCACGTGAAGCTAGTAGAGCAGTTCGTTCTACCCTGGTACTGTGGGTTATTGGAGCGATTATTTATCCTTTTGCGATGATTGCTATTGGGCAGATTGCGTTTCCATTTCAGGCAAATGGAAGTCTGCTGAAAAATAACAACGGTCAAGTTGTGGGTTCTGCTTTGATTGGTCAACCTTTCACTAGCGATCGCTATTTTAACAGTCGTCCCAGTACCACGAGTTACAGCACAGCCGACCCCAAAAAAGATGATGCGGGAGTTTTGAAAACTGGAGTTTCTGGCGCTAGTAACTTGGCTCCCAGTAATCCTGCATTGCTGGAACGCATCAAAGGTAAAGATGACCCAGACCCCAGCAAAAAAATTGAAGGCGATTTGACTCGTCTGAAAACAGCAGGTGTACAGCCGACTGGCGATTTAGTCTACACTTCTGGTTCCAGCCTTGACCCTCATATTACTCCCGAAGCTGCGATCGCGCAAATTGCACGAGTAGCCAAAGCACGAGGATTTCAGCCGAACCAATTAGAAACTTTGATTGCCCAAAACACCGATGGTCGCTTTCTCGGCATCTTTGGTGAGCCTGGAGTTAATGTGTTGAAGCTGAATTTAGCTTTAGATCAAATTAAGAAATAAAGCTATGGCAAATAGTAGAGACGACGAATTTTCCGTCTCTACTGTTCAGAATTATTATCTAAGGCTAAGATTCCCGACTTGCTTAAGAAGTCGGGAATCTCGTTTTTTATGATTAATTAAGTAAGACTATATCTCTAAATATATACCTATTTAAAATTATCTAATACATCTTATATACCTGCAAGATATATCTAAAATAAAATATTTTTTGTGTAAAATATTGCACAATAATATTAGAATTAAAAAACATTTTGTGTTCAAATACAAAAAAGCTTTAGAACCAAGATTGTTTGGTGTTTTAATCCAAGCTAATAGCGTTTATTGCGGCATTCACTTAACTGAAATTCAGTTGCCTAAACAATGCGCTTTTCTAGGAATTTTAAGAGATGATCTAGTCCTTTCAGCAATAGACAATCCTCCTATTTTCGCTGGTGACTACATTTTAGCAATAGCAACTAATCCGATGATGATTCCTGCTCTCAAGGTAACACTTAAGAAAATTCATTGTGTTTACTATTCACTCAACAGTTGCTTGTTATAAACTCGACAGATAGGCGGACAATCTGTTAATTCAGACGACTCAGATATACCAAACAATCTCAAATCCACATATTATTAGCTAGATGAATACTTATTTCTTCTCTTATCATGCATCTGATCCAAAGATGATCAAAAATTTAGGTGCTACTATCACAACTCAATCAAGGGTGAAATTAGAGAATTTTACTCTAAAAATGTTTAATCTAGACGACTTTCCCTTAATCGTAGTCTGACTAATTTCCTTGTTTTTAATATGTATACTTCAAGGCTTTTTCAAGTTTATATATTCGCCCAAAAAACTGTTTATCAGTCTACCCTGATTGAAGCAAATCTGGCAAATAAAACACATAATAATACAAAACTTCATGAAGGAGATATTCCTTTTGTAGCAGTGTTTTTGGCTCATATTTCCTTCATGATTGTTTGGGCAATTGTCGTTTATCTCGTTTCATCTTTCTGCAAAGCATTAGAAGATCCCCCAGAAAATGCGGTACAAGATAAAGACGAAATAGTAAGCATCAAACATGTACACCAACATTTCTGTAAAAGCTGCCATTTTTTTAACAACAACTCTTATCTAAAGTGTGCAGTCAACCCTGCCACTGCTCTAACTAAAGAAGCGCTGAGTTGCTCTGACTACATTCCTAAATAGGCGAGTCCTTTCTGGATGGTGTTCGCCATTTTTGAAATCTTAATTAGCGTAACTGCGATCGCAGAATATCAAGGCAATCCCGCCGTGAATGCCCTGTCGGGTAGTCAGCAACCCAATTTGGAGGGTAAAAATTAGTTAGGCTGGGCGGAAACTACCTTATTCGCCACATCTCAACAAAATAGGTTTTGTATCAATTATTTTCTCCACCAAAACAATAAGTTACACATTTTATGAAAGCAAAAGAGACGATATTTGTTATTCCGACTCATCGATTGAGAGATGTAGCACAGACCATCGAAAAGTATGATGAGAATTTCTGGGCAAATGGTCATGCTGTAAAAATTATCGTCTTTGATGATTCCAGTATTGCTAACCACGAGAAATATTACCCACTTTTAGAGCAGACTAAGACAGTCAATGATGTGTATTATGTAGGGCCTCAAGAGAAAGAGAAATTTATTACATTTTTAAATGAAAGACTGCGCGATCGCAAGCTAGAATCACTCGTCAAAAACTTATTTCGCCCTAGCTATGGGGGGAATCGCAACTTCACCTTAATGTATACTCTTGGTCATTTAATGGTCAGTGCAGATGACGATATGCGACCAGATGCATTGATTGAAACTAGCCCAGAGTCTTTATCAGGTGATGAAATATGTCGAGGTAAGCTGATCAAGTCTACTCAACAAGGCGGCTTTGTTCATAAATCTTTTGACTTACTCACCGCTTTTGGTGATGTTCTAGGTAAAAAAGCCAGCCAGGTACCAGAAAACTTCGAGGCTGGAGAATTGGTTGTTGATACAGCAATGGATTTAGAAACCAACACAACCAAAGGCTACTTTCGAGAAAACAGCCTCGTATTACAACAGGGAAGAGTCTTGAATAATGCCATCGTCAAGATTGCCCAGACTTTTCGCACAGGAACTAATGATATCGATACACTTGATTTTATTCACATGTATCTCAATGATGAAAATCAAATCAGTCCCAATGATCTGAATGATTTTTATATTCTTACTAATTTTCGACCTGTTATCACCAACAAAAACTGGAGAATGGATTGTGGAGTTGCTGGATATGATAATCAGCTAGGTTTACCACCCTTTTTTCCCACTCGGCTCAGATTTGAAGATTATATCTACAGGATTTGGATACAGCAAGAGGGTATTGCAGCTGCACACGTTGATGCTGTCCAGAACCATATTAGAAATAATTATATGCGTAATCCTCTTGCTAGTGAACTCTTTAATGAGGAAATATGTAGCCTGCTGAAAAAGAAGATTAAGAGCAGTGTTTATCATCTTGACGACCTGGGAATCAAGTTTGATTACTCTGGCGAGGTTACATTGCAAGACTCTGAGGAAATTCTGGAAAAAATTTTTGCTATCCACAACCAAGTAGTTAAAGCCTCAATGTCTGCCCAGAGTGAAGAACGTAAGCAGTCACTTCAATTGTTTGCTGAGAATTTATCGAGAGTATTTTATGGGTTTGAACCAGACTTTTTTCAGCAAAATGTTTCCAGAATTATTGATGATGTCATTAGCCAATTTCACGGTTCTCTAGAAATATGGGCAACTCTAGTTGAAATTTGTTACTTTTACAAAGATAAAAAGGATTTACCGCAAATCAGAGTCAAGAATAAGAAGCTAAAGTCCAGAAATGGCGAAAAATTGAGCTAAATTCAATCATAATCTCTTAATCTGGCAAATAAGTTACAAATAAGTCTTTACGATTCTTCATCCGTAAAAATTTTGTCAGATATGGATTAAGTAACAGCAATCTGATAAGATTTCAAATTAAGTAGAATAACTGCTTGTTATCTTTTTCTTTAACCCATTGATTTAGGGTATTTTTTAGGAAAGGAAAATAAAAAATGTCTCATCTATTGTGGAAAACTCTGGTACTAAGTCCAGTAGTTTTGGGAGTGACGGTGTTGGTTTCCGCTAGGGCTATAGCTACTGAAGTAGCAGGCTCCTCTGAAAATATAAAGGCAAAAACTGCTCAGACAGAAGCACCAATATCTTCTGATGCTTCAAGATTTATTCAAACAGAGCAACCAAAAGTTAATCAGCTATTGGTTGCCCAAAAGACTGATGATAATCAGGTTTTAGAAGAGGTTAACCGCTACAGCACTGAGGGTAAGAACCAAAATTCACTGTCTCAAGTCACATCAGTTTCTCAGTTTTCTGATGTACAGCCCACTGACTGGGCGTTCCAAGCTTTACAATCCCTGGTTGAACGCTACGGTTGTATTGCTGGATACCCAAATTCTACCTATCGTGGCAATCGGGCACTGACTCGTTATGAATTTGCCGCAGGTTTGAATGCTTGTTTAGATCGGGTTAATGAACTGATTGCAACAGCGACTGCTGACTTGGTAACAAAACAAGATTTGGCTACCCTCCAGCGTTTGCAAGAAGAATTCTCGGCAGAACTAGCAACTTTGCGTGGTCGAGTTGATGCTGTAGAAGCACGGACTGCTGAACTAGAAGCAAATCAGTTTTCTACCACCACAAAATTGGTGGGTGAAGCTATTTTTGGCGTTACTGATATTTTTGGCGGTAACACTGGCGATGTTAATAATACTGTTTTCCAAGATAGGGTACGTTTAGACCTGCAAACCAGCTTCACTGGTAAAGACGTTTTACACACCCGTCTTGCAGCCGGTAATGCACTAGCCTTTAATCAAGTGGATAATGCTGGTGTTCCGATCAATACTGCTGAAGGCACGCAAACTTTTCAAATCGGCAGCACTGGTAGCAATTCTGTCAGTATAGATTGGTTGGCGTATTACGTACCTATAGGCCCAGTTCAAGCTTACTTTGCGGCCACCGGAGGTATTCATAGCGATTATGCTGCCACTAATAACCCTTACTTTGAGGACTATGATGGCGGTAATGGTGCTTTGTCTACCTTTGCTTCTGAAAGTCCCATCTATCGAATAGGTGGTGGTGCTGGTGCTGCATTGACCATACCCTTTGGTAGTGGGGGCAGTTTTTTCAAACCAAGTTCGCTGACTATAGGCTACTTGGCATCAAATGCTAATAATCCTGGACTAAACCAAGGTTTATTGGAGGGGAACTATGCGGCTCTTGGACAGTTGAACTTTAGTGTTGGCGATCGCTTGGCGATCGCTGCTACCTATGTTCACGGTTATAGCGGTGCTGGAGGCGGGAATTTATTCGATCTAGGTGGTGGTTTGGGCAGTGCTAACCGCGTTGTAGGTACTAATCAAGCTAATACCCTAAGTACTCTAAACGCATCTTCGAGTAACTCTTACGGTATAGAAGCTGCCTTCAGACCCAGCGAAAAACTATCAATTAGTGGCTTCGTTTCTTACCACGATGTCACAGGCTTTGGTGCTAATGATGATTATGAAGCTTGGAGCTACGGTCTTGGGGTAGCCTTACCTGACTTCGGTAAAAAAGGTAACGTTTTAGGTATTTTTGCTGGTGCAGAACCTTATGCGTTTAACCGACCAGGTTTTGCTGGTAATGATATCCCTTATCACTTTGAAGGCTTCTACAAGTATCGCGTGTCAGATAACATCTCAATTACCCCTGGTGTCATCTGGTTGACCTCTCCTGGTCAAAGCAGCGCTAACGACGATGCAATTATCGGTACTCTGAGAACAACTTTCACCTTTTAAAAGATTTGGTGAACGCAAGTCCAATCTAGGAAAAGGTTAAAGGGCAAAAGGGAAAGGTGAATTTAAATCCTTTCCCTTTAACCAAAAAGTTTTGTATTTGGGTTGAAATAGCTTTCCTGCTGTCTGGAGTAAAAAACAACTGGAAGAAATGCCAGGACAAATAGTTTACCAATCCAGACAAACCTTCAAATATCGACACGGAAGCTACCATTTAAAATTACCTTATTTGCCTCCATAGAAGATACTGGATGTCTCTTGACTTACTTAGTCTCCTAGATTGCCAAACATAGCAGCAAAGATGATTCGACATCCAGCTTAAGGGCTGTGATATTATGGGAGACTGCTGCATACATTTAGAAAAACTAGCAATTGAATCAATCATGGCACTGACGCAACTGCGGAAACAAGAAATAATTTCCAATTACCAAGTTCACGAAACCGACACTGGTTCGGCTGATGTCCAAGTTGCCATGCTAACTGAGCGCATTAACCGCCTCAGCGAACATCTCCAGGCAAATAAAAAAGACCATTCTTCTCGACGGGGACTGTTGAAGCTAATTGGTCAGCGTAAGCGTCTTCTAGCCTACATATCGCAGGAAAGCCGGGAAAAGTATCAAGCTTTGATCGCTCGCCTCGGTATTCGTGGATAGGGGCTACCGCTTATGTCTGCTGAAGAATCTGAACGCAGTCGCTTGCCCTTTGAACCAAACAAAAAGCGCCAAAAACCCGCAAAAACTCAAAGTAAACCAGCAGCACAGCCACAAGAATCTGGCAAACAGGCTGACAAAAAACTGACTTACACCAAACAAGAGATGGCTATTCCTCAAGTAGTCAGCCAGAGGATGATCCGACGGGTAGCTGGTTTCTGTGGCGTACCAACAGCTTTGGGCATTAGCGTCCTGGTTGTTAGCTATCTGCTTGCTATCTACTCCGACATCCAACTACCTCCCATCGCCGTGTTATTGGTGAACATGGGACTATTTGGTTTGGGGGTCTTAGGCATAACTTATGGCGTTCTCTCTGCCTCTTGGGATGAAGAAAGAGTCGGAAGTTTGCTAGGTTTGGGTGAGTTCAACACCAATTGGGGACGAATGGTGGCAGTTTGGCGCGAAACTCGGCAAAAAAACTCATAATTAATGGCGCTCAGGTATTAGGTAACTGCGGTATTGGGTAAATAAAAGAAGTGAATGTTGAAGTTGAAATTTTATAACTTCAACATTGCTAATTAAAATTATATAATCTTTTTATACCTACATCCAGCTACCCAGTAGTAAAACTACTGACTGAGCGCTATATTTTGTCTATTTATTTTGTAAATAAATTTTGTTTTTAACTATTCGTAATTAGGGCAATAGGCAACAATAAAGTTAGCCCATTTACAGAAAATTTTACTCAATTAATTAGGAACTTTCACATGATTATAGTAATGAAAACTGGTTCCCCAGAAGCGGAAATAAACCGCATTGATGAAGAATTAACTAGCTGGGGGCTAACTCCAGAAAAAATTGTTGGTCAACATAAAGTAGTTATTGGTCTTGTAGGTGAAACTGCCAGTTTAGATCCATTACAAATTCAGGAACTTAGCCCCTGGATTGAGCAGGTGTTACGGGTAGAGCAGCCTTACAAACGAGCCAGTCGCCAATACCGTCACGGTGAGGCTTCGGAAGTAGTAGTTAATACTCCTAATGGAGCAGTGGTATTTGGTGAACATCAGCCTTTGGTAGTCGTTGCCGGCCCCTGCTCAGTAGAAAATGAAGAAATGATTGTAGAGACAGCACGGCGCGTCAAGACTGCTGGAGCAAAATTTTTGCGCGGAGGGGCATATAAACCTCGAACTTCACCTTACGCCTTCCAAGGACACGGCGAGAGTGCTTTGGATTTATTAGCAAGGGCGCGGGAAGTCAGTGGACTAGGTATTATTACAGAAGTGATGGATGCGGCTGACCTGGATAAAATTGTCGAAGTTGCTGACGTGATTCAGGTAGGAGCAAGAAATATGCAGAATTTCTCCTTGCTCAAAAAAGTGGGAGCGCAGCCGAAACCAGTTCTCTTGAAGCGTGGAATGGCGGCTACTATTGAAGATTGGTTGATGGCAGCCGAGTATGTTTTGGCATCTGGAAATCCCAATGTAATTTTGTGTGAAAGGGGAATACGCACCTTTGACCGCCAATATACGCGAAATACGCTGGATTTATCGGTAGTACCAGTGTTGCGGAAACTGACTCACCTGCCAATTATGATTGACCCCAGCCACGGCGTAGGTTGGTCTGAGTTTGTGCCTTCAATGGCAATGGCTGCGATCGCAGCTGGCACAGATTCTCTGATGATAGAGGTTCATCCCAACCCTGCCAAAGCTTTATCCGACGGGCCTCAATCTGTGACACCAGACCGTTTTGATAAATTAATGCAAGAATTAGCAGTCATTGGTAAGGCGGTAGGACGCTGGCAGCAACCAGCAGTAGCTCTAGCTTAAAATTCAGTTGCAACTTCTTGCTGGGCATAAATAAATTAAAGTTTGTAGTCAGGACTTTAGTCCTAACAAATCTAAGTCACCTACTACAAACTAAGTTATTTAATATGTTTAATTATGCTCAAGTATAGCAGTTATCGAATGGAAGCAATACAGTTTGACATCTCTCCTTTTAGGAGAGATGTTTTGCATCTTACTCCCCTTCCCTTATAGAGAAGGGGCTGGGGGTTAGGTCTGTATTGCACTCAACTGATAACCGCTATATTTATTGTAAATATGAAATAATACCCCTTTAAAATATTTCTAAAGGGGATTTTTAAACATTAACTAAATCTATGAAAAATGAACTCTGCAATCAATATTGATGGGCAATATTTTTTGCATTTGTAGGTCTTTTATCTTCTATATACATAGCGAGCCGGTATCCATCGACGACCACGATTTGTTTGCACCCAACGTCCAGGAACTAGTATCCTTCTTCTCGCTTGAACAGGGGTGTAAACCCTAACTGGCGATGGTCTTCTGATTATTCTAACTGGAACTGGTCGTCTAACTGGCCATCTAGCCTGAGCATCGGCTTGGGAAGGAATAAAGGTAACAGCAATTGGTAAAATCAGTGCTGCACTAGCAAGCATTCTTTTAATACTCATTCGCAAACTTTCCTTCTATGATGTAGATATCAAAGAGATTAATTTTTCGCAAAATCTTAATCTCTTTGACAAGTAAATAATAGGACTGAAAATAGATATACACTAGTGAAAAAGGTAATTAGTTAAACCATGACTAATGTCATGGATAAAAAATATAAAAATAACTCTGCTTTTAAAGACAACTATTTTTACATAATGGCAGTGCCCACCTTATCTTTGCCATCTAAAAAAAGGGATGGGTATTTTGCCCATCCCAAAAAATTCACTTTGACTCAATAGCAAAACTTTTATTGTACTGGTGGGGTGGGAAAAGCACCAGGTTGCACGGCTACGTTAAGATTCTGTCCATTGCGACGTAATTCTAAGCGCAAATCACCCCCGATTTGGCTATTTTCTACTACTTTTTGGACACTGTTGGCATCTGTGACTGCTTGCCCGCCAAGCTTTTGGATAACATCACCAGCACGTATCCCTGCTTTAGCAGCTGGTGAATTTGGCACAACTTTTACAACTAATACACCTTTATCTTCATTCACACTCAAACCGCTATTGGGATCTGAGTTGATATTTTGTTTTAGCTGAGGTGTTAACCCCACCATTTGAATTCCCAGATAAGGATGTTCTACTTTGCCTGTAGCTATTATTTGACTGGAAATGCGTTGTGCTGTGTTGATGGGAATAGCAAAGCCTAATCCTTGTGCCCCTTGGATAATGGCTGTATTCATGGCAATCACCTCGCCACGGGAATTTAGCAGGGGGCCACCGGAATTACCGGGATTAATGGCTGCATCAGTTTGAATATACTCTACTCGCTTATCGGCAGCGCCGATTAGATTGCTGCTACGTCCGGTAGCACTGATGATTCCGGTAGTTACTGTATTATCTAGTCCAAGGGGGTTGCCGATCGCGATCGCCCATTCTCCCGGTTGCAGTTGATCTGAGTTACCCAATGCTACTAACGGTAGATTGTCCGCCTGAATTTTGATCACAGCAACATCGGTCAACTCGTCTTTTCCTAACACTTTTCCTTTAAAACTACGCCCATCCTTGAGCGTTACTGTTACTGTATCAGCACCATCAACTACGTGGGCGTTAGTGAGAATACGACCATCAGCACTAATAATAAAGCCTGAACCAGTACCTCGTTCTACCCGATTCTGTTGTTCTGGCATTTGAGAGCCAAAGAAACGTTGGAAAAATGGATCGTTAAATTCTTCTGGTACCTGGCTTTTTACGGTTCGGGAAGAATCAATTCTTACTACAGCCGGCCCGACCTTTTGCACCACTTGGATAACAAAGTTAGGATCTGTGGCAGCTGATAATGGAGGAGCGGCATTTACTCGACTCACTCCCAAATTAGATGCACTCTCAGACACCTGCTGAGAATGTCCAGCCATGTAGCCACCTGCCAATGTCATACCTGATCCCAGCAGCACCAGCGATAGAGAGGCGGCAGCCTTTTTCCAGGGTGCTTGATTACGGTATTTGGTGTCAGTTGTGTTGGATAAAATGCTATTTGATGGGTGTTCTCCATCACGAGATTGGTTTTGCATTGCTGTCTGGAAGGATATTTAGATGTATTACTAATGTAGATATGATTTGTGACAGTTTTGTTGCAGAGGTATTGCGTTGTTGTGAAAGCTTTGGTATTTTACTAAACCTTATTTGGAATATACTCATTCGTAGGGTTACACAGTTGTGATGCGTGTCAACTTAGAGCCAGAGCGGTTTATAGCCAACTATTTTTCGTTAAGTTGACTGCGTGTTTTATACCATGTGTGAAGGAATGAAAATGCCACAGGGAAAAATTTTACTGAAATCTGGCACTTTATGGACAAGTGTGAAAGAACGAACTGAACATGCTTTGCAATGCGGGGCGTTACTGTCGATTCCGACAGAATTTGAATTTATCGAACAGGATGGCGTGCGCTTTTTAGTGCGGATTTTGTCTAATCTGAATCGTAAAAAAGCAGCTAAGGAGAAACAGGAAAAACAATCTGCTGTCTCTGGTCAAGAGTTTAATCCTTTTTTGCCCTACGAAGAAGATTTATTTGTGGCGGATATTTCTGATACTCATGTATGTATTTTAAATAAATATAATGTTGTCGATCGCCATCTGCTAATTATCACACGTGCCTTCGAGGAACAGGAAAGTTTGCTGACTCTGGAAGATTTTGCAGCTATGTGGGCGTGTTTAGATGATTTCGATGGTTTAGCATTTTACAACAGTGGCAAAAGTGCAGGTGCTAGTCAGCGACACAAACACTTACAATTAGTGCCACTACCACTTGTACCTTTAGGGCCGCAGATACCTATTGAACCTCTACTGAGGGCAGGACAATTTCAGGACTCGAAGGCAACTTTAGCAAAGCTTCCTTTTGTAAACGCTTTTGCGCCACTAAATCCTCATTGGATGCGATCGCCATTTACAGCAGCCCAAGCAACACTAGAAGTTTATCGTAGTTTGCTAGGGGCTGTGGGTTTAGATGCAAGGCAATTGGGTGCTTACAATCTGCTAGCAACAAGAGAATGGATGTTGATCGTACCGCGATCGCAGGAGCATTTTCAGTCTATCTCTGTGAATTCATTAGGATTCGCTGGTACTTTACTTGTGCGAAACGCAGCAGAAATGGAAATTCTCAAAGCCCAAGGGCCGATGACTATCCTCAAGAATGTTGCTATATCTTAATTCAGTTTGTTTAACGAATGCTCCAGGTAAGCAGTTGTTTTTGAATCTCAGACATAGGATAAGCCAAATCTCGGTCTTCGCCTTTTCTTGCAAAGACGATGCCTAAAAGCCGATTTTGCGAATCAATTACCGGACTGCCAGAATA
Source organism: Nostoc sp. TCL240-02 (assembly GCF_013343235.1). GTDB lineage: Bacteria > Cyanobacteriota > Cyanobacteriia > Cyanobacteriales > Nostocaceae > Nostoc. The sequence continues at coordinate 2,147,710 of NZ_CP040094.1, read as the reverse complement.
ACCGGGTTTGAGTGCAGCTTGAGATATTTCTAATCGCTGATTTTGATAGCTGATTTGTCCTGATTGCATAGACCAAGATTTATCTTCACCTCTTTGAGCAGAATGACCGATAATCCGAATGGGCATTTTCGGGGCGATCGCAGTTGAAGAGATAGATAAAGGCTGGATATCTTCTGGTAGTTTACCAATAATTTCCAAAACAGCTAAATCGAGTTGTTCCTCAGAGGTCATTTTGAATAGCTTGGCATCTCGCCGCATTCGCACTCGGTTGGATGGCGGTGAACTGAAAAATTCTACTTGAATATTTTTACCTTGTTCATTGCCATCAAAAATTACATGACGATTAGTGAGGATTAATGTCCGGTTGTCTTCTCGCTTAATTACTATACCAGTGCCGATCTCTGTTCCCTGGCGATCGCTGTTAAAAAACTCCGCAGTGATGAGTACCACAGAACGCTTAACGGTTATGGTTGGGTCATTCTTAGGCAACCATTGGCGATCGTCTTCTACGTCTTTAGCGAGTTTATTTTGTTGCTCTTTCCAAAACCGCCGTACTTCTCTATTGTTGTTACTAGCATAGATATAATCGGGGTCAATCTCTTCTGCTCTATCAAACTGTTCAATGGCTTCTTTTAGTTTTCCTTGCTGTATGAATGCAACACCCAAGCTATTATGAGCGAGAGTATGAGCACTGGCTGGGTTTATAGACTTGTCTTCTGGCAATGTTAGGGCTTTTTGAAAAGCAGCAACTGCGGCATCTAATTTTTTCTGCTGCCTCAGAGCAACGCCAAGACCATTGTAAGCATTAGCATAGTTGGGGTTGATTTGAATTGCCTTTTGGTATGCACTAACTGCTGCATCTAATTTCTTTTGGTCACTCAAGACATTGCCGAGATTGTTGTGAGCAGTACCATAGTTGGGGTTGAGTTGAGTTGCTTTTTGGAAGGCGGCGACTGCTGCATCTAATTTTTTCTGATCTTTCAGTACAATACCGAGATTGTAATAAGTTTTAGCATTGTTAGGATTGAGTTGAATTGCTTTTTGGAAAGCGGGAACTGCTGCATTTAATTTTTTATGGTCATATAGGGCAATGCCGAGATTGTAGTAAGCATCAGCATAGTTGGGCTCAATTTGAATTGCTTTTTGAAAGGCGGCAACTGCTGCATCTAATTTATTTTGGTCACTCAAGACATTGCCAAGATTGTTGTAAGTACTAGCTAAATTGGGGCTGAGTTGAATTGCTTTTTGGTATGCACTAACTGCTGCATCTAATTTCTTCTGGTCACTCAGGATAGCGCCGAGATTGTTGTAAGCAAAAGCATCGTTAGGGTTCAATTGAATTGCTTTTTGGTATGCAGCAGTTGCTGCATCTAATTTCTTCTGATCTTTCAAGGCATTGCCGAGATTGTAGTAAGCATCACCATAGTTAGGATCAAGTTTAATTGCTTTTTGGTATGTGGCAACTGCTGCATCTAATTTACTCTGGTCACTCAGTACAAGACCTAAACCATTGTAAGGTAAAGCATCATTAGGGCTAAGTTGAATTGCTTTTTGGAATGCGGCAACTGCGGCATCTAATTTCTTCTGGTCACTCAGTACAAAACCTAGAGCATTGTAAGCATTAGCATCATTAGGGTTAAGTTGAATTGCTTTTTGGAATGCGGCAACTGCGGCATCTAATTTCTTCTGATCACTTAGTACAAGACCCAAAGCATTGTAAGTGAAAGCATCGTTAGGGTTAAGTTGAATTGCTTTTTGGAATGCAGTAAATGCGGCATCTAATTTCTTCTGGTTATACAGGGTAATGCCGAGATTATTGTAAGCAATCGCATAGTTGGGGTTGAGTTGAATTGCTTTTTGGAATACGGCAACAGCGGCATCTAATTTTTTCTGGTCTTTGAAGGCATTACCGAGATTGTTGTAAGCAATAGCCAAGTTGGGGTTGAGTTGAACTGCTTTTTGGTATGCGGCAACAGAGGCATCTAATTTTTTCTGGTCTTTGAAGGCATTACCGAGATTGTTGTAAGCAATAGCCAAGTTGGGGTTAAGTTGAATGGCTTTTTGGTATGCGGCAACAGCAGCATCTAATTTATTCTCTACATACAGCACATTTCCCAGACCGTTGTAAGCAGTAGCCAAGTTGGGATTAAGTTGCAAAGCTTTCTTGTGAGATGCGATCGCCTCCTCTTGTTTCCCTTGAGCATTTAGCACATTCCCTATACCAACGTAAGCTTCAGCATCATTAGGGTTGAGTTGTAACGCCTTCTGGTGCGCTGCTAACGCTGCATCTAATTTTCCCTGTCGCCTTAAGGCATTCCCCAAATTGTTATAAGCTTTGCCATTTTTTGGTTCAAACTGCAAAACTTTACGCGAAATTGTCTCTGCTTGGGAGTTATTACCGACTGATTCGGCAGCGTCGCCTTGTTTAAATAGCTGTTCAATATTGTTCTGAGCAACTACAAACTGGGGTGTGTTAGCCAGAAATAGAGTTAAAAATAAAGTAGTAAATATACGGTTGTGCATAATCATGCTCATACGTTGACTGATTTTATCAGGACTTACCCGAAAATTCCTAAAAACCGGAATAATTTTTGATAAATACTCGTGAACGAGTCTTTGAACTCCTTTAATGAACCTCGGAGCTTCGTGAATGAGTCTTTGAACTCCTTTAATGAACCTCAGAGCTTCGTGAATGAGTCCTTGAACTCCGTTAATGAACCTCAGAGCTTCGTGAATGAGTCTTTGAACTCCGTTAATGAACCTCAGAGCTTCGTGAATGAGTCTTTGAACTCCGTTAATGAACCTCGGAACTTCGTGAATGAGTCTTTGAACTCCGTTAATGAACCTCAGAGCTTTGTGAATGAGTCTTTGATACTCGTCGATGTAGTTTGTAGTTGAGTTTAATATAGACCTAACAAGAACAGCCCCTTCTCTACTAGCGTTGGAGAGTAAGATTCAAAGCCTCTCTCCTTTTAGGAGCTACCGTGTACACACAAGTTTTGGAAAGTTGCTCCATAGCCTTTTGATCCCCCCAAGCCCCCTTAAAAATGGGGGCAAAAACCTCTCAAAGTCTTCCAATTTATCGGAGGATTTAGGAGGATCTACAACATTTTGGTTTTATAAAGAGAGGAATGGAAGTGAGGTCAAAGTTTATTACATACAAAAGCGATCGCTTAAATAATTCTTACCATGCGATCGCCATTGCTTGGGCTATTATAATTTGCCATTGCTCCTTACTTCCTGTACAAGAGCCTCTACTTGACGACTGTTAATTTTCTCTCTAGGTCGAATAAAAAGCCGTGGATATATTCTTCAGTCCATTCAGCACCATAGAAGCGTTTAAACATCCCTCGTGCTGGGTCTTTTTCAGCCCGATATCGTAGATATCGCAGTTGGGCTTGCTCAATGGCTTCTAAATTTTGGGAATCTGTTACAGCTTCCGCTTGCTCCACGAAATCCAGATAAGCTTTCAAATAGTCTTTAAAAGCGGCAAACACCTGAGTTTCTACTACAGCCGTTTCTTGGGGACGAGTCCATAGAAAAGCGGGAGAGAAAAAGGGCTGTGCTTCTTCTGGGAAATCTCCACCCCAAGATAGATGCTGTTGATGTTCGTGAAAAATGGGCAGAATTGGTTCTGTATATTTTGCCTGATATGCTGAATCATCCCGAAATAAGGGCTGCATATCCAAAGCAATTAGGTGTCCTCCTGGCAATGTCACCAAATCCGCCCCAAAAAAGGGTAAATCGTAGTTGAGGCGGGGGAAAATCACAAAATTCAGCACTTGCAGCGAATTACCACCCTGGACATGAGCAGCACGAATTTGCCGTAATTTTGCAGTTTGAAAGGCGTAACTAGTGGTGACAACCTCTTCCTGATTTTTGCCCTTGCCCACAACAGCACTTTTGAACTCAAACCCAGTGGGGATAGGATAGGGTTGTAAATCCAAGCGCGATCGCATGTAGGCGATCGCATAATCGAGAAATGGCTGATATAGTGTCACTTCGCTTCGCTCCAAATTCATAATCCCAATGCCCAATGCCCAATGCCCAATTCCCCATGCCCAATCCCCGTTATCTTTTACTTGCACTAACTGCTAGAGGAACAGCATCTTCAAATAAGAACTCATGGAGAAAACGCTCCGCCCATTCATGACCGAAGTAACTGCTAAACAAACCAGATGCTGGATCTCGGTCTGCACTATATTGGTCATAGTCTTTTTGGGCTTTGACAATCCGTTGGATATCTTCTGGATCGTGAAGCGCTTGGGCATCTGCTAGCATTTGCCAATACAAGTTTAAATAATCTTGGAAAGCTTCAAAGACTCGCGTTGAAACAGTTTCAGCGTCTGTTTTGGCAAACAAGAGGTACTTAGAAAAATACTGATTGGCATCGTAAAACTTCATTTCCAAGTTTTGCGCCAAATCCGGGTATTTATTATGGAGATATTTTAGCGGAGCTATATATTTGTTTTGATAATCTTCATCCTGAAACAAAGGCTGAAAGTCAAGCACAATTAGATTTTTGACTTTGCCAAAGGATAAAAAATCAATCCCTAACAGAGGTAAATCGTAGTTATGACTAGGATAAATCACGCTGTTAAAAATTTGGGCGCTTTCCCCGGCATCAATATAGGTATAGCGAATTTTCCGCAACTCTTGAGATTGGTAACACCAACTGCGAATAGTTGCAGGGTTTCTGCCGCGATCGCTAACTTTGAATTCCAAACCAGGGGGAATGACCCTACTTTGTAAATCAAAGCGCTGAAATAGCTCTTTTTCTAAAAATTCCAGGAAAGGTTTATACATGGAACATGATTTGTTAACCCTTGCATGAAAATAAGTGATGGCAATCATGCACGTCTCATTTATGAGAAACAAAGCAACATTCCTTAATGGGGCATTGGGAAGAGGCAGGGGAGCAGGGAGCAGAGGGGAGAAAAGTAATTTCTCACCCTTGCACCCTGCCCCCTGCCCCCATTCCCCATTAATGCCTGGCATGATTAGCGATCATTTGCTCTAGAAGTTCTTGGGAAACACAGCGACGTTCAGAACAATAAGCCATTAAGTTGACACCGTTCATCATTCGCACGGTACTAACCCTGACACGAAAATCATCAGTAATAAACCAACAACGTTCTTGACCTTGGTTATTGTCATAGTCAGTATCAATCGTCAGCACTCCATCATCAGCAAACCGATATCGGCTGACAACAGGAATGCTCTCAACATAACCTTGGTTACGGATCAGTTTTCCAGAACGCCTCGTTTCATCGGGAATATCAACCAAAATGGCAGCATTATCATTAGGTTGCCTGGTGTCTAAGTTTGCCTGCCATGCAAAGCTTGCACCGCCTGTTGCTTTAGTAGGGTCTATGCCTTGGTCTTTACAGACTTCTTGGACTTTCAGATCGTCCTTTCCCATGACTTTAATAATCAAATTCGACTCTCCTGACTCATCCGCCGCCGAGTCAAAATGGTGAACGGAACGTTCCGTAAACCATGTACCCTCACTTTTACGGAAGAAGTCGATCATTGACAAGGGCGGTATTATATGCATCTGTTTTAAAACCTCTTTTTATCAAATTTTGCCGTTATTGAATACTGAGCAATGAGATGAAGTCTCAATTTCGCTAAAGTGTAGAATAACTCCAAAAGCTATATTTTTATCAACTGATGACAAATAGTGAAATTCAACTTATCACTAGCGATCGCTCCAGTCCAACTCCAGAAATATTAACAGCCCTCAAAGCTGGAACCCCTCTGGATTGGGTCGATTTGTACCAATTCAATCTTAAGGAAGTTGATTTACAACAAGCTAATTTGAGCAAAGCCAAGCTACTAGGAGCCGACCTCAGTGAGCTAGTCTTGAGTAATGCCGATTTGAGTGGCGCAGATTTGCGAGGCGCTAATCTGCAAGGAGCCGATTTGAGTGGGGCTAATTTGCAGGAAGCCTATTTAAACCGTGCGAACCTCCAACAAGCTAATCTCAGTGGCGCAAATTTGGAAGGAGCCAAACTACAAGTAGCGCGTTATGATACACATACGAAATGGCCCCAAGAATATAACTACAAAGCTTCGGGAGCTGTAGGGCCGGGTGCTAACCTTAATGGTGCTTTTCTTAACACAGCTTCTTTACGAAACGCAGATTTACAAGGTGTTAATCTCCGTGGAGCCTACCTGAGTGGCGCTGACTTGACAGGAGCAAATTTGCAAAGTGCGGCTTTAAGTGGCGCTGACTTAACAAAAGCTTATTTAACTGGGGCTTGTTTGCGGAATGCTCGATTGACCGGAGCCAATTTGCAGGATGCAGACCTACGAGCGACTGACCTATGTGATGCAGAGATGGAGCATCTTCAAAGTATCGCTGGTGCAGATTTTACTTTAGCCCAAGGACTCACAGAAGCAACTAAAGCTATGCTTAAAAGCCGTCCATATTCAGAACTCGACGTTTGGAACGCCTACACTCGCACAACAACTCGTGAGAGTTTGAGTGCTTGATCGTGGCAATTTTAGATTTTAGATTTTGGATGTTAATATCAAGTTCACTTAAATTACTTGATAATTTAGTAGTGGCTTTACAACAGTTGCCAGTTCTTTTTTAGGAGCGCTAAAAACGTAGCGTATCCTTCGGAAAAACCCGGTGGATCGGGTAGAGCATATTGGGGAAATTCTTTATACGATCGCCAGGCTTCCGAAGCTTTATGTCGCAAATGTAAAGCAGATTCTGAGGAACCTGGTGGTCGCCAAGTCATTTGACCAGTTTGTATCTCAGTCACAAATGCCTCCTCATCTCGAAAAAGTTGATCTTTTCTTCCAGATTTTGGCAGATTACCTGGATGTTTTGGTCAAAATTAAGGTAAAAAACATCTTGTCTATTGTTGAAATAAATCTTATCAGAAGATTCAGCACAAACCCATATCGTTATTAGACATCTCCAAAAATTTAATATGCGTTATTCAGAACCCTTGTAGAGACGCGAAATTGTACTTCGTCCCGCTACGCTAACGCGTCTCTACATTCTTTTTCGGAGATGTCTATTGTGGCAACAAGTCTTCTAAAGCAGCTCCGACAACTCGGTGATCCTCATCCTGTCTAAGTTGGTTAAGGGCTGCTTTTGCTTCCGGCTCGTCAAAGCGTTTGAGGGCATAGCTAACTCGCACGCGCATCCGCCAAGATTCATTATTCACTAACGTTAGTATTTGGGATAGTGCCGCAGTATGTTGGCTAGAATCAGCTAGTAAACCGAGTCCATCAACAGAGGATTCCTGAACTGTGAAATCTTCATCTTTTAAACCTTGAACGCAGATATCAAATAGCTCTTCAGGACAATTCATTTCAGCGATCGCAGCTAAAATGCTCCGCTTAACTAGCCAATGGTCATCTTGATAAAATGCCATAACTAGATGAGAAACTGCGACTCTACCAAATAGCGACAAAGAATTGGCCGCCTCAGCTCGCACATTGGGGGTATCGTCAAATTTCATAATTTGCATCAAAGCAGCAAAGGATTCTGCTGATTGTTGATTACCCAAACCCCTAGCTACAAAAGAACGCACCAAAAATTCTGAGTCATGAAGTTTACTTGCTAGCAGAGGAACTGCAACTTTTGATTCATAATCATTGAGGGCTGCGATCGCCTTCAAACGAGAGTGAAAATCTGGGTTCTTCAGTTCAGTTTGGATTTGATCGATTTCCATAGGTGCATTTGGTAGAGCTATCTTTACTTTATTTTACAGATGTCAAAAAATAGCGATCGCATTTGGGAAGATTTAATCAAGGGAATTGGCATTGAAAAGAGGCAGGGGGCAGGGGGAAGGGAGCAGGGGGATGAGGAGGAAGAGGGGGACAAGGAGGATAAAGGGAGAATTATTCAACAAGTCTCTCCCCTGTCTCCCCCCTCTTCCTTGTCCCCCCTATCTCTTATCGATGCCCAATACCCAATACCCAATACCCAATACCAATGACTCAATTAAGCGAAACCGTCAAAGAATTAATCGCCAAAGCTAGAATTATCAGCTTTGCTGAATGGGAACAGTCTCATTCCAAAGCAGCTATCGCCATATTTCAAGCTGCGGATGATGCTTTCCGTTATCTGAGCGACGAAGATTTATTACAGATTCAAACCAAGTCATCCGATAATTCTGAGTTGATTCCTGTTGCTGTGTTATTACGCGATCGCGCCGCCGAAATTGTTGATGAAGCTAGAGAGCAGGTTTTGACGACCTATCCTGAAATTATCCAGCCTGGAGGTGGTCTTTATCCGCCTGAACGCGCCCAAGCTTGCTGGCGAGATTTTTGGCATTTTCTCCGTTGTATTACTTATGGCATAGCAGGTGGACACGCTGAGTATACAAATCCCACAGGACTCCACTATATGAACTTACTCTATCAAGAATTACAAGTTCCATTAGATGCAATGCTCTTAGGTTTAAAAAGCATTAAAGCTGCTAGTTTGAAACGCTGCCCAGCCAATCAGCAAGAAATTCTTAATCCCTATTTTGACCATTTAATCACCCAACTGGCTACTTTTCAAATTCGGTAAGGTAAGTAAGCGTGATTCAAGGTTTGTAGTCACGCCTAGAGCTGCTTACTTACTCAGAGCCAATTTAATTGAATTTACATTACGTAACATAGTTTGATTTATTCTTGCCCACTTCCCAAGATTAACTTTAGCGAATCAGCATGATAAATACTCTTGCTCAAGGGAAAACAACAATACAATCGCCCGTATCCCAATCTCAAATCAAATTCTAAAAACAAGCTTAAATTTCTCTAAAGTACTATCTAACTTAACAAAATTTAATAAATATGGTTTCGGCATCGTATCAGAATGTGTAAAGGTATTTAATGATGTAAAAACTTAAATAATCAAAACTAATAAGGATTTAAAGTCTCTATGACTTCTCCTTTTTCACAAAGATGTAAAGTTTTTTAACATCTGCTGAATTCCTTCTCATAAAATCTAGTTGTTAACTGGGAGATATTTTAAATAGCTTTTAGACCAGCATCACGATTAGGGTTTGCTCAATTCTGCCGTCAGTTGTCATATACAAAGATATCTAACGCACTTTAAAAATAAAGTTTTACAAATGCTAGTCAGTAGCAAAAATAACTGACAACTGAGGTGAAATTCCACGCCCATAAGGGGTAGGATGCTCAAAAATTTCATTTAATTTACGTTTTTAAGGAGATACTTCAATGTCACTATGGGCTATTGATTCACCTAGTGTTGAACTGCGTCCAAACACCAGCGAAAGTGAATTACAAACACTGATTCGGGCGGTTTACAAACAGGTTTTGGGGAATGCTCACTTGCTAGAAAGTGAGCGCCTAGCTACTGCTGAATCGCAATTGCGCGATGGCAAAATCAGCGTCCGCGAATTCGTCAACACCGTTGCGAAATCAGAACTCTATCAATCTCTGTTTTTCAGTTCTTCTTCCCAATATCGGTTCATTGAACTGAACTTCAAACACCTGCTAGGTCGTCCTCCTGCCGATCAAGCAGAAATTGCCGAACACGTCCGCATCTACAACGAACAGGGCTATGATGCTGAAATCGAATCCTATATCGATAGCACAGAGTATCAGCAGAATTTTGGCGAGAATATTGTTCCTTATCCTCGCAGCACTAGCTCCCAAATAGGAATTAAGAATGTTACCTTTAACCGCACCTTTACTTTATTGAGAGGAGTAGCAAGCAGCGATAGCGATCGCAAAGCTAAATTGATCAGAGATATAGGTGCAAATTTACCTACATCTATCAAAGCTCCTGCTGCTGGTTCTAGTGTAAGCAGCACCAACAAACGCTTCTTGATTAAGGCAGTCAAAGGTTCAAATAATCTCCGTACTCGTCTGGGCAACCTTGAATATGTAGTTAACTACAACCAACTGTCTGGGCAAGTGCAAAACATTCATAGAACGGGCGGCAAAATCATCAGTATTACTGAAGTTGCTTAGGGAGTGAGACTGGGGGGAGAATAATAACTTCTAACTCCTCAATACGGTTCGGTTAAAGGGGAAAGGGGAAGGGTTTTGAATACATCCTTTACCCCTTCCCATTCCCCAGACCACAAGGAAAGTAAAAAATGCTTATCCGAAGAACCGTATTGCCCAACTCCTAACTCCCTACTCAGCACGGGCCAAATGCCCCGATACCCCTAACAGCATTCCCAAGTGCAGTTGTAATCAAGGAAGCTAGTATATAGGCTGGGAGAATAACTATTTAGCCAAGATATTCCTTGGATTGTAAGCTACTTTTTAAAATCACTTTTCTAATGGAAATTACTGAATTCTTTGAACTTTCAATTGGGCGATGGCGATCGCAACGTAGCGGTCATCATTTAGCATTCGCTCACTTTGAACAAGTGCTGTCTAACATTGACGTTGAGTCTCTATCCACCAACGATCCGGCGGTATTAGCAATTTGTCAATTGTATGACACCGACCCCGGCAGTATCACTCACCCCTTTCGGATGACTTGGAAAGGTGAGTCAGACTGGGACGATAAACCAATCTCTGGTAGTACCGTGTTGGTGCCAATTCCAGATATAGAAAATCCTTCTAGGGGAAAACTTTTACGCGATCAAGGGTACGCTGAGACAATCCCCGCAGTGGGTAAATACCACTTGAGTGAAGATGGGATTTTTACCCTGCTGACGGAGTATGAACACGCTGCTGCTGAAGAGCGAATTTGGTTTGCCACACCAAATCTGCGATTTCGGGTAGCGACAATTAAAACCAGTGATGGTAAAGGTGTGACAACAGCTTCCTTTTCTTCAGAGATTCGCTCTTTGTCTAGTTCAACCAGTTAGTAATATCAGGTTAAAACATAGAAGGAATCATCTAGTTTTGTCACTACTGAGGTTGAATATGACAATAGCACCCAGTGAATCTAGCACCAACGCTAGTGATTTACTCACCTTAGCCTGTTGGATGGCAGGAGATTTTAGCAACTACAAGCAATCTTTTGCAAATCCCCAACTTTACGCCCACATTCACATTTTTTTCCGTCCTTTACCGATTGAATTTTTTTCTGCCATCGGTTTTTATTCAGAACAAGCTTATGACCACGATTTATGGACACCCTACCGCCAAGGAGTACATAGACTGGTAGATTGTGGCGATCGCATTTATATCGAAAATTACAGCTTGAAAGACCAGATGCTTTATGCAGGTGCGGCTCGTGAATTAGATATCCTCAAAACCATCACCCCAGATTGTATCGAACGGCGTTATAACTGTTCGATGGTTTTCCAACGAGAGGGTGAAATGTTTCGGGGTAGCGTGGAACCGGGTAATCAATGTCTGATTAACCGCAATGGCTGCCAGACATATCTAATCAGCGACGTAGAAATAACCGAGCATACTTGGATAAGTCTAGATAAAGGTATGGATATTGAAACCCACAAGCAGATATGGGGATCAACTGCTGGGCCTTTGCGATTTGAAAAACGGGAAAGTTTTGCTGATGAATTACTTGCAGTGAGAGCATTATGTTGATTCAGCTTGAATCTGTTAAATATAAAATGTTACCTCCACAGGCTGAAAAAAAGATGCGCTGTTGGATTCGTAGCCGCCATTTGATTTGTTCCGGTAACTTCTTTATATTCGAGACATTAGAATATACGACCATTGAAAGATTCTCTCAATGTGTCGCTTCTTTAGGAGGAACAGTAATATCCGTTGACCCCATTAATAAAATCTGGATGGGCGATCATCGCCAAGTAATTTTATATCAGGCTAAAGCTAGTTTACATACTCCTCATCATACTTTGAAACAATACTGGATAAAATACGGTGGTTTCTACACTAGATTTGATGAGCGTGCTTAAAGTGACTTTGCTACGAAAATCCTTTTGATATTTGAATTTTAAATACTCCCCAATGGGATTGACGGCTAATTGTTAATGTTTAATTGCTAATTATTTACTATGATTAGCTGTTACTTATTAACAGTTAGCCGTCTAAGTTTAGTGGAAATACGTACTGTACAAAAGAATCCAATATAGCGGTTATCAGTCTTGTGAGGTACAGTAGCAGCAGTGAGTAAACCAACCCAGCAAATTCTCTATTGTCACTTCTGCGAATGCCGTATCTAATGCCTGGAGTAAATCAGGGTATGTCCTTGCACCGATGCGACGGAGAATGTTCTTAATCTTGGACCAACAATTCTCAATCGGTGAAAAATCGGGAGAATAGGGGGGGAGATAAATGAGATGAGCGCCAGCAGCGATGAGCAAAGCTTCAAGTTCATCACTTTTATGGATTGAGCAGTTATCCATGATCACCACTGCACCAGGCCAAAGTTTGGGTACGAGCTTTTGGGCGATGAAGGCATCAAAAGTCAAAGCATCGATAGAACCTAAGCCACTCCATTGGGTGAGCAGTCCTTTCAAGCTAATTGCACCAATTACCGAGACATTTTTCCCTTTGCGGTTGGGCTTTTGAGCATAGGCTGAAAGGCCAGGCAAGGCGCGGGCACATTTGCGGATGAAGGACAGATTAACTCCCGATTCATCTAAGAAAATCAGCTCTTCGACGGGTATCCCCCTCAAGAGTTTCCAGTACTCAAATCGGGCTAGTTGGACTTCATCACTACCTTTTTTTGTGAGGTGGAGACTTTTTTTTTGAGGTTGAGGTGAAGTTTCCAGCGAACCATCCGATTCACCGTAGCTACCCCAATTAAGACCTCTGTTTTCTCGTAAAGTCGTTCCCGCAATTCGCTTAACGTCGCATCGGGCTGTGCTATGACGAGTTGGCGCAGGATTTCTAACTGTTCAGCATTCAACTTTGTTGCTGTCTGCTCAGTCCGCACCTTGGGGCCTATCATCCCCAATTCTCGATGGCGTTTGAGTAAATTTTGCACAAAACTTAAGGTGACACCAAAGTTTTTAGCCAGTTTTCGTTGGGAAATGTCACCGCAGGCATAAGCATCAACTATTTTTTGACGCAAGTCGAGAGAGTAGGCTTTCATCACCACCAATTATCAGTAGAATTGCTCTCTCCTACTGTACTGAAGTAGACTGATAACCGCTATACTGCATAGGTTTTACCTAACAAATAACTTTTTATTAATCATTCTTTGATGGTAAATAAACCTGCACTGTAGGGGCAATTCATGAATTGCCCCTACAGATATATTTTGCGTAATTTGTGTAACCTATTATACTATGTAGACAAATATAAATTATCTCTAATTGATGGTGCAATGTTTGCGATGGGCTACGCCTACGCAGGCTTTTTTATGTCTCAAGGCAACACACCTTATGCAATATTAATTAATGACAATAAGAGAAAAATAAATATCTTATTATAAACCATCACAAAATCCTTTGAGTAACTATTAATTTTTATTGAGAGTAAAATCTATAAACGACAAATACATTTAAGTACAGAGAAAATAATATTTGTGTTTGATTAATCAGTATTTGGCAATTTGGCAGCTAGTGATTAGAGTATTTTGATATATTGCAGAAATTACCAAGATGTTTTTACTTTTTATACAGAAGACGGGCGTTAGCCCGTCTTTTTTGTCGTTAAGTATTTGGCATTTTGACATTACATTATAATTAAGCTGTGATATATTAGCTAGAATGCAAATGATTAAAACATTAAGAATAAGCTCAACTAGCATTCTTTTTGTTCATATTATTTGTTCGTCTTACAACCTATTAAGTTTTATTTGTGCTGTTTTTTACAGAGTCCAAGGTGTATTGCCACTTTCAAGCTATTTAGACGGGATAATTTATCCCGTCTTTTATTTTGTTTACTAGTTGGAAAAATTGCTTTTATACAAGTTTTAGATATAAAAATATTTTGAGTTTTTTTACTATCTTTAATATCTAAATTAATCTGCCATAGCTTCTAACATTTGGCAGATTAATTTTCTGTTTGAGGTATTGAATGATACTAATATAATATCTTATCAGGTTTGAGGATATTTGCACACATCCTATAGGAAGATGCCCTATGAATCTAATAATGAGTAAATTAATTCGGGATGTTGTTATGCACTGGATTTATATAGAGGTTTGGCTCACCGCCAAACCTTTTTTATATCTCCTGAACTTACGCAAAAATCGCCAAAAAATTTAATTTATCAGATGGCTTTCTCATCTGATATGCTGTAAGCTCTACAATGTTTGTCTCAAAGCAAAATTAAAAACTAAAAGTACTCCGCAGAATGCCGATGGTAACTGAGTCACTATCTGGTGTATTACCAGGCTGCAAGAGATGAATTATTCCTGGTGTAATGCTAATATTATCTGTTAGCTGGAAACGATAGAATGCCTCAATTTGAGTGGTAGTTCCTGGTTGTCCACCTGCACGTCCTAAACCAGTATTAATAAAATCAGGGACATTATTCCCCACAGGTAGGTCGCTACTGGTAATTTTAGGAGGTTGACCGACATAAATTCCCCCCAAATTTCCTTTAGCAAATAAATCAGGGAAATTCATAAACACCATATAATTCGTCGTTTCTACATTTCCCGATTGACCAGGAATGTAAGATTTAGTATAACCACCCCACGCACCTGCGCTAATACGAGGTGAAATTTGCCAAGTGACAGTTGCACCCACAGCATTAGTTTGCAAAGGTGCTGATTTTCCGGTAGTGGTATTAACTGTAGTTAAGCATTCATCACCAACAAAGGTTAGCAAACAACCATCCGAAGAATAATTGTTGACGTAATACAAGCTTAAATCTAGAGTGTCAGTTGGTGTTAGCAGCAATTGCACACCAGTAGTTGTGGTTCCATCGAATAAACCGCTACTGTTACCGGGATTTCCTGGTTTATAACTAGTATAAATTGCTTGCAAACTAGCGCGTTTAGCAAATTGCCAATCAATAGCTATACCACCGTGACCGTATCCCATATTTAAAATTGGGTTTCTTTGGGCAAAATAAGACAGCGGCCCTGTTGCAGCACTTTCTACCCGATTGGGGCCTCGGAAAGCAGCAGGCATACTTACGCCTTCTGTTCCCACCATGATTGCTAATTTATCTGTCACCAGCCAATGAAAATTTAGGTCACTTACAATCAAGCTATCTGTAGGAAATTCGTAGCCAAGCAAAACATCATTTCTAGAAACACTATTGGTAAATCTAGGCGAAGTTTTTCCGTTACCATCTAAAAGACCTGTAAACAAGTAACTACTGGGAGTGATTTGACTAGTCAAATATAGTTGCGCCAGGGATATAACATTAATGTTTGTCCCTGCATCATCTGTATCTTTTTGTCCATCTCTAGGATTGACATCACCACGATTGCTAGTCCGTCCTTGAATACCAACTATTAGTAGTCCACTGAGTTTGGTTGTTGTTGAGAATTGGTTGGTTTCAAGTTCGCCAGTTCTGGCTTCTAAACTATCGACACGACCCCGCAAAGTTGCTAATTCGGGAGCAAATTCTGATTGCAATTTTTGTAATGTTGCTAAATCTTCGCGGGTAACTAAATCGCTGGTGGCTGTAGTAATTAATTCATTGACTCTATCTAAACAAGCATTCACCCCGGCGGCGAATTCATACCGAGTTAAGGCGCGATTACCGCGATAGCTACTATCTGGATACCCTGCTATACAACCATAGCGTTCCACCAAAGACTGTAATGCTTGGAATGCCCAATCATTGGGTTGTACGTCTTTAAGTTGAGAAACCGATGTAACTTGCGCCATCGGATTTATGGGGGAGAGGGGAGGAGAATTTAAATCTATACTCTCCTGAGCCTGAGTAGTTTCTGTATTGATGTACTCTTGTGCTGATGCTTTTTGTGCAGCTCCATTTACTCCCGCAATTAGTAACCATGCGAGCATCCAAGTTTGGCGATGACTGCGGCTAATAAGTATACCTTTCAACTTTTTACACTCTGCTCACATACTTAAGTGAAGAGTGTATGCGCTATCGTCTAGCGTTCACATGGGAAAATTTACGGATTTTGTCCAAAATTAGACTTAATCTTTCTGGGCAACTTCTGAAAGGACGAGTATAACAGGGTATTGGGGACTAGGTACTAGGAAAGAGTTTTCTCAACGAAGAGGCAGGGGGAAATGACCCCAACCGAGAGCCGTGAATAGAGCGGAACATGGGTCTGAATCCCCCTTTCTGAATTGTCCCCCCTGCTCTCTTCCCCCTTGCCTCTTTTTCAATCCCCAATCCTCAATTTCTAATCCCTAATCTATGGCAAATCGTCCACGCAAGCTGACATCAAAAGCCTCTAAACAAAATAAACTTCATACAGGTGTGATGAAACGCATCGCTAAAAAACCCCAGAAAAAGCTTAAAGGGGGAAGTTGGTTGTCGTCAACACTAGCGATACCTACGGTGGCAAGCTACGCAATTTTGTTGAGTAGTGCTAGTCTAATTATGGCTTTCGCCTGGATTAGCGTTCTCTTCATCTTCAATCCAGACCAGGTAAGCTGGCTAAATAAAATTTTACCTGCATGGGCACAAATCCCCCTTGGAAAATACGAACGCCCCAAAACCCTCAAACAAATTCAACTTGATTTGAGTCAAAAAAACCAAATATTTGGCGAAACTCTGCCTTTACGTCAAGATGCGAAAGACTCTTTTTTACTGCCGGTTTTCCAACAGCGTGTTAATTGTCAATCTGATTGTAAAAAACTTGTGGAACTCAGGGTTTATGAGCTATCAAAAGATTTAGAGTTTAAATCTCAGTCAGAAAATTACTACTATCTAGCCACTCAATTACCTATAACTGGGCCAGAAGAATCCTCTGTGATTTCACCCTCACTTGATGAGACATCAGAACTCCAAGATATCAGTATTCCCCTACCTTTAACTGAAGTCCAACGCTTTGACGGTGGGACACCATCACCAGGGGTTTGGTTTAATTTGCAGGGTCAACGTCAACCAGGAACTGATGCTTATGGTCAAGTTGTATACTACAATCCACAACGCACCAATCTACTACAAATGTTATCTTGGACAAGTCCCAACGGACAATTACCCAGATGGCAGCAGGTAACTGGTGATGGTACAAAAGAGTTAGTTGTCGATCAAACTATAGGTTTAGAACCGCACTTACAGGTTTACCAAGTCAAACCTGTGAGGTTATTCCTCAAACCAATTGAATTAGAGGCGATTACCCTCAAATCAGCAGCGCTTAAAGATTCTGCATACCAAAACGCCCTGTCAATTGCCCGTAGCGGACTATGGACACCAGCTTTTGAATGGTTGAAATTCATCAAGAAACAGCGCAAAGGAGTTTTTCCAGAGGTGGCGCAAGCGCAAATGGATTTGATTCGCTTGCATTCCCAACTTACTAAAACCCAAGCCGAAAAAAAATGGGCAAGTCCTAGTCAAGAAGTGCTAGCAGACTTGATTGACGGTCGCTGGGGGAAAGCATTACAGGTGTTTGAAGCGTCGCCACATAATGCTCAAGAAATTGCGACTCTACTCAAAGCCGATAAAAAACGGTTGTGGAATCGCACAGCCGCAGCGTTGCGGGTAAATCCAAATAGACTAGATGTACAAGCTTGGTTCGCTTTGATTTTGGCAGTTCAGCAGGGAGAAGAACACGCTAATTCCTGGTTAAAGACGCAACCAAAAATTACAAAAGATAATCTTGTCTATATTCAAGGTCTCTTAGCAAAACTCAATAGTGAGGGTGCAAAGTCGCAAATATCCTCTACTCACCCTAGTCAGATTGTTGGTACAGTGCAACCAATTACTCAAGTTACTAGTAGTGAGTGGCTGCAACCAAATTCTTCAGCAGACTTGAAACTCACTGATAATCAAGTTTGGTATCAGGTAGAGGTGAGTGCATTTAATGACGGTAAAAGCTGGCTAAATTCCCCCTTTGAGAATTTGAACCCATCCAAAACTTCCGCCGCCAAATTTTTCTGGAAAACTTTGGGAATCATTTCTGACCCGGAAATCCAGATTATAGTCTGGTTGCCAAATGGTGAACAAAAAATTACTATAGCCGCTATCAAAGCAGTGCAACTACAGGGTAAAGTTTTGCGTCTATTGGCTGCGGGCCCAAAAATTCTAGAGAATCAAAACGATGTTCTTCAACCCAAACCTCTAGCTTTGACAAATGCAGCACTGGAATGGGTACAACCATCTCCTGTCACTCTACAAGAACTGCATCAACAAAATCCCCAAGGAGTGAAGGTAATATTATCAAGTGTGTGGCAATCTTTACAGCAATCTGGCGAAGTTGCGGCTGGTGCTATTCCTACCTTTGAGCAGATGCAGGGGAAGTTGGGTAATTGGCCCGTTCAAGTGATTGATTTAACAAATAATGCTCAACCAGAAATAATACTGACTATCTCAGCAGCAGCAATAGCATCCTTGAATCAGTCTTCACCTGAAATTCAGGCGAAAAACACAGAAGAACGCCGCGACCGGACTATAATTTTGTCTGACAGCAATCAAGTCATTTACACTGATTTTACTAGAAATGACTTACAAAGACTCTCTGCGATCGCCAAGCTTTCAGACGTGCAATCTTTAGCTTTATTAGTTGAAAATGCTCATAACTACAGTCTGAAGCGCTGGTCAGAGAAAAATCAGCGCTTTGAATAGCACGCCCCTTAATCAAATTTAAATTAAAGAGGCACTGGCAATCGCTATCTCCAAAATTGACTTATTCTTTTTGGTTAGTTTCGGCTAGACGTTGGTTCTTCAGGTTTTCCAACTGCTGCAACAGAGAGTCTACTTCTGCTTGTAAATGCATCAATTTCGCTTGCTGATCGTCTTGATAATAAGACTTGGTTAGCTTACTGACCCAGTTCGCCTGGGACTCGCGATCGGAAACACTAGATAAACAAGTAGGCATCGCTTATTAAATCCACAATTTAACTCACACCATTAGAAATATTATAATAATGCTCTTTTAAGCTTTATTAAAATATTGTATATTTTTCATAAATTAGTCTAATGGGTTTTAGGTTCAATCATAAGAGACGGCGATCGTAATGGCTGTGTTCCAAGAAAAACATCACCCTAAGTATTATGCAAAGCTTCCGCCCACTTGACGATACTTAGCAATACTTAAATTGATAGTCTGTCAATTATGGTTGTATGAATTATTATCGCCCTTTTTAGGGAATTTACGCACGAATTATATGTAGACTATATCAAGAATTCTGCTAGATTATGAAAAATTTAGGAGTTAGGCAGTAGAGATTTCCCCAGTCACCTTAAAATTTGACCTTTTTAATATCCACATTTTTTGGCAGTAGCCTTGGGCAAGGACTCGCCCAAGGCTACTGCCAAGGAGAGACAGCGCATTGCCTATTTAACTGGTATTCTAGATAAAAATGGCAAGTGAAACACCTGCACCACAAAAAATAATATTCTATAAGTAATATTCTTTTGGAACTAAAGGGCTGGGACAAGGCAAAGAAAAATTCACTTTCTTCCTCTTCCGCTTCCATCTGCCACTTCCTCTAAATATCGAATCCTTAACATTAAGAAATTTTGAATCCTGTGACTTTGAGCCTGTCTGTTGCTAAATCTCATCGCCAACCTTGGCCCGGACTGATAGAAGCCTATCGCCAATACTTGCCTGTCAGTGAAACAACCCCGGTCGTCACTCTTTTGGAAGGCAATACACCTCTAATACCAGTGCCAGCGATCGCAGAACGTATTGGCAGACAAGTACGGGTTTTTGTAAAATATGATGGTCTGAATCCTACCGGCAGCTTCAAAGACCGGGGGATGACTATGGCAATTTCCAAGGCCAAGGAAGCAGGAGCAAAAGCAGTAATTTGTGCCAGCACAGGTAACACCTCAGCCGCCGCCGCCGCTTATGCAAGGCGTGGAGGGATGAATGCCTTTGTATTAATTCCAGACGGTTATGTGGCACTGGGCAAGTTAGCCCAAGCATTATTGTATGGTGCAGAAGTATTGGCAATTAAAGGGAATTTTGACCAAGCGCTAGAAATTGTCCGCGAAATGGCCGAAAGCTATCCGGTCACGTTGGTTAATTCAGTCAATCCCTACCGCCTAGAAGGGCAAAAAACTGGAGCCTTTGAAATCGTCGATGCGCTGGGTGATGCACCAGACTGGCTATGTATCCCCGTAGGCAATGCGGGAAATATCACAGCATATTGGATGGGCTTTTGTCAATATCATCAAGATGGAAAGTGCGATCGCTTACCCCGAATGATGGGATTCCAAGCCGCAGGTGCAGCCCCATTAGTACACGGTCAGCCCGTGGCGCATCCCGAAACCCTAGCGACAGCAATTCGCATTGGCAACCCCGCTAGCTGGGAATTAGCGATCGCAGCCCAAACCGCAAGTCAAGGAAATTTCCACGCCGTTACCGATGCAGAAATTCTTGATGCTTATCGACTTTTAGCATCATCAGAAGGGATCTTCTGCGAACCTGCTAGCGCCGCTTCTGTAGCCGGATTATTGCAGGTAAAAGACGAAATTCCTACAGGGGCGACAGTGGTTTGTGTCCTTACAGGTAATGGTCTAAAAGACCCAGATACAGCCATTAAACACAATCACAGTCAATTTAAACAGGGGATTGCAGCAGAATTGGGCGCAGTCGCCGAGGCAATGGGATTTTAAGCAGTCTGGAAATATAAGCGATCGTAATATCTAATTGAAACATTGCGTAGGCAAAGTCAACCGAAGGTATCGCAACCAAAATTTTTCAGTCTGGCGAGTGTCAAAATAAGCCCAAATTGCCAAATGATTGCGATAGATGAATTCAGACTAAGCAAGACACAGCAAGGCAATCCCCAATCAAAAATCTAAAATTTAAAATCCAAAATGGTATAATTCTAAAGGATTTTTAATCAACTGGCCGATCGTTTTAATAATCACCAACAAAGAAAAAAATACAAGCCCCTAAATTTATTTATGGGGATTATAAATTTTGAATTTTGAATTTGGAGCGAAGCGACGTGACTCATTCTACTGATATTGCTACCTTAGCCCGATGGATGTCAGCTGACTTTAGTAATCAAGAACAAGCTTTTGAAAATCCGCCTTTTTATGCCCATATTCGTGTGTGTATCCGTCCCCTTCCCTTGGAATTGTTCTCAGGGGTAAGTTTGTTTCTCGAACAAGCTTATGATTTTATGCTCAATCAACCTTACCGGATGCGGGTAATGAAGTTGATTCCCGCAGAAAACCACATTGCTATTGAACACTACACCGTTAAAGAAGAACAAAAGTTTTACGGCGCATCTCGTGAACCCGAACGCCTCAAAGAGTTGTCTGTTGACCAACTGGAAAAAATGTCAGGCTGCAACATGATTGTAGAGTGGACAGGTAAGAGCTTCAAAGGCAGAGTTGAACCTGGTAAAGGCTGCATTGTGGTTCGTGACGGCAAAAATACTTATTTAGATAACGAATTTGAAATTGACGCTAAAGAATTTTTCAGCCTCGACCGGGGAAGGGATTTAGACACTGATGAGCGACTATGGGGTTCCATCGCCGGCCCCTTTCACTTTGTCCGATGGGCTAATTTTGCCGATGAAGTCAAAGCTAATTAACGCGCTAGATGCTCAAAGTAAGCCGTTTCAGTGGGAAGCTTACGGCGTAATAGCTAAATTATCACAGAAGTTTGGATTAGCGATCGCTAATCCAGATATAACGAAAAACTGGATGGCGACGCAAGACTACTAAAAACATCCAGTTAACCCACTATCTCTACCTCACAATCTTGTGCTACTATTGTTAAGCTGAATCCTATTGCCTCCTTAAAATATCAAAGAGTAGGCAAAAAAACTTTATATTGTGGATGTGGCGGCATAGCCAAGTGGTAAGGCAGAGGTCTGCAAAACCTTCACCCCCAGTTCAAATCTGGGTGCCGCCTTAAGGCTTTCAGCCTTTTAGGATAATCAAAAACCAAATAAAGAGCTTTCTTGATATTCAAAGTGATATTCAAAAACCTTCTGGTTAACCCCCAGGAGGTTTTTTATTGACTATTTTTAGATATCCCAGGATATCGATTTGACTGACACCACTTCCCTTATTCTTGAGTAACTTGCTCTAAAAGTATAATTACTCTCTCTAATTCATTACTCAGAAAACTTGACCCAATTCCTTGATACACGGCTAATAAACTGCGATAGTACCAGAGTGTTTCCTCCTTACCACCTTTGAATTTCTTCCAAACAGCTTCTTTGTCTCGATACCAATCGGCTAAAATTGAACGGGCATTGTGCAATTTATCGGCTTGGGAAACTCGCCGGACTTCAGGAGAAGCATACTGCATTCTGATTAGATATTCTTGTTTACGTTCTTTCCAAGGAGGTTTGGGGATAACTTCTGATTCAGTACACCCATCAACAATATTGACTACTTTTTCTCCAAATTTTTGACGAATTTCTTCACGAGTCTTTGCACCACCTTGGTCTTCTATAGCATCATGGAGTAGAGCAGCGATCGCTTCATCTTCCGAGCCACCATCTTCTAAGACTAATGCTGCTACACTCAACAGGTGGCTAATGTAGGGAACGTTACTGCCTTTTCTCACTTGGTTAGCATGAAGACGAGTTGCATAGGCTAAGGCTGACTCAAAGCGGGAAGTTAAATTGGGTTTTTCTAAGTTGTTTGAACTCATTGATTTTCTTGCAGTTATTTTTGTTGACTTTGATTGTGGTAAAGTTTCCAAGTTTCTTGAATATCATTTGCCATGCGTGAGCGTAATTCTCCAGGTAATAATACCTCTACTTTCGGTTCCCAAGCTCGCAATCGCATCATGACAGTGTTATCAATAATATTGCTCTCATCTCTGCGATAATCAGCCGTATAATAAGCGTAGGGATAGTCTAGATTCTTAATATCTTCAGGTAAGTCTTGAAGAACTTCTTTAAGGAGTTTTTTCTCTTATTCATTGGGTTTATAATCTCGAATAAATTGAATAAATTCTTGTTTGTCGTTAAGAAACCTAAAAGTTTCGTGGCGAAAACTATTTTTGATATAACTTTGTGAAAAATCTTGGTTGAAACGGATTAACATTTTGCGGCTTTCTCGGTAAAAATCAAGATCCCAAGCAGCCGATATTTTATGAAGAATATACTCTGGTTGATCGAGTTGATTGGTATCATAAAAGTGGCGTACATCTGCTGGGATACTTGGATTTAACCAATCTAATCCTCTTAATTCTTGAATGCGATCTAATCGATAATTATGCCAGTTAATAGTCCTTTTATTTTTCAGAGTTTGACCAAAGGCACAAAGATAGGTAGCACGCTGAAAATAATAGATACATACTGGATAAACTATTCGAGATGCTTCTCTAGCCTAAATAAATATACTAAATTTACGAAAAAAATAATTTTTCGTCAAATAAATTTCATTGAATTAAATAGTGAATACTGAAAGCAGGAATAATTTGGTGTTTTAATGTTTCGACTTTAATACCGTCTCATCCTGCTATTCAGTATTTTTGAAGTTAAACGTTTAACAGGTACACCTGATTCGTTTGGTTTCCAACTAATCCGATTTAACCCAATCGGTAGGGTTGAGTCAGAATCAAATATATTTGATTCTATTATTTAATCTTAACTTAAATTTCAAATTAATGAATTTTATTATCTGAGTATCTTATCTTAAGTGAAATACATTTTATAAAGTCAATTTTTAGCTCGAACTTATCCAAAATTAGAAACGTAGTTTTATTTATATAAAACTACGCACTAAGTGATTCCAGCTCTTTACCGGAAATCTCCAAAACCCAACGCAATCAATCTTGGGTTTGCCCAGCAGCAGACCAGATTTTGTCATGTCACAATGGAGCAGGGGAGCGGAGGGGGCAGATGAAGTTTTCCCCTGGGTTCGGAGGTACAAACCTTACTCGCAAGTGGCGTGAAAGCTCCCCCGCTCAAGAGCTTTTTCACGTAGAACTTATGCTGTTCCAACATTTGTTCAAGCTGTTCAGGTGTGGCGCGATCGCGCCACAGCAAAATCATTCAAATCACAACCTCTATACATAAGTAGTAAGACAAAATTAATTACACAAATTTTGACCTGAAACCCTTATCCAGTCTTAAACCTCATGTGTAAATATTTCTGTCCGGGTACTTAGTTTATTTGTACCTAGCGATTTATTCCCATTTCATGACTAGATGTGGTATACAGTATACAGAGAATATCCTCAAGAACAAGGAATTTTTTTATGGTGACAATAATATCAAACGATCCAAGGGGAAATCCCACCGCGACAGTTAAACGTTTAACAGGTACACCTGATAATTTTATTTTCACAACAAACAGCAAGCCTCAGCAGCAAAAATCACAAACGCAATGGTATAAAACTATACTTTTTAGCAAGTATAGGTTGCAAGTTCAGATCAGAATTATAAAGAACTCGGAGTCTGCTTCTACAAGTCAAGTCGTAGAAGAACGCTACAAAAATAAATCAGAAGCGCGAGTTTTTGCCAGATTTTTATCAACAAGAGCTTTCCCCACTGTCTACAAATATCGAGATTAACTTCACATAACTTGGTATTGCAAATTCAATACTTGTGCGTATCTGTCGCATCTGTTCATGCTTGCATACCTAAGCATTAGTCTTTGTGGCGTTTGAATCTTTGAACTTAGATATTTACATAGAAAGTGAGGGGGATCTCTATGTGTTCAACCAAGTTAATTTTGTTGGCTGTTTTAATTGTTGTTTGTGTTACATATCATTTAGTACTCAAAATCTATTTAGGTAAGCCAGGGAAATTGAGTTTGGTACAGTTTGTAAATGTAACAACTAGTGCATTTAGCATCATTTCAGGTGGTAGTACAATCCACACACTCATTACTTCACAACAAGTAAGAAGCTTATTGGGTGATGATATTGTTATTACCCTCTTTGTAGGTGTGGCTGCTGTCATCTGGGTATCCATACAACAGATGCTCAAGCCTTGAATCAGGCTTAATAGCGGTTCTCAATTAACCGCTATTAAGCTCTAGGGTGGGTGGAAAGGGTAGTTTCCACCTACCTGCTAGATTATGTATTACTAAAATACCAACAGCAATAACCATCATTAATGACAGATACAATCTATACAGCAATCACCTTTGCACCTGTTCAAGGATTTATCGAGAAATCCCGTAAATTGCGAGATTTATATGGTAGTTCTTTTATCTTGTCTTATCTAGCCAGCAATATTTGTCGAGAAGCTAGAGATAAAGGATTTTGGGTGGTGTCTCCAGCTACTATCAATTTGACTCAAGGAACTCCTAACCAAATAATCATTAAAGGTGATTTTCCTCAAAAGGAGGTTGAGGAAGTTTTTTACTCTGCTTGGAGTGATGTTACACACACTTGTCGCCAATGGATTGAAGATAATGTTCCTTGGGAGTATTCTTGGCGACGAGTATGGAATTTATGGACAAATTATACTTGGGAGTTTTTTTGGGGACAAGGTGAAACAATTACCGCAGCGCGAGGTAATTTAAACGAAATCAAGCGGCGGCGCAATTGGACTGCGATTAACTGGACTGGGGAAAGTTCAACCCTATCTGGTGCAGATGCGATCGCTATTCCTAGTCTGGGTAGTAATCATCCTAAAACTTGCGATTATAAAGCTCAAAAAACTGAAATTCAAGAGTTTTACAAGCAGCTAAGTTACGCAGTGGGTCAGAACTTTATTGAGCATATTGTTGAAGAACTCAATAAAAATAATCAAGAAATACGTGACAGGCTAGTTGCGAGATATGGTAAAGGTTTTATTAAGTTTCTTGAAGATAGATTTCCGAAAATTAATCAGCAAGAATGTGACGAAATCATAAATGAATATGGTTCAGCGATTATTGACCCTGATGAGGAATTGAGTATACCCGAAGTGATTAAACGTTTAATTACTTTAGAGGCGATCGCAACTCGTGTTGGCATTGCAACTCAAGAAATTCCTGAAACATACCGCGATTTAAATAGGCTGAATAAAAATAAAAAGCAAGAAAAAATAGAACCAGATAATCGTTGGAGTGGCTGGTTTCAAGGTGATGGTGATAAAGCTGGAGACTATCTCAAAGAATTATCAAAAAATCAAAAAATCAACTCAGATGCAGCAACTTATGACTTTAGCTATGCCATGCTACATTGGGGTGAAAAAACTTTTAAACCCACTTTAAATGGTACTGGAAAAGGTAGAGTTATTTATGCTGGAGGTGATGATTTTCTGGGTGTTTTTTATCGAACTCCTCCTGATAAAAAATTTCTCAAAAAGTTAATATCACACTTAAGTAATACTGTGGTAAAATTGTCTCCTAAATTGGCAAAAGAAATAACTAATTTCCGAAAAGAATTCGATGAAAAAGGTTTACATAAAGACGTAAAAATCTCTTGGGAACTTAGACATGAATTCGCTCAAATCATCAAAGTAAATTATGCAGATGATCCAAGCTTACAAGATGCAGTAGAAGAAGCAGGTCTAAATCAAATAGAAGCCGAAAGCTTATTTAGGGAACCTGTACTTAAGGCTCAAGAATGCCTTGATTGGTTTTATAACTTCAATTCTGAAAATGATAACGCCTTATGGAAACAACATAAAATACCAATTGGCGTTAGTGTCGGTTTTGTTTGGGCTGCACCGGGTGTTCCCCAGCGAGATATACTACAAAATTGCCGAGATGTAGAGAAACTCGCCAAAAATCAAGGACGCGATCGCCTGGCTATTCGCATCTTGTTTAATGGTGGTAATTATTTAGACTGGGTGTGTCCTTGGTGGTGTTTGCAGGATGTATTGCAGGGATATTGCGATCGCAACGAACAAACAGGCGAAAAAGCCAACTGGGGACATATCCATGCAGATGTAGCGTTACTAGAATCCCGTCACGCTTTTAAAGGTGAACAAACTGATATAGCTTTAGCCTTATTTGGGATTTATTTCCCTGCTAAAAAGGAATGCCTCAATCTTAAAAATGAAAAAATACTCTGGAATCAATATGAGCAAGATGATCCAAATAAAAAAATCATCTCGTATGGTATCTTAGGTAATAAAAAAGACTGCAAAGATGTCAATCAAGCCTTGAATAACTGGATTATTAATCTTGCAAAAATAGGATTTCAATTATGTCAGCAGTAGAAATAGCAGATGGAAGTTCTAGCAGTAATTCAACAGCAGAATCACTTTTTAAGTATTTAGTGGTAATTGAACCATTAGGTTTTTTATATGGCAGTGCTGGCAGATTTTTATCACCAGACAACTTAGTAGGACGTTCCGGGACAAGTTTTCCTCCCAGTGCAGCCAGCCTATCTGGTTTATTTTCTGCCACATATACCCAAGAAGAACCAGACAAAGAAAAACTCAAAGCCAAAATAGAACCTTTACATTTTGCTGGCCCTTTTTGGGCAAAAAGTGATTCTCCACAAAACTTTTATGTTCCCACACCTTTTAATTGTTTAGTTGAGAAAGGAGCCGAAAATATTACATATCAGTTAAGTTGGAATGGCGAGAAATGGCAGAGTCAAATAGAGCAATTACTATCAGGTAAATTTGAAAGTGGCAGTTGGATAGCTATTAAAGACTGGAATGAAAAAAAATGGGTTGAGAAAAAAGTATGGGTTGAGAAAAAAAACGATCGCCTCGTACCTTGGAAACCAATCCCACATTTGCACCCCCAACTGAGAGAAGACGAACGGCGCGTCAAGATAGAAAAACTGGCAGATGGTAGCGAACGAGGCAGCTTATTTTTAGAAAACGGAGTGCAATTAGACCCCGATTACTGCTTAGTTTATCTCTGCAATGACAAAGTTAACGATGGTTGGTATCGCTTTGGGGGTGAGGGACACATGGTAGATGTGCGATGTCTGCCATTAGACGAACATCTCCAACAACTTCTGACACAGGATGTTGGCAAGAGTTTCGCCTTAATTACCCCAGCAATTTGGGGTTCAAATCGCCTATCAACTCGTTATCCGGCAGTGTGGGACTGCGATCGCTATTTAGAAACTCTCCTCACAGAACGCCCTCATCCTTTCCGCTATCGACTCGGCGGTGAGGGAAAAACCAAAAGACTGTCGCGGGGACGATATGCAATTCCGGCGGGAACTGTTTATGTGATGAAAACACCCCTGAAAGCTTGGCAAAGTTGGGACGTTCAATGGTTTCCCAAAGAAGGCCCCTCTTTAAAACGCTGGGGATGTGGACTAGCACTACCTTTACCAAGTGCGTTGGGCTACACCCCGCCGGAGGCGATCGCTTAACAGTTATCAGTTATGGCAAGGGACTGGGGACTGGGGACTGGGAACTGGGAACTGGGGACTGGGAACTGGGTGAAAAGTCTTTTTATGTCTAAGTTTCATCATCTGTTGATGTCCTAACCACCAAGGCTTTTGCTATATCAGTTTACTGGTTGAAATCTGCGTGAAATTTATCAATACATGGAGCAATAATGTATAAAAAAGCCTACGGCACCATCGAAACCTTAGCCCCCCTGCACGTCGGTGCGAGTGCAGGAGAAGAAACCGGGAATTTGAATTTAATCTTCCGTGACCAATTTACTCAAACTGGGATTATTCCTGGTAGTTCAATTCGGGGTAGGTTTCGGGCAGATATGCGATCGCATGAACCAGGTATGGAAAATACATGGTACGGTCATCAAGCTTCTTTATCAGGAGCAGAAAATACCACAACCGAAGCATTAGTTAAGTTTGAGTACGCTTCTTTAGTCTGGCTGCCTGTTTTCTGTCCTGGTCAACCCATTGTTTGGGTGACTTGTCCCTGGTTACTCAAACGCTATCAGCAGATTACAGGACAACCAACTGTCAAAGATGAGGAAAATCAGTCAAAACCTGCGCCCTTGCCCAAACCTTACACTGCACCCAAAGCTTTGCAAGGTCGTCAAGTTGACACTAACCGTAAAGTTCTGTTTTTCAACCTGGGTTTTATCGAAATCAAGCATGAAGATAATCTCTCAGGTTGGATACCGACTGGATCTAATTTGAATCCAGACAACTTAGTTGTAGTGGATAACAATGATATTGCCATGCTGCACGACATGGCACTTTACCGTCAAAGCCGGGTGAAACTTGCCGACAACGAAAAGAAAGTAGACGGTGGTGCATTCTTTAACGTCGAAGCTTTACCAGAAGGAAGTATTTTAATTTTCCCCATTGCCTTGAAAGAAACAGGTTGGAAACCTTTTGGTAATGATGCAGCTGATGAACTTTATTTTGGTGGACTAGAGTCGATTGGCTTCGGTCGTTGTCAAGTTACTTTAGGGGGAGCATATCAATAATGACTTGTAAATCTGACAAACCAGAGAAAGAAACGGGTTGGAAATCTTACGAACTAGACAGGAAAGCTCAAAAATTGGTACTAGCTGCCAAAGAGCGAGATGAAAAATCTCTTAACCAATCATACAAAATGCGGATGGCTGTTGCCTACGGACTGGAGCGTTTTTGGGGAGAACATCTGCGTTTAGAGGGTAAAGAACGCGAAAAGTCTCAATATTGGAAAGAAACCTGGGATGCTTTAGTCGCAGTCATGGCAGAGGCGGGAGTCGAAATTCCTAACGATTCTGTCAAGGTAAATAACACTGGCGACATTCAAAAAATGTCCGATAAACTCTGGCAATTGGACATAGCCGATCAACGGGTGGCGTTAGCAGTGCTGACGCAACTGTGTGACTGTATTGTTTGGTGGACGCAACGTTATAAAGGGTGATGAGCAATGACTGTAATTCCCGATGCTGCAAAGAAAGTCCCGATGATGTTTCGGGCGCAGATTAATGGACGTTGCCAAATCCAAAGGCTTGTTCCTGGTGCAGATGAGCAAGATGCTATACGTTGGGCTGATGAATGGGTAGATAAGGCTTATCCAAATCTCCCTGAACTTAGTTCTGAAGTCCAAACCCGTACTTATACTTTAACTTGGCGATTTATTACTAATAGCGGTCAGGATGAAGGTGTGATTCGCCCAGTTATTGGTGCAAGGGGCTGGCCGTTTTATCCAGGTAGTAGTATGAAGGGGATTTTTCGTCGTGCTTGCACCAAAGAACAAGCAGAACTTTATTGTGGCAAAACTTTACCTGGTGGAGAAGTTGAACCGGGTATCCTCCGCTTTCATGGTGGTTATCCGACTGATACGGCTTGGACTGAAAATTTAGTAGACATTGTGCATCCGCAGCAGAATTGGCAAGTTAAGAATGGAAATAAAGAATCCGGTGCTTTTATCCAGATTTCTCTGTATAAACCAGAACTGAGGTTTGGGATTTCTAGTAACGCTAAAGATGTTGATTGGCAGACAGTCTGGAGTATTTGGGAAAAAGCACTTTCCACAGGCATTGGTTGTCGTGTCTGTGCTGGCTACGGACAACCACAGCACCATACTGGTAATATTATTTATCAGGGACGCATCAAAGGTCAGGGACAAGCTGCCAAGCTAATTGATGGTACAGGAGAGTTTCGCGCTAATGTTTTCCGGGCGGCCTTGCGGGGTCACGCTTTGCGGATTTTTGGCGGGCTAACTAATGCAGACATGGCAGATAGGATTGTCAACAATCTTTTTGGTAGCGTCCAAGGTAAGGGGAATATCGGATTGCTGGGGATGAGTTTTCGAGATTCTCGCCTAGAGATAGACACTTTTGGCAGAGGTTCCTATGCCCAGCCTACTTACAATGTGGAAGGAGAATTAGTCTGGTTGCTGGCTAGTCAATTGGCTAATTCTCAACAAGAGGACGTTTTGAAAAAATTGGTAGCGGACTTAACGCGGTTCGCTATGCTTTTAGGCGGTTTTGGCAAATCTTGGCGACGGGCAGATCATCGCCTATTTTATGAAGAATACTACGAAGAAGGATACAAGCCTCTAATTGGTTGTCACTGGCAATGGTTAGGGGAGCGATCGCTCATTCGAGATGTACAAGTGCGTAAACTAGAGCAAGTGGGCGAATTTATCGATAAAGTGCAACAAACTGCTCAAGACTGGATGCAGCTTCAAGGGATAACCCCCAACCCCGCCCAAACAACTTCCTGGCGCGAAGCATGGCATCCCCAGAATGTACAAGTGTGGGGACGACAAGCCAGCGAACGAGAAGACAGTGAGGCTATCTTTTGGCTGCATGGCCCTTATCAAGAGGCAATTTCCCGACTTCAGCCAGAAGGTTCAATTTACCGTTCGTCAATTACTGGGCAAATGGGGCAAATCGGTAGACTCTGGCATCGAATGTATCCCCTAGTTCGCTTAGTCAAAGATCCCAAAAATCCCAACAAACCTATTCCCAAAATCACCCCAGGATATTTAGAACTGCTGACGCTTTTTCCTGATGATTCTCCTGAATCAAAACAGTTTGTGCAGTTTCTTAACTCACAACAAAATCGACCAAAAGGTTTTGAGAAACTTTGGCCGTGATCGCCATCTTAAATCTCTCGGAATCCTCGCTTTCCACTGCTATGTCATACTCCAATTGCAATCAAAAAAGGCAACTACATAGCAATTCGGAGTAGAGATGATGAAGAACGTTTACAAAAAAAGCATGATTTCGCCAGCAGCAGAGTCAGGAATTTTAAGCTTTCATCCTTCTCTATTCAAAATAATTGTTGAAAGGTTTCTCTGGAATCTGCTGTTAATTATTTTTGGTTGGACAATTTTACCTTTGCCATATTTATATTGGAAATTCCTCCAAATTCGCTCCACCAACTATATTTTAACTACTCAAAGGCTGATTACTAAAACTGGTGTTTTTTGGAAAGAAGTAAATTTCATCGAACTGTATAGAGTGCTGGATATTAAGGTAGAAAGAGGTTTGCTATACCAATTTTTAGATTTGGGTAGAACCTGCTTAGGCAAGAAACCGCTTTTATTAGGAGATATTCGGATATTTTCGAGCGATTATTCTCATTCCAAGCTTTTTTTATTTACTATTCCTAATGCTCTCGGAGTTGCTGAAAAGATTAGAAAAGCCTTCAATGATGATAAAGATACTAAACGAGTGATGCGTCGAGATTAATCTATCAAAGTATTTAGTTGTTTGCAAGGAAGAAAATTATGCCAAGTGATACATCTTTTGGTTGGAATTTTAATTCAAGTTATGAATCTACCACTGAAGAAAGCTTACAGCGTATTGAGGAGCAATGCGATCGCCAGACCGAAAGTTTTCTTTGGGGTGCATATAAAGTTGAAGAAGTGGACTGTCCAGAACTAGGGTGTTGACTTTGATGAGATTTACCCATTTTTTATTCATACAGTTTTGGTGTCTTCATCGGTGAACCAAATTAAATGAGTAATAAGTAATGAGTAATAAGTAATGAGTAATGAGTAATGAGTAATGAGTAATAAGTAATGAGTAATGAGTAATGAGTAATGAGTAATGAGTGGATTATTTTTTATTTTTCTTTCAATTTGTTGATTGAAGTCGTTAATATCTTAATAATTATTTCATTCTTTTCTATCAGATTTTGAAATTTTGATTTTGACACTAACTCCGATTTTATCATTATTTTTATCCAATAAATGGTTTCACTGGCTTCCTTTAAGGCTATAGAATACTTATTGATAAAGTCTTTATTTGATTGTGCATATTTAGCTTCTGAACAGTTTGCACCATGAAAAATAAGTAATAAGTAATAAGTAATAAGTAATAAGTAATGAGTTAGAGATTTTTACAGATTTTTAGCTCACGGTGAATAAATAATAAATATTTTTTTACTTATTACTCATTACTCTTATTGATGTTCCGCTTCTTAAAAATTGTTTAGACAAGATTTTGCCAGCGTCGTCAAAAGGTCTTTTATTTAGCTCAGAATAAGCTTTGATAACTCTTATCGCAAAATTTTCTGTTCTTTCTTGAATACTGAGATTTGCGTTATAATTAATCCAGAAGTGTTGAATGTTAAGAAAAATCCGATAAAAATAGCCCAAAATATGGTAGTTTTGGGCTAAGGCTTAAAATATATTAGTTTGATTGTGATTATAAATTCATTTCCCAAAATTGTCAAAGATATACTGAAAAGCCTGCCAAAAAACGATTATCCAGTATTGAACAGTCGTCTGTTTTTTGAGTGCTGGCTATCCTATGCCCTGGATAACAGCTTAACAAGTATGCGAGATTTGTTTAACAGATTAAATAACAATTGTTTTGAGGTAGATATTTCTACTTTCTCTAAAGCAAATTTACATCGAAGCCAAAAACCTTTTCAAGAGATTTACCAAAAATTAAATGAATTAGTACAGAAGAAAGTTCAAAAAAAGTTACACAATAAATATGCAATTTGTCCAATAGATTCAACAATTATTACTCTCACAAGTAAATTGTTATGGGTACTAGGTCATCATCAAGTCAAGCTGTTTAGTTCCTTAAATCTCTCCACAGGAAGCCCAGAAGATAACTTCATCAATTTTGGACATGACCATGATTATAAATTTGGTTCCAAAATGATGTCTAGTCTCCCAATAAATGCTGTTGGAGTAATGGATAGGGGTTTTGCTGGATTAAAATTTATCCAAGAATTAGTACAAGAAAACAAATATTTTGTTTTGCGGATAAAAAACAATTGGAAACTAGAATTTGATGGCTCAAATGGATTGGTCAAAGTTGGTGCATCTGATGATGCTCAAGCTTATAGAGTAATTAATTTCTGTGATTTAGAGACAAAAACCGAGTTTCGCTTAGTGACTAATTTACCAGAGTCGGGAGATGCAGCTGTTCATGATGATGAAATTAGGGATATTTATCGATTACGTTGGGGAGTTGAATTGTTGTGGAAGTTTTTAAAGATGCACTTAAAACTTGACAAACTCATTACCAAAAACGTCAATGGTATTACCATACAAATTTACGTGAGCTTGATAGCCTATCTGATTTTACAGCTTTTATCTATTCCCGAACAATGGGGACATACACTATTAGATAAATTCCGCTATCTTCAATCTTGTATGTGTCAGAAAATCAGCTATGTTCATTGGTTTGAGGAGATGATGTTTTGCTGACTAATTTAAGCTTTTGAGACTTAGTGTAACTAATAATGTAAAGTTTTGTATCAGCATTCAACATTTCTGTAATTAATCATGAGTAAAAAAATGTGGTAATTCAATTTTACTTTATAAATAATAGTTATTTACTTATTACTTATTACTCATTACTCATTACTCATTACTTAAAGAACGCGAAAAATAACTTTTCTCACTGCAAATTTTACTCAGCAAGGATTGTGCATGATTTTTTAACCCCTGAAAAGGTACAAAATCAACACGCTAGTCCAGAACTAGATGTAAGTGATGAACAATTAGATATTGATGATGATGATTTCGATGACAATTGATTGCTGATAATTGTGGCAAAGGTATCGCCTTAACCCAGACGATACCTTTGGTTAGCGTGGCGCAACTAAAGATAAAATATTTCGTATCTTCACCCCACTTTCTAAATTATCATGCGTAAAGTTATTATTTCTACCATTGGTACTAGCTTACTCACCAATCAAATCAACCGAGCCAATCCTGACGAAAAAGATTGGTATTCGCGCTTGCGGGATACTGCAAATCTAAATGAAGATAAAACACCAGAGGATGTCAAGCAGATTATTGCAATTCTCAAACAAAGATCCGACGAACAACTGTCCGGTGCTAAAATTTCCCAGATTCGTCGTGCTAGTGCAGAGTTAAATGGAATTTATGGCATTTATCAAGATAATCTCAGTCAGGGAAAAGAAGATATTCATTTTCTCATTGCTACTGATACATCTCAAGGTAAAACTACTGCTAAAATTGTTGAAGATTTTCTCAGAAAACAAGGATTAAATAATACTAGTACTTTTGCTCCTAGTGGGCTTTCTACTGCTAGTACCGAAGCTTTTTCTCTGGGAATTGATGCGTTAATTGTTTGGTTACAAGATACGATACCACAATTGAAACGGGATAAATACAAAATTTATTTTAATTTGGTTGGTAGTTTCAAGAGTTTACAAGGTTATCTCAATACTATTGGGATGTTTTATGCCGATGAAATAATTTATATATTTGAAGGCGAAAAATCTGATTTAATTACTATCCCGCGCTTACCTATAGCTGTAGATGTTTCTTTAATTAAACCTTATGCACGTCAACTAGCATTATTGGATGCTGGCGCTGGACTTTCTGCAAGTGAAACAGTCGGAATTCCCGAAGCTATGCTTGCAGAAATTGACGAGCAAATGACACTTTCGACTTGGGGGCAGTTAATCTGGAATCAGTGTAAAGAAGATTTGCTCTCAGAAGATTTACTTTCATTTTTTAATTTAGAGTATCAAGATTCCTTTGAAGCTGACTACAAAAAGGTAAAAGATAAGCAGCAAAGGGTAAAGTTACAAGAGACTTTAGCTAAAGTTTCTTATCTGTTAGAAGATTCTGGTGGTGATACTACTATTCTCAAAAAACATGGAGGATTGCAGTATGACAAGTATACTAATATGGGAGATATTGACCACTTTCGTGTCACTCAAGGTGTGCGGGTTAGCTGTCGTTCTTCTCAAGAAAAATTAATCTTATATCGTTATGGAAAAGAGGAAGAAGTTAATAAAAATCCTTAAATAAGGAGATAATTACTAATCGTTTTTTTGTTAAATATTTTATTGTCACTAAAAATTACCTCCTGTTACCAGTTACGGATACAGGAGGTTTTTAATGGTTTTCAACTAATCCGATTTAACCCAATCGGTAGGGTTTATTTTCTCCAATTATCGCTCAAGCCGCTCCTCCAGAGTTTCCAACTAATCCGATTTAACCCAATCGGTAGGGTTTTTTCGTGGGAGCTTCTAACCATTTTACCTGTCATGTTTCCAACTAATCCGATTTAACCCAATCGGTAGGGTTTAAGATGAGCTTAGACTTAATGCCACAAATTGTTTCCAACTAATCCGATTTAACCCAATCGGTAGGGTTTTGCGGCCTCCTTTTGAGCGCGGCTTGTTCAGTAGTTTCGTTTCCAACTAATCCGATTTAACCCAATCGGTAGGGTTCTACCAGTACCAATTTAGCAGGAGTGTTAAAAGCGTTTCCAACTAATCCGATTTAACCCAATCGGTAGGGACTAAAAATAAACATTTGGTAGAGGCATCGTGAGCGAAATGTTTCCAACTAATCCGATTTAACCCAATCGGTAGGGAACACGCAGATTGGTTTTTCACGCAGTGACGTTGGCGTTTCCAACTAATCCGATTTAACCCAATCGGTAGGGCTGGCACAATTCTTGGTCTAAACAAGTTACTGCCAGCGTTTCCAACTAATCCGATTTAACCCAATCGGTAGGGGCTGCTGGTAGTTCTTCCGCTTCTCTATCGAATTTAGGAGGTTTCCAACTAATCCGATTTAACCCAATCGGTAGGGACTTTCTCAGGACAGTGATAAGGCCAAAAAACATTGGGGTTTCCAACTAATCCGATTTAACCCAATCGGTAGGGTTGAACCAGCTCCAATCGACCCGAAGACCGGGAAACCAATTACAGTTTCCAACTAATCCGATTTAACCCAATCGGTAGGGTATATCTTACATTTCCAGTTTAATAATAGGTTTGATATTTTGTTTCCAACTAATCCGATTTAACCCAATCGGTAGGGGCAACTGATTCTTAGCGAAGTGTTGGACGTTGTGTTTCCAACTAATCCGATTTAACCCAATCGGTAGGGTCAACCTGAAACTGTTTACCGGCATCCAAGATCAATTGTTTCCAACTAATCCGATTTAACCCAATCGGTAGGGTCGTAGTTCAGTGTAGCCAGGCTTTAAAATCAACGTTTCCAACTAATCCGATTTAACCCAATCGGTAGGGCTAGAAACAATTCCATCAAGAGGAAGTGGTCTTCCGTTTCCAACTAATCCGATTTAACCCAATCGGTAGGGAATCCGATCGTTTGAACTCTCTGACTTTTCCTCTAAATTATGTTTCCAACTAATCCGATTTAACCCAATCGGTAGGGTCAATCTTTACGAGGTTGACGATCCAAGTAACAGCTGTTTCCAACTAATCCGATTTAACCCAATCGGTAGGGTAGTACAGATGGTAGAAACTTTCACACTGTCAAGTTTCCAACTAATCCGATTTAACCCAATCGGTAGGGAGGCAAGGAGGTGAGATAACGATTAAGGAGTAAAAGAGTTTCCAACTAATCCGATTTAACCCAATCGGTAGGGGATTCTCGATTCAAATGATTACCAAATTCTTGGAGATTCACGTTTCCAACTAATCCGATTTAACCCAATCGGTAGGGCTAACGAGGCTGCATCCCCAAGCATATGGGTTACAACGTTTCCAACTAATCCGATTTAACCCAATCGGTAGGGAGTTCGTCTAGGAGCCTTTACCCAGTAAGGGTTTCAGCGCCAAAATCGACACACCTCTAAAAATATTGTACATCCTCAGTAAAAATTGGCCAAACCACATAGCTCAAACCCTCTCTCTGTAAGCAATCGACACACCTCAACGAAAAAGGTATGGTTTGGGCGATTCGCCGAGGTGTGTAGATGAAGCTGATACAAAACTCTTATAAATTGCCTTAAACCTAGATATAACAATACTTTTACTGAAAATAACGATCGCCTGCAAACTTAAGCATAAAGTATAAACATTGACATAGATAAAAATATTACTTAGTTTTTTCCTCTGCGAAACTGCTCCTTGAGAGTAATTTCAATCGAGTTGAGAGAATAACCAGTAGGTTGTCCATCTTTAAATTCAGCTGGCGTGTATTGTAACAGACCTTGTACAGACAACGAAGCAAGTACCATTCCTACACTACCTTGGGCAGTCATGCCAGTAAAATCAGCGATCGCATCTTCTATTGTCCATCCTGCCGGGAGATTTTTGTAGATTTTTTTCACAACTTGATAGAACTCTAGAGGATCGTAGATATCGTTGACCACAACTGGTTCTGCAACTTTTAACGTCGGAAAATTCTGTTTTAACTTTTTGGCTAAATCAAGAGACTGGGAAGAACAAATTAACCAACAATATTCTAGTTCTGGGAGATGATAATCTATTGCTCTTTGACAAGGTTCATCCCGACTCACTAACAATATTAGTCCTTTGTGTTTCTTGGGGGGCAATTTACCTAAATCGATTTCAGGCGATCGCATTTTACTTAATGACTTAGCCAAAAACCACACTGAAAACATAAAAATTAATACAGACCCTAAAGCAATTCCCACAGCAGCAGTTGTGGTAGTGCCAAAAAGATTAAATAATATTTGGGTGAGAGCATTCCCTAGAACAGATAAAAAAATCGTACCGATAATGAATGGAACTAGAGTTTCTGGATTAAAAAATATCTTTGCAGCTTGAAAAAAGTAGTTTTTCATAAGTATTGGGTATTAGGTAGGGTGTTGACTTTGATGAGATTTACCCATTTTTTATTCATACAGTTTTGGTGTCTTCATCGGTGAACCAAATTAAATAAGTAATAAGTAATGAGTAATGAGTGGATTATTTTTTATTTTTCTTTCAATTTGTTGATTGAAGTCGTTAATATCTTAATAATTATTTCATTCTCTTCTATCAGGTTTTGAAATTTTGATTTTGACACTAACTCCGATTTTATCATTATTTTTATCCAATAAATGGTTTCACTGGCTTCCTTTAAGGCTATAGAATACTTATTGATAAAGTCTTTATTTGATTGTGCATATTTAGCTTCTGAACAGTTTGCACCATGAAAAATAAGTAATAAGTAATGAGTAATGAGTTAGAGGTTTTTACAGATTTTTAGCTCACGGTGAATAAATAATAAATATTTTTTTACTTATTACTCATTGCTCATTACTCATTACTCATTACTCCTATTGATGTCCCGCTTCTTAAAAATTGTTTAGACAAGATTTTGCCAGCGTCGTCAAAAGGTCTTTTATATAGCTCAGAATAAGCTTTGATAACTCTTATCGCCAAATTTTCTGTTCTTTATTGAATACTGAGATTTGCGTTATAATTAATCATGAGTAAAAAAGAATGTGGTAATTCAATTTTACTTTATAAATAATAGTTATTTACTCATTACTCATTACTCATTACTCATTACTTAAAGAACGCGAAAAATAACTTTTCTCACTGCAAATTTTACTCAGCAAGGATTGTGCATGATTTTTTAACCCCTGAAAAGGTACAAAATCAACACGCTAGGTATTAGGGCATTGGCCAAACAGGGCATGGGGTATGGAGGATTGGGCATTGGGGAGAATGAAAAATTACCTCTTTCCTCTCTGCTCCTCTGCTCCTCTGCCCCTCTGCTCCCCAGTCCCTAGTCCCCAACCACGCTCTTCTTGCCAAATGCAAAAGGCAGCTTGATAGTTAGCACGAGCTTGGTTAATCCGTTCTTCGCATTGCTGTTTGAGGCTATTATATCTGCCTGCAATTAATTTAACTTCCTCATGGCAAATTGCTTCTTGTTTCCTGGTTTCTTGCTCTCGATATTTTTGGATTCTATCCTGTACCAAATAATCTGGCCCCATTAAGTTGATAGCCAATTCAGGCAGTTCATCTGTTTGAATTTCTTGTAACTCTTGTTGTAACTCAAGCATTAGCTGATGAATATGCCTTTCTTTTTCTTGTTCTAATTCTTGCTGGCGAAACACAAAAAAATCTATCTCACATTGAGAGTCAACCATGCTAAAGTTCTTGAGAGGATTGTGTGGGTCATTTTCAGAAATCCACTTGAGACGAGCATCAACGATCTGTTCTTTGTAATCCCGTTCATCAGGAATTATTTCAAGTGTAAGTACAAATTCTCGGCTGATTTTTTCAGGATGATTCTTGAACTGTTGCATAATATTTTTCTACTAATTCGTCGTAAGCTTCTGGTAGTTCTACTTTCTCGGCATGATGATTAGCGATCGCCCAAAGCAAAGCCACAGGAAACAAGCTAACCATTGCAGCAATCAAAACCCCAGCCGAGGCAATCATATAAAAAGCAACTGCTGCTTCAATAATACTGAGAGATACACTGATCGCTAGTGCCTCTTTATTAGGTTTGCTATCATGAATTCCTTCTATTTCATTAAGCATTTCGCCTTGAGTTTGAATATATACATCTTGAGGAGTTTCCTCAAACTGATTAAAATTATCTTCCAACATAAATCCTCCTTAATTTTTGCGTTCTAGAATAGCTTTGCGATTATTTTGTGTACTATTTTTCAGCTTAATTCCTGTTAACACTTTAGTCGCATTGCTATGAGCATAAAAACTTGCTAATCCTCCGCCCAATAAACCTGCTGATATTGCCCAAGGGCCTCGTCCTGCTTGTTTAGCCAGTAATTGCGGGGCTACAGAAAAAGTCAAAGACCCTGCGAGAATGACAATAAATTGGGTAATCTGTCGCTGATTACGCGATAAACGGCGAGAGCGCACAGCATCATATTTGGCAATCTGTGAATTCGCTAAATTAAATTTGGCATATTCTTTAATTGCGGCGATGATATTTGCTCGGTCGTAGTCTGGCATTCTCAGCAAAGTTCTTGGCATAATTTTCAGCCAGCGCTCAAGTCTCTCAATGCGTTTGGGTGAGATTTTGGCGGTCATCTTCTGTTCCTGTAATTACTAAAATTATCTTAGTCCCTATTAGGAAAGGTCTATTTCCGCCCGATTTGGAAGAGCCAATCGAGACAAGCCTGACCGTCAGAGTAGGTGCAAATTTGAGTATTTTTCACCGAACTAAGCTGGCTACTTAATTGGTTCTGTAAATCGACATCCGGGCCAATAATCGCTAATGCACCACCTTTGTGGATAATAGCCTCAATCTTTGATTTAATGACAGTAAAATCTTGTTGTTGGTGATTGACAAGTTCAGCAGCTTGGATAACGACTACCGCCGCCACTGGTCGGGTATTATCTTGGCTTTGTTGGTGCCCAATCTCTGTTTCTAGACGAGAGAGCGCATCAATTAACGATGTTCCTGGAACTCGACCAATTCCTGATGGTTGCGTGGTAATATATTTGCATTGGTTTTGTATTGATAGGCGATCGCGCTCTTGAAACTCCTGATTGCTCAATATTATCGCCCGATCTGCAAACTTCCCTAAAATTCGGACATCACCTTCCACCAAATGCTCAACATACTGGCGACAAAGCGCCTCTAGGGAAGTTTGGTAAGGTTGGTTTGACAGAGATATATCGACCAAAAACGCACTATTTACCCGATGGGTTACGTTGTCCATAACTAAAGGAATTCCAATCAGCAACACACCACCAGCAGCGCAAAGCCAAGTTAACGGAGATTTCCACAAAGGTGGTTCTTGCTGCACCTGCTCAAAAGATATAGTAGAACCTTTTTTTGATTGTTTACGCAATGAATATTTCATAACCCCTGTCTCCTAAATTTTGAGAAAATTAATGTCAGTAATTTATTTGCGAACTGACTTTTGCAAGAAATTTAGTGAACTAACACTTTTAAGTTTGACATCCTCTAGGAAACAGGAATTTCCATCGCCAATCAGAAAAATTATCTGCGGAAAGTAATTTGTCCTTACTCAATAGCTTCTAATTGCTGAACAATTCGTCGGAATTCTTCTAAAAGCCTGGAATCTATTAATGTTTGCGCCACTTCTATAACTGAGCGATAAAACCAAAGAGTTCTCTGGCGTTGTTCTTTATTCCAAGCTTTTTCTCCATAGAGATACCATTCACTCAAATTTGAGCGTGCATTGTGTACTTTGTCAGCGAGTGCTACCCTTAGAACTTCTGGTGAACCCTGAGAAATATTCTCAAGATATTTTTGTTTACGTTCTTTCCAAGGTGGTTGAGGAACAGCATCAGATTCAGTGCAACTTTCAACAATATCTGCTACTTTGTCGCCGAATTTTTGACGAATAATTTCACCAGTTCTTCTCCCTCCCTGATCTTCTATGGCATCATGGAGTAAGGCTGCGATCGCTTCATCTTCACTTCCCCCATCTTCTAGAACCAATGCAGTCACACTGAGCAAATGACTAATGTAAGGAACACCACTAATTCTTCTTACTTGTTCAGTATGAAGTTGAGTTGCATACACTAATGCTTCTTCAAAACGAATAGTTAGCTTTGGTTTGTTAATAGAATTCAAATTCATCTCTCTAGCCTATTCCCTGTACACACTTTCTATTTCTCTTGATACTGTTTCATCGTGGATTGAATCTCTTGAAAGATTTTATCTTTCAACTCAAAAGGTAAAATAACCTTGACATTTTTACCCCAAATTAAAATTCGCAAAAAAACATCAATATCTTCTTCGTA
This sequence comes from Nostoc sp. TCL240-02, assembly GCF_013343235.1. Taxonomy (GTDB): domain Bacteria; phylum Cyanobacteriota; class Cyanobacteriia; order Cyanobacteriales; family Nostocaceae; genus Nostoc. The sequence goes on along the minus strand of NZ_CP040094.1, from coordinate 2,105,615 downwards.
AAACTTGGCTATACAAAAGACATATTTCTCATTAATCTGTCCCCGCAAAGACTGTAAAATTAGGGTAATCTCTTTGTTATTGAAAAATCTCTCTAAATCGCTATTAAGTTCCTGAAAATTTTGGAAATTAATTTCTTTGAAGATTTTCTGCCGCGAAGTATCCTGGATATAATTTCTGTAATGATTGCGTTCAAATCTGACAAACATCATTTTTTGAGTTTTCCAAAAGGCATAACCCAAAGTATCAGCATCTAAAGAATCTTCTACGTCTTCAGGAGTGGGTAGTTGATTTTCATCTTTGAGTTCGCGTAACTTGACTGGAATCTGTTCATTATCCCAATCTAATATTTCTACATCTAGAATTCGATCTAACCGATAACCTTCCCAGTAGTAGTTTTCATCCTCAAATTCTGTAGGACGAATGGCATAAAGATAAGGGCCACGTTTGATGTAGTAAAAAATTACCGGAAAAATAATAGTTGTGATTACTCGAGAGGTTTGAAATTTCTTGTAGGTTATCTTTAAAGGCTTGACAGAATCGGATTTAGACCAATTTAATTCTAATGTGTTAATCAAAGCATTATATTTTTGCTTTTTAATGTTTGCTGACATAAT